>NZ_JACRSZ010000071.1 GCF_014385005.1 Jingyaoa shaoxingensis | reverse complement strand
ATTATGGCAAAAGGATCTGTTAGAAAAAAAGGAAAAAAATGGTACTATCGCTTCTATGTAGAAGATGCAAGCGGTAAAATGGTTCAGAAAGAATATGCTGGAACCGAAAGTAAAAGTGAGACGGAAAAACTTCTCCGCAAAGCACTGGAAGATTACGAAAATAAGAAGTTTGTCGCAAAGGCAGACAGCCTTACGGTAGGAGAGCTTCTGGATATGTGGGCGGAAGAAGAACTGAAAACCGGGACACTCAGCAACGGCACAGTGGAAAATTATCTTGGTGCAATCCGCTGTATCAAAAAACACCCGATTGCAGACCGCAAACTGAAAACAGTTACTGCCGAACATTTACAGGCATTTCTTGATCTGCTTACATTCGGTGGTGAGTTTCCAGACGGGAAAGTAAGAAAGGGATACAGCAAAGATTATATCCATTCTTTTTCCGCAGTGTTACAGCAGTCATTCCGTTTTGCAGTATTTCCAAAACAACTAATCAGTTTCAATCCGATGCAATATATCAA
>NZ_JACRSZ010000070.1 GCF_014385005.1 Jingyaoa shaoxingensis | reverse complement strand
TATAAGGTAAGCTATGACACAGACAACTTTGTAGACGTAAAGACCATCACCGTAACGATTACGGGAGAAGGCAGCTACAGTGGAAGCGTCACCAGAACCTATAAGATTACGCCGGCATCTGCAACGGTAACAGCAGACAACAAGAGCAAGATGTTTGGCGAGGCAGACCCGGAACTGACAGCAGACGTAAGCGGACTGTATGGAACAGATAAGGTGGAATATACACTGAGCCGTGAACCTGGTGAGAATGTAGGAGACTATGTTATCACAGCAAGCGGAGAAGCAGACCAGGGTAATTATACCGTGACATATAATCCGGGAACCCTGACCATCACCCGGAAGGGAACCCTGACCGTGACAGGAACCCCTTACGAAGGAATTTATGATGGAAATGAGCATGGAAGTGCAGCATCCGCAAATGTAACAGAGGGAACAGTGATTTCCTATAAAGTAGGAGATGGAGACTGGACAGCAACCGCCCCGACTATCAAAGACGTAGGAAGCAGGGAAGTAACGGTAAAGGCAGAGAA
>NZ_JACRSZ010000069.1 GCF_014385005.1 Jingyaoa shaoxingensis | reverse complement strand
AAGTGTTTACTAACATTTACTATTCTCTTGGTTGTTACCTGTTAAAGATAACTTCCTCGGATGTCTCTATCGGCATGGTTACAATCTTTTGATTGAACCATTTGATATTTTGTATTTTCCATATGCGATTTTCAAGGTACAAATTTCATTAGGTGGTTAAATTTCTTTAACCAAATGGAGATGGAGAGATTCGAACTCTTGACCCCCTGCTTGCAAGGCAGGTGCTCTCCCAACTGAGCTACACCCCCATATTGGATTATTCCAACGGGCTTTATACCCTAATGGGCTTAAGTGGACTCGAACCACCGACCTCACGCTTATCAGGCGTGCGCTCTAACCAGCTGAGCTATAAGCCCTTTTATAATCTGGCGTCCACCTGCTCTCCCACACCGTCTCCAGTGCAGTACCATCGGCCGCTTAGGTCTTAACCATCGTGTTCGGGATGGGAACGGGTGTGTCCCCTAAGCGCATCGACACCAGAAGTTTTGTCATCCTTGATGACTGAACAGTGAAACAATCTTTACTTCCGACTCT
>NZ_JACRSZ010000068.1 GCF_014385005.1 Jingyaoa shaoxingensis | reverse complement strand
AAGTGTTTACTAACATTTACTATTCTCTTGGTTGTTACCTGTTAAAGATAACTTCCTCGGATGTCTCTATCGGCATGGTTACAATCTTTTGATTGAACCATTTGATATTTTGTATTTTCACGTATGCAATTTTCAAGGTACAAGGATTTGGAAACATTATAAATAAGATTCCCAAATCAGTTCTGACTGAAGATTTATCAGTCATTTAAGATCAAAAACTCTTTTCTGGTCTTAAATCACTGGTAAAGCCAGCGGTTTATCTATATATGAAGGAGCCCCGCTTCTTTCTTCTTTTGTAATCTGGCGTCCACCTGCTCTCCCACACCGTCTCCAATGCAGTACCATCGGCCGCTTAGGTCTTAACCATCGTGTTCGGGATGGGAACGGGTGTGTCCCCTAAGCGCATCGACACCAGAAGTTTTGTCATCCTTGATGACTGAACAGTGAAACAATCTTTACTTCCGACTCTATTTTCCCTAGAAAGGAGGTGATCCAGCCGCACCTTCCGATACGGCTACCTTGTTACGACTTCACCCCAGTTACCAATCCCGCCTTCGGCAGCTCCCTCCTTTCGGTTGGGTCACTGACT
>NZ_JACRSZ010000067.1 GCF_014385005.1 Jingyaoa shaoxingensis | reverse complement strand
ATCCGATGCGGCTACACCGATATGAGGAAGCAGCTCAATGGCTTGCTGGATATCATCCAGTACAACTTCAAACTGGATCCTTACAGCAATTCCTTATTCCTGTTCTGTGGAAAGAGGGCTGACCGGATCAAAGCAGTCCATTACGAGGGAGACGGTTTCTGCCTTTTATACAAACGGTACGAAAACGGACGTCTCCAATGGCCGCGGACCGGCGAAGAAGCAAAACAGATTTCTGATCAGCAGCTACGCTGGCTTCTGGAAGGTTTGAACCCGGAGCAGCCAAAGGCGGTTCAGAAATGGCTCCCGCATAAGTCTGAAAATACTGAAAATCCTTAGAAATGCTGGGAAATCTGACGATTCTATGGTATAATAATCCTATCGAAACGAAAGGGTTTTCAGGTTATGTCAGCTACGGAACAGGAGTATAAAAATCATATCAAAGAACTGGAACAGCAGGTCCGGCTCCTGAAAGAGCAGGTTGATTTCCTGACCCGTAAACTTTATGGAACAAAATCCGAGAAGACATCTACTCTCGAAATCGAGGGGCAGATGTCTCTTTTTAATGAAATCGAAACCTGTGCGGATCCTGATGCACACGAACCGGAGCTTGT
>NZ_JACRSZ010000066.1 GCF_014385005.1 Jingyaoa shaoxingensis | reverse complement strand
AGGAGGTTTTGTCAAGTACTTTTTTTGTAAAAAAAGAAAAGAAATCCTTTAAATGCCGATGAAATCAGGGCTGAAGGAATTCTGAAATTTTTCTAAAATACTTAAGTTGACCACAGTGGGGTCAGGAGCTGTTCCTGTTTTTGATAGAACTGGTGCTGTTCCTCTTGGGCACGGATATGTGTTTTACTGCCTGCAAACTCAAACAAGGTATAGCTGTAAATCGACTGAACAACAACATATGGCATCCAGCATAAATATTGTGCATTGTGCGCTCCTTATGTGGTATCAAGCCAATCAATATGCTTATTTTATATAAATTTATGTTTAAAAGTCAATAATATATCTATGATGTTCAACGAAAGAATGATATTTTGAAAGAATCTAAGAAACAAGTTGATTAAACAGCAATATCCAATGAGTTTTAACAAATTTATTACATCTACTGCCATGGCGTGGCATACTAGACACATCAACTGAAAAAGAAGTGTCTCTATGATTTTCCATGCAAAAAAAGACCTGAAGTATAACCTCAATGGCATTAAGTTAAGTAAGATTATGAGAAGTTGGTATCTTTTTTCGATACTAACTTCTCTTTTATTTTCTTGTCACAGATTAAAATCCATGCATAAATCAAAAAAATGTACGACAA
>NZ_JACRSZ010000065.1 GCF_014385005.1 Jingyaoa shaoxingensis | reverse complement strand
CTCCGTTTCTGTTGGCTGGCATAGATGTTTTACGCGATCATTCCGTAGGCTTGAATGCCTTTGGTTGTTCGATTTCAAGCCCGGACATGAGCCAGTCGAATTGCTGCCAGGTCAATTGTTTTACTTCCAACTGATTTCTGGGCCAGCGGAATCTGCCCTGGACTTCCATACGTTTATACAGCAGCACAAATCCGTCAGATTCCCAGAGCAAAGCTTTGATCCTGTCACAACGTTTTCCACAGAAAAGATACAGGGCACTTCGCCTTGGATCCATATGGAGTTGATCCTCTACAATAGCACACAGCCCGTCAATGGATTTCCGCATATCCGTTCTGCCTGTTACGATATAGATTTCATCGGCGGCTGTGATATCCCCTAACATTCCAACTCCTTCACAATGCGAAGCGTTTGAGCCAGAAGCTGAGGATCTGTTCCATTTGGTATTGTTAGATGAAAGCTTCCTACAGACAGCTTCATTGGCTCTGCTACAGAAAGGTTATTTCTTTCCGTAGATGCCGGAATTATATTTAATGACTGTTCATAAGGAATCGGGTCAGTATCATGAAAATCCACTCTGACAACTTCCTGGCTTTCTGGTGCACGATAGGTGCTTCCAGTTGACGCCGGCAAATCCACACAACCTTTCTGACGCAGTCTTTTTACCCAGTTGTAAAAAGTTCCTGGCTTGATATCATGTTCCACACACCATTGATGATCTGTCAATCCACTTTGACGGCATTCCATGATGAGACGGTATTGTTCTTCAGCAGGTATTCTTTTGCTTCTCATGA
>NZ_JACRSZ010000064.1 GCF_014385005.1 Jingyaoa shaoxingensis | reverse complement strand
TAGAATATAAATAGTACAAAATAAACATGACCATTTTCAATAAATATTATATGATAGTCATAGATCAAGAGAGGAGAATGGTTATGGCAAGAGGTACAAGGTATTCACAAGAGTTTAAGGAAGATGCAGTAAGATATCGGTTGGAGCATCCTGAGATTGCGCTTCGTAAGTGTGCTGAAAATCTTGGAATTAGTGAATCAGCACTAAAGACTTGGATGAAATCAGCAAAGGAACATGAAGGAACTGTTCCTACTCGTGGTTCAGGCAATTACGCAAGTGATGAAGCAAAAGAAATCGCACGTCTGCAACGAGAATTACGCGATACAAAGGATGCACTTGAAGTGTTAAAAAAAGCAATCGGTATTCTGGGAAAATGACAAAAACTCTTTACGCTGCTACATCTAAATATGTAGAAGAAATTAACAACCTGCCTGTGAAACGTCAAGTTTCTGTCAGCGGGATACTGAAAAAATTGAACGTTTCACGATCTGGTTATAATGCATGGAAGAAGCGGGTTCCTTCGGACACGTCTCTTCGTCGAACTGTTTTAAAAGAAAAAATCCAAAAGATTTATGATGATTCACATCAAAACTATGGTGCTCCTAAAATTGCAGCTGAATTGCGGAAATCCGGAGAAACTATTACTGAAAAAACAGTGGGAAATTATATGCGTCAAATGGGAATAAAAGCGCAATGGATCAAACCGTATACTCAAACAACCATTGATTCTGATCTAAGCCGGAAACTAAAAAATATTTTGAACGAAAAATTTAATCCAGAACATCCAGATGCTGTATGGTGCTCAGATATCACTTATATTTGGAC
>NZ_JACRSZ010000063.1 GCF_014385005.1 Jingyaoa shaoxingensis | reverse complement strand
AGTCAGTGACCCAACCGAAAGGAGGGAGCTGCCGAAGGCGGGATTGGTAACTGGGGTGAAGTCGTAACAAGGTAGCCGTATCGGAAGGTGCGGCTGGATCACCTCCTTTCTAAGGAAAAGTTTGGAAGAAAAGTAGGAAGCACAGGCGTCCGAATCAATCCAACTAAAACGGAAAATAGAGTCGGAAGTAAAGATTGTTTCACTGTTCAGTCATCAAGGATGACAAAACTTCTGGTGTCGATGCGCTTAGGGGACACACCCGTTCCCATCCCGAACACGATGGTTAAGACCTAAGCGGCCGATGGTACTGCACTGGAGACGGTGTGGGAGAGCAGGTGGACGCCAGATTACAAAAGAAAAAAGAAGCAGGGCTTCTTCATATATAGATACAGATAGCGGGCCAGATGAAACCATTTGGTTGATTAGAAAAAGGATTTGCGAAATGATGACCATCACGAACGGCCTGGTGTCAACCCAGTCAGCAGGGAAGTGCTGTTATGATAACTGGTTTTACCAGTGATTTAAGACCAGAAAAGAGTTTTTGATCTTAAATGACTGATAAATCTTCAGTCAGAATGTATCTGTACAATGCATCCCGCAAACAAGTTTGCTCGATCGTGTGCAGGCACACTATAAAATCAAAAATCAAAACATGTTTAGGAATGCAAGCATTCCACACAGTTTCTATTTTGATTTTGCATTGTACCTTGAAAATCGCATATGGAAAATACAAAATATCAAATGGTTCAATCAAAAGATTGTAACCATGCCGATAGAGACATCCGAGGAAGTTATCTTTAACAGGTAACAACCAAGAGAATAGTAAATGTTAGTAAACACTT
>NZ_JACRSZ010000062.1 GCF_014385005.1 Jingyaoa shaoxingensis | reverse complement strand
CACGATCATACTCAGCCATACAAAACATCTTCTCGACAGTATTCTGCCGCAAAAGTGTCGAAGCAGTAATATCACCAGAATCAGGAAACTGGCTGTGAGATTCATTGATAATAACTGTCCCATTATTATAGTACCTCCATCTGATTTATTTCAGCTTGTTGACTAGTTCTTTTAATTCAGAGATCTCCTCTTTGGAAAGTTTGTCTTCTGAAAGAAAAGCAGAAAAAAACTGCATTTTGGAACCATCAAAAAGTTTATTGATCAGTTCATTGGTTTCTGCTTTCTGTATCTGCTCCCTGGTAATCAGCGTTTTGCAGAAAAACTTTGGTTCCTGTCGTTCAATTGCTCCTTTTTCGATACATTTTTTGATCACAGTGTAGGTGGTATTCCGGTTCCAGCCAATTTCTTCTTTTAGGATTTCTGCAATTTGGCCAGCATGCAGATTTCCCTCCCGCCATAATACTTCCATTACTTTTTGTTCAGAATCAAATAATTTAACGTTCATTTAAAAGCTCCCTTCATGCATGAAATGACTACTGAAATAGTAATCATATAATTATACTACTACAATAGTCATTTTGCGTCAAGTATAGTTTTTAAAATCGAAAATGGAATGACAGATGAATGGGTATAGCGGATATAATCTCCATAGACTTCATTTCTAAAATTTCTCATAGCATACTTAATTTTTCTTAAAAAGACTATCATAAAAAAATATCATTTTGTGCATGTTTTGTTCAATATAATTCATATGAATTACTGAATGCAGATTGTAAAACTGTCTTTGCAGGCAGCTCATAATAGGTTGTTTTGTATATAAATAATTGAAAAATGGGGATGATGTTAGAATATAAATAGTACAAAATAAACATGACCATTTTCAATAAATATTATATGATAGTCATAGATCAAGAGAGGAGAATGGTTATGGCAAGAGGTACAAGGTATTCACAAGAGTTTAAG
>NZ_JACRSZ010000061.1 GCF_014385005.1 Jingyaoa shaoxingensis | reverse complement strand
CGTAAACTTTATGGAACAAAATCCGAGAAGACATCTACTCTCGAAATCGAGGGGCAGATGTCTCTTTTTAATGAAATCGAAACCTGTGCGGATCCTGATGCACACGAACCGGAGCTTGTATCTGGAAGATGGGAATTGTTCCATCAGTAATTCGCTTGCGGAAAACTGTATCCGTCCCTTTGTGATCGGCAGAAAGAACTGGCTGTTCTCCGGCAGTCCGAAAGGGGCGGAAGCCAGTGCAGGAATCTATACACTGGTAGAGACAGCGAAAGCGAATGGGCTTGCCCCGATGAAATATATAAAATATATCCTGTCCGACATGCCGGGGAGTGCTTTTCTTGAACATCCTGAATATCTGGATGATTATCTGCCTTGGAATCCTCTTGTAAAAGAATTCTGTCGATAACCGTTGACCTTTTAGTATAAAAGGCTGACGGTTATTTTTCTATACACTGTTTTATTTGACGCTTACGAAATATCGATCAACCATTAATTATCCATTAGGATCGTGGCAGCCAATATGTTGCAAAGGAATATAAAAAAGCAACCGAAAATATGCAGCGCAGTTATTCGAAGAAAGCTTTTCCGTGGGATAATGCATGCACTGAATCCTTTCATTCTATTATCAAACGTGAATGGCTCAATCGCTTTAAAATTCGCGATTATAAGCAGGCATACCAGTTGATTTTTGAATATCTGGAAGATTTCTACAATACGAAACGAATTCATAGCCATTGCAACTATATGTTGCCAAACGAATTCGAACGAGTGTATGAAAGAATGCACACTGAGGCTGAGCTTCTGACAGGTTAAAATGGGGAGAAATTTCTCATTTTAACTTGTACTAAATCTTGACATAGGACCATGTATAACATGATGAGGTCTCCGACACCGTAGGAATGTGTGAAATCTCACCATAGCGATAAACCCACATGTTGCCTTCCCAGAGACCCACTCGGTCGGCTTCCTAGATTAAGAGGATTTCGGTGCTCAATACTCACCTGGTCCTATGTCAAGAAAAAATACAAATTAAATGCAACCAATTTTCTCTTTTTATGTAATTGTTAACTTGCTAAGCTTGCTACAGTCGTTTCCAGATTTTTAAGATATTGTTCCTCATATTCATTTGGAGATAAATATCC
>NZ_JACRSZ010000060.1 GCF_014385005.1 Jingyaoa shaoxingensis | reverse complement strand
AAGATTTATGTCAGTTTGTTTTGAGACTGTAAATATTATTATGAAGAGCCGTATGCGGGAAAGCCGCACGTACGGTTCTGTGAGGGGCTTACATTGTGAGGTGTAAGTCTACTCGACTGTGGAGAGATTTCCTGAACTTTCCTTATTTTTCAAGGCTTACAGCCTCTTAGATAGTGAAATGATATGTATTTTCCCTTATCTTTGCCCTTATGCGGAATCCGCAAGGGAAATAAGGGAAATTTTTAGTTAAGCATTGCTCACTACTTTATCAAGAAGTCTTGCGGAATCCCGTTTTGCTTTTCTTGTTGAGTGAGCGTAAATATTCATTGTGGTACTGACATCAGAGTGTCCTAACAGTTCCTGTACATCTTTCGGTGCAGCCCCATTGGAAAGCAGATTGCTGGTGTAGGTGTGACGTAACTGGTGGAAATGGAAATCTTCAAATCCTTCCAGTTTCTTTGACACTGATCTGCATACAATGCTGAGTGTACTCGGCAGTTCCAAAGAGCCATCCGGTCTTAAGCAGACAAAGGAGATTTCTTTGTAATCTGCCGGGACTTCCTGCGTTCCGTCAAGGTGATAGTATTCATAATAGACTCTGTTTTTCACATGCACCTCTTTGTAGTAATTGCGGTGATATAATTCGCCATACTGCATCCGGTTTTTGAGTTGTTCCTTTCTGGCAGCTTTCAGTATTTCAGTCAGGGTATCGCCAAAATCAACAATCCTAACTTTTTTCCGCTTCGTTGGTCCAATAATGTTTTTGTGTTTCATGCCGTCGTAGCGGATACTGCGTTTTATGGTCAGGCATTGTTCCTCAAGGTTAATGTCCTGCCATGTAAGACCACAGGTTTCTCCGATACGGAGCCCGGCATAATACGCAATCTGAATCGGTAGAATGGCAGGTGGGTTTTTCTTTTCCAGATACTTGATAAGTTGCTCGTAATCATCATGCGAAATCGGTTGTGTGCCTTCTTCCACTTCATCATCGGAAAAGAGGTCAACTTCCTCTGCCTGTCGTTTCAGTTTGATATATTGCATCGGATTGAAACTGATTAGTTGTTTTGGAAATACTGCAAAACGGAATGACTGCTGTAACACTGCGGAAAAAGAATGGATATAATCTTTGCTGTATCCCTTTCTTAC
>NZ_JACRSZ010000059.1 GCF_014385005.1 Jingyaoa shaoxingensis | reverse complement strand
CCAACTGAATAAGACCATTTCCACACAGACAGAACTGATCCAGTCTTTACAAAAAACATTGGAAGCAGACCGTCTGGAAAAAGAAAACCTTCGTCAGCAGATTGAATATCTCACGAAGAAGCTTTTTGGTACTTCCAGTGAAAAACGGAAAGATATCGATGGCCAGTTGAATCTTTTTGATGAAGCCGAGCAGGAAGCAGATCCGACATGGGAACAGGAACTTCCTGATGACATCACTGTTCCGGAACATAAGAGAAAAGCAAGACGGACACATGCAGATCTCTTTAAAAATGTTCCTTCCTGCGACGAGATCATTTCTCTTCCGGAGGAGGAGCGAAACTGTCCAACCTGCGGAACGCAGATGGAATGTATCGGGAAAGAATTCGTCCGCCATGAATTTCGCTTTACCCCTGCCAAAGGAAAAGTAGTAAATATCTATCGTGAAACCTATAAATGCCCGGAGTGTGCCATATCAGAGGAACATCCGGATGATCAGACATTTGTCAAATCCCCTGTTCAGGAACCATTGATCCCGGAAAGTTATGCATCGGAATCCGTTGTCGGATGGGCAATGCACCAGAAGTACCAGAATGGTCTGCCGTTAAACCGGCAGGAAGAGGACTGGAAGCAACTGGGTGTCCCATTAAGCCGGGCTACGCTTGCTAACTGGATCATTTACTGTGCCGAGAATTATCTCCGTCATGTTTATGATTATTTTCACTGTCAGTTACGGATGCGTAAATATCTGATGGCAGATGAAACCCGGGTTCAGGTACTGAATGAACCGGAGCGTAATCCTGAAACGGATTCCTGGATGTGGCTCTTTCGCAGTGGAGAAGATGGACTTCCGCCGATCCTGCTCTATCATTATACAGAGACAAGGGCAAAGTTCCATGCAGCATCTTTCCTACAGGGGTTCAGCGGATATCTGGAGACTGATGGATATCAGGGTTATAATAATCTGCCGGATATCAAGCGCTGCTCTTGCTGGGCACATGTGAGACGTTACTTCACAGATGCCATACCGAAAGGGAAAGAGTATGATTACAGCCTTCCGGCAGTGCAGGGAGTACAGTTCTGTTGCAAGCTGTTTGATTGTGAGCGGTACTCAAAAGCAAAAAATCACACTGCGGAGCAGAGAAAACAATTTCGTCTTGAAAAGGAGAAGCCGATACTGGAGGCATTCTGGAATTAGCTGGATCAACAGCGCCCAAACAAGGGAACCCGTTTGGC
>NZ_JACRSZ010000058.1 GCF_014385005.1 Jingyaoa shaoxingensis | reverse complement strand
CCACTGTGGTCAACTTAAGTATTTTAGAAAAATTTCAGAATTCCTTCAGCCCTGATTTCATCGGCATTTAAAGGATTTCTTTTCTTTTTTTACAAAAAAAGTACTTGACAAAACCTCCTGAAAGTGAGGTCGCTTCGCGACCTATTAATTAAGGAATTGTTCGTCTCGCCACGAACCTTAATTACACTTTAGGAGGTATGTCATATGAATCGAATTGACATCTGCAAAAATATCATCCAATCCATTAAGGAGTATATCACAACCCCAGAAAAACTGGAACCTCATCGTGCGAAAAATCATTTTGTTCGTAAACGAAAACTTTCTCTTTTTCAAGTAATTATGTATCTGCTTTACACTTCAAAGGCCTCCATGTTTCAAAATCTTTCCCGTATTCGGGAAGATCTTGGAAATCTTGATTTCCCTGACATTTCAAAACAGGCTCTGTCAAAGGCTCGCCAATTTATTAACCCTGCCTTATTTAAAGAGCTCTACTATTTATCAGTTGATTTATTCTATAAGCAGCTCCCATCTCGTAAACTTTGGAATGGATATCATTTATTTGCCATTGATGGTTCCAAAATAGAATTGCCTAATTCGAAATCGAATTTCGAGTTCTTTGGTGAAATGTTTGGATATCCTGATCCAAGCCGCCGTTTTACTATGGGACTTGGTTCCATTGTTTATGATGTTCTTGATGATTATATTGTCCATGCTTCTTTTCAACGGTATCTTGCATCTGAACGTTCCGCCGCTTTAGAGCATTTGCATAATTTAGAAGATTTAAATATCTATCAAAACAGCGTTGTAATCTTTGATCGTGGCTATTATTCTGAAGATATGTTTCGTTACTGTGTCGAGCATCAGCACCTTTGTCTTATGCGCTTAAAACAGAATTATAACATTGCTAAGAAATGCTCTGGAGACATAATCACAATTCTTCCTGGCAACGAAAAAGACGGGACTGAGGATATCAGGATAAGAGTCATCGAAGTTATTCTCGATGATGGAACGAAAGAGTATCTTGCCACCAATCTTTTTAATTCACATATTTCTCAACAGATGTTCCGCGAACTTTACTTCTATCGCTGGCCAGTTGAAACAAAATATAAGGAATTGAAAAGTCGCCTTGCTATTGAAGAATTTTCCGGTGCAACAACCACTTCAGTGCTTCAAGAATTTTATATCAACGTACTTCTTTCAAACCTATCATCTCTTATTAAAAATCAAGTTGATGAAGAAATTCA
>NZ_JACRSZ010000056.1 GCF_014385005.1 Jingyaoa shaoxingensis | reverse complement strand
CGTTTCTGTGCTGCATACTGTTTTGCTTTCTCAAGGCTTTCCTGTTCTTTCTTTTCCAACTGGAGCATACGCTCCTCATAACTCTTTGTTGATCTTGCCATAAATATCATCGTCCTTTCTTTTTCTTCCAAACATAAGTTTCCTGTTGTCTGTCAGACGAAGTACATGGTATAATCTGTTTGCGTGTAGGTATATCATGACTCCGGTCTGATAGAACCTTTGGCGGTTTCTTCGGGAACCGCTTTTTTAAGTTGAACCGTTTCTTGTGACTGCTTTCACATTTCCCTTATCCCTCAAGTCTCTGCCCTCGTTGGCTTCCATAAAAAGTTCCAGCATATCCGTTTTGATCAGGACTTTTCTCCCAACCTTTAATACCGGAAGTTTCTTCCATTCCACCAGTTTTCTCAGGGTGTTCCTGCCGATTCCCGTATAATCAGCAGCTTCTTCAATAGATAAGGCAATCTTTCTTTGTGTCATATGACCACCTCCTTTTAAATTGCATTATGCAATTTCATTTGTGCTGTCAGTATAGCGTGTTTATATTGCTTTGTCAAGCATTATGAAATTTCATTCGTTTTCTATAAATTGCATATTGCAATATATTTTGTTGCGTGGTATAGTAATGACATACCGAAAAAGGAGGCACATCAGCATGAAAGATAAAGAACTACGCAAGCTGATCGGCAGCAGGGCAAAACAGCGCCGTCTCGAATTAAATCTGACACAGCCTTATGTCGCAGAGAAGATGGGAGTTACCGCTTCCACAATCCTGCGTTATGAGAATGGTTCGATTGACAATACCAAAAAGATGGTACTGGAAGGCCTTTCGGAAGCACTTCATGTATCGATTGAATGGCTCAAAGGGGAAACCGATGAATATGAAACTGATATTACGGATAAGAAGGAATTGCAGATTCGTGATGTGATGGGCGATATTCTCAAACAGTTACCTCTTGATCTTAATAAAACAGAAGACGCTTTTTCTAAAGACTTACTGCTGTTAATGTTAAAGCAATATGAACTGTTTCTGGATTCGTTTCAGTTCGCCTGTAAAAATTACAAAGGCAGTACCAAAGATGCGGACATTGCCAAAGTAATGGGATTCGAATCGAAAGATGAATATAATGAGATTATGTTTCTCAGAGAGATCACACATACTGTCAACGCATTTAACGATATGGCAGATGTGATAAGGCTCTATTCAAAGAAACCGGAAGCAGCCGAACAAAGACTTGCCAATCTTTTATCCGAAGTTATGTATGAGGATTCTGAATCGGTATAGTAAGACAACCGGAGTTGTGATATACTTACACGCAAGAAGCATTTCAACAGTTCCGATTGTCTGATATCGAAAGGAGAAATACAATTATGGCAAAAGGATCTGTTAGAAAAAAAGGAAAAAAATGGTACTATCGCTTCTATGTAGAAGATGCAAGCGGTAAAATGGTTCAGAAAGAATATGCTGGAACCGAAAGTAAAAGTGA
>NZ_JACRSZ010000055.1 GCF_014385005.1 Jingyaoa shaoxingensis | reverse complement strand
CGTTTCTGTGCTGCATACTGTTTTGCTTTCTCAAGGCTTTCCTGTTCTTTCTTTTCCAACTGGAGCATACGCTCCTCATAACTCTTTGTTGATCTTGCCATAAATATCATCGTCCTTTCATTTTTCTTCCAAACATAAGTTTCCTGTTGTCTGTCAGACGAAGTACATGGTATAATCTGCTTGCGTGTAGGTATATCATGGCTCCGGTCTGATAGAACCTTTTGCGGTTTCTTCGGGAACCGCTTTTTTAAGTTGAACCGTTTCTTGTGACTGCTTTCACATTTCCCTTATCCCTCAAGTCCCTGCCCTCGTTGGCTTCCATAAAGAGTTCCAGCATATCCGTTTTGATCAGGACTTTTCTTCCAACCTTCAATACCGGAAGTTTCTTCCACTCTACCAACTTTCGCAGGGTGTTCCTGCCAATTCCGGTATAATCAGCAGCTTCCTCAATAGATAAGGCGATCTTTCTTTGCGTCATATGACCACCTCCTTGTTAATTGCATTATGCAATTTTATTTGTGCTGTCAGTATAGCGTGTTTGCATCTTGTTGTCAAGCATTATGAAATTGTATTTCTTTTCTTTAAATTGCGTATTGCAATATACGTTGTTACGTGGTATAGTAATGACATACCGAAAAAGGAGGCACATCAGCATGAAAGATAAAGAACTACGCAAGCTAATCGGCAGCAGGGCAAAACAGCGCCGTCTCGAATTAAATCTGACACAGCCTTATGTCGCAGAGAAGATGGGAGTTACCGCTTCCACAATCCTGCGTTATGAGAATGGTTCGATTGACAATACCAAAAAGATGGTGCTGGAAGGTCTCTCGGAAGCACTTCATGTATCAATCGAATGGCTCAAAGGGGAAACCGATAAATATGAAACTGATATTACGGATAAGAAAGAATTGCAGATTCGTGATGCGATGGGCAACATTCTCAAACAGTTACCTCTTGACCTCAATAAAACAGAAGACGCTTTTTCTAAAGACTTACTGCTGTTAATGTTAAAGCAATATGAACTGTTTCTGGATTCGTTTCAGTTCGCCTGCAAAAATTACAAAGGCAGTACCAAAGATGCGGACATTGCCAAAGTAATGGGATTTGAATCGAAAGATGAATATAATGAGATTATGTTTCTTAGGGAGATCACACATACTGTCAACGCATTTAATGATATGGCGGATGTTGTAAGGCTCTATTCAAAGAAACCGGAAGCAGCAGAACAAAGGCTTGCCAATCTTTTATCCGAAGTTATGTATGAGGATTCTGAATCGGTATAGTAAGACAACCGGAGTTGTGATATACTTACACGCAAGAAGCATTTCAACAGTTCTGATTGTCGGATATCGAAAGGAGACATACGATTATGGCAAAAGGATCTGTTAGAAAAAAAGGAAAAAAATGGTACTATCGCTTCTATGTAGAAGATGCAAGCGGTAAAATGGTTCAGAAAGAATATGCTGGAACCGAAAGTAAAAGTGA
>NZ_JACRSZ010000054.1 GCF_014385005.1 Jingyaoa shaoxingensis | reverse complement strand
CTGGTGACGCTTCCACTGTAGCTGCCTTCTCCCGTAATCGTTACGGTGATGGTCTTTACGTCTACAAAGTTGTCTGTGTCATAGCTTACCTTATAATCGGTTCCTTCTGTCAGCGTATTTCCATCTTTGTCTGTGACAGTCGGTGTCCATTTGTGCTCCTGGGCATCATACTCATGATCTCTCGGATCATCTACGGTTACTCCCCTGTAAGACGGGTCATCCGGCACGATACTCTGGGCTGTAATGGTCAGGGTTCCCGGATTATAGGTTACTGTATAGTTGCCCTGGATTTCTTCTCCGGATGGGGTAATGGCATATGTTCCTTCTTTCTCTCCGGCTTCACGGTCCAGTGTATACGTTACCTTATCTGTTCCGAGAAGTCCACTGTCTGTGGCTGTCAGTTTCGGGTCTGCGTCCCCATATACCTTGCTCTTATTGTCTGCGGTTACGGTTACATCTTTTGGATTTACAGTTAAAGTATACGTAGCTTCTGCTGTCACATAGTTCGGGTTCTCTGCCTTTACCGTTACTTCCTTACTTCCTACATCTTTGATGGTCGGGGCTTCTGCTGTCCAGTCTCCATCTCCTACTTTATAGGAAATCACTGTTCCCTCTGTTACATTTGCGGATGCTGCACTTCCATGCTCATTTCCATCATAAGTTCCTTCGTAAGAGGTTCCTGTTACAGTCAGGGTTCCCTTCCTGGTGATGGTCAGGGTTCCCGGATTATACGTCACGGTATAATTACCCTGGTCTGCTTCTCCGCTTGCTGTGATAACATAGTCTCCTACATTCTCGCCAGGTTCACGGCTCAGTGTATATCCCACCTTATCTGTTCCATACAGTCCGCTTACATCTGCTGTCAGTTCCGGGTCTGCTTCGCCAAACATCTTGTTCTTGTTGTTTGCTGTTACCGTTGCTGATGCAGGCGTAATCTTATAGGCTCTGGTGACACTTCCACTGTAGCTGCCTTTTCCCGTAATCGTTACGTTAATGGTCTTTACGTCTACAAAGTTTTCTGTGTCATAGCTTACCGTGTAGTCGCTTCCTTCTGTCAGCTTATTTCCCTCTTTGTCTGTGACAGTCGGTGTCCATTTGTGCTCCTGGGCATCATATTCATGGTCTCTCGGATCATCTACGGTTACTCCCCTGTAAGACGGGTCTTCCGGCACGATGCTCTGGGCTGTAATGGTCAGCGTTCCCGGATAATAGGTTACTGTGTAGTTGCCCTGTGCTTCTTCTCCGGATGGGGTAATGGCATATGTTCCTTCTTTCTCTCCGGTTTCACGGCCAAGTGTGTACGTTACCTTATCCGTTCCGAGAAGTCCACTGTCTGTGGCTGTCAGTTCAGGGTCTGCATCCCCATATACCTTGCTCTTATCATCTGCAGTTACGGTTGCCGGCTTCGGTGTGATTCTATAAATCCTGGTGACGCTTCCACTGTAGCTGCCTTCTCCCGTAATCGTTACGGTGATGGTCTTTACGTCTACAAAGTTGTCTGTGTCATAGCTTACCTTATAATCGGTTCCTTCTGTCAGCGTATT
>NZ_JACRSZ010000053.1 GCF_014385005.1 Jingyaoa shaoxingensis | reverse complement strand
GCCGCTTTAGCTACTTCTCAAAGTTCTCAGTAGCTAAAGCGGCCCTTGTAATTAGAAAACATCTATTTACAAGGAGGAAATCGCATGAATAGGAACTCACAGAAATTAAGGGATTTATTATTGAATCTTATTAATAAGCAGAAACAGGATTTGACGGGACTTGTTTCTGACCCCGATGTGAATTTTTCAAGAAATAGGAAAATCCCATATGAAAATATGATTTTGTCATTGCTAACGATGGAGGGGGCTACTTTAACGAATGAACTATTGCGACAGTTTGGTTGCAGTACCACTACCGCAACGTCATCAGCATTTGTTCAGCAGAGAAAGAAAATCCTACCAGCTGCACTGGAAAATCTTTTTCAGGAATTCACTTCCCAAACAGCCAGAAGTGATAATTATAGAGGATATAAACTTTTGGCTATTGATGGTTCAGATATTCAAATTGCAACTAATCCAAAGGACAAAAAGTCCTTTTTTCAAACAAAAGAAGGTGTAAAGCCCTACAATCTCCTTCACCTGAATGTTTTATACAACCTTCTCTCTCACACATATGAAGATGCTATAGTTTATAAAGCTAAAGAAGCTGGAGAAAACAAGGCATTAATTGAAATGGTTGATAGATCTGATTTTATCCAAAAGACCATTGTTACTGCGGACAGAGGATATGAGTCGTATAACAACATGGCACATATACAAGAAAAAGGTTGGTTTTACCTTATACGAGTAAAGGATTTTGGCAAGTACAAAGCAGGCATTTTGCATGGCTTAGACTTACCTGACACAGAGAAATTTGATGAGTATATAGATTTAAATTTAACTCGTAAACAGACAAATGAAATGAAGAATTTATTGCAACAGAAGAATACATATCGATGGATACCACATAAATGTACGTTCGATTATCTGCCGTCAAAAAGCAAAAAATCAGATCCTACAGTATTGTATCATCTGCCATTTAGAATTGTACGTTTTCCAATATCAGATAATTCATATGAAGTTGTAGTAACCAATCTGGACGCAGTAGAATTTCCTTCAGATGAACTAAAGAAACTATACGGCATGAGGTGGGGGATTGAAACATCTTTTAGAGATTTAAAATATACTATTGGATTACTTCATTTTCATTCGAAAAAGGTGGAATACATACTCCAAGAAATTTTTGCAGGACTAATAATGTATAACTTTTCTGAATTGATTACCTCGCACGTAGTCATAGAAAAGGGATCCAGAAAATATGAATATAAAGTCAACTTTTCTGTTGCTGTACATATATGCCGAGATTTCCTGTTAAGTATAAATATCCCACCTGATATTGAACTGCTCATTGCCAGATATGTAACACCCATTCGCCCTGGGCGCTCAAGACCACGTGAAATGAAAGTCAAACAAGCAATAAGCTTCATGTATAGAATAGCATAAAATATCAAAAAATGTATCAATTTTTGACAAGGGTATTGCTCTTGTCAATTTGTCGTACATTTTTTTGATTTATGCATGGATTTTAATCTGTGACAAGAAAATAAAAGAGAAGTTAGTATCGAAAAAAGATACCAACTTCTCATAATCTTACTTAACTTAATGCCATTG
>NZ_JACRSZ010000052.1 GCF_014385005.1 Jingyaoa shaoxingensis | reverse complement strand
TCCTCGCCACCTAAAGGACGCCACTGAAAAAGTGGTCGTAAAATCATATATCTGATATAATTAAGGTATCATAATTGTCGGAGGTTGAAATGTTATCATCCCAACTTAAACTTAGCCTTAGTTATTATTCAGATTTATATGACATGATTGTTCCAAAAGATCATATTCTAAGAAAAATCAGGGAATTGGTCGATTTTTCTTTTATATATGATGAATTAAAAAATAAATATTGCCTTGATAATGGACGTAATGCAAAAAACCCTATATTGCTATTTAAATATCTGCTTTTAAAATATCTTTATAACCTTTCTGATAATGGTGTTGTTGAAAGATCACGATATGATATGTCTTTTAAATATTTTCTGGAATTAACGCCAGAAGAAGAAGTTATCCATCCTAGTCTTTTAACCAAATTCAGAAAGCAGCGTTTAAAAGATGAAAATATACTTGATCTGCTCATAAATAAAAGTGTAGAACTTGCCATAAATCAAGGTGTTTTAAAAAGCAATACTATAATTGTTGACTCAACTCATACAGAAGCCCGTTATCATAAAACTACTCAGAGAGAAATGTTGAAAAAAGCCTCTACTTCTTTAAAAGCAGCTTTAAAAGATTCTGATAAAGACATTTATCTGCCAGATGAACCTGAAAAACGAGCTTCTTTAGATGAGTATAATGAATACTGTCATGAATTATTAAACACAGTCCAGGAAAGTCCGTATTCAGAACTGCCAACGATTAAAGAAGAATCTTCTATGTTATCCGAAATTTTGGATAATCAGATTGATTGTTATGATCAATCCATTGACCCGGATGCCCGGATTGGCCATAAAACGGTCAATTCTTCTTTTTACGGATACAAAACTCATTTGGCCATGACAGATGAACGGATTATCACGGCAGCAACAATCACATCCGGCGAAGCATTTGATGGACAGGAACTTCCAGTACTGGTTCAAAAAAGTAAAGCAGCAGGTGCAACCGTTAATGAAGTAATAGCAGATACCGCATATTCCACACTGGAAAATTTAAAAGATGCACAAAGCAATGACTATAAATTAATTTCAAAGCTTAACCCGAGCATCATAAAAGGGACTCGTTCAGAGGACGGCTTTATCTTTAATAAAGATGCGGATACCATGCAGTGCCCAGCGGGGCATTTGGCTATAAAATATCGAATTGCCAAACGTAGTAATCAGAAAAAGAATACACGTATCAAATATTTTTTCGATATTAATAAATGCCATGTCTGTCCTTCTCGTAATGGCTGCTATAAAGAAAATGCAAAAACCAAAACGTATAGTATCACTATTAAATCGGATTATCATAAAAATCAAGAGGCGTTTCAAAAAACACAATATTTCAAGGAACGTTTCAAAACCCGCTATATGATAGAGGCAAAAAATAGTGAATTAAAAAATATGCACGGATATAGTTGTTGTGATGCTGCTGGACTATCAAACATGCAACTTCAAGGAGCAGTATCAATATTTGCAGTCAATTTAAAACGAATTTTAAAACTAAAGGGAGAAGTCTGCCAAAATGAGAAAAAATAGGAAAATTCATCTCTCAAAAGGGTAGATTTTGCATCCCTCAAAACACTATTTTAGCAATATTTTATTATCAAGGAACATTTTTGCACATATTTGACGCCCTGTGGTACTAAACTTACCACTTTTTCAGTGGCGTCCCTAAAGAGGTGGGAGTCATCTCACATCTGATAT
>NZ_JACRSZ010000051.1 GCF_014385005.1 Jingyaoa shaoxingensis | reverse complement strand
CAGTCGAGTAGACTTACACCTCACAATGTAAGCCCCTCACAGAACCGTACGTGCGGCTTTCCCGCATACGGCTCTTCATAATAATATTTACAGTCTCAAAACAAACTGACATAAATCTTTGGCATTGCCAATGGATAATATTTCAGCATTTCAATGAATCCTTCTCTTGTATAACTCTTTCTGTCACTTCGTCTATTCAGCACCTTAAACAGAAGTTCTCTCACTTGTTGTTTGTAGTTTGAAATCATTCTGCCATTAAAACTTATGCCATAGTACCTATAATGACCTATTAGTTTCAGATTTAGCATACCCATTAGTTTCTTTAGTGGTTGGTCTCTATTCGCATATAACCATACCTTGATGTCTCGAATTTTCTGTCTGAATTTCTTAGAGCTTGTCTTTGGCATCATATATGGCATGCCTTTGCGTGAACGTCCACAATAGAATGTGAATCCCAGAAAATCAAATGTTTGTAATCTGATACACTCACCGCTCTTTTGCTTTGCCCTTGCAATATAAGCACCGCTTTGTAAGAGACGACTTTTACTATCTTCTAATTGCAAACCGAACTTTTCCATTCGTTCTTTAAGAAGCTTGTAGTAATTCTCTGCTTCCCATTTATATTGAAATCCTGCAACAAAATCATCTGCATATACAATTAGAAAGTTATCTCCCTTGCATTCTTTGGTAATAATAAACTTATACCATAGTGTCAATACATTGTGCATATATATGTTTGCTAGGATTGGACTTATGATATTGCCTTGAGCTGAACCTTCTTCATTCACCATAAGTTCACCATTATCCAGCACTCCCACTTTAAGATACTTCTTGACAAGACCAATTATGTTGGGGTCTTTAATATAAAGTTTGAGAAACTTGATAATCCATTCATGCTTCATATGGTCGAAGAATCCTTTGATGTCAGCATCCACAATATAGCAGATTTTCGTGTTGTTTAATCTCTTATACAGTTCTTTTATTGCGTTATGACATCCTCGATTTGGTCTGAATCCGTACATGCAGTTCAGAAATCTCGGTTCATAAATAGCTTCCAATATCTTCTTTAATGCTAATTGGACTATTTTGTCCTCATAGCACGCAATTCCTAATGGTCGAAGTTTTCCATTGCTTTTAGGGATATATACCCTAATTGATGGCTGTGGTTTGTATGATTTTCTTTTCAGTCTTTCTACCAAGTCATCTATGTTTTGCTCCAGATTCCTCTCGTACTCTTTCTTAGTAATCTCATCAACACCGACTGCTTTGTTTCCGTCTAATTCTTTGTGACATTGCAAAAGCATTTCTTTATTGATTAGATGATACAACGATGTGAACTCTGGTCTCGGCGAATTTGCCGATAATTCTGCTATTCTTTCTAATTTTGTTTCCATCAATACCTCCGTCCCTGAGTACGGTTGATGTGTCCTCGGAAAGACCATTATTATGTAGCTCCCTTTCCTCCGTTGGCATTACCCAACTTCTTCAGTACTATGAAGCTATCCGACTGCCTATTGTTCTTTTGACATTCTCCTATTTTGCAGTTGTTTGCCATACTTGCAATGGCAAGAAACAATAGGCTCTCCCCAGTTGACTGAATAATCACAATGTAAAACATAAAGTGCTCTTTGACCCCGCAGAAGTAAACCATTTCTCACCAATGCGAATTGATTTGTATTGCTTTCCGTCGAAATTAGAACGTCAGCCTTCTAAATGTCAAAATTTCGAGGCTCAATCACACTCTCTATTTTCTCGCTGTCTACGCTTAGCAACTACCATTACTGACAGTCACCCAAGACTCGCTACTGGCGGTTGGTTAGACCTTACCAGACAGGCATTCCACCTGCTAGACTACTCGCCCTTATCTGGGCGCACAAT
>NZ_JACRSZ010000050.1 GCF_014385005.1 Jingyaoa shaoxingensis | reverse complement strand
GTAGAGTAGGCGGATGAAAATTTCATCCGCCCCTCATCAAACCGTGCATGAGGTTCTCCCTCACACGGCTTTCCGACATTCTTCTTTCTACAGCATTACGTCATGCTCTAGCCATTTTCTTTAATCCTTTTTCGTAAATGCTATTTCTAACAAATCCCACTCTTGACATATGTTTACGCCTTTGGTGTTTCTTGTTATACCATCTTGTAAAGGTACAGATAATGTACCAGTCTAGTGCCTGCATCCATTTTTCATTTGTTTTGGTGGAATAATAATTCTTCCAACCTGTGATTTTCGGATTTAGATTCTTTATTAAATCCTCTTCCTTTGCAACTAACAGGCTTCGACCGTTTACATTCTTTTTGATTTCTGCTTTCATCTTCTTCATGGCTTTCCTGCTCGGGTACTGATAAGTTTCTTTATACAATTGTCCTTTGCTTGTTTCCGTTGTCATTCTTCTGTGGTGCATTCCAAGAAAGTCAAATCCCTCTTTTCCGTCCCACATGCTGACAATCTTTGTTTTTACTGGGTGTAGCTTTAAATCCAGTTTTGCCATGATGTACTGCAATAAGTTCAGTGCGTGATTTGCACTTTTCTTATTCTTGCAGATGATTACTGTATCATCTGCGTACCTTACAAGAATACCGTGAGTAAGTCCATACTTTTCCCACAGTCTGTCCAGTGTATTTAAGTAGATGTTTGCCAATAACGGAGATATAACTGAACCTTGGCTTGTTCCCAGTTCAGAAATTGTCAGTACATTTCCGTATAATACTCCTGATACTAGCCATTGTCTTATCAGCTTCAATATCCTACGGTCTGATATTCTCTGCTCTACCAGTTTCATCAGCTTATCCTGGTTTACGTTATCAAAGAACTTCTCAATATCTGCGTCTACTACATAATAGCCCTTGTTGTTACACGCTTTCCTTACCACTTCCAGTGCTTGCTTGGCACTTCTTTTCGGTCGGAATCCATAGGAACAATCTCTAAAGTCAGCTTCGAATACTGGCTCTATTGCTATCTTGGTAGCCATCTGCACAATTCTGTCCTTGACTGTTGGTATTCCAAGAGGTCTTTCACTTCCGTCTGGTTTTGGTATCATAACTCGCTTTACTGGGGATGGTTTGTACTTTCCATCCATCAGTTCCGATTTGATTTCTGACAGGTATTTTTCAATTCCCATCTCTTCAATATCTTCGATTCTGATACCATCTACACCACTGGAACCTTTGTTAGCTTTTACCCTTTTCCATGCTTCAAAAAGTATATCATCCCGATATACCTTATCGTAAAGTGCATGAAATCTTCGGCTATCACATTTCTTGGCTGTCAGATATAGTTTGTTTTGAAGTTGTCGAACTTTTTCTTTGGAGTTGTTAGTCTGCATGACATTCTCTCACTCTTACCCTCTCTACAAACGTGAATGAAGCAAGGAACCTTCCCATAGACTGCGTTTTCTTGCACAGTCATTATCGGTACTATGTTCCTCTCCGACTCCCTCCCATCAGAAATACGATTTCGCCAAGCTTATACGCTTTCTTTTTACCTTTCGGTGATGGGTAGGGTCTCTCCAGTTCCGAACCACACTTTTCATACATACCGTTTCCTCTATACCGAGGGATTCCTCCGTGCTGCTTTCCAGTTTCTTCACACGTTCCATGGCTTTCACCCATATGCACAAGGTTCAGCTTCCCTTTGCTCTCTTTTCAGAGACCTTTTTAACGATACGGCAGAATTCACTTTATGTTACGGTCTGCATAATTGCTCGCCCCTCTTACCGAGGTTACTTTATCCACTCGCTTAGTACCCTGCATTACTGCAACGCACCGAGTTTAGCTACACGGCTCACTGGCGATTACCGTGACCGGACTTACACCG
>NZ_JACRSZ010000049.1 GCF_014385005.1 Jingyaoa shaoxingensis | reverse complement strand
TTATTTTATTCTACAATCTTCCTGTTATAGTCCTTATGAAACACAAGCTCATACTGTGAGATTTGTGTCATTTCCAACTTATTTCACTGCTACTTCATAATATTCTGGTTCTTCTGTCACGTCTCCATTGCCATTTGTTGTTTTATAGAAAAGTACAGACGCAACCTGATCTGGATCTATCACACGGTCAAATGCAAAGCTTGAGATATATTCATCACTGTCTTCTGAAATATATCCTTCTGTTCCAGGTCCTCCATACAGATTCATGATGGTTGTCCCATCCTTATATTTTACTCCGCTGACCATTGGTGCTTCTTCATAATGGGTAGTTACCTGCGTTTCTCCATTTTCATCTTCATATTCCTCATTTTTTTCAATCCGTGGAAAATCATAAGACACACGGATAGATACCGGAGAGAGTTCCACACCGGTCACAGTTGCCCCAGAATCTCCCAACTTCTGTTCCGTTTCTGTGAATCTGGATACATCTGCACCACCAAGCGTCATATCCAGTGCCCATGTTCCATCAATATCCGGTGTATAGTCTGCTTTTGCCACAGTTCCAAGATTTTTAAATTCCACATGCAGATTCTTTCCCATAAAAAAGCCTTTTTCATCACTCTTGGCCAGTACCATATGGTATTCCAGACTGCCATCATCCATCACGTAATTTTCGATAATGGAACCATCTTCCTCTGTCTCCAGTTCTGATCCGTCAGCATGAACTGCCATTCCATTTTCATCTGATATCATTCCATTGTAGAAACTGCCTCCCCAGCTGAAATCATCCTGTCCATCCACTGTAACAGATATAGTTTCAAAATCTGGCTGAACTCCCTGTTCCACCGAATAACCGTCTATCTTAAAGGAAAGATAGGTATAGTAATTATCCGTAATGCTCTGCTGTGCAGTCACTGTCACGCCTGCATCGGTTACGGTTGCATCGGAAAATGCCGCCATTCCATTTTCTTCCATATGATTCTGCTGATCCTCGGAAATACGCAGTTCTTCTTTCAGTCCTTTACTCCATCCGGTATATGCTGCATAGGCTGTTGCTGTTCCTACTGCCAGGGTTGCTGCCAGTGCAATTACCATATATCTCTTTCTGCATTTTCTTTCCGGTTTCTGATATGTAATCATTTTGTTATTTTTCATATCGGCATCCTTTCTGATCTGTTCCAATATCTTATTTGCTTTGTCCGTTACGATTTTAGGTATTTCGATATCCTGCTGTAATGTATAGATAGTATCATTCCTACTCATATGTTTGCCCTCCTCTTCCGCAAATCGTAGATATCCGTCAGGCTGTCACGCCCTCTTGCCAGCCGGCTTTTTACGGTTCCCTCTGATATTTCCAGTATCTGACTAATTTCGCTGACCGTAAATCCTTCCACATAATGAAGCATCATCACCAGCCGGTATTTTTCTGAAATGGAATCTAAAGTCTCCTTCCATTCAATATTTTCATATGCTATTTCCTGATATCCCTGCTCTGGAAACTCTGCATCAACAGTGATATTCCTGTTTTTTCGAATCAACTCATAACATTTATTAATCAATATCCTTGTCATCCAGGTTCGAAAATAACTGTTATATTTTAGACTCCCCAACCGCTCCCAACATATCAGTATGGTCTCTGAAATAGCATCTGCCACATCAGCATCCTGGGATAAAATAGATCTGGCTGTTTTGTACATATTCTTCATCTGTGACTGTATCAGATCCGTAAAGGCATCCGGATCTCCTTTTTTTGCTTTACTTACTAAATCATCCACTTAACTGCCCCTTTCTTTTTGTCTGTACGTACAGGAACATTTTTCATGTTCTATCTATTAGATGCATGAAAATGCAATTTTGTTCCATTTATTTTAAATAATTTGGAAAAAAGTTGAATGAGTTGGAAATTTAGAACCGAAACAGCGTATTCAGACTGAAGAGACAAAAAATCGCTACAAAAATTTTGTAGCGA
>NZ_JACRSZ010000048.1 GCF_014385005.1 Jingyaoa shaoxingensis | reverse complement strand
GACGGCAGTATCCGGAGTACCACGAGACACGTGGAACCTTGTGGGAAGTCGGGGGGACCACCCCCCAAGGCTAAATACTACTCAGTGACCGATAGCGCATAGTACTGTGAAGGAAAGGTGAAAAGGACCCCGGGAGGGGAGTGAAAGAGAACCTGAAACCCTGTGTTTACAAACTGTGGAAGCACTTTATATGTGCAACCGCGTACTTTTTGTAGAACGGTCCAGCGAGTTGCGCTGGCTGGCAAGGTTAAGGACCTAAGGTCCGGAGCCGGAGGGAAACCAAGTCTTAAGAGGGCGTCAAGTCAGTCGGAGCAGACCCGAAACCGGGTGATCTATCCATGTCCAGGATGAAGCTGCCGTAAGAGGTAGTGGAGGTCCGAACGCACATCCGTTGAAAAGGGTGGCGATGAGGTGTGGATAGGGGAGAAATTCCAATCGAACCCGGAGATAGCTGGTTCTCCTCGAAATAGCTTTAGGGCTAGCCTCGTGTTAATCTGATGGAGGTAGAGCACTGAATTTCCTAGGGGGCGTCAAAGCTTACCGAAGAATATCAAACTCCGAATGCCATACAGATGATGCACGGGAGTCAGACTGCACGAGATAAGTTGGGCAGTCAAAAGGGAAAGAGCCCAGACCTGCAGCTAAGGTCCCAAAGTGCGTGTTAAGTGGAAAAGGATGTGGGGATTCAAAGACAACCAGGATGTTGGCTCAGAAGCAGCCATACATTCAAAGAGTGCGTAATAGCTCACTGGTCGAGAGTCCCTGCGCCGAAAATGTCCGGGGCTGAAACACGACACCGAAGCTCAGGAATCACGTTAGTGATTGGTAGAGGAGCATTCCTGACCGGCGAAGCCGTACCGTAAGGAGCGGTGGAGGGACAGGAAGAGAGAATGCTGGAATGAGTAGCGAGAACAGGGTGGGAATCCCTGTGGCCGAATATCCAAGGTTTCCGGAGTAAAGCTGATCTGCTCCGGGTAAGTCGGGGCCTAAGGAGAGGCTGAAAAGCGTATCCGATGGACAACAGGTAGAAATTCCTGTACTGCAGTAAGACAGAACTGTGGGGACACGTGTGGAAAGCACAGGCGCGGAATGGAAAGCCGCGCGCAAGCAGGGTAGGAGACATGCAGGAAAATCCGTATGTCAATCCGAAGATGTGATGCGGACCGAATTTAAGTAGGGAAGTGTGTGAGCCATGCGTCAAGAAAAGCCGCTATTGTTCTTATTGTACCCGTACCGTAAACCGACACAGGTGGATGAGGAGAGAATCCTAAGGCCGGCGGAAGAAGCATTGTTAAGGAACTCGGCAAAATGACCCTGTAACTTCGGGAGAAAGGGTGCCCTCGAAAGAGGGCCGCAGAGAATAGGCTCAAGCAACTGTTTAGCAAAAACACAGGTCTATGCAAAACCGTAAGGTGAGGTATATGGGCTGACGCCTGCCCGGTGCTGGAAGGTTAAGAGGAGAGGTTAGAGAAATCGAAGCTTTGAATTTAAGCCCCAGTAAACGGCGGCCGTAACTATAACGGTCCTAAGGTAGCGAAATTCCTTGTCGGGTAAGTTCCGACCCGCACGAAAGGCGTAATGATTTGAGCACTGTCTCGACAATGCATCCGGTGAAATTGAAGTACCAGTGAAGATGCTGGTTACCTGCGCCAGGACGGAAAGACCCCATGGAGCTTTACTCCAGTTTGGTACTGGGATCCGGTATTGCATGTACAGGATAGGTGGGAGGCTGAGAAATGGTGACGCCAGTTGCCATGGAGCCGGTGTTGGGATACCACCCTTGCAGTATTGGGTTTCTAACCAGCCGCCGTGACCCGGCGGTGGGACAATGCCAGGCGGGGAGTTTGACTGGGGCGGTCGCCTCCGAAAGGGTATCGGAGGCGCTCAAAGGTTCCCTCAGAATGGTTGGAAACCATTCGAAGAGTGCAAAGGCAGAAGGGAGCTTGACTGCGACACCGACGGGTGGAGCAGGTACGAAAGTAGGACTTAGTGATCCGGTGGTATTAAGTGGGAATGCCATCGCTCAACGGATAAAAGCTACCCTGGGGATAACAGGCTTATCACTCCCAAGAGTTCACATCGACGGAGTGGTTTGGCACCTCGATGTCGGCTCATCGCATCCTGGGGCTGTAGTAGGTCCCAAGGGTTGGGCTGTTCGCCCATTAAAGCGGTACGCGAGCTGGGTTCAGAACGTCGTGAGACAGTTCGGTCCCTATCCGGCGTGGGCGTAAGATATTTGAGAGGAGCTGTCCTTAGTACGAGAGGACCGGGATGGACTGACCTCTGGTGTACCGGTTGCACTGCCAAGTGCATGGCCGGGTAGCCAAGTCGGGAAGGGATAAACGCTGAAGGCATCTAAGCGTGAAGCCCCCCTCAAGATGAGATATCTCATGCGAAAGCAATAAGACCCCTTGAAGACGACGAGGTAGATAGGGCAGAGGTGGAAGTGCAGTAATGTATGGAGCTGACTGTCACTAATAGGTCGAAGGCTTGACC
>NZ_JACRSZ010000047.1 GCF_014385005.1 Jingyaoa shaoxingensis | reverse complement strand
TGACAGAAGAACCAGAATATTATGAAGTAGCAGTGAAATAAGTTGGAAATGACACAAATCTCACAGTATGAGCTTGTGTTTCATAAGGACTATAACAGGAAGATTGTAGAATAAAATAAGAAGGGGCTGTCGCACTAAATGATATGCTCCCTTCTAGGTAGACAAGTGAAATAATAAAAACTTGCCACTTAGGAGGGAGCATATTTTATGTCTAAAAGAAAAGTATCTGTTGAGGATAAGATATATGCTGTAAATCTATATCTGGATGGAAAAGAAAGCCAACGGCGAATTGCCCATATGTTTGATGTAAGTCTTGCATCTGTCCAACAATGGATTCGAAACTATGAATCTATGGGAGCAAATGCATTCACATTGAAAGGAAATAAAAAATATTCCAAAGAATTGAAACAACAAGCAGTCTTAGATTATTTAGCAGGCCATGGTTCTCAAAATGATATTTGCAAAAAATACGGGATCCGTTCAAAAGGTAAGTTACAAACTTGGATAAAGAAGTATAATGGTCATGAAGAATTAAAATCTTCTGGAACAGGAGGAAGCATTTTCATGACCAAAGGACGAAAAACCACTTTTGAAGAACGGGTTGAAATAGTACAGTATTGTATCGCACATGATCGTAATTATGCCCAAACAGCAGAACAATACCAGGTGTCCTATCAACAGGCTCGCAATTATATAGTCAAATATGAAGCTGGTGGAGTGGAAGCTTTAAGAGATAACCGTGGCAAACGAAAACGTCCCGATGAGATGAGTGAATTAGAAAAGCTGCGTGCTGAAGTTAAAATTTTAAAAGCAGAGAAAGAACGTGCTGAAATGGAGGCATCTTTTTTAAAAAAACTCGAAGAAATAGAGAGGAGGCGGGGCTAAGCCTGGTCCGTCATGAACATATATATCAGGCAATCAAAGAAGAACATGAAGATCATAATTATTCAGTTGCTGCACTTTGTAAACTTGGTAATGTTTCTAGAGCAGCTTATTATAAATGGCTACACAGAGAAATTCCTAAAAGTGAGCAAAAGAATAGGTTTATTGCTGACGAGATAGAAAAGATTCATACAGACTCACCGGATAAAGGTTATCGAAGAATCAGAGATGATTTGGAACGATATCATGGTATTGATGTAAACGATAAACGTGTGCTACGCATTTGCCGTAAACTTAATATAAAATCAACTATCAAGTATTCTAACAACGGATGCACAAGACAGGCTGCAACCCCTCAGTATATAGCTGAAAACATACTTAATCGGGAGTTCACTGCCAAAGCACCAAATGAAAAATGGCTCACTGATGTGACAGAATTCCATTATTATATTGGGATGGAAAAGCATAAAGTTTATCTAAGTGCAATACTGGATCTATATGATAGACGGATTGTTTCGTATGTTATTCGTGATAAGAACAACAATGCTTTGGTGTTTGATACGGTAGACAATGCTTTACTTAGAAATCCTGGTGCGCAGCCACTGTTTCACAGTGACAGGGGATTCCAATATACGAACAGGACATTTCATACAAAACTTGTAAATGCTGGAATAATACAAAGCATGTCACGAGTTGCTAAGTGTATCGACAATGGACCAATGGAAGGCTTTTGGGGAATTCTGAAGAGAGAGCGATACTATGGAAAACGATACACTGATAGATGTACTCTCGTAAAAATGATTGTAGATTACTATAACAATAAACGTTTACAAAGGAATCTCGGAATTTTAACACCAATGGAAAAACACGAAATTTACTTGCAAGCTGCATAAAAACTGCCAGCAGATAAATTTCTGCTGGCAGGAAAAATTTATATTTTTTCAATTGTCTACTTGACGGGGAGCGGTTCATAGTGCGACAGCCCCATTGCTTGCCTCTTTCCCGTAGGAATAGAATAAGCCAGTGACGAAACCTTCAAATTTCGCTCACTGGCTTATTCCTTTTCAAGTTTCTTGGATAGGCTGATTAGTTCTTCTGTAAGCCTTTTCGTATTATTCAATAGTGTTTCTTGCATTTCTGGAGGACAGCTAAGATATAGCATTTTCATTTGCTCAGCTCTCTCATCTGATATAATCAGAGAATCCAAAGAATTATGAAGAACCTGAATGATGGCTTTCAGAATTAAAAAGGAAGGATTCATTTCCCCATTTTCAATTTTGGCAATTTCCCGTATGGAAATATGGCACATATCAGAAAGCCGTTGTTGTGTAAGCCCCATTTCATTTCGAGCAGCGCGCATTCTCATTCCCAATTTGCCCAAATTATCAACCGGTATAATCGTTCACTTCAACAATATTTTATCGTGCCGGTTGCGGCTGTGGAATGACCTTATTATACTGGTAAACAAGCATGATTGTTCTGGTTGTGGATCTGATTTAATAGGCGAATCATTGCTTAATTGGTCCTATGTCAAGAAAAAGTACAAATTAAATGCAACCAATTTTCTCTTTTTATGTAATTGTTAACTTGCTAAGCTTGCTACAGTCGTTTCCAGATTTTTTAGATATTGTTCCTCATA
>NZ_JACRSZ010000046.1 GCF_014385005.1 Jingyaoa shaoxingensis | reverse complement strand
TGATTATTCCGGGGCTCTTTGAGCCACCTGTCCGGACTTTGAGAGCCACCATTTCGGAAAATGAGAGCCATATATTCCGGTAATTCAGAGCCACCTTATTGGGCTCTATTACATATATTTCCTTTATACTGTAAATACACACCTTTGGTGTGAATACAGATAAAGGAGGTCGTAAGTTATGACCAAGTATCGTGAAATCCTACGCTTGAAAAGCTTAGGGTTCAGTGAGAGGAACATCGCACAGAGTTGCGGTGTATCCAGAAACACAGTCGCTAAGGTTTTAAAAAAGGCAGCGGAAATCAAGCTTTCATGGCCGCTGGATTTCGACATGACCGACAGCGCACTAGAGGAGCTGATGTTTCCTAAGGATAAGTCGGCAACGAATAAACGCATGCCAAACTTTGACTACATTCGCAAAGAACTTCTGCGAAATGGTGTAAACAAAAAGCTTCTCTGGGTAGAATACTGTGAGGAGTGCCGCATGAGCAACGAAGAGCCTCTAATGTATTCTCAGTTCTGCTACTACATCCAGAAGGATGAAGAAAAACGCAGGGCTACCATGCATATCCCCAGAAAACCAGGTGAACAGATTGAAGTTGACTGGGCCGGTGACCCTGCCCACATCATTGATCCGGACACCGGAGAAATCACAGATGCATGGATATTTGTAGGTGTATTAACTTACAGTCAGTATGCTTTTGTAAAAGCATATATGAATGAGAAAACTGACAACTGGATCAAAGCTCATGTCCAGATGTTTGATTTCTTTGGAGGTGTCACACCTATGCTCGTTTCTGATAACTGTACAACCGCAGTGAATCATAAAAAGAGTGACTGGTACAACACTGCCTTAAACACAACTTATCATGAGATGGCAGAACATTACAATTTCGCCATCCTTCCGGCCAGAGTCCGGAAACCCAAGGATAAACCGAATGTAGAGGGATCAGTAGGAAAGATATCCACATGGATAACAGCAGCCCTTCGCAATGAGCAGTTTTTCTCTCTTGCAGAATTAAATGCTTCAATCCGTGAAAAACTGGATGCCTACAACGCCCGTAAATTTCAGAAAAAGGAATGTAGCAGACTCAGTTTATTTCTTGGGGAAGAAATGCCATTACTGGCTCCGTTGCCTGCTACACCTTTTGAACTGGCTGAGTGGAAACAAGCCACCGTCCAGTTTAACTATCACATCGCAGTAGACAGAATGTTCTACTCCGTGCCTTATCAGTATATCAAAAATAAGGTTGATGTGCGTATAACAGATACAACGGTTGAAATATTTTATAATCACAATCGTATTGCCTCTCACAGACGACTCTATGGACGAAGCGGTCAGTATTCTACAGTGACAGAACATATGCCGCAGGAACACCAGAAATATTTGGAATGGAACGGTGACCGGTTCCGTAAGTGGGCTGATTTGATTGGAATTAACACAAGTAAGGTTGTCGATGCAATACTTACCTCCGGCAGGATTGAACAGCAATCCTACAGAAGCTGCATGGGATTACTGAAACTGGCAGAAAAATATTCGCCAGAAAAACTGGAACAGGTCTGCGCTAAGGCGCTCTCTTATTCCGGTAAACCCAGCTATAAAAGTATCAAAAATCTATTGGTTGCAACAAAGGATGCACCTGATACCGAATCAGAATCATCTCAAGCAGTAAAACCACATGGCATAACCAGAGGAGCCAGATACTATGGAGGTAAAAAATCATGACAAATCAAAGTACAATCGATAAACTTATTGAAATGCGTCTGACTGCTATGGCAGATGCATTCCGCATCCAGATGGATGATCCTGCAATGAAGGAAGTTCCATTCGAAGATCGGTTCGGCATGCTTGTTGATGTCGAATACAGCAACCGCAAAAACAATCGTCTGAAAAGGCTGATCCGCCAGGCTGAGTTTGAACAGCCAGATGCCAGCATCGCAGCGATTGATTACCATTCTGGACGAAAGCTGAACAAAGCACTGATCAACCGTCTGGCAACCTGTGAATACATTACAGAATACCGGAACATCTTTATTACTGGAGCAACCGGAAGTGGTAAAACTTATATGGCCTGTGCCTTTGGCATGGAAGCATGCAAGCACTATTACTCAGTACGGTATGTACGGCTTCCTGATCTATTATTGGACTTACAGGCTGCCAGGGACAATGGAACTTTCTCGACTGTCCTGAAGAAATACACCAAGCCAATAGTACTGATCATTGATGAGTGGCTGCTTCTTAAACTGACAGAAGCTGAAGCCAGGAATCTTTTTGAACTGATACATAAAAGACGTAAAAAATCTTCAACGATCTTTTGTTCTCAGTTCCGTGAAAGTGAATGGTACCAGCAAATCTGTGATGGTGAAAGTACTCTTGCCGATGCCATCATGGATCGTATATCGTATGATTCCTATAAGATCGATATTGAAAGTGTTGACCCATCTAAAGACCTCTCTATGAGAGAAGTATATGGACTGGATCCAGCAATGGCAAAGTAACTTAATAAACAAAATGGAGTGGCTCCGTTAGTCCGGAC
>NZ_JACRSZ010000045.1 GCF_014385005.1 Jingyaoa shaoxingensis | reverse complement strand
TTGAACAAAATCGCTGCGCGATGGCCTGCCAAGGCTATGGCGCAGTTTTTCTTTACACTTTAATAAAAAGCAGTGGAAACCAAGTCCTACAAGTAGTATTGTTAAGTCACCACAACCAACAATCAAACAGGATCGACATCCCCACTGCCTATGATAAGAATACCATTGAGCTGCCTTTCTGGCAAGCAGTTTTATTATGCTAATGCTCCTCCATGTAAGCAGTGTTTATACATTTACGATTTACTTTACATGGAGGATTTTATTATGTACGAAGAAATTTTTAATCAGATTAGATCTGCTGCGAATAAACGGAATCTCAAGGATTCCACAATTCATGCATACTGTACCAGTGTTGCTCATTTTTTGAACCACACAGCCAAGGATATAGATGCATTAACAACTGACGATGTTGATACATTCCTAACTGAAAAGAAACTTTCCGGGATTTCACCAGAAACATACAATCACTACCATTCAGGAATCCGCTTCTTTTACAAAAAAGTATTGAAGATGAATTGGGATGATGATGACATACCTCGTATGAAAAGGGACAGAAAGTTACCAGCGGTGCTTACAAAAGCAGAAATATCAGCTATTCTTGATGCTACACCAAATCTGAAGCATAAAGCTATGATCGCTACTATGTATTCAGGTGGACTTCGTGTTTCAGAAGTCACACACCTTCATTATGATGATATTTCACGCACGAACAAAACCATACACATCCGCGATGGAAAAAGCCGATCTGACCGTTATACTTTGCTTGCAGACCGGACGCTTGAAATATTGACAGAATACTGGTTTCAATGTGGCAGGCCAAGAGGGATTCTGTTCCCAAGTTCATGGACAGGGGATTATCTTACAAAAGATAGTGTCATTCAGTTTTTTCGTGAAAGCGCCGAAAGAGCAGGCATTCAAAAACACGTCTCCACACATTGTTTGCGTCATAGTTTTGCAAGTCATCTGTTTGAGTCAGGCTGCGATATAAAATATATTCAGGCTCTTTTGGGACATCGTGATCCAAAATCAACAGAGATTTATCTGCATGTAAGCAATAAAACTCTGCTTGGTATTAAAAGCCCATTTGATGAGATGGGTGGTGAATGATTATGGATAAATCATGTACGATACAGGATGTATTTGAACGGTTCTATCCTTCCTATGAAAAGAGGAGTAACCCTCCTGCTCATCACAGAAAAACGGCTTATCACATCAGAAACTGTAAAACAGGAGTTTTTGGTGTAAACATCAGTGTTTGTGAGGACTGCGGATGTATCAGTGTTCACAACAACTCCTGCAGAAGCAGATGCTGTCCCATGTGCCAGGAGTTTCCGAAAGAGAAATGGATTGATGCACAAAAAGAGAACGTATTGGATGCACCCTATTATCATGTAGTATTCACAGTTCCGGAGGAATTGAATTCCATTATTTACAGCAACCAGAAGCTGTTATATGATGCACTGTATCATGCTGCTTCAGCCACATTGAATGAATTGTCAAAAGATGCAAAGTATCTGGGAGCTGATATAGGGTATATCTGCATTCTTCATACCTGGGGCTCTGCAATGAATTATCATCCTCATATTCATACCATTGTTCTTGGAGGTGGGCTTGATGATGAAAATAAATGGAAAGAAACAGGTGGAATTTTTTTTCTCCCATATGGTGTCATCTCCAAAGTGTTCCGTGGAAAATATCTGGATGAGTTAAAAAACCTGTGGAATGATTCTAAGCTTAAATTTCATGGTACAGCAGAGAAATATCAGAACAGCTATCGTTTTAAAGAACTTCTTGATAAGTGTTATGAAAAGAACTGGGTCACTTACTGTAAAGAAACTTTCAATGGTGCACAGTCGGTTATCAATTATCTTGGAAAATATACCCACAGGATAGCAATCAGTAATCAGCGAATCAAATCCATGACAGATACGACAGTTACATATGCAGTAAAAGACTATAAAAACGAAGGCTGCTGGAAAGAGAAAACAATTTCAGGAGAAGAATTCATCCGTCGATTCATGATGCATGTTCCACCCAAACGATTTGTCAGAATCCGGCACTATGGTCTGCTATCATGTAGAAACAAGAGAAAAAAGATAACTCTCTGCAGAAACCTGCTTGGATGCAAGAAATACATTTCTACATTAAAAAATCTAAATGCAGTAGAAATGATAAAGGTTTTGTATCACATCGATATATGCAAATGTTCTTCTTGCGGAGGGAATATGGTATCACCCCGCAAAGATAAATACAGTTCTTCTTTTCATGCACATATGAGATGTTAAAATCTACAATTGCATAGAATAAATGACTTCCGCATAGGAGGTTTGTTTGTCATGCCTGAAATTGATTTCTTGAATAAAAAAACTTTTACCAAAACATCCGGTATGATAAACTTAAGGAAAAGCGCAACGATTGAATCCCCATAGCTATCGGCTAAAGGGACGCGACTTTGTTCACCAAGGTAAAATCGAAATTGATGTAAACGAAAGGGCAGTTTTTATCAGAACTCAAGGCTGCTTTTTCGTTTACACCAACTCCGATTGTTTCCTTAACAGTTT
>NZ_JACRSZ010000044.1 GCF_014385005.1 Jingyaoa shaoxingensis | reverse complement strand
TTGGTTGTGGTGACTTAACAATACTACTTGTAGGACTTGGTTTCCACTGCTTTTTATTAAAGTGTAAAGAAAAACTGCGCCATAGCCTTGGCAGGCCATCGCGCAGCGATTTTGTTCAACTTGAATTTAACGTTCTCTTTTATGTCTATCAATAAGCAACAAAACAAACATAATAAGCCATATCCACCATGCGATCCAACAGCCTATTCCTTGATAGTAGATATCTATGATTATTCCAATAATAAAAGGAACTGACATAAACATTATTCTTTTTCCATATGCCTTACACATAGCATTCTCATCGTATTTCTTTCATTCATCCGCTGATTTCATATTATAACCCGACAAGAATTTAGCAGCTTTTCCTTCTGATTTATAAAACCACATTCCAAACAAAAACATAATCACTTCCATCATAAAGTCAAAAACAATATAGAAAATATAATACAATTTCTCCTTTCAGCCAATCACTCTTATCTCTTTGGATTTTCTACATTACTCTTCAGCTTTGACCAAACATAGCAAATCAGTATATCCTGACTGCATAAGTAATTGCTTAAAACCAGACATCACTTCTTCTTTTGTATAATTATTATTTTTCAAAAACTCACTATCCTTCTCACTAAGGTATTGGTAGAAAAGAGCTGCCGCCATTACCTCATTTCTGTCTGTATAATCAATGCTATCTAAAAGTATATTCTCTGCTTCGTTAATTTTCCCAGAATCAATCATATCAAGAAAATCTTTCAAATTTTTCCCTGATACTTCATATTTATTTTCTTTTTCAAGTTCAACAGAAACATACTTTTTCCCAAACATTAAAGAAAATAATACTCTTACCATTTCTTTTATCATTCGCATAATATAGTCTTTTTCGTCTGTGAAATACATTTTTCACCTCCATAACTACCGATTTCTCTGTTTCAAAAACTGGAAGTTGTTTATCCAAAATGAAATGGAATAACTATATCAAGTAAAACTGCAAGAACTATACTAATCGTTCCCATTAGCGCAGAACTCCTCAATGTGTCTCTCCTCAAAACAATAAGTCCAATAATAAAGACTATCACTTCCAAAACAGATTTTGCATTAAAATACCAGCATCCATATACAAAGCACATATTGAACAATACTGCCAAAATCAGCACCGATAGTATAAGTGCCAGTTTGCTTTTCCCCCTTGCATACCAGCAGGCAAAAGACAATAATGGAGAAACAGCTGTAAATCCAAACCAAATCACCGCATAACTTCTTGGAAAAAATCCTGCAATATAGTTTGAATACAAATAGTAACTTGCAACCATACCAATAAAGAATGCAAAAACATTAATGCTTGCTCTTATTGCAGAATTGCTATAAATAGAAATACACAGTGCAATCAATACCCAGATTGCAAAACGTCCAAGGAAATTATGAACATCTAATGCTCCATCTATTGCTATAAGCACACTGGGAAGTTCAGCTTGACGAAAATCCAAAAATTTTGAAAAAGTCCCCAAAGCTATTCCAAGGAATAATACAGCTATAGTATTTATAATTTTTCTATTATTAGATATTGGTTTTTCTGCATTCCTGATATCATTCAAAAACTTTATCATAATTACCCTCACAAATACCGATTTTATTAATTCTACAAACTTGAAATTCTACTTCTATTTTTCAATAGCCCTCTCGAATCCCAGATAACGACTTCCCTGGAATGTCAGCTTTCCTTCATCTCCTTCTGCCAGCATTCCATACTCTTTTCCATATACAGAAAATTCCATCCGATCGCGGCTTTCCACCTCAAAAGTAACATAATAAGAGGTGCTGGTGGTAGTATGATACCCGTGAGTTCCTGAAGTGTCTCTTCCAACCGGCTCGTTGTGATGTGTCGTATTCTGTCGCTTGGCAGCCACCCTGGCTTCCACCGTTAAACGGGGAGAATTATTATTTTTATTCCAAGTTCTTATTCCACTTATAAAGGTAAATAGGATCATCCCAAATATCAGTAAAACCATAACTGGAAAAATCAAATCAAATAAATCAAACATCATATTCATAAACTCTCCTCCTGTAACTTTCGATTTTAATGTCTCTATTATACCATAATGATACTATTATAAAAAAGGAAAAAGAGCTCCTTCGAGCTCTTTTGATTCAGTTCTGTAAACTTGAATTAATCAGTTTCTTATAAACCTTTCGAATAGTTGGCTATCAATTTTATAAATTCCTTGATACGGCTGTTCAATATAGTATTTACCACTATCCTCATACGCAAAGATAGTACTTGTTCCTGTCTCAAACTGGAAGTCAATTTTGATATAACTTTCCACTTGTGGATAGTCTTGAACACTTTCCTTTTTAGTCGGTTCAGAACTGGAAATATCGGCGATTATTTCACTTATCCAAGTTTTGTCTGAATAACTTACTGTATTTTCCCCAAAAGTTATATCAATAGATGTAATCTCGTCGGTTTGAGGTAACGTAATAGGAGCTACCTTTTTTCCACATGCAACTAAAGTCAGCACACAAGTAAGACACAAAAACAAAGAAAGAAATTTTTTCATAAGCATATTACCTCCACAACTTCCGATTGAGATTTCACCTGTTTTAAGAGATTTAATAACTGTTATATTTTGTTATTAAATTCTCTGTAAACCCTTGAAAACACTGGATTTGTCGCAGGTGAGCTTTCCCTTATTGTTTCCCTTGTGTTATATCGTCCCGCCAGTGTTTACAAACTCTGATAAGGGAAAATACAAGGGCAAGAAAATCATATAAAACAGTATAACACAAAATAAAAGTGACATGGTGAACTGATTGAAATGCTTCTGATTTTTGTAACTGATGATTTATTGATCGATAAGGAGATAAGATACGATGAGAACAATATTTGCAGAATATAATCCACAATGCAACAGTA
>NZ_JACRSZ010000043.1 GCF_014385005.1 Jingyaoa shaoxingensis | reverse complement strand
TCTACGATCAAATATCGTATTTTGTTCATGTTTTATGTGATTCTGTTTATATACAAGAGATACAGAATCATGATTAAATTGTAGTAAAGATGATTACCTTATAGGCGGACATTACATTTGTAGTAGGATGCATAGAAGTTCATAACATAATTAAAGTATTCTCTGATTTTTTTCATTTAAAGCATCTCCTCTCGTTGTTCTTTACGTTATTTAGTTTACAGTAGAAGAGAAAAAGATGCTTGCCAAATCAGAAGAAAAAACAGACATATTTTGCAAAAAGGAGATAATTGGTTATGATGCCTGTATATGAAGAAAAAAAGACACAATGTATTTGGTAGAAAAGATATCCAAACATGCGGCTCCACATCTGCATAATTGTCTGGAAATGATATTGGTTACGAAGGGCACACTGAAGATTGGAATGGGACAAGAACTGTTTCATATGGAAAAAGGTGATATGGCAGTGATATTTCCGGACGTAATACATCATTGTCAGGTCTTTGGAGAAGGCATAAAGAAGGCGTATTACCTATGGGAAAATATTGGGTCAAATCACTATTTTGAGGAAACGCTTCAGAAAAAATGTCCCAAGAATCCTGTCATACCTGCTCAAAAAATTCATCCTGATATCAAGCATGCATTTAGAAGTCTGCAGAATGATCAAAGAGATCAGAATCCGGTTGTGATACAAGCATATCTGCAGATTATCTTGGCAAGAAGCTTACCATATTTAATTATGCAGGAAAAAAGAGCAACAGATGGCACAGATCTAATATATCGGACAGTATCTTATATTGCAAAAAACTATCGCAATACAGTAACACTGGAAGGAATGGCAAAAGATCTTGGGGTAAGCAAATATGTAATATCCAGAGTGTTTTCCAGTACATTTCACTGTAATTTTAATATTTACTTGAATGAACAGAGATTAAATGCAGCGGTGTTCTGGCTGGAAAATACAGATCATACGATAACAGATATTTGGTTAGATGCTGGATTTGAAAGCCAGAGAACCTTTAACAGGGTATTTCGGGAAAAATATAAAGTAACACCTCGGGATTATAGAAAATGGTATGCAGAGCAGAATGCGCAGGGAAAAATAGAAGGTACAGAATACGATAAAATGAGTTGAAAAAACAGAGTGAGAACTGAATGATGAAAATAGAATTTCAAAAATGTGGTGTTATGATATGATTTGAGGGGCAGTAGTAAAGCCCCTCAAAAATTTCAACGGTAAAAGAGAATTACGATCCCAATTTCCCAGCAAGAAAGATACTGGTCGGACCATCTGCACCGCCTATGACAGCAGCAGATGCAAGATCATCTTCTGTTGTCGCTTCATCCGGTTCATCGGTTGAGCTGTTTTCCTCCGTGACAGAATCACCATAAGATACTTCAGGGATCTGAAGTTCAGTCAGTTTTCCGTTTTCATCTCTCAGGGTGAAAAGAAAGACAACGGAATCATCCTCCAGAGGAGTTGCGTTTTCTGTAAGAATTTCTGTTTCAGTTTCATGTGTTTGCTCAGAATCATCATCAGGCGTATCTTCTTCATCATATTTGTCAGAATCGTATATATTAGAAATGAACACATCGGAAGTAACTGTTTCACCATCAAAAGTAAAATAGTTTTTATCTTCATAAAGTAAAACATTGGTTTCATTTATAAAGTCTTCCAAAAATACCACACTTTTTCCCTGGTACATCAGTGAATCACTGGTTTTATCATAAGTCAGCCCAAGTTTCTCATATTCCGGATAGTAAGGAGAATGCATCAGCTCATCGGCAGAAGAGTAATGCTCTGAAATTTCCAGTTCGCCCATTTCGTAAGCAATGTCGGAATCCGAAGATGATTCTGTCTGCGCTTCGGTGGAGTCTTTTTTTGCAGTAATGTCAGTTGTACTGTTTCCGGCAAATACGGTTATGGAAGAACAAAGTAAAACAGCACTTAATGTAATACTTAAGAATCCTTTTTTTCTGTAATTCATAATAGACACAATCCTTTCTTTTACGGCGGTCTGTCCAAAGCCGCTGTTCATAATTGACGGTGTTTGATTTTGTTCCATAAAAGTAATTAAGGTAAGGGCATAAGATTCCTTGTTCTGACTTCCGAGGAAAGACAGAACAGCTTCATCGCAGGAAAGTTCCAGATCACGGAAAAAGACTGTCATCCAGATCCAGACAAGCGGAGAGAACCAGTGAATGCAGACACAGAAAAGAGCAAATATTTTACGCAGGTTGTCCCGATGCTGTATATGCATGGCTTCATGAAACAGAATGAGATCCAGTCCGGACGTATCCTCACTTCGCATAGATTTTGGCAAAACAATACTGCAATGAAAAAATCCAAAGGTCACAGGGGATGTGATCTGGTCAGAGTAAAAAAGTGGCAGTGAAAAGCTGCGGCCGTTCCAAGTCACAATCCTGGTATCAAGCGGCAATGCCTGACGTAGAATCCGGTATTCTTTCCACAGTCTGTGAGAAAAGACTGCTGCAGTGAAAAGAATACCGCCTATCCAGAAGAGAAACAGCCCAGGAGTTTTAAAACTGAAAAAAGCTGCCAGCTGTTTCGAAAAAGTTTCTAATGATGGCATTGTACCGGTGACAGAATTTCCGTCCCAACCTTTCGATATTGTTTTGCCCGTATTCCGGGAAGAATTTGCAGCCCAAGAATGTTCGGAAGCTGTCGAAACCGGATCAGACTCTTTTTCGGAAAACATCTTCATAATACCTGTGACTGTTGGTATCTGTGACGGAAATACGTCAAACTGCAGTGGAAACAGGAGACGAAGTATCACGATCATACTCAGCCATACAAAACATCTTCTCGACAGTATTCTGCCGCAAAAGTGTCGAAGCAGTAATATCACCAGAATCAGGAAACTGGCTGTGAGATTCATTGATAATAACTGTC
>NZ_JACRSZ010000042.1 GCF_014385005.1 Jingyaoa shaoxingensis | reverse complement strand
AAATGTAATGTCCGCCTATAAGGTAATCATCTTTACTACAATTTAATCATGATTCTGTATCTCTTGTATATAAACAGAATCACATAAAACATGAACAAAATACGATATTTGATCGTAGATGCATAGAAAAAGAAACTGTCGCATTTTCTAATGCAAGAAATGTATTCTGACAGGCATATTGCAATCCCATCATCCCTGCTATCGCAAAATATATGCCGACCATTACCGCTTCATACTTGCTGCTGTCCATATTCTGAAGCACAGCGGCTGCGGACTAGAGGGACACGCTATACTCCGGGGAACAGCCGCCAAACAAAACAGCGATTTTCCATCTTTTCATTGCTCTGCCTGCCTTTCTGCCAAATATTCCTCCAAGCACAGCCCTTTTTCATACATCTCTGTGGCGGCCTCAACGCCAACATACCGATAATGCCATACTTCCTCGGCAACGCCCGTGATGTCGGTTTTATCTCCAGGGTAACGGAAGATAAAACCGTATTTGTAGCTGTTTTCTTGCAGCCAGAGATAAAGATCATAGGTGTCTCCGTTGATGTCCACGGCTAAACCAATTTGATGTTCACTGTATCCGGGAACAGATACCCATTGCTTTGCCAGTTCCTCCGCTTCGCTCTGGGAATTTCCCTCTTTGCGGTATCCAGCCACTTTGTCGTCATAAAGCTGCTGCTGCTTTTTCTGCGTGCGGTAACCGGATACGACCATAGGCAGTTGATCCCAATTTCCTTCCTTTGCTGCTTCCAACATCTCCATGAGAGGATCATAGATGCGTTCATCTACTTTCTCACCGCCGGGCACCTCTACCAGTTTTGGCTCGTAGTTTTCGGGGATCGCGTTTTCATAGTTTACCAACACCAAGTTCCAGTCGGTGTCATCATTTGCTGTCTGCGTGTTTTGGGGTGAGCTTTCATCCAAAAGGCCAACTTGCACATCATCAGGCCCCTGTGTTGTGGTGTCGTTTACTTGGTAATTTTCAGGCGATTCTTTATCTCCAAACAATGTGAACGCATATACACAAACAGCCACGACCAGAATGACTGTGGCAATACTTCCCCAAGGAAAGCGCCTCCGCCGCTGCTTTTGCCTCCGGCGACGACCTTCATTGGGAACAGGCAGCATTTTTTCTTCTATCATATAAAGCCTCCTTTCTGAAGGGGAGCAAAAGCGCCCCTGTCAGCATTTATTGTACTGAACAGCGGCGCTTGGAACTTTAATATGAAGTTGTTTATTTCCTAAGAAAATCCTAATGTAAGGGGGAGATTTTACTTATGTTCTATCCAGCGGCGGTCCGCAGCTTTGCATCGGACAACACTTTCCCTCTCATATGATATTTGTCAACAGAAATCTGGATTTGAAATGTGTAGGCGGTGTTGTTTTTGACCTTCAAATCCAGCCGGCCTTCCGCCACCGCCGCGTCAATTCCTTGGGGAATGCCGGGCGTATTGCGGTGAAGGTCGATTCCATGTGTATGCTGTTCTGTAACAGTCAGCGGAGTATCCTTCCCATCATTTCGCTCCTTTCGGTGATTTGTTTCATAAAAGAGCAAATCCATGCTCCTGTCAGTATCATTCTACTGGACAAGAGCATGGATTGTTTTAATAAGAAGTTGATTGATTCCTAAAAAAATGCAAAGAAATTGCTAATTTGACAACGGCAAAGAGACTGTAAATGTAACCACATGATTTTTGCTGGATGCGCTGATTGCCCCGCCATGCAGCGTGACGATCTCCTTTGCTATGGCTAATCCAAGCCCTGTGCCGCCTGTATCAGAGGAACGAGACTGATCTACCCGGTAGAATTTATCGAAAAGAGACGTCAATGCCTCATTTGGAATATCTTCGCCACTGTTCTGAAACCGAATGATGACTTCATGTTCCAATTTTTCTGCGGAGATCACAATCTCGGTATGTGGGAAGCTATACGATGCGGCATTTTTCAGAATGTTGTTGAATACCCGTGCCAGCTTTTCCGGATCGGCTTCGATGGTCAAGTTCTCGTCAAGATGCAGGGTAACGGTGTTTCCCCTGGGAGCCAAAACAGGAGACAATTCATCCGATAGTTGGACCAGCATATAATAAAGGTCGATGGTTTCCTTGGACAAGGTGATTTTCTGAGATTTATATTTTGTGATCTCAAAGAATTCATTTACCATCGTCTCCAGTCGGTAGGCTTTTTCCAACGCGATATGAACCCGCGCAGCCCTCTGCTCAGGGGGCATATTCGGATCTTCCTCCAACAGATTGAGGTATCCAATTACAGATGTGAGTGGGGTCCGAATATCATGGGCCAGGTACATAACCAATTCGTCTTTCCGCTGTTCAGCCAAAGCGGTTTCCATTTTACGTTCTGCTAAAGTTTGTTTTACAGAGTTTAGCTTCCGCTCAAATGGCAGCATTTCCGGTGACAACTGGATTTGCTTTTCATCGTCTGCCAGCAATGACTCTATCCCTTGATTGACCTCTCTGAAATAGCCGGTAACCCACCGGAAAATTCGTACCATGAGGACTGTAAATATTAGAAGAACGGCCACAGCGAAAAAAATTTCTTTATTACCTCGAAAATGGTCACCGTAATAATAAAATGCTGCTTCATGCTTCATGTCGAATACGGTTTCCAGAATCCATACAATCAGATCGCCAATTCGCTGTTTCCAGATGAAAAGATACAGCCCCACCACCACAACGATAGAGGTAATGACATTCATGCAAACTCGTCGAATGAGTTTGGATTGAAAAGCAAAGTATTCGTCTTTTTTATCAACTTTCAATTTTATATCCTACCCCCCATATCGTCTTAATGAATCTGGGCTTGTCCATGCTATCTCCCAATTTCTCCCGCAGGTGGCGGATATGAACAGTGATGGTGTTGTTGGATTTGCTGTAATACTCGTCCTGCCAGATTTTGTGAAACAAATCTTCTGAACTAACTACATTCCCGGTATTTTCCAGAAGAATACGCAGGATCGAAAACTCCGTAGGTGTCAGCACCAAGGGCGTTTCCCCCAAAAAGCAGGTATGTGCCTTGATATTCATTGTCAAGGCACCGCAAACAAGATTATCTTCTGATGCGGCAGACGAGGTTGCACCGATATCAGAATGAGCAGGATTGTACTTTTGATACCGGCGAAGCTGAGACTTTACCCGTGCAATCATCTCCAGAGGGCGAAACGGCTTTGTAATGTAATCATCCGCTCCAAGAGTAAGGCCGGTAATTTTATCAGTCTCAGCATCTTTGGCTGTCAGCATGATGATTGGGTAGGTATGATGTTCCCTGATTTTCTTGCATAGAGTGAATCCATCTATGTCAGGAAGCATAATATCCAAAATTGCAAGATCAATGGGGGTTGTTTCAATGCAGTTAAGGGCTTCTTGGGCCGTATAAAATTTGAATACAGTGTAGTTTTCGTTTTTCAAATAGACTTCTATTAAATCCGCAATTTCTGTTTCGTCATCGACTACTAATATTTTATTAGACATGAAGTCACTCTCCCTTCAAAGAGTATATATTATTATATTATCAAAGCCAAACACAACACATCCTTATTATTTCATGAGAAAACATTAAGATTTTCCTAATTTCTCACAGATTGCAATATCTTGGGGCTGAATTTTGGCAAGTTAAGAAACCCCTTGATATATTAGTTGTATCTGTTCATCTCTAAGCTATATTATATTTCTTTCTTATTTATTTGGTGATAGAATATAAATAGTACAAAATAAACATGACCATTTTCAATAAATATTATATGATAGTCATAGATCAAGAGAGGAGAATGGTTATGGCAAGAGGTACAAGGTATTCACAAGAGTTTAAG
>NZ_JACRSZ010000041.1 GCF_014385005.1 Jingyaoa shaoxingensis | reverse complement strand
TTGTCGTACATTTTTTTGATTTATGCATGGATTTTAATCTGTGACAAGAAAATAAAAGAGAAGTTAGTATCGAAAAAAGATACCAACTTCTCATAATCTTACTTAACTTAATGCCATTGGGACGGTGTTTTTGGCTTTTTTACTGTCCCTGATGGTAATACATTCTTCTTTTCAAATGTTCCTACTCTACAATCAATTCTTGTTTTTCTCATTCTGTAACCTCTCTTTCCTCTTTCGCTCTTTTTGACTTCATGTTCATTATTGAGCTTGTTGTTAATTGATAATTCAAGTATAATATACTCTATACGAGAAATACACGTCTTGCATGAGAACTTAAATATTGATAATCCTCATGTTTAGCGATATACGGGAGGAAATTCTCATGGGTAAACAATCCACCAGGGAAAACAAAACAATTTATCAGCTTTGCCGAGAAGCGGCAGGACTGACAAGAGCAGAGGCCAGTGAAAAAATGGATGCTGTCTCTGATTCAAAAATCGAAAAATTTGAATATGAAACACAAGAACCTACGCCTTATGATATCCTCCAGATGGCAGATGCCTATAAACGACCAGATCTTTGCAATTATTATTGCTCTCACAAATGTGAAATCGGCCATCGTTATGTTCCAGAAGTAGAAGTGACCGATCTGTCAAATATCATTTTGGAGACAATTGCCAGTCTGAATGAAATCAATCCTCTTACCGGTCGTCTGATCCAGATTGCCCGTGACGGTAAGATCAGCGATGATGAAATGAAAGATTTTGCTTATATCAGTAAAAAACTTGATGAAATTTCTTTAGCCATAGACTCTTTGAATCTTTGGGTAGATAAAACAGCCGGAGAACAGAGGCTTAATCTTGAACTCTTAAACGCCGAAAAAGAAAAATTAAAATAATCCATAACGCCAAGAAAGGCAATGAACCATTTCTGACTCATTGCCTTTTCCTTTACATACGCTGCAATTGATTGACGATACTTTCTGTTCTTCGAATTGCTTCTTCTACCTGTCTTTTTGCATGATTGATTCGATCCTGGACCACCCAGTCCACAACAAAGCCATCAAAGAAATAATCCGCAAAAGAAAAAAAATCTCCTGTATCGATATTCAAGTTACATGCCATATTTACATCATTTAATTCTCTACTGAAATTACGAAGATCATACTTTGCCTGTTCCATATTCCGCTTGGCCTGATCCATTTTAGAATGTTTTAGCATCGTAGTGAAAAAACCACCGCCAAACATATCTACCAGTCCCCAGTTCTTTGCACTGTTTAAATTTTCTTTTGCCGCCTGAAGACTGTTTAAGGCTCTGCGCCCGGCTTCAATTGCTTCTCTTTTTTCTTTTTCAATATCATATCCCATTCGTTTTCTCCTCCTGATCCATTATGAATGTGACGTCACCAATGCTATAATGCCACCAATGATCAATAATGGAAAAGCAATGTACATCAGTCCACCTACAACCATACCAATCAATATTACCGGGAAGAAAATAACTGTGCAGAGTAGTTTCATAATTCCCCAGGATGCTCTTAACCCAAAAACAAAAAATTTTCCAACAAACCAAATCATACAAATTGAAAATAATAACGATAACATTTTTTACTCCTTCTGAAACTCATTCTAACATGTGTCTTTCATTTTTTCTGTTCTTTTTCTGCTAAATATTCAGATATGTTCTTTATACCAAGCTTATTACTGAATGTCGGATTTTTCTCCATCTTTTCTATTATCCGGATTAATCGAATTCTCTGTGCTGCTTTCATCTGATCACCCCATTTATATTCTGCTTTTTTGTTGATATTGTCACTATAACAAATTTATTTTTCATAATACACATCCACCATGAGGAATTGCTTCTTTATATTTCTCGAATTTTGAGAATTCTGTCTTTATATTTCTCCGCACGAATTGTTTTCTATCTATGCTAACTCTTTTATAATAAGCATATCCGAGCAACATCATAGGTCTGGTAAATGTTTACCGTGGAACAGGACGAGTACTGATGTGTCCGGTCGCACCGACAACTTCCTTGTTTGAGTCCACCAACACCATGGCAGCAAAGGCTGCAGCTAAATCCAGCAATACATTTGGAAAATAAGCATAAAATACATTCTCACGTAAACAACAAACGCCGGTATAGGATTATAAAATTCCTGCATCGGCGTTATTAATTGTGATTATTTTATTTTCTTTACTAAAATGAACCTCTTGTCATCTCTGCAAATTTTTCAATTCTTTTCAATTCCATCTGGCATATGATCTTTCTCAGTTATTTTTCGAATGACCCGGCATGGATTTCCAACTGCCAAACTATACGGCGGAATATCTTTTGTTACAACACTCCCTGCACCAATTACACACCCTTCTCCTATGGTGACACCACCGCAAACAACCACATTGGATGCCAGCCAGCAATTATCTTTTATAGTTATTGGTTTCGCATATTCAAGATTATAAAAGCTGCCATCTTCTCTCATCCTGATATTGCGTTCTTCAGGTAATAATGGATGCATAGGAGTTGCCAATGTAACATTTGGACCAATCATCACATTATCACCTATATGTATTTCACATACATCTAAACATGTAAAGTTAAAATTAGCAGAGCTGAATTTTCCAAAGAACGTATTGCATCCGTAATCAAAATAAACAGGCGCCTGTAAATAGGGAAGTTCCTCTGTTGCTGGCAATAATTTCCTCAATATCTGTACTTGTTCTTCTTGATCATCTTCATCTGTCGAATTGTATTTTCTTGCTAATTTACGTGCATTCAGGCGTAATTGCTCCAATTCTTTATCCGTTGGATCGTACAACTCTCCACTTAGCATTTTTTCTCTTTCAGTCATTTCCGATAGCCTCCTAATTCAAAGTTATAAATATCAGTTTCCCCACCCTCTCATGGTCTGAAATAATGGGGACGGTGTTTGTGGCTTTTTTACTGTCCCTGGCAGTACCCAATTAGATATCGAAATTAAATTCAGAATTTTTCTATGCCCAAATCGCCATTGCCAGCGTACCGCAAACCATCAGCAAAAGACCGGCAAACGCCTTCTTCGTGAGCTTTTCTTTGAATACAAAGTATGAGAAGCTGATCGATATCAAGATACTCAACTTATCGATCGGGACAACGACGCTGACGATGCCATTTTGTATCGCATAATAATAGCAGAGCCAGCTACCTCCCGTGGCAAGTCCGGAAAGAGCAATAAACACAAGCTCTGTTTTGTCAATGTTTTTTACTTGCGATTGTTTGCCTTTCATGAACACGATGATCCATGCCATCGCCAATACAACACTAGTGCGAATTGCCGTACCGAGATTCGACTCCACATTGCTGATCCCTACTTTGGCAAGGATCGATGTCAGTGCCGCAAACAAGGCAGAACCGATCGCATACGGCAGCCACAAGGATCTTTCGTTTTTCGCACCGGAATTCTTCTTTTCGATCATCAGAAACACACCTGCGGCAAGCAGCGTCGTGCCGATCAGTTTGACAGCAAGATGATTGGTTTCTTTGAAGAGAATGATTGCAAGAAGAACCGTAAGGACGGTACTTGATTTGTCAATCGGAACGACTTTATTGACATCTCCTATTGCCAATGCCTTAAAATAGCACATCCAGGATGAACCAGTTGCAAGTCCGGATAGAATTAAAAAAATCAAAGACTTCGGCGTTATCGCTGTTATCGTATTTGCCGAGTCGACAATGAATACCATGACCCATGAAAAAAGCAAAACGACAATGGTACGCAGTGCGGTTGCTATATCCGAATCTGTTTTTTTAATGCCACATTTAGCTAACACTGAGGTCAGCCCTGAAAAAAAGGCAGACAATACTGCCATGGAAAGCCAAAGCATTTCTATCCACGCTCCTCCTCAGTCGAGTAGACTTACACCTCACAATGTAAGCCCCTCACAGAACCGTACGTGCGGCTTTCCCGCATACGGCTCTTCATAATAATATTTACAGTCTCAAAACAAACTGACATAAATCTT
>NZ_JACRSZ010000040.1 GCF_014385005.1 Jingyaoa shaoxingensis | reverse complement strand
CACGATCATACTCAGCCATACAAAACATCTTCTCGACAGTATTCTGCCGCAAAAGTGTCGAAGCAGTAATATCACCAGAATCAGGAAACTGGCTGTGAGATTCATTGATAATAACTGTCTCATTATTATAGTACCTCCATCTGATTTATTTCAGCTTGTTGACCAGTTCTTTTAATTCAGAGATCTCCTCTTTGGAAAGTTTGTCTTCTGAAAGAAAAGCAGAAAAAAACTGCATTTTAGAACCATCAAAAAGTTTATTGATCAGTTCATTGGTTTCTGCTTTCTGTATCTGCTCCCTGGTAATCAGCGCTTTGCAGAAAAACTTTGGTTCCTGTCGTTCAATTGCGCCTTTTTCGATACACTTTTTGATCACGGTGTAGGTGGTATTCCGGTTCCAGCCAATTTCTTCTTTTAGGATTTCTGCAATTTGGCCTGCATGCAGATTTCCCTCCCGCCATAATACTTCCATTACTTTTTGTTCAGAATCAAATAATTTAACGTTCATTTAAAAACTCCCTTCATGCATGAAATGACTACTGAAATAGTAATCATATAATTATACTACTACAATAGTCATTTTGCGTCAAGTATAGTTTTTAAAATCGAAAATGGAATGACAGGATGAATGGGTATAGCGGATATAATCTCCATAGACTTTATTTCTAAAATTTCTCATAGCATACTTAATTTTTCTTAAAAAGACTATCATAAAAAAATATCATTTTGTGCATGTTTTGTTCAATATAATTCACATGAATTTGAGATAAAAATAGCTATAATATTTATACGTAAGAGATTACCTGACAGCTTTTCTAATCAGGAGATATCATCTTACATAAATAGTCGGACTGAATGCAAATTGTAAAACTGTCTTTGCAGGCAGCTCATAATAGGTTGTTTTGTATATAAATAATTGAAAAATGGGGATTGATGTATATAAACAAATAATGTATTGGAAGGAAAACGTACGTTTGAACCAAAACACGATGAGAATATGTTTACAAGACAATACAATGCAGCAAAGTGCCTATTGTTTATCAACTTCTAAAGGATCAATGTTTTATGACAGAGAGAAGTCAAATCGTTTATAACGTTCAAATGGAAAATCCGTTTAATAATGACGATGAGATTGCAGATAGCTGTTTTGCGTGAACCAGTTATAACTCTGGAATTACTATGGCTTATACAGATAAATTAAGAGTGGTTTATGGTGACTATACACTTGGGGTACATGGTGAAGGATTTGATTATATTTTTTCTTATGCACAAGGCGGACTGGAATCTATCGTTAAAAACGGATATGAGTGGCTGTACCGTTGCCCAAAACCTACTTTCTGGAGAGCTCTGACAGATAATGACAGAGGAAGCAAGTTCCATATTAAAAGCGGAAGCTGGCTTTCGGCAGATATGTTCATTGACTGCAAGGAAACACAGGTCATTATGGATGGAGAAGTGCAGAAACCATATGCACCGGATAATAACAGCTTCGGTGGGGATGTTTTTGCTGATGAGATCATTGTAAAATATACGTATGAGACAATATCCAATCCGTCAACAACGGTACTTGTGACATATACGGTTCATGCATCTGGAAAAATCCAGGTGGATGTACATTATAATGGAGTAAAAGGACTCCTAGAACTTCCGGTATTTGGAATGCGTTTTATTATGCCGACACTTGCAGATAAATATATCTATGCTATGTGAAAGACTGGATGGAAGAAAGAGGATACTGTTGATATGGAGAATTAGATTTTTAAGAGTCTTTCGATATGTTAGATGAGTGCTATAAGAGATATCTGTTATTAAGGGCAGAGGGACAAAAAGCCTCTCTGCCCTTAATGAACAAAGCACGTTCTTTTAGAAAAATTTAGTCGTTGACAGATAAGATATCTTGCATTATAATACATTTAACAATTAGGTTAAATGTTAAACGAGGAGCGTGATGAATTCTTGGGTATACAAGATACATTAAAAGCACTGGCAGATCCAATACGACGTGAGATTTTAAATTTATTGAAGAATGGACGGCTTTCTGCTGGAGAGATATGTGAACATTTTTCAGTAACGGGAGCTTCTATATCCAGACATCTGGCAATATTAAAGGAGGCTGATTTAATCCGAAATAAAAGAGAGGGAAAATTTATTTATTATGAATTAAACACTTCCGTATTGGAAGATGTCATGTTGTGGATTATAGATTTGAAAGGAGTATCGGACGATGAAGGAAATGATAAAAAAATATAGAGGTTCATTAATTTGTTCTTTTCTGGTAATGCTCATCGGGGTTTTTGTAGGATTCACTAGTACACAGAGCATGTGGGCAAATGTGTTTTTTGTAGTGACGGATTGTGCGCTGGTGGCAATAATATTTTATGATAACCGGAACAGACAGCAGAGCCGCAAGATTATAGGAATGACGATGTGGATTATACCAATTATAACATTACTCTATAATGGTATTGCAAGACTGGTCAATATGGGTGCAGATATGGAAAATCTGTTTATGGCAGTAATTTACTATGGAACTGGACTGCTGTTTATGGTTATTGGAAATTATTTGCCAAAAGTGAAACAGAATAATACCATAGGAATAAGAGTTGTATGGTCTTTAATGGATGAAGAAAACTGGAATGCAACACATAGATTCAGCGGCAAATTATGGATGGCATCAGGTATTTTATGTATGCTTTGTGGACTTTTTGGGGAAAGCATGGCTGCACTGGTTGTGTATATTGTAAGCATTATGGCAGCTGCAATCATTAGCATTCTCTACTCCTACCTTTTTTATAAGAAAAAGCTGGCAACCGGAGAAGGCTTAAAAATTCAATATAATACAAAAAAAAGTGTGATATATCTGATCATCGCAATTTCCACTATTGTGTTTACTATATGGACTTTGTTTTGTGGAAGCATTCAGATTCGTTGTAATGATCGTGATTTTAACATTGAAGCAAAAGGATGGAATGATTATACAGTGGAGTATTCTCAAATTGACAGCATTTCTTATGAAGTAAATGTATTGCAGAACGATAATGATTACAGAACTAATGGTTTTGGAAACCTGAAGTATGCTATGGGAAACTTCAAAAACGATATCTTCGGAGATTATATCCGCTACACTCATGCCTCCTGCCATTCATATGTTGTCATGAACATAGATGGAAAAATATTAGTTGTAAATGGGGAAAATGACGCAGAGACAAAGGAAATCTATCAGAGAATAAGTGAGAAGGTGTCAAAGGAAAGAAAATAGTTGTCGGAAACGCTGAGAAGAAATTATTCTCAGCGTTTTTTGAACATTACTATAATGTCAAGGAATCTTCTGCATCTACCCACATCTGTAAATTCCCATCAAGATACAGTCTAGCATATTCTAGTGATTCATCAATGGCAAGTGTGTTTAATGCACAATCTGATCCGGGTGTGGTTCTCAAATTCTTTTCTGCTTCCCAGCAGTCAATGCGAAGCATATAGTCTGCACTGGTATAAACATCAATGCTGTTTCGTCCGGGATTATATTCTGCAAATATTGTTCTCATCGTATCTTATCTCCTTATCGTTCAATCAATTATTTGCTACAAAAATCAGAAGCATTTCAATCAGTTCACCATGTCACTTTTATTTTGTGTTATACTGTTTTATATAATTTTTTTGCCCTTGTATTTTCCCTTATCAGAGTTCGTAAACACTGGTGGGACGATATAACACAAGGGAAACAATAAGGGAAAGCTCACCTGCGACAAATCCAGTGTTTTCAATGGTTTGCGGAGAATTTAATAACAAAATATAACAGTTATTAAATTTCTTAAAACAGGTGAAATCTCAATCGGGATTTATAGGAGAACATAGATATGAATATAGAATTAAGAAAGTGGTCGGTTGAAGATAAAGAAGTATTAATAAAAATGTGTAATTCAATTGATAGAAGTTTTTTATCTGATAGATTAACTAATCCATATACAAATGCATCTGCTGAGTGGTGGTTAACCATGGTAAAAGACAACGAAGGTAAAAAAGGTGTCTTTCGAGAGATTGTTGTTGATGGTAAAATTGTAGGAACGATATCTGTTGAACAGAAGGACGATGTGTATCGCAAGGATTCTGAAATTGGTTATTATTTATTGCAGGAAGTATATTCAAAAGGCATTATGAGTGAAGCAGTAAGACAGATTTGTGAAATTGCATTTGAAACATTAGACATTATCCGTATTACAGGGCTTGTATATGAAGCAAATATCGCATCAAGAAAAGTGTTAGAAAGAAATGGCTTTTTACTTGAAGGAAAAATGGAAAAAGCAGTTATTAAGAATAACAATATTTTTGATTTATGTATTTATGGGAAAGTAAGATAAATTTAGAATTTGAGGAGGTGGAAAATGTATTTCACGGATGAGAAAGATTACATTATGCGAATGATAAAAGAAATGGTGAGAATATTATTCTCTTTAATATATGGGAAAAAATATGTTTCTGTTGAGCTTGAAAAAGAAAACAAATATGAAGTGTCAGGGAAAAATTTGAAAAGTTTTCTTGATATGATTGATTCAGGGCAAATTAACGAAGCAGAGAATATACTTTTAGATAACATTGATTATGCAAATAATGATGAGGTGATGGCGGCAGCTCTTTTCTATCAATACCTTAGTGAGAAAGATAGTGAGTTTTTGATTAACAACAATTATACAAAAGAAGAAGTGCTTTCTGGCTTTAAGCAATTACTTGTGCAGTCAGGATATAATAATTTGTTATATATGATTAAGGATGATGAGTAATGCAGAAAATCCAGTTTGTAGAATTAAAAAATTTAATATGAAATGTGAGATAGAGCGTATGGAAATTAACTATACGTTCTATTTTTTTACCTTTTTTGTGATTATTCCGGGGCTCTTTGAGCCACCTGTCCGGACTTTGAGAGCCACCATTTCGGAGAATGAGAGCCATATATTCCGGTAATTCAGAGCCACCTTATTGGGCTCTATTACATATATT
>NZ_JACRSZ010000039.1 GCF_014385005.1 Jingyaoa shaoxingensis | reverse complement strand
GCTATTGTGTATACAATAGTTGAGATGGCAAAAGCGAATGATCTGAATACCTATAAATATCTGACATATCTCTTATCACAACGGCCAAACGATAAAATGTCAGATGAACAGCTGGAACAACTTGCTCCATGGAGCGAGACTGCGAAAATGAACTGTCAAAACTAAAATAAAGTAAAACGCTTGCATCTATCATTTTGGTGCAAACGTAATTTACGAGTAACGTAGCAATATTTTGCGCTTACGATTTGAAACCATCATATTCACTGTGATCGTCCATAATCTGCTTTACAATCAGCAGTCCTAAACCATGTCATTGTTCGGTAGTGTTTGTATCGCAGACCATATAATGTGGTGTGAGATTGAGTTTTTCTATTTGTTCATCAGAAACGCCTATACCGTTATCTTCAACGCAGACGATACAGTTGTTATTATTCATGGAAACTGATGCATAAATCGTACAGCCATCACAGTAGCTTCCGAATATGGAAAAGACAGTTGCTTTTCTGTGTTCTTACAAAATTTTCTGTGTTCTTACAAAACTGTAAGAACTAATGTAAATGTCAAACCACTCGCCTAGTCTGAATTGTGCATTTATGAGGTACTCTAAAAAACACGAAAAAACTAGCTAATTTTTTAGAGGAGGACTGAAACATGGATCAATCAATTCATGATGTAAGACGCAGCAACTGGTTGAATATCGTAAATGAATGTCAGCAAATGCCGGCAAATATGACGGTGAAGCAATGGCTCGCTGACAATGGTATCAAAGAAAAATCTTATTATTACTGGCTCCAAAAGTCCCGCAAAGAAGCGTATGGGCAAATGCGGATGCCGCCAGCCGCCTCATCTTCAGAAATCACGTTTACTGAGATCCCTGTTCCGCTAAACAAACAGGAAGAACTGCTACATCCCTTACAGGAATGCTCATATGCCATAAAGTAACAACAAGAATTTGATAGATAGCAGCCCCACAATTCCGAATTTTGAAGATATTTTACAAGCCTTATGAAAATCCAAGTGATACAATGAGCGTTGGCAAGGAGGAATAGCACATGAGAAAAGAAATAAAGACGGTAGTCTATGATGATGAACTCCGTTTGGAAGCCTACCGTTTTGAAGGTGTTGTGCAGCCGTTTCCCAACCATTTCCACGAATATTATGTGATAGGTTTTGTAGAAGGAGGAGAACGCTGTTTATCGTGCAGAAACCAAGAATACACAATCGGCAAAGGCAATGTCATTCTGTTCAATCCGGGCGATAGCCATGCGTGCATTCAGACAGATGACGGTACATTGGATTACCGGGGATTTAATATCACAAAAGAAGTCATGCTGGATTTGGCAGAAGAAGTCACAGGGAAACGGGAACTGCCGGGATTTTCGCAAAATGTAATTTGTGATGAAGAAATCACTTGCTATTTGCGACCACTCCATGAACTTGTAATGAACGGTTCGCTTGAATTTGGAAAAGAAGAAAGTCTGCTTTTCATGTTGTCGTTGCTTATTCAACGATACGGACAGCCTTTTGAAGAGTGTATTCCCGAATGTCGGGAAGAAATCGAACAAGCCTGCGCTTTTATGGAGGAACACTTTACAGAACGCATTTATTTAGACCAGATATGTTGCCATGCTGGATTAAGCAAATCTACCTTGTTACGGGCTTTCACCAAATCAAAAGGAGTCACTCCTTATTGCTATTTGGAAAATATCCGTATTGGAGCAGCAAAAAAATTGTTAGAGCAAGGAGTGGCTCCTATTGAAGCAGCTTTGCAGACGGGATTTTCCGACCAAAGCCACTTCACAAATTACTTTAATCGTTTTATTGGTTTAGCTCCCGGTGTTTACAGGGAAATATTTCTGAAAGGCGATGGGACGGGAGGTGAACAACATGGCGAATAGTACAGCGAAAGGTCATTTGGCGGCTTTGGTTACTATTCTGATTTGGGGAACAACATTTATCTCCACAAAAGTACTATTAGTAGATTTTCAACCGATAGAAATACTGTTTTTCCGATTTTTGATGGGATTGTTGGCTTTGATGATTGTCTATCCCCACCGATTGAAAGGAACGACAATTAAGCAAGAGAGTGTTTTTGTTGCAGCGGGGTTATGTGGAGTGTGCCTATACTATTTGCTGGAAAATATCGCCCTTACATATACAATAGCTTCAAATGTAGGCGTGATTATTTCAGTTGCCCCCTTTTTTACAGCTATTCTGTCTCACTTATTTTTGAAGCAAGACGAAAAGCTGCGGGCAAATTTCTTCATTGGATTTATTGTTGCAATGCTGGGGATTGGGTTAATCAGCTTTAATGGTGCCTCCTTGCAGCTTAATCCTATCGGTGACTTATTAGCGTTGCTGGCTGCGTTTCTATGGGCGTGCTATTCTATTCTCACAAGGAAGATCAGCAGCTTTGGCTACAATACGATTTTGACAACCCGGCGAGTGTTCTTTTATGGCATCCTGTTTATGATACCGGCGTTGTTTCTGTTTGACTTCGAATTGGATTTGAGCCGGTTCGCAAACATGACCTATCTGCTGAACATTCTGTTTTTGGGATTAGGAGCGTCTGCACTTTGTTTTGTCACATGGAATTTTGCTGTAAAAATATTAGGAGCAGTTAAGACGAGCATTTGCATTTATCTAGTTCCTGTTATAACCGTAGCAGCTTCGGTTCTGATTATTCACGAACCCTTTACATGGATAACAGGGATTGGAACTATTTTGACATTAGCAGGGCTGCTTATTTCCGAAAAAAAGCATATAAGAAAAGAGGTTGAAAGTAATGGATTTACAGAATGAAAAATGCGTTATGGTAATTGATGAACACTTGCCATTGGGGATTATAGCAAATACGGCAGCAATTATGGGAATTACATTAGGAAAGAAAATGCCGGAAGTAGTTGGTGCAGATGTTACCGACAAAACAGGAAATGATCATTTAGGCATTATTGAATTTCCTGTTCCTATTTTGAAAGGTAATGCCGAAAGCATAAAGGCAATCCGTGAAAGACTTTATGAACCAGATTTTTCCGATTTAACAGTAGTTGATTTTTCCGATTTGGCACAAGGCTGTAAGACCTATGATGAATTTATAGAGAAAATGAAAGAAGTATCTGAAATTGATTTGAACTATTTAGGAATCGCAATTTGCGGTTCAAAAAAGAAAGTAAACAAATTAACAGGTAGTATGCCACTACTGCGATAGTTTGGATAGCAAAGCCAGCCGAGCCAGTCAACAGTCAAGAATTATAGATGAAGTCAGAGAATAAAAGTATACATTTCGTTTCATCGTATAGAGAATGAAATCAAAAAAGAATGTAATTATTAAAACAAAACACCGTCAGTAATTACGAGCTGGCGGTGTTTCCTTTATCGGCTGTCTCTGTTAAAGGATTTCTTTCTCTGTCTGAGAGCAGACGGGGCGTATGAAGCACCGAGTACGGCAGGGATTATGTGCAGGGCAGCAAAAAATCATTAAATCTACGGAGATGTAACATTCTGCGGACATTTTCCTGTTATACTATTTGTAAAAAAGCGAAGGAAGTGAGGATATGAAGCAGATTTTAATTGTCGAGGACGACAGTTTTTTAAATAAGATGTTGACCTATAACCTGACCGCAGACGGCTACGATGTGACTTCTGTTCTAAACACCAGAAACGCAGCCGATGCCATCCGCCAGCGGGAATTTGATTTAGTGCTGCTGGACATCAATCTGCCGGACGGTAACGGGTTTGAACTGTGCAAGTTAATCAAGCCTCAGTACCCGGACACCATTGTGATTTTTCTGACCGCCAACGATCAGGAGAGCGACCAGATACGGGGCTATGAGATGGGCGCAGTGGACTACATCACAAAGCCCTTTGTGATCGGGGCATTGCAGCGGAAAATTAAAGCCATGTTCGCCATGCTGGAACACCATAGACCGGCAAAAGATATTTACAACGATGGACGGCTGTTTCTGGACTTTTCGGAGCAGACGGCTTCTTTGAATGGAAATCCCCTGATTTTATCTCCAATGGAGTACAAAATGCTGAACCTGTTCCGTAAAAATCCCCGGCAGGTACTGACTCGTGGACAGCTTTTGGAAAAACTGTGGGATATAGATGAGAAATATGTGGATGAACATACTTTGACAACCGCCATTAGCCGACTTCGCAACAAAATCGAATCCGATTGCGGAGCACCCTATATCAAGACCGTGTATGGTATGGGATATCAATGGACGGGAGGTGAGATAAAATGAAGTATAAGAACCTCTCGGTAAAGAAAATGTTTGGGTGGGTGGCACTGGGGCTTATCCTCTCCATGTCCGGAATCACCATAGCCATGTTCCTTGTGACAAAACAGACGATAGTTCTGCTGACAGGTGGGGCATTGCTGCTGTGTGCATTTGTAGGAATGTTCGTATTGACGCAGGCGTTTGGAAAGCGGCTATCACAGTTTACCGCTGAGCTGTGCCAGACCTTAGACCACATGATTGCTGGGAATGAAGCACCAAAACGCCCAGAGGACAGCGAAACCCAGCTTGCAAGGATTGGACACCGGCTTGCAAGGCTTTATCAGATTATGCAGAAAAACCGCCGTCTTGTGGACGAGGAACGGCAGGAGTTACAGGCTCTTGTATCAGATATTTCCCATCAGGTGAAAACACCGGTAAGCAATCTGAAAATGGCGACGGATACATTGCTGGAGAGGCCCATGCCTGAGTCAGAGCGTATGGACTTTATCTGGGGAATTCGCAACCAGACGGATAAGCTGGACTTTCTCTTTCAGGCTTTGGTGAAAACTTCACGGCTGGAAACAGGTGTAATTCAGTTGGACAAGAAACCGGGCCGACTTTTTGACACCGTGGCACAGGCTATGAGTGGAATCGTGTATGCGGCAGAGAAAAAGAAAATTGCCGTGTCAGTGGACTGCCCGGAGAATTTGACGATTTCCCATGAAAGCAAGTGGACGTCCGAAGCTCTTTTTAATTTGCTGGACAATGCGGTGAAGTACACTCTGGCAGGTGGGAAAATTACGGTGTCGGTGGTACTGTGGGAAATGTATGTGGAAATCAAAGTAGCCGACACGGGAAAGGGTATTTCCGAAAGCAATCAGGCGGCTATTTTCCGGCGCTTCTATCGTGAAGAAGAAGTACATGAACAGCAGGGCGTGGGCATTGGTTTGTATCTGACCCGGGAGATTGTAACGCAGCAGGGCGGCTATATCAAAGTGGTTTCAGAGCCGGGCAAGGGTTCAGAATTTTCCATTATGCTGCCGATAAAATAGAATGCAGTTTCAATGAAATTTTTTGACAGCTGTAACATTTTGCGGACATTTGATGTTAGAATATAAATAGTACAAAATAAACATGACCATTTTCAATAAATATTATATGATAGTCATAGATCAAGAGAGGAGAATGGTTATGGCAAGAGGTACAAGGTATTCACAAGAGTTTAAG
>NZ_JACRSZ010000038.1 GCF_014385005.1 Jingyaoa shaoxingensis | reverse complement strand
CGTAAACTTTATGGAACAAAATCCGAGAAGACATCTACTCTCGAAATCGAGGGGCAGATGTCTCTTTTTAATGAAATCGAAACCTGTGCGGATCCTGATGCACACGAACCGGAGCTTGTTGAGATAGAGAAGCACCTACGTAACTGACAGACAGAAATAACGGCATGAACAATACTAAAAGAGAAGAAAAATATCAACAATTCGTGAGAGGATAGGTAAATTACTTCAAACTTGCAGACATGAAGAATCTTCTCAAAGAAACAGACGAATGGGCAAGGCGTCGAATACGAGCGGTCTATTGGAAGCAGTGGAAGAAAATCAAAACGAAGTACAGAATGCTAAAAGCATTGAGACTGGAACATTGGAAAGCAAAAGAACTTGCCAACAGCAGAAAAGGATATTGGAGAATGACGAAAGTCTTAAACCAAATGGAGGCTGTCCTGAAAACTTAGTTCAGGACAGCCCCTACTTATCTTAAGAAGAAAATCTTATTATCTATTCTATTTCCAAAGGTGTTCTCCTGCAAAGTTGTAAAGCAACTGCATCCAGGTAAACCATTCATGAGCACCATTTACTTTAAGTACACTGTGTTCTATTCCTAGTTCAGTCATTGTTGCATCAAAAGTTTCCATGCTCAATCCATCCATATTCAATGCAAAATCATATATTCCACATCCCATCATGATATCCGGTTCTGCAAGTTCCTCAGCATCTGCATTTTCCCAGTCCAGCTTGTTCATTGCACCACTGAAAAATCCAAAATAATTGAAATCTTTTGCATGATCAAAGTATACCTTTGTTGCCAACATAGCTCCTCTTGATAATCCAGCAAATGCTCTGCTTTCTGGATTTGTATCAACGTTATAGTTTTCTTCTATATACGGGATAATCGCATTCATAATATTATCAATACACATATCATAATCCCATTCAAATTCTTCTCCTTCTGCCAGATAGAGTTCCGCATTCATTGTAACTACAATCGTTGGTTCAGTTGTTCCTTCTGCAATAAGATTATCAAAAATCTCTGTTGCTGCACCACCACCAAACCAAAATGCTTCATTACCACCAGTACCATGAGCTAAATATAACACCTTATATCCTTCCTCACGTTCTGCATCGTATCCATATGGCAGATATACACCCATTGATCTCGTTTCCCCACTCAAATCTTCATATGCAACATAGGAAACCTCTCCTTTTTGATCATCTGTACGTTTTGCCGCAAAACTGAAATCTGTTTCATTTGGCTGTTTTTCTTCATCATACGGAACATCAAACACACTTCTTGTATAGGCTCCCCCACCTTTTACTGAAGATGCTGATGGTGGATTTGTCGGATCATATACTCTTGTTTCAGAATCATCCACATAAAAACAATACTGATAATGTCCACTTGGTAATGGTAATTTGTCGATCCAGAGATCTGTTCCTTCCACTTTTTCCATTTCTTCTGAATATGTTTCCTGACCTATTGGAAACATTCCATCTTGCCATTCATGAGGAGAGGTATATTCTGGTTCTACTCCCTGTTCATGTTCGTCTGTTGCCATTCCGAAACTTCCTGAAAGTTTTACTGTTTCAGCCTTTTCATCTTCATAAATAAATACTGCCGTATATCCAGTAGGTGAATCTGCATCTTCTTCTACCGTTACTCCTGGCACATATTCATTATCATCTGCATATACATTCACTACTGCGCCTAATGCCATTACTATCATTCCCAATACACATAATCTTTTTTTCATTTTGTTTTTCCTTTCTCATATTTGTACGCTGTGGATATTAAATTCAAATTATAATATTTTTAGGAAATGAATATTTCATAATATAACAACCATCCCTTTTTGAACATTTCTTTCTCCTTTCTATTTTGATCCGACTTGTTGTATACATCAGAGTATATATTGTTGCACATGTTTTGTCAATATTTTCACAACATTTGTTACTTTTTTGTTTAATATTCAGTATTTTAAAGCTTATTTTTTGTGCATAATAAACATCAAGAACGCCTTCGTAATATTTTTTCTTCGTTTTATCTTCTTTTTTCATTATATCATGTATCCAACACCAATGATATTTAAGGGACTGTCGGTTAATACCACATTTCGGCTTCTCCAGTAGCAATTGAAAGGATCCCTGCAAGGACAAGGTTTGTTAGCCTTCTACCTTGCGAGGGATCCTTTTTCTATGAAAGATGAAATTTATTTTTGGCCGCAAAAATCCCTTATCTGGATTTTTACAGCTGTACTTTTGATCAGGCTGTTTTTTCTGTTGTTTTTCCCTCAAATTTCTTTAGTTTTTCATTGAGAAAACGACAGTATTTATTTATATTCCGTAAGCGCAAAATATTGCTACGTTACTCGTAAATTACGTTTGCACCGAAATGATAGATGCAAGCGTTTTACTTTATTTTAGTTTTGACAGTTCATTTTCGCAGTCTCGCTCCATGGAGCAAGTTGTTCCAGCTGTTCATCTGACATTTTATCGTTTGGCCGTTGTGATAAGAGATATGTCAGATATTTATAGGTATTCAGATCATTCGCTTTTGCCATCTCAACTATTGTATACACAATAGCACTAGCGGTGGCCCCTTTAGGACTGGCGCTGAACAGCCAGTTCTTCCGGCCAACAGTGAATGGTCTGATTGCATTCTCGCTAAGATTGTTGGATAAACTGCAATGACCGTCTTCCAGATAGGTCATCAGGGTGTCTTTCCGATTTTGGGCATAGTTCACCGCTTTCGCCAAACGGGTTCCCTTGTTTGGGCGCTGTTGATCCAGCCAATTCCAGAATGCCTCTAGTATCGGCTTCTCCTTTTCAAGACGAAATTGTTTTCTCTGCTCCGCAGTGTGATTTTTTGCTTTTGAGTACCGCTCACAATCAAACAGCTTGGAACAGAACTGTACTCCCTGTACTGCCGGAAGGCTGTAATCATACTCTTTCCCTTTCGGTATGGCATCTGTGAAGTAACGTCTCACATGTGTCCAGCAAGAGCAGCGTTTGATGTCCGGCAGATTATTATAACCCTGGTATCCATCCGTCTCCAGATATCCGCTGAACCCCTGTAAGAAAGATGCTGCATGGAACTTTGCCCTTGTCTCTGTGTAATGGTAGAGCAGGATCGGCGGAAGTCCATCTTCTCCACTGCGGAAGAGCCACATCCAGGAATCCGTTTCAGGATTACGCTCCGGCTCATTCAGTACCTGAACTCGGGTTTCATCTGCCATCAGATATTTACGCATCCGTAACTGACGGTGAAAATAATCATAAACATGACGGAGATAATTCTCGGCACAGTAAATGATCCAGTTAGCAAGCGTAGCCCGGCTTAATGGGACCCCCAGTTGCAAAAAGTTCCTGGCTTGATATCATGTTCCACACACCATTGATGATCTGTCAATCTACTTTGACGGCATTCCATGATGAGACGGTATTGTTCTTCAGCAGGTATTCTTTTGCTTCTCATGAGCACACCTCCATAACTTGAATAGAGTAAAATGTTCGCATCTATCATTTCTAGCAAGAGAAAATGAAGTGAAATGCTTGCATTCTCTAATGATTATTATGGATTGATTTTTAGGGCAACACAATCCGTCGAATTATTTTGCGCTTACGTTTTATTTGACGCTTACAATAAAGTATTGGCATACAACCTCTGCATTGCATTACAAAACGTTTATAAGCGCAAAATAAGAAAGCCCGCCAGCGTACCATGTAGAATTTACATAGTGCGCCAGCTGGCAAGGGTGTTATTTCTTCTCGTACTTTTCAATCAAGCACTCGTGTGCTTTGATGTCTGGATCGTAATTGATACCAACCAGCAGAATATCACCCGTGTACTGAAGAAGTGACTCCGGGTACTTCTTCTTTTTTATTTGTTTCACTGCGGTTTCAGCATCTTTATTCCACTTCAATTCCATCACCATTGCTGGATAGGAATTCACATATTCAGGCTTCGGTACAAAAATCAAATCTGCAAACCCATACCCTGTTGGCATTTCTCGAACCGGTTTGAAGTAATACTGCATCGATCCAAGATAAGCGATTGCAAGAACGCTACTCAAGGAATTTTCATTATTGTACTGGATGATAGAAACATAATCATTATGAATCTTTTCGATTTCCTGTGCAACACGCTTTTCGTCCTTCGTCAATGTCGCCATGAGCAGCTTTCTGGATTCCTGCTGGAATGTAATCATCTCATCCCAATGACTATTTCTCACAGCAGTACTCAGTTCTTGTCGAATTTCTTCGTTTGGTACAAAGGCTGTTCCATTTTCTTCATTATAGCCAAGATAACCCAGATGAATCAGATAGGTTATAACGTCGTCTCTGTTCTGAATCTTTGCCGGATCGTTCTTGAAGCTTGCAGTGTTGACCTCGACCTCTGCACCGGAGATCATTTCAATAATGGCAGTTTTCAATCCGTCAAAATTCATGCAAATCAGCGGAACAACCACCTCATATGAGCCGGTTTCCGACCAATAGCTTCTAAACTTTCCTTTCGTCATCAGACTAACGACTGCTTTGGGGTTATAGACCTGATAACCATCCAATAGGTAGCCGTCATACCATTTCTTCACTTTTTCAAAATCCCTGTTGTACTTCTCACAGAGATCTTTCACTTCATTTTCGGTAAAGCCAATGTACGGTGCCAGTCCGAACGCTTGAAGCATTGTAAACTCATCAAGATTATTCACTGCGGACTGAGCTTTTTCCTTTTTTATAGGCAAGATTCCCGTAAGGTATGCAAGTTGGATATATTTTGTCGGCTCGGTTCCTTTGAACATTCCACGCAGGAAATTAATGTACTCATCCTGAATTGTCTCGCTCACTTCGCCGTCTCGAATCAGAACATCCCATTCATCGATGATGATGATAAACTTCTGACCTGTCCTCTCTTTCACTCGTGAAAGTGCGTCCGGAAGTCTTACTACCTCTGTCGGAAGCGTGCCCGGATAGATTTCCCGAAGTTCATCCAGCACACTTTTCGTAATGAACGAAACCACCTCATCAGCGTTTTCACAATTCGCAAGAAACCACTGAATATCAATATGGATCACATCGTACTTATTGAGGTGCTGCTTGAAATCCGGTGCTTTTGCTATTTCCAGCCCAGAGAACATTTCTTCAGAATCACAGCCCTTGCTGTAATACGCCGCCAGCATATTGGCGGCATATGATTTTCCGAATCTACGAGGACGGCTGTTGCAGATATACCCTTCCATCGTGTCTAAAACACTATTCGTATACTCAATCAACCCGGTCTTATCAACATATATCTTAGAGTTCAGTGCGACCTGAAATGCGCTGTTGTCTGGATTCACGAATCTTCCCATGCAGTTCAGACTCCTTTCTGGAGCTGTTCCTTATAAAAGTCTACAACTCACCTGTTATGCATTGATTTTACCATTTAGCAGGTCAAATGGCAAGTCAACAAGTCCGCGTAAACAAGCCAATCAGAGATAGTTTCCGCTCCGGAATACCGGTTTCCCTATTGTATTGGAATACTCAGTTTTATCGTACCACACATTTTCGTCTATTCTCATACACAAGAAATTTTTTTGTGAAATTACGTAATATAGATAACTCCAGATTTTCTTTTTCTGTTTACAGTTTCATCTTAACTTAAAGATGTTATGGTGCCTGACACCACTGTGGTCAACTTAAGTATTTTAGAAAAATTTCAGAATTCCTTCAGCCCTGATTTCATCGGCATTTAAAGGATTTCTTTTCTTTTTTTACAAAAAAAGTACTTGACAAAACCTCCT
>NZ_JACRSZ010000037.1 GCF_014385005.1 Jingyaoa shaoxingensis | reverse complement strand
GCATTGACTGCTGGGAAGCTGAGAAGGACTTAAAAACCACGCCTGGATCAGACTGTGCATTAAATACACTTGCTATTGACGAACCACTGGAATATGCAAGATTATATCTTGATGGAAATATGCAAATGTGGGTAGATGCAGAAGATTCTTTGGAGAGAATTGTAAACCACAAGTAGCCTGTATGCTTTATTTTACATACAGGCTACTTAATCAAAATCACCATAATTGATCAAGCAAGTTTTTTTAATATACCTCGGAGTCATTTTCGTTCGATCTTTCATCGCTAATAAAATTTCTCTGAAGTGATAGCAGATAACAGATTGGCAGGTTTTTCTAAAAAATAATCTGCTTTTATGTGCTTATTATGACTGCCCCATACTGCTAAAGCAAAATCAATTCCCGCATTTTCCGCACATTTACTGTCATATTTGCTATCTCCGATATAAAGTACTTTCCTATGGTCTGTTTTTGATAATTCCACATATTTCAAAATCGGTGCGGCATTGGGTTTATGTTCCTGTGTATCGTCTGCACATATGATTGTTTTGAAATAATGACTGATACCAAACGGACAAAAATCATGTGTAAATTCTTCCCTTGTCTTTGATGTGACAATCCCCATTTCATAATCCAGACTTAGAAGATTTTTCAATAATTCAACGATTCCGTCAAATACTTTAATGTTATTTGTATAGTTACGCATATTTTTATCCCATAATTCTATCGCATAGGAAGTGTCTTTTATCGCAAGTTTTTTCAAAGCGTCTGTTCCTGTAATCCCTAACGCAAATCTTAGTTCAGAACATGGTATCTCTCTCCCGGACAATCCCTTTATAGTTTCCTGTAAAGAATGTAATACAGCATATTCCGTATCAATCAGAGTGCCGTCAATGTCAAAAACGATATGCTTATACTTCATGCTGCCACCTTTCCCTGTCTGTATCAAAATAACGTATCACCCTGCATGGATTTCCTACTGCAACACAATTAGGCGGGATAGGGCGGGTAACTACACTTCCAGCCCCTATCACGCTGTTTTTTCCTATAGTGACTCCGGGCAGAAGAATACAGCCGCCGCCAATCCAGACATTACTTTCTATTTCTATCGGACGTGCATAGGTTCTAAAAAATGTTGTCTGACGTTCCCTCCAATCCGGCACAAACCTTTCCTGTGGTAAGACAGGGTGTGAAGATGTATAAATCTGCACATTTGACGCAATCAATACCCTGTCGCCAATTCGGATAGTTTTGTTATCCACAAAGGTACAATTCATATTGACGATCACATCATTTCCCAAAAAAATATTTTTTCCATAGTCGCAATGAAAAGGCGTGTCGATTGCCACATTTTCCCCTATTCCGCCCAACAGCTCCCGAAGAATGGAAGTGCGTTTTTCTGTATCTCTATAATCAGAAAAATAATATTTCCGTGTTAATTCCCTTGTGCGGGCAATCTGCTTTAACGTATCGCTGTCCGCTGTTTCCAAAAAATCACTGGATTCGTAATACACAATATCCCCCTTAACGAAAACTGTTTTCCATAACGCCCGGAAGCAGGGCATAGATAGAACAGCCAATCTGATCCTCAAACCGTTCTTTAATCTCTAAAATCTTTTTCCATCTGTCTATTGTCGCTGGGTGAACGCCGTATCGCATTGTCACGTCTACAAATCTCTTTTCCAAAAGACAGAACCCCGAAGGCATAGCCAATGCGTCACATAACTGTACAAGACGGTCATAATCATCATATACCGCATTTGCAACAAATTCTTTCATAAACAGGTAATCCTCATCACTGACATCAAACTCTCCGATAGATGTGGCAATATCCTGTATCATAAATGCGTGGGATATACATATTTGTGCGGCTTTTCCCCACCCACGCTCCATACAGTAACGATAGCCGTCTATCAGATGCCTTTCCGAACTCACTCCGGCATAACGTCCAATATCGTGTAACAGCCCGAAAATATACGCCTGTTCAGAAGATAAATCTTTACAGTGTGACGCAATGTTTTTACAGGCTTCGGCTACATACCGGGAATGTTCTGCCCATGCTCCCGGATTGGATTCTGCCGCTTCCCTTAATGCCAGTTCTGCGGTCTGAATGTTCAACTCCATTTTTAACTCCTTTCAAAAGGGCGGGGCTGGAAGATAAACTGTCCAGCCCCTTTATGATGAAATATTTACAGATAAATCAGCAATCCCCGGCATAGTACGAAACAATGTTCATATAGTCCGTTGGATTCGGAACTTCTAAAACAAGCCGCAAACAGTTTTTGTTTTGGGAGTATTGCCGCCACAAACTGCCCTGTATCTTTTCTTCCCCATTGATGTTTTGTTTTTTACCATCCGGGCAGAGCATATTTACTTTGCCGGAACAGCTATTGACCGTATCTAAAAAATTTTTCATGTTCAGAATGTTCAGTTTTACCACTTTGCACTCACCTCCTGTAAATGACGGATTTACTTTACAGGTATCATTATAATGCAAAAGGAATAGAAAAAATATTTCTTTTCTGCCCTTATCTATCACTATTCTGCCATTTTCTCCGATATTCTGTGGGTGAACAATGTGTGTATTCTCGAAAAACCTTTCCAAAATAACTGCTACTCCCCAAACCGCACTCATGGCTGATAACGGTAACTGCTTCCTGCCCCTTTGCTAGCATCTGACAGGCAGCTTGCAGACGGTAAGCCTTTATATACTCTACGGGTGTCATGTGCAGACAGTCATGGAACACTCTATAACACTCCCTTTCGCTTAGGTATGCTGCTGCCGCAAGTTCCGGGATAGAGATTTTCTCTCTGTAATGTTCGTGAATATATATCATCATCAGCTTTATTTTATCGTTGCTTTTATTATGTTCCCCCTTTTTTTCACGCATAGGACGGGATAGTTCAAAAAGCATGAGCCATATTTCTGTTAGGGTTTCCCGCAGTTTTATTTCATATCCAAATTCATCACTGGATAAACGAAATGAAGCGGCAAGTAGTTTCAAAATCCTTTCTTCTTCTGCATTGCCTGGAAAAAGCGGAATTACCTCAATCTGTGGGGCTGTTATGATAGGCGCAATATATTTTTGTTCAATCCTGCTTCCCTGTTCCCCGGCAAGTAGGGAAACATCGAAAATATGAAGTAGCTGTATATTCTTTTCTTTCTGCGATATTGCTTTTGTCATATGGAGTACATTGGAATTTACTATGCCGCCGCTTCCAGCCGGAAACAACAGTTTTCCTCCCGGCGTATCATATTCAATGCTACCACTTTCCATATAAAAAAGTTCCACTGTCTTGTGCCAGTGCCACGGTACATAATGTCCGATATACTTGTCAAGTTCTGCCCTTGAAGCGATATAGGGAAAATCTTTTTCAAAACCGGGAAGCAGTTCTTCCTTGCTTCCAGTATAAAATTCAATGCTATGGATATTTTTCATGTCTGTTCACCTGCACATCTGCGATTTTGTATCTGCTTTATGGATTAAATATACTAGAATAGCTCGGTAATTGTCAATCAATCAAAACAGATTCATTTGGAAGATTATAAAAAATAGTGTTAAAAATCAAAGAACAGTTTTCACAGACTCTAAAAATCTGGATAACTAAAAATAAGTATATTTGTTTTGTGAAAAACAGGCAGTTTTACCTGCCCATTTTACTTTAAAAATATCCTCGTTTTTCTCGCCAGTTTTTCACATAACATCGGATTCCGATATAAACCGCATGTACCAGAAGTAGCAACATAATGAGGTTTATCGGAATAATTGATTTTATCCATTTTCCGAAATAGATTATGATAGCTGTACTCATTATCACCACCATGATGCTGATAATATCCCAGCAATATTTCCGGTAGATTTTCCCCACCTGATAGCCAGTCCCGATTATCAGCAATCCCGTTATGATAAATAAAATTCCCATAACAATACTTACAATCAGCCAGTACACAATCCCTGAAATGATACTATTTGAGATTCCACTGCTTAACTGTCCGAAAGAATCTGCACCTGCAACAAATTTTTGAAACAGGCTTAAGATTCCTTTAGCAAACATACTGAAAAAGCTAATACAGTCACTAAAGAAAACTGGAGAAAGGATAGCAGTGAATAGTGTAATGGCTATACTGTACCATGCCAGCAGAAACAGGATACTTTCATAACCAGCCGTCATATTTTTATATTTTTTCTCTAACTGAATTTTACGGTTATCGCATTTTTCTTTTGCTTTTTGGTAAGCAGTGCGGTCACAGTTATCGCATTTCTCATAGGGCACTTTTTTCTCAACAGCTACCTCTGTTGTCTTTTGGTGTGTCTGTGCATAGCGTTTTGCCTGTTCCGCTTTTTCATACCTAAATTTCCATGCCACGACTTCTGCGTCGGCTCTTTTCCTGCTGTCTGTCTCGTTGGCTAATTGTTCTTCTATTTTCCTTAATCTTGTCCGCAATGCTTCGATATTCTCGACTCTGTTTTCGCTGTTCAATTTCTCGTTCAAGGTCAGCAATCTGTTTAGCTGCCTGTTCAGTTCCATAATCATCTGGTCTTTCTGATCCAGTTCGTCCTGCATCTGTTCTGTCATCTGTAGAAGTTCTTCCACTTGACCGACGTTCTCTAAGTTTACGCATTCTCGCATCTATATCCCTCACTTTCTCTATCTGCTGTTTAAGGTCAGTAATTCTCTGCTCTGTTTCAGCAATAAGCTGTTCTCGTTGTTCAGCTTCTGCGTTAATTCCTGCCATTGCTGATTCTCGGTTTCCAACTGTTCGATTCTGTTTTTCTGCTGTTCGATCTGGGAAAGCAGTTCTTCTGTATCTGGCAAAAGATTCAGCAGTCCGGATAACTCGCTGTTTAATATCTGCAAACTCTGGTTCTGCTCCTGAAAGGACAGAAGCTGTCTGTCTTTTTCCTGTAATTCCTGTACCATCTCTGCCATAAGGTTCTGCTGTTCCTCGATCTGGTTTATCATTGATTCCATCATGGGAATGACTTCCCGGCTTTCTTCTAATGTCATTTAATCGCTCCTTCCATAATGATAATGCACCTGATACTTTTCCAAAGGTGTCCAGTATCTTTTGCAATAACGTGTTTTGCTGTTTTATGATTTGATTTTCCGCTACTTTCCACGAACCTTTTATTTCCTGCCCGGCAAGAAATTTTTGTTCAATCTTTCTTGCGTCAGCACCTTCATGGATGGTAGGAATCTGGAGTTTTCCCTGTTTTTCATAAGAACGGTGATCAACCTGATTATGCAAAGGAAGATGTTCATTACACACCTTTGCCCACTCACTCCGCCACAGCTCACAATTTTTGGGATTGTTCCATCCAGTAGCATCGGTCAGCACCCGTTTCCATTGCAGGCGGTTTCTTGCACCAATCTTCTGGATTCCGTTTTCGTCTAATACAGGGATACGGATTCCATGACGGTCAGGGTTTTTCTTATCCTGCCACCAGTCCGGGTGGGATTCGTCAATCACGATATTTCCGCTTTTATCTCTGACAAAATCCCAATCCTTGACTTCTTTCTTTCCCCAAGAATGGTCCGGGTTAAAAGGTCGCATCGTCAGAAGCAGGTGGACATGGGGGTTGCCATCCCCTTTGTCGTGGATACTCCAATCAGCACACATTCCCTTATCCACAAATGTTTTTTGGATATAGTCGGATGTATATTGAATCTGTTCCTGTCTGCTCCATTCTTTTGGGAGGGCAAATTCAAATGACCTGCCAAGTTGGGCATCCGCACTTTTTTCAATCTTCAATACCTCATTCCATAATCTTTGTTTCTGAAATGTGATTTTGAATTTTTCTAAAGCAGCTTCTTTATCTTCTGACCTTTTGTAGCGGACAGATTTTTGAAAGCGTTTTATATTTTCTTCTGGTACTATCTGCCATTCAGGAGGTGCGTTTTCACACATCATCAGACTGGTGTAGACCACTTCTTTTTTAGAAGTGTAATAACTGATTCTCCCGGTTTCCTCGTTTTTCATCACATCCCCATTGAGATATGCGGAAGCGGAGATAACAGATTTCCCTTTACTTCGTCCGACTATTTTGATTGTGTAATGAAAAATCGCCATATCTGGATTCCTCCTTTCTGCACATCCGGTATAGATTTCCGGCAACATTGCTTTCGATTTTAGAAAAAGCAGCATTGCCAGAACGCCCTCTGCGTAAGAGTGCCCTGCGCATAGCAGCCTGCATGGAATGCGCCTCTCTGGCGAAGAGTGCCTCCTGTGGCATGAGCAGGTCTGCATGAAATGCCCGCCGACGGAACGAGCCCGGCAAGCGTAAGCGCAGACCGGTTGCCACCTGTGGCAAACTTATACGGACGACCTCTGGTTGTCCATAAGTGCGCCCTTCATGAAAAAGCAATGAAGGGAATGGAAAATCCACTCCCTCCGGCATTA
>NZ_JACRSZ010000036.1 GCF_014385005.1 Jingyaoa shaoxingensis | reverse complement strand
AATTTTGTTCCATTTATTTTAAATAATTTGGAAAAAAGTTGAATGAGTTGGAAATTTAGAACCGAAACAGCGTATTCAGACTGAAGAGACAAAAAATCGCTACAAAAATTTTGTAGCGATTCCTCGTTTCTTTTTCTCCTGTATCATGATCCAATAAACTCTGCCAGACCAAATTCTATACTCCTCATAAGTGTTGTCAAACTGGTACCAAAGAACATCACCAGACTGCTTCCTGCTACTATTGCAAGGACCACACCAATCGTCTGCCAGTCCTGTGTGACTAATATCATCATCAGTACCATGAATCCCGCACATGCCAGTATCAGGCCATGCAGCGCATACCCAAGAAGTAGAAATACATCCAGGATTCCCAGCAATGCCACAATTACTATGATACACACAATTGCCATTAATTTTAATATTAATCTTCCAACTGTCCTCAACATGTACCTTCCTCCCTTTTCTATTCCTGACCATATTGCTTTTCTTTTATCATACTGAAAATATCCATAATCGTCAATATGTGATTATATTAAAATTTTATGTGTTTTTATCTCTGTTGCACTTTGCGTCATCGTGTCACATAGTTTTTTATGTACCGCCAAACAAATCATGATTGACCTCTGCCTGATAAAAGCTATTCATTGTAGTTGGAGCATTATATAATGCCGTTATCAGATAGGTTTTAATATTCTTAATTTTCGTTGTATTCTTCTTCATGCACAGCATAACATCATCCGTTGCATGTGTATAATGATTCTCAACAGAAATCGCTTTGTGCCCCATCATAAGTGCTGTATTTACTACATTGGCACCTTTGGCTGTATTTGCAATCGTATCTGCTGTATGGCGTAAAGAATGCAGGCATAAGCCTTTTTTCTGTCCTGTTTTGGTTACATGAACATCCCGCTCTATTTCCAGTCTGTCACACAATTCTTTAAAGCATGTTTCCATAGAGGACGCAGATCTTCTTTTACCGCTTCTAAATGATGGATACAACAGATTCTCTGGATTATTCTTACATTTCAATTTTGTCTGTTCCATCATATATAAAACACATTCCCTGCATAAATCCGACATGATAATATATCGGGCTTCTTTATTTTTTGGAACCTTTGTATAATACTCCATTTCATTGTTTTTATCATTATCCTTAAATCTTCTTCCAATTGCTTCTACAATATGAATCTTATTATTCTCCAAATCAATATTATCATTCCGTAATGCTGAAAACTCTCCACTTCTCATGCCCGTCTCCAGTAAAAATAATACTACAACCGGATACTGACCTATATCATTTTTATATGCGTAATAAAACTTTTGTATATCTTCTGATGTAAATACTTTTTTTCGCTTTTTCAGATCTTCTTCTTTTTTTCTGTCATATTCATCTGCTATTTCTTGTTTCAAAATTGCCTGTTTTGCATAATTTTCTTTTAGCAGGCTTCGATCTACCAGCCACTGACAACATCTAATGCATAACTGTCTCGGGAAAAGACAGGTCTTTCTCGCCTTCTTTTCCATAAGTTCATCATAATATTTTTGAAATTCCATTGCGTTTAACATTTGCAGCTGATACTTTGAAATAGACATATTATAAAAATTGGCACTTAATGCCCGAATATAAGTATGATATCCACTTGCCGTAATATTGGACTTTACTTCCATATCCACAAATTCATCCATATATTCACCAAATGTTCTCTTCTTATCTATTTTGGTGTCACTTCCACGTTCATAATCTTTTTCCCATGCTGCCAGATCCATTTTGGCTTTTTCTCTTGCTTCCTTTTCTGTAGCTGCTTTTCGTTTTATTCGTTTAGGCTTTCCTGTCTTTGGATTCAGATATTTGCTCTGAATCAGACACTCATATGATCCATCCTTTAGCTGTCTGACATTTCCTCCCCGTTTTGTTCTTTTACATTTTTCTTTGCTGCCATGTAATGTTCCTCCTTCTCGTCAATTATCACTTTTTTATTTTTATCGAGAAAGGAGCAAAAAAGTGATATCAAAAAGTGATATTAATAAAATTATAAAACACCCCCAAACGCTTTTCACTTAGTAGATATAACTAATTTTCAAGGCGCTTAGGGGTGTTTTGATGTGTTTTATTTGTCAATTCTCAACAAATTCTGCTTATTTGTTGTAGTTTACGATCTTGCCGAAGTCTGGCTTCAGAGCCGCTCCACCGATCAGACCACCATCGATGTCTGGTTTGGAGAGAAGTTCTGCTGCATTGCCTGCATTCATAGATCCGCCGTACTGGATGCGTACTGCTTCTGCTGTAGCTTCATCGTACATCTCAGCAATTGTATGACGAATCATTGCACATACTTCCTGAGCCTGATCTGCTGTTGCAGTCTTGCCTGTTCCGATTGCCCAGATTGGTTCGTAAGCGATGACCATAGTCTTAACCTGATCTGCTGTTACACCTTCCAGGTCAGCTTTGATCTGAAGGTTGATCCAGTCTTTGTATGCATTTCTTTCACGAAGCTCCAGCGATTCTCCACAGCAAAGGATTGGTGTAAGACCGGAAGCAAATGCTTTCAGAACTTTTTTATTTAAGAGAGCATCGTCTTCTTTGAAGTAGTCACGACGTTCTGAATGACCGATGATTACATATTTTACACCTGCATCCAGAAGCATTGGAGCAGAGATCTCACCTGTATAAGCTCCCTTGTCTTCGATATAGAAGTTTTCAGCACCAACTGCCACATCAGATCCTTTTACAGCTTCTACAACTGGTACGATGTCGATTGCAGGTACGCAGTATACAACATCTACATCAGGATTAACTACCAGATCTTTCAATGTATTTACTAATTCCACTGCCTGACTTGGTGTCATGTTCATTTTCCAGTTTCCAGCGATAATTTTCTTTCTTGCCATCGTCTTTTCCTCGATTCTGATTTTATTTTTATTGTAACTGTTCAAAGCTAACCTCCAAAATGCTACGCATTTTGTCGGTGCGGCGTATCCGCTAAATAAAATTTCAAAAACAGATTAAAAATGTAAGCATTTTATACCTGCTTGTAAAATTTTGCTTGGCTCTGAACAATTATAATTTATTTGTCGTCTGCAGCCATAACACCTGGAAGTTCTTTTCCTTCCAGGAATTCCAGAGAAGCGCCTCCACCTGTAGAGATATGACTCATCTTATCACCAAATCCTAACTGGTTTACTGCTGCTGCAGAGTCACCACCACCGATGATAGTTGTAGCATCTGTCTCAGCCAGTGCTTTTGCAACTGCGATAGTACCTTTTGCAAGAATTGGGTTCTCGAATACACCCATAGGTCCGTTCCATACAACAGTCTTAGCAGTCTTAACAGCATCTGCATACAGCGCCTGTGTCTTAGGTCCGATATCCATGCCCATCTTATCAGATGGAATCTTGTCAGAATCTACTACTTCTGTAGCGATCTCAGCATCGATTGGGTTCGGGAATTCGCTTGTGCATACAGTATCGATTGGCAGAAGAAGTTTCTTTCCAAGCTTTTCTGCTTTTTCCATCATTTCTTTGCAGTAGTCCAGTTTGGTCTCATCGCAAAGAGATGTTCCAATTTCATATCCTTTTGCTTTCAGGAATGTATAAGCCATACCACCACCGATGATCAGGGTATCGCATTTTTCCAGAAGGTTGGAGATAACGTTCAGCTTGTCAGCAACTTTTGCACCGCCCAGAATTGCTACGAAAGGTCTCACCGGATTCTCTACTGCATTGCCAAGGAATGCAATTTCTTTTTCCATCAGATATCCAACCGCGTTTTCGCCGCCTTTTTCTTTGATGAACTTTGTAACGCCTGCTACAGAAGCATGTGCTCTGTGGGAAGATCCGAATGCATCGCAAACATAAGCGTCTGCCAGATCAGCCAGTTCTTTACTGAATTTTTCGCCATTCTTTGTCTCTTCTGCTCCACGGAAACGTGTATTCTGCAGAAGAACAACATCTCCTTCTTTCATCTCTTCTACTGCCTTGGTAGCTGCTTCGCCTGTTACGTTGTAATCAGATACGAACACTACCTCTTTACCAAGCTTCTCAGAAAGTCTCTTTGCTACAGGTGCAAGAGATTCGCCTTCGTTCGGTCCATTCTTTACTTTACCAAGATGTGAGCAGAGGATTACTTTTGCTCCGTCGTTGATCAGCTTGTTGATGGTTGGCAGTGCTGCCACGATACGTGTTTCATCCGTGATCTCACCATTTTTTAAAGGTACGTTGAAGTCACATCTTACCAGCACGCGTTTTCCTTTTGCATTGATATCATCTACTGTTTTTTTACTTAATCCCATTGTCGTAACCTCCGTTTTTCATTCAGCTCAGGACTCCCCTGGCTGAAAACACATAATACTAAAATGAGGTCCGGTCCAAATAAGACCGGACCTCTGATAGGTCTTGATAATACTTATGCTAATTCGCTGAAGTATTTGATTGTACGAACCATCTGGCTTACATAGCTGTTTTCATTGTCATACCAAGAAACAACCTGTACCTGAGATGTTCCATCTTCAAGGTTAACTACCATTGTCTGTGTAGCATCGAACAGAGAACCGAATCTCATACCAACGATATCGCTGGATACGATTTCATCTGTGTTGTAACCGAAAGATTCTGTAGCTGCTGCTTTCATAGCTGCATTGATTTCTTCTACAGTAGCTTTTCCTTTTACTACTGCGTTCAGGATTGTTGTTGATCCTGTAGGGGTCGGTACACGCTGAGCAGCACCGATCAGTTTGCCGTTCAGTTCTGGGATAACCAGACCGATTGCTTTTGCAGCACCTGTGCTGTTAGGAACGATGTTAACTGCACCTGCACGAGATCTTCTGAGGTCACCTTTTCTCTGTGGTCCGTCAAGGATCATCTGGTCACCTGTGTAAGCGTGAATTGTGCACATGATACCGGACTGAATTGGCATATAGTCGTTAAGAGCTTTAGCCATAGGAGCCAGGCAGTTTGTTGTACAAGAAGCTGCAGAAATTACTGTATCTTCAGCTTTCAGTGTTTCATGGTTTACATTGTAAACGATGGTAGGAAGGTCATTTCCTGCTGGAGCAGAGATAACAACTTTACGAGCACCTGCTTTGATGTGTGCTTCTGCTTTTGCTTTGGATGTATAGAATCCTGTACACTCCAGAACTACGTCTACACCGATTTCTCCCCATGGAAGGTTAGCAGCGTCTGCTTCTTTGTAGATCTTGATTTCTTTTCCATCAACTGTGATAGAATCTTCACCTGCTGTTACTGTATCAGCCAGAGCATATTTACCCTGAGATGAATCATACTTTAACAGATGTGCAAGCATTTTAGGGCTTGTTAAATCGTTGATTGCTACTACTTCATAACCTTCTGCACCAAACATCTGTCTGAATGCAAGACGACCGATACGGCCGAATCCATTGATCGCTACTTTTACTGCCATAATCGTAATTCCTCCTGAGAATTTAAAAATTTTATCTGACATTGCAGATTATTGATGTTCTTTTTCATGAACATCAACCCACTTGTTATTCTACTCAATTTGTTCAAAAAATTCAAGGTATTTTTCATGTTTTTGGTTTGATTTGGAAATATGTATATTTGACATCCTATATTTTTTCTTCTATTATAAGAAATGACAAATTATAAACGGACAATGAGCCGGTTCAACACGACTGTGTCTTTTTGTTCTTTCTCAAAAACATCATTTTAAAGGAGTGAGCCTGCCATGAAAAGCGATTTTCATATGCATTCGTCTTTTTCCGGGGATTCTGATACACCAATGCTGGATATGATTGAATATGCCATTGCCCTCGGTCTGGGGACCATCTGCTTTACCGAGCACTATGATGAAGATTATCCAGAAGGGGAAGATGACTTTTCGCTGGATACTTCTGCCTATTACACAACACTTTGTATTTTTAAAGAACAATATGCTTCAAAAATTAATATTCGTTTCGGTGTGGAACTCGGCATGCAGCCACATCTCGTGGCATTGTATACAAAATATGTGCAATCCTGGCCATTTGATTTCGTAATCGCATCCCAGCATGTACTGAATCATGCAGATCCTTATTATCCGTCTTTCTGGAACGGCAAAAAGCCTTCCGATGTGATCTGCAGCTACTTTGAAGAAACACTGAAGAATCTGCAGCTTATGAAAGAATATGATACGCTGGCACATCTGGATTATATCGTCCGTTATGCCGGGTCTGGACATACTTCCTATCATTACAGTCAATACAGTGATGTGATCGATCCTGTCTTACGTTATCTGATCGAACATGGAAAATGTCTGGAGGTCAATACCGCCGGATTCAAATACGGACTGGGGCATCCAAATCCGCGTGAAGAAGTCCTGAAGAGATATCTGGAATTGGGCGGTGAACTGATTACCATCGGATCTGACGGACACAAACCAGAACATCTCGCCTATGGCTTTGACCTTCTTCCAGATCTGCTGAACGACCTTGGTTTTCGCTATTACTGCATCTTCCAGAACCGGAAACCGGAATTTTTAAAATTGTCTGTATAAACCTGGTAGAGTAGGCGGATGAAAATTTCATCCGCCCCTCATCAAACCGTGCATGAGGTTCTCCCTCACACGGCTTTCCGACATTCTTCTTTCTACAGCATTACGTCATGCTCTAGCCATTTTC
>NZ_JACRSZ010000035.1 GCF_014385005.1 Jingyaoa shaoxingensis | reverse complement strand
TTGGTTGTGGTGACTTAACAATACTACTTGTAGGACTTGGTTTCCACTGCTTTTTATTAAAGTGTAAAGAAAAACTGCGCCATAGCCTTGGCAGGCCATCGCGCAGCGATTTTGTTCAATTGGAATTTGTAGGTGCGATTGATGAAAATTATTGAAGTTAAAGAAAATAAAAAACAATATCTTGATTTGCTCCTATTAGCAGATGAGCAGGAAGATATGGTTTACCGTTATCTTGATAACGGCAAGATGTATGTACTTGATGATAATGGGGTCAAGTGTGAGTGTGTCATAACCGATAAAGAAAATGACATACTTGAAATCAAGAACATTGCGACAGTTCCAGAATATCAAGGGAAAGGTTATGCAAGAGCCTTAATTGAGTTTATTGTTAATAATTACAGAGAGCAATATGCCATTCTGCAAGTGGGAACAGGCGATAGCCCACTGACAATACCATTTTATGAAAAGTGTGGTTTTGTCCGTTCGCATATCATATCAAATTTCTTTATAGATAATTATGACCACCCAATCTATGAGAGTGGAATACAGTTGGTAGATATGGTGTATTTGCAAAGACAGTTATAATTTAAATTCAAGTTTATGGAGAGTCACTGTGATGATTAGAGAATTTCAAAGGGATGATATAAATAAAGTTGCAGATATATGGTTGGATACAAATATAAAGGCACATAATTTTATCCCCGTCGAATACTGGAAAAGCAATTTCAAATCAGTAAAAGAAGCGTTGTTACTAGCAGAGGTTTATGTGTATGAGTATGATACAGAAATACAGGGTTTTATAGGGTTAAATGATGAATATGTTGAGGGCATTTTTGTTTCTGGTGAAATGCAATCGCAGGGTATAGGTAAAATTCTGCTGAATTATGCAAAGGATAAAAGGAATAAGTTGCACTTGAACGTATACCAAAAGAACGCACGGGCAATATCTTTTTATAAGAGAGAAGGATTTGAGATTCAGCATAGTGGCTTAGATGAGGCTACCGGAGAAAAAGATTATGTAATGACATGGCAACACAAATAGAAATTCCAGTTTGCAAAACTGACCAAAAATACAAACAGTTCGTAAAAGTGTAATTTTACGAACTGTTTGTATTTTTCATGATGGTATAATAGAGACATACAACTCGGGATTGTGCGCCCAGATAAGGGCGAGTAGTCTAGCAGGTGGAATGCCTGTCTGGTAAGGTCTAACCAACCGCCAGTAGCGAGTCTTGGGTCTTCCACAGTCTGCGTCATACCAGCGTTTATGAAGAAAAAATCAAAAGCTCTTGACTTGGAGTTAACTTCAAGTAGTATGCTAATCGAAACAGGAGGTAAAAAGATGAAGAAATTACTGATTATATATTATTCATGGTCAAATGGAAACACGGAAAGAATTGCAAAAATGCTGCAGAGTGAGACTGATAGCGATATTCTAAAAATAGATACCGTAGTTCCATATTCTGGCAGTTATGATGATGTGGTAAATCAGGGACAGAATGAAGTGCAGCGCGGATACGAACCTGAAATTAAACCGCTGGATATCAATATTGCAGATTATGATGTCATCGCAGTTGGGACACCTACATGGTGGTACACAATGGCTCCGGCTGTAAAAACATTTCTGCACCAACAGGATTTTACCGGAAAGACAGTAGTACCTTTTATGACAAATGGTGGCTGGCCAGGGCATGTAATAAAGGATATGAAAGCAGCCTGCAAAGGCGCAAATGTGGTTTGCGATATGCAGATACAGTTTGATTCTACAGGTGGAAGTAATCTGGAGACACCTCAGGAACAAATTAATGAATGGATACAGAGTGTGAAAAATCTTCTTTAAATTGTGGAGGAAGAATATGACAATAAAAGAAGTGTCAGAAAAATATGGTATTTCACAGGATACCCTCCGTTATTATGAGAGGGTTAATGTGATTCCTAAAGTTACAAGAACATCCGGAGGAATTCGGGATTACCAGGAAGAAGATCTTAGATGGGTTGAGCTTGCAGTATGTATGAGAAATGCAGGACTTCCCATAGAAAGTCTGATTGAATATCAAAGGCTATTTAGGGCGGGAGATTCTACAATACCTGCGAGACTTGAGTTGTTGAATGAGCAGATGGATATTCTTCAGAAGCAAAAAGAGCAGATAGAGGAAACTATGGACAGGCTTTCTTATAAGATATCACGGTATGAAGAAGCAGTGAAAACAGGAAAACTGGTATGGACAAAGGAGGAATAGTACAAATGGCAAAGCTGGTAGCATTTTATTCAAGAGCAGATGAAAATTATTTTGGCGGTTCCATGAAATATATTCAGATTGGCAATACTGAGAAAGCTGCAAAAATGATAGCTGATATGACAGGAGCAGACCTTTTCAAAATCGAGCAAAAGATTCCCTATGCCGCTGATTATAATACCTGCATTGCACAGGCAAAAGAGGATAAACAGACAGGAAAACGACCAGAGATACTAAATCTGCCACAGGACATAGATCAATATGACGAGATTTATCTTGGATACCCGAATTACTGGGGAACCATGCCAATGGCTGTATATACTTTTCTGGAAAGTTATGATTTTACAGGAAAGAAAATTCATCCATTCTGTACGCATGAAGGAAGCGGATTGTCAAATACGGAGAGTGATATTAAAAAAAGTGCAAAAGGTGCAGTGATTGAGAAAGGCATTGCGATACATGGAAGCAGCGTAGATCAAGCGAAAGATGTACTTGAAAGATGGATACAGAAATAGAGGTTAGAAAAATGGAATGCAAGGAAATACGTGTTGATGTAAGAACTGCGTCAATAAAAGAAAGTACAGAAGGGCAACGTCAGACAAAAATATTATTTCAGATTAATCATACAATGCCTTTTACTGATGAATATAATCATTTATTAAAGGAATTGTTTGGAAATAACCTAGGAGATGGGAGTATGATATCACCACCGCTTAATGGAGCATGTGTTGGAAGCGTAAAGATTGGCAGGAATGTATTTATCAATTCTAATCTTCTTGCAATGGCAAGAGGTGGAATAACGATTGAAGACAATGCTATGATTGCTGCAAATGTACAGCTTATTTCCAATAATCATGATCCATATGATTTGTGTACTCTGACTTGTAAGCCTGTTCTGATAAGAGAATATGCCTGGGTAGGAGCTGGAGCTACGATACTTCCGGGAGTATGTATCGGAAGACACGCAATTGTGGGAGCTGGATCTGTAGTGACAAAGGATGTACCGGATTATGCAGTAGCAGTTGGAAATCCGGCAAAAGTAATAAAAATGCTTGATAAAGAAAAATTTCAGAAGGACTAAAAAGATGGAAAATATGAAGTTGAATAACAATTTGGAATGTCCAATGCTTGGACTAGGAACTTTTATGTTATCACCAGAGGATGCCTACACAAGTACATTAGAGGCATTAAAAATGGGATATTCCCTAATTGATACAGCAAATGCTTATGTAAATGAGCGTGCAGTTGGAAGAGCAATCAAGGATAGTGGAATTGACAGAAAAAATATATTTCTATCAATAAAAATATGGGCTAGTGAATATGAAAATGAGAATACTGTAGAAGAAACTCTAGAAAGACTTGGTGTTGATTATGTGGATTTACTTTATATACACCAGCCTGCAGGCAACTGGCTTGCCGGATACAGAATGCTTGAAAAAGTGTATAGAGAGGGCAAAGCAAAATCCATTGGTATCTCGAATTTTGAAGGAAAATATATGGAAGAGTTGGAAACAAAGTGGGAAATTGTACCTCAGTTTATTCAGGTGGAAGCACATCCATATTTCACACAGAAAGAACTTCGTGTAACTTTAGACAAATATGGAATTAAGCTTATGAGCTGGTATCCGCTGGGACATGGAGATACAGCATTAATGAATGAGTTGGTATTTGCAGGACTTGGCAAAAAATATGGAAAAACACCTGCACAGGTTATTCTCCGTTGGCATACTCAGATGGGATTTGTTGTAATTCCTGGAAGTAAAAATGCAGAACACATTAAGGATAATATGGATATCTTTGATTTTGCATTAACAGATGAAGAAATGGAACAGATTGCAAAGCTGGACAAGAATGAAAGATATTATCACCGCACGGATGAACAGCTTGTACAGTTTGCAAACTGGAAACCAGAGTTTGAAAAATAATATGGAGAAAATAGTATGAGCAAAAATGATGTCAACTGAGTGAACTCGATGGAACGGAATGGTTATATCCTCCGGGTGCTCCGAGCACCGAAAAATTATAAAAATGAGTAATTGGAGCACCGAAAATGGAAAACGGCACCGAGAACTAAATCTATCCAAGCACACAATGTCGATAACTAAAGTGTAGGATAAGATGTAGGTTGTCAATGAATGTAAAATTACACATATTGAAAGAAATAAAAGATATAGAAAAAAGCTCAAGTTCCTTTGTATAAATCTTTTGAAATAAGTATTGACTCCGACGTTACGTAATAGTTTATGCTAAAGTCACCAAGTCAAGGGAGGAAATAAAAATGATGACAGTGCATGAAGTGAGTAAACTTGCCGGAGTGAGTATACGCACTCTACAATATTATGACAAGATTGGTCTTTTACATCCGACGGGATACACCGATGCAGGCTACAGACTGTATGACGATGCAGATTTGGAGCGCCTTCGACACATACTACTGTTTCGTGAATTAGAGTTTCCACTTAAAGACATCAAGGCAATTATAAATAGTCCGGATTTTGATAGAAGCAAAGCTTTGGAACAACAGATAGAACTTCTTAGGCTTAAAAAGGAACATATTGATAACTTGATGAACTTTGCACTTGGAATAAAATTATTGGGAGTGAAACATATGAACTTTAAGGCTTTTGACAGAAGTAAGTTGGATGAATATTCCAGACAGGCAAAGGAATTATACGGTAGCACACCGGAATACAAAGAAATGGAAGAAAAGCAGAAGAATCGTACTGAGGAAGATGAGAAAATCTTAGCAGATAGATTTATGCTTCTATTTAAGGAGGCCGGAAAAATAAAGAATAGTGATCCAGCATCCATTGACGCGCAGAATCTAGTAAAAAGAATACAGGATTATATTACAGAAAACTTATATACTTGCACAAATAAGATCCTGCGTGGACTAGGAAAAATGTATTCAGGTGGCGGAGAAATTACAACGAATATTGATGTTTATGGTGGTGAAGGTACCGCTGTCTTTGTAGCAAATGCGATAGAGATTTATTGTGATAAAGCAGAGTAAATTTTATTTATGTAAATATCATAACAAGTTTAGGTTTATCTGACACGCACAATTTAACAACAAATTTACATAGCACTTTAGCCAAATGGTTAAGGTGCTATTTTTTTACCACAAAAGGAAAAACGAAATGTCATATAAATTAGTAATTGCTGAGAAACCTTCGGTGGCGCAGTCCATCGCAAAGGTAATCGGTGCAGATAAGAGAGAGGACGGCTACCTGTATGGCAATGGTTATATTGTCAGCTGGTGCGTAGGGCACCTAGTGGGATCCCATACCATTGCCGTGGAAATCGGATGAGGAAGCATTGAAAGACTTCTGGGATTATTGTGAAGAGAGACAGAGGGAAGAACGTATAATAGCAGAGATGAAAATTAAGGGTTGAGAAGTCAGTGCCTTTGGAAAAAGTATGTGGTAAAATGTATATAGAAGAAGTCTATAAATCGGAAGTTGGAGGATACACGCATGAAAATTGTAATCATTAATGGAAGTGCCAGAAAAGGAAACACGCTGACAGCAATCAATGCATTTATAAAAGGAGCATCAGAAAAGAATGAAATTAAAATCATTGAACCTGACAAACTCAACATTGCACCATGCAAGGGATGTGGTGTCTGTCAATGCTCTAAGGGATGCGTCGATAAGGATGATACAAATCCTACAATTGATAAAATTGCTGCCGCAGATATGATTCTTTTTGCTACACCAGTTTATTGGTGGGGAATGTCAGCACAATTGAAACTTATCATTGATAAGTGCTACTGCCGTGGATTGCAGTTAAAAAATAAAAAAGTTGGCACGATTGTTGTAGGCGGTTCTCCCGTAGACAGTATCCAGTATGAGCTGATTGATAAGCAGTTTGACTGTATGGCAAAATATCTTTCATGGGATATGCTTTTCAAAAAATCATATTACGCAACAGCCAGAGATGAACTTGAAAAAAACAAAGATTCCATGAACGAACTTGAGGGGATCGGAAAAAATTTATAAAGCACGTTCCAAATTCAATTTTGGAGAATTGAGAAAATCGGAATTTGTGGAGAGATTTCCTGAACTTTCCTTATTTTACAGGCTTTTCAGCCCATTATATAGTGAAATGATATGTATTTTCCCTTATCTTTGCCCTTATGCGGAATCCTCAAGGGAAATAAGGGAAATTTTTAGTTAAGCATTGCTCACTACTTTATCAAGAAGTCTTGCGGAATCCCGTTTAGCTTTTCTTGTTGAGTGAGCGTAAATATTCATTGTGGTACTGACGTCAGAATGTCCTAACAGTTCCTGTACATCTTTCGGAGCCGCCCCATTCGAGAGCAGGTTGCTGGTGTAGGTGTGCCGTAACTGGTGAAAGTGAAAATCTTCAAATCCTTCCAGCTTCTTTGACACTGACCTGCATACAATGCCGAGTGTACTCGGCAGTTCCAGACTACCATCCGGTCTGAGGCAGACAAAGGATATTTCTTTATAATCTGCCGGGACTTCCTGCGTTCCGTCAAGGTGATAGTATTCATAATACACCCTGTTTTTTACATGCACCTCTTTGTAGTAGTTGCGGTGGTAAAGTTCCCCGTACTGCATCCGGCTTTTCAGTTGTTCCCGTCTTGCTGCTTTCAATATTTCAGTCAGTGTATCTCCAAAATCAACAATCCTTACTTTCTTTCGCTTGGTTGTTCCAATCACATTTTTATGCTTCGTTCCGTCATAACGGATACTGCGTTTTATGGTCAGGCATTGTTCTTCAAGGTTGATGTCCTGCCATGTAAGACCACAGGTTTCCCCGATACGAAGTCCTGCATAATATGCGATCTGAATCGGCAGAATTGCAGGTGGATTTTTCTTTTCCAGATACTTGATAAGCCGCTCGTAATCCTCATGTGAAATCGGCTGTGTACCTTCTTCTACCTCATCATCAGAAAAGAGGTCAACTTCCTCTGCCTGTCGTTTCAGCTTGATATATTGCATCGGATTGAAACTGATTAGTTGTTTTGGAAATACTGCAAAACGGAATGACTGCTGTAACACTGCGGAAAAAGAATGGATATAATCTTTGCTGTATCCCTTTCTTAC
>NZ_JACRSZ010000034.1 GCF_014385005.1 Jingyaoa shaoxingensis | reverse complement strand
GAAAACTGTATCCGTCCCTTTGTGATCGGCAGAAAGAACTGGCTGTTCTCCGGCAGTCCGAAAGGGGCGGAAGCCAGTGCAGGAATCTATACACTGGTAGAGACAGCGAAAGCGAATGGGCTTGCCCCGATGAAATATATAAAATATATCCTGTCCGACATGTCGGGGAGTGCTTTTCTTGAACATCCTGAATATCTGAATGATTATCTGCCTTGGAATCCTCTTGTAAAAGAATTCTGTCGATAACCGTTGACCTTTTAGTATAAAAGGCTGACGGTTATTTTTCTATACACTGTTTTATTTGACGCTTACTTTGCAATTGCATTGCTGATCAAACCGTTGAAGGTATTCTCCTGTCTACCGCTATAGAACTCGGCTACACCAATTCACTGGCATACGTCCGGGAATGCCTTCATCTATTTGTCGAAAAAGATGATACTGAATTATTACTGTTAGACATCACAGACCTTCAACCAGTTATCGATAATGCAACTTGGATCCGAGATGATTATAAGACTGAATTGTTTTCTCTATTCATACGTGAATGCAATAACAGCTCTGTTTTTCGAGAAAAATTTGTTGGTCAGCGTTCCTTATATGATGAAATCGTAAATCAATTGATTTGCCCGATGCCACAGGTTATCGACTGCGACTAGCATACATAGATCCCTGCAGGATAAGCCTGCCGGGATCCATATACTTTTTCATCGGTATTCACTGTTTATTTTATCAATAGGCACTTGATATATCTGGGAATACTTTTCTAGCTGGGAATAGAGTGGAATTCCTTTTCCATTTTCGTGGGATATCACAGTCACTACAGATATTCCAAGTCTCTGTGCAACTTCTTCTCGGCTCAGTTTTTCATTAACTCTGCATGCCTTTAGCGACCACTTCTTGGTATTGTATTCTTCATTATTCATACGGCTGTCTCCTTTCCTGTCTTTTCCTTAATATGTCATATACTCATTCACAAAAAGACAACCATTCTAATATCAGTCAACTAAAAAAAGACCGCCGAAACGCTCTTTTTTATCTGTACTCAAAATGCCCTTTTTCATGTTTTTTTGTTTCGATCATGTTAAAAGTATGCTACATTCATTCCCTTACACCCAGCAAAGCCTGTATTTATGCGTATTCTAAACGCTTGTATTTTTTCCGAACAGAAATACTACAAATTTTGGATCAGCCTGTATAACTTCTCAGTAAATTCTTTCCCACATTTTTTCTCCGTCAGATACCAGAATACTTCTGTTATGTGCATATAAAAGTCTTCCAGCATCATTGTCCCTTTCATACTGTTACAGACCCGGCAGGTACACTGATAATTGGCCAGTTCATTTTTTCCTCCTGCGTCCAGTGGTATGATGTGGTCGATTGTCATCTCTTCATAAGATATTTCTGTCCCACAGATCTGACAAATTCCATGGTATTTTTTGTAAATCATCTGTCTTTACTTTTTTCTGATACTTTTCCTTTTTGCGTTCATGTAATTCTTTTTATTTTATTCCTCCCTATATATATACGGATCAGACATAAAAAAATGACAGCAGTTTACAAATTTCTACAAAAAAAGTTGCTGCGGTTTCCCACAACAACTTTCCAATCATTCATTACTTTAATTTTCGAAATCTTCTTTCGCCCACTACCTGCAGCCCTATCGGCAGCAATAACAATACTGCATGGACATAGATGTAATGCCCTTATATGTTAATCTAAAAAAAGCTAAAGGGAAAGGTCAGCTCTTCTGCAGATCCTGTTTTCTTTGTTAAATCTTTACGCACTCTTGCGCTCCATAAACCACTTATTTGATCTTGTCTCCTCCTTTGTTCTGTTTTCTGAGAAATCTGGAATATGCTTACCATGACAGATTTCTCAGCCTCGGATCAATAAAAGCATATGTTTTGTCTTTTCTTTAATTTTTCCATGACCGTTGGATATTTTTTATAATCTGTGTGAGGTAAGGCCTGGGCAGCTACCATCTGTTCCAGAAAATCATCCACTTCCGCAAATTGTATATAAGTCATTTCTTCCAGTATCTGATCAATATCTGCAAGAAGTTCTTTGTTCAGCAAAAGCTTCTGTGCTCCTTCCAGCGAAGAATTTCCAGCATTGATCATCTTCTCCCGTTCCATGTCAGGATACATCCCAATGGTAATGGCTGATTCCACAGATACATATTTTCCAAAAGAGCCGGCTACATAAAATCGATCTGCCTGATTCAGTTCAAGTCCAGATTCCCGGAGCATGATCTCAACCATTATATGTGCTGCGGCTTTGGTAAGAATAAATTCGTCGATATCTTTCTGATAAAAATACAGACCCGGAGCATATTCTATGCAAAGCTGACCTTCTCGTTTCTGAATAAGATTCGTTTTTTCAGGAGAAAACTTACCACGAATATCTATCCAGCCTTCTAAAAAAAGTTCCGCAATCAGATCGACAATACCGGAACCGCAGATACCCTTAGGGCTAATTTTTCCTGAAGAGTTACCAATTACATGAACATGGATTTTTCCACCTCTTATCCTCACGCTGTCCACTGCTCCGGCATCTGCCCTCATCCCGGTATGTACTACACCGCCTTCCAATGCAGGCCCCGCCGCACCGGCGCCGCAAAGAAGAAAATCTTTATTTCCTATCACAAGTTCACCGTTGGTTCCAATGTCAAAGAAAACACTGATTCCATCCTTTTTATATAATTCCGTTTCAATCATTCCACTGATGATGTCACCACCCAGATAATTAGACTTCGCCGGATAACAATATACATAACCATTCAGCGGAATGTCCAGATCTTTTGCTGGCTGGAATCCCGGACGGTCTGCATGAACAGCATGTGGCGTATAAAAGACACAGAAAGCATCTATTCCCAAAAGAAAGTGGATCATGGTGGTATTGCCTGCTACTACCATAGACAGACATTTTCGTGACACCGGATGCTTTACATCCAGCTTATCCATGCACTCTATAATAGACTCAACTGTAGCAAGCCGTATCTCTTCCAGTTTTTTTCTGTCATCTTTGCAGAAAAAAATACGTGATAAAATATCGGTTCCCCACTGAATCTGTTTATTAAAGCAGCTCTCTTCTCCCAATATCTCACCACTATTACAATCTAAAAGTCTCACCACTACCGTTGTACTTCCAAGATCCACAGCCAGCCCATAATGCTGTCTGGCTGTATCTCCGCTTTCTATATCAACCAGCTCCCATTTTTCTCCATTCCAGGAAAGCGAAACGGTTATTTTCCAACCTGCACGATCAAGTAATGGATATAGTTGTCTCAACATGCGAACCGGAATATGAACCTCCTCTTTCACGCCCTCCGCGGATAAAGCTTCCAGAATGCGCTGCTGGTCTGAACGCTGATCCTCTTCGGTTGGAACAGAAAGATCAAGATATAATTTTCGGCTAAGACCTCTCATAGTATTCATCTCCCTACAATTTGTGCATTTTTTATTCTGTAAAAAAAGAAGGTCATCCGTTATATCACATACTTGACGTCCTTCCTTTTCATTGTTATTTATTATACTTCTGAGAACTGATCTTTTCCTACGGAACATAACGGACATTCAAAATCTTCCGGAACATCTTCCCATTTTGTTCCCGGTGCGATACCACCTTCTGGATATCCTTCCTCTTCATCATACTCCCATCCGCAAACATCACATACGTATTTCATTAGTTAATCCTCCTAATTCTGATTTTCTTAAGTATTATTAAAATCCAAAATACATTTTTATCATACCCAGAACAAAGAGATGTACTGGATAAAACAAATAATTTACAATCTTATTCTGCCTTCCCCGTTCTCCATTATATGTAAGGGTTAATCCAAATCCCAATAACGCCCACGGTTCTTTATACATAGCCAAAAAGCAAAATGGAATTGCCCAAACAGGTTTTTTATGAAAAATATATAAAAAATACCCAATTAAGACTGCATGATACTCATAATCCAATCCCAATATCATCGCACTCAGGCATCCGGCTCCCACGATTACAGCGGAAATGAAATATCATAATATACGCCAACGTACTCCCATTTTTTCTTTTAATGTATCTATGATCCAAATGATAACGAGTACCAAAGCCAATGTGAACATAATATTGTTTCCATTTGGCTCAAAATAGGATGCCGTTGTAAACATGTCATATGGAATTTCTGAGATTATTCCAAACAAAAGAAGCATACCTAAATATTTCCACCTGTTTGTCGTTCTGAAATAACCTTCTATCAATAAAAATATAAAGATCGGGAAAGCTATTCTTCCTAATATGTCAAAAATATCACTTATCACAAGCAATATTCCTCCATTCAAATTAGGATAAATCAGAGCCTTATTTACATGATCTATGAGCATAGTTGTAAATGCGATATACTTTAATTGTGCTCCGGATAATGTTTTCAGTTTGTTCATTTCCGCCCCTCATTGTATCGTATAACAGACATACCCATATTCATATCTGCAATTCACATTAATAGTTTTCTGCATGTACTTCAAAATAGCTCTGCGGGTGATTGCATACCGGGCATACTTCCGGTGCTTTTGTTCCCACTACGATATGTCCACAATTACGGCATTCCCATACTTTGACTTCGCTCTTTTCAAATACCTGTGCAGTTTCAATATTCTTAAGAAGTGCACGATATCGTTCTTCATGATGTTTCTCAATCTCTCCTACAGCTCTGAATTTTGCTGCAAGTTCTGGAAATCCTTCTTCCTCCGCTGTTTTGGCAAACCCTTCATACATATCTGTCCACTCGTAGTTTTCACCTTCTGCAGCAGCGGCCAGATTTTCTTTTGTGTCACCAATTCCGGCCAGCTCCTTGAACCACATCTTTGCATGTTCTTTCTCATTATCGGCTGTTTTTAAGAATAATGCTGACATCTGCTCATAGCCTTCCTTTTTTGCAACAGAAGCAAAATAAGTATATTTATTTCTTGCCTGTGACTCTCCTGCAAATGCCTCCTGTAAATTTTTCTCTGTCTGTGTTCCTGCGTATTTGTTTACTGCCATTTCCTTTACCTCCGCTTTCTTTATCACTTTTTCAAAATCTGATGCCGGATGTTTGCACAAAGGACATACAAAATCATCCGGTAATTCTTCTCCTACATACTCATATCCACAGATCCTGCAACGCCATATTGTCTGACCATCTTCTGTTTTTCCTACTGCCTGTGGCTTAGGTTTTATGTGATTCTGATAGTACTCGTATGTTACAGAAGGGATATCACTTAAGACTTCCATGTCTGTTATTTCACCAATAAACATCGTATGGGAACCCAAATCTTCTGTTTTATTAACACTTACAGAAATATACGCATTTGTTCCTTCTGTGATATAGTAAATTCCATTTTCGCCCCTTGCACATTTTTCAAATGTTTCAAACTTATTCATATCCCGCCCGGATTGAAAACCAAAATGTTTAAATAATTCAAACTGGGCACTCTGGCTTAATACTGACACTGTGAATTTTCCGGTTCTTTGGATCATTTCATGTGTATAATTTGCTTTATTTACACAGATACTTAATTGATTAGGTTCTGATGCCGCCTGGATTGCAGTGTTAATGATACAGCCATTATCCTCTTGGGCTTCTCTGCAGTCAGTACAAATAATCCGTAACTCAGCTTATACATCGCTTTTTATCCATTCTGCTCCTCCTTCATCTTCTCCCTGCATCTCGGACAAATGCCTTTAAAGGAAATATCATATTCCAAAAAATCAATTCCATGCGTATCATGAATTCTTTTCATTAAATCCGGTATTTCCTCCATATCTACATCCGATACCTCACCACATTTTATACATCTCACATGATAATGATTTTTCAATGTGATATCGAACCGATTTGCTCCATCTGGCACTTCAACCTTTCTCAGAGCACCTTCTTCTGACAGTATATCAAGATTTCTATATACTGTTCCTTTTCCAATGGTAGGATATTCTTTTTTTAGAAATTCATATACTTCATTTGCTGTAACATGCCTTTTCATTTCATATACAGCATTTTTCACAAGATCTTTCTGAATTGTATTTCTTCTGTTAGTCATTTGCTCTCCTTATTAGGATTTATTCTTAATTAGAAGTATATATCAGAAGTTTTAAAATGTCAATATAAAATTAGTAATAATTACTATTTTTGAAATAATAGCACTTTGTAAATGTCCCTTTTTCGCACAATCTTATTCCATAATTTTTCGTTCAAAAACATATTCTATTTCAGATGATAAATCTCTTCTAAAATTGTATCCAAGTCTGTCAAACGGTTGTACGTCTGCAGGATTTTCAATTTCTTTTTCTGCCATATATCTGACCATCTCACCACGAGCCATCTTAGCATATGTACCTTTTGTTACCAGTTTATCCCCTGATTGTTCACAAAACGTAACCGTAATATATTTGTCTTTATCTGATAAATATTTTTCTATACATTTCGAGTATTCTTTTGATGCAAGATTAATGATAATCCTGCTGTCATCAAGCACCGAACGATATAATCTTTCACCCCAATAGTCATATAGATTTTTGGTATCTTCTATTTCAGCTTTCGCCTTCATCTCCAGGCGATAAGGGGTCACACCATCCATCGGTTTTAGAACACCATAAAACGCAGACAGTATCCTCAAATGATTTTGTATATAATCAAACTGCTGGTTTTCAAACACAGATGGTGCCATATACTGAAATGCGATTCCCTCATACGATAAAACAGCCGGTGTAAGCATATTATAAAGATCCATATTTTCTAATTGGTTGAAATTTTGTTCTGCAATCTTGTCATTACATTTCCAGATAGCTTTTAATTCTTCTTTTGATCTACTTTTCATCCAGCTCAATATCTCTGCTGTCCTGTCAATAAATTCTGGCAGTCCAACTGGTGCTATACTATCTGTATCGGTAATCATTTTTTTTGCAGGTGATAATATAATCTTCATTATGCCAACTCCTTAAGCATGTTTTCAGGATCATTCGCCGCCCTGACTTTATCATTTGCTTTTACAATGATTCCACGCTCATCAATAAGATATCAGAGAGATCATTGCCCGTTTAACAAACAACAATCTCTTAAGTTAATGACATTGATTCACACCTAACAACTTACCGCCGGATATTTCCCTTCCTCTTTTTTCTTATCTGAGCTTGAATTTACATCCACTTTCTCAAATAAACAGCTGGCTTTTCTCTTTTATTAGAATTTCGATTTATTTCCAGCTATTATACCAGCAGTGCGTTTTATTAGACAGCGGCTAATAGGATTCTTTCCGTATTAGCTGACATTCCATTCCATTTCCCCTCTGAAAAAAACAAAAAAACGGAAATCATATTAGATATTTTCTAATACATTCCGCTTTTGATAGGACGTCCCGTGCGGGAATCGAACCCACATCTAGTGCTTAGGAGTTCAAGCCCCCGTTGGAAACCTATATTATTTTGAGTTAGGATAAGTCAATGAAATCATTGATTTTTCTACCCTTCCTGTAAATCCATGTCAAAATAAGAAAACTGAAAATCATCTAAGTTAAGCACCTCTCGCTGACAAATGAGTGACATTGTCACCCTGAGGGTTCAACCATTCCGTTCCTACGAATTCATATTTATGGCTACCATTCTCATTTAGCAATGCAGTAATGATAACACTGTTTTCTTATTAGATTACTTATATTATAACGTGTACGAGGTCGGATGTCGATTGTTTTTTGACCATTATTTACTTCTATTTGCTTTAACTTAAAAAGCCGTAAGCTAATGCTCCCAGCTTTACATCTTTTTATTCCATCAGTTTTACAAACTTGAAGTTATAGTGCAATCTTTTTCCATTTTCTAATCTTGGTTCTAAAGGTTCCGAACGGAGCAACTGTATTAACATGTATGAATTTGTATACTTCCCAGACAGCTGTTTTAGTTGCTTCGTCAGCCCATTTTCTCATATGTGGTTTAAATAATTCTTCCTCACTCAGAGAATCAATCATTACATAAATAGAGTTGATATTCTCATTCAATCTGTCTTTCAATTCTTGTAGTGACAGCTGAGCATATGTATCTGTGAACCATTGATATAATTCGCCAAGCTGATTCCACTTAAAATTATCCGAAGGAGTTTTGACAGGAATACCCTTTCTTTCGTCTGATTCCCATTTAATAACAAGAGTTGTCCAGCCAACCTGATAAGCAAGATTTTCTGCCGGAGTTCGATCGACCTCATCAATTCTCTTATCTTTTAAATGCTCCGGAATATCATTAAATTCTGAAATATACTTTGCAAAGCTTTTATTTATCTCGTTTTTAAGCTCGTCTTTATTCTCATATGTTCTCAATAGTCTATCTCCTCAGCTTCCGATTTTCCAGTTTCAAAAAAAGGATTTTTCAAATTAGTCTTTGCAAATAACCTTTGAACCTTCACCATCAATTACAATTCCCTGATGGTTGTTAATAGGGCATAGATTCAAATCGGAAAACTCAGTCATTATTTTCTCGGTAACTTTCTTAAATGGTGCTGTAAGATAATGCGGAAGAACATAGAAATCAATCAAATCAAGCCCTGCATCATCTTCTTGTGAGTAGTCCTCCGGCTTTTCATCCATTTGCTCGATATATTGGATGCTTGGAGCGCATATAATTGCGCCTGCCGACTCGCCGATCATCAATTTTCCATTTGCCAATTCCTTTTTCAGCAACCCATCAGTTCTTGTTTTACGGAGTTGGTCCATAAGAAAGAAAGAATTTCCGCCGGTAAAATATATCACATCTGCATCTTCAAAAACAGACTGTATCGTTGAATAAGCCTTCGTTGAAATATCAATTTCAGTTACGATTGCTCCCAACTTTTTGAATAATTTTCGAGCCGAGCCGACATAACCGGTGTAGCCTTCACGCAACGAAGCTGTTGGAATAAATGCGACTTTCTTATTTTCAATTTCTTCCTTTATCAGACTTCCTACACTTGAAAAGTGCGAACATAAAAATAGTTTCATCAATATTCTCCTTTATAAATTCCGATTGAGATTTCACCTGTTTTAAGAGATTTAATAACTGTTATATTTTGTTATTAAATTCTCTGTAAACCCTTGAAAACACTGGATTTGTCGCAGGTGAGCTTTCCCTTATTGTTTCCCTTGTGTTATATCGTCCCGCCAGTGTTTACAAACTCTGATAAGGGAAAATACAAGGGCACAAGATGTCCGGTGGACATCTGCTCTGTGCCGACCGAAGCGGCAGCGGAGACCAAGAAAAATCTATAAAACAGTATAACACAAAATAAAACTGACATGGTGAACTGATTGAAATGCTTCTGATTTTTGTAACTGATGATTTATTGATCGATAAGGAGATAAGATACGATGAGAACAATATTTGCAGAATATAATCCACAATGCAACAGTA
>NZ_JACRSZ010000033.1 GCF_014385005.1 Jingyaoa shaoxingensis | reverse complement strand
GGACGCGACTTTGTTCACCAAGGTAAAATCGAAATTGATGTAAACGAAAGGGCAGTTTTTATCAGAACTCAAGGCTGCTTTTTCGTTTACACCAACTCCGATTGTTTCCTTAACAGTTTATAGACTTCTCGTATATATATTTTACCACATACTTTTTCCAAAGGCACTGACTTCTCAACCCTTAATTTTCATCTCTGCTATTATACGTTCTTCCCTCTGTCTCTCTTCACAATAATCCCAGAAGTCTTTCAATGCTTCCTCATCCGATTTCCACGGCAATGGTATGGGATCCAATTCATCTAATCGCTTCACAAGTTTGCGTACCTCTTCGGTATCGAACTCCTCATCACTTGCCTCCATTACATAAAAATCCAGTTTTTCATTTATCATTCTGATTTCTTCGTCTTTGGTCATGTTAAAGTGCTATGTAAATTTGTTATTAAATTAAATTGTGCGTGAATCAGGCAAATTTGAATTTAGCGATTTCTTTTTCCGGTATTCTCTGTCCCACGGATTTCCTCATGATAGAAATAATCTACGATCACCGGATGCCCCTGCGGGACTCTGCCATAAGGCATTTCATTATCCACAAAGGCACAATCATACTTCTTAGCCATTTTCTCAGCTTTTACTTCAAGTGCTTCAAAGTAGCTACGGTTATGCTTGTTATAGATCTCGTCGTAAAGTGGTACAAGATCAGGATATTTTCCGGCGATATAATCCATAATTGTCTTTTTGAAACCGCCTCGAAGATTGAGATTTTCGAGCCAGAACAGATCGCACTGATCCTTTACCCGCTCAAAGATCGCTTCAAAGTCCGTGATACCGGGAAATACCGGGGATACGAAACAGACTGTACGGATCCCTGCTTCATATACCTGCTTCATAGCAGCGATACGACGCTCAATGCTTGAAGCAGAGTCCATATCGTTCTTGAAATTTTCATCCAGTGTGTTGATCGACCATGAAACGGTCACTCGTCCAAGCTTTTTCAGCAGATCAATATCCCGTACCACAAGATCAGACTTTGTGCAGATCAGAATATCTGCGTCACTGCCGATCAGCTGCTCCAGAAGTTTTCTGGTATTCCCGAATTGCTCCTCCTGTGGATTGTAGCCATCTGTCACAGAACCGATGACCACCCGCTGTCCGGCATATTTCTTCGGATTTTTAATTTCCAGCCAATGCTTCACATCAAGGAAAGTGCCCCATTCCTCCTTGTGCCCGGTAAAGCGCTTCATAAAAGAAGCATAGCAATACTTGCAGGCATGTGTACAGCCCACATAGGGATTGACCGAGTAACCGCTTACCGGCAGACTAGACTTAGTCATGATGTTCTTTGTTTCCACCTCACGAATGAGGATTCCATTTATTACTTCTTCCATGATTTCTGTACCTCTAACACTTTATTAAATTCTTCCGGCATTTCCTGAATCATATTTTCATCCCCTATGATAGGGACAAGGTCTTCCTTCATAAACACCGGAATGCCGAGCTTATGTGCCTGGTCCGCCAGAGACCATGCCCATTCCGGCTCCGTATGAATCTTCCTGTTCTGAGCTCCGGTCATGGTGCCGACAACGATCCAATTGATTCCGGAAAGGTCAACTGTGCCGGGATCGTCGAATAACGGCTCAAAGGTAACATGGTAATGTTTTGCTCTGACGTTTTTCCGAAGGGCGTCGATACGCCACAGTTCTGCTTTCCTCGTCACCGTAACGCCAAACCATGCGTTTTCCAGATCGGTATCAAAATCCAGCAAATCAGGTTGCTTGGTAAGGAACAGGAACTGATGCTGCGAATTTTCACGGATCTTTGCAAGTACCTCGTCTCTCCATTCCGGCTTCCATCCGGAGAGATCGCTCATCCCGGTAAGAAGAAAGTTCTGCGGACGTTTCTTTTCCATCATCTTGAGCTTACCCGGAAAGAATTCAGGGTTAGCGAAGTCATCAATCATATGCCAGCGTTTCACGTTGTTGCGGGCATAGCAATATGTACACCCCACTGTGCAGCCGATGACAATATTCATGTTCTGAATCTGATCTTTGATACAAATACTCATGACTTCTGCCACTCCTCAAGATTCTTTCTGATGCGGTCGAGGCATTCCTCAAACCGGATAATTTCTTCCTCTGAAAAACCTTTGTAGTAAATACTGCCCATCTCATCAGATACAGAATCGTACTCGCCCTTTAAGGCATGTGCTTTCTCAGTCAGAAACAGGAGCGTTTTCCTTTTGTCCGTTTCAGACTGAACACGGCTTATCAGCCCTTGATTTTCCATTCTTTCCAGCATCGTAGTAAGAGATGTTATCGCTAATCCGCATTTAGTCGAGAGTGACCTGATTGAAATACCATCCTTCTGCCACAGCACATAAAGAATACGCCCCTGGGCTCCATTAAACGCATCAATATTCTTTTCACTGAGAATCTTCTCGAAAATCCGGTCTCCAAGCTGTTTTATTTTGGTAACAAGAAATCCTCCATTCATTTCCATACAAAAGCTCCTATATAGTAGTTTATCAAAAACATACTATATAGGAGCTTTATTGTCAACAGTTTATATGTCTTAATAGGTAAATTCCGTTTTTTTCGATTCTCCAAACTTGAATTGTTCGAGCTTTTCAAATACTAACGTCCTTAATTCTGTTCAATAATTGATTTATAGTAGTTACCAAAGTCAGCAAGTGAATTAACAATTGGAAGCATTTTTGTTCCGAGTTCCGTTAAGCCGTATTCAACTCTCGGTGGCTGCTCATGGTAATCGTGGCGATATGCCAGCCCATCACTCATCATTTGTCTTAAACTATCTGTCAAAACCTTTTGTGAAATACCATCTATACTTCGTTGTAACTCATTGAATCTCCATGGACGCTCTTTCAAGTTACGCAAAATCAGCAGTTTCCATTTTCCTCCGATAAGAGATACTGCTGTTGCAACTGGGCATTCCGGTAATTCTTCTTTTGCTCGCATAATTCTCACCTCCGAGTCTATTGTAACACATTCATTTTTGAGTGTACAGTTACAAAAAGGTGCGTACTTGTTTTTGTATGTGTCTCACACTATACTAATACCAAGCAACCAGAAACTACAAATTAACTATGGAGGTATTATTATGGCAAATTACACAAAAACAACTATTGGAAAGGAAAACCGAATTGAGCTGCATGAAAAGTTGTCTTTAACAGGTGCAGAAATCAGTTTAAACGAACTACCTGCAGGAGCAAATGTCCCATTTGTTCATTCTCATAAAGAAAATGAAGAAATCTATGGAATTCTTTCAGGTAACGGCAAAGCCATAATTGATGGAGAAGAAATTAGCCTTTCAACTGGAGACTGGCTAAAAATCGCACCTACTGCAAAGCGTCAGTTTTTTGCATCCGATATTTCTGGAATTACTTATATCTGTATTCAGGTAAAAGAAAATTCTCTGGAACATTTTACAGCAGAGGATGCCGTAATCGGCTAATTAAAAGTATTTATTTACAAAAATGCACAGTTCACGATAAGCTAAGAACTGTGCATTTCTTTTTTGTTCAATATTACGTTTTCTCAATTTTTCAAACAAGAATTTTCAAATTAGTCTTTGCAAATAACCTTTGAACCTTCACCGTCAATTACAATTCCCTGACGGTTGTTAATTGGGCATAGATTCAAATCCGAAAACTCAGTCATTATTTTCTCGGTAACTTTCTTAAATGGTGCTGTAAGATAATGCGGAAGAACATAGAAATCAATCAAATCAAGCCCTGCATCATCTTCTTGTGAGTAATCCTCCGGCTTTTCATCCATTTGCTGGATATATTGGATGCTTGGAGCGCATATAATTGCGCCTGCCGACTCGCCGATCATCAATTTTCCATTTGCCAATTCCTTTTTCAGCAGCCCATCAGTTCCCGTTTTACGGAGCCGGTCCATAAGAAAAAAAGAATTTCCGCCGGTAAAATATATCACATCTGCATCTTCAAAAACAGACTGTATCGTTGAATAAGCCTCCGTTGAAATATCAATTTCAGTTACGATTGCTCCCAACTTTTTGAATAATTTTCGAGCCGAGCCGACATAACCGGTGTAGCCTTCACGCAGCGAAGCTGTTGGAATAAATGCGACTTTCTTATTTTCAATTTCTTCCTTTATCAGACTTCCTACACTTGAAAAATGCGAACATAAAAATAGTTTCATCAATATTCTCCTTTATAAATCCCGATTGAGATTTCACCTGTTTTAAGAAATTTAATAACTGTTATATTTTATTATTAAATTCTTCGCACCCCCTTGAAAACACTGGATTTGTCGCAGGTGAGCTTTCCCTTATTATTTCCCTTGTGTTATATCGTCCCATCAGTGTTTATGCACTCTGATAAGGGCAAATACAAGGGCAAGAAAAATCTATAAGACAGTATAACACAAAATAAAAGTGACATGGTGAACTGATTGAAATGCTTCTTAATTTTTGCTACTACTGATTGATTAAATGATAAGGAGATGGGATACGATGAGAACAATATTTGCAGAATACAATCCACAGTGCAACAGCATTGATGTATATACTAATACGGGCTATATACTCCGTATTGATTGTTGGGAAGCAGAAAAAAATTTAAGAACCACACCTGGATCTGATTGTGCTTTGACATCGCTTGCAATCGATGAGCCATTAGAATATGCAAGGTTATATCTTGATGGGAATTTACAGATGTGGGTAGATGCTGAAGATTCATTAGAGTTATGATTATTCCAATCAAAATCTACTAGAATTTATTAAAAATTAGCTTCATAATTTTAAAAGGACAGCCCTATTGCTATGAGGCTGTCCTTAAAAATACAATAGATAAACCTAGATTATTCTTGCTACTATCTGATTGTTAAATTTTCTGTATTCCATATTGCAAATCTCCCTTTTCGCAATATTTTATTAGTATGAATGCCAGAATCGCTGAAAAAACACGTGCCAATACCGTACTCCACCATATCATAATCTGTCCACCAAATAAAGGTGGTAAAACAAGCATAAATATCAGCATCAATACTGGTTCAATGAATGTAAGAATGTATGACAATCCACTTTTTTCAGTAGCATAAAATCCAGCTGTCGCTATTCTGGTAATCGCAACAAATGGTAATGACACTAAAAATATAGGTACAATTTTAGAAATCTCAATACTTACTTCATAAGAAGCTCCGAAAACCCCTCCAATATTTGCTCTGTTTACATACATGATAATTCCACCACAAACAGCAAGAATTATTGCAAAAATGTATGCCATTCTCTGAACTCCTCTCAGGCTTTCTTGATCCTTCTCACCATAAAAACGGCTCATTAAAGGTTGACTTCCATCACCTACGCCCTGCAATATGAGATATATGATACAGATAATATAGGATACACATGCATAAGTTGCAATAGCTTTTTCTCCCCCATAAGAAGCGGAGAATCGGTTTATAAACACCAATGAAATATTAGGAGTCAATGCTAGCCCAAATGGTGCAAGACCTACTCTGAATATAGCGCCACACATTTCTTTTACATTTTTTAAGGATACATACACATAAAACTTTTTATTATATAATGCGTATATGATTGCAATTGCTGCAGTCACACCCTGTCCGGCTATTGTAGCTGTGGCTGCACCTTTCATGCCCATTTCATATATCCATACAAAGATAAAATCCAGAACAATATTGGTTATGAATCCACCAACCATCGCAAACATTGACCAGAAAGAGTTTCCATAATTTCTAATGAATGGCATCATTCCAGTTCCAAGAATCTGCAATATTGCTCCAAGTGCTATAATTTTGATATAATCTGTCGCATTTGTTAATATAATTCCATCTGCTCCAAGCAATCCTAAAATTTTAGACGAAAAGGAGTAAATAATTATGGTACTGATAACACTTACTATTACAAGAAGCCACCAGCTTGTAGCAATAAATTCTTCTGCCCGTTTTCCTTTCTTTTCTGCTGCATTAATTGAGTAATAAACAGCTCCTCCCATACCAATTCCTGTTCCAAGAGCCTGAATCAAAGCCACAATCGGATATGCAATATTAATAGCCGAAAGTCCAGCATCTCCTATGGTATTGCCTACAAAATATCCATCCACTATCGCATATATTCCTGATAATGCAAATGCTATAATAGATGGAATAACATATTTAAAAAATAATGATTTATGATTCATTTTTCTTACAATCTCCTTCCTTGAAAAGTCTGATAAACAGCTCTGTATTATCATTAAGACTTTCTATATTCTCTAATCCCATTTTTTCGATTACATATATTTCTTTTGAGTGCAGTTTTTCTATGATATCTTTCGTATATTCCATTCCTGATTCTGTGAGGCATATCAGCTTATTTCTCTTGTCTGAATCATCAGATACCATATTGATGTATCCTTTTTTCTGAAAATCTTTTAGTATCGTATTTACCGTTTGCTTAGGTATATTCCATTTTTCACTTATCATTTTCTGCGTGCATCTTCCATTACTTTCATAAAATGAATACAAAGCAAAAACTCCATTTGAAGACAGTCCCTGATCCTTTGACCATTCCTCATACATTGCTGTACATTCTTTCCATAAAGCATAATATCGTTGCAACTGTATTATCATATTATTATCTTTTCTCATCTTTTTTCTCCTTAAATTAGTACGAATCCGGACTTTTATAGTATAGTCCGCGTTCGTACTAATTGTCAAGATTTATTTATATACTTTTTCTTTATATAAACAATCAATAGTCCCTTACTAAGGACAGGAAGATTATGAAATTTCCCTATCCTCTTTTAATAATATCCTCGTTCTTCCATCCAGTCTTTCACATAACATCTGATTCCAATATAAATAATATGCGACAGTAATAGCAATACAATAAGATTTATCGGATTAGCGTTTTTAATCCATTCTCCAAAGTAAATTACAACAGCTGTACTCGTTATCGCTACCACGATACTGATGATATCCCAACAATATTTCCGGTAGATTTTTCCTACCTGATAACCAATCCCGATTATCAGCCACCCGGTTATTACGAATAAAATTGCCATGACAGTACCGGCAATCAGCCAGTACACAATCCCGGAAAGAATACTGTTAGGTATTCCACTGCTTAACTGTCCGAAAGAGTCTGCACCTGTCACAAACTCCCGAAATAAACTTCCCATTCCTTTTCCTAACGCACCGAAAAAGACGATACAGTCGTTAAGGAAAACCGGCGAAAGAATCGCAGTAAACAGTGTTGTTGTTATGCTGTACCATGCCAGTAGAAACAAGATACTTTCATAACCAATCGTCATATTTTTATATTTCTTTTCTAACTGGCTTTTACGGCTATCGCATTTTTCTTTTGCTTTCCGGTAAGCAGTACGGTCACATTTTTCACATTTCTCATAAGGCACTTTTTTCTCAACAGCTACCTCTACCGTCTTTTGGTGTGTCTGTGCATAAAGTTTTTCCTGCTCTGCTTTTTCATACTTAAATTTCCATGCCACGGCTTCTGCGTCGGCTCTTTTCCTGCTGTCTGTCTCGCTGGTCAATCGTTCCTCTGTTTGCCTTAATCTTGTCCGCAATGCTTCGATATTCTCGGCTCTGTTTTCGCTGTTCAATTTCTCGTTCAAGGTCAGCGATTCGCTTAGCTGCCTGTTTAGTTCCTGGATTGTCTGGTCTTTCTGATCCAGTTCGTCCTGCATCTGTTCGGTCATCAGCAGAAGTTCTTCCACCTGCCCGACGTTCTCTAAGTTTCTGCATTCGCTCATCGATCTCCCTCGCTTTCTCTATCTGCTGTTTAAGGTCAGCAATTCGCTGTTCTGTTTCTGCAATAAGCTGTTCTCGTTGTTCAGCTTCTGCGTTAATTCCTGCCATTGCTGATTCTCGTTTTCCAACTGTTCGATTCTGGTTTTCTGTTGCTCGATCTGTGAGAGCAGTTCTTCTGTATCTGGCAAAAGATTTAGCAGCCTGGATAATTCGCTGTTTAAGCTTTTTAAACTCTGGTTCTGCTCCTGAAAAGACAGGAGCTGCCTGTCCCGTTCCTGCAATTCCTGTACCATCTCTGCCATAAGATTCTGCTGTTCCTCGATCTGGTTTATCATTGTCTCCATCATGGGAATGACTTCCCGGCTTTCTTCTAATGTCACGCAATCGCTCCTTCCATTGTGTTAATGCACTGGATACTTTTCCAAAAGAAATCTGTATTTTATCCAGCAGTGCATTTTGTCTTTTTATGATCTGGTTTTCCTCTACTTTCCATGAAGTAGAGGATGTCTGTCCGTTTTGAAATTTCTCGTCAATTTTTCTGGCATCTGCGCCCTCATGGATCGTCGGTATCTCTAATTTTCCCTGCCTTGCATAAGAACGGTGGTCAATGTGATTTTCCGTTTTCAAATGTGCATTACAGACGTTTGCCCATTCGCTCCGCCATAGCTCACAATTTTTCGGATTGTTCCACCCGGTAGCATCGGTTAATACACGTTTCCACTGTTTGCGGTTCCTTGTCCCGACTTTCTGGACTCCATTTTCATCAAGTACGGGGATTCGGATTCCATGACGGTCAGGGTTCTTTTTATCCTGCCACCAGTCCGGATGGGATTCATCCACCACAATATTTCCATTTTCATCTCTGACAAACTCCCAATCCTTGATTTCTTTGTTCCCCCATGAGTGGTCTGGATTGAATGGTCGCATCGTCACAAGTAAATGCACATGGGGATTTCCATCTCCTTTATCGTGGATACTCCAGTCCGCACACATTCCCTTATCTACAAAGGTCTTTTGAATATATTCAGTTGTATAATCAATCTGTTCCTGTCGGCTCCATTCTTTCGGAAGCGAAAATTCAAATGACCTGCCGAGTTGTGCATCCGAGGTCTTCTCAATCTTCAAAACTTCATTCCATAAACGCTGTTTCTGAAAAGTAAGTTTAAATTTTCCCAGTGCAGCATCTTTGTTATCTGCTCTTTTATATCGGGCAGATTTCTGAAACCGTCTGATATTTTCAGCAGGTACGTTCAGCCATTCCTGTGGTGCATTTTCACACATCAACAGGCTGGTATAAACGACTTCTTTTTTGGCAGTGTAGTAGCTGATCCTGCCTGTTTCTTCATTTTTCATCACATCACCATTGAGATACGCAGATGCTGATATGATGGATTTCCCTTTGCTGCGTCCAACAATCTTTACTGTATAATGAAAAATCGCCATGCTCCGTTTCCCCCTTTCTGCCGTATCCGGCTTTGATTTCCGGCAGGTAACGTTTTCCCAAAAAGAAAATGGTATCTGCCGGAACGCCCTCTGCGTAAGAGTGCCCTGTGCATAACAGCCTGCATGGAATGCGCCCCTCTGGCGAAGAGTGCCTCCTGCGGCATGAGCAGGTCTGGCTGAAAGCCCCGCCGACGGAACGAGCCCGGCAAGCATAAGCGCAGACCGGTTGCCACCTGTGGCAAACTTATACGGACGACCTCTGGTTGTCCATAAGTGCGCCCTTCATGAAAAAGCAATGAAGGGAATGGAAAATCCACTCCCTCCGGCATTA
>NZ_JACRSZ010000032.1 GCF_014385005.1 Jingyaoa shaoxingensis | reverse complement strand
CTACGCTTAGCAACTACCATTACTGACAGTCACCCAAGACTCGCTACTGGCGGTTGGTTAGACCTTACCAGACAGGCATTCCACCTGCTAGACTACTCGCCCTTATCTGGGCGCACAATTCCGATTTACAGACTTCTCGTATATATATTTTACCACATAATTTTTCCAAAACACAGACTTCTTAACCCCTATTTTCATCCTTAATTTTCATGTTATATGCCGAGGCGATAACTCTGGTCACCGCTTTGGAGCAACTTTTACGTAGGTTCATATTAGTCCAACAGGGACAACCTATTCACTCATAAGTCCAGTAAAAATGCGCTTTCCCAGACTATTTCTGTTCATATAAGATCATTGAAAATTATTTCGGATTTTTACATTTTATGAGGAAATGAATGTACGCTTCTAATATAAAGCGTCAGTTCCATCTATAATTTTTCAAATCATAAAATCCAACTATCCTGCCCATTTAAAAGCGGGAAATGAAATGTGTGATACATTATTTTCTTTGTCAGATTTCTTCTAAATTATACATCAGATACTGCCATTTACGCAAAATGCTTTGACCACTATTTTACCTCTTTTTTCTCACATTCTCTGATTTGATCTCATAAATAAAACCGGCAGAGAGCTTCTTCTAAGGAATAAAAAAAACAGATCATATAACAACTCTATATAATCCACCAGAAGGTATGACCTCTGCGGACATCCGCCATATGAGCGAGGAGGAACTTCTGGATATGGACTATTTCCTAAATGCAGATATTTTTGATGATGAATTTGCAGAAGAAGATTTTTTCCTGTTCTGATTCATGATCATCGTTTTGTCATGCCCGCCTTTGCGCGGGCTATTTTAATTCAAGAGAGCGCCGAAGGCGGTCTTTCCTATAAAGCGAAAAAAAGCCCCAGTAGTTTTTTTCTTAACTACTGAGGCTTTCGTCTCTTTCTTGTATTCAGTTATCTATGCCTTCTTTCATCAGCATAATCATTGTATCAGGATAAAGTTCACAAAGTATCCGCAATACATTCCCATAAGTTCATGTCATTATTGAAATTGTACATATTTCAGTATGAAAAGTTCACCATTCAAATTCTGATTATTATTTCTCCACATACTCTTCTGCCATATGTACTGCCATAGCACCATCTGCCACTGCTGTTACTATCTGACGAAGTAACTTTGTTCTGACATCTCCTACAGCATAAACACCCGGAATACTCGTTTCAGTGTTTTCACCTGCCACAATATATCCTTTATTATCCAGTTCTATCTGATTATCTAAAAAATCTGTTGTCGGTTTTCTTCCTATACTCACAAACAGGCCGTCACATTCTATAATGTTTTCTTCTCCTGTGACTGTATCTTTCAACCGCACACCAGTCAATCGTTCTCCATAAATCAGTTCATTTACTGTATTGTTCCATCGAAACTCTATATTTTCAGTTTTCATCAGCTGGTCATGGTAGATTTTCGTTGCACGTAATGTATCTCTTCGATGAACAATGATGACTTTCTTAGCAATTCGACTTAAAAGAACAGCATCTGATACAGCAGAATTTCCACCACCAACAACCACCACGATCTTATCTTTATAAAACATACCATCACAGGAGGCACAATAAGCAACCCCATGACCTATCAATTCTTTTTCTTTAGCGAGACCAAGTTCTCTTGGATTTGCTCCAGTAGCAATCACTACTGTTTTCCCAATATAAATTCCCGAACTAGTTTCTACTCTCTTAAGCTTTCCTGTTAAATCCATATTAAAAACTTCAGCATATTCACTTTTAGCGCCAAATTTTTCCGCCTGTTTTTGCATTTTCTCTGCCAATGAAAATCCGTCAATTCCATTTTCAAAACCAGGATAGTTATCAATCTGCCAGGTCAATGACATCTGACCACCTGCAGATAATTTTTCTAAAACAATGGTATCAAATCCTGCTCTGGCTGCGTATAATGCTGAAGTATACCCTCCAGGTCCTCCCCCCACGATAATCATATCGTAAACATGATTTTCATTCATACAGCAGTCCTCCTTTTATTTTTCCAATGCTTCATTAATAAAATTCTCTATCATTATTTTTGATTCAGGTGCAACAATAGAATCTATTGCCTTTCCATTTCGATATAAAACCAGCGTAGGAATCACCTCAATCTTTTCAGCTTCTGCAATCTGTGGTTCTTCATCAATATTTACTTTTCCAGCAACAAGAATATCGCTGTATTCTTCACTTATTTTTTCATAAGCTGCTCCAATTCTACGGCAATAACCACACCAAGGTGCCCAGAAATCAACCAAAACCGGTTTTTCCTTATGAATTAATTGTCCAAACTTTTCTTTATTTATATTTATAGATGTCATATTTTTCAACTCCTTCTCCTATTTGAACTTAATATACCCCAAATAAGTGCTTGCTTCCGTGATGATATCACAGAAAAGATAATTTACTTTATTACACTTCTTTTTATTTCTATTTATGGCATATGCCAGTTATATAATTGACGCATCTAAAAAAAGCAAGTATACTATGTTCGTAAAGGAGATAACGGTTATGAACTTCGAAAATTGTTTTCCACTATGGAATGACTTAAATACAGCACAGAAAAAACTAATTTCAGACAATTTAATCACACGGGATGTAAAAAAAGGAACGATCATTCACAATGGAAACCTGGACTGTACTGGATTATTACTGGTTAAATCCGGGCAGCTTCGAACTTACATACTTTCAGATGAAGGACGGGAGATTACACTTTACCGTCTGTTCGATATGGATATGTGTCTTTTATCCGCCTCATGTATCATGCGGTCTATTCAATTTGAAGTAACCATTGAAGCAGAAAAAGATACGGATCTTTGGATCATCCCTGCTGAAATCTATAAGGGCATCATGAAAGAATCTGCTCCTGTCGCAAACTATACCAATGAGTTAATGGCTACCCGTTTTTCTGATGTCATGTGGCTGATTGAACAGATTATGTGGAAGAGTTTGGATAAGCGTGTTGCTTCATTTCTTTTAGAAGAAACATCCATTGAAGGAACAAATGAACTGAAAATCACTCACGAAACTATCGCAAACCATCTTGGTTCCCACAGGGAAGTTATTACTCGAATGCTTCGATACTTTCAAGGCGAAGGACTCGTCAGACTCTCTCGCGGCAAAATAACAATCCTTGATTCGAAAAGACTGGAAACACTACAAAGATCATAAAACGTTTTTTTCTCTAAAGAATCCTCCATTTATCAGAATTATGAAAGTCATTCTAATAAATGGGGGATCTTTTTATACTACAATCAAACTATAAAAATATTTTATTTATTTCTAATAATCCATACCACATGCATATGATCTTTCAATCAGTGCATGGTCATTAGCCACTGCATCATAAAAGCGGAATCCACCTGAAAAGTTGTATGTTTCATATCCATTTCCTTCCAAAATACGGCTTGCAATATAACTGCGTAGCCCACTCTGGCATATCAGGTAAACAGGCTTTCCCTTCTCAACTTCATTGATACGTTCCCTCAGTTCATCTACAGGAATGTTTTTAAATCCATTAATATGGCCCCTGCTAAATTCACCTACTGTTCTCACATCCAGCAACACAGCATTTTTATCTTTAGAAATCTTATCCATATCTTCCAAATGCCATTGTTTTAAGGTTCCTTTTGCTATATTGTCTATCATGAATCCGGCCATATTTACAGGATCCTTTGCAGAGGAATATGGCGGTGCATATGCGAGATCCAAATCTTTCAACTGGGTTGCCTTCAGTCCTGCATGAATTGCTGTTGCCAGCACATCAATACGTTTATCAACACCTTCATATCCAATAATCTGAGCACCAAGCAAACGATAAGTCTCTTTTTCAAAAACCACCTTCATGGTCATTACTTTTCCACCAGGATAGTAACCGGCATGACTCATAGGAGAAAGAATTACTGTATCTACATCTAACCCTGACTTTTTGGCATTGGTTTCATTGATACCTGTAGTAGCTGCTGTCATATCAAATACTTTGATAACGGAGCTTCCCTGACTGCCCAGGTAACGACTATCACCGCCACAAATATTATCAGCGATGATTCTGCCCTGTTTATTGGCTGGTCCTGCCAAAGAAATCAGCGCATCATTACCCGTAACATAATGTTTTACCTGAACTGCATCACCTGCAGCATAAATATCCGGTACAGAGGTTTCCATTCTGTCATTCACTACAATACTTTCCTTGATGCCAAGTTCCAGACCGGCTTCTTTTGCTAATACTGTGTCTGGTGTGACTCCGATTGCCAGAACTACCATATCAGCCTGAAGGGATGGATTATCTTTCAACAGGACCTCCACTCCGTTGTCTTTTTCTTTAAATCCTTCTACTGTATAGCCCAGTACCAGTTTTATCCCATGCTTTCTCATTTCATTATGGATCATGGATGCCATATCCGGGTCAAAAGGGTTCATCAGCTGCTTAGGCCTCTGGACAATCGTAACATCCATGCCAAGCTCCCTTAAATTTTCTGCCAGTTCCAGACCAATAAAACCGCCACCTGCCAATACAGCCGATTTTGGATGATTCTTATTTATATATTCCTTTATCCGAAAAGTGTCTTCTACAGTACGAAGTGTAAAAAGTTTATCAATACCTACTCCGGGAAGTCTCGGCTGTGTTGGCTTTGCACCTGGAGAGAGGATCAGCTTATCATATTTTTCTTCAAATATCTCACCATTCTCTAAATTTTTCACTGAAACCGTTTTACGTTCCTGATGTATGGAGATAACTTCATGATGAATTTTCATGTTAATACGGAAGCGTTTAAAAAAACTCTCTGGTGTCTGTAGTGTAAGTTCTTCCGGGTCTGTGATCACGTCTCCAATATAATATGGAAGTCCACAATTTGCATAGGATATGTATCCGGATCTTTCAAACACAGTAATTTCAGCATGTTCATTCAGTCTGCGTATTCTTGCTGCGGCTGTAGCTCCTCCGGCTACACCTCCTACAATTATTACCTTCATCTTATTTTTCCACCTTTCCTGAGTAAGCTGCAATGCCACCGATATTATTTACTTTAGAATATCCCATTCGTTGCAGTATCCCAGTTGCCTGGCGGCTTCGTGAACCGAAATAACAGTATACAAACAGTGGGATATCCTTATTCTTCGCTACAGAAGCAATATTGTCAAGTTGCTGCAACGGCACATTTTTACTTTCTGGTATATGTCCTTCCTGATATTCCTGCGGTGTACGTACATCCAGTAGAACTGCATCATCAGTCCTTTTATATTCTTCTATGCCTTGATTAATATTCGACTGTTTAAAGAGATCAAAAAATCCCATTAGCACCCCCCTAAAGCATTTCTAAAATCGCATTCTTAGGTCTCGCCCCTGAAACCTGCTGTACAATCTTCCCATTCTTCATAACCACTAAAGTTGGAATGCTCATAATACTGAACTTATTTGCCAGTTCAGGCTCTTCATCTACATTAATCTTTCCAACTTTAATATCTCTACGCTCACTTGCAATCTCCTCTACAATAGGTACTACCATACGGCAAGGCGCACACCAAGATGCCCAAAAATCTAAAAGAACGGGTTTATCGGAATTCAGTACTTCGTTCTGAAAATTATTTTTATTGATATTAATAGCAGACATTTTACAGTCCTCCTTATCTTTTTCTTTTTGTAGATTTATTATAGTCTTAATTTCATTTATTTTCCGTGATTACATCACCATACCTCATTAACTTAACTTCTTGCCATACCATCTACACTTAATATAACACCTGTAATGTAACTCGCCTCATCTGAAGCAAGAAACACAAACGCATTGGCAATATCTTCTGGCTGTCCAAGACGACGCAATGGAATTCTTTCAATCATAGGTTCGATAACTTCCTTTGGCACGGCCTTCATCATATCAGTTTCTGTAATCCCAGGTGCAACAGCATTAACACGAATACCTTTAGGTCCTAGTTCTCTTGCTAATGATACAGTCAATCCGTTTACTGCAAACTTCGATGCCGGATAAGCAAACCCACTTGGCTGTCCCGAAATACTCACCATGGAAGAAGTTGAGAGAATGACCCCCTTGCCTCTTGCCACCATACATTCTGCTGCTACACGAGTAGTATTAAATACTCCTTTTACATTTAGATCCATGACTTTATCAAAAGTCTCCTCTGTATAATCCATAAATGAGGTGTTTTCTGAAATCCCTGCATTATTTACCAGTATGTCGACACATCCATATTTTTCAGTTGCCTCTTTAAAAGCCTTTCTGACAGACTCCATGCTTGCCAGATTTGGACTAATTCCAGCAACTATTGCATTGGGATATTTTTCTTTTAATTTATCTACAGCAACATCTGCCGATTCCTGTGAACTTGCTGCCAACACAACTGAAGCACCTTCCTTCAAGAATTTATCAGCTGTAGCAAATCCTATACCACGGCTTCCACCCGTAATGATTGCAACTTTATCTTTTAATCTCATTTAGACTACCTCCTTACTTTGTTTGTAGTTACATTATAAGCAAAAGGTAAATCATTTTCTGTGATATCATCACAATCACAAACTATCGCAATAAAAAACCCTGTTGCTCACACGCACCAGGGTTTTTGTTTATCTATCCGTATTTAAATAATCAGAATTTTATTCAACTTCTGAAAACTGATCTTTTCCAACATTACATAATGGGCATTCAAAATCTTCTGGAACGTCCTCCCACTTTGTTCCTGGTGCAATACCACCTTCAGGATAACCTTCCTCTTCATCATATTCCCATCCGCAAACGTCACATACATATTTCATTAGTTTGTTCCTCCTTATAAATATATTAATACAAAGCATATATTACTGTTATATCTGAATTATTTTGTAATCTTAGCACGAAAGTCAAGTGTTTTTAGCATTTCCAGAGTCCATGAAGATTGCAGTATGCGTATACTTCTTCTACATATTCTCCATCACAGAGGCAGAAATCCGCAATAGGTTCCTGTCCTGGAATTAGCTGTTTTCTATAAATACCCTGATTTGTATTTAGTGTAATCCATTCAATGAAATGATTATCAAGCATTGGATGTTTTGTTTCACCGACCACAACATGTACATGCTGTTTGTCCACTGTATATACAGGTACATGCTTCTCAACAGCAGCATCTGTCACTCCAGCTTTTAACTCATGCATAGCCTCTCCGCAGCACATTACTGGTACGCCTTGATCCTTTACCATTTCAATAATGTTTCCACAATGATTGCATACATAATATTTTACTTCCATCTTTTTTATCTTCCTATGTTTAAAATTTAAAATCCAATTGTTTCTATAACTTTTTTCAAAGCATCCGCCGATTTCTTAAACTTTAATGCTTCTTTACCAACTGATGCGGAACCAACAAAGCCACAGCCTATCATTACTGCTTTTTTTAATAATCACTTTCTTCTTTGTAATAATCTCCTTCTCTTTAATAGTTCTCTTCACGTACTTCGAAATAACTCTGTGGATGGTTACATACTGGACATATCTCAGGTGCCTTTGTTCCTACCACAACATGTCCACAGTTACGGCATTCCCATACCTTAACTTCACTCTTTTCAAACACCTGTGCAGTTTCAATATTCTTAAGAAGTGCACGATATCTCTCTTCGTGGTGCTTCTCAATCTGTTTATTGTCAATAAATAATAGTAATAATTACTATTATTATAATAATCAATATTACTGATTACCTTTCATTTAAAATAATCATTCAATCATCATTTTTTCCGTTCAAAAACATATTCTGCATCTGATGATAAATCAGAGCGGAATGAATAGCCTAGTCTATCAAATTTCTTAATATCCTCAGGATTTTCAATTCTGTTTTCAGCCATGAACCTAACCATTTCACCACGGGCCATCTTAGCATATGTACCTTTTGTCACCAGTTTATCTCCTGATAACTCACAAAATGTAATCGTAATGTATCTATCCTGTCGTGTCAGATATTTTTCTATGCACTTAGAGTATTCTTTCGATGCCAGATTGATTATAATCCTGCTGTTATCAATCACTGAGCGGTATAATAAATCTCCCCAGTACTCATACAGATTTTTTGTTTCTCCTATTCCAACCTTCGCCTGCATTTCCAAACGATAAAGTGTCACACCATCCCTTGGTTTTAGCACACCATAAAATGCAGATATTATTCTCAAATGATTTTGTACATACTCGAACTGACTGTCCTCAAACACGGATGGAGCCATATATTGAAAAGCAATTCCTTCATATGATAAGACAGCTGGGGTAAGTAAATGATAAAGATCCATGTTTTCCAATCTATTGAAGTTCTGTTCTGTAATTTTGTCATTACATTTCCAGATAGTCTTCAGTTCTTCTTTTGACTTACTTTTCAACCAACTTTGTATCTCTGTCGTCTTTTCAATAAATTCAGGCAATCCATCCGGCGCTATGCTGTCAGTATCTGTAATCATCTTTTTAGCAGGGGATAATATTATCTTCATTAATCTAATTCCTTGAGCATATTTTCAGGATCATCTGCAGCCTTGACTTTATCATTTGCCTTTATAATAATCCCCTGTTCATCAATAAGATATGTGGTTCTTACTACTCCCATAGAGACTTTGCCATAATTTTTCTTTTCTTTCCATACATCATATGCTTCAATAACTTTCCGCTCTGGATCTGCTAAAAGTGTAAATGTCAATCCATATTTTTCCTCAAATCTCTTATGAGAGGATACAGAATCCTTACTGACTCCAAGAATAACTGCTCCTTTTTCGGTAAACTGAGGGTATCGCTCAGAAAAACCACATGCCTGTTTCGTGCATCCCGCTGTATTATCCTTGGGATAGAAATATAAAATCACTTTTTTTCCTGTATAATCCGATAATCTATGTATTTTCCCATTTTGATCTGGCAACTCAAAATCCGGTGCCTTAACCCCTACTTCCAACATTATTTATCCCTCCCTTTCTGTATCTTTCTCTTTATTCGCCTTTTTCTTCCTATTCCCGGTAATCATTTTATGACCTGTATATATCGCCATTACCATACATAACATAGAACTTAAAGCAAAGTATTTGTGACTTGATTTTTGCTTTTTATATCCAGTGTAAAAAGTCCCAAGCATTGTGATCAATGCTCCTACTGACCAATATTTATGTGCTTTCATGTAATTCCTCCATTTTTTCAGTGTATTCAATTCTAATTATACGCTACCATATTCCTATGTCAATTTGATAATAGAGCATTCCTATAAAATTTTTCAAAATATCATTGTCAAAACTATGTATTGTTATCCTTTAATTTTTCTTTGAAATAATTGACAAAAAGCTTGCTTTCAGGAGATTACTATTTAATCTCTTTTCCATCTATATATAGTTGAAATTTATCAGGATTATTGACAACATCATAGTCCTTTCCGTATTCTACAGGTCTATATTCGGCTGTCATTACCGATTCCCCGTCTTCAATATCCTCTTTCCATAAATAGATGTTCATATCAATGCTCGTCGCATATCCTCTGTCTGTGGAGAATTTTGTCGAATGAAAAGAGACTTTACAACTTAAAATTGGATAAAAAGGACAAAAAAAGAAGAGCTGCTTGCTCTTCCCATATAGTAGTAGTAAAATAATATGTCATGCCAGCGCAATATATTACCTAGAATATCGCTATAACAGGAAAGGGGCTGCATTGTGACAGCCCCTAGTTTACTTCACACGTTGTCTACATTCTGAGTGAACTCGTTCCCTGGTTTATTTTAGCATCGATCTGGATTTTGTTTCATAAAGATAAATTTTGCCACAGAGCGGTCGTATGTTTTAATGTGTCCAAACAGCCAGTCGATTACATTTTTCTGTACAAGTTCACTGAACCGATCTGTTGGTCCTTCATACTCCTGAAGGTATTCATACAGTTCCTGAATTGTCTTTTTAAACTCTTCATGTTTTTCATAATGTTTTTCACGCTCTGGATAACCGGCTTTTTCCTGAAGTGCTTCTTCTTCTTTAAAATGAAAGTCAGTATACTCGTTAAGATAATCCAGAAGTTTGATCGCCTTTACCTTGCTGTCGCCATTTTGACAGGCAATTACAAAGTTCTGAATACGGTCAATCAATTCTTTGTGCTGTGTATCGATTGTTTTATTTCCTGTTACTAAATTGTCATCAAAGGTAATGTTTAAATCGTAAGTCATAATTTGACCTCCATTTCTTTTATATGTTCTCTTAGGCTCTTTTAATGTCTGGCAGTTTCGTACCTGCATTTTCTGCTTAGTCTTCTACAGGAACGAAAACATCTTTTCCTAATCCGCAGATTGGGCATGTCCAGTCATCTGGAATATCCTCAAATGCAGTTTCTGGAGCGATACCGGCGTCTGGATCTCCTACTGCCGGATCATAAATATATCCACATGGTTCACATTCATATTTTTTCATAGTCATTTTCCCTTTTCAATGTCGATTTATTTTTGTTACCAAGTTCCTAGCAATTTTTCTAACACTTTGTTTTTTGTATATCTTTATTATACATGATAATTATTCTTTTGTCAATAATAGTAATTATTATTATTTTTGCTGAAAATTTCAAAACTAAATTCCACCGTCCGCTTATGCGGTGGAATTTACTCCTACATGAGTGGAGTTTAATCTTTCATATATTCGTGCTATGCTCATGAAGACCTTCTGACATCAGTAGAAGGAGATCTCTATGAGTAAATATATTCCTGGTAACCAGAAACATCTTTCCCTTGAAGACCGTAAATACATTGAGCGTTCCCTAAATAACGGTAGCTCTTTTAAAGATATTGCCCGCTTCTTATGCAAAGATCCTACAACTATTTCGAAGGAAGTGAAACTCCATCGTGTAAGTGATTGGTGATTGATACTATAAACAAAGCCAAAGCTCGCCGAAATATCGTAAGCGTCCAATAAGAGGGTGTATCGAAATTTCTGGCTGTTGCATGTAAACTATTGATTAGAGTTTTGGGAGTTGACTCTAAAAACTCTAAATCTAATCTAAGGAGCAGGCT
>NZ_JACRSZ010000031.1 GCF_014385005.1 Jingyaoa shaoxingensis | reverse complement strand
GATGAGATATCTCATGCGAAAGCAATAAGACCCCTTGAAGACGACGAGGTAGATAGGGCAGAGGTGGAAGTGCAGTAATGTATGGAGCTGACTGTCACTAATAGGTCGAAGGCTTGACCAAAAAGCTTAAGAGCGGCTGGACGGAGACGGCTGTGAAGGAGGAATGCTTGCATTCCGGGGCACAGACGGATTCAGGACAGACATTTGCGGAGCAAAAGGCATGAGGAAGAAGCGAAGCGGATTCCGAATGACCGCGAATAAGCGTCAGCAGGTTTGGGAAACACGGATGGAAAGTATTTACCGTATGCGGTTTTGAAGGTACAATCTTCATATTCCTCGATAGCTCAATGGTAGAGCACTCGGCTGTTAACCGAGGGGTTGTTGGTTCGAGCCCAACTCGGGGAGTTTTTTCATAATAAGATATGAAATGTGATTATGGCTCCATGGTCAAGCGGTTAAGACACCGCCCTTTCACGGCGGTAACAGGGGTTCAAATCCCCTTGGAGTCATTATCGGGGTGTGGCTCAGCTTGGCTAGAGCGCCTGGTTTGGGACCAGGAGGTCGCAGGTTCGAATCCTGTCACCCCGATCCAATAAATATGCGGGTGTAGTTCAATGGTAGAACACCAGCCTTCCAAGCTGGACACGTGGGTTCGATTCCCATCACCCGCTTTGCTACAAATAATATAATGGGCTATCGCCAAATGGTAAGGCAACGGACTCTGACTCCGTCATTTCAAGGTTCGAATCCTTGTAGCCCAGCTTGAAAGCAGTGGAAAATCCGCTGCTTTTATTTTTATGTTTTATTTTAGAAATAAGTTAAATCTAAAGCTACAATGTTCTATAATTGGCAAGGTACCTCGATTGGAAATAAAAGGGTAAGCGTCCAATAAGAGGGTGTATCGAAATTTCTGGCTGTTGCATGTAAACTATTGATTAGAGTTTTGGGAGTTGACTCTAAAAACTCTAAATCTAATCTAAGGAGCAGGCTTATGGATCTTTCTTCTTTGACTCCAGACAAACAGGTGAAACTTCCTTGGTGTGAAGTTTATTGTAAAACCAGTCATGACCACGAAAGAAAGCATGCAGGCGGTATCAGCGAAAAAGAGGGCTATTCAGTCCATCATTTGCGGTATACTGATCGGATTTATCTGTGGATTTGTTGGAGCAGGCGGTGGAATGATGATGCTTCTGATACTGACCAGTGTATTGGGATATGAGCTGAAGACTGCAGTGGGAACCAGTGTGTTTATTATGACATTCACAGCCCTTACCGGAGCAGTATCTCATTTTGCTATTGGTGGTTCACCAGACTGGATGGTCTGGATATTGTGTGTAGTATTTACCTTTATCTGGGCGCGGATTGCAGCAGTCTTTGCCAATAAGGCAGAGCCGAAGACGTTGAATCGTGCTACTGGTGTGGTACTGGTCATTCTTGGTGCGGTAATTTTCGTTTTCTCCAGGCTTTCATAAAATACTTTTCATGCCGTTAGAATCGTGATAAAATGAGTACGGTTCAGATTCAAAATGTCAGAAAATGGATCTGAACCGTACTTTTTGCATTGTGGAAAGGAAATAACATACATGAATGTATTTGATATTATAGGCCCGGTGATGATCGGTCCGTCTTCCAGCCATACTGCAGGAGCAGTGCGTCTGGGTCGTGTGGCATGGCAGATTCTGGAGGATCGACCTGTAAAGGCAGTGATCGAGCTGTCGGGATCTTTCGCCCAGACCTACAAGGGACATGGAACGGATAAGGCACTGATTGCAGGCATCATGGGAATGGATTCTTATGATGAACGGATTCGCTGTTCACTGGAACTGGCCCGGGAACAGGGACTGGAGTATGAGTTTCATGAGGTAAATATACCGGATACCCACCCGAATACCGCACATATTTTTCTTTATGGAGAAAGTGGCAAGACGGCAGATATTCAGGGGGCTTCTGTGGGAGGCGGCAACATTCTGGTGGAGAAGATCAATGGAATGGATGTGGCCTACACAGGACAGAGTACCACCATTCTGGTTCGCCATTACGACCGACCGGGAGCGATCGCAGCGGTAACGAATTTTATGGCATATTCAGATGTGAATATTGGGAACTTCCGTCTGTCCAGACAGAAAAAGGGTGGAGAAGCCATTATGACTATTGAGATTGACGGAGCAGCACCGGAAGGACTGACTGAACAGCTAAAGGTACTGCCACATGTGATCAGTGCGATTATTTTGAAAGTGATATAGGAGCAGTTATGGAATATTTGACAATACAGGAATTGGTAGAGACAGCAGAGAAGAAGAAAATGAGCATCGGTGCTGTGGTACTGGAAGATCAGGCCGTGCAGATGGAGCAGAGCAAAGAAAAACTGCTCTCCCAGATGGAGGAGAATCTTCGTGTCATGGAAAAAGCAGTGGAGAGTGGAATGGATCCAGAACTTCGGTCTACTTCCGGACTGACCGGGGGTGATGCCTGGAAGATGATGCAGTATGCCCAAATGGGCGGCATCACAGGCAGTTTTATGACAAAAGCGATGGCCAGAGCACTGGCAGTATCTGAATATAATGCAGCCATGGGAAAGATCGTGGCTGCGCCAACTGCAGGCTCCTGCGGTATCATGCCGGGGTGTCTGGTGACTATGATGGAAGAGCATCAGATCCCGAGAGAAAAAATCATAGAAGGTATGTTTACGGCAGCAGGATTTGGTATTGTGATAGCCAAAAGAGCCAGCATTGCCGGAGCACAGGGCGGCTGTCAGGCAGAGTGCGGTTCCGCAGCAGCGATGACCGCAGCAGCATTGACAGAAATCATGGGTGGAACGCCAAAGCAGGCAGCAGATGCCTGTGCCATGGCAATCAAAAATCAGCTTGGGCTGGTGTGTGATCCGGTGGCCGGACTGGTGGAGATCCCGTGTATCAAACGAAATGTGGGTGGTATTATGATCGCATTTTCCGCAGCAGATATGGCACTGGCCGGAATGGAATCCAAGATTCCGGTGGATGAAGTCATTGATGCCATGAAGGAAGTGGGAGACAGTATGCCATGTGCCATGAAGGAGACGGCACAGGGAGGACTGGCGAATACACCGACGGCAAAGCAGATGAAAGAACAGGTCTTCGGAAAAAAAGAAGTATAAATATGATAGTAAGAAAGAATCGCAAGATTCAATATATAAAAAAGTGCTCTGCTGAGTATGTGTAATAACAATCTCACAGAGCACTTTTTTATTATAGACTTTCTTTTTTGCTATACAGATCAATCAGGCGGAGCAGAATGTCCACATTCTTTTCCAGAGCCTGAATAGCTACCAGTTCAAAACGGCCATGTGCATTTTCATAACCGGCACTGATGTTCGGACAAGGAAGTCCTTTCTGGGACAGGCATGCACCATCTGTACCGCCACGCATCGGGATTGCATGCATCTCTACGCCACAATCAGCCATAGCCTGTTTCGCATAATCAATCATATATGGTACTTTCATGATGGCATCATACATGCTGGAGTATTTTCCTGTATAAGAAGATTCTACCGTACCTTCACCATATTTTTCATTTAAGGCGGCAACACATTTTTCCACATATTCATGTCTTTCCTGGAAACGCTTCTTATCATGATCACGAATCAGGCAGCGAAGAAATGCTTTTTCCACAGTTCCTTCGAACTTAATCGGATGGAAATAACCCTCCCGATTTTCTGTATGCTGAGGACGTTCCAGTGCAGGGAGCATATTCATGAATTCACCACCGATTTCGATGGCATTTTTCATAATATTTTTCGCTGTTCCAGGATGTACATTTAAGCCGTGAATGTTCAGATGCACTTCTTCTCCGTTGAAGTTCTCATAAATAAAATCGCCGAGGCCATCACCATCCAGAGTATAGGCAATGTCTGCACCGAAGCGTTCAATGTCGAACTTGTGAGCACCCAGAAGACCGACCTCTTCATCGCAGGTGAATCCAATCTGGATTGGGCCGTGAGGAAGCTCCGGATGCCGGCAGAAATATTCAGCCATGGTCATAATAGAAGTAATAGCGGCCTTGTCATCGCCACCCAGCAGAGTTGTACCGTCTGTCAGGATCAGATCCTGTCCAACATACATGGCCAGACGAGGATATTTTGCTGCTTCCATAACAATATTCTGTTCTTTATTTAATACGATGTCTCCGCCTGGATAGTTTTCCAGAACCCATGGCTTTACATCGGTACCACTGGCATCCGGAGCGGTATCCATATGACCAAGGAATCCGATAGAAATGCCACCGCCATTTGGCAGGGTAGATGGAATAGTGCCGTATACATTACAGAAATCATCGTGAGTGACATTTTGAAGTCCGATGTTCTTCATTTCTTCTTCCAGCATATGAGCCAGATCCCACTGTTTTTCTGTACTTGGAACGGTAGCTGCGCCATTCTGAGACTGGGTATCTACTTTGGCGTAACGGATAAAACGTTCTTTTACCTGATCGTAAAACTGTGACATGATTGTCTCTCCTTTAGTAAATATAATTAGTATTGATATGCCACTTTTTATGACAAACAGATTGACAGAAAAGTGGCATATAATATAATTATACACCCCTGTGCTAAAAGCGCAAGAAGAAGTTATGGGGCTGCTGGTCATGGAGTGAACAATAACGTTGTATTTGACAGAAAAACAGATGTATGACATTGACAGATAATACTTTAGTGTGTTAAAATCTATACAGTCCGCTTCATTTACAAGCAAGCATTATAAAGGAGGAGAAAAATGAGCAGAAAAGGACTTATGAGATTTTTAATCGCTGCAGCAGTATCTGCAACTGCGCTGTTCGGAAGTATGAGTGTTTCCGCAGCAGAGACTACCCAGGATACGCTGACTGTAGCAATGGGATCCGATGCAACCAGTATCGACCCGGTAGCTGTATGTAATGTATATTCATCCAACATTATGGCGCAGATCTATGACACACTGATTGATGTGGCAGAAGATGGTACCGTAACACCGAGACTTGCAGAGAGCTATGAAGTGTCAGATGATGGACTTACCTATACTTTTAAGATTCGTCAGGGCGTAAAGTTCCACAATGGAGATGAATTAAAGGCAAGTGATGTAGCATACTCACTGAAACGTGCACAGGCCAGTGCAGCAGTAGCTCACATCTTTGGAGACATCGATCCGGACAGCTTTGAAGTACCGGATGATTACACAGTATCTTTTAAACTTCAGCAGCAGAATACAGGTTTCATCGCAGGTCTTGCCAATACAGGTGCCAGCATTGTTCCAGAAGCTGTTGTAGAAGCAGAAGGCGATAACTTCGGAAGTAACCCAATCGGTACCGGCCCATTCAAGTTCGTAAGCTGGACAAAGAATGACACTATCGAATTGGAACGTAATGATGATTATTTCGGAGAAGAACCGGCATTGTCCAAGATCACATTCCGTATCATCACTGAAGCAACCAACCGTGCTATCGAACTGGAGAGCGGCGGTGTAGATATGGCATTTGATATTTCTACCAACGATATCAGCCGTGTAGAAGACAACAGCAATCTTCAGTTGATCCGTAAGGTAGATAACCAGACTACTTTCCTTGCATTCAACTGCGAGAAAGAACCATGGAGCAACCCGGATGTACGTCAGGCTATCTCTTATGCACTGGATACCACAGCAATCTGCAACGCAGTATGGCGTGGAGTTGGTGCACCAGCAGCAGGTCCGATCGCACCGAACGTAAAATATCACGATAACGATCTGACACCACATGAATACAATGTAGAAAAAGCAAAAGAACTGCTGGCAGCAGCAGGCATTCAGGAAGGTCAGAAGCTGGTGATCTCCACAAACGAACGTCAGGAAAGAATTGATATGGCTACGATCATTCAGAGCCAGTTAAAAGAAGTTGGAATTGATGTAGAAATTGAAGTTCTGGAATGGGGCGCACTTCTGGACAAGGCAGACAGACGTGAACAGGATGCGATTATGGTAGGATGGACCTGCCAGACTGCTGATCCGGATATGGCAGTTTACGCTGTATTCCATTCTCAGACAAACGGACAGGTTGGTAATAACTACGCAAACTTCAGCAGTGAAAAAGTAGATGAACTGCTGGAAAAAGGAAGATCCATGCCAGACTCTGAGGACAGAGAAGCAGTTTACAAAGAACTGCAGGAAGAGATTGCAGCAGAAGCACCATGGGTATTCCTGAACAATGGAGAAGTAGTTGTTGGTGCAAAGGCCAACATGAAGGGATTTGAACCTACAGCATATGGTTATCATCCATTATACAACATTTACTTTGAGTAAATGTTGCAGGAAAAGCGGATTTACAACGGGGGAAGCTGCCGCTTCCCCTTTTCCAATGAGAAAAACAGAAAGGAAAGACGTCTATGCTAAAATATGTAGGTAAGCGTTTATTAATGATGATCCCGGTATTACTGGGTGTTACCTTTATCATATTTTCTATGCTGTACATCACTCCTGGCGATCCGGCCAGACTGGTACTGGGCGATTCGGCTTCTCCGGAAGCAGTAGAGCAGTACCGGGAAGAACAGGGACTTAATGATCCATTCCTGGTACAGTATGGAAGATATATGAAGAACCTGATTCTCCATGGAGATCTGGGAACTTCTTATTCCACAAAGAAGCCGGTAATTGATCTGATCAAAGACTGTTTCCCGGCTACGGTAAAACTGGCATTTTGTTCTATGTTATTTGCATTGGTTCTGGGTATTCCAATTGGAATTATTTCTGCGATCAAGCAGTATTCGATTTTTGATATGTGTTCTATGGCGTTTGCATTGCTGGGGATTTCCATGCCGGTGTTCTGGCTGGGACTGCTGCTGACACTGTTGTTTTCTGTAAAATTGGGCTGGCTTCCGTCTTCTGGATTTAACACTCCATTACATCTGATTCTGCCAGCAGTATCACTGGGGGCTCAGTCTGTAGCAGTTATTACCCGTATGACCAGATCCAGTATGCTGGAAGTTATCAATATGGATTATATCAAGACAGCAAGAGCAAAAGGTCTCCATGAGAAAACTGTTATCATCAGACACGCACTGGGAAATGCTCTGATTCCGATTATTACATCTGCAGGTCTGCAGTTTGGTACTCTGCTGGGTGGAGCAGTTCTGACAGAGTCTATTTTTTCTATTCCTGGAATTGGACGACTGATGGTGGACTCCATCAAGATGCGTGACTTCCCTACGGTACAGGGCGGTGTGCTGATCATTGCACTGGCGTTCAGTATTGTAAACCTCCTGGTTGACCTGTTATATGCATTTGTAGATCCGCGTATCAAAGCGCAGTATAAGTAGGAGGAGAGTACATATGGAAAAGAAAAAGAAATTTGCCCAGCTGGGCGATATATGGAAACGCCTTCGAAAAAACAAACTGGCGGTACTGGGACTGATTATTATCGTTATTATTTTCTTAGTAGCGATTTTTGCAAACTTTATTGCACCTTATAGTTTTGACCAACAGGATCTGTTGAGCTGCTTCCAGGGACCAAGTGCACAGCACTGGTTTGGAACAGATGAGTTTGGACGTGATATTTTCAGCCGTGTAGTATATGGAACGAGAATATCTCTGTTGATTGGTTTCGTAGCGGTAGCAATTGCCATGGTGATTGGTGTACTTCTTGGAGCATTTTCCGGTTACTATGGAGCAACCGTTGACAACATTATCATGCGACTAATGGATATTCTGTTATCTATTCCACAGATCATTTTAGCGATTGCCATTGTGGCAGTACTTGGAAATGGTCTGTTTAACCTGATGCTCGCAGTCGGTATTTCTTCGATTCCGCATTATGCCAGAATCGTGCGTGCATCAGTGCTTTCTGTAAAAGATCAGGAATTTATCGAGGCAGCTAAGGCAGCAGGATCATCGGATCTGCGTATTATTTTCAAACACATTATTCCGAACTGTCTGGCTCCGATTATCGTACAGGCCACATTGGGTGTAGCTATGGCGATCCTGACAGCGGCCGGACTTAGCTTTGTTGGACTGGGTATTTCCCCGCCAACTCCGGAATGGGGTTCTATGCTTTCTTCTGCAAGAAGTTATATTAGAGACTATGCTTATATGACCATGTTCCCAGGTCTTGCGATTATGATCACCATCTTTGCTCTGAATGTACTGGGTGACGGACTTCGTGACGCACTGGATCCAAAGCAGAAGAAATAGGAGGAGAGGAATATGGATAACGAGAAAAAGAATTTACTTGAGATCCGTGATCTGACGGTAGAATATCATACAAATGGCGGTGTGGTACATGCAGTCAACGGATTAAATCTGGAAGTTGCACCTAAGGAGACCCTTGGATTTGTAGGAGAAACTGGTGCAGGAAAGACAACAACCGCTCTGAGTATTTTGAATCTGCTGCCACATCCACAGGGAAAGGTAATCAGCGGATCCATCAAATATAATGGCGAAGAAATTTTAAACAAATCCAATAAAGACATGACTCGTATTCGTGGAGAAAAGATCTCTATGATCTTCCAGGATCCTATGACATCATTGAATCCGGTTATGACCGTCGGTGATCAGATTGCAGAAGGAATCCGTCTGCATGATCACCTGAGTAAAGCAGATGCTCATAAAAAAGCCCTGGAGATGCTGAAGACCGTTGGCATTCGTCCGGAACGAGCTTCAGATTATCCACATCAGTTCTCAGGTGGTATGAAGCAGCGTGTGGTTATTGCAATTGCGCTGGCCTGTAATCCGGAACTGCTGATTGCCGATGAACCGACCACTGCACTGGATGTAACGATTCAGGCACAGATGCTGGAACTGATGAAAGGACTGAAGGATCAGTATGATACTTCTATGATTATGATTACTCATGACCTGGGTATCGTGGCTGAGATCTGTGATAAAGTAGCAATTATGTATGCAGGAAATGTGGTAGAATATGGCGATAAAGTGGATATTTTTACACCAGAGAAGCCACACCATCCATATACTGTTGGATTGTTTGATTCCATTCCAGATATCTATCATGAACAGGAAGAACTGAAGATCATAAAAGGCCTCACACCGGATCCAACAGATCTGCCGTCTGGATGTACTTTCCATCCAAGATGTCCATATGCCTGTGAGGAATGCAGCAAGCAGATGCCAAAGCATCTGGAAGTAGAACCTGGACATACCATCAGTTGTCACAGATTTGATGATACTAAGGAGGTGAAGTAAATGGCAGAGACGATTCTTGAAGTAAAGAATCTGAAAAAATATTTCAAAACCAAAAAAGGAATGCTGCATGCATTAGATGATGTCAGTTTTTCTATCAATCAGGGAGAAACCCTTGGTCTTGTAGGAGAATCAGGCTGTGGTAAATCTACCACCGGTCGTGCCATTTTGAGACTTCATGAACCCACCAGCGGTGAAGTATTATTTCGTGGGACGGATGTGGTAAAACTGAATGCAGCACAGATGAAGGAAATGAGAAAGAAGATGCAGATCGTATTTCAGGATCCGTATTCTTCTCTGAATCCGCGTCTGAATATAGAAGAATTAATTTCAGAGCCATTACTGGTAAATAAGGTATATGATAATAAGAAAGATTTATATAACCGTGTGCATGAGGTTATGGATATTGTAGGTCTGGAACGCAGACTTTCTACTTCTTATCCACATGAGCTGGACGGTGGAAGAAGACAGCGTATCGGTATTGCCCGTGCTCTGTCTATCAATCCGGAATTCATCGTTATGGATGAGCCGGTATCCGCACTGGATGTGAGTGTACAGGCACAGATACTGAACCTGATGAATCAGTTGAAGAAGGATCTGGGACTGACCTATCTGTTTATTTCTCATAACCTGAGCGTAGTAAAGCATGTTAGTGACCGTATTGCAGTTATGTACCTTGGTAAGATCGTGGAAATGGCTGATTACAAAGATATCTTTGAAAATCCGCTGCATCCATATACTCAGGCGCTGCTGTCTGCGATTCCGATTCCAAGACTGGATGTGGAAAAACGCCAGCGTATCATTCTGGAAGGAGACGTACCGAGTCCGGTGAATCCACCGGAAGGCTGCCGTTTCTGCGGACGCTGCCGTTTCCGAAAAGAAGGGTGCAGTAAGAATGAACCGAAGCTGGTAGATGTGGGGAATGGACACATGGTAGCGTGTCATCTGGTAGCAGACAAATAAAATATCGTGAAATCCAAAGCCGGAATACTTTTGTAAGATGCAGAGGTATTCCGGCTTTTTATCTTGTTTACAAATGCAGGTAGAATGTTATAGTATGGAAACAGAATATGATGATATGGAAGGACAATAAAAATGGACAGCAGATCAGATAGTGGATTTCTGAATGTACTGATTCAGATGGGAGAAGCGCTGCAGAACAGCGGGGCGGAGATTTACCGGGTGGAGGATACCCTGAATCGTATCGGTTATGCCTATGGTGCAGAAGAGATGAATGTGTTCGTGATTACCTCCAGCATTATCATTACCATGAAGATGCCTGGAAAAGAGCCATTGACCCAGACCAGACGGCTGAAGAAGTCAGGGGGTAATGATTTTGTGAAACTGGAGGAATTGAACGAACTGAGCAGACAGATCTGTAGTGGCCGGATAGCGGTGGATGAGTTTGAACAGCAGCTGGATCAGATATTATCCACTGGCTCCAGTGAGAAAATGCTGTTGCTGGGGAATGTACTGGCAGCGGCCAGCTTTGCTGTATTCTATGGTGGCAGTATCTGGGACTTTTTGTTTGCCGGATTGATGGGAGCGGTGATCTGGCTTCTGGAAACTTATATGGAACCAATCTGTCTGAATTCTGTGGCTTATCAGATAGCCGCATCGTTCTTAAGCGGTGTGGGGATCTGTGTGGTCAGCAGAATCTTTCCAATATTGCATATGGACAAGATCATGATTGGTGATATCATGTTGCTGATACCAGGACTGATGTTCACCAATGCCATACGGGATGTTCTGCTGGGGGATACCATATCAGCCAGTATGAGGCTGATTGAGGCGTTATTGCTGGCAGCGGCGCTGGCGCTGGGATTTTTTGCGGCTATCTGGCTGGTAAGGGGGATCTGGTAAATGAATGTAATTACACAACTGCTCACAGGTGCGGCAGGCTCTGTGGGATTTGGGCTCATCTTTCATATTAATAAAAGATATCTTCCGGCGGCAGCAGTAGGAGGTGCACTTGGCTGGCTGGCTTACTTGTTATTGTCCCATCATGGGAACCATATCTTTGTATCTATGTTGGTGGCCAGCTTCTGCGTGGCCATCTATGCAGAGATCCTGGCCCGGCTATACGGAGCACCATCCACACCGTTTTTTGTGACCTCCGCCATTCCGCTGATACCGGGAAGCACTCTGTATTACTGTATGAGTGCACTGGCAGAGGGTAATACCGAACTGGCAGAAAAATACGGAAGCCAGACCTTCCTGTGCGCACTGGGGATCGCCGGGGGAATGGCCATCGCCTGGTGCATCTGCGACCTGACCAGGAAAATGAAACATTAGGCTATTGCGATAAAAGCAACATAAAAGAATTTTGTAAAAAAATGAAAAAAGCTGTTGACAAATGCTGGGATGGATGATAATATAATGAAGCTGTCTGAGAGAGACAGTAAGAAACATAAAGCTTCAATCGAAAGATTGAAAAATAAATAAAAAAGTTGTTGACAAACTTAAAAAGCAGTGATATGATATGAAAGTTGCTGCTGATGAGAACAACAGCAAAGAACCTTGATAATTGAACAGTGAAACAACCTTGAAAGATTCTAAAAAAGTTTTAACATTCAAGGAACTGACCTTATAAAACAGTAAAAGGGATAGATTAGCTAGTATGTTGATTT
>NZ_JACRSZ010000030.1 GCF_014385005.1 Jingyaoa shaoxingensis | reverse complement strand
CTTGCTATTGAAGAATTTTCCGGTGCAACAACCACTTCAGTGCTTCAAGAATTTTATATCAACGTACTTCTTTCAAACCTATCATCTCTTATTAAAAATCAAGTTGATGAAGAAATTCAGATTACCGCTAAAAGTACGAATAAATATCGATACCAAGCAAACCGAGCATTTATTATCGGACGTATCAAAACAATAGTTCCCAAAATCCTGTGTAATCTTTTCGATTTATCTGCAATTGATAGACTATATAAGGAATCTCTCCGATGCAGATCTCAGATTATGCCTGGAAGAACATTCCGGCGGAAGAAGAACAAAGCAATAGGCAGAACACATTTTAACAATAAAAAAGTTGCATTCTAAAATCAATAGCTGTTAATAGGGCTTTTCTGTGAAGCTCTATTAAAGTGCGTCTTCTTTTCAAATCTACCTTCCTCTTTTCTCGATTTCGCACCGTTATTCATTAACCTAAGCAGGCACTTGTCTTAAGTTGACATTAGGTTGACCACATTGGTGCCTGACACCTTATATCCCATGAATAAATGGATCCTCTCCTTTCGTATAAGGCATCAATTTATCGACAAACTCTTCGTACTTCATTCCGGACAAGTTTTCAACAACTGCTATATCACCTTCGCACTCAGTCCACTGCCCCAACAACAGACACGTCTTCTTTATTTTATTATCTAAGCCAGATATCCACAGTGGCATCTTTAACAATTGACCATTAAATAACTTCTTTTTCATGGCAACATATAATCCATGCGTTTCAGCAACTAATGCATTTGCTTTATTTATCTCCATCCCAGCACGAATTAAACACTTCGAAATCGTCTCATACGTGCGAGGTCTAAGCTCTATTATTTCATTAGAAAAAGCAGGGATATTGTCTGTATAGATAAAAATATTCGTGTTATTATCAATAGGAACTATTTCATCTGCTACAAAATTAGGAATATAAATGTTTCCTTCCTGTTCAATGCTTCTCAAATGTCCCCAGTCCTCTTCACTTTGAACAACAAAAACAGCTCGTGGTTCTCGCATTCTCCACAATTCGTTTAAAATACAATAAATTGTTTCTTCAACAAATCTTCCTCGAACACATATTTTATTATCATGGATTTTTTCTGAAAAAGCAGTTTTAAAACGATCATCATCAATTTCAAAGAAATCAATACCTATTCTGGGATTTATAGTCTTTCTTTTTAATTCTATATCAAAATCATTTGCTGAATAAACATTGATTTTACGTTCGTTGAACGTCGTTAAAGCTGTATTTATTTTTTCAATTTTAACTGACAAACTCTGTAAATATGATTTGTCCTCTTCTCTCCAATCATTCAAAAAATAGCGGTCATACTTTTCTGGGGCAATAACACTTATCCCATTTATGATTTCATTGGTTATCCCAGATGCATATGACAATGCAACATCTTCTGGAACCTCATATTGATGTAATAAAGATAATATATAATTAAAAAGTTTGCCTTTTATCTCATATCCATTTTCAGAGTCCAATTCTGCTGCCAGTTTAGCCATATTTTGTGAAGATAATGCCACTGACAAATCATCAAATATCTGATCCGCATTCTTTTCATATTCGCAAAAAAACTTTCCACTGTTAACAAACAGCTGCTTCCAGCTGTGAACAGAATTAGTTTTATTTATAACTCTGCCAGCAGCACTAACTACTAAATCTGTAAGTTCACCTACCGCTAATTCAGGTAACATAATCAGACCCTCCACATGAAAAAATAGCAGAGTATGATTCTCCGGTAACTCTCATCAAGCACAGATTTCATATACATCTGCAAGCGTATTCCACTTCCTGCCTGATTTTTCCTATACCCAGTATAATATAACCATATCTTTCTTCCTGCATTTTTATTATATCTTTCAGAAATGTCTCTTCTGTTGAATAATCCAAAATCATCCTGGCTAATTCTTTTGAGTAACGCATATTATACTTTTCCCTAAGCACCATTGCTCTTAAAATATTCAATTCTTTAAACGGATTTTCTCTCAAAACGATTCCCAACTCGCCATTTTTCACAGCATTCTGATAGATTAGATCATTCCATTTATCATTTGACAAATCATATATGATTGCATCCAGATTTAAAAAGACACTTTGGGACAGGTACTCAAAGTAATTATTATTTTCTACTTTAATCACTTGCTTCTCAAAAGCCCATGTCTTTTTTACATCCCAAATATCAACAATAAATCCAGAACACGAAAACTTATATCCTCCAAAATGGTTCCTTTTATGTGGTATCTGTCGAAGTAATTCATCCCACACTTTTCTATCTTTTATACTAATCGTAAAATCTGCGTCTCGCAATTCTGCAATTTTGTCTTTATCTTTATATTCTCGTAATAAACCACCCATGACATATACATCTCCCGCCTGCATAAGCATCTTATAAAGCCACAATGCCGGTGGATATTTTTTTAAATATTCTTCTATCTCTATCCTTAGATTATTATACATAAAATCACCATTATTCCGGTAAACTGATACCCAATAATTTCTTGTATAATGAAACAGCATATGAGTCTGTCATACCTGAAACAAAATCCACAATCAGGTGCATTTTTTCATATTCATTTACATCTTTTAATGACTTTTGCTTATTTTCTTTATAATCAAATGTTAAAATATACTTATAGTTATCAGATATCAGATGATATATTTTTCCTTCATATTTACTACTGTCTTCTATCACTTCTACATTTGAAGTATGTATTGCATCATAAAAAATATTCAATAGTTCTTTTATTGTCCGTTCTCCAACAATCTCTAACGTTAATACCTCATCACAGGTAAAACAATAAGTTGCTGTCAGCTTCTTCAGGCATTTAATAAGTTCCTTATCTGACTCTAATAAATCTGTTATGCCAAACTCTCCATTCATTATCTGTTCATAATGGTCAAAAAAACTATCTACAGCCGTTCTGATCAAATGTCCTTGAACATAATTTCGAAACAATTTAACCTGAGCCAGCAGTCCTTCTCTTTCACCTAATCCGGCATCTGCCTTTTTAGCGTCAATTCTTTCAAATAGTTTCTGATATATAGTATTCTCTTTAAATGTCTGCTTTATTTGATCATATTCTTTATTCCAAGGAATATACCCTTTTTTCACACCGTCCTCAATATCGTCACAAATATATACAATATCATCTGCTGCCTCCAGAAGATATGCTGCCGGATGTCTGACTCCCTCGGAAAGTCCTGTGTGCTGCCAAATTGATTTCATAATCTCTTCTTCTGACTTAAAATATCCAAATTTATGCTTGGGATGAGTTGTAGTCATTGAACTATATGGATATTTTATAATCGAAGCCAGCGTCCCATATGTAAAATTCGCTCCGTACCGATCATTCATTGTCTGCAACTTGGTTACTATTCTTAAATTCTGAACATTGCCATCAAAATACAAAAAATCTGCATCTTCCTGCTCGGTTTTATAATGTTTATCCAAGTTCCTTTTCACATCAACAACTTTAGACTGATACCAGTTTCTTATCACTGTTTCACCATAATGTCCAAACGGCGGATTTCCCAAATCATGTATCAGTCCTGCTGTCTGTAACATTCCCATTAACTTTTCTGTCTTTTCTCTGTCAAAAATACCCATTCTTTCCAGACGCAGTCCCACTGTTTTAGCCAATGAACGGGCAATAGCCGATACTTCCATTGAATGTGTCAACCTTGTTCTGACAACATCATTTTTCTGAAGTGGAAATACCTGTGCTTTGTCCTGTAATCTTCTGACCGACGAAGATCCCACAATTCGATCATAATCTGCTTCAAACTCATTCCTTGTCACATGTTCATCTTTTACTACAGTGCTTGTTCTAATCCGTTCATCACACAGCAACTTATCCCAATCTAACATTTCTGCCCCCATTTATTCAAATATAATGTTTTTTTCATTATATCTTCCAGTAATTCAATTGTCAACTTTCATTCTCTTTTTGTTTGCTATTGTCTCTTATTGTTTATGTATGTTTTAATGTCGCAAAATCGAATTCATACAAAAGCAAATTAGTCTGACACTGTAATACCCTTGAGAATTGAGAATCTCAGAGCAGACAAAAAGACTGTTGCCGGCAATATCTCTGCCAGAGCAACAGTCTCATCATTTCTAAAATCTTTATGGAATTCGCATATTGTTTCCAAGTTCTGACTCTACACTTGCTTATCTGTAGAGAATGTCCTGTAATTTTTCTCTTGTAGCCGACATATCAGTCGGTGTTAATATCTCGTTATCAATATAATACATATCATCAAACGGCACACGAACTTCTTCAATCTCATAAGTCAGCCAGTCTGATACTTTCATCATCAATTTTAAAGTATCCGCACCTGTCAAATCGTGAGATGCATATGATAACAATGTCTGAAGTGTACCGGATGACTGTGTTTCTTCATAATCAGACTGTGCTTTCTCAAAAATCGCTGTCAACAGCTTACGCTGACGCTCTGTACGTCCAAAATCAGATGTCCCGCCTGTACTGCGGTTTCTGGAATATACAACTGCCTGATATCCATTCAGCCACACTTCTCCTGCGTGATCCAGATATACAGGATCATCCTTTCCTGCCAGAGAATACTGGCTTGCAATATGAGCATTAATGTATTCCATCTCTGCATCAGAAATCTCAAGATTCACTCCACCGATTGCATCTACGATCTCTGCCATAGAATTGAAATCTACCATTGCATAATTATCAATCTGAACCTGATAGTTCTCTTTAATCGTCTGTACACACAGTTCTGCACCGCCATTCGCACAGGCCGCATTCAACTTATGTACGCCTATACCAGGGATATCTGCATACAAATCTCGCATAAATGATGTCAGATATATCTTTTCCTTCTGTGGATTCACAGTAACCAAAAGCATAACATCTGAGTTGCCATACCAGGAATCATCTCTTCTGTCTACACCAATTAACAGAACATTATATGTACCTGATTCTGTATCCTCCTGTAACTGTGTTTCACTTTCTGTCTCTTCTTCAGCAAGTACAGTTCCCATACACGCACTGATCATAAGTACGGCTGTCACGAAACCAATGATTAGTTTTTTTAATAATCTCATTATTCTCCTCTTTTCTTGCTTTATCCATAATTTTCCCACTTATCTTATTCCAATATCATGCATTTTGCAAGAGCTATCTTCCATAAACTTCAACTTTAGGAGTTAAAAAGTGGGCATCTAACTCATCACTTAAGTAACCAGGAAGCGACACGCTGTTCTTTAATTCGCTTTTTTCTGCATACTACCGAGGCTGAATATACTCTACCCCAGCGTATTTTGATTTTACTGTCTAACAGAATAACTGGCAAGCTGATCCGCCGGCACTCCAGCTTCAACTGTAATTATACAAACCTGTCTGGTGTCTGCTTTTTGCAACAAATGTCCACATCATGAATAATCTCCTTATACCGCTTCATTTCCTGATCTTTCGGATTAATAAATAATGCATAACCTATTTGCCCCAGTAAATGCTCTCGGTAATTCCTGCACTCCAGACCTATATATTCCAAATGAGATTCCAGCCCAAATTTTTGAATATAATACATATTTTTGCGAATTTCTTTACGAATACTTTTGGGAAGCTGTGTTTTATAATTGACAACTATTCCTGTAACTTCCTGCTGCTGTCCCTGTTTTCGTGTTCTTGTTTTTTTCATATTCAAACGCAATCCTATGGATTTTAATTCCTGCCTGACAAAACGTATTACTTCTAGCTCATCAAAATCTCCCGAAAATGTCATATCATCTGCATATCGTGTATATCGGATCTTTTTTTCTTTACAAAACAATCCTACTTTTTCATCAAATTCTACCATTAGCAGATTGGAAAGTGCCGCACTTGTTGGTGCTCCCTGCGGCAGGCATCCTCTTAAACAACATAAGCCTGTCAGCATCATAGCTACAGCCTCATTATATCCTTTTTCTATAAAAAACTGAAATACCATCCAGTCAGTCAAGTGATCGTAAAAGGCCTTAATATCTAATGACAATACCTTTTTCTGTCTTCTGTGAAAACGCACATTATCTTTTACTGACTTTCCTGGAATATATGCTTTTGCGTAAGTACTGATTTCTGCTTTATATAAAATATTTTTTAAAATCCACTCCTGAATTTCCTTCAGATTAGGCAATGGCTCTGAAATCATTCGGCTTCCACCATTCTTTTTCGGAATTAAAAACTGCCGATAAAAATCTTCCGGTGCATTTGCCGCAGCATATACATATGTTGGCAGGTAGCCCAGCAAGGCACATAAATGTTCCTGCGTATAAATAACAGGCATATGGTGCATCCACAGCTGCTCCGCATAATTCAAATATTTTTCACAGTATGCATTATTTTTCCCACTTTTTCGTGCTGCTTCAATAAATGCAATTTTATATTCATTCCATTCCATTTCATCCACCTAAAAAACCTTTGAAATCTTTACCAGAAATATCAGTCTTATTCTTTCCGAAGGAAAGGATAAGAAGAAGTGATTTTGGAACAAAATCACGACCTGTAAGACTTGTTTGGGATTTTACTCCTGTAAAAGAACGAACAAGTCTTACTATGGCTCGAAAAATAAGTTCCTCTAAGATTAACGACTCGCTAATCCCGCACAAATGTGCTAAGTCTAAAGATTTCAAAGGCAAATTTATTATATCATGGTAAATATATATCGTCTATGTCTATTTTACTGACTCTGTATTCCTCCAGGGGCAAAATCGAAAAAGTATGTTTTGTCCCTTTCAGGCTTTTCCATCTCTGCTCTCCTAGCTCTGTCAAATTTCTCACTCCATCTTCACTATAAGAAATTTTTCCTTCTTTCTCCAATCGTTTTCCCCATTCCATAACCTTTGCATATGAATACCCCGCTTTAAAAAGCGGCATTATCGATCCATGCCTTTTTATCGTATCTAATATCAAAAATTCAATTCCTTCTCTCATATCTTTCCTGTTCTTTATTTTCTTTTCTGATCATTTTCACATTTTCTTTTCTTGGAAATGGTGCACGCGAATGCCCCTTCTTCTCATGCCAATATACCGGGAATGTATTATTAGGAGTTTTATTCATAGCAACCAGACTTTCTGCCTGTAAAAATCCAAGATACATTTCGGAAGGAACCTTCAGCAATTTACTTATTTTCTTCATTTCATCTAGTTTCTGCTGTGCTTCTTCTTTTTCAAATTGGTCTGATATGCCCTTTTCACGTACAACATCTGCAAAGACAGGAATTCCTTCTTTTTGAATATTGTTTATTCCCTCTTTCTGCGCAACCATAGCAAGAATGTACATCTTTTTTCCTTCCTGTCTCAGAAAATCCAAATATGCCATACAGCCAAGAGCTGTTTCACCGCTTCCAATAAAATCATCAATTAAAATAACTGAATCTATATTTTTTCTGTATTTCTCCTCTTTCAACACTTCTGGTGTCTCACAAATCCGCACCTGTCCGTCCTGAAATTCTTCATATGTTCGAAGCAATATACTCTGACATAAATACAACATAAAAGTAGAACTTTTTATTTTCCCAAAATCCTCTTCCGGAAGCAATGGGCAAATACAAATATTTTTCCCTTTTTCCGGATTCCATGATTTATCCTGGAAAAGTTTCTGAAAAGTAACCAGCAAATATTGTTCATACATACTGCTGTTTACCCATAAAAAATTTTCAGTAAGACCAAGTATCAAATCACGCTGTACATCTGTCTCCAGTTCTGCCATTCTCTCACAAAATCTGTCAAATACAGAGTATTTTCCCATCTCCTGTGTGTTCCAGTTTTTCCTTTCAAATAAATCATATAATTGCTCTACATACTTATCTGAAAGAACCTTCTTCGTTATCATTTGTCAAACATTTCCTTCTGTTAATAAGTAAAATCATTTTTATAAAATCCATTCTCTGTTTTTCATACTTATATTAAATAAGCTTCTATATATTAAATTACCAAACTTCTGTGGAACTTTTCACTTACCATTCTACAGTCTATAATGATGATAGTAAATAGTTTTTTCTTCTATAGTGGAACAGCCTTCATACCTCCTCATCCCCATTTATTTGCAGATTTGCCAAAAGACATCCCACCATACAGCCAAGCCCATTATGGATCATATCGTCCCACTCGAACAACCCACGCATAAAAATCAACTGACAAAATTCTATGGTTGCAGATATAGCTATTCCCACCAAAAGAGCCTGATACCATTTCACCTTATGATTTACAATTGCAGGAAGTAGTGCTCCTGCCGGCAATAATAATATACAGTTTAAAAAATTTTCTTTTAATAATGACCAGTCCTGGCAGCAAATAATCGTTCCCCATGACCACAATGGGATCAATTTATACTGCCGAATCGTTTTTGGTCTGGTGAATACTGTAGATCCAAACACAATACCTAAGAATATAATAATGTATCTACATATCTACATCTCCCGTATATCTCTCCGGATGCTTTTCAAGGTACTGCTTGATTCTCTCAATCAATTGCTTTGTTTGATCCATGACACTCCTCCTCTGATTTATTTTTCTTTACACAGCAGCATCATGGACTAGGAAAAAGTACATATCAATTACTTAATGTTAATATTTTTAACACTATTTTATGTGTTCAGCAGTTTCTTTTATCTTTTTAGATTTATTTTTATCTTAAATATTGACATTTTTAACATTCGCACTATAATATAAATAGTTTTCGCTTACATACATGTTAGCAGATTTTGTTATTCTAATTAACGCAAATTACAATTACCCAAAGGAGTACATATACAATGAAAAAATTATCACAGGCTCTGATGGCTCAGACCATCACCGAGAAACGAAAAGCCAAGAATATGACACAGCAGCAGCTTGCTGATGCTACCGGCATCAATCGCGCTGTTATCAGCCGCATGGAATCTGTAGACATCATGCCGTCCATCCCGCAATTAGAGGCACTTGGAGAAGTATTGGGCTTTGAACCAACTGATCTGTTTGTGAACGGTACTACAGAAGCAAAAAAGCAGCATGAGCCGATGAATATCGCTGTTGCCGGTACCGGATACGTTGGTCTGTCCATTGCCACTCTTCTCGCACAGCACAATCATGTGACTGCAGTTGATATTATCCCGGAAAAAGTAGAACTCATCAACAACAAGAAACCTCCGATTCAGGATGATTATATTGAGATGTATCTGGCAGAAAAGGATCTGGATTTGACCGCAACTCTTGACGGCGAAACTGCTTACAAAAACGCTGATTATGTTGTTATCGCTGCTCCGACCAACTATGACAGTAAGAAGAACTATTTTGACACTTCCGCTGTAGAGGCTGTCATCGAACTAGTATTAAAGGTAAATCCGGACGCTATCATGGTCATCAAGTCCACGATCCCGGTTGGATATACTGAAAGCGTTCGTGCTAAGTACAACACAAAGAACATCATCTTTAGCCCGGAATTCCTGCGTGAATCCAAGGCTCTGTATGACAATCTGTATCCATCCCGTATCATCGTTTCCACAGATGAATCCGATGAAAGACTTGTTGCTGCTTCTCATACTTTCGCAGAACTTCTGCAGCAGGGAGCAATCAAGGAAGGCATTGATACTCTATTCATGGGATTCACCGAGGCAGAGGCAGTTAAGCTATTTGCAAACACCTACCTCGCTCTTCGAGTTTCCTATTTCAACGAGCTGGACACTTATGCAGAGATGAAAGGTCTGAACACACAGGCGATTATCAACGGTGTTTGTCTTGATCCTCGTATCGGTACACACTACAACAACCCTTCCTTCGGTTACGGCGGATACTGCCTGCCAAAGGACACCAAGCAGCTCCTTGCCAACTATGATAATGTACCGCAGAATATGATGTCTGCTATCGTAGAGAGTAATAGAACACGTAAAGATTTCATTGCAGATCGTGTACTCGAAATCGCTGGTGCTTATGAAGCAAACAGCTCCTGGGATGCTGCAAAGGAAAAAGAAGTTGTTGTCGGTGTATATCGTCTGACCATGAAATCTAACTCCGATAACTTCCGCCAGTCTTCTATCCAGGGTGTCATGAAGCGAATTAAGGCTAAGGGCGCAACTGTTGTGATTTATGAGCCAACACTTGAAAATGGTACCACTTTCTATGGTTCCAGAGTGGTTAATGACTTAGAAGAATTCAAGAGAATCAGCCAGAGCATCATTGCAAACCGCTATGACAACTGTCTGGATGATGTAAGAGAAAAAGTATATACGAGAGACTTGTTCCAGAGAGACTAAGAGCAATTAGTTTTATCTAACTCGCGTCCATAAAAATAACCTCTGCCTGGGAATCACAGAAATGTGAATCCTGACAGAGGTTTTCTATTTGTTCTATTATAAATAGAACTCCTTATACCACTCCGCAAATCTTCTCAGACCTTCCCGGAGGCTGGTGCTCGGCTTGAAACCAAAATCACGCTCTAAAGCAGATGTGTCTGCATAAGTGACTGGAACATCTCCCGGCTGCATCGGAACGAGCTTTTTGTGTGCTTCAAAGTCATAGTCCTCTGGCAGTACACCTGCACGGATCAGCTCCTGCTGCAGAATATCTACAAAGTCCAACAGATTCTCCGGGCTGTTGTTGCCGATGTTGTACACACGATACGGCGGAATCGGAAGTCCATCCTCTCCGTTTACCTTCTCTGGAGCACACTGCATAACTCTCTTAACACCTTCGACAATGTCATCTACATAAGTAAAGTCACGCTTGCAGTTACCGTAGTTGAAAATCTGAATGGTATCACCCTTGAGCAGCTTGTTTGTAAATCCGAAATATGCCATATCCGGTCTGCCTGCCGGACCATATACTGTAAAGAAGCGAAGTCCTGTGGAAGGAATATTGTAGAGTTTGGAATAAGCATGAGCCATCAGCTCGTTGCTCTTCTTTGTAGCCGCATACAGAGATACCGGATTATCTACCTTATCGTCTGTGGAATACGGAACCTTCTTGTTAGATCCGTACACAGATGAGGAAGAAGCATAAACGAGGTGCTCTACTTCTGTTTCTCCGTTGTCATAGGAATGACGACAAGCCTCAAGGATGTTATAGAAACCGATCAGATTGGATTCCACATAGACATCCGGATTCGTGATGGAATAACGAACGCCCGCCTGTGCAGCTAAGTTCACAACTACTGCTGGCTTGTAAGTAGCAAAGATATCATCAATCAAAGCACGGTCTGCAATGGAGCCTTTGATGAAGGTCCACGTAGAGTCAGAATCTTTCACAGCGGATTCAATCTGCTGCAGACGGTACTCTTTGATTGACACATCGTAGTAGTCATTCATATTGTCGATACCAATAATGGTGCACGGACTCTGTGTGCGGATCAGCTCCAGCACTAAGTTTGAACCGATGAAACCGGCGGCACCAGTTACCAGAATGATTTTGTTAGTTAATTGGGTGTTAATTTCTAACATTTGTATCTCTCACTTTCATTTAATTTGTATAATACACTTAATTGTATTCTACAATTAATTTGTATATTCTCTCAAACGTATTTAACTCTTCATGCAATTTTTACCAGGGGTCTGACCCCTTCATTTTACTTCTGACAACTATCCTAACACACAGGGGTTTTCAATTTAATAAAAATTTCAGAATATTTTTATTTTCTACTTACAAAGTTTACCGTTTTTTACCGGGGTCTGACCCCACTGTGGTCAACTTAAGTATTTTAGAAAAATTTCAGAATTCCTTCAGCCCTGATTTCATCGGCATTTAAAGGATTTCTTTTCTTTTTTTACAAAAAAAGTACTTGACAAAACCTCCT
>NZ_JACRSZ010000029.1 GCF_014385005.1 Jingyaoa shaoxingensis | reverse complement strand
GATGAGATATCTCATGCGAAAGCAATAAGACCCCTTGAAGACGACGAGGTAGATAGGGCAGAGGTGGAAGTGCAGTAATGTATGGAGCTGACTGTCACTAATAGGTCGAAGGCTTGACCAAAAAGCTTAAGAGCGGCTGGACGGAGACGGCTGTGAAGGAGGAATGCTTGCATTCCGGGGCACAGGCGGATTCAGGACAGACATTTGCGGAGCAAAAGGCATGAGGAAGAAGCGAAGCGGATTCCGAATGACCGCGAATAAGCGTCAGCAGGTTTGGGAAACACGGATGAAAAGTATTTACCGTATGCGGTTTTGAAGGTACAAAAGATAACAGTTTTACTAAAGATAATAAAAGTAGAAATGAAATTGAAGACCAGCCTGTCATGACGGCTGGTCTTTTTGAGGTTAATCCGAACAGGAGAGAAAAATGAAAGTATTATATGGAAAGAACCTGGAAAAGGATTTCGTGAAAATACAACAAAAATCAGGAAAAAGAATTGCGGAAATAACGTTAGGAGATCAGATCCTCATACACAAATATTTTTTTCGCACATCATATATTGCATATCAGGATATTCGGAGAATGTATATGAGAGTGGCAGGAGGAGAATTCGGCGAATTTCCTATTGATGAATACAGCATCATGATAGATGATAAAAAAGGTAATGAGCATGCATTGCATGTGGATCGACCGGAATATATACGGGAAATTCTGAAATGGATAGAAACTTATCAGAAAGAAATACAGATTGGAAAGGAGAAAGATAAGTGAAGAATATAAAAAAAGTACTTCTGGTGATAATTCTGCTTGTTATGACGATAACTGTAGGAATCCATAAAGATCAATTTTATATTGAAAAAGAATACAGTGCCTCAAATACGATGCCATTAGATGAAAATGGAGAAAAAGTTAGTCCGGCAGAAATCTCACTGATTGGAAATCAGGAAATCAGACAGGATTTTATAGCGAGAGAATCGGAGATTACGAAAGTAATGATTGATTTCAAGGCATGGGAACAGAAAAATGGAGCTGGAACCATAGAGGTAGATCTGGAAGATCAGACTGGCAATGTATTAGCTTCTGCAAAAAAAGATGTAAAAAAACTGAAACAGTCAAAAACATCTGTGACCACAACCTTTGCATTAAATGTAGAAGTGGAGAAGAACCAGACATACAGCCTTGTGATAAAAAGCATAGATGTAGAAAGTAAAAAGGGTGTTTACCTGTATGAAATGCAGGAAAAGGGAAAACTGTTTGGTGATCTTACAGTAAATGATGAAAGTGCAGATGGGCGTATCAAACTGCAAATTGGAATGATGCATTTTGCAGCTAACAGTATGTATATGATGTATGCAATATTATTGATTGCGATAATTCTGGTATGTCTGCCATTACAGGACTGGAAATTAAAATTACCTGGAAAAGAGGAAAAGACACTGGACATGAATAAGGTATTGTCCCGCATTCTTTTTCTGGCCTCTGTGCCAATGTCGTTTTTCATCGTACAGAGATATTCAGGATATGGAATTGGAAGTTTCATTCATCTCTCTTTTAGATTAAAAGGAATCACCAATTACCTGCTTTATGGTCTGATCTGGTGGTTGATTTATCTGATCTGTAATCGTACCAAATATACAGCAGTGCTGTTGACTGGACTGTCATCTATCGCAGGACTTGCCAATTATTTTGTGTGGGAATTTAGGGGAATTCCGGTAATGGCTGCAGATCTGGCATCCTATGGAACTGCAATGGATGTGGCGTCGCATTATTCTTATGAACTGAATCTGTCGGCATTGTGGGCACTGGTATATACGACAGCTTTTATTTGTGTTACCTTAAGCCTTCGAAGCTACAAAGGTCTGAAGTGGAAACAGAGAATATGCTCATTGATTGGATTCTGTATCCCATACAGTGTATTTTATACCCAGCTTTTGCATGGGGATCTGATGAAAAAACATGGTATTACCGTAAGCGTCTGGGAACCGTCCAGAAACTATGCAAGCAATGGATCCCTGTTATCCTTTTTTCTGAGCTATACGTATTACGTAGTAGATGAACCTAAAAATTATTCTGCCGGTAAAGTAGAAGAACTGGTACAGGATTATAAGTCAGATTCTGCGTCAGAAACATCAGATACAGTAAAACCGAATATTATTGCAATTATGAATGAAGCTTATTCGGACTTGAATGTCGACGGCAATCTGGAGACATCGGAAGATTACATGCCATTTGTACACGGGCTGACAGAAGATACTGTAAAAGGTGATCTATATGTTTCAGTATTTGCAGGTAATACAGCCAATACAGAGTTTGAATTTCTGACAGGATGCTCTATGGCATTTTTACCATTTCGGTCCATTCCGTATGATACCTATATTAAAGATAACTTCCCGTCACTGACACATAATCTGATATCAGACGGGTATACTGGAAATGAAGCAGTACACTTACTTACCAAGAATGCATGGAACAGAGATGTGGTCTATCCACTTCTGGGATTCCAGGATTTTATCGGAGTATCAGATGTTGATAATGTGGATGTGGAGTATATTCGTAACTTTGTATCAGATCAGACGGATTTTGATGTACTGATTTCCAGATATGAGGAAAGCAGAAAAACATCAGAAGATCCCTTTTACATTTTCAATGTAACAATTCAGAATCACGGTGGATACTCGGCATCCCAGGGTCTGATTGATACACCGATTAAGATTACCGGTGATGCACAGAAGGATGAAGCAGCAGAACAGTATATCAATCTGATCAAAAAGACAGACGATGCATTTAAAAATCTGGTGGAATATTTCCAGAAAGTAGATGAACCAACGGTTATCGTCATGTTTGGGGATCATCAGCCGTCGTTGTCCACATCTTTTTATGAAAGCCTGATTGGAAAGAAATCAGACAAGTTCACGCTGGAAGATACGAAGAATAAATATACGGTTCCGTACATTATCTGGGCTAATTATGATATTCAGGAAGAAGAAGTGGATATGAGTGCCAATTATCTGTCAGCCTATCTGATGAAAGTGATCGGAGGAAAGATGACAGGATATCAGAAGTATCTGATGGATCTCTATGAGCAGGTACCGATGATCACGGCCAATGCTTATCAGGGAGCAGACGGAGAGCTGCATGAACTGGATGACAAATCTCAGTATAGTGACCTGATTCAGGAATATCAGATGATACAATACAATAATCTGTTTGATTCAAAGAACAGACTGGAAGAATTTTATTACCTTGCGCAATAGAAATACATATTTTGCACACTTTCTGGAATACTAATAAAAAGGAGGTGGCAAAATGGATAATCGTGGTTTGGACTATACAGCATTGATTATCAGTGTGATTGGAACACTGAACTGGGGACTGATTGGATTGTTCAAATTCAATCTGGTATCCTGGATCTTCGGTGATATGTCTTGGATCACCAGAATCATTTATGTAGTAGTAGGAATCTGCGGCTTGTATTTACTCTCTTTTATCGGAAGAACAGGAAGTGATTCAAGAACAGAATAGAAAAATGGCGGCTGGAGAAGATATCTGGCCGCCATTTTTTATGTGCGGCAGCAGAGTGCGGAATACATCACAGGTTTGACGAAAGGGGTACGATCGTGTACAATTGATGCAAAGGATGGAAAAAAGAATGATAGAAAAATCAGAAAATTTAATTTTAGGCATACTGGCACACGTAGATGCAGGAAAAACCACTATGGCAGAAGGCTTGCTTTATTACAGTGGCACCATCAGAAAGCCAGGCCGGGTGGATCATAAAGATACATATCTGGATACCTTTGAGATGGAGCGTGCAAGAGGAATTACCATATTTTCCAAACAGGCGAGATTCACGTGGAAAAACCAAAGATATACGCTGCTCGATACACCTGGACATGTGGATTTCTCAGCAGAGATGGAACGGACACTTCAGGTATTAGATTATGCCATACTGGTGATCAGTGCGCCGGACGGAGTACAGGGGCATGATATTACCCTGTGGAATCTTCTGAGGCAATATAGGATACCGGTATTTTTGTTTGTAAATAAAATGGACATGCCTGGCATGAAAAAAGAAAAAGTTCTGGAGAATCTACATAAGTATCTGGATGACCGCTGTATCGATTTTTCCAAAACATATAATCGAAAAGAAGAGATCTGCGATGAACTGGCAATGTGCAATGAGGAACTGATGCAGCAATATCTGGAGCATCAGGAGGTAGAGCTGAAAACAGTGAAAAAAGCAATACGTAACCGTGAAGTGTTCCCGTGTTATTTTGGATCGGCGCTGCGCCTTGAAGGGGTAGAAGAATTCATGAATGGATTACACGGTCTGGTGCAGTTACCGAAATACGGAGAAGAATTTGGTGCCAGAGTATATAAGATCTCAAGAGATTCACAGGGAAACCGTTTGACACATATGAAAATAACAGGTGGAAAATTACGGGTAAAAGGGATTCTGGAAAGCAGCCAGAAAGATGGCGGGAAAGAAAAAGCAGATCAGATCCGGCTGTATTCCGGTACATCGCATGAACTGGCAGAAGTGGTTGCAGCAGGAGAGATCTGTGCAGTTACCGGACTGCAGGACAGTCAGGCAGGAATGGGGTACGGGGCGGAGCCGGAAGGCGGGGAACCAATGCTGGAGCCGGTATTATCCTACCAAATCTGTCTGCCGAAAGGATGCGATGCCCATGGCATATTTTTGAAGTTATGTCAGTTGGAGGAAGAGGAACCGCAGCTTCATATTGTGTGGGATGAACATACGCAGGAGATCTCTGCCAAAGTAATGGGAGAAGTGCAGATCGAAGTACTGAAGAAGCTGATACATGACAGATATGATCTGGATATTGAATTTGGAGCAGGCAGTATCACTTATAAAGAAACCATAGCAGAACCAGTGGAAGGCGTTGGACACTTTGAGCCACTTCGCCACTATGCGGAAGTACATCTGCTGATGCAGCCACTGGAGAGGGGAAGTGGTCTTCACTTTTCTGCACAGTGCAGCGAAGATGTTCTGGACCGGAACTGGCAGAGACTAATATTGACACATCTAGAAGAAAAGAAGTATCTGGGAGTTTTGACAGGATCTGAGATAACGGATATGCAGATCACGCTGATTGCTGGAAAAGCGCATCAGAAGCATACAGAAGGCGGAGACTTCCGGCAGGCAACCTATCGGGCAGTAAGACAGGGACTGAAGATGGCAAAGAGTATACTTCTGGAACCGGTCTATCAGTTCCGACTGGAGATACCGGCAGAAAATGTGGGACGTGCTATGTCAGATCTGACCAGAATGAACGGAGAGTTCCAGCCGCCTCAGACAGATGGGGAGACAGCAATCCTGACGGGCAGTGCACCGGTATCGCTCATGAGAGATTACCAGAAGGAAGTTATAGCCTATTCCAGAGGCCGGGGACATTTGTTCTGTACACTGAAAGGATATGAAGTCTGTCATAATCAGGAAGAGGTGGTCAGCCAGATGGCATACGATGCAGAGGCAGATCTGGAGAATCCTACAGGATCCATATTTTGTGCCCATGGAGCGGGATTCGTGGTACCATGGAATGAAGTCTATGATTATATGCATCTGGACGGAATTCTGGCAAAAAAGACAGCAGAAGAATCAGAAGAAGAGCCGGCAAGAAGGACATCGGCAGTTTATGCCACATCCCGTGGCTGGGGAGATGACAGTGAACTGGAAGAGATCTTTAACCGTACTTATGGCAATGGCAATGGAGAGCGTTCCGGCTGGAGAAGACGCAGAACAGAGGAACGTGGCGTCAGAATGGTTACAGCTCCGGGCAGCAGCATACAGAAAAAAACAGAGGAAAAAGAATACTTGTTAGTGGACGGATACAATATTATTTTTGCTATTCCACAGTTAAAAGAATTGGCAGAAATCAATATCGACAGTGCCAGAAGCAAACTGATGGATCTGCTTTGCAATTATCAGGGGTATAAGAAAAATACATTGATTCTGGTGTATGATGCCTATAAGGTGGAAGGGGGCATTGGATCAGTAGAAAAGTATCATAATATTCATGTGGTTTATACAAAAGAAGCAGAGACAGCGGATCAGTATATTGAAAAAACAGTGCATGAAATAGGCAAAAAATATCATGTAACGGTGGCAACTTCAGATGCACTGGAGCAGAAAATCATCTGGGGCGCGGGAGCATCCAGGATGTCGGCGAATGGTCTGTGGGAAGAACTGGAACTGGTGCGAAAAGAAATACAGGAACAATATCTGGAACAAACAAATGGATCTGGTCGCAAACTGTTTCAGGATTTGAATCCGGAATTTGCAGAATATCTGGAAGAAATCCGCTTAGGAAAAAAAACATGTGAGGAGAAACACAATGAAAAAAATGAAATTTAACTGTGATTATATGGAAGGAGTACATCCACAGATTCTGAAACGTCTGGTTGAGACGAATCTGGAGCAGACTGCAGGATACGGAAATGATCCTTACTGCGCCAGCGCTAAGAAGAAAATTCTGGAAGCCTGTGAATGTCCTGACGGAGAAGTACATTTCCTGGTAGGAGGAACACAGACGAATGCAACGGTGATAGCAGCACTCCTTCATTCCTATGACGGAGTAATTGCAGCAGAGACGGGGCATGTGAATGTACATGAGGCAGGTGCAATTGAGTATACCGGACATAAAGTATTGACATTACCTCAGAAAGATGGGAAAATTAATGCAGAATCAGTCGGCAGTTATTTAAAATGGTTTTATTCAGATGAGAATCATGAGCATATGGTTCAGCCAGGAATGGTGTATCTGACCCATCCGACAGAGTATGGAACGCTGTATACAGCCAGAGAACTGGAAGAGATCCACAAAGTCTGCCAGGAATACCAGATTCCGCTGTTTGTGGATGGAGCAAGACTGGGATATGGTCTGGCAGCAGAAGACACAGATGTGACACTTCCGGTACTTGCCAGAAGCTGTGATGTATTTTATATAGGCGGAACCAAAGTAGGAGCATTCTGCGGAGAAGCGGTAGTAATACCGAAGAAGGGTCTGATTCCAAAGTTTTTCACCACAATTAAGCAGCATGGAGCGCTGCTGGCAAAAGGAAGACTGATCGGTATACAATTTGATACATTGTTTACAGATCATCTGTATCTGGATATTTCCAGACATGCGATTGTCAAGGCAGAAAAACTGAAGAAAGCATTGGTGGAAAAGGGATATACTCTGTATCTGGATTCACCGACGAACCAGCAGTTTGTACTGATGGAGAACAGGAAGAAGAATGAATTGCTGGAGAAAGTGGACTTTGATTTCTTTGAGAATTACGACGATACCCATACAGTCATGAGATTTGTGACCAGTTGGGCAACCAGAGAAGAAGACCTAGACCGGCTGATTGAGATTCTGTAAAATCATAATGTACGGGAGGAACAAACATGATTCAGGAGATTTTGGACTACAATAAGAAGTTTGTAGAGAACAAAGAATACGAACGTTACCGGGCAGGAAAGTATCCTGAGAAGAAGCTGGCAATCTTATCCTGCATGGATACCAGATTGACTGAACTGCTTCCGGCGGCTCTGGGAATCAAGGACGGAGATGCTAAGATTATCAAAAATGCAGGTGCAGTGATTACGCATCCATTTGGAAGTGTGGTAAGGAGTCTCCTGGTTGCCATCGTAGAGCTTGGAGTAGAAGATGTCATGGTCATTGGCCACACAGACTGCGGTGTACAGCATATTGATTCCGATATGATTCTCGGACATTTGAAGGAGCGTGGAATTAACATGGAGAGCGTAGAGATGCTCAAATATGCCGGAGTAGATTTTGAAAAATGGCTTTGCGGTTTCAATACCATTCGTGAATCTGTAGAAGATACCGTTAAGATCTTAAAAGAACATCCATTGATTCCAAAGGATGTGGGAATCACCGGATATATCATGGATACTAAGACTGGGGAACTGTATCCGGTCTGTTAGATGTTTGAATGAATAGATACGAGGGTTGTGTCACGGAGAAGTTCGTGACACAGCCCTCTTTTGCGTGAGCAACGACCAAAATGGAGTGAAGATGTCGAATTTTGTCGAATAAATACGATGAAAATTCCTTGCTAACTGGAACAATGGCTGACTATAATAAAAACATGACGAGAAAATGAAAGATTTTGGAGGATAGATTCTTGGAAAAATTAAATGTAGCCATTGCAGATGATAATGAAAGAATCGTACAGTTATTAGAGAATATTGTGAAGAGCGATAAGGAACTGGAAGTAGTAGGCAAGGCAGGAAACGGGGAAGAAATCGTCAATATCATAAAGCAGAAAGAACCGGATGTGGTACTTCTGGATATTGTAATGCCAAAGATGGACGGATTGAGTGTGATGGAAAAGATCAATGCAGACGGAGAGATCAAGAAGCGCCCGGCATTCATTGTCATTACGGCAATCGGACAGGAAAAGATCACAGAGAATGCCTTTGAACTTGGGGCAGATTATTATATATTGAAGCCATTTGATAATGATATGGTACTGAACCGGATCCGTCATGTAAAGCAGACCAGTGAGAAAAGTTTTGCAGAGGCAAAAAGGGTAAAGGCTTATGAGAGCAAGCGAGAGTATATGGAACGGAATCTGGAGACGGATGTGACGAATATCATTCATGAAATCGGTGTACCTGCCCACATCAAAGGCTATCAGTATCTGAGAGATTCAATTATGATGTCTGTAAATGACATGGAGATGCTCAATTCCATAACCAAGATCCTGTATCCGACCATCGCTAAAATGCATCAGACTACGCCCAGCCGTGTGGAGAGGGCAATCAGGCATGCCATTGAGGTGGCATGGAGCAGAGGTAAGATGGATACCATTGATGAACTGTTTGGCTATACAGTCAATGGAGGAAAAGGCAAGCCGACGAATTCAGAATTTATTGCATTAATAGCAGATAAAGTACGACTGGAATACAAGAACAGATAAGATGAACGTTTCCCATGAGGAGCAGTTGCTCTTTTTAATGAAAAGGGGTATACTGTATGAGAAGAAAACCAGTGGGAGGTTCATATGAAGAAGATATTATTTGTAGCTTCAGAAGGGGTACCGTTTATAAAGACCGGCGGGCTGGCAGACGTAGTGGGATCACTTCCAAAGTACCTGGATAAGAACCAGTTTGATGTAAGAGTTATTCTGCCCAAATATATGTGTATGAAGGAAGAATACAAAAAGCAGTTGAACTATATTACACATTTTTATATGGATCTGGGATGGAGAAGCCAGTATGTGGGTGTGCTGGAGACCATTTATGAGGGAATACATTTTTATTTCATAGATAACGAGTATTATTTTGCAGGCTTTAAGCCATATGGAAATATCTATGAAGACGTGGAGAAGTTCGCATTTTTCTCAAAGGCAGCATTATCTGTTCTTCCGGTTATCGAATTCCAGCCGGATATCATACACTGCCATGACTGGCAGACTGGTCTGGTACCGGTGTTTCTGAAGGACAAATTTCATGAGAATGACTTTTACGCCAACATGAAGAGCGTTATGACTATCCATAACCTGAAGTTCCAGGGGGTGTGGGATATGCAGTCTATTAAGAATATTACAGGTCTTGCAGATTACTATTTCACACCGGATAAATTGGAATTATATGGAGATGCCAATTATCTGAAGGGCGGTCTTGTATATGCAGATGCACTTACAACGGTAAGTCCGTCTTATGCAGAAGAGATCAAGACACCGTTTTATGGTGAAAATCTGGATGGTCTGATGAGAGCAAGAGCCCATGACCTGAGAGGGATTGTGAACGGGTTGGATTATAATGAATGGAATCCGCAGACAGACCGACTGATTTACCAGAATTACAGTGCAGGGCATTTCCAGGAGGAAAAGGCAAAGAATAAGGCAGAATTGCAGAAGCAGCTCGGCCTGCCACAGAAGAAAGATGCGTTTATGATAGGAATCGTATCCAGACTGACGGATCAGAAGGGCATGGACCTCATTGATTATATGATGGAAGAGATGTGCCAGCAAGATTATCAGATTGTGGTACTTGGAACCGGTGAAGAGAAATACGAGAATATGTTCCGGCATTTTGCATGGAAGTATCCAGAAAAGGTATCTGCGAATATTTATTACTCAGAAGATATTTCACACAAGATCTACGCAGCATGTGATGCGTTCCTGATGCCGTCACTATTTGAACCGTGTGGTCTCAGTCAGCTGATGAGTCTGCGTTACGGAACAGTACCGATTATAAGAGAGACCGGTGGACTGAAAGATACCGTAGAACCATATAATGAATATGAAGGAATCGGGACAGGATTCAGCTTTGCAAACTATAACGCACACGAGATGTTTGATACCATCCGGTACGCTCATTCTGTCTATGTAGACAAGAAGACTGAGTGGAACAAGATGGTTCAGAGAGGAATGCAGGCAGACTTTTCATGGAATGCATCTGCAGGAAAATATGCAGAACTGTATAATTGGTTATAGAAGACAGGAGAAAACAGAGGAACATATATGACAGGAAAAAAGAAAGCAAAGATCACCCTTTTCTTATTGATGACTATGCTGCTGGTACTTGGCACAACCGCAAGTGCCGGGTTTCGCAGAATGTCTAATGGAAAATACCGATATTATGTAACAGCGAATACGTATCTCAGGGGAAGAATGCATGGAAAAATTACTGTACCTGCAATAAAGAATCTGAGCTATGACGGTAAGAAATACACCTATGCGTTCGACCGCAATGGATATATGCTGATCGGCTGGCAGGTATTGTATACAAAAGATTCCAGGGGAAAATATGGCATCTGTTGTTATTACTTCAATAAAAATGGACAGATGTTCAAGAATACCGTGAAAAATGGCCACTATTTTCTGGGAAATGGTCGTCTGGTGAATGATTATGATAAGTACGGCAATTATTATGGAATGGATGGCGTACGGACGGCACAGCCAAAGTCATCAGCAGGTTTAGTGACGAATAAAAAAGGCACCAGATACCGGATCAGCAAAGGCAATTATGCTGTAAAGACCTGGATGTGCATCCGGGATAAAAAGACGAAAAAAGCCAACTGGTATTATTTCAAAAGTAATGGATATATGGCAAAGAATACCTATGTGGGAACCCATTATGTAGATAAGAATGGAAAATGGATTCCTTCGAAGGATAAGTAGAACCACAGGAACAATGATCCCGGCAGGAAGCAGCCGGGATCGTTGTTTTTCAAAAGTGAGACAGGTATTACGTCAGAGCAATGTTCAGACAGAACGGTGGATACGCTGTGTACACAAAAAGCAACATAAAAGCTGGCTGAGAAAAAGACCGCAGAAGTAACCGGTGATGCCAAAACGAGGTACAGCCAGTAGTACAGCCAGCAGACGCAGGATTAATCCAGACAGGTTATAAAAAAAGACGGAAGAACTCTGACCCAGCCCGTTCAGAATCGAAAAAAGAACCGGATTCAGATAGAGCAGAGGACAGATGAAAGCAAAGGACTGTACATAGAAGCCAGCCAGTGCATTCTGAAAAAGAATGGCTGTAGCAGTTCTTCCAAAGAACAGAAAAAACAGAGAAAACAGAATTCCTACAGCCAGGCAGGAACGACAGCTTTTCCGGATCAGTTTGCGCACACGTGAAGCTGACTGACTTGCCCTGGCAGCAGAGACAGAAGGAAGCAGCATGGTTGATAAAGAAGACGTAATTGCAGTGGGAAAGAGAACCATAGGCAGAGCCATTCCACTTAAAATACCATAAATGCTCAGAGCTTTTCCGGAACCATAGCCAGAGAGCTGCAAAGTAACCGGCAGCAGGCTGGCCTCACAGCTTTGCAGAATACACATGATAAAACGATTTCCGGAAAGAGGCAGAGCTTCTTTGCCAATTTCCCTGATATCATCGGTAAGAAAAACCATACTGGAAGAACGGACAGGATCTCCTGTCTTTTTTTGCAGATATGGAAAAATACTGTGAAAAAACAGTGCGGTAAAAGAAAAAAGTGCTGCAAAAGCTTCTTCTGCCACCAGAATGAAAACAGCCGTTAGCGGAGAAACTTCATGGTTAAGTGGAAAGAAATTCTGACACAGGAGGAAGAGCAGCAAGAAGCGGATTCCCTGTTCCAAAAGCTGGCGTATAGCTGGAATTCCGGTTTTCTGCATTCCAAAGTAATAACCGTCCACGCAGGCATGGAAGGAGCCAAATGGGATAGCGAAGGCCATAAGGCGTATAAGAGCTGCGGCTCTGTCTGTTTTTAGGCAGATAGAGGATAGCAGATGACAGAAGAAAAAAAGAAAGGCAGATACCGGAACGGACAGCAGGAGAGACAGCAGAATTCCTGCAAGCAGAATATGGCGTGCACCACGGTGGTCGTACAGGGCAAATCTGGCAGAGACCAGTCTGGATATGGAAGTCTGGATTCCGGAAACCGTGATACTGTAAGCAAGCATATAGAGGGGAAAGACAATCTGATAGAGACCAAGACCTTCGGCACCAATTGCCCTGGATAAGAATACTCTATAAAAGAAACCGATAAAACGGCTCAGAAGCCCGGAAAACGTCAGGATAAAGGTTCCTTTGACAAGTTTATTTTTCAGAAGCATGGGGATCCCTCAGAGATTGTATTTTTAGCAATATATTCCCGGCAAATGCTTGACAGAACAAAAAAGTGGTGTTATATTCATCAGTGATGAAACCCGAGTAATTTAGTGGGAATTAAAAAGCAAAAGAGGTGGCAGCATGAAACTATCCACAAAGGGAAGATATGGGCTGCGCGCGCTGATTGATCTGGCAATGCACTGTGATAAAGAGGCAGTATCCATCAGTTGTATCGCCATGCGTCAGGGGATTTCCGAAAGTTACCTGGAACAGCTCATGGGGAAGCTCAGAAAGGCAGGTTTGATCGTAAGTGTACGTGGTGCACAGGGCGGATACCGGCTTGCCAAGGATGCAGCAGAGATTTCGGTGGGAGATATTCTCCGTGCACTGGAAGGCAATCTGAATGCAGTAGAGTGTCCCGGCCTGCAGGAGAATAAGGGCTGTGAAGGTGCGGAACTCTGTGTAACCAAGTATGTATGGCAGAGGGTGAATGAGAGTATCACCCAGGCAGTCGATGAGATCAAACTGGATCAACTGGTAAAGGAAAGCAAAAAAGCGCAGAAGCTAAATGGCAATGCTACCATAAAATGTGAGAATTGAGGTAAGAATCATGAAGAAGATAATTTATCTGGATAATGCGGCAACAACTAAGACTGCACCGGAAGTCGTTGATGCAATGTTACCATATTTTACAGAATATTATGGAAATGCATCTACGATCTACGATCTGGGCAATCATTCCAAGAACGCAATGAATGAAGCTAGAGACATCATTGCAGATGCACTGGGAGCAAAAGGCGAAGAGATCTATTTTACAGCAGGCGGATCTGAGTCTGATAACTGGGCACTGAAAGCGACTGCTGAAGCATATAAGAGCAAGGGCAACCACATCATTACATCTAAGATTGAACATCATGCGATTCTTCATACCTGTGAATGGCTGGAGAAGCAGGGATTCGAAGTAACTTATGTAGATGTAGATGAGAACGGTGTCATCAAGCTGGATGAGCTGAAGAAGGCAATTCGTCCGACCACTATTTTGATTTCTGTTATGTTTGCAAATAACGAGATCGGAACCATTCAGCCAATCAAAGAGATCGGAGCAATTGCCAAGGAACATGGCATCTTATTCCATACCGATGCAGTTCAGGCATTTGGGCAGGTACCAATCAATGTAGATGAATGTCATATTGATATGTTAAGTGCCAGCGGACACAAGCTGAACGGACCAAAGGGTATCGGTTTCCTGTACATCCGTAAGGGCGTGAAGATCCGTTCCTTCGTACATGGTGGTGCGCAGGAGAGAAAGCGCCGTGCCGGTACAGAGAATATCCCTGGTATCGTAGGTCTTGGTGTTGCTACCAAGAGAGCTATTGCAACCATGCAGGAGAGAACCGCAAAAGAGATCGAACTGCGTGATTACATGATTGACCGTATTTTAAAGGAGATCCCATATACCAGATTGAATGGTCACCGTATCAAGCGCTTGCCGAACAATGCCAACTTCAGTTTCCAGTTTATCGAAGGCGAATCTATGCTGATTATGCTGGATATGGACGGCATATGTGGTTCCAGCGGATCTGCCTGCACATCAGGATCTCTGGATCCGTCTCATGTACTGCTGGCCATCGGACTGCCTCATGAGATTGCGCATGGTTCCTTAAGACTGACTTTAAGTGAAGAGATCACTAAAGAAGACATTGATTTTGTAATTGAGAAACTGACTAAGATTATCGAACGTCTCAGAAGCATGTCTCCGCTGTATGAAGATTTTGTGAAAAAATCAAAAGGCTGAGAAGCATGCACCGGGATACCGGAGTCGGAACAGAAATGAAATATACTGGAGGAATATAGAATGTACAGCGAAAAAGTTATGGATCATTTTCAGCATCCAAGAAATGTAGGAGAAATCGAAAATGCCAGCGGTGTAGGTACTGTTGGTAACGCAAAATGTGGAGATATCATGAGAATGTATCTGGATATCGATGATAACGGAATCATTCAGGACTGCAAATTCAAGACCTTTGGCTGTGGCGCAGCAGTAGCAACCAGCAGCATGGCAACAGAACTGGTAAAGGGAAAAACGATTCAGCAGGCGCTGGAAGTAACCAACAAAGCAGTTATGGAAGCCCTGGACGGACTGCCACCAGTAAAGGTACATTGTTCATTGCTGGCAGAGGAAGCAATTCATGCAGCACTCTGGGACTATGCTGAGAAACATCACATTAAGATCGAAGGACTCTCCAAACCAAAGAATGATATCAGTGAAGGCGAAGAAGAGGACGAATACTAGGAATCGGTTATGAAAAAAGTAGTAGTTGGAATGTCAGGAGGAGTGGATTCCTCAGTTGCTGCCTATCTTTTGAAGCAGCAGGGATATGATGTGGTGGGTGTCACCATGCAGATCTGGCAGGATGAGGAAGAAACGGTGCAGCAGGAGAACGGTGGCTGCTGTGGACTCAGTGCTGTAGAAGATGCCAGAAGAGTGGCACATGATCTTGGTATCCCATATTATGTTATGAATTTCAAAGCTGAGTTTAGAGACAAAGTGATGGATTATTTCGCCGGAGAATATCTGTGTGGAAGAACACCGAATCCATGCATTGCCTGTAACCGTTATGTAAAATGGGAGTCTCTGTTGAAGCGAAGCTTGGATATCGGAGCAGATTATATTGCAACCGGTCATTACGCCAGAATCCGTCAGTTGGATAACGGGCGATATACCATATGTAATTCTGTGACAGCATCTAAGGATCAGACCTATGCACTGTATAATCTGACACAGGAGCAACTAAAGCGTACACTGATGCCAGTAGGAGAGTACTCCAAGGATGAGATTCGTAAGATTGCTTCTGATATCGGACTGCGTGTGGCTCACAAGCCGGACAGTCAGGATATCTGTTTTGTAAAGGATGGGGACTATGCTTCTTTTCTGGAAGAATATACCGGTAAAAAGGTACCAGAAGGTAATTTCGTGACCAGAGACGGAAAAGTTATCGGACGCCATAAGGGAATTACTCATTATACCATTGGTCAGAGACGTGGGCTGGAACTGCCTATGGGACACCGGGTATTTGTTACAGACCTGAGAACAGATACCAATGAAGTCGTGATTGGAGAGAATCAGGATCTGATGCATACTGTCCTGTATGCGGATCATATTAATTTTATGTCTGTAGCAGATATTGAAGGTGAAAAGCGCGTGATTGCCAAAATTCGTTATAATCACAAGGGAGCATCAGCTGTGATACGCAGAATCGGAGAAGATGAGCTAGAATGTGTCTTTGACGATCCACAGCGTGCCATGACACCGGGACAGGCAGTCGTCTTTTACGACGGTGAAAATGTACTGGGGGGTGGAACCATAAAAAGTTCAAGATAGAATCAAAGAGGGAAAGAGAATGCTGATACGGCAAATTTCTTTCCCATTTTTTATGTAGTGTGTCCAGCGAAGCTGAACCACACTAGCCGGTGTAAGTCCGGTCACGGTAATCGCCAGTGAGCCGTGTAGCTAAACTCGGTGCGTTGCAGTAATGCAGGGTACTAAGCGAGTGGATAAAGTAACCTCGGTAAGAGGGGCGAGCAATT
>NZ_JACRSZ010000028.1 GCF_014385005.1 Jingyaoa shaoxingensis | reverse complement strand
GCATTGACTGCTGGGAAGCTGAGAAGGACTTAAAAACCACGCCTGGATCAGACTGTGCATTAAATACACTTGCTATTGACGAACCACTGGAATATGCAAGATTATATCTTGATGGAAATTTACAGATGTGGGTTGATGCAGAAGATTCACTTGAACTTTAATATTTTCTGTTAAAAATTGAGTAGGAGGCAGTGACTAACCGCCGTCCTCTCAGTGGACAGCCCCCAATTGGTGAACTGTCCACTTTTTTTAATAATATTCTCGTTCTTCCCACCAGTCGTTCACTTAACATCGGATTCCAATATAAATCACATTCTCAGGCAGTAACAGTACAATAAGATTTATCGGATATTTCAACAAACGCTTATAACAATCCACTGTATATTTTTAAATCTTCATCTTTAAACACATTAAAGATTACCTTTTTTATTCTGCTGTCTTTGTTAAGATACTGCTTTACAGTGTTCGTTGCAATCTCGGCAGCTCGTTGCTGTGGAAAACGGAATACACCTGTAGACAAACAACAGAATGCAATAGATTCCACACCAGTATCAGCTGCAAGCTTTAGGCACTCTGTGTAGCAGTTTGCCAACAGGTCTTCATCTTCTTTTGTGACTTTCCATTGTATAATAGGTCCTACCGTATGAAGAATATATTTTGTCGGAAGATTGTATCCCGATGTTATCTTTGCTTTGCCGGTCTCTTCTTCATGCCCCTGCTTTGCCATAATTTCATGCATTTTCAGACGAAGTTCCATTCCAGCATAAGTATGAATAAAGTTATCAATACAGGCATGCATCGGTGAAAAACAACCAAGCATCTGTGAGTTACACGCATTCACGATCGCATCACATTTCAAAGTGGTAATATCCCCCTGCCAGATATATAATCTCGAATCGGATTTTACAGGTGCAAGCGTGTCAACATCTGTGATTCCACGCTCTATATTTCTTTCTGTAAGATACTCATCCTGTATTTTCAAAAAATCATTACTGATTGGTCTTGGCGGTCTGACATTCATAAGTGAGCGGAGCAGATTTTCCTGCCCCTGCTTATCCGTAGGAATGTTCTGTCTGCCAAACGGTATTTCTTCTTTTAAAAGATACTGAATCAGATATTCTCTTCGCTCATCCTGTGTCATAATACCAGCCCCCTTATATCAGTAATTGCCTTTGCCATATCACCGCCAATACCGATTGCACGTTCCCCGAAGCTTTCCGGAACTACCGCTTCATCCATATTCAGGCGTATCAAACTATAAGACGAGTTCTCCCTCACCATCTTTTCAAAAGGGAAACGTATAATAATCGGCGTATTAAATCCAACTCCAAGTTCCAAAAGAACAACCTTTTTATCTTTATGCTGTTCCAGAAACCCCGCATACCTGTCGGCTGCCTCATGCCACGCTTCATCTTCCACAAAATAATTATCACAACGGAGATTCATAGCCATATTGCCGCCACACACCGGACATTTTGGTACAAGTTCTGATGGAATCAGGCAGTCTCTTCTTGCTTTATCCATTTTACGAAACAGGTCTTTTGCATCGTAAGTCTTTGGATGACAGGCTTTCTGGCACTGGATTTTTCCATAATCTCCCTGTGTTGCAAATATTCTTTTTTCATCGAATCCCGCTTTATAAAACTGATGATCCACATTGGTTGTAAGTACAAAATATTCTTTGTTCTTTACAATATCATAAAGCTCTGTATAAAGCGGCAATGCCGGAGGATCAAAGCGGTTCATCAATGCATGTTTTGACCAGTATCCCCACTTTGCCTCCTCAGACGGATATGGATAAAATCCGGCTGCATACATATCTGTCATGTAGTACTCACCGTATTTTTTTATAAATTCTGCAAAATTGTCTGTAAACCTTTTACCACCATATTGGATTCCCGCAGCTGTCGATGCCCCGGCTCCTGCCCCGATTATAACACAGTCTGTATTTCTTATATTCTTTGCTGCCCTGTCAATCTGGTCTTCATATGCATCCTTTTGGAATACATAATCCCTTGCCGGAGTACTACATAAAAAGTTTCTCCAGTCAGCATGCCCTTTTCTGATTTTCTTAAAAATCATAATGAACCTCTTTTCTCAATACACTGCTTCGGACAAATTTCTGCACATCTTCCGCAATGCAGACAATGATTCTGGTTGATAGTAACCGGAACTGAAGATATATCAATGCATTTTTGCGGACATACAGAGTAACACAGTTTGCATCCAATACATTCTTTTCCAATAAAATACCCTGTCTGAACTGCCTCGGTTTTTCCAATTGTTATAGTATCCCTCACAATATTTGATGGATTGCTGATATCAAAATACTCTCCCTGTGCCTCATACAGCCGAAACACTTCGATTGCGTCTTTCGTATCTCCCGGATAGATTTTCTTCATATATGGATTTTTTTCAAACATAATATCAAGATTCTTTTTTTCGATGTTCTTTATTTTTCCACGCAGAGACACCGCAATTTTGTCTTTTGTTGCGGATATTGCCACATACTGCTGCTCCATTAACTGGTCATAAAATGCTTTTCCCTTTGCTGTAAGGAAATACACACCTTCTTCATCATAGTACATCATATCTATGATTCTTGTCTGAGGATGTCCATCTGAACCTATCGTTGCAACTGTTGTTGAATGAATTTCATCCACCAGAAGTTTAAGATAATCCATTTTTGTCATTTCAAAGTCTCTCCTTTCAGTATCGGTGTAAGTTTTTTATATATCATCATGGCAATTGCTCCAATCACCAAGCCTTTTAAGATATTAAACGGCAATGCATTGAATAGCACAACGTCCAGCTTTGTCTTAATAAATGGCAGAAATTCGCCAAATGATGCAATCAGCTGATCCAACGGCATAAATGTTTCAAACAGTGGAAGTAGTATAAAATAATTTGCAATCGCTGCCGCTATTCCCATAGCCACACTTGAAATAACACATGCCCACTTCGCCATTTTCTTAGTCTTTTTGTATTTGTATATAAAACCGGCAGCCAGTACATAAGATGCCCCCATCAGGAAATTAGCAAGTTCACCAATTCCTCCTGTTGATGTTGACAGAAGCTGTAATATATTTTTTATCAATTCTATCATCACTCCTGTAACCGGTCCAAACGCAAACGCCCCAATCAGTGCAGGTAAATCTGACAGATCCATTCGTGCAAATGATGGACTCAAAGGAACCGGAAACTCTAAAAATGCCAACACATATGATATAGCTGCCAGTAGAGCTGTCATTGTTATCGTCCTTGTAGAAACTAAATTTTTTCTTGTTTTAATAGTTGCTGTATTGTTACTCATAAATCTCCTTTTTGTGAGATATGCCTGAATTTAAAACAGCCCGCAGGACGAGATTCCCTGCGGGACTTGTTTTATCATATCTTCTCTCATCCGGACTTTACCGTCGGTTATGGAATTGCACCATATCAGCTTTTGCTCGCAGACTATACTGCCGGTCAGGAATTACACCTTGCCCCGAAGACTGTAATTTTTTCTGTTAATTATCTTTAAAATTCATAAGGTGGATTTCCAGAGAAATCTGCGATTAAACCATGCGGATTTTCAAGATAGAATACCTCAAAAATAGGATTATCTGCTGTCTGGTACTGTCCCTTAACGATAGGGTTGTTCATGCATCCTTCCTTTACACTCTTGTTGTCCTCAAATACTGCTTTACCATGAAGACGAATCCATGCGTATTCAGGGGAAGATACTGATACTTCTACTTCAGGATTTGCTAACATATCCTTGTAAACATCCTTTGTGTTGTTAGTACAGAACCAAAGCTTTCCGTCCTGCTCAAAACAGAACATGAATGGACGGCATTTTGCCTTTCCATCTCTTCCGACGGTTGCTAAATACTGAACCGGGTTTTTTTGTAAAAATTCTACTACTTTCTGCATTTTAAATTACCTCCTTGATATGTTGTAACAATGATTATTACATCTTGTAGCTATACAATATCATCCGTTTAATGTAATGTCAATAGTTACATCAAATTTTTTGTAACTTTTTTTGTTACAACTCCTTTTGAAGATTTTACATTGATTATGAAAAACGAAAAGGCTCCGGAAATTGTGATGATATAATCACTCATCCGAAGCCTTCTGTAGGCTACTCTTCCTCTGTATACACTGCAATATCTTTTTTCACATCAGCAAGTGTCATTTCTGAAAGTTTTTCCTCCATTGCCTTCTGTACTTCTAACAGTCTCTTATCAAGAACATGGTGAATATTCTTTCCTACCGGACATTTCTGATTGGGATTCTCATGAAAATGAAACAGTTCTTCATCTGGTGCGCATTCCACTGCTTTATACACATCAAGGAATGTAATCTGCTCCAATGGTCTGGTAATTGTCACACCGCCTGTCCCTCTTGCAACTTCAATAAGACCAGCAGCCTTTAATTGTTGCAATATTTTACGAACAATCACCGGATTAGTTCCAATGCTTGCTGCCATAAAATCACTAGTCATCTTCTGATCCGAAAATGTATCTATACAGGCAAACATATGGATTGCCATTGTAAATCTGCTTGAAATCTGCATTATAAACACCTCTCTTTGACAGTAATCATATCAAAAAACAGATGTAATTTCAATGGTTACATTGTTGTTGAAAACTTAATATAAATACAATCAATAGTCTGCTTTAGAAAAAACAGGAAGATACTTTACAAAATCTTCCTGTTTTCTTTTTGTTTTAGTAATATCCTCGTTCCTCCCGCCAGTCTTTCACATAACATCGGATTCCAATATAGACCACATGCACCAGCAGTAACAATACAATGAGGTTTATCGACATGACAGATTTTATCCGTTCACCAAAGTAGATTGCGATAGCTGTACTCATTATTGCCACCATAATGCTGAGTATATCCCAACAATATTTCCGGTAGATTTTTCCAACCTGATAGCCAATCCAAACTATAATCAATCCTGTTATTATGAATAAAATTCCTATAACAATAGTTGCAATCAGCCAGTACACAATCCCGGAAATGATGCTGTTTGAAATTACATTACTTAACTGTCCGAAAGAGTCTGCACCTAGCACAAACTCCCGAAACAAGCTTCCTATTCCTTTTCCTAACGCACCGAAAAAGACGATACAGTCGTTGAGGAAAACTGGCGAAAGAATAGCGGTAAACAGCGTTGTTGTTATGCTGTACCATGCCAGCAGGAACAGGATACTTTCATAACCAACCGTCATATTTTTATATTTCTTTTCCAACTGCCTTTTACGGTTATCGCATTTTTCTTTTGCTTTCTGGTAAGCAGTACGGTCACATTTTTCGCATTTCTCATAAGGCACTTTTTTCTCGACTGCTATCTCTACCGTCTTTTGGTGTGTCTGTGCATAAAGTTTTTCCTGTTCTGCTTTTTCATACTTAAATTTCCATGCCACGACTTCTGCGTCGGCTCTTTTCCTGCTGTCTGTCTCGCTGGTCAATCGTTCCTCTGTTTGCCTTAATCTTGTCCGCAATGCTTCGATATTCTCGGCTCTGTTTTCGCTGTTCAATTTCTCGTTCAAGGTCAGCGATTCGCTTAGCTGTCTGTTCAGTTTCTGGATTGTCTGGTCTTTCTGATCCAGTTCGTCCTGCATCTGTTCGGTCATCAGCAGAAGTTCTTCCACCTGCCCGACGTTCTCTGAGTTTCTGCATCCGTTCATCAATTTCCCTCTTAAAATTTAAGTGCTGGTATTATGAAACAGCAATGAAAGATGGTAATGAAGATACGATAAATGCCATGTTACCTGATAAACTTCCAAAAAATATACAGAAACTATATGACAAAGGACATGAATGATTTTTGTTTCTTCTTCAAGCTGGAATCTGTTAATCGGTAATCTTATATCCTGTAGTCTGAAGAACTTCCAATGCTTTTTGATAGTTTTCTTTTTTATCAATACATAGTCTGTGTTGTAGGTCGATACTGCAAAAATTGAAATCCCATTATCAGCTAATATAGTAGCAATTTTAGCCAGTATTCCAATTAAGGAAAAATCCAGTACTCCCTGAATACGAAAAGCTTTCCAACCATCATCACGTTGAATCGTATTTTTGGGAACTTCACTTGTAATGCACACTAACGATTTTTCTTCATCTGTTTTTTCAATAAAGCTATATTCAGAATCTAAATTTACAAGTGAATAATCTTTTACCTGACACACTGTAAAATCTTGCTCAATCCTTTTTATTTCCATAAACTTATTCATTATCCTTTTTCATGAATTCAATATATTCCTGCCCCCAATTATGCATCGCTTCTATTACCGGATGAAATTTTTTCCCAATTTCTGTCAGCGAATATTCTACCTTAGGCGGAATCGACTCATATTGTTTTCGCTCCACCAGACCATTTTCCACCAATGTCTTTAATTGAACAGATAAAGTCGCATGTGTCATCTTTGGCATAAGACGCAAAAGATCATTGAAACGGATGGGACCATCTTCCAGATAATGCATAATTAAGACAGCCCATTTTCCTGAAATCAAACTCTGTGCTGTCGCATAAGGACATTTCCCAAAACGATCTTCCATTGTCGAATCCGTTTCAAATAATCTTTTCATATCATTACCTCTTATACATCAAATTCATCTTTTAAATCCATCATTCCACGAATCTCTGCATGACCATTCTCAATATAGAACATTCCCATCTCCCAGCCATTTTTATCATACAGATTCATAATCTGTGGCATTGCTGTACGCACCTTTTCCAAAAGAGCCTCATCTTTCACAATCTTTACAGTTCCATCATAACGCATAAACTCGTTGCCATTAACGGCTAACACTTCAACGTGGGGATTTTGCATTAACTGTGAAAAAACATTTTTGAACGTACCACATCCAAAATATAATTTACCATCGTCTAACATATGGAAACCAAATGGACGTCCCTTTGGTTTATCTCCATCTGTAGTCAAAAAATAAAATATTTTTGCCTCATCTAAAAATTGGTTTACTTTTTCAATATTTGTCATATTGGTATCCTCCTTGTTTGTATGGTCATATTTTTGAACTGGTTTAATTATATGACCGATAAAATAATACATCAAGTACGATTATTTTTGATACTTGGTATCTTTGAGAATACCTAAAAATTTGCTTTATTTCCCATACAAACATCGATTGTTCGAGCTTTTCAAATACTAACGTACTTAATTCTGTTCAATAAGTGATTTATAGTAGTTACCAAAGTCAGCAAGTGAATTAACAATTGGAAGCATTTTTGTTCCGAGTTCCGTTAATCCGTATTCAACTCTCGGTGGCTGTTCATGGTAATCGTGGCGATATGCCAGTCCATCACTCATCATTTGCCTTAAACTATCCGTTAAAACCTTTTGTGAAATACCATCTATACTTCGTTGTAGCTCATTGAATCTCCATGGGCGCTCTTTCAAGTTACGCAAAATCAGCAGTTTCCATTTTCCTCCGATGAGAGATACCGCTGTTGCAACTGGGCATTCCGGTAATTCTTCTTTTGCTCGCATAATTCTCACCTCCGAGTCTATTGTAACACATTCAATTTTGAGTGTACAGTTACAAAAAGGTGCGTACTTGTTTTTGTATGTGTCTCACACTATACTAATACCAAGCAGCCAGAAACTACAACTCAACTATGGAGGTATTATTATGACAAATTACACAAAAACAACTATTGGAAAGGAAAACCGAATTGAACTGCATGAAAAGTTGTCTTTAACAGGTGCAGAAATCAGTTTAAACGAACTACCTGCAGGAGCAAATGTCCCATTTGTTCATTCTCATAAAGAAAATGAGGAAATCTATGGAATTCTTTCAGGTAACGGCAAAGCCATAATTGATGGAGAAGAAATCAGCCTTTCAACTGGAGACTGGCTAAAAATCGCACCTGCTGCAAAGCGTCAGTTTTTTGCATCCGATATTTCCGGAATTACTTATATCTGCATACAGGTAAAAGAAAATTCTCTGGAACATTTTACAGCAGAGGACGCCGTAATCGGCTAATTAAAAGTATTTATTTACAAAAATGCACAGTTCCCGATAAGCTAAGAACTGTGCATTTCTTTTTTCTTCAATTTTACAATTTCTCTATTTTTCAAACAAGAACTTCTCGATTTCAAATGGCGATAAATAAATCTCTCCACCATCATCAGTTTAATTTTCGTTTAGATTAACGATTTCTTTTTCCTGTATTCTCTGTCCCTCGGATTTCCTCATGATAGAAATAATCTACGATCACCGGATGTCCCTGCGGGACTCTGCCATAAGGCATTTCATTATCCACAAATGGGCAATCATACTTCTTAGCCATTTCCTCAGCTTTTACTTCAAGTGCTTCAAAGTAGCTGCGGTTATGCTTGTTATAGATCTCGTCATAAAGTGGTACAAGATCAGGATATTTTCCGGCGATATAATCCATAATTGTCTTTTTGAAACCGCCTCGAAGATTGAGATTTTCGAGCCAGAACAGATCGCACTGATCCTTTACCCGCTCAAAGATTGCTTCAAAATTCGTGATACCGGGGAATACCGGAGATACGAAACAGACTGTACGGATACCTGCTTCATATACCTGCTTCATAGCAGCGATACGGCGCTCAATGCTAGAAGCAGAGTCCATATCGTTCTTGAAATTTTCATCTAGTGTGTTGATCGACCATGAAACGGTTACTCGTCCAAGCTTCTTCAGCAGATCAATATCTCGTACCACAAGATCCGACTTTGTGCCGATCAGAATATCTGCGTCACTGCCGATCAGCTGCTCCAGAAGTTTTCTGGTATTCCCGAATTGCTCCTCCTGTGGATTGTAGCCATCTGTCACAGAACCGATGACCACCCGCTGACCGGCATATTTCTTCGGATTCTTAATTTCCGGCCAATGCTTCACATCAAGGAAAGTGCCCCATTCCTCCTTGTGTCCGGTAAAGCGCTTCATAAAAGAAGCATAGCAATACTTGCAGGCGTGTGTACAGCCTACATATGGATTGACCGAGTAACCGCCTACAGGCAGACTGGACTTGGTCATGATGTTCTTTGTTTCCGCCTCATTAATGAGGATTCCATTTATTACTTCTGCCATAATCTCTGTACCTCCAACACTTTATTGAATTCATCCGGCATTTCCTGAATCATATTTTCATTCCCTATGATAGGGACAAGATCTTCCTTCATAAATACCGGAATGTCAAGCACATGCGCCTGATCTGTCAGAGACCATGCCCACTCCGGCTCCGTATGAACCTTCCTGCTCTGAACTCCAGTCATGGTGCCGACAACGATCCAGTTGATCCCGGAAAGATCAACTGAACCTGGATTGTCGAATAGCGGCTCAAAGGTAACATGATAGTGTTTTGCTCTGATATTTTCCCGTAGTGCGTCAATACGCCACAGTTCTGCTTTTCTCGTCACCGTAACACCAAACCATGCGTTTTCCAAATCTGTATCAAAATCCAGCAGATCTGGTCGCTTTGTAAGGAACAGGAACTGATGCTGTGGATTTTCACGGATTTTTTCAAATACCTCGTCTCTCCATTCTGACTTCCAGTCGGAAAGATCGCTCATGCCGGTAAGAAGAAAGTTCTGCGGACGTTTCTTTTCCATCATCTTGAGCTTACCCGGAAAGAATTCAGGGTCAGCAAAGTCATCAATCATATGCCAGCGTTTCACATTATTGCGGGCATAGCAATATGCACACCCCACTGTACATCCGATGACGATATTCATGTTTTGAATCTGATCTTTGATACAAATACTCATGATTTCTGCCACTCCTCAAGATTCTTTCTGATACGGTCGAGGCATTCCTCAAACTGGGTAATTTCTTCCTCCGAAAAACCTTTGTAGTAAATACTGCCCATTTTATCAGATACAGAATCGTATTTGTCCTTTAAGGCATGTGCTTTTTCAGTCAGAAACAGGAGTGTTTTCCTTTTGTCCGTTTCAGACTGAACACGTCTTATCAGCCCTTGATTTTCCATTCTTTCCAGCATCGTAGTAAGAGAAGTTATCGCTAATCCACATTTAATCGAGAGTGACCTGATTGAGATTCCATCTTCCTGCCATAGTACATAAAGAATACGCCCCTGGGCTCCGTTAAACGCATCAATATTCTTTTCGCTGAGAATCTTCTCAAAGATTCGATCTCCAAGTTGTTTTATTTTGGTAACAAGAAATCCGCCATTCATTTTCATACAAAAACTCCTATATAGTATTTTATCAAATAATACTATATAGGAGTTTTACTGTCAACAGTTTGTATGTCTAAGTAGAAGTAAATACCGATTTGCACCTCAAATCATTTTCTTCATTCTATCACAGCATCATGTTATTCCGCCATCCGCCATCAATTTTTCGAACCAGGTATCCATGACAATAATAAACTGACCTGTGCCATGCCATTCTTGCAGCATTTCATCCAGAGTTTTGTGTTTCTCATATTTCTGCACATACACCCAGGTAGCTATACCACTGGCCTCAGAAATAATTCCTGTTATGATCTTACGCATGATCTTTCACCTGAAACGGATGCTCTTTGAACGGGCGGAGACGTTCAATCTCAATTTCTATGATTCTTTCTTCTTTTTCTTCTGATTGTCTGTTTTGCTCAGTCATCTCGACTCCTTTCTTTCAGGATTCAGGATATAAAAAATGCCTGCCTGGAACTTTTGTTGTAGATAAAGTTCCAAACAGACATTGCTGTTTGACCATTAGCTATAGCTAATAAAATCGTATACTGTTTCAGCTAATTAATGTTTGCAGGTTTCAGAGAGATGGTTTCTTTTCCCGCCTTTTCTCTGATTTACATCCCCAAATACGGGGTGACAACAGAGCGGAACCCAAATGTTAGCTGGACTCTTGAAAAACCATGTTTGCAAACCGGTGATTTTGATTAGCTGTCAGCTAACAAAAATCGGATTGTGTTAGCTGAAAATGGATCATTTTGAATGGAATTTCGTGTCACGAACGTGTTTAGAAAATAAGAAAAGCGTTCGTTGTCAGCTAATCCAGCTAACATTTTCGAACGCTTTGAAGCCCGTCGCCAAGAGGATTTGAACCTCCGACCCCTCGCTTAGGAGAGCTCCAACCTATTGTCAATCTCTGTCAATCTGAGGTGAGGTAAACCCAAGTGGGACACTATATAAAACTGTTTCCGATTCAATTTGAGTTATTCTGAATACCCCCTCTGTCAAGCTCTGAAAGTTAGCTGATTGTTTGCTCCAGCTAATAATCGGGGAATGCCTTGATATTACCATCGACATCTGTTATATGACCACCATGCTTCGTACGTTCGATCATGGTAAACAGTATTCAATTAAACTTTCCTATCATAAGTACAAGATATTATCTTGTCTATAAATAATATAACGCATACGAGACGGTTTGTCCATGCGTTTTTGACTGACTACTTTGACATTTTCAAAGTAGCTTCGAAGTACTTCGAAGTTATTTTTCAAATACGGACATAACCGGTGGATGGACCTGCACCAACTTTTGCGATATACCCACTCTTAACCAGATTCGTCAAAGTCCTTTCCACGGTAATTTTGCTTATATCAGGACAAAGCTCCATGATTTCTTTCTTTGTAATTTTGCCAACCTTGTTATCAATAACCGCTTTAATTCTATCAGGCTTAGAAAGACTCCGATGCTTCAAATGCTCTACACGGCTTTCGAATTCATTGTATGCTTTCAACATGATACCCAGATAATATTTAACAAAAGGCTCATAGCTGTTTTCGCCCTCATGCCAGCCAGTAGAACTTGCTTGAAGAGCTTCATAATATGTTTCTTTTGTCTTTTCAATCAGCATTTCCATACTGACATATTTTCCAACGATATATCCCGCCTTATAAAAAAGCAATAAAGTGAGCAAACGGCTCATCCTACCATTTCCGTCATTGAAAGGATGGATGCACAGAAAGTCCAGAATGAACATGGGAATCAAAACCAGTTTATCAATGCGGTCAGCTTCCCATGCTTCAAGGAAGCGAGTGCAAAGTTCTTCCATCGCTTCAGCAGTCTGAAATGCGGGAACTGGAATAAAACGTGCCTTCTGATGACCCTCGGCATCTGTTTCTGCAATTACATTATCGGAATTCTTATAACTTCCGCCAGCAGACCCCTGTGAATAGGAGTACAGATCTCGATGTAACTGCAAAATAATGTTCGGTCTTGGGTTGATATATTCATAGCCTTCGTGAATTGTGGAAAGTACTTCACGATAACCAGCAATTTCCTGCTCAGATCGATTGCGGGGTTCTGCTTTTTGACTTACCAATTCTTCCAAACGCTTATCGCTTGTAAATATACCTTCGATTCGGTTGGATGCTCCCGTACTCTGAATCAATGCAACTTCTAAGAGTGTTTTCAATTCATCTACGTTGGCTTCGAGAAATAATTCCTGTTTGCCTTTATGTTCATGGATGCTGCTAACCATCTGAACAATTTCAGGTGTTAACAACTTCGCAGGACTTACAATAAAATCAAAGTCTCTCATAGGAATCTCCTTCATTTCAGATTTATCTCCATCATTCTATCATCAAATGATGTAGATCTCAATAGATTTGATGGAGATAGAATATCCATATACACAATAAATATCCTCATTTCATCCATATATTATATCGTTTTATGAATCGTTTTTTCACTAAAATTACACTATTTTTTCACTATTTTTCATTACTTCATCGTCCTCGCCAGTGAATTGAGCAATGCCCGCATTTCTGGATTAGCCAATACTTTTGCCAGAAGTTCCGGATCGACTTCATCAGCAACAGAAACGTCACAAGCAACCAAACGATAACGGTTTCTGTATAGAGTTGGTTGAAGCTTCTGGTTAAAGATTTGCAAAAGTTCCCATAGTGCATTATCTTTTAATTTTGCACGCTGGTGATAGAAGGCGGCTTTTGATGGTGTTTCATCAGTGCGTCCGAAAAAATGATAAAGTTCTTGCTTCACTTTTTAGAAGACGAACAAAATGATTTCTGCACCAAAACCAGTTCCATGAAGCATGGCAACCCTTTGAGGAAGAGCCATCTTATTTGTGTTTTTGGCCATTGATATCATCTTCTCTTTTAAATAAACAGTGATTAGCAATAACTAACCACTGTTTATTATATCGCCTATTTTGTTCTTCTCCAACTCATTAACAGTAAAAATACTCCGTTCGACAATAAATTTCTATCTCTCTGATATTGTATATCCACTATAGTTTTAGATGTATCATCTTTACCATCTTGAATTGATCAGAAACTGTCATACTGACCTTTGTGGATAGCTTTAAGCCATTTTTAGGGATGTAACGATAGTATGGTTCCTCCGCAATCACCTTAACATTCCCCCCGATCTTTGCTGCCAGTTCTTCCGCTGAATCCACATAAAAGAACATTTGTGCATCGGCATGGCCGACCTGTTTCATATATTTTTTCTTCATCATGGTCATTCCTCTTTTGTTCACCGTATCAAAAACAACTTCCATATTTCCAAATTGCCCAATCATACGCAGAAGGGCAATGACCTTATGTTCCTCAAAATAATGAAATAACCCGCCTGCAGTAACGAGAATAGGAGCATCAAGTACATCATTGCGAACTTTTTTGATCCAATCCTTTGCAAAGGCATCCCCGGAAATATATAATTCTCTCTCTGGTTCGGGAAGAAGTCCCCGCCGGTATTCGATTACATGAGGCAGATCCATGGCATACCAGTGTGTCTTTCCGTTATCACATCGGTGATAGGTTGTCTCCAGACCACAGCCCAACTGGACAATCACACCGTCCGGTCTGCGTTCCAGAAAAGTCCGAATAATCCGATCCATATTAGCAGACCGGGAAGCAGAGGCCAAAAGGGTATACTGGCTCTGCATATTCTGTTTAATCAAGTTTGAAGGTAGCTTCTTTTTCAATTCCAATGCTTTTTTATCATATAAAATTTGCGGGTAATGCTCACTAGCATAAATTCTTCCCAGCATAGGGACGAACAGTGTATCCTCCACGACTCCTAACTTGGACATAGCCAAACCTCCTGTTTTGATACATTACTTTCTGCCGACAAGCAGCCGGGAAGACCTCAGCATCATCATGGCAGCCCGACGGTGGGAGCCAAAAGCTTCCTGTGCAGTGTCAACGAGTCGTACTTCCTCATACCCCATATCTCGCAGTTTCTGCGCAAAACCTTCCATGTCACCGTACATCTTTGGTTTCATATCATCGTTGAGTGCAAAGACGCCGCCTTTTTTCAATACCCGCAGGCTTTCCAGCAGCAGTTTCTGCATATCAGCACCCATAACATTGTGATAGACATAGTTGCTGATGACTACATCAAAACTCTCATCAGGAAAATCCAGCTGCTTCGCATCACCGTGCTGAAATACACAGCGGGAAGCCACGCCCTCCCTGGCAGCATTCTTCTCGCAGAGTGCTTTGCTGTAATTATACACAGCGCCCCAGTAATCAACACCGATCACTTTTGCTTTCGGCCATGTCAGAGCTGAACGGATTGTCAATGCTCCGGAGCCGCAGCCTACTTCCAGAATCTTCCCCTCACCGTCATAGTCCAGATGAGAGAGAACAACTCGATGAACCTGTTCCATAATTCCGCCACCGCCAAAGGCATACTGCCGCCTGATCCATGTGATCCAGATCAGCAAAACCAAAAGTGCGACTGTGATAACAGTAAACAGAACACCAAGAACAGCGACATGTAATACATAAAAAGAGAGGACAGCCAGCATAGCGGCCAAAACTCCGATTCCGCCAATGATGTAAAAGACAGGGTTGGACATCCAGCTTCCATAGTCTTCTCCGTGGGTGCCAAGTCGGATATTTTCCTGCTTACAATGGTTCTTGTTCATTACATTTCCTCCTTCTTTACGCAAGTTTCCAATTCTGGCTTTCTGTCTGCAGTTTTACCATATGGGCATATACACCATTCTTTTCTTCCAGATTCTTTGGTGATCCTTCTTCTGCCACGGTGCCATCAGAAAGGACAACAATTTTATCTGCTCCTGCTACGGTACGCATCCTGTGGGCGATGACCAGAACCGTTTTATCTGCGATCAGACGGGAAAGGGCTGTCTGTATCAGAGTTTCATTCTCCACATCCAGGGAAGCAGTGGCTTCATCTAAAAGAATGATCGGCGCATTTTTCAGAAATGCACGGGCAATAGAGATACGCTGGCGCTCTCCGCCGGAAAGTTCACAGCCATTTTCCCCGATATTGGTATGCCATCCATCCGGCAGTTTTTCCGCAAATTCATCCACATTGGCAAGTTTCGCAGCAGCAATGACCTGTTCATCTGTGGCGTCTTTGTTTCCGATTCGGATATTTTCCAGAATCGTATTGTCAAACAGTGTAACATCCTGGAATACGATGGAATACAGAGAAAGCAGTGTTTCCGGGTCAATTCGGGATACATCCATGCCTCCCACGGTAATCTTTCCTCTGTTAATATCCCAGAACCTTGCTGCCAGCCGGGATACGGTTGTTTTTCCTCCGCCAGATGGGCCGACCAAAGCCGTAACCTCTCCCTGTTTTGCCGTAAAGGAAACATCTTTCAATACGGTTTCTCCGGTATTGTAGGCAAACCTAACATGGTCAAAGACAATATCATACCCCTGATTGGAAAGCCTGTCGCTGCCCTGCTGGATCGGATGATCGAGAATTTCATTCATACGGGCAATGTTGGTTCGTGTACTGATGACTGCCGCAAGATTCTGGAGTGCGCCCTGCAGAGGGTCATATAAACGGGATACTACCAGAAGGAACATAAAGAATGTAAGCACGGAGAGGCTTCCTTGCATGAGCAAAACAGCTCCCACCAGCGCAACCGTTGCAATACCAAGCTTCAGCACCAGCGATGCGGAAACCACAAAAACAGCAAGGCCGAATTCATTGAGGATGGAACGATGCTCCACGGCACGGATCTTCTTTTCCAGACCTTTTAAATATGCCTGCTCCGCATTGTTCGCTTTCAGGTCACGAACCGTTTCAATGCACTCCTGTATCCCGTCTGCGCAGGCCATCTTTACATCCATGGCTTTCTGATTCAGATTTTCCTGAATCTTTGCGGAAAATCCCACAATCGCAAAGGCAACCGGCAGAACCCATAAGGCAGCCAGTGCCATTCTCCAGTCCGTAAAGAGCAGACCAATGGAAATCAGAACTGTAGAAATGATCGAACCCGCAAGCTCAGGGATAAAATGCGAAAAACTCTGCTCCAGGAAGGTGCAATCCGCCATAATGGTACTGGTAAGATCGGCTAAATCCTTTTTCCCGAAAAAGGAAAGGGGGATTTTGCGCAGATGCTCTGCCAGGGTAATGCGGCGGATACCGCTTTCTTTGTAAGTGGCAAAATAGGTCGCATTGTATTGAAAGAAAGTGGTCAGCAGAATCAAGCCGATACACACCACGCAGCCTGCCACATAAAATGGAATTTTCTCGCCGGGAACACCCCCGTTCATCAGATCGCTGACCAGGTAATATAAAAGTCCCACCGGAAACATAAAAGACAGATTCTGAAGGACACAGGCCAGGCAGCCTTTGATCAGGTCTTTTGCTCCCTGTTCAGACAGGGCATATTTTTTCTGCAGTTTTTTGATCATATCACTGCACCTCCTTTGTTACCTTCCATTGCACGGAAGTCTGGTAATTTTTCCACATACGGCTGAATATACCGTCTTTTGCAAGCAATTCGCGACTGTTTCCGCACTCGGCAACCCGTCCGTCGCAAATGACAAAAATCTGATCCACATTTGTTACGGTAGAAAGCCTGTGGGCAATCATAATCACTGTCTTACCCTCGGAAAGTCTTGAGAAAGCAGCCTGTACGCGGCTTTCGTTATCCGGGTCAGCAAAGGCAGTGGCTTCATCCAGAATGATAATCGGAGCATTTTTCAGCATCACACGGGCAATGGCAATTCGTTGCTGCTCGCCGCCGGAAAGATAGACACCCTTTGTACCGATGACCGTATCCACACCCTGTGGGAGTTTTTCCAGAATATCATCGCATTGCGCGTGATGAAGGGCAGTCAGAACTTCCTCACGGGTAGCTTCCGGTTTTCCCATACGCACATTTTCCAGAATAGATGCCTTGATCAGACGGCTGTTCTGAAATACGAAAGACACCGTGTTCATGAGTTCCTCTTTCGGGATGTCTTTCACATTAACACCACCGATTTTTACCATTCCGCTCTGGGGATCAAAGAATCGGGAAATCAGGTTGGCAAGGGTTGTTTTTCCACCGCCGGATGGACCTACAAAAGCTACCGTCTGTCCTGCAGGAATGGTCAGTGAAATATCTTTTAATACTTCTTTTTCTCCATCATAGCTGAAATGAACCGATTTCAGTTCCACGGAAGCGTTTTGAGGATGCTTTGAATGTTTCGTTTCCTCCAGAGGCTTCAAATGCAAAACGCTGTCAATTCTCTGTAAAGCGTCGTCTACGATCATGGCGTTTTCACTTTGGAACATAATGCGTGTCAGTGTGACAGAAATAACCGGTGTAATGATGATATAGAAAATAAGATCCAGTAAGAAACCGGAAGTTACACCGTCTTGCGTAAGCAACAGTCCTCCGGCAATCAGTGTGGCAAAAACGCCGTTGATCGCAGCTGTATAGAACATCATCGGTGTCCGAAGCTGCCTGGTATAAGCAATCACCCATACTTTATACCGGTCAATGGAGTCTTTAAACTTCTTAAAGGAAAAGATCGTCTGGCCAAAGGTTTTTACCACCGGAATCCCACGGACATACTCTACCGCTTCATTGGACATATCATCCAGCGCATTCTGGTATTCTTTCATCTTTTCCTGCATCTGCTTTCCGGTCATTGCCATCATGATCAGAAACCCCAGCACAACCGGAACAAGACTCAATAGTCCCAGTCTCCAGTCAAACACGAACAACAGCACCAAAAGACCGCAGGGGGTTGCAATGGCATTGGCTCTGTCGGGAAGCTGATGGGCGAGATAGGTTTCGGTGGCTGCGCTGGATTCGTTGACAATCTTGCGCAGTTTTCCGCTGCCAAAACTCTCGGCAAACCCAAGAGGCAACTTAACAATATGCTCCATGGTCTGGATACGCAGGTTTGTGGCAATACGAAATGCTCCCAAATGGGAACACATCAGCCCTGCTATGTAGACAAGCACCGCTATAACCGCAAACAATACTGCCATCCAGCCATTACCGGTCAGGTTCTGTGCCTGGTCAAAATTCGGTGCCACCTCCAATACTTCCTTGATCATTTTCCAGATGTAATAGAATGGTACCAGAGCAATCAGGGCACTGATCGCAGAAAGCACCCAGGAAGCATAGGTCAGGTACTTATGGCTGCCTGCAATTTCCAGCAGGCGTGATAAATTGGATTGCTTTTTCAAAAAAATTCCTCCTTTTCTTTGTGTTTATGATAAAGAGAACACGTCTATGTTCTTACAATATCCGAATTTAGATTAGTTTCAGCTAACTATCAAGCAAAAATTATAAGGCATTACTGCCCCATAATTTTCATCCATCCCGCTGTATAAAAGGCGCGCATTTCTCTGACGTAGTTTTCGGCATCTTTGAGCGGCATTTCGTGGATGATCAATTCAAAAAAGGTATGAAACATTCCGGTGATCAGAATATGCTCCAGCGAAGGATCGATATGCGGAGAGGGCCTTCCAAGCTTCCTTAAAACCTCCTGATAGGCATGAGTCCCTTCCACTTCAATCTCCACCATTTCATCAATTAGCCCGGCAAATTTTGTTCCTTCCGAACAGCAGAGGATCAGTTTACATTCCTCTAAATGTTCGTACGCATAATGGAGCATATCGTACATACAAAGCCCCGAAATGTCACTCATGACTTCCGGCTGCTGGGCAGCTGGTAGTTCGGCGAACTCCTGCTGTGCCTTTATAAAACGTTTGAGAATATATTCGTAATGCTCACCAACGATGGCTTCAAAAAGTTCTTCTTTACTTTTATAATATCCGTAAAAGGCTCCGGTAGTCATTCCCACGGATTTCACAATATTCCGCAGGGAAGCGTCTTTATATCCTTTTTCTAAAAATTCTGCTTTTGCTGCCCGGTGGATATTTTCTAAAGTCGTTCCATTTCCGTTTATTTTGCACACCTCCTATATAACAGTGATATATAACACTGTTATAATTTTAGTCTCTAAAAATTATTTTGTCAAGAGCAACAAGAAATAGTTGCATAAAAATAGCAATCCAAACAGCATTCTGCACTTTATTACTGATAAAATTTTTAAATACTGGTTTTGACAAAAGTTTCATTTTTTCTAATAAATGATAAGCAGGGTGGAGTTTGTTCTCACACCCTGCTTTGTGATTATCATGAACTACTCGAAGATCTTCTTCACTTTTTCTTTCAGCCTGTCCATATGCCTGTAAACCGCCTTTTCGGTAATCTTCAGATACCTGGCTATTTCATGAGTGCTATACCCCTGGATCTTCATCAGAACGATCTGAAGGGTAAGCCTGTCCACGGTGATCAGCACATGATACAATTCCTGATTCTCAATACGATCCAGAAAGTCCTGTACTGTTTTCAGTTCTGCCTGATCAGTGGATGCTGCTACGGTATCCAGATATGTACCTGTTCTATCATGGCTAGTGTTATTTTCCTATATCATATCTCAAATCCAGAAAAAAATTTAGGATGTCGATGCAGACAATATCTGCCTGATCAACACCCTGTTTTTACTGTTCCAAGTTATCGAGCCAGTCGTCGAAACTCTTCTTAGAGATGCGATACTTTCCGCCATCCAACTGGATCCACCGGAATTCCTTTTTCTTCAAAAGGTTATAAATAGTAGGTCTGCTAACTCCTAAGATTTCCTGTAACTCCTGAACTGTATAACATCTTTTCTCTGACATTTCTTTATCCTCTTTTCTTTGAAATATGAAAGAAAAAGAGCATATGGAATTGAATCCATACACTCTATGATTTCTTGAACTTTATTTCATTTTTAATTCAACAAACTGTTAAGGAAACAATCGGAGTTGGTGTAAACGAAAAAGCAGCCTTGAGTTCTGATAAAAACTGCCCTTTCGTTTACATCAATTTCGATTTTACCTTGGTGAACAAAGTCGCGTCC
>NZ_JACRSZ010000027.1 GCF_014385005.1 Jingyaoa shaoxingensis | reverse complement strand
ACAATTGACCTGGCAGCAATTCGACTGGCTCATGTCCGGGCTTGAAATCGAACAACCAAAGGCATTCAAGCCTACGGAATGATCGCGTAAAACATCTATGCCAGCCAACAGAAACGGAGAGGTTTTTCATCCTGTATCATGTCTGAAATCCCTTGTAAATGTGAGGGTTTGGTAAGGATGTTTTTAAGATTTAGGTTTTGCGGTATAGTATGTTGCGTACTATACCGCTTTTCCTTTCCACAAAGTGACCTTTGAGTGGTCGAATACTCCGATATGGTTATAGATAATTTCAATTTCCTGTAAGCGTTTACCGCTGCTCTTATCAGGAGCATGGACAATAATTTTGTCGATAAACTCATGTACAATTTCTGGTGTTAGTTCTGTAAGGTTAGTGTACTTGCGGACTACTGAAAGAAATTGCTTTACATCCACAGATTGTTTTTCTTCTTTCTGTAATTCTTTCTCTAAAGAAGTCTGTTCTTCCTGCAAAGTATGCTGTTCTTCCTCATATCCTTTTGAAAGTTTCATAAAGCGCTCATCTGAAAGTTTTCCACTAATATTGTCTTCATAAATCCGTTGAAAAATTTTGTCCAACTCTTGAATACGGGAATGGATTTCTGTAAGCCGTTTTTTCTTTTGCGACAGTTCTTTATTTCTTTGCCGCATATCCGTATCCATGACCATCTGAACAAATTCATCTTCATAATCTGATACATAGCGGATAACTTCTTTCAGGTTTTCCAGCACAATTTGTTCGACTACTACATTACGAATATAGTGCATAGTACATGATTTTGAATTGTGCCGGTAATTGCTGCATACAAAATTATGTTTCTCTGCGCTCTGTGCCATTTGCCTATGAAATGTCATTTTGCTTCCGCAATCTGCACAGTAGAGCAAACCAGAGAACATAGGCATATCCCCCATTTTGGTAGGGCGGCGTTTTCCGGAACGGATTTTCTGTACAATCTCAAAGGTTTCCTTGTCAATGATTGCTTCATGGGTATTCTCAAAAATCCTCCATTGTTCAGGACTGTTATCAATTTTTTTGCGATTTTTATAAGACTTAACATGGGTCTTAAAATTCACAGTATGTCCTAAATAATCCATTCTTTCTAAGATGTGAGATACCACAGTTGCGCTCCACAGATACTTGTCAGGTGGAAGAACGGTTCGTGGCTTTTCCCCATGCTCTAACGCATAATAAGTAGGGCAAAGAATTTTTCTTTCCGTTAGAATATTGGCAATTCGTGTCGGTCCATAACCATTGACACATAAACGGAAGATTTCCCGAACCACTTCGGCGGCTTCTTCATCTATAAGCCATTCCTTTTTATTGTCAGGATTCTTCATGTAGCCATAAGGAGCGTGAGAACCGATATGCTCGCCTGCCATTCCTTTAGAACGTTTGACTGCACGGATTTTTTTGCTGGTGTCCTTTGCGTACCATTCGTTGATTATGTTACGAAATGGGGTAAACTCATTCTCCCCCACATGGCTATCCACGCCATCATTGACAGCAATAAAATGGACATCCAGGTTCGGGAACATAATTTCTGTGTACATTCCCACCTGCAAATAATCACGCCCAAGTCTTGACATATCTTTGACTATAACGCGTTTGATTCTTCCTGCTTCGACCTCTGCAATCATTCTTTGAAAATCTGGTCTGTTGAAATTTGTACCAGAAAACCCATCATCTACAAAAAACACATAAGGCTGATACCCATGTTCGATTGCATAACGCTTCAGGATTTTTTTCTGGTTAATAATACTGTTTGAATCACCCTCCTGTTTATCATCTTGTGAAAGCCGACAGTATAATGCGGTTAATTCCTCTGTTTGATTTCCAATCGGATAAATGGAAGTGATAGTGTTGTTTGACTGCTGTAACATAAATACCTCCTATCCGACAGTCAAACAGACAATGCTTTTGCAACTTTATTGTACCGCATTTTCTGTTTTCTGTCTGCCCTGTTTTATAGCAAAATTATTGTTTCAAGTCATTACGGATAAGCCTTTTTACTTTCGTTACTGCGTCTTCCTGTGCCTGTTCTTTTGAGCGGGATTTTACCACATAACAGGTGTTTCCTATCTGGTATTCCCGTATCATTTCAGGGACAGGATTCTTTGTGTTTTCCATAAGATAACAACCTCCTGTTATTTTCTTTGAAGCAAACCGAACAGCTTTCGCTAAAGCTCATGGGAATCTCACCCCTGCATGGTTCTCATCCAGCCGTACCCTTTGCCAGCGGTGCTACATCATCACACGGACTAAGGCTGTACGGAAGTATCATTATCACGATAGAAAGGTCATGGCGGCAGCTCTGCGGTAAGCTGCTTATGGAACGCTGGCAGGAATCGCTATCCGGTTTCATCCCTCCTTTTGTGGGTTACGGCGTGCCAGCCCAACGGCTCTCTTTCTATCGAAACGTATTCGGCTGCTTTATGCTGCGTTGATTAGACGCTTTCTTTTTCAAGGAACAATCCGGCTTTGTTAGCCTGTTAAAATGCACTGGTGATAATGCACTTTAATAGACTGGCAAGCTCTGTCTGGGAAGCATGGGCTTGTCCATGCTTCCACAGGAGAGCGTTATTTTTATTTTGGTTCCCTGATTTCAAAAGATAAAATCTTTGCAATCAGACGTGTTTCCATCCGGCGGCGTAGGGTTTCATCTACAACCATGTGGGTATTCCCATATTCGTCTTTCATGGGACGCATGGAACGGCTGGCAATAAAACCGCTGTAATGGCGTACAATCTGGTTGACTGCTTCAATATCGCCGTCCGCAGCCCTTACAATCACAGGAAACGGAATCATAGGGTGCTTTGCTGTCATGCTTCCTCCTCCATAAATTTTTTGATAAATTCTAGTCCGGCGTGTCTTCTTCTCTGGATAGTAGAACGGTTGACTTCCAGAATTTTTGAAATTTCCGTATCGTCAAATCCAAGAAAATAATATCTCAGGATAACATCACGTTTCTTTCCATCCAGATTTTCTAATGCTTCTGCTAACAGGCTGTTTTCAATACGGACAGTAAATCCATCCATTTCAAAAGTATGGAAGTGGGATGGGTAGGTGTCTTCGGAAGAAAACAGATTAACGGTGTAATCGTCCATATCACAAAACAGGGTTTCCCGTTTGCACTGTCTGGACAACGCTTTGAGATAGTCTTTGCGTTCATCTTCCATAGCGACTTTACAGATGTAATCAAACTGGTTCTCTATGGTTGTCTGAAATTCAGATGGCTTCATCATTACTCACCCCCTTTCCAGCCTTGAAAGGGAGCGAGTTGATAGGAATTTCTGCTTCTTTCCCCCTTTTCGCTCTTAGTCCCGACAGGACAGGGGGTGCAGTTGCATTTTTGAATAAAAAAATACACCCATTTTAAAATAAAAATGAGTGCATGAGAAATAACAGTAGAATAAATATGACTTGTCAGTTCATATTCAAAGTCGGACTTCCACAGTGGGGGAGCTATACTTTTTTTAATGAATGTAACTTATGTATGCTGTACAGCAACAAAGAAATCCCCATAGTGGCAATCCTCCTAAATGCCACTACTCATTATTCTGTGTTATCGTTGGTTCAAGAATAGACAAAAAGAAGCGGCGGCTCTAAAAATCAAAGCCACCGCTTCAAAGGCGCATGAAAATCTATCTGCGATACGACGGCTTTTTTTCTTTACCGTCGTCCGGCAGAGTATCATTTAATATTCATTTCTATTTTTCCAGTAAAATCTTCACATTCAATACCGATATAATTTCCGCCATCGGGAAGTGTAATAGTATCGCTGTATGTTCCAGTTGTTTCAAGTAAAGTTACTGCTTCATCAGCTCCCGAAATCCAAAATACCTTTGCAGTACCACTTAAAACTTCCAATGTACAGGTAACTGATATATCTTTTCCGGCTTCTCTTTTTATTGAAGTCCCTCCAAATAGATACTCTGTATCTGAAAAATTTTCATAGTCAGCTTGATAGCTTCCTGTATAATCATCAATCCCTTTTTCTTTTTTACCTTGTAGAGAGAGTTTTCCTGTAAGTTCTATGGAACCCGCAGATTGAACAACATTATTATAATGATTGAGAATTTCATCTTTTGTACAGCCGGAAAGCGTGGATACTCCAATAAGAATTAGTATCAATGATAAAAATATTTTTTTCATAAAATTTTACCACCCTTTCTTTGGTGCCGCCTTTTTCGCTTTTTTCTTTGCCTGTTTGAGTTCTGTTTCCTTCATGCAAATAATCAAGACTGCGGAAATGACAACAATAACTGCAAGGCTACAAATACAAGTTAATATGTTCCAGTTGACTGCGGTATCATAGCTGCGGTAGCCAATCATTCCAAGACTTGCCGTAATCGGATAAAGATTTGCTAACGTCATGTTTCCTGCGGCAAACATACCTCCATATCCGTAAACAAAGGCAATAATAACACCGACTAAAAAGCTGCCTGCTTTACGACAGGTAATTATAATAATCGGCAGAACAGCAATATACAAAAAGAAATTGACTGCGGTTATTTGTAATGCCGCTTTTAAGGCTAAGGATATTTGAAAACCCGGAAATCCTACAATCATTTCTGCGATAATTGTAAACAGACTGCATATCAAACCGAAGATAATAGACAGTACACCACATACAATCAATTTTCCGGTCAACAACCATTTAAATGAAATCGGTACAGTTAAAATATTTTTTAAGGTATCGTCCGTTTGTTCGCGGGAAATCATATATCCAGCAATCAAACTAATACACATAGGGAAAATCATGGACATATTGTTTTTGATAACCTGTTCTGTGAGGTAAGCAAAATCCCATACTGAACCATCATTTGCCATAGAAGTAAATAAAGTCAGCAAAACAGATAGAAGCATGAGCGCAACCCCAGCCCAAAGGATATGATACCTTTTTAGTTTATAAAACTCTGTTTTCACAATGCGAACCATAGTTATTCCCCCCTTTGTTTGTATAATCGGTCAATTAACCAAAATGAAATAATCGCCATAATTCCAAGTATCATTACGACTTGAAATGTTGAGGGAATAAGTCCTGTCATTTGTTCCAAGTCCATTTTTATTCCATGTGCTGCCATATCTCCGGCACTCCAAAATGTAGTTAATGGTGTAGGTAGGAACCACAATATTGTTTTTGGAAGTGCGTCAAACAATGCGGTTGCACTCATATTCAATACGCTATAAAAAACACATAGCAAAATTGAAAACACATAGGTCTTACTAAAAAAGACTACAAGCACAATCAGCGGCAATGTACCTGCTGTAATAAAAATCCCTGTTTCAACGGCTAAAAATAATTTGTAACCAAGTCCATAAACTTCTAATGTTCCCAAACCACAAAGAATTGTCGCAATAGTGGACGCAACGCAAAAGATAATTCCAAATAGAAATAGTACAAAAATTTTAGCAAGTACCATTTGGGTACTGGTTACAGGAATAGTACGCAAATTTTTGAATGTATCATTGTCCCGTTCCATAAAAAACAACATAGCTGCAATGACACCAATAATACAAGGAAGTAAAAACTGTATTCCGTACCCAAGTACCATATTAAAAAGTCCATCAAATGCGTCTGCCTTATCTGTGTATCGCTCCATCATAGAGGGAGTTGTCATTAAATAAGTCAGAGGGATAGGGAACATAAAAGCTGATAAGATAACCAGTGGAATAAACTTTTTCCGTTTCAATTTCAAAAATTCACATTTTATCAGTTTAAGCAATTCCCTCGCCTCCCGTCACTCGCTTGAAGTAATCTTCAAGACTTTCTTCGCAGGTATGAGCTTCTGATACCTCCAATCCATTTTCCACAAAGGCAGTTACAATTTTTCCTACGGATAAGTCAAGGTTATGCAAGCGTAAGTTATGGTCGTCCTGTATAGAAAAATGGCTTTCGTGGAAAGTACGTTCCAAAATTCTTGCTGCCTGTGCGGTATCAGAAAGAGTAAATCGAATATGTTTGCTACTTTTTTGTTCCAGTTCTGCAAGGCTTTCTTCTTCCAGTAGTGCGCCATGGTCGATAATACCAATGTCATCAGCCAATAGTGCGATTTCTGAAAGAATATGACTGGAAATTAAAATTGTTTTTCCTCTTGCGTCACAAAGCTCACGAATAAAAGAGCGAACTTCCGCAATACCGATAGGGTCAAGCCCGTTGATAGGTTCATCTAAAATTAAAAGTTCCGGGTCGTGCATAACAGCAAGTGCAATCGTAAGACGTTGTTTCATACCAAGCGAATACTGGGAAAACAGTTTTTTGTCCTTATAAGGCAGTCCTACTAAATCTAAAGCGTCTTTAATCGCATGATTGTTTGGCACACCTCGTAAGGTTGCAAAGATACGCAAATTTTCCGTAGCAGTCAGATTAGGATAGAAGCCGGGGGACTCAATCAAGCTACCGATACGGGGCAAAAGTTTCTTTTCATTCCCCTGCAAAGCCTTTCCCCATATTTTGACTTCGCCGGAAGTAGGCTTTGTCAATCCAAGCAGCATTTTCATAGTAGTTGTTTTTCCGGCTCCGTTTCTTCCAAGCAGTCCATAAATTCTTCCTCTCTGTACATGGATATTTAAGTCAGCAACACTCTTTTGTGAGCCGTACTGCTTTGTAAGATTTTTTGTTTCAATGATATATTTTTTGTCCATATTCAAACCTCCTGTTCTGTAAAGTATTCTATCACTCCAATCTTGCATTAACCTTGCAACAACCTTGCATTAACCTTGCAATTTCAAATACAGCTTCCGAAAGTAATTAAGGCTCCCGCCATAAAGACGGAAAAGCCTTAATCTATCAACGGAAAAAGTAAAGTAAATTTAGTTCCTTTTTCCGGTACACTATCTGCTGTTATTGTGCCATTCATCTTTTCCACAAGCTGATGAACGATAGATAAGCCAAGACCGCTGCCTTTTTCAGCACGCCCTTTATCACATTTATAAAGCCTCTCGAAAATATGTTTCAAATCTTCTTTTTCAATGCCTATCCCGTTATCAGTTAATCGAATTTGCATATTTTTTTCCTGCTTTGATAGGAATATTTCTATTTTGTCTGCATGACTGTGGGAAATTACATTCTGAATAAGATTATTCAATATCCGCATATAACCGTCCGTATCAAGTTTTACTCGGAAAGGCTGTTCGGGAATATCAATGTTATAATCTATCTGCCTATCTTCAAATATAGGTATCCAGTCAATCAAAATATTTCGTGTTAGTTCCGCAGCTTCAACGGTATTTATATCCATAGCAAACTCATTAGAGTTTAATTTGAACCAGTCAAAAAGAATATCTATATATTCTTTCAAATCGTGAGCTTTACGACGGGCAGTTTCGATATAGTCGTCCTTGTCTTTTCCTGTGACAATTCCTCTATGTGCGGCGTCAAGATACCCAATAAGTGTTGTAAGCGGTGTCCGAACATCATGGGAAAGGCTTGTCATAAGCTGGCGGTTCGTTTCTTCTGCCTGCCGGACAGTAGACAGCCTTTTCTCATAAGATACAACAATCTCATTGATTTCATAAGCAAGAGGAGCTACCAGTTCATTTGTTGCTGATAAAATCCGCCTGTTTCCATTCCCATTTTTTACATCAGCCAATGCGTCTGTTATTTCTGCTATCTGCTTTTTTACACGCCGGATAACAAGGCAAGAAACAAAAATAGAAAAAAGTGCAATGATAATTGATAGAAAAATAATCGCTTCCATAAAAATCAAACCTCCTTGCTAAAGCGATAACCAATTCCCTTAATTGTCTGAATGTATTTGGGGTTTCCGGGATTAACTTCTAATTTTTTACGAAGTCGGCTAATAATCGCCATAATGTTACTGTCATCATAAACATATTCTTCTCCCCACACTTCTTCATAAATCTGTTGCTTTGTCAAAATTTTTCCTTGATGTTTCGCGCAGTATAAAAGCAGGTCAAATTCCTTTGGGGGCAACTCAAAAGTTCCATTTTCCGTAATAATAGAACGATTTTCAAGGTCTATTTTCAATCCGTCAAATTCAAGCTGCTGTGTCATTCCGTCTGTTTGATTGAAACGGGTATAACGCCGTATAAGAGAAATAATACGGGCTATTAGTTCGTCCATATCAAAAGGCTTTGTCAAATAATCATCGGCTCCTGCGCGTAAGCCGCGCACTTTGGAAGCACTGTCATTTTTAGAGGTAAACATCAAAATCGGCAGACTGTTTTCTTTTCTGATTTCTTCCAGTGTTTCAAATCCGTCCATACCGGGCATCATAACGTCCAGTATCACAAGTTGATATTCTTTTTCTTTTAATTTTTGTAATCCCTCTTTTCCTGTATTACAAAAATCAGCTTCTATATCTTCTGATAAAACGCTTCGCTTAATCAGCGCACAAAGCTCTTTATCATCATCTATAATCAAAACTTTATTCATGGTGTAGCTCCTTTCCTTGTTTTGTTCTCCCGTCAATCGGTTTTTCCGCGTCCTTTGGTATCAGCCACATATATCCAAGTTTTGAAACACCCAGTATGCGGTTTTCTCTGCAAAGTACCTGTACCCGCCTTTCAGAAATTCCCCATTTCTTCGCTGCTTCGGGGCAAGACATATATTCCATAACACCCAAGTCCTTTCTACAAATCATATCAGTATAATTATAGTCGGGCATACGAATAATAGCAAGTGCAAGCATATGAATTATTATGGCTATAAATAGGAACTGTATAGACGTATTCAGTATGAAAGAGGAACAGTAGAATGTATATGGGTGAATAAATATGGCAAAAAGACCAACAGCTAAATATGACTTTAAGGCTTTCGGACAAGCTATCAAAGCAGCGAGAACCGAACGAAAAGAGAGCCGTAAAAAAGTAAGTGATGAAATGTATATCTCACCACGTTATCTTGCTAATATTGAGAATAAAGGACAACAGCCGAGTTTACAAATTTTTTATGAGCTTGTAACACGATATGATATATCCGTAGACCAATTCTTTTTCCCAGATAAATCAGCGGAAAAAGATACACAACGTAGGCAGCTTGATACACTGCTTGATAGTATGAGTGAGAAAGGAATACGGGTAGTCACCGCCACAGCAAAAGAGATAGCCGAAGTCGAAACAGAGGACAGGGGAATGTCCAGAACAGAATTTTAACGTGAAGACACATTGTAATCTTTCAGGAAATACAATGTGTCTTCTGCTTTATATAACTCTATTTCACAATCTTCCAGTTTTCCCCGTTCTTTTCCAGTACAAGGTCAAACTGTGATACCTGTGTTGTCATGGTCTGGTTATCCAGATATTTCACTGCTAGGGAAGCCGTCACCTGATTTCCGCTTCGGTTGTAGACTGGATTCACCAGTTCGGAGAAAATATATTCTTTCCCCACAGGTTTCAGCACACCATCATTTACATAATAGGTTAGCTCCTTTGCAGTTGCCGTAGGGTACAGCTTAAAAAAGGTGGTGAGAAATTCGTTGATTTCCTCCGTAGTGATGGAATCCACCGTACCGTCACTTTGTACCGCTTTTGGGGTGTAGCCGGATTTTACGGGAACGCTGGTAATGGTTGGATTCTGGATAATCGTCAGGTTTCCAGAGCCGTCCACATAGACGGTCACCTGATAGGCGGAACGGACGGTTTTACCGGATTCTCCCTCTGTGATACGCTGTTCCACGGTATAGGTCACTTGATAATGCTGCTCCTTTTCTTCTGTGATTTCCCATATCTGAAAATCGGTCAGGGCAGACGATACGGGGATGTCCTTTCGGACAGTATCTACATTCAGGGCTTGCAGTTCTCCGGTGAGATACCCTTTTAAAGCATTTGTCCGGTTATCAATGGAAGCGGCGGACTGTTCCCATGAATAGTAGACTTCTGCGAAATTCTCCACAAAATTCTCTATCTTGTGGGTGTCGAGGATTTGTTCCTCAATTACTTTGGTTTCATGGACAGTATGAATGTCTATTGCCGTGAAATTCTTATAGACGGCAAATAGGAAGCTCACCGCCAGCAGCACCCACAGGGCAATCACAGTTTTTTTGTGGGTATTGACTTTGTAAACTTTCAGTTTCTTTTCTTTCTGCTTTTTCTGGTTTTCCTCTTTTCTAATCTGAATCATATCGGTTCATCCTTTCTTATTGTTTGATTCGTCCGGCTCCGGCAAGGTGCTGTTGCCAGTAGGAGCCTGTCAGGTCTGCGTAACCAATGGGATTTCCGGCATGGTACATCCGGTTATTTCCCACATACAGCCCCACATGGGTGATGTAGGTTCCGGCGTTGTAGGTAGAGTGGAAAAAGACCAAATCCCCTGCTTTTGCTTCGGACAGGGGGATGTGCTGCGTCACATTGTACTGTTCCTGTGCTGTCCGTGGCAGGGCGATTCCTGCCTTGCCATAGCACCACTGCACCAGTCCCGAACAGTCAAAGGAAGTGGAGGGAGAATCACCCCCGTACACATACGTCCATCCCTCATACTTTAAGGCTTCCTCCATGATAGCCTGCACCGTTTCATCATCAAACTGTGCCACGGTCAGGTATTGCGATACCAAGAGGACATAGAACATATTTCCGTAGGAATACCGCCAGCCTCCGTTTTTCTCTACCGCAATAGGGTTGGTGTAGGTGACTTTCTTTCCGCCGGATTTGTCCCTTGCGAAGCTCTCTGCCAGTTCAAAAGTGTATTTTTTTCCACGCCCTGCCACATAGTCTAGGAAGCCGCCGCCGTAGTTGTAGGACTGAATCACACTGTTTAAGTCACAGCCCTTTGTTTCTGCCGCTGCGAGCAGTTCCGAGAAATATTTGCAGCCCTGTTTGATGGATTCCTCTGTACTAAGGGAGTTTGGGGGAAGCCCCAGAGATTCCGAGGACTGCATAACGTCTTCCAGTGTGCCGCCGGATTCCACCTGAATGATGGCGAGCAGCACATTTAAGTATTCCTCTATGCCATATTCCCTTGCATACTTTTCCAGCATAGGTTTATGGGCGAGGACTTCCTGTGATACGCTCACGCCCCCATAGATAAGATTTCCGCCGCTTCCTCCGTCTTCCTCATCCGAGAAGACAATCACCACCAAAAGGAGCAGGGAGAACATCATCACGAACACGCCGGAACAGGCAAAGAAAAGGTGTCTTAATTTCATGGTTTCTCCCCTTTCTTTTGTTTGGCAGCCGCTTTTACCGTTTTTGTCCACTCCTTTCTGGCGGTGGTACGCCGGATGGTAAAGTTTGATTCTTTTACCGCAGGGGCAGCCCGTTTTCTTTCCGGTATCACAGGAGCCGTATCATTCTGGACAGGTCTTGCCGGACGGGGAGTAGCCTGTGTGATAGTGGGAGCCGTCTTTTGTCTTTCATTTGGCTGGGATAGGGAAGCAGATGGGATTATCTGGCGTTCTGTCCTTACAGGCGGCGTTTGTTCATGGTGGATGGAAGCAGCTTTTACCACCGGAACCGAAGCCTGTTCTGCCACAGTTTCCCCATAAGGAACCTGTCCCCGTTCCCTGATGGATAGGGAAGCAGGCTGCATGGCTGGTTTTCCTGCATGATGTCGGAAATCTTCTGGCTGCTTTGCAGTAACAGGGCGTTCATGGACAGGAGCTGCCCCTTTGGGTGTTTCGGAAGCTTTCTGTTGCGGCTGTTTTGCCTGTTCCAGTTCCGCCCTGCGTTCTGCAATGGTCTGTCTGCGGCGTTCTGCCTGTGCGTTCCGCTGTTCGGCTCTGGCAGTTCGGGTCTGGGTCACGCTGGAAGTAAAATCCCGTACTCCCTCTGATACCTGTGTTTTCCCGTGATAAAGGGCGTACTTTGCATTGACAGGCAAATCCTTTGCCTGCTCCCGAAGCTGTCCGGCAGTATCGGCTATCTTATCTTTGGTATCTGCCACCGCACCTACCGCAGAGCCAGCCCGTTTCCATGCGGATTCCTTTTCCGGTGCTGCCTGTCCATCTGGTCTGCTGTGGTCTGCCTGCGTCCGTTTGGAAGAACTAGAGTTGGAAGCAGTTCTCTGGTCTGAGCCAGCCTGTTTTCCTGCGTGATAGGCAACCGTTCCAGCCCCAAGAGCTGCCACAGAACGTCCTAACTTATGCTGTAAACGGTGCATATGGGCGTGCATGAGCATACGGGGTCTTCGCATGATATGGTTCCCCATGCTTTGGGAATCCCCACTCTGTAAGGAGAACATCCCCATCAAATCCCCCAGCTTGAAATAAATTCCGGCAAAGGTCACTATCTGTAAGAACGCCGTCAGGAAGAACGGATATTCCCCAGACAGGTTGTAGAGCATGGTGGAAATGCTGAACGCTACCGTGATAATCAGGGTGATTCCGGCTCTGGTAAGGATGGTATTGAACAGTTTCGTAATGGCACGTTTTGACATCCCCTCAAAAGAGGGAACCATGCTAAGGAGAAAGCTCACAGGCAGGAACATAGCGTAGATGATAAAAAGCACCTGTGAAAAAATCATTATCCCCGTGAGCAGGAATACAAAAACGGAGATACCGATATTGAACATGAACAGGAAGAAGACGGTTCCCAAGCGGTTGATGGTCTTTGTGATGGTAAGGTTGGTATTTTCCCTGTCTTCGATTTCCTCCACCACGATTTCTTCCCTGTCCTGCCCGTTGTTTTCGTCTGGGCTGGTTGAGAGCAGGCGTTCCACACGGTCAGCCCCAATGCTTTCCACATCCGAGTTGCCATATTGCAGCAGGAGCCACGGCTGCTTGACCTGTATGGAAAACAGGCTGTCCCGTATCAAATCCACGCTGTCTTTTCCTTGACTTTCCGAGTTCGGCAGCACAATCTTTGTGCCAAGGGTCAGGCTGGCATTGCTGATGTCTGCGGAAAATTCATTGATTTTCCCGATATAATCAGGGGCATAGGCGATAAAGGCAGCGGACAGCACGAACACCACCACGAAATTGACAACGGCATGGATGGCTTTTGTGGTTTCCCGTTTGATAAGCCCTGTGTAGGCAACGTAAAGCCCCACCACCAGAATGAGAATCAGCAGGAACCCGATATAAAATCCCTCCGAGGACAAGCCGCCTGTGGTGACGCCTGCCAAGGTCTGCATATTTTTTCCAATGGAATCCGCCGTAGAGGAAATGAAATCCAGCGAGTAGGCTTCCTGAATCAGATACCCCGTGGCGTTGGAAAGGTACAGGCTGATTGTCCAGATAAAATTTGTGATGGCATACAGCCCGTACATCACCTGTTTTCCGATACCGTCCAGCCAGTTCCACGGGAGCCAGTCCCATCCGCTGTCCACATAAAAATCAAGTTGGTAGTTGTCCAGAGGATATTTGCTGTATTCGTTGGCAGTGTCCACCGTATCATCCACCAGTCCGGCAGCGTGGGCGGCTGTGCCGAAGACTGCAAGCAGCAGGAGGATGAGCAGGAGTGCCAGAAGCACCCTGCCAATCACTTTTCCTGCCATTTTCCAAGACAACCCCTTTTTTGCTGAATAGGGAACAGGGAGCTGCTGTTGGTTGGATGTTCTATGTATCACCATCATTCCACCTCTTTTCTCACGGGCGGTCTGGTGTCAAAGGCATGGAACAGGTCTTCAAAGATAGGATGGAACTGTATCACCCCCACACGCCCGTACAAATCACTGATAAGGCACTGTCCGTTTTCCAAGTCACGGAGCCGCTTCTGATTGTTTTCATCTTCGGAATCCACCCCGAAAAAGGCGAGGGTCTTCTTGATTTCGTTGATGTCCGTGGAACGGAACGCAAATTTCAAGCCCAGATTGTTTTTCAGCTTTTCATCCAGCAAATCGTCCGTGTTCTGGGTGACAAAGTAAACGCCTGCGTTCATGGCACGTCCGGCACGAACCAGCTTCATGGAGAGGGTCTTGCCCTGTGCCACCTGTAAGAAGCTCCATGCTTCGTCCAAATCCACAATCTTAAACACGCTGCGGTCGGTGTGGATGAAGTCGAGGGCAAAGGTGCTGATTACAATGAGCATTGCCACGGAAAGCAGCTCCATTGTGGTGTATTCTTCAAATGAGGTTTCCTTATCCGGCAGCACCAAATCTGCTACCTGAATGATATTGAGCTGCTTTTCAAGGCTGATGGACTGTGTGACATCCCCATCCGAAAAGAGCAGGTGTGCAAAGTCATAGTCCGTAAAGGATTCGATATGGTCGGCTATGCTGGTGCTGATGGTGGTTCCCTCCGCCCGTAGTTCCTCAATCACTTTGAAAAGCCCCCGTTCTTCACTGTTTGTTACTGCACGAATAGCTTTCCGAAGAACAGGGAACTTTTCCCCGTCACGGCTGGAAATGCCCGTTAAAAAAGTCAGGATGTCGATTGCCAGTGATTCGGAATCCTTTGGGTTCTCCATAATCACATACGGGTCAAGTAAGCCCCTGTTCTGTTCCTCCGAAGTCAGGTTTACGATATTGATTTCATGGGCGATTTCCGGCAGGGTTTCTTTCCAGCGTCCCCGTTCCGCTTTCGGGTCAACAATGAGAGCCTGTGCCCCAAACAATACGGAATAATAGATAATCATGTTGTTGCTGAATGATTTTCCACCGCCGAGGGAGCCGACAAAAGCGGCAGCAAGGGCGTTGGTGACGGAGCCTTTTACCCCTTGACTGGCAAGGGCAGGCTTTAAGTACACGTTTCTTCCTGTATCAAGGCTGTACCCGATATAAATACCCTCCGTTTCTCCTAACATCTGGGTTGCCCCGAAGCCAAGACCAGCGAGGAAGTCACTGGTGACATACTGGATGTAATCGTTCAGATACCGTTTGCTGGCAGGAAGAAATTCCCCATGCAGCCCCAGCATATCCCCAAAGGGGCGAACCAGCTTCACATTCAAATCGTCATAAAAATCTTTCACCTCATTGCAACGTCGTTTCAGTTCTTCCAAGTCGGGAGCCGTCACACGTACCACATAGGACAGCTTATACATGGATTCCTTGCTCTGGTCTAAGGTGGATTCCAGCTCATTCACGCTGTCTAAAGCGTCCACCACGTTTGTACTGGTTTCGCTGTCATTCTGCCATGCATGGTTGTCCAAATCTTTCAGCTCTTTTTTCTTGTTCCGCACCGTGGAGAGGGCTTTCCGGTTTGTCACAATCTCCACATTCATAGAGGTATCAATGGGAAAGGTGAATTGCTGCTGTTGATAGTAAAAGATTTCCGAGGATGGGAAGTCCAGTTCCCCTACAATGCTGTTGATGGTAAAGTAGGCGGCATACACTGTCCCGTCTTCCTGTTCGATTTTCAGATACCGCTGGTTTTCCTCTATCAGACAACGGGTGGGTTGGATGAGGTCATAGTATTTCACCAGTGTTTCCTCCTGAAACCGCTTCTTCGGCAGGTAATACTCATAATCTTCGTAGGCGGTTCCGGTCTGCCCGTATAAATGCTCAATCAGATAGCCAAAATCGTCCTTATCAAGCCGCCGGACTTTAAAGCGGCGTGAGATTTTACTTTCCAGCAGTTTTTCCATCTTCTGAAACCGCCAGATTTCCTCATTGCTCATGGAAACAAAATCCCCCATGAGCTTGTGGTTGACTTCATGGAGGAAGTCAGAAACAGCGGTCTTTGCTTCCCTGCGAAACTGCTTCATGGTGACTTCCTGCTCATTGACAAGCAGCTTGAAGCCGATAAAAAAACGGTAGTCCACCTGATTTTCCCCTATCATGGAAATCAGGGCTTCGGTCTGTGCGTCAATCTTTGCACAGGCAACGTCTTTTAACCTGCCTGTCACTTCCTGTTTGGAGCGTTCTTGTGCTGCCCGTATGCTGGATTCCGTGCTGATTTGCAGGGCGTGAATCTTTCCGTCCCTGTTCTGGGCGATAAGCTGCCGGAAGGAATCGTGTACCTGATATTTCTGTTCGGGGCTTAAAAAGGAATAGTTGTAGGGAAGCAGCTCATAGTAAGCGAAGCACTCCCCGTCATGGTTGAACACAAGGTTATTTTCGATATACTTAATCGGATATGCCATAAATATCACTCCTTACTGCCGTGATGGGCTGTGCCGGATATTCCTTTTCCAGCTTCACGGGCTTTCCTGCATAGGTCAGTTTCGGGCGTACCAGATATGCCAGTACGGATTTCAGGAAGCCGTAAGGCTTCTTCCCGTCAAAGGTCTTCTGGCACATGAACCAAGTGAGGGCAAAGGGTACGCCGAAGTATTTCAAAAATGCTCCGTCAATGAATGAAAGGGGAGGGAGGTTCCCCAAGAGCATAACTGCAAACACCGATACCACGAACCACGCCATCTGTGTGAACGTGATGGGGAATGGCAGCTTAAAATCATTGATGGAATAGAGTACCTTTTCCACCGACCAGATACTGGTATAGCTTCGTATTTTCTTCATGTTGTCCGTCCTTTCTAAAAGATGGGGCAGCAAAAGCCGCCCCTGAATCAAAAAGCCGCCTGCACTTCCCAAAGGAGATACAGACGGGTCTACCGTAAGATTTCATATACGCCGTGGTTCGTGACAACAAAGGTTCCATCCAATTCCATGTCACGCCCATAGGCAGCATAGTCGATATAGTTTTGTAAGTGTGCCGGAAGTTCCCCAAGCTGTCCGCTTTCTTCCAGATAGTAACGAGCCACATCCGCCATATCGTCACAGCCGGAATGGCAGATAATATCGTCTTCATGCTCACAGAGTTCTTCGATACTGCCAAAGTAGGATTGCAGCTCTGATAGTTCCTCCTGAATGTACTCCGGTAAGTCCTCCACCATTTCACACAGGCGGTTGACTTCCTCAATGGGGGTATATTCGTCAATCTCAAAAGGCAGCTCATAATCATGGATGGCGTATTCCTCATATTCATCATTCAAACCGATACGTTCTTTGACTTCCTCAAAGTCCACAGGCGGCGTGAACCATGCCCCGACCAGTTCGCCCTCATTGTATTTGCCTAAGTTGGCAATGTAAATCCGCATTTCTTCCAAGTTCCTCCACCTCCTTTTAGCGGTAATAAAAGATACCATTGTCCGTAAACAGGTAGTTTTCACTGGCTTCCAGTTCCTGACCAATGGCAGCGTAGTCGATATGGTTCATCAGGTCTGGATGTACTTCTCCAAATATCTGTACTTCCTGCACCAAATAACGGGCGAGAGATTCCCCGTCCTGCACTGGATAATAGCGTATCTGGTCTTTGTGGTCGATAAATTCCGTAAAGCTAGGAAACCACCGCTTTTGTACCACATCCATTTCATAATAGAGGGGCGTTCCTTGCATTTCCAGTATCATCCGGCAAAGTGCGTTGATTTCCCAGAGCCTTGTGTTGCCTTCCAATGGAAAGGGCAGCTCATAGTCTTCAATTTCGATTTCTTCCTCACTTTGAACCCCAAGACGTTCCCTGATTTCTTCAAAATCCACAGGACAGGAAAACCATGCCCCAGGATATTCCTCAAAATCCTCATGGTAAAACCGTGTGGTGTTCAGGATGTAGATTCTCATTTCCTCAATCAGTATCAAGTCCTTTCTCTGTTAAGGTTTTGGGGAGTTACGCTCCCCAAGCCCCTAGTGGACTTCCACCATGAAGCAATCAGAGCTTGCTCCATAGCGGAAGTGTAACAAGGGTTTCCTATGCACCGATAATCTTATTGAACAGTTCCAGTAAGATGTCCTTTACACCATCCGCATTGAAGACCAGACCAACCGCTACAAGGGAAACTACTAAAAAACCGATAAGTTTGGAAAATTCCCTCTTAAATCCGAGGTACAGTCCAATCACCACGATTGCCAGCAGCACAAGGGACTGGGCGTTGGATAAAAACCAGTTGTAAAGATTCTGTCCGAAATTCATAAAAGCTCCTTTCTTTCCTGTAAGATTCCTTAGGTTTCAAGATTGCCGCCGTTAAAGCACCACCTCCTTTGCAGCGGCGGCTTGCTGCTTCAGGATTTTTTCGTGCTTCTCCGTCAGCCTTGCATGGGTGATGATGTCATGGACAATCTGGGTGTGGTTCAGCTTATCCAGACGGAGAGCCAGCTTTAACGTGGGGGCTACCTGATGGGAGAGCCAGTGCAGGGTGCGTTCAAAGGAATAGGGTTCCGGTTTCGTTGTCAGTTTCAGGCTTCCCCTGTGTTCCCCGATAAACCACGCCCATTCCTCACTGATACGCCAGTCAGAACGGGGCTTCGTATCGTCCCTGTCCACGAACCGGACATAGCGGTTGATGATTTGAAAGGCTGTCCGTTCTGGATTGTCGTGTTCTAACAGGTCACGGATGGCGTAAAAGGCACGCTCATTTTTCAGCCGGATTTCAAAACGGTTCTTTACCTCTGCGTCCGCAATGGGAATATCATGTTTTTTGTACTGCTCATAGTCCTTTTCGTAAATGCAGAAGTACACCTCACTTTGGAGGGAGCCGATATACAGGGTGTTCCCCATACATTCTTTTTCCCCACGCCGTACCAGTTCGCCGCTGCGGTAGCTTTTGAAGCTGCGGAAGACCGAGATACATTCTTCATTCCGGCACTTCTCTGTCAGATGGGGAATGTTCAGGATTCCCGTTTTGTCATTGATGGCGAGGTCAAGCCGCTTCATCACGCCGTCCTCCATGAGAACATCCATGAAAAACTCATACCAGCTCCGTTCCTGTGCCAGCAGATAGCTTTCAAACTGGCGGCAGCCACGCCCTTTCAGTTCCAGCAGCACCCCTTTTTCCAGTTCCGGCGATACCAGAACGAAAATATCCCCCAGATAGTAATGCTCTGTGTAAGAATAGAAGCCGTAGTCTTCATGGATAAAGTAGGGGAGCTTTAGCCGAAGCACGTCTTCCACGATATGCTTCACATCCGTAGTGGGAAAACGAATCCGAACATAATCAAAGAGCATTTCAAGAGGAGCGTCTGGATTGAAGCGTTCCAGAGCTTCCGTGATGGCTTCCTGTAATGCTTCGGATGGGTGAGCCTTGCCCGTTTCAATATCGCTCAGGTACGGACGGGTGATTCCGGCAGCTAGGGCAAGTTTTTGTTGTGAGATACCGTAAACTTCCCGTTTTTCTTTGATGTCCCGTACCCATGTTTCTTCATTCAGTGAAAATCCCTCCTGTCTAAAAAAGCGTATGTCAACTTTCAGAGCCTTGTTGACACACGCCGGATATGGGAAAATCCCTTGTGTACCGTGGGATTCTGCCCTGTTGTTTGGTTGTTGCCTGTCGATTTGTACCCCTCTGTTAGATACGAGGGGTTTATGCTGGCGTGCCTTGCGGCACACCAGCCACAGCAGGTCAGTCCGTTTCTGCGGCTTTCGCTCCGCACGCCGCCTGCACTCCCTGCCTGCTGTCTATGAGCTTTTTTATTTCCTTGAGGAAATCGTGCCCTTTTGGCACAAGGGGCGTGTAAAACTCCGAGATAACGCTGGTTCCCACATCCACATAGCCACGCCCTTTTATCTGCTTGAGGAAGAAGTCCTTTGTGGTTTCCCCGAACATCATCCCATAACCCATTTCCGACATCCGCCCCAGAGCCACACGGAAATTGAACTGGTCACGGATTCCATCCCCCAGATACTTTGCGTCTGGACGCTGGCAGGCGAGAATCAGGAAGAAGCCAGCCTGCCGCCCAAGCATAACGATTTGTTTTAACTTATTAAGGACGGCAGCATTTTCCTTTGTGCCGAGCATTTCCATAAATGCCACATATTCATCAAAGATAAGGAAATTTGCCGGAAGTCCCAGATAAGCGTAATTTTCCCCTGTCCGGTAATTCTCCATGAGCTTCATGTCTTCGCTGCGTTTCATCATTTCTTCATAGAAACGGTCAATGCAGGCGAGCATATCTTCCTTTTTGTAGTACACCTCCGGCATAACCGCCTGTAAATCCGCAAGGTCGGCGTTCTTTGGGTCTAAGACGAACAGGACAGCGTTGGTGCGGAGCAGAGCTTCAATGAGGGTCAGGATGAAGTAGGTCTTTCCGCCGCCGGTTCCTCCGGCAATGAGCATATGGGGGAGCTTGTCATACTCCCACCAGACATTTTCCATGAGCCGGAGCCTGCCGTCCTTTGCCTGTACGTCCTCAATGGAAATACGGTTGGCAATGGTATCATAAAGCAGAGTGTACTCCACGTAGGAATCCTTTAATTCCTTATCCGTCAGCTCACAGTACAAGCCGCTTTCCAGCTTTTTCTCCAAGTTTAAGAGCTGCTCCTGATATTTCCCCAAGGTGATTTCCACACGGATATGGAGCAAGCCCTGTTTCATCCGGTAATAGATTTTGGGAAAGTAAGTGATGGTTTCTTTGGAACGGCTGGAAGACAAGTCCTTGAAAAAAGCGTCTTCTTTTCTCTGCTCTGATTCATACCACTTGTTTTCCAACACCATCCTTGCCAGTTTTTGGCGGTGGATGAGCTGCTTTACTTCATCCCTGCGGTATCGCCAGAACAGAAGAACTGCTGTAAGGCACACCAGCCCTGCTACGCCCATGCTGAATAACAGGTAAGGGATATTTACATACTGTACTATCTGGGAGAGGGACACTTCCTGCCAGTTGGTTCCAGCTATCTGCCGGATATGAAACAGCAGGACAACCAGCAGGAAGACAGGGAACAGGGTGGCAAGGGCAGTATGGAACACAAGGTCTTTATCCGTGGGGCGGATACGTTTTCCACGGGGGAAAAGCTGCTTCATGGAAACAATCCTCCTTTCATTTTTCTCTTATTTATCTGTTATTTTGCAGGGGGAGCGTCTTTCTTTGGTGGCTGAGGATTCATGGCAGCCCCTTTTTTCAGGATAATATCCTCCGCCTTGATGTACCAGTCCACCTCTGCCCCCTGAAAAGTAGCCGTTGCTACGGTGTCTGCCACCGGATTGATAAGTTCCACCTCTGCGTTGTAATCGAACTCCTTTAATGGCACGCTGGCAGGGATGGAAACCTGAATCATACGCCCCTGTCCTCTGGATTTTAAGTCATAGGTACGCTCCTTGATTTCTTCTGATACCGAGCCGTCTTCATTCTGGAGGTGAACCTCACGACGGAGGGCAGAAAATTTCAATGCCCCGAATGTTGCTTCCTTGTCAATCACGATTCCGTTTGCTAATCTCATAGTCTGATGTCCTCCTTTTCCTTACGCTTTTACCATATCGTCAGCGTGCAAAATGTAGTTGGTAAAGCCCCTTGTGCCGATTTTATAGCCCTCTGCGGTGATACGGGGATTGACGAGCTTTACACGTTCCTCAAAGTCAAAATGTTTCTCTCCGGCTTCGGCAGGGAGGATAACCACAATATCATCTGCCCTCTGTACGTCTGAATAAAGGTTGAAGCTGCGAGAAAGTACCGCCATGCGTCCGTTGATTCTTCTCTGTTCTATTTTGTCTTCTCCGGCAAACTCCAAGTTGCCAAATGTCTTTTCCATGTTGGGGATAACGAATTTTAATTCCATATAGATGTACCTGTCCTTTCTGAAATAATATAGTTGGCTCGATAGCTTCTGTTGATGTTCCATCCGACAACGGAGGTGAACGATTTTTCTCTGTCATACAAAACCGCCTTTCTTATTCATGTATGGTTTCTGCTATTCCTGCCATGATGTAATCAGCACACGGCAGGGCGATTGCATTTCCAAGTGCTTTGCACCGTGCATTATCACTAATGGGCTGTCCTAAATTTCCATATGCTGTCCACCCCTCCGGTAATCCCATCAGGCGCTCACACTCAACAGGTGTCAAATTTCGGAGAACTCCGTCTTTTTCTTCCCCCTCATACCAGAATGAAATCATATTGACTGCTTTTGCCAGTAAAGTTGGAAAAGGTTCATCTGGCCGTCCGAAACTTGCGAGGAAAGCAGACTGGTTTCCTGATTTTGCAGCACTCCGCATACGCCGTTTCTGAAAGGGGCGGATGACGGGTATTTTCCCCCTTGTTTTATCAAGAGATATTCGACTGGCTCCGGCGGCGGGCAGCCCGTAGTCTGTGCAAGGCGGAGGAAGCGGGAACATATCACGGGGCTTAAATAGTATTTCTGCGGAACGCTGTCCTCTAAAATCTGCCACAAGGAAGATTCTCTTTCTTCGCTGAACAAGCCGGGGCTTTCCCCAATACTGGGCATCCATGAGCCGCCAGCACAGGTCAGTCTTTCCCCCTCGCACCATACCGGCGTTAGCCCATCCTCCAGTAGAAGGCATTGAAATTTCGGTATCGGAAAATGATTGCAGCACGGCTCTAAAATCCATCCTGTCATTTGAAGAAAACGCTCCCATGACGTTTTCCCAAACAGCGATAACTGGATATAACCCATTTGTAGCACACCTCATTTCTTCTATAATTCTGATAGCCTGAAAAAACAGTCCTGATTTGCTTCCAGCCAGTCCCTCACGCTTTCCGATTTTAGACAGGTTCTGGCAGGGAGAACCGAATGTAATAATGTGAACAGGAGGGATGTTCCCTCCGTGTATCTTTGTAATATCCCCTAAATGTTCCATGTCTGGGAAGTGGCGTTTTGTTATGGCTATCGGGGATTTTTCAATCTCGCTTGCCCAAACGGGAATAATTCCATTACGGGAAGCCGCAAGAGGGAACACGCCGATTCCGTCAAACAGGCTTCCTAATTTAAGGGCACACATAGACCGCCTTTCGTTTTGCTTTTTCATGTGTTGTTTCCATTTTTCTGCTCCTTTCCAGACAATAAAAAAACACCATCAATGGAAGTCCATTCAATGGCGTTTGCTGTTGTCTGCTCATTTCTCAAGGTAAAGCAGAAAGCCCAATAGAAAAAGACGCAAATCTCAAAATGCGTCTTTTTCCATCTTCATATTCATTTTTTATAAAAGCACCGTCTGCCTGCTGTCTGCAAAGCCTTGATTTTACTGGTTTTCTACTACCATCCTTATCAAAGCCTTGCTAATGCTGGGTTTCCTGCTTCTTTTTCATTGCTTTTTATGGTACAATAAGAGTAGTGAAAAAGGAGCAGAAAACATATGGCTGGTAATTCAAAAGATTCAAAAGATTCAAAAATCCTCGCGTACAAGGACATGATCAACCAACTGAATAAGACCATTTCCACACAGACAGAACTGATCCAGTCTTTACAAAAAACATTGGAAGCAGACCGTCTGGAAAAAGAAAACCTTCGTCAGCAGATTGAATATCTCACGAAGA
>NZ_JACRSZ010000026.1 GCF_014385005.1 Jingyaoa shaoxingensis | reverse complement strand
GCCCTCTTTCCACAGAACAGGAATAAGGAATTGCTGTAAGGATCCAGTTTGAAGTTGTACTGGATGATATCCAGCAAGCCATTGAGCTGCTTCCTCATATCGGTGTAGCCGCATCGGATTGATATTGTCAAGATTAGTTGACACATTTTTCTCAAGGATATCACCGACTATGCAGCTACCTCCAAAGTATCATAGTATTGCCTACGTTTTACCATGGGCGGAAGGCCTCCATTGGCAGAGCAGATCCTCCGGTTGTTCCAATAGCTGAGGAAGTATCTCCAGATAAGTACCTTTAGTTCTTCTACTTCCATCTGCTTTGCATCATAACGGTCATAAAGGAGTTCCGTCTTCATTCTGGCCCACATGCTTTCGCAGCGTGCATTATCATGACAGCGCCCTCCGGCACTGTTCATGCTTTGATGGATATGATGCGCCCGGATGGTCTGACGGTAGGACTCACTGGTATACTGTGTCCCGCGGTCACTGTGGATGACAGCGCCTTCCAATGCAGGATAAGCAGTCAGGGCATTTTCCAATGTATGGATACATAGATCGGCTTTCATATTCGTTTCCATTGCCAGACCGAGGACACTGAGATCAAAGCAGTCAAAAATTGCAGATACATACAGTTTTCCATTGGAGGCCGGGATTTCCGTGATATCAGTGATACATTTGGCCAATGGAATATCAGAACGAAAATCTCGCTTTAGTAAATCATCTGATTTCATGGCTTCACGATCAGCCTTTGTAATCCCGTTGGGTTTTCTCCTGGGCCGATGGCTCAAGCCAATCTGTTCCATAACACGGTATACGGTTCGCTCACTGGGAATCTGCACTCCTTCCGGCTGTTTCAGCAACAATGCCTGGTACATCCGGATCCGGCCATAAGTATCGTTACATTCATCCTCGCTGACGATTTCTTTCATGGCATCTGCAAGATCCTGGTACTTCCAGGGGCGGTCTTTGTTTGCGAGATATTTATAGAAGCCTTGGCGGCTGATCCCAAGCATTCTGCAGTAGAATGAGATTTTCCCGGTAATCCTGCCGTCCTCTGTCTTCAGGGCCAGAAAGATCATTCTCTGGTTTTTGCTGACTTCCGACGGCTGGCGGCGAAAAAAGCACTGGCTTCCTCCAGAAATTCGTTTTCTTCCTTCAGGCGACGGATTTCCTTATCCTGTTCCTTGACCCGTTTACGTAGCATGGTAATCTCTTCTGACAGGCTCATTGCGCTGGTGGGAGTATGGGAGCCTTCCCCGATATCCAGCTTACCGGCTCTAACAGCTTTCAGCCAGGTATGGATGGTTCCTTCAGGGATTCCTAATTCTTTAGCAGCCTTAGCGCCGCCGATTTCTTTGGCAAGTTTTACTGCCTGTACTTTGTATTCATGGTCATATTTACGTGCCACTTTGAATACCTCCTTATTCTCTTGGTTTTATTATGAAATCCTTGAGAATAAGCTGTCAACTTTTTTTATACCACACCATCAACACCAAATTCAAAGCATCCGGCATGAAGAGTATGTCTGCGTTCCTGCGCAATCCCAACTTAGATTTCTCAACTGTCATGAATACTGCATACCATTTTCCATTTTTATGACGAAGTACAACACTGTCTGGAGATTTACTCCATAAATATTCTGGAACTGTACCGTACTGTTTCTGCACGTATTCAAAGATTTCTTCCGTCTTCACAATCTTTTCAACTCCTGATTCTTCTGATATCCTGCCCATAATCATACCACATTTTCGTATCCCGTACTACCTGCCAAATTCTTTTGCATTTTCCCGGTTCTCCTGACTTTAACTAATAGAGGGGTAAAACAGCAGCAAGGACAGGAAGTGAGGATACACTTCCGGAAAATCCCAATTTAGGGTACCCTGCCCTGAATTGAAAAACGCTGAAAGCAACGATACTACTGCCCTCTCAGAAAGGAGAAACTGCTAATGGCTGAAAGAAAAAGAAACAAAGAAATTCATTTTTATGTCACAGAAGAAGAACGAAAGCTAATCCGCAGGAAGATGATAGAATCAAAAACCAAGAACATGGGAGCTTATCTGCGTAAGATGGCAATCGACGGCTACATCGTCAACACAGATACAACTCCTCTGAAGAAACAGTATGAGGAAATGCACAAGATTGGCATAAATATCAACCAGATTGCAAAAAAGGTAAATACCACCGGAGATCTATATCCGGAAGAAATGCAAGAATTGAAAGAGATGATGAAAGAACTATGGCATATATTAAGATCTTCCCCATTAAAGTAACAGACAAGAAAGCTCTGGACTATATCACGAATCCAGACAAGACTGATGAAAAACTGCTGGTTTCCAGTTTTGGCTGTTCCCCGGAAACTGCTGATCTCGAATTTTCCATGACTAGAGAAATGGCAAAAAAGAATGGAATGGACAAAGGTGATAACCTGGCATTTCATCTGATCCAGTCATTTAAACCTGGAGAAGTTGATGCCGAAACTGCCCATCGCTTAGGACAGCAATTTGCAGCCGAAGTACTGAAAGGAAAATATGAATACGTGATCAGTACCCATGTTGATAAAAAGCACATTCATAACCATATCATCTTCAACGCTGCAAGCTTTGTTGATCATCACAAGTATGTTTCCAATAAGCGGAGCTACCATAAACTCTGCAGAATCAGTAATCGTATCTGCCTGGAAAATGGACTTGCCACCAGTATGCCAACCGGAGAAAAAGGAAAAAGCTATAAAGAGAACATGGAATATCATCGTGGCACCAGTTGGAAAGCCAAGCTACGTGTTGCAGTTGATAAAGCAATCTGGACTTCCATCAACTATGAGGAATTTCTACAAAAAATGCAGTTAGCTGGATATGAAGTCCGGCAGGGAAAGCATCTTTCTTTCCGTGCACCGGAACAAAAAAATTTCACTTATATGAAATCTCTGGGAAGTTATTATACGGAAGAAAACGTCCGCATCCGCTTAGCTAAAAATCGTAGCAAAGTGAAAACTCCAAAACATCTGTCCAGAGAAGCTCGCCTGTATATCAATATCTCCACGTATGTAACGACTGGCAATCGAGAAGGATTTGAACATTGGGCAAAACTCAATAATCTAAAAGAGGCAGCCCGCACCTTCAACTATCTTTCAGAAAATAACCTACTGAATTATGAGGATTTCAGGCAGCATGTTTCTGATGTTGATGCTTCTGTTAAAGCGGCTGATCAGAGAATAGCACACATCACCAGTGAGCTAAGCACGCAGAAAGTCATTCAGAAACACTGTGATTCTTACCGGCTCTGCCGTAAAGTGATAGAAGATTGCAAATCTGCAAAAAATCCAAAAGAATACCGTTCCAAGCATCTGGCAGAATACCAACTCCACGATTCACTAAAAAAAGAGCTTCAGGATCTCGGTGTTACCAAAATCCCTAGCTCTGAAAAAATCCAGAAGCGGATTGAAAATCTTGAATCTGAACAAGCTGCTACCATCCGGGAAAAACAGAAATTACAGAAAAAGCAGAAAACACTGGATATCATTCAGCAAAATTTCTCTGTGCTGCTCGATGCTCCTGAAATCAATTCAGACTTACTTCCGGCAAAACGGGAACCTGTTTCTGTCACAAGAGATAAATAAGATTGCACTGACAACTCAATTATTCTCTTCCAAATCTTCCCAAGGTTTCAGACCCATTTCCTCCCAGGTGACACCATACGGTGCACCTCCGGAGGTATAACCGGCAATAACGAAAAATCTGTCATCTTGCAAGATTTCTTCTTTAGCCAGATTATCTCTTGTTTCTTGTTTCCGTCTTGCTCGCCTCTGCTGCTTCTTTTGTTTCGCAACAGCTGCTTTTTCTTCCGGCGTTTTCTTATGTTTTTTTGCCATAAGTGTTTCTATTATAATTCCATTCTGAATGTCTCTCAGGATACGTTCTTCATAACTCTTTTCACGCTTTTCAACAATTTTATAAAATTCTTCATATTCCGTTTTAGGAGCAAGCGATTGAACTGCCGTAAACAAACTTTTGCATATATCATTCATTTCAGTAGCATCCGGCATTCGCTGATTCTCAAGATAAAACTTCAAGTGCATTTTGTATGTTTTATCTGCTATTGCACTCTTCTGTTTTTGTTTTAAGTCTTTATAGCTTCTGTCGTTCCTCTGCATCTACAATTCCTCATCTGCCTTCTTTCTCCCGTGCCATCAAAAGCATTTTTTCAAAAGACTGAGCGAATCTTTCATCATCTTCCTCCGTCCGCTTCTTCGGTCCCTTGACATGACATTTACGGGAACTTCTTCTGGCTTTTTTACTCAGGTGACGTTCCATTAGCATCTGATCAATATTATCATCCGTGTACCATTTACCTGATTGATGAATAGCATAAGCACCTTTTCCCAATGCCATTGCAGCCACACCATAGTCCTGTGATACGACAATATCTCCTTTATGGCAGATACTAATCAGTTTATAATCTACTGCATCTGCTCCTGCACCGACAACAACAACTTTACTATAAGTCGATGACAGAACATGGTTTGTATCACACAACAACATTACCGGAACACTATTATCTTTTGCAATCTTTTCAATGATCGCAACCACTGGGCAGGCATCTGCATCAACAAATATTTGCATCTTTCTATTTCTCCTCTGAACCATTATAAGAATAAGCTCTGCTGTTCGTATTCTGCCTCTCGTTTTAGCTGAACCGGTACCTGATGCAGAATTTGCTCCATTTTCCTGTCATCGAACCAATCTTTCAGCTGTCCTTTTTCCAATATCAGCGGCATACGATCATGTACTTTTATCATAGATTCATTGGCTGCTGTAGTCATAATCACAAATCGTCGTTCATTCTCAAACCAATCACAGAAGCCAGCCATATACAATACTGGTGCATCATATCTGGAAAATGTATTTTTCTCTTTTAACCGATTCCATTCATAGAACCCACTTGCCGGTATCAAAATGCGGTGATAGAGGATTCCATTTCGAAAAGAAGGTTTGTCCATAACAGATTCTGCTCTTGCATTTATAACCAGATTCTTTCCTTGTGACAATGGATATCCCCACTTGCAAACATCCAGTTTCAATCCATGTTCTGATTTTTCAATGATCGGTGCTACATTGGTTGGAAAGATATCTCCTGCAAAATGTTCCTGCCGGATCCGTTGGTCTATATCATGCACTACTTTTTCGATTTCATCTGCCATATCAGAATCAATATAATATCTACCACACATAATACTTCCTTCACTTATAGATTCTATTTCATCAAATATACATCATTTATTTCTAGGCACTTTAAACTCAGTTAATCTATAATTTTGAATCCACCCCATACATTCTTCACCATCTTCATTCTCCCAAATTATCTGTCGCCACTTTTTATATTTATCTATAATTCTAACAACTTTCCCTTCCTCAAGCTTTTCAATTACAATCGAATGGCAGTCATGCTTCAGTCGTACAATAGATTCTCTATTAACGATTCTATATTTAGTCGTATTTAGCTCCTTCGCATCATATCCCATTCCAACGATGTAATAATTATTGACTTGTTGTGTATAATTGTAATTATTTATCGTTGTTGCTGAAGAATTCGTAACTCCCAAAACAACTGATATAATCGTAATAATAAAGTTCAGCCATTCTCGTATTTCTTTAACATCTATCGTTCGTTTTTCTTCTATTGGCAAATTCTGCTTCTCTTTATTTATCGAAAGATTCGTTGCTCTTTCATATTCCGATGCAATAGTTTCTGACACCGTATCAATATCCCATTCTTCGGATTCTGAGAAAACTTGATCGGTAACTCTTCCCAATAAATTTATATGAGGCTTCTGGCATAATGGTGGAAGCCTAACACCATAAATTAACAACACCATATTGAAAAAACACTTGTGTCCTTTAATGTATTAACTGCGAAGAAAAACACAAAAGGAGTATTCACAAGTGGCTTCAGTTAATACATTATGCAAAAGTGTCCTTAATGTCAAGAACACAGTTATAAAAAATTGTAATCTTTACTCTGATAAGAATGGAGTTAAACATATTCGTATCCAAGCAAGACCTAATAAATGGCACGAGAACGACTGCCCATTCTGCCATAAATCATGCCCTGTTTATGATAAACATTCCAGTAGTATAATGCCGAGATATTACGAAGATAACTCGTAGAAAATGCAAAGTCCAGTCGCAAGTTTAGACACGATATTGCTCTTAACAGTCGTATAAAATCAACATTTGCAGGGATTTATCAAATTCCGACATACCGTCTTAGAAAATGAATAATCCCTCGCAATTCATTATGAACTACGAGGGACTGCTTACTGACTGTTAAAGCGGTAGCCGATCTCACGAACACTATCTATGGAAAAGTGAGAGTTTGTATCACAAAGTTTTTTACGAAGATTCCGAATGTGAAAGCCTACGGTATCCTTTTCATTGCCTGCTGATATTTCGCCCCACACCTTATCATAAATCTGCTCGTATGTAAGAACACGACCTTTATTGGCTGCGAGCAAGCAGAGTATATCGTACTCTTTGACGGTCAGTTCAATTTCCTGACCGTTATTGATAACTCTGCGCCGGCTCAAATTGATTTCTAAGCCGGAAAGGGATAATGTCGGCTCATATGAAATCTCTAATTTTTCAAAATCAGGGTGCTGTTTTACAAAAGCCAGCATATCGTCAAAGGCTGTTGAGTCTTGTGCTTTGAACTCCATTATTACGATTCGTCCGATATTATCACCCCCCTTGGTTAGTTTTTTTGTCTTGGACAACATAAGATTTATTGCGTGAGATAATACGATTCATCAATCGTTTTCAGAATAAAATTCACATCGTCATAACGAGAGGAATCGGACTGAGAGCCTAAACTGCATATCAAAAACTCTTTTCCGTGCTGCTGATAAAGCACAATCAAGTTATAGTCGTCAGACAGAGAGCCAGTCTTAATTCCGCATACATTTTCGTTGTAATATTCGGATGTCGGATCAAGGAAGGCGTTTGTATTCTGCCATATTTGTGTACTGCCATCAGGCAGTGTTGCCGTATAAGTGTTTTGAGATACAATTTCTCTAAACCACGAGTATTCCAACAACCGATATACTACTTCTTTCAAATCTAAAGTGGTGGTAAGTGCCTCCATATCAAAACCACTCGGATCATATAAAACTGTGTCTAAGTACCCCTGCTGTTACAAATGCAGGTTTAAGTTCTCCATGAAAATCCTCACACGCTCTTGACAGCTTTCTGCTTGCGGCGAAAGTAATCCTCCACAATAATCAGCAACCACATAAGCTGCGTCATTCCCTGACGGTACTAACATTGCCGCAAATAGATTGTGTAAAAAGTATTCTTTTTCCTTGATTTGAGCAACAGACGAGCCAGGTTTCGTGAGTGAAATAGCACCATAGTCTGCAACAACGATACTATCAAGGTCTGCTAAAGTTGACGCATACTCAATAACAAACAGCTTGGCTAAACTTGCAGGAATTTGTGGCTCGTTCTCGTTTTTTGAAACAAATATTTCATCATCAGAACAATCCACCAAAATCAGCGATTTTGCATTATAAGAGTCAGGAAAATCTTCTTTGTAGAGAAAACCATTTATTTTATTCTTTACCTCTCTGAAATTTTCCGGCTGCATTGCCCACGGCACAAACATTATACCTATGCCGATACAAACTACAAGCAAAAACAAAAATACTCCAAATCGTTTTTTCTTACGGCGTTTTCTCTGCATATATGTGCTCACCTCCCAACACCAAAACTCCTATGTGCCATTTTTAATCGGCATAATTTGCCTGAATACACTCTGTAAATCCAGACGGATCTCCCAACTTAGCTTTATCAATATTATCACGAAGATATTTGCGTGTGGCGTCATCACAGCGATCTGTTCCCATATAAGGCATATCAAAGGCTTTTTCGAGTTCAGCTAAGGCTTTTGCCGCCCTTTCCGAATCCGTATTGTAAGTATCAAGCCATTCCTGCATCCAAGAATATTCCCAAAGGTTAGATGCTCTTGTATCGCCATATCCTATCTGAAAAGACGCTCCCGTATCTTCGCCTTCCAAAGCATCAGGCGGCGTAAAGCCCTCCGGCCAATTCAAACTCTCAATGGTCGTTAGGTATTCTTCTTCAATGGTAGCAAAGTCCGTGAAACCTCTTGTGTTTGTGTCGGAGTCCGAAGAAGTGGAGCAGCCTGCCAGCATAATCACCAGCAAAGAAATCATAACACACAATAACAGTCTGTACGGTCTTTCGGATTTTGAGATTGTTCGTTTCATTTTGTTTCCTCCTTGAATTGAGTTTTATTATCTAAGAGCCAATGCAGGCTCTAATTTTGCTGCTTTCAATGCTGGTAATAATCCGCCCAATAATGCTGTAAGCACAGACACAGCAACTGCAACAACAGCAACGCTGATTGGATAACTCGGTGTTCCCACCGGGGAATCCACAGGGAGCAACGCTCCAATACAATGCACCAAAATCAGCGAAATCAAAATAGCTGCAAGGCAAACGAATATTGATAAAATCAACTGTGAGCCTAAAACCAATGCCACAATATTTGTTCGTGAAGCACCTATCGCTCTGCGGATCAGCAACTCATGTGTGCGCTGTTCCAATGAAGATAGTCCGATATTGATCTGCCCTAATACGGAAACAAACAGCAACAAAAGCGAAGTAACCAAAAGCCCTAATTGCAGTATGGACAATACCGAATCATAGGTATCTCCAATATCACTCCGCCCAGCACTTTCCCAGTAACCGCCAATGGTATCAGTCAAAATGTCGCCAAGGGCAGAATGTATCTGTTCGATTGTCAGTCCTGTTGTGGGATGCCAATACACATTTGCATTTTGTACTTGCCACATTGCTGGTGCGAAATTGAGGATCGCCGCAGAATCCGCATAGATAGTCGGAAAATCCCTGCCATCGTTTACTACTCCGACAATATTGAATGGGGTTAACGAAAGTGTGCTTTTTACATTTCCTGCAGCATAGGGCGAATCATTAAAATAGTTTTTAGCTTCTTTGTTTATGACCACTTCAAGCGAGCCGCCCTCACTCGAAGGCTCTAACCATCTACCGGATGTCATTGGAAGATTATAGACTTGACTATATGCCTCCGTGGTGCAAACTAAATCAAAAGCCATCAGGTTTTGGTAAACATCATTCGGCGGTATTGGCGTTAAATCTTTCATTGGTGCAAATCGAATATCTTCTCCCATAGAAAAAGTAACAGCGGCTACATCATCAATGGCTTCAAATCTCTGGAATAATTGTTCCATTTTATTTCTATCGTGAAAATCGGATTCCGTTATCACGAATGAGTAAGTAGGTGACCAGCCATATACCTGTGCGTTTACGGAAATCAAATACTCCCGTCCAAGCGTACCAACTAATACCGATCCAAGCATTGCGATAATGCCTACAAGCATTGAAACACTTGTCAGAATACTTCTAAGTGGAGACAGACGAAGGTCTTTAAGTATCATTTTTAGCACAAGTTATCCTCCCTCCATCCATTTCAAAAATCGTATCACAGGTATCTGCAATATCAGGATCGTGCGTAACCAACAGCAGCATAATTCCATTTTCTTTTACGACGCTGTGCAACAGTTCCATAATCTGCGTTCCCGTCTTTTTATCCAACGCTCCCGTAGGCTCATCACATAAAATGGCTTCCGGAGATACTGCAAGCGCCCTTGCGATTGCAACTCTTTGTTGTTCACCGCCGGACAAATTGATTGGGTAATCATTTTCCTTGCTTTCTAAGCCGACACTTTTTAGCAAGCCTGTAATTATCTCGTGACGCTGTTTGGCGGTAAACGACTTTTTGGCATAGAGTAGGGGTAATTCGATATTTTCCCATACCCGCAAGTGCTTAATCAGAGAGTAGTTCTGAAATACAAATCCGATATTATTGGCTCGCAGTATAGACAGATCACGGTCTTTCAAAGCAGAAATAGATATACCATCATAAAGGTACTCGCCCTCATATTCCCGATTTAACAAGCCAATAATGGATATAAGGCTTGTTTTGCCTGAGCCGGACTTTCCGACAATGGCATAACTGCGCCCTCGTTGCAATTCCATATTAGCGTTGGTTACTGTTGTCAGCATATCGCCATTATTCAATTTGACGCTTGCTTTCAAATCCTTTATTTTGATTAAAGTCTTTTCGGAAATTCCTTTCATTTTATCAAATCCCCCTCGGATCAAGGTTTGGCGGAGTAGCAGAAACTACATCGCCCTCCTCTAAGCCGGACAGTATTTCTATATTGGCTCCGTCTGTCACACCCAATGTCACTTTTGTTTCCACTCTTTCTCCATTCGGAGTAATTACAGTAACCAATCCCGTCCCTTGTCTACCCGCTATTACCGACAGCGGCAATATAAGGACATCATTTCTCGTTGTCGCCGTTATGACTACCGTTGCACTTTGCCCCGATTTCACATCGACTGTTTGACTGATCAAGCATTGCAGAATGCCCTCTTGCGGCACGATTCCCGTAAACGCATTTTCATCTGCGGCAGGCGACACCACGGCAATCATATCGGTTGGTCCTACACCATCATATACTTGAAATTTTGCTTTCAACTCTGCATACTCCGGTAAGGTACTCAAAAAATTATCTGCCTCTACATTGAGGGCAAATCCTGTATAATGCACTATCGCTACGGGATAATTACTCGGTACGCTTTCATTGGATGGGGCAATAGAGGTAATTGTACCATCCACCGGAGATTTCAATTCTTTGCCGTTCACAGTTCCAATAATTTGCCCGGCAGTGATTTTTTCTTCTAATTCTACCGCTGTATTAAATATGCCATTTTCGGGTGAGGAAATAATAAACGGTACTGCCGGAACAATAGTCGTTTGCGTTGAAACGGTTGGAGTAATTGTCCCTCGTACAACTGATACCGTTTTTTCTGCGGATGTTGCGCTATATGTAAGATTGTTTTCGTCTGTCTGCCCAATTGCAGAGCAGGCAGATAGCGTAAATACAAGAAACAAAATAGAACATAGCAGCATTTGTTTTCTTAGCAACTTCATCATTCCTCCTTATGCTGTATCACAAAAAATACGAGCCTCTATCTTGATACTTTTATTGTACCAAAACAGAAGCCCGTATTTTCTTGATTGCTCGTAAGGTATTCCTCTTTTTTTCTATGCAAATTCTTACAATTTTCCTACGCCAACGGCAAAGTAATTGAAAACTTGTTTTGATCCTCTTGGCTCTCTGCAACGATTGTACCATTGTGTAGTTCAACAATCTGCTTTGCAATCGCCAAACCTAATCCAGCTCCTCCACTGCTTGTACTTCTCGCTGCGTCAAGCCGATAAAACTGCTCGAAAATCCTGTTTAACTTTTCTTCCGGCAGAGTATCGCCGTGGTTACAAAAAATAATGCTGACCGTATCTTCCTGACATTGTGCGCTGATCGTGATATCCGTATTTTCAAAACTGTAGATAACCGCATTTCTCAAAAGGTTATCAAAAACACGCTGAATTTTGTCTGCGTCACATCGAAGCATTATATCATCATCAACACAAAGATTACATTGCAAATTCTTTGATTTGAGCATAGGCTTAAATTCATATACAAGTTGCTCCAGCAGGCGAGTTAAATTGATTTTCGTGTATTGTAATGTAATATCGTATATATTGAATCGTGTTATCTCGAAAAACTCGTTAATCAGATCCTCTAACCGTTCTGCCTTACCAAGAGTGATTGAAAGGTACTTTTCTCGAAGTTCCTTTGAGATTTGCGACTCATCACGCAGTAAAGTAAGATACCCGATTACAGAAGAAAGCGGTGTTTTCAAATCGTGTGCAAGATACATAATCAGGTCATTTTTTCGCTGCTCATTTTCTTTTGCAAGCCTTGCATTACTTTCAGCCTCTTGTTTTAACTGATTGATGTTAGCGGCGATTTCACTCAACTCCGGGGACATTTCAATGTAACTGACATTCTGATCGAACATTTTTCCTGTCGCAGCCTGTACCTCGTACACATAGGCGACTACTTTTTTCAAAAGTAGGTATGTCATGTATATAATACAGCCACCCCACACGATTACAGCCACTATATAAAGATATACTGTTCTGTAATACAAGTAATAATACAAAACATACTTGCGGAGAATTTCCTCTGCCATAATTCCTAAAAGAAAAGTACCGCCAAAAATAAGCACAGAGCAAATCGCACATTGAATTACATACCCTTTGAACAAGGTAGAGAGCAGATAGTTTTTTTCTTTTTTATTCAATTTCATACCCTACCCCCCAAACAGTTTTAATGAACTTCGGATTTTTTGAAGGTTCATTCAATTTTTCCCGAAGCCGCCCAATGTGCGCCATTACCGTATTGTTACTGTTGCGAAGATACTTTTCTTTCCACACGGCTTCAAATAATTCCTCCGAGGCGACAACTTTACCCTGATGTTCGCACAGATACCACAGAATAGAAAACTCCAACGGAGTCAAGGCTATTTCTTTGCCATACAAGTAGCACTTGTGGCTGACTCTGTTTATCAGTAGACCTCTGATGTCATACTCGTCTTTTTCTTCGGATTGGCTCAAATTAGGACTGTTATAGCTCTGATAACGCCTTAATTGCGTCTTTACTCTTGCCACAACCTCTAAAGGATTAAACGGTTTCGTTATATAATCATCCGCACCAATCGTAAGCCCCATAATCTTGTCGCTATCCTCAATTTTGGCGGTAAGCATAATAATAGGGAAGTAAAACTTTTCCCGAATTTTTTGGCAAAGTCGAAAACCATCAATATCCGGCAGCATAATATCAAGTATCGCTAAATCAATCTGCGACTGTTTGATACATTTCATCGCCTCTAACCCATTATAACATTTATATACTGAATAACCATCGTTACTCAAATACACTTCAAGCAGATCAACGATTTCTTTTTCGTCATCCACAATTAAAATCTTCTTGTTCATTGATCCTACACCTCATTTTCGGGTACGGCTTCCATTATGTCGCCAAAATCACACTCTAAGTATTCGCATATATTCAACAGCACGGGAAGGGTAACATTTTCATTTTTTCCGAGTTTCGCAAATGTACTTTTGCTTGCCCCGACCGCTTCTCGTAATTGACTCTTTTTCATTCCCTTGTCAATCAGAAGTTTCCAAAGTTTGTTGTACCGTACTTTCATTTCCGCACCTCCACCCAAATATAGTTTGTATTATAGCACTTTGAGAGTGAAATCGCAATTATTAAGTCTGTATTTTGAGACTTTTAGTTTTCAAACCGGCACAATATCTTTCTGATATGTAATCCAACCGCCTGCAAAATGCAGGCGGCTTGTGTATTTTAATAGGCAGGTGCGCCGTAGCCAAGAATCTCGTAATAACCGATAGAATACTCATTGACTCGGCAACTGTCGCCGGAGTTGCCCTCGACCGTATAAACCTTGCCGTTTTCGACCTTTTGAACAATACCCGTATGGTCGGATAATCCATCCTGACCACTTTCGTCTGCCCAATCGAAGAAAATAATCATTCCGGGGGCAGGCTCGGCGCTGCCATCCAGCCATTGTCCACGATCCTTAAACCATTGTACTCCGTTGACACAGCCTGCATATTTTGGGATAACTCCAGCGTCGATATAGCCGCACTCGTTGGCACACCAAGATACAAAGCAAGCACACCATTCTACACGGGAGTTAAAACCGTACCACGACCAATACGGCTGACCGCCCACATTGCCAACCAGAGAGAGTGCAACGGTCACGATCTGTCCGTCGCCGCCTGTAATGCCGTAAAGCACCTGTGACCAAAGGTAATTGTTTTCATCTGCAAGCAGTTCAGCGAGGTAGCCTTTCTGTTCTTCGTTAAAACCATATTGCGCCGCCATTTCCTCGGCAGTCTTGTGGCTGACGGTAATATACAGATAGGTTTGTGTGACCGTGCTTTCAGTTTCCACGATATTACCGTGTCCGTCATCGGTTTCGGTAATAACTGTTTCGGTCTTGCTCTCTGTTCGGGAAGATATTTGATTCATCTCCCAAAAGATGTCTTTTAAGAGTTGCTTTTTGCCATCGTCCATTGTGGCAACCTCTTGGGGGTTATCTTGATCCGTATTCGTTTTTACAGAGTAAACGGCAAGCACCTCTTTCCAAACGGCTCTGCTGCCACTCATTTCAAGAACATCATAGGATACCGAGTTCTTTTCCTCTTGCAGCTTGGTATCGTATTCGGTATTGATTTCCTGCACAACGGTCTGCATACTCATTCCAGTGCCGGAATCTTCGTCTGAGAAGAAAATGCCAAATACTGAGCCGAGGATCATACCAATCAGGCAAATCACGATAATAACCAAAACCGCCACCCAGCCGCCTGCGGCGATAGCGGCAATCAAGGCTTTCGTTCCGGCAATAATCGCTTTAATGGCAAGTGCGGTCGCTTTGGCAATCGCCTTTACCGTAACCACGGCGGCTTTTGCCGCAGCCCTTGCCGCTTGTGCTGCTCTCTGTGCAGTTTTAACCGTAATGATTGAATCCACCTAAAAATCCTGGATTGCTATGCCCCCGCTTATGCCCCTTGTCATCATAATGGTTTAAACCGCCAAAGAATCCTGGTCGACTCTCACCTACTTTATGCCCGTTATTGTCATAATGATTCATACCACCAAAAAAGGAAGGCGAACTATGTCCGATTTTCTTTCCATTTGCATCATAGTCGTTCATACCACCAAAGAATCCTGGTCTGCTCTCGCCTACTTTTTTCCGTTTGCATCATAATGGTTTATGGATCCAAAGAATCCTGGTCTGCTATATCCTTTTTTACTCATAATGTCACCCTCCTGACTCTATTAGCCTCTTGTTTGATCTCAGAATAACACACTTTTCTCATTTGGAAGTCGCATAACAGGCGACATTCTTTTATCGCATTTACATTCATTATACCATTTATAATTCTTCCGACAATACGCAATAAAGCCGGAAGCCACGTTATCATCCATGACCTCCGACTCGTTCTGCTTATTCTACACTGTCCTTACACCCAAATCAACTCCTCTCTCCGTTTTATCTTTTCCCTGCTTTTCTTGAATAATCCTCTTATTGATCTCAAGCCGTTCATGAATGGATAATTTCTTATCTTTTCCATCTACCGCCTGCTTCTGCTGTGCCGGTTTTCTATCTGTTTTTCCTACATCCTTAACAACTTCATTCGCTTCGGTACTTGTTACCCTCTCATCTGCTCTTCCTTCATATCTTTCTGCTATCTGCTGTTCTCGTCTCTCCTTCACACCTTTTTCCTCCAGATTGCAAAAACTCTGCAGATACGGAAGCACATGATTCTGCATGTCTGTCAGATCTTCCATATACTTTTGGAACTCTTCACTTCCTTTGCCTTTCTGGTAATTGATCCAATACTCATCTGTAAGCTTCATTTCATTATCATACTTCAACTGACTCACAATACCGCCATGTCCATTTCCAATATCCATTGACTTCTTAAAATGATGCAGCATCTGTTCACCTTTTTCCGCATAATATACAGTCACATATATCTTTGCAATTTTTGTAGGTTCCTCTGTCTTCGGATCACGTTTTGCATACCATTCTTTATCCATTTCTGCTGTTTTTGCATCCAGCTCAGACAGCTTCTGACATCTTGGATTCATGAGATCACTTTCTTCACAATAGTTTACATACACCATTGGTTCCATATCCTTTGGAAGTTCAGGTTCATAGGCTTTCAGTCTTTCAATCAATACTCCTGCACGAACAGACAGATCGCATTCTTCGTCTACAATATCCTTCAGATATGAAATATAGGAATGAATATTTCCACTTCTCAAATCCAGCATTACTTCCTGCACCGTATTTTCTCCCCTCTCCACATTATCTCGATACTCATACGGATCAAAAGCTTCTGCAATCTCATCCAGTGCCTCTGCCAGCTGTTCTGTGGTCATTTTCTCAGGATACATTGCTTCTCGAACATCCCTCATCGGTACATACTTGTAGTCCGGCAATGCTTCATGAATTTTCTCGATCCCTTCCCGTACCAGTGCAAGTTCTCCATAAAATCGAACATCATCCATCAGATCTCCGAATACGGTATTCCCTTTAACGATCGCAAATTCGGCTTCATCATAGTAACTGTCTTCCGGATCACGATAAATAATTCCCATTGAGCATCCCAGATACGCAGTTTTAGGATTCTCCCTATATTTTTCATAGACCGCAGCAATCTGATTAACATCGGTACTTTTTTCATAAGCTCCCATATCATGGAACTCATCACATTCTGTGGCGAAATATTCCAGATAAGGCTCTTTCTTCGGTGGCATATTATTAAGGACGTTATCAATCATGTTATAATTCGCCTCTTCCAGTTCCTCCACCTTTGCCAAAGGCTTATATTCGCCCTGGCTTTTCTGAATCTCTGCCATTACAACTTCATCCATTTCTTCTACTTTTTCCATCAACTGATCATAATCTCCACGGATGCGTTCTCCAGTCCAGCCTTCGTCTTCCAGAAGTTCCTCTGCCGCTTCTTCAATAGAAATTTGATCATTTTCATAGACGCCACCATCCATCAGACGAAAATCTTCATCGTAAAACGAATAATCATATCCTTCTTCTGTTCTCTGAATAGCAAAGTAACGTTCTCCTACCTCATATGCCAGTTCACTAAGAACCTGTTCTTCCAGATTCAGGAAAGAATCCAGCTGTTCAAAACTGATACTGTCTACAAAATGAGCGGTTACTTTTTTCCCGTCATTCAGAACTATGATATCACTGACAGACAGGGAATGCCCACGGAAATCTTCCGGTCTATCAATGTTGAACCTTTCAAAAATATCATCCAGTGACATATTTCCCGATAATTCCCCAACATAGACCAGCTTATAATCTTCTTTTTTTATCTGCATACCATGACTTTCAATAAAGCGCATATTCATAAATGCATAGTTTTCGCCCGGTGAATCGTCCTTGATCTGATAAATACCAAAGGTTCGCCTTGTTCCTAACAACAGGTTTGCCTCTTTCAAAGACTGAATCTGCGGATATTTCTGCATTTCCCATTCCAGGTTACGGAAACGCTCCAGTTCTGTCATAGACATCTGATAATGCTCCGGTCCTCGTTCAATTTCCATGCGTTCCGTGACATACATTGGTGATGAAAAATTAGTGATCAGATAGATATCTGCTCCGGCATCGTATAATTTCAGTGCTTCTTCCTGCTCAATGACACTCATAGGCTCCTGAAATGCTCCAAAATCTTCATCGGCATAATCCAGGTCATTCTCCTCTATCCGTTCCCACATCTGCGATTCCATGCCAAACAGACCTTCATGCGCCTGTATCATTTCTTTACTTGCATACTCTCCCTTGCTGCCATCGCTGCCCAGGCAATAAATCTTAGAACCCATTCTGTGATAATCCAAAGCTGCTTCTTTTCTAAGCGGCACCATGTCTTCTGCTGTATATCCATAATCACGTAATTCCAGCTTACCTATGGTTGGATCTGGTAGATCCTGAATATCCATTCTTGCATCATCCAGTAGATCCTCTACCCCTTCTTCATCTGCCTGGATCACTGCATCTGCTAGATTTCTTACCAGAGTCCTAACTTTCTCTTCCTCACCGATCAGATTCGCATATTCAAAAAGCTGTTCTTTTACATCTGTTGGAAATTCTATGCCTCTACGCTCTGCCTGACTGATCTGTCCCTGCGTGTATTCCTGCATTTTCTGTGTTTCTCTACCCGTTATCCTGTTTCTTGCCATATAAATTCCTCCTGTGTTCTAAAAAATGGCATAACCGACAGAACCTTCTTCTACCAAATTATGCCATCTTTCCTCTTTATTCCAGACCGAAGTCCCGTTTTCTGGTTTCCTTGCCAGTTTCACTTTCCCGCTGACTCTTTTCCTTATAAATCTGCAGTTTCTCATGGATAGAACCTCGTGCCGGTCTTTCTTCTTTCTCTTTTGATTCCGACTGCTCTGTTTCTGTATCTTCCCGTTCATCCATATTGAGAAGTGCATTTAACTCTGACAGTCGCTCCAGTTTTTGGTTCAGTTCCTCTTCTTTTGGAAATGGCTTCCCGACTTCCTCTTTGGCGTTTGTCATCTGCTCCTGTACCGTTTCCAGCCGTTGTTCTGCTTCTGCCAGTTTCTCCGGATAACTTTCTAAAAGATTATTGATACGAGTGATATTTCCTAGAGCATCGGCTCCCAATCGAACTTTAGCTACCGATTCATGCTTTACAGACAGGATAAACTCTTTGCTCCAACTGTCGAATTGGATTCTCATGTTAAATCCCTGATAGCTTCCAATATCCATAGCTGCATCCACAGACTTAATTTCTTTGCAGACCGCCAGAAGAGCCGCTCCTGCCTCTTTCTTTTCTGTGAACACTTTGCCACTGATTTCCATAGAAAACTGCTCTGGATCTGTGATTTTGTACTCAGAAAAATGAGCGATGTCTGCCTTGTAGCTGTCAATGATCTCTGTCAGTTTTGCAATCTGTTGTGGAAAATTCCTTGCAATATCATCTTCCAGTCGATACTGGTTATTCATGTGGTTGGCTTTTAAAAGTTTTAATTTTGCCACATCAACATCCAATGCCATCTTCTCTTTTACTGCCGGATTTCCGGTTGCAAGAGCTTTGACCTCTGCATAGGAAAGTGCCGCTTCGTCTACATCTTCACAGCTTCGCACAGGTGCTTTGCTGGTCATAATCTGAGAAATGAATTTCTGCTTGTTCTCAATCAACTGCCACATGTAGCTGTCAAATGTGGATTCAGTTACATACCGGAAGATATGAACCTTTTTATTATGGTTTCCCTGACGGATAATACGTCCTTCCCTCTGTTCCAAGTCAGATGGTTTCCAGCCAATATCCAGATGATGCAACGCAATCAGACGATCCTGCACATTGGTTCCTGCACCCATCTTTGCTGTAGAACCAATCAAAAAACGAACCTGTCCGGATTTCACTTTTCCAAACAGCTCCGTCTTCTTTGCTTCTGTATTTGCATCATGAATAAAAGCAATCTCTTTTTCCGGCACTCCTTTTTCCATCAGTTTCCGTTTCAGGTCGTCGTAGACATTAATACATATTCCCTGCTCATTGCATTTACCAACTGTACTTCCGTACCTGCCAGTCCAATGTTAGAACAGATAATGTCTATCCCCTCTGCCTGATGTCTGATATAACAGTCGGAAGGAATATCTTCATCTTTCATTACTGCATCCATAAGAACTGTAAGTGTTTCATTACTGTCATCACAATCACGATATCCAAATCCTGCGGATACATCAGACTGTGGATCGGCATCAACGATTAACACTTTCATATTTTTTTGTGCTAATCCTACTGCTAAATTAGCTGTACATGCGGACTTTCCAGTTCCCCCTTTTTGGTTTACAATAGAAATAATTCTAGCCATTTTTTCATCACCTTTCAATCAATAAAAATGACCGAATCAGCTAAACAGATTTTCATCCATTACGAGCTAATTCGGTCCTGTTTTCGCTATTAAATTGTAATATCATCACTTTCGTGATACAGTAAAAGCATCTCAGATAAAAGCGAATATTTTCTTTCATCTGAATAAGGTTTTTATAAAAGATAGGCCTTTCCTTCATAAATTTGTTGATTCGTTGCAAGTTTTTTTCAGGACCAAATCGCCTCAACCCCTTGTATTTACTGGGTTTCCGTTGATTTAGTCTTATTTTATCATCATCATCACCTATACGCATTCCTGTCCAGTAAAGAAGCATAAATGCCATCTTCGCCTCCGGTTTCTTCTCCATAGACGGAAGAAACTGCTTAAATTCCTGCTTTGTCCAGAACTCCATATCGTCAGCCTTGCTTTTTCCGATACTTCCTGCTTTTCTGCAAGGATTATCTTTCAGGTCATAATATCTGACTGCATAATTGAAAAGTGCTGCCAACTGGTTATTGATACTTTTAAGATAAGTTGGTGCATACCCCTGCTTAATCAGTTCATTCTGCCATGCCCGAATATCCGCTGTCTTAATCTCACACATCTTTTTCTTCTTAAAATACGGCGTAACCTTTAGGTCAAACACATATCGTTTATTCTTAATTGTGCTTTCTCTAAGTCTGTTCTCCATATCAGCAAAATAGATTTCAACGAAGTTCTCAAAGTTGATATCCAGATCCTTTCTCTGCTGTTGCCGGAAGTTACGCTCCCATTCCTCAGCTTCTGCTTTTGTCTTAAAACCTCTTTTGTTCTTCTTATGGCGTATGCCTTGCCAGTCCTCATAATAGAACTGGCTACGCCAAGTCTTACCATCTCTTGTAGCCGACATATCATCATCTCCTCTCCATTAACCAACTGCCATACCATAAAACTTTTCTTCAAAATACTTTGTAGGTACCTTGCCTGAAATCACCCGATAACCTTTTTCTTTCAATTCATTATTAAGACCACGAATGATTTTGTAAGCATATCCTCTTGATACTCCAAGAATCTGTGCTGCTTCATCTGCTGTTACATACATCTTCATCGTATTCTCCATATTGCATTCTCCTTTCGTGTTTTACATTAGTACACTTTTGTGTCCTTATTTATCCGTATTATACGGTACACATTTGTGTCTGTCAAGTAATTCATCAAACTTTTTATACACAAATGTGTCCTATTGTGATAGAATAGATCTAACAAATCATAAAGGAGCTGTTTTATGACTACTGGAGAAAAGATTAAATATTTTCGTAATATGCGTGGAATATCGCAAGATACGCTTGGTCAGCTATCCGGCATAAACTCCGCAACCATAAAGAAATATGAATACGGAATCCGAAATCCAAAGCCTGACCAGCTTTTAAAGATTGCCAATGCATTAGGCATCAGTATTAACATTTTCATGGATTTTGATATAGAAACAGTTTCTGATGTATTATCATTGCTGTTTAAATTAGACGATCAGATTGATATGAAATTGGAGGCAGATAAAGATGATGAGGGCAATTTTAAGCCATCAACTGTAAAGCTGTCCTTTAAGAACAACCTCATTAACAAAAAACTCTGTACCTATATGAAAGTGCTGGAAATTCGTGAAAATATGATAAATGCGAAAGATAATTATTCTGAAGAAGAATATAACGCCAGTTTACAACGTATTAATGAGAACATTGAAGAAATCAAGCAGCATCTGCTTGATGACAACATGGTTGTGTCAAAAGGAACTGACAGGCTTACTGTAAAAATTTTTCCAAATTAGCGAAACCTCTTGAATTATCAGACATAAAATGATAATATCTAATTAAACAGAAAGCACCCACTCCAAAGGTGGATGCTCCGAGTTTAGGTTAATGAATGTCCTTAAGGACACCGCCTATCCTGTGGATCAGACAGGATAGGCATTTTTATTTTCGCTTGTTTCTCTTATCGAGAAAGGCAAGCAACGCTACAATCAAGCTACCAAAGGACATCAACAATGCTAATATCCCAATGAAAATCGAAATGATCTCATAAGCTGTCATCGGCGCCACCTCCCTTCCTATGTATTCCGTTAAACCGGTATCATAAACTCGGGAGGCTACCACCCTGTCATGGGTACTTTCCTTAGACGATATTGTACCATAAAAAATAAAACATCTGCAATATACAATCCCACAAAATCACCCTTCAAATGACTGATAAATATTAATCACTTAAAAAGCTTTTAATCTCCTCACTTATTCTTCCATACTCATAATCATGCACATAATGTGGGCAATCCAATTCTATGTACTTCCCAGACTCCACTTCTGAGATGTATTTTTCCTGTATCCTTCTCCATGTTTCTTTATCAAAACCAGTTCCACCAGTACCATCAGAAATAAAAAGCAGCATAGGAACCTGTGGTACTCCATTTTGAGCTACAATTCTTGCATTATCCTTAACACTCTTCGCTTCATTTATTATTGTTACAGTTGCCGTTCTGTTATAAAAAATTGCTCTATACCTATTCTTTTCGTCATTAGTCAACGTTCCATGCTTTATAGCATCACTTTCCGCAAGTGTAGGAATTAGTCTGGTAATTCCTAAATCCGCTGCATATTGTCCAAGTTTCATTAGTGCAAGATTTATTTTCATATTCTCGTAATATTCTGGCACAGCCATATCTAAACCTATAATTGCTTCAATTTCATCGGGATACTTCTGTGCCCAATACAGAGCTTCAATTCCAGACATAGAATGCGGACATAAAACATATGGTCCTTCAATCCCTGCTTTATTCAAAGCTAATCTCGTTTCAGATAATATAGTCTGTATATTTCTGTCTTCATCAACAATATCACTATACCCATATCCAAATTTTTCAACGACAACAATTCTATAATCATCACGCAACAACGAATATAAGGATTTAAAATCCAGAATAGGGGAACAGGTTCCACTCCCTGATAAAAATACCAGCGTTCTAGAACCACTCCCTTCCACATATATGCTCATATTATTTCCATTTATATCAACAAGCTGTCCTAATGGCTCTCGCAATTTTTTCTCTGCATTAAGTCTATATCTATGATAAACAAAGCAAATCAAAATTAAAATAACAATAACTGCTACTATCCATAATAATACCCGCAACATTGTTTTAGCTCCTTTTTTCATTATCTTTACATATCCCTCCTGAAATAAAAACGGCAATACAAATAATAATCACCTTACACACCAGTGAAACAAAGAGATTTCCACCAACAGAAATCTGCGATAATGTATTAATCAATGCATGTGTCATTGCACATATCCACAAGCTCCTTGTTTTATTGTATAATGCAGATAAAATAAAACAGTTTGTCAAAAGTCCAAGTAAAAAGCTACCTACATGAATTGATTGCATTGAACCTTCAATAAAAAAATAAAGGAAATGCCATATTCCCCAACAGACAAATGTCACACATGTCGAAAACACATACTCATGTTGTTCCTCAATAATTGGTTGAAACGTATATCTCCAACCTATTTCTTCAATCCCACCGAACAAAATTGCTTTTACAAATAATATAACCGGAATATACCAATTCTTTACTTGTAACATTCCACCCATTAATAGATAACAAAACTCTATACTCAAAAACATAAAAACAAGCAAGTAGCCGAAGATAGGTTGCTTTATGTTCACAAACTCGATTACAATCCTCTTAAAATTTATTTTTCGATATCGAATTGTGACAATGCTCCCCCACATTGCCGAAGAAATTCCGCCAATTCCAATTGCTATCATCCCAATTACCGTTGTGTAATCCACGACTATCCCTATCTTACGCAATAGGAAAACTATGATCGCTATTACCGTAATTTGTCCTATAGTTCCAGTTAAATATAATCTAATCGCATTTTTTCTAGCCACAGAATTATCAACATCCTTCCTTCTTTAGTCAAAATCTGTAAAACTCTTTCCCATTACGTAAGCGCAAAATATTGCTACGCTACTCGTAAATTACGCTTGCACCAAAATGATAGATGCAAGCGTTTTACTTTATTTTAGTTTTGACAGTTCGCTTTCGCAGTCTCGCTCCATGGAGCAAGTTGTTCCAGCTGTTCATCTGACATTTTATCGTTTGGCCGTTGTGATAAGAGATATGTCAGATATTTATAGGTATTCAGATCATTCGCTTTTGCCATCTCAACTATTGTATACACAATAGC
>NZ_JACRSZ010000025.1 GCF_014385005.1 Jingyaoa shaoxingensis | reverse complement strand
ATCGATATTGAAAGTGTTGACCCATCTAAAGACCTCTCTATGAGAGAAGTATATGGACTGGATCCAGCAATGGCAAAGTAACTTAATAAACAAAATGGAGTGGCTCCGTTAGTCCGGACTGGCGGCTCTGCCGCACCGTAATATTCATTTTTTGAAAAAGTGATTAAAAAACTATTGACATTTTGTTACTGGAAAGACCGCCAAGTCCATCCTGATCAGTGTAGGTGTCCGGCTGGCAGCCTTCAATCTGCCGCAGATCGCCAAGCTGACCAATACTGATGAACTGGATCTTTCCAGCATGGGAGAAAGAAAAGTTGCCTTTACTCTGCACGGTAAATTGACTTTGGAAAACAAGTATTATATACTCTGGTTAGCCTTTGCTAACTTTACCATAATCTTAGTAATCCGGGAGATGATTTAATGAAAGAGCGAAATGAGATTGACCCTGCACTGTTCAGCACAGGGACGCATATTCTTGAAAAGAGTGATAATGGAACAAAATATCAAATTGAATGCGATACGCCCAATGGAACTATGCAATGTATTCATTTATTTCCTGGAATTGATTTAGCATATACATCCTTTCAGGCGTTTTCTTGTTTTTCAAGAAACAAAGCAATGCCTCATATTTTAGAAATTGCATATTGCAGTGCAGGAAGGTATGAATGTGAATATAAGCGGGATTACTTTACATATCTGGGGGAAGGTGATATTGCAATTAGTGTCCTTAGTCCTCATAGAGAACCACCTACATTTCCTACCGGATTGTATGATGGTGTCGCTTTGATTGTAGATATGAGTGTTACCGGAAGTCAATTCAATGATATCATAGAAGGAATTTCTATTGATTTATCTGAATTGACTTCGAGATTTTGTACGGATCGCTGTTGCACAGTTGTAAAAGCTCCTCCTGAATTGAATCATGTATTTCAAGAAGTTTGTGAGGAAAAAAACAAAAAACGATTAGGTTACTTACGATTAAAGGCATTAGAGATTTTCTTCCTATTGTCTGAAATGCTTCCGCAAGAGAATTTAGAAGTGTCCGTTTATTATTCAGGCAGTACAATCCGAAAAATAAAAGAATTGAAGCAAGAACTGATGGATTCTTTAGATACAAGATATTCATTGGCTGAATGGGCAGCTTGTTATGGATTAAGTTTGACAACAATGAAAGATTGCTTTAAAGCAATCTATGGAAAACCTATATATGCTTTTCAAAAGGAATACAAAATTCAAATGGCGGCACAGTTATTACTTACAACTCAATTATCTATATCTGAAATTGCAGGAAAAATAGGCTATTCAAATCCAAACAAATTTTCATCTGCTTTCAGGTCTATTATTGGGATGTCTCCGAGAGAGTATCGCAGCGCTAAAAAGTAATTGGCTTTTTGGATAGGTTTTGACTTCTAGGAGTGGTTTCCTTTCGGAAAATACAGTATTATGGGCGGTGTGGTTAGATAGTTCTAATCACACCGCCTATTTATTTACGAAAGGAGGAATTTGGTAATGAGCAAAGCAACGAGACGTTTTATTATAAATAAACTGGGAGAATTGGTAATTTCTCTTTTGATTGTAACTATTCTTTCGTTTTTACTTGTTCGTCTCTCACCCATTGATCCAGCAGAAGCGTATGCCAGGCGCTCTATGGCCGCATTTAGTTTTACAGATGAACAAATGGAAGCTCTGCGAGAAAAAATGGGACTTAATGATTCCTTGCCTGTGCAGTATGTGAAATGGGTTCGGGATGCATTTCACTTAGACTTCGGTAAATCTTTTGTAAGCGGTCAATCAGTATTTGAAAAGGTTACGACAGCCATTGGTATAACTGTGACAATCGTTATAATTTCGGCTATTATTCAAGCAATTTTTATTTTGCTGATAGGATGCCTTTGTTATTTGATGAGAAAGCAAATAATTGGTCGTGCATTGATTTTTTTGTGCATAGCCGGAGTTTCTATTCCTTCGTTTTTCTTTGCTAGTACTTATATTGACATCTTTGCTGTTAAACTCGGTGTAACATCGGTAGTGGGAAATACAGGATTTATGCGCTATTTCCCCGCAGCAGTCTGCATTGCAATCGGATGCATTGCATTGTTTTCTCCTATGTTGGCAAACAATATCAAAAAAGAGATGGAACAGGATAGTGCCTTTTATGCTCGTTGTCGCGTCTTATCTGAGGGGAAGATTCTGTTCCGCTATGCACTCCCCAGCGCAGTAGCAACACTTCTCCCCAATTTCTGTCAGATGCTCGGACTTTGTATGACCGGCTCTGCGATTGTAGAGCGCGTGTTCTCATTACCAGGACTTGGTTATTTGATTATCGACAGCGTGTTGTATCGGGATTCACCAGTTATCCACGCAACAATTCTGTTTTTTGCGTTTTCGCTGGTAATGTTCAATATCCTTTCGGATATATTACGGCGGATTTTGCAACGGGATGCGTCTGCGAGAGAGGGGGCCAGACTATGAGCCGGACAAAACATATTCTCTCGTATTCAATTCCGATTGTAATATTGCTATTTTTCTTGTTCGGATCGTTCTTTGCACCCCACGATCCGACGGCCACAAATATTCGGGGTAAATATCTATCCAGCAGCGCAGAATATCCGTTTGGTACAGACGATTTTGGCCGTTGTGAGTTTTCACGCATTCTCGAAGGCGGGAAAATAACTTTAGGCATTGTGTTGGTCGGATCAGCTATTGTCATTTTGCTTGGTATCTTCTTTGGCATCTTGCTGGCAAAGACGGGACGCCGCAGAAATATTCTTGCAGAAAGTATTTTGAACGCAGTTACAGCAATTCCGCCTGTGGCTTACCTGATTATCTTTATTGGTATTTGGGGGAATAGTATCCCCACCATGTTAGTGGCACTGACGGCATCGCTGGTTCTTCGGATGATTAAGTTGGTTAAAACTTTGATTGAGTGTGAGTACGACAAAGCATACATCATGTGCGCGATTGCCTGCGGTGCAAGCAAAACGCGGATTATGCTGGTACATATCCTTCCCAATATTATTCGTGACGTTGTGCAATTTATTTGCCTTTCCTGTGCAGAAATGATTATTGCGATTTCCGGTTTCTCATTCATCGGTCTTTCTCTGGGTGATGATGTAATTGATTGGGGAGTTATGCTTTCCGATGCGAGGGCATTGGCTGGAACTCTTCCGCAGTTGCTCTTTTACCCGATCTTCTTTATTTTTATCAGCTCCCTCTGTTTCAACTACTTAGGGAGGCTTTTGGAAAAGGAGGGGGCCTGATGCTTGAGATTAAAAATCTGACTGTGAAAGTAAAAAATAACACACCGATTTTAACCGATGTCTCATTATCTATTGATGAAGGGACTTGTATTGGACTGACTGGGGCTAGTGGCTCTGGAAAAACAACTTTGATTAAATCCATTATGGGTATGAACAGTGGTGATCTGGAGATCACACAGGGGCAAATTCTCCTGGATGGAGATAATTTGCTGATACATGGTGCGAAAGAGCGTCGAGCACTCTGCGGGAAGACGATTGGATTTATTCCACAAAACCCAATGACAGCGTTTTTTCCACACGCAAAGATGGAACGTCAGATTATTGAAACGCTCCGTATGCACACTGGTTTGGACAAAAAGCAGGCCTATGCACTTGCGGAAAATGTGTTGCGACAGGTTAATCTGACCGATACCAAGCGAGTGCTGAGTGCATATCCTGGAGAGTTATCCGGTGGTATGCTTCAGCGTATTGCTATGGCGCTGATTTTGGGGACGAAGCCTAAATATGTTCTGGCAGACGAGCCGACCAGTGCTCTTGATGAAGCAAATCGGGATTTACTGCTGGAGTTACTGAGAAAATATCAAAAGACAGCAGCTATTTTGTTCATCTCCCATGATACTGAGGCAATGAAAGCCCTATGCCCTATCTCTCATGTGATGGAATGTGGCAAAATTATTGAAACGCAGGCAACTGAGCAGCTATTCATTCACCCGCAACAGCCATGGACTAAGCGCTTTGCCGAAGCTGCTTGCCACCGAGAGGAGGTGAATTGGAAATGGACCGCATTGAATTAGATAACCTCACCAGAACCTACTATGATGCGCAGGGGGAGACATTTTGTGCATTGGATCACGCCTCTCTGATATGGGAGCATGGTCATAGCATCGCCATTATGGGAGAAAGCGGAAGCGGAAAAAGCACTTTGGCTCGAGTGATGATTGGATTGGAACGCCCCTCTGAAGGACGTATCCTTATCAATGGCGTAGATGCCACAAAATGGAGCCTGCGAGAATGGAGAAAGTATCGTGGCAAGATTCAAGCGGTATTCCAGGATGCTGGTGGAACCCTAAATCCATCATGGAGTACATCCCAAAATGTAGAGGAAGCCCTTGTAAACCTGACGGATTTTTCCTCATCACAGCGGAAAAAACGTATTGCTGAATTGATGGAACAAACAGGTTTATCTCAAAGTTTACTTGATACTCCGGTTCGAAGACTGTCTGGCGGGGAACAGCGGCGGCTTGCGTTGCTGCGCTCCCTATCTATATCACCGGAATTTCTAATTCTGGACGAAGTAACCGCAGGTCTTGACTTGATTTCAACAGAAGCGGTTCTTCAACTTTTGGAGAAATATGAACAGGAACATGACTGTGCCTATTTAGTCATTACTCATGACCAGCAGATCGCCTCGCGGCTCTGCGAGATTATTTATGAGATCGAACACGGCAAAATTACTAAAAAAGCCGTTCGATAAATATAAAATCACAGAAAGGAACAAACCAAGATGAAACGAACCAAACGTGTTTTAGGCCTCGCTCTTGCCGCTGTTATGTGTATGGGGATGCTTGCTAACAGCGACACCACTTATGCTGCAAGCGGAACAGAAACGAGTGAAAAAGTCTTAAACATCGCCACGATTGGCGAAACAACAACCCTTTCACCCCTCTATATGATTGCGGATAACCGCCCCACTCAGAAGCTACTCTATGAGGGCTTGGTGAAATATGTGGATGGGGAAATCAAACCGGTATTGGCGGAAGATTGGAAACTGAGCGAGGATGGTACGCAGCTTACCTTTTACTTGCGGAAAGGTGTAACCTTCCATGACGGAGAACCTTTTAACGCAGAGGCAGCGATTGCCAATATTGAGTCCTGGCATGTCAATCCGTCTTTTACATCGCTGCCCGGTGTTGTCAATTATACCAATATTGAAGCGGTGGATGAATACACCATCCGTCTGACCTATGATACACCGTACTTTGCATACATCAACGATTTTTGCTGGCCGGATGTATGCACTATGATTTCTCCTAAACAGATTACGCAGGGGGACTTCCAGACAGTCAACGGATATGCTGGTACCGGACCTTATATCTATGACGAGTATGTAGCAGGACAGTACACCACTTTTGTTCGTAATGAGAATTATTGGGGTGAGCAGCCCTATTACGACAAGATCGTTGCAAAGTATATCCCGGATAACGCCTCCCGTGTACAGGCATTGAAAACTGGTGAAATTGATTTAATCTATGGCTCCGCTGAATTGAGTTATGAGGACTATAACCAGGCGACTGCTATTGATGGAATTGAGGGGAAATTTGCTCCGTCTGGTTCCACGGTTCGTAATATCATTCTGAATTTCAATGGAAATCTGTCTGATCTGAGTGTACGACAAGCTTTGGCGTATGCTATCGACAAAGAGGCGATTTCTGAAGGCCTGACCTATGACTATGAACCTGTGGCGAATACGATTGTTCCTGATGGCACGCCTTACTCAGATATTTGCGGTACAGAGGATTATACCTATAACGTAGATCGTGCTAATCAGCTTCTTGATGAGGCAGGATGGATCATGAATCAGTCCACTGGCATCCGGGAAAAGGATGGAACACCGCTTCATGTGGTCTTTACCTGCCCTACTGATGACAGTACCATCGGTTCCATTGCCACGTTGTTCCAGAGCCAGCTTGCAGAAGTTGGCATTGAAGTAGAGATTAAGAGCATGGAAAAGATGGAGTGGTATGCAAGTTACATGAACCCTGCAGGATGGGATATTACCGCAATGACTGCTGGTTTCTTCAATTATGCAATGCCACAGTGCTGGTTCTCTGCAATGATGGCTCAGATGCCAGAGGATGTTTCCATCCCACTGTTAGATAATTCTGATGAGTTTATTTCCGCATTGAGCGAGTTTAAGACCTGCAACGATGATGCCCGGTTGAAGGAACTGTTTGAACTGCTCATCAATACCGATCTCGATCAGGTATTGGATGTTCCTTTGACCCATCAGATGGATATGATTGTCTACAACACGGACAAGATCGCAGATTATAACTTTGCTTCGGATTATGCTTTCCTGGATGTGACACAGATCACTCCGGCAGAATAACACAGTTTGACGATGCGGGGTGGTCGGGAGGTACCGGCTACCCCGTATTGCTTTTATGGAGGTGAGAGATGATGAAACAAACACCATCGCCAGTCAAGCGGTTATGGGAGCTGACTGGAACACATCGCAGAGCCTATATGCTCTCTATCATCTTGGCTATCCTGAGCGTGGCCTGTGGGATGATTCCATACTTCGCCATCGCTTATATCATGCTCTGTCTGATTGATGGCGTGACTGCCTTAAACACTTATGCGCTGTGGTGCGGCGTAATATTGCTTGGTTTCACACTGAAACTGTTTTTTTCTACTCTTTCAACAACCGTATCTCATACAGCGACATTCCAGACCTTGAAAGAGATCCGTATTAAAATTGCTGACAAACTCTCACGGGTGCCAATGGGTTACATTATGGATCAATCCTCTGGCCGGTTCAAGGATGTCATCGTTGATCGGGTAGAGAGCATGGAGCCAATCCTCGCACATCTGGTTCCGGAAATGACATCGAATCTGTTCGTCCCGCTGTGCATTATTGTATATCTGTTTGTTTTAGACTGGCACATGGCACTGGCTTCTCTTGTGACTCTGCCCATTGGTTTTCTGTGCTACATGGGAATGTCACGGGGGTATAGTGAACGCTTTTCCGGCCTGATGAAACGGGTTCAAAAAATGAACGCAACCATTATCGAGTATGTAGGTGGCATTGAGGTTATTAAAGCATTTAATCAGTCGGCTAACTCTTATCAAAAGTATTCTGATGCAGTAAATGATGATGCCAGTTATGCGGTCGATTGGATGAAGGACACGCAGTTGTTTATGTCCATGAGCAATGCTATCTGGCCCAGTGTTTGGCTGGTGGTTCTTCCCATTGGTGCCGTTCTGTATCAACATGGAACCTTGTCTGCCCCGGTCTTTCTGACCATTATGATTTTGTCCCTGGGCATTGTTGGTCCGATTTTGGGAGCAATTAAATTTACTGACAATATTTCGCAGCTTGGCACGATTGTCGGAGAAGTGGGAAATCTGTTGGATGCACCGGAAATGGTGCGGCCGGATCATGATGCTGATATTCACAATCAGTCTATTCAATTCCAGGATGTTTCCTTTTCTTATGACCTGAATGACTCGAAGCCGATATTGGATCATATCAATTTGACAATACAACCTGGAACAATGACGGCTTTAGTTGGGCCTTCCGGTTCAGGCAAATCAACGATTACTAAATTGATTACCGGCTTTTGGGAGGCAACATCCGGCACTATTTCTCTTGGCGGGGTGGATTTGAAAAATATTCCCCTGTCGCAGCTTTCCTCGTATGTGTCCTATGTATCGCAGGATAATTACCTCTTTGATGAAAGTATCCGTGAAAACATTCGTATGGGGAGGTTGTCGGCTACCGATCAAGAAGTGGAAGATGTTGCCCGAAAGTGTGGCTGCCATGACTTCATCATGGACCTGGAGCATGGGTATGACACGATTGTGGGCGGTGCAGGCGGCCACTTATCGGGTGGTGAGCGACAGCGAATTGCCATTGCCAGAGCTATGTTGAAAGATGCTCCTATTATTATCTTCGACGAGGCAACAGCCTACCTTGACCCTGAGAATGAAAGCCTGATTCAAGAAGCTATTTCTAAATTGGTACAGGGCAAAACGCTGATTATGGTCGCTCATCGACTCTATACGGTGACAGGTGCGGATCAGCTTGTGGTGGTGAATCAGGGGCGAATCGAGGCAACCGGCACGTATGAGGAACTTCTGAAAAAATGCCCGATCTATAAAGAAATGTGGAAGGCTCATATTGGGAGCCGCGATGAAGGAGGTGCAACAGCATGATTACTGCCTTAAAGAAAATATATGCTTTTTCTGGCCACTGGAAAGGGGTTTTGAAAAAGTCAGTGGTGTTCAGCTTGCTGCACTCAATCTTTGATATGTTTCAGATCGGCGCTCTTTTTCTGATCCTCAACGGATTGATGGAAGGAATCAAAGGGCAGGATATTTTGTTCGCGTTTCTGCTTCTTTTGGCAGGAGTGATTGGAAAAATCGTTTGTAGTTATATTTCAGACTTTTCTCAAACAAGAGTTGGCTATTTTATGTGCGCGGATAAGCGCATCCATATAGGCGACAGGATGAAGTATATGCCGATGGGCTACTTTAACAGTCATAGTTTGGGGAATCTGACCTCTACCGTCACCACAACAATCAGCGATGTAGAGAATAATGCGCCATCAGTTCTGATTACAGTGATCCACGGTTTTATCCATGTAACGGTCATTTCCATTGTGATGTTTTTCTTCGACTGGAGGATTGGTCTGCTGGCTTACTTGGGGATTGCGCTGTTTTTGCTCTGTAACTCCGTACTTCAAAAGAAATCACAGGAAGTATCTCCTAAACGGCAGGCGGCACAGGAGGATTTGGTAGGCGCCACACTGGAATATATCCAGGGTATGGGCATTGTAAAGTCTTTCAATCTCGGTGGCAAATCAAACCAGAAAATGAAACAGGCCATTGAGGAAAGCCGCGCACGCAATACCAAACTGGAAACTGTTTTTGGACCTTACGGAATGGTACAACTGTTTGTTTTGCGATTGGCGAGTGTGGCAATCATGTTTTGCTCTATCCTGTTCTATTTGCAAGGCAGCATGACGTTGGTGTACTGCTTGCTGATGTGTGTTGCCTCTTTCTTGATTTTCAGTGAACTGGAGGCGGCGGGGGGAAAGTCCTTTGCCCTTCGGTTAATAGAAAGTTCCATCGACAAGGTGAACGCTATTGACGATACTCCAGTAATGGATTTGTCCGGCAAAGATATTGCTCCGAAAGATACCACGATTGAATTACAGAATGTTGGCTTTTCTTATGGCGATCACCGAATTTTGAACCATGTCAATCTGACGATCCCGGCCAAAACCACTACGGCGATAGTCGGTCCATCTGGCTCCGGTAAAACGACATTGTGCAGCTTGATTACTCGTTTTTGGGATGTAGATGAAGGGTGCATTAAACTGGGCGGCACTGACATACGGGAATATAAGCTGGATAGCTTGCTCTCTAATATCAGCATGGTCTTTCAGAATGTTTTTCTCTTTGCGGATAGCATCGAGAACAATATCAAGTTTGGTAAACCGGATGCCACTCATGAAGAAGTTGTCCGAGCAGCAAAGAGTGCGTGTTGCCATGATTTTATCATGGCACTGCCAAACGGTTATGATACTGTCATTGGCGAGAGTGGTGCTACTTTATCTGGCGGCGAAAAGCAACGTATTTCGATTGCGCGGGCTATCTTGAAGGATACCCCTATCATAATTCTGGATGAAGCAACAAGCAGTGTAGACCCGGAAAACGAGGCAGAACTCCAGCAGGCCATTGAGAAGCTGACAGAGGATAAAACGGTTATTATTATTGCTCATCGGTTGAAAACGGTCCGAAATGCACAGCAGATTGTTGTTATTGCGAATGGCGGAATTGCCCAACGCGGTACACATCAAGAGTTGATGACACAGCCTGGAATTTATGCCGATTTCGTAAATATTAGAGAAAAAGCAGTTAATTGGAAAATATCCAGCAGTAAGATACAGCAATAAAAAGAAACAATGCGTTTTCTTTACTGGTACGAATGGCATGGGAGAAAGAAATGAAGAACAAACGACATACCACCACATCCGGTGAAGATTACTTAGAGTCCGTGCTTATACTTCAAAAGAAACTCGGTATGGTGCGTTCCGTGGATGTTGCCCGTTACATGGAAGTTTCAAAACCCAGCGTATGTTACGCAGTAGGAACTTTACGAGAGGTGCTGAATACGGAAATCCGCCCGAAAGAAAAGCCATCCTGGGACGGACTGGAAAAGTGGCTGGCAAAAATTGGAAAAAACCTGCCGTAAAAGAAACAAGTAAAAATACAGACAGCTCTGATAAGGTGAAAGGGACTGCCTGTAAAAACTATCTTAAAAAATGACGAAAGATATAATTTAAGTTTATGAAAGTGCAGCCATTTGGCATTTTGCAGTTCATACGACAATTTCGGAAAAAAGTCAATACTTTCCTTTTTTTGTTTTCATGGTATGATAGACTGCAATGGGGAAAATTAAGGGGCAGCCAAAAGAGGAAGTGGAGGTTTGCCAAAGTGGAAAAACAGATCATAACAGCAGAACGGTACAAAGTATCAGAGGAGTATTACGTGGATGTCCGGGAGGAGGTCGCAGGAACCGGGGAACGGGATTACTGGCTTTGCAGCAGAAGCAGGGATGGAAAGATATTCATGTATACGAAGAGGTACAGGGGACAGAGACAGGAAGAAGCATTTCTGTCAGATCAGGTTCCAACGTATATCGGGCGTTATGAAGCAGCATTGAAGTAGAAAAAGACAGTCATGTACAAAAATGTTCATAGAATGGAGAACACTGATGAAATTTCGTGGAAGAATGAAGAATACGATTAGTGAATTTGAATTTTTAGAGCAGAGTTTAGATGAAAAAGAGGCAGAAGCATATTATGTAAAATGGATGCGGAAATACAGGGAGCATTTCAAGACGGACTGCGAAGTAAAAACGATTATTATGGCGAACAGATCAATCAGAGCCAGAAGAGAAATCATAACGTCAGCAATACTGTTTGAAGAAGCAAAGGCAACTCATGCTAGTGGATGTGTTTCGGCAACCTATTTTTTGACTTATTATTCTTTATTTCATGCCATGTGGTCAGTATTATTTCTCAATAGTGATGTAGATAATAATATTCATACAGTTACACACGAAAAATTAAAGAATTTGTTTTGTGATTATTATACACGTAACAATTTCTTTGATATTAATATGAAAGAGTACATCTTAAATCTGAGAGATATGCGGGAATTTTTTTCCTATAATGTACCGTTCAATATGATCGGAGATCCCATTGACTTTCAGATGTTAGAGTTGATTTTGTTAAAATGTTTCCAGCTTACGAATCTGCATAACTGTATGCTTGTTGAATGTACCGGCTTTATTAATACTACGGAAAATAATATATGGCAGATTGAGACATATTTTGAAATGTTTAACGAAAGAAGAAAGAATGACGGAAAGAAAGTCGAAGATCCTGCTGAACATAATCAGTTAAGGGAAATGTTTAAATATGGAGTCAGAATCACTAATTATGAAGTAGAATTTGGACACGACTGGGATGAGATGGGATATACTTATTGTCTAGGGGATAAATTTGATGAAGAAGCAGTAGAAAAAATACAGGGAAAGGCATTGAGTTTGGTATATAAGGCAATTGCATATGTATAATATCCTGCGGGAAAACTTATTATAATAGGAAGAAACAGTAATATTGATACGAAAAGATAAGAAAATATTTGAAGGATGATTTATAGCAGCCATGTACAGAATTGTATGTGGCTGTTATATTGCATACAGTATATGTGAATATGAACAGGGGGGATTTTTATTCATAACTATGAAGAAATGACAAGAGAAGAACTGGTTCAATTATGCAGGAATAAAGATGTGATGATTGAAACCTGCATTCAGTCTCTGAAAGATAAAAATAAGAAAATGCTTTGCAAAAAAGATATTATGGATATTTATCATTGCGAAAGTGATAAAGCATTAAGGATTCTGAAACTCATGTTTCAGATGGGATATGGTAATAAAATAGGAAAGGAATATTATGTATCGTCCGAATCTCAGGAAGAGTTTATAAAGAACATTGTCGGGAAAGAAGTATTCATATAACATTTGGCAATGTTTGATAGGATTATAGATATCACTTTTTAATATCACTTTTGGCCGATACACTATTTACAAATGTGAAAAAAACCAGTAAAATACAGGCATAGGGGTAAAGAAGTAAATCAATTGTGTAAGATCGTAAACTACAATAAATAATCCGAATCCTTGAGAATATTATAGGTTTATCTAAGTTAGCGTAGAAGAAGATACCACAAATCAGGTGAAAAGCCGGTTTGTGGTATTTTTTGTTTTATTTTGAAATATATCGCAAGAGGTTTTATAATAATGCCAGTACAGTTATTTACTGGGCGGTGTACCAGATAATTGTTCAGAAAAATTACAGGCAGGAGATAAAATGAAAACTGAAAAAACGAAAGAAATGGATATGCTAAGTGGAGAATTGGCAGGAAAACTGATTCTGTTTTCTCTGCCTTTGGCATGCAGCAGCATTTTACAACAGTTGTTTAATTCAGCAGATGTGGCAGTTGTAGGAAGATTTGCAGGAGATACGGCACTGGCAGCAGTAGGAAGCTGTGTGGCGCTGGTGGGTATTTTCGTGAATCTGATTGTGGGACTTTCTGTTGGACCAAACGCAGTACTGGCGAATCTGATTGGACAGAAGAAGAGAGAGCGTATCAATCCTATGATTCATACGATTCTGACATTTGGATTGATTTTGGGAATATTGCTGATGGTGATTGGGATGCTGGTATCAAGGAGTGTGCTGGAATTGTCTGGAACCCCGGATAGTGTGTTACAGGTGGCTTTACTGTATATCAGAATCTATTTTCTGAGTCTGCCGTGTATGTTGGTATATAATTTTGGCGCAGCAGTACTACGAAGTTTTGGTGATACAAGACGTCCTATGTATTACCTGATCGTTTCAGGAATAATCAATGTGATCCTGAATCTGATACTTGTGATCGTTTTTCAGCTTGGAGTTGCCGGGGTAGCAATTGCTACTGTGATATCCAATATTGTCAGTGCAGTAATGGTTCTGACTTATCTTTATCACAGGGAAGATGAATTTCAGTTTCGTTTTCATAAAATGAAAATAGAGAAAAAAGATCTGAAAAAGATTCTGATGATTGGAATTCCAGCCGGTATACAGGGGGCTATATTTTCAATATCTAATGTATTTATTCAAAGCGGAATCAACAGTTTCGGAGAAGCTGCGATTGCAGGATCATCTCTTGCTCTAAATTTTGAATATTTCACGTATGATATTGCTTCAGCTTTTGCTCAGGCGGCAGTAACTTTTACCAGTCAGAATTATGGAGCAGGCAACATAAAAAGATGTAAGAAAATTTTCTGGCTTTGTATGTTATTTGGTATGGGATTTACAGAGATACTGAGTGTGGTATTTATCCTGTGGGATAAATTTTTTGTAGGAATTTATACGACAAGTGCATCGGTGGCTGCATTTGGAATTATCAGAATGAGACATGTATGTTCACTGGAGGGACTTACAGCTACTTATGAGGTGGAGAGTGCAGCAATGCGTGGAATGGGAAAATCTCTGGAACCGTCTATTGTTACGATTCTTGGAACAGTTGTTTTTCGTATGATCTGGATGGTTACAGTATTCAGGATGTTCCCAACATATGAGATGTTGATGAATGTCTACGTTGCATCCTGGATTTTTACCGGAGGTACAATTTTTGTGATATATCGTTTACATATGAAAAAGTTGGAACAACAAAATATATAGCTGTGGGTGCACTATGCACGAATCCTGATTTTATTCATACCATAATAGTGAAAAAACATCAGGAGTTTCTATGAGATCAACATGTCGTAACAATCAACCTGTTCAGATGTGCCATTCTGATCCATTGGCTTCTTTTCCGATCGCCATGGCATATGTTCCGTGGCAGTCTTTTCATACGATCTATGATTTCCGCGAAGGTTTATCCAGAGGCACCATTTTCCCGGAACTAGATAAACCGTTCTGTGGACGGAGAGGAGGCTGCGCATGAATCAGTATGCTTCCTTCGAATCTATGACACAGACACAACTGATGAATTGTATTAACGAAGTTAGTTTTGCACTGGATGACCTCTTATTGTACCTGGATACCCATCCTTATGATTGTAAGGCGCTACAGTATGCAGAGCAGTTTACCCGACAGAGGAATGCCGCCGTGGCAGTATATTCCAGAAGATTTGAACCACTGACCATTGACAGCATGGAAGTCTCACAAGACAGTTCATGGAACTGGATTCTTCAGCCATGGCCATGGGAAATCACAGGGAAAGGGGGATGTTGTTCATGTGGAACTATGAAAAGAGACTGCAATACCCGATAAAGATTACGACTCCAAATGCAAAGATCGCAACCTTTATCATGAGTCAGTATGGAGGCCCAGATGGTGAAATCGGAGCATCCATGCGATATCTTTCACAAAGGTTTACGATGTCAGACCGAAGAGTATGTGGTTTGCTGACAGATATTGGAACTGAAGAACTTGCGCATCTGGAAATGGTTTCAACCATTGTTCATCAGTTGACCCGTAATCTTTCTATGGAAGAAATCGAAAAATCCGGATTTGGACCATATTATATTGACCATACGGTAGCTGTATGGCCGCAGGCTGCGGGAGGTGTTCCATTTAATGCCTGTGAATTTCAGTCTAAGGGAGATCCGATTACTGATCTTCATGAAGATATGGCAGCAGAACAGAAGGCTCGAAGCACATACGATAATATCCTGCGTGTAGTTGGAAACATACCGGAAATAGCAGATCCGATACGTTTCCTGCGTGCAAGAGAAGTGGTTCATTACCAGAGATTCGGTGAAGCTTTGCGCATGATTCAGGATGACTTGGATTCCAGAAACTTCTATGGATACAATCCGGCATTTGACGAACCTGTGACCTGTCTTCCGAATAGCAGTAACTGTAAACAGCAGTAATCAGAACATGTGATAATGGGATAAATAGGAGGATCAAAAGACCGGTTCCTACTTACAGGGGAACCGGTTTTACCATCAAGCATAAAATAATAATGTGAATTTTTAGTAGAAAGATGAGGAAAGAACATGGATCTGAACTATATCATGGGATATATTAATCCTCTGATTTTGGGAATTTGTCTGCTGGTTGGGTACGTGCTCAAAACCGCTTTTCGTCGTTTTCCAAACCGCTATATTCCACTGGCAGCCCTGACTCTGGGAACAGGAATTTCAATTATTATGAATTATCCCAATGCGATCTCAGCGGAAAGCATTCTGGGTGGGATGATCAGCGGTTTGGCTTCTACGGGATTTTATGAAATGCTTCGCAATTTCCTGCACAAAGAGTGCAAAAAAAATTCAGAAGGAGAATCTTGATATGGCTATTACAGCGCAGCAGGCAATAGATGTGTTTAGAAGCTGGCTTGGTATGAGCCGCAAAAAAGGAACGCATAAGCCTATCGTAGATATTTACAACAGTTATCTTCCACAGCCCAGAGGGTACCGTCTGACTTATACAGATGATTATTGCGATGGAGCGGTATCAGCTGTTTTTATAAAGTTAAATGCCGTAGATCTGATCGGTGGAATTGAATGCGGGGTAGAGGAACATGTCAGCAAATTCCGCAAAAAAGGAATCTGGAAAGAAGATGGCCGAATCGTTCCACAGCCGGGGGATATTATTGTATACAGTTGGCGTAAAAGTACACAGCCCAATAATGCATATAGTGATCATATTGGGATGATAGAAATTGTTGATAAGAAGAACCGAACCATGACAGTAATAGAAGGAAACACTCAAGGCGGTATTGTTGGCAGAAGAATCGTTCCATTTGGATGGGGATACATCAGGGGATTTGCGCTTCCACATTACAGTAAAAAAGAAGCAGATTCCAAAATACCGGAAATAAGTGAAAACAATGAGTTATCGGCAGAGGATGCTCTGTTCTATGATGAAAAAACAGAAGGAACATACGAAACCATCACAGATCTGTGGATGCGAACCGGAGCCGGAAAGGAAAAAACTGGAATCATAGTAGTTCCTGCCGGGAAAAAAATACATTGTGATGGTTATTACAATGAAACGCCAGAACAGATCAAATGGCTTTATGTAGTATATGAGGACCTAAAAGGATATTGTTCCACACGGTATCTGAAAGTGTCAGATTAAATATATACAGTGTAAAAAAGGGATTACGAATACCTTTTTTATACAGGAAATATAGGGAGGGTTTTTGAAAAAAACTTGCATAAACACGGGTCTGATGTTATCCTTATAAAAGTGATGAATAAAAGATAGAAGAGTGAAAAAGAGAGATGAAGGGGCGTTCAATGGCGAAAAAAAAGCGCGGGATAAAGAAAAATGTTCGTCAGGTTTTTCAATATTATGATTATAATCTTCTGGTCAGTGTTATTTTGCTGACCTGTTTTGGACTGATTATGCTGTATAGTTCCAGTGCATATTCCGCTCAGATTAAGTTCAGAGATGACATGTATTACTTTACCAAGCAGGCGGCAATCAGTGCTTTTTGCCTGGTCGCAGTGATTGTAGGATCTCAGATCGATTATCATATACTGACTAGGAATTTTGCAGGATGGTTATACCTGATTGCCAATATACTATTATTTCTGACAAAGTTTATCGGAACAGAACTGAATGGTGCCAAGAGATGGATTTATTTCGGACCGGTATCCTTTCAGCCGGCAGAGATGGCAAAGGTTGCAATTATCTTGTTTTTACCCACATTGATTGTGAAAATGGGGAAGAATATGCGGACATGGCCGGCATTTTTTACAGTATTGATTGCAGGAGGAGTGACCTCTTTCCTGACTTATGTATTTACGGATAATTTAAGTACAGCCATTATTATTGCAGGTATCACCGTTGGCCTGCTGTTTATTGTATTCCCGGATAGCAGACCTTTTGTGGCTGGCGTGATTCTGGTTGCAGTTGTGGCGATTGCAGTAGTCTGGTATGTAAAGGGAAGCGTGACCAGTGACAGTTTCCGTCTGAGGCGAGTTCAGGTATGGCTGAATCCTGAGGCTAATTCCAGTGTAGGCGGTTATCAGGTAATGCAGGGACTGTATGCAATTGGTTCTGGTGGCTTTTTTGGTAAAGGCCTGGGAAACAGTCTGCAGAAGCTGGATTATGTACCGGAAGCCCAGAATGATATGATTTTTACGATTATCTGTGAAGAACTGGGACTGTTCGGGGCAATTATGCTGACAATATTGTTTGCATTTATGCTGTACAGGCTGTTCTTTATTGCACAGAATGCACCGGATTTACTGGGTTCCCTGATTGCGTCTGGTATTTTTATTCACATTGCATTACAGGTAGTATTGAATATTGCGGTTGTTACCAATGTCATTCCTACTACAGGTATTACGTTACCGTTTATCAGTTACGGAGGAACATCCATTGTGTTTTTGATGGCAGAAATGGCATTGGCGCTCAGTGTGTCGAAGCGAATCCGCTTTAAGGATCAGGAAGCCTGATCTGCATAGTCTGTAACAATCAGTTCCTCATAAGGAACACGTTCAGTCAGTTCACCGGCAGATTCCAGAATATCCTGGAGAGTGGTGAAGTGATCCTGGTCAAAAATTAAAGATGGCTTCCAAGTATCCTGAGAGTGATAGCGGTCTACGATCTTCGTGATGGTATCCAGATCACTTTCAGCGAACTGAGGGGCAATCACCGAAGCAGTTTCTTCCGGGGTGTGGGTTAAGACATAATCCACACCCTTTTGTAATGCATTGGTGAATTTCTGGACAACATCAGAATGTGCATCCAGATAGCTGGATTTGCAACAGTAGGAGGTATATGGTACATAACCGGAATCCACACCAAGGGAAGCTACCACATATCCGGCACCTTCTTTTTCCAGGGCAGTGGCAGACGGTTCGAATTCGACCGTAAAGTCCCCCAGTCCACTGGTAAAGGCGGCACCGGTAGAACCAAAATCAATGCTCTGGTCAATGGTCAGATCTGTAGCTGGATCCAAACCATTATTTTTCAGGATATATTCAAATACCATTTCAGGCATGCCGCCTTTTCGTCCACCAAGTACGGTATGATCTTTCAGATCACTCCATTTAAAATCAGATATTGGCTCTCTGGCAATTAAGAAATTCCCGGCGCGCTGAGTAAGCTGGGCAAAATTCAGAATTGTATCGGCGGCGCCTTCATTATAGGCATAAATCGTAGATTCACATCCCATCAATCCGATTTCCGCAGAATCAGAGAGGAGTGCAGCCATGACTTTATCTGCACCAAAAGCAGTTGTAATAGTCACATCCAGTCCTTCGTCGATAAAATATCCCTGTTCGTAAGCAACGTACTGTGGGGCATAAAAGATCGAATGTGCTACCTCACTCAATGTAACCGATTCCAGTTCCGATGTATCGGCTGCCAGAGTGCTGACTGGTGTAAGAGACGAGAACAGCAGACCGGTAGTAAGGAAAAATACAGAAAGACGTTTCTTCATAGATAAAAACTCCAAAAACATGATCAGATTACTATATGCGGGAACACGGACAAATGTGTGGAATTTCCAGATATCAGTTCGGAGTACAGTGGGATTCTCGAATTGCAGTCGGGTTGAATCTGTGGTATACTATATCCGGTTCGTGATAATTACCACAGAAAGGAATGAAATACCATGTTAAAAAAAGAAGATACCACATATATTCATAAAAATAAAGGAGTATGTTCTTCCGCTGTAACCTTTGAAGTAGAGGATAATAAACTGAAAAATGTGAACTTCATCGGTGGATGCAGTGGAAATACTGCAGGAATTGGACGGCTGGTAGAAGGTATGGATGTAACAGATGTAATGCATCGCCTGGAAGGAACCAAGTGCGGAATGCGTCCGACATCCTGTCCGGATCAGCTGGCACAGGCACTGAAAGAATACCTGGAACAGGCATAACCGGAAGAGAATTTAATAAGATTATTTTCAGAATCCCATACAGGCGAGATGATAGAAGAAACTCCTGTATGGGAGTTTATTTTCTTTCACATATTCACGCTTTAAAACAGGAAAGTGGTTGATTAAAAGAATGGGAGTATGGTATACTAAGAAAAGTGAAGAAAGGAAGGATGACATGAGAGATGTTTTAGATATTCATACCCATACACTGGTAAGTGGTCATGCATATAACACTATCATGGAGATGGTGCAGGCAGCATCAGAAAAAGGTCTGGAACTGCTTGGTATTACCGATCACGCGCCTGAGATGCCGGGAGGACCTCATCTGTTTTACTTCAACAATCTGAAGATTATGCCAAGAGAGATAAACGGTATGCCGGTGCTGTTTGGAACAGAAGTGAATATCATGGATTACGACGGAAAACTGGACTTGCCAAAGTCTACGCTAAAGCAGATGGATGTGGTAATTGCCAGTCTTCATACACCGTGTATTAAGCCTGGAAGTGTGCAGGAGAATACCAAGGCACTGGTAGCAGCACTGAAGAATCCTTATGTGAACATCATAGGACATCCGGATGACGGAAGATATCCGGTAGATATGGAACAGATTGTTGCGACAGCAAAGGAAGAACATAAGCTTTTGGAACTGAACAATCATTCACTGGATCCGTCCGGAACAAGAGTTGGTGCAGAGGAGAATGATATTCTCATGTTAAAATACTGCATGGAATATCAGCAGCCGGTGATTATGGGAAGTGATGCACACTGCATCTGGGATATCCGGAATCACGATCTGGCAGTTAGTTTAATCGAAAAAGTGGGATTTCCGGAGGAACTGGTGGTGAACCGTTCCAAAGAAGAATTCCTGACTTATATCAGAAAACAGACCATGTAAAGGGAGGAACGAACATGAGCAAGACAGTTCATACAGAGGCGGTAAAGCATTTATTTGAAGCTGTGTTACAACTGGAAAATGTAGAAGAATGTTATCAGTTTTTTGAGGATGTGTGTACGATCAATGAATTGTTATCACTGTCCCAGCGCTTTGAGGTTGCAAAGATGCTGACAGAAAACAAAACCTATCTGGAAATTGCAGAACAGACAGGTGCATCTACTGCAACCATAAGCAGGGTAAATCGGTCACTCAATTACGGAAATGACGGATATCAGATGGTATTCAGTCGGATGGAAAAGAATCAATAATGGATTCGATCAGCTGCTTTTTCATGTAAACGTCGAAGCTGAGCAGGCAGATAAAAGAGAACATGGTGAGAAATTCCCTGTCTTTTTCACCTGCATCAGCAAAAGACTTACTGGCAGTATCATATTTTTCCATCAGATCTTTTTTTAAGTTTTCCACCTGTTCTTTTTCCATACCAAAGACTTCATTATAGAGATCTTCCATATTCAGACCTTCATTCTTCTGGAAGTACTTATCTGCCAGAGGAGTCAGCAAAGCCTGAATGTCCGAAATGGACAGGAAGCTTTTGAAATAGTAAATAAAAATCAGCATTAAAACATGCTCTTTGGAATATTTCTTTTTGTTTGGAGAAGGAAGCAGGTGATTTTTTGCGTAATTATTGATCATGGTCTTCGTCAGAACCTTATCATCCGGATAACGCTTGGATGATGCCATCTGAGAATCCATGAAAGTAGTTACCTGATCCATATATAATTCGATGTTAGGAATATCGGCTGTTTTGATGTGATCAATTGCTGATATATTATCAAGAATGCTTTTTATCATATCATGTGTGTCAAGTTTCATAATGTAACGCCTCCTGACTAGATTATACAGTTTTTAAAACTACGTGACAAGTTTTTTTTGAAGAAAGGATAAAAATGAGCAACTACGATTCATTAAATGACTGTCAGAGACAGGCGGTATTTCATACAGAGGGACCACTTTTACTGCTGGCAGGGGCAGGATCCGGAAAGACCAGAGTGCTGACTCACAGGATTGCATATCTGATAGAAGAAAAAGAAGTGAATCCATGGAATATTCTGGCAATTACCTTCACCAACAAGGCAGCAGGAGAGATGAGGGAACGTGTGGATCAGATTGTGGGATTTGGTTCTGACGGCGTATGGGTATCCACATTCCATTCTATGTGTGTGCGAATTCTGAGAAGATTTGCAGACCGTTTGGGTTATGGCACGAATTTTACTATATATGACGGTGATGACCAGAAGACTCTTATGAAAGATATCTGCAAACGTCTGGAGATTGACACGAAGGTTTATAAAGAAAAGATGTTTCTCGCAGCCATTTCTCACCAGAAGGATGAACTAAGAGGACCGATAGAGTATGAGACGCAGGTATTCGGTGATTTTACTAAACGAAAGATCTGTGATGTATACAAAGAATACCAGGCAACCTTAAAAAGAAACAATGCCATGGATTTTGACGATCTGATCGTGAAGACTGTGGAACTGTTCCGTACCTGTCCGGACGTGTTGGAATACTATCAGGATCGTTTTCGTTATATCATGGTGGATGAATATCAGGATACAAACACGGCGCAGTTCAAGCTGGTGAGTATCCTGGCAGATAAATATCGGAATCTCTGCGTAGTCGGTGATGATGACCAGTCGATTTATAAGTTCCGTGGGGCAAATATCGAAAATATTCTGAATTTTGAGAAGGACTTTGAAGATGCCACAGTCATCAAACTGGAACAAAATTACCGTTCTACACAGAACATTCTGGATGCTGCAAACGGAGTCATCAGCCATAATATCGGCCGAAAAGAAAAGGCTTTGTGGACAGAAAATGAGCGTGGAGAACAGATCACGGTCAGGCAGTGCATGACATCTTTTGAAGAAGCAGATTATGTGACAGCGGATATCCGCAGAAGAAAAAACAAGGGAGAATTCGATTATAAGGATTGTGCAATTCTATATCGTACCAATGCCCAGTCACGTCTGTTTGAGGAAAAACTGCTGATGGCGAATATCCCATATAAGCTGGTTGGTGGTATTAACTTTTATGCACGAAAAGAAATCAAGGATCTGCTGTGTTATTTAAAGACAGTAGACAATGCCAAAGATGATCTGGCAGTACGTCGTATTATTAATATCCCCAAAAGAGGAATCGGTGCGGCATCTCTGGCGAAGGTACAGAATTATGCGGTAGACCGGGACATCAGTTTTTATGATGCGTTAAAAGATGCCGCCAATATTGTTTCTCTGGGAAGGGCAGTAGCCAAGATCGAACCATTTGTGACCTTTATTCAGACACTGCGCAGTCAGGCAGAATTCTATAGTGTCCATGAACTGCTTCAGTCAATTATTGATATGACTGGATATGTGACAGAACTGCAGGCAGAAGGAACTGATGAGGCAAAGGCACGCATTGAGAATATAGACGAACTGATTTCCAAGATCGTTACCTATGAAGAATCCACCAAAGAACCTTCCTTAAGTGGCTTCCTGGAGGAAGTAGCACTGGTAGCAGATATTGATGATCAGGACGAGGATTCCAATCATGTAGTGCTGATGACTTTGCATAGCGCCAAGGGACTGGAATTCCCGAATGTCTATCTGACTGGGCTGGAAGAAGGCGTTTTTCCTGGATATGCCAGCATCAATGCAGATGATCCGGATGAATTGGAAGAAGAGAGACGTCTCTGCTACGTTGGTATCACCCGCGCCATGAAGCGACTGACCATCACCTGTGCCAAGCAGAGAATGGTAAGAGGAGAGACGCAGTATTATCCGATTTCCAGATTCATAAGAGAGATTCCGATCCGTCTGGTACAGACAGGAAGAGAGCAGGTGAAAACAGAGCAGCCGGCGAAGAAGATGCCAGATGTCCACAGTCCATATATGCAGGCGAAGAAAGCATTTAAGAGCAAGGCATTTGACCCGAACCAGTTCAGGGTGAAAAAAGCAGACAGTCTGGATTATACAGTAGGTGATCAGGTGCGCCACATTAAGTTTGGCGTTGGAACTGTGGAAAACATCATAGACGGAGGTAAGGACTATGAGGTAACCGTCAATTTTGAAAAGGTCGGTGTGAAAAAAATGTTTGCAGCATTTGCAAAACTCAAGAAAGTATAAATTTATATGGTAAAAAATACATAATAGTGATATACTAGAGAAAATAAGGATTGAAGTAGTTGCGCAGATCCTGTTTGTGTCTAATAAGGGGATGGGCAGATACGATTCAAGAAAGAAAGGAAGAGCCGATATGAATAGAATTGAGGATTTATTAGCATTAATGCAGAAAAAAGAAGAGGAAAAACACAAAAATGCGATTCTTTGGGTTCTGGCAGTAATCGGTGCTGTAACAGCGGTTGCAGGTATTGCATATGCAGTATACAGATATTTAACTCCTGATTATCTGGAAGATTTCGAAGATGATTTTGAAGATGATTTTGATGATTATTTTGAAGATGAGGATTTAGAAGACGAAAAAGAGACAGAAGAAAAAGCAGCAGAAGATAAAGAAGAAGAGATTTTTGTAGACGAGTCAAAAGATACAAAGACAGAAGAATAATCGAAAAAGAGATAAGGCAGATGCCACACGGCACCTGCCTTTTATAAGTTAGACAGGAGTGTGCACATGAAAAAAGGACAGATAGTAGAAGGAATCGTAAAAGAAATACAGTTTCCAAATAAGGGAATGGTAGAGGTTGAAGGGGAAGAACGGAAGGTGATCGTAAAAAATGTCCTTCCAGGACAGAAGGTAAAGGCTTCTGTGAACAAGATTCGAAAGGGAAAAGCAGAAGGACGTCTCCTGGAAGTCCTGGAGAAGTCACAGGAAGAGATCGAAAGTGCATGTCCACATTTTCATGACTGTGGTGGATGTACCTACCAGAATCTTCCATATGAGAAGCAGCTGGAGCTGAAGGCCAACCAGGTGAAGGTACTTCTGGATCCAGTGTGTGAATCCTATGAATTTGAAGGGATAAAAGCAAGTCCATGTCAGTTTGGATACCGCAATAAGATGGAATTTTCCTTTGGGGATGAATATAAGGAGGGACCACTGGCACTAGGAATGCATAAACGTGGCAGCTTTTATGATATTGTGACAGTAAAGGATTGCCAGATCGTAGACGGAGATTTCCGTAAGATTCTGGAAGCAGTGCTGGAATTTTATCAGCAGCAGGGCGCAAAATACTATCATAAGCTGAGCCATCAGGGGTATCTGCGTCATCTGTTGGTGAGAAAGGCAGTGAAGACTGAGGAGATTCTGATTGATCTGGTGACAACGACTCAGACAGAATTCTGTGGTGGGGAAGAAACTACTCAGTTGACGGAATTGTCTGCACTACTTCAGAGTCTGGATCTGAAAGGAAAGATTGCGGGAATTCTTCATACTCAGAATGACAAGCTTGCAGATGTGGTGCAGAACGATCATACCGATATACTTTTTGGACAGGATTACTTTTTCGAGGAGTTACTGGGATTGAAATTCCGTATTTCACCGTTCTCTTTTTTCCAGACCAATTCACTTGGGGCAGAGGTATTGTATGATACCGCAAGAAGCTATGTGGGAGAGACAAAAGATAAAACCATTTTCGATCTGTATTCCGGAACCGGAACCATTGCACAGATGCTGGCACCGGTGGCAAAGCATGTGATCGGTATCGAGATCGTAGAAGAAGCTGTGGAGGCAGCAAAGGAAAATGCAAAATTAAATGGATTGGATAACTGTACGTTCATCGCAGGTGATGTGTTAAAAGCTATCGATCTGGTAGAGGAAAAACCAGACTTCATCGTACTGGATCCACCAAGAGATGGTATTCATCCAAAGGCGTTGGAAAAAATCATCCATTTCGGAGTAGAGCAGATGGTGTACATCTCCTGCAAGCCAACTTCACTGGCCAGAGACTTGGAGATTTTGCAGGCACATGGGTATATGCCAGAGAAGGTATGCTGCGTAGACATGTTCCCTGGAACGGTGCATGTTGAGACTATTTGCAAACTTTGCCGTAAATAAGCTGTTTTCAAGGCTTCAAGGTGGCGAGTTCAGTCTATTTGCCACCGATTTGCCACCCACAGAAATAAAATTGATGA
>NZ_JACRSZ010000024.1 GCF_014385005.1 Jingyaoa shaoxingensis | reverse complement strand
TCCATAAGCCTGCTCCTTAGATTAGAGTTAGAGTTTTTAGAGTCAACTCCCAAAACTCTAATCAATAGTTTACATGCAACAGCCAGAAATTTCGATACACCCTCTTATTGGACGCTTACTTAATAACTTTTCATGCTATGATTGGAGGAACAGAGAATGCGGGAACTTATATTCGTTGTGGTGATTACTATACTCCCGACATTCGCTTACCAGAGGAAAGCACCCCATTGGCCGCTGGGGACGAATGCATAGAGATTATATCAAAGAATATAATCCAACCTGCTTCAATGACCTGTGCCTTAGCGGTGAATTGTGGATGTATCTGGCAGATTTGAACAAGCAAGTATAAAGCAGCCTTGAACTTATCATCGAGCAGATGAAAGCTACCGAGGACGTGACAGAGGATATGAAAGCATCTGACCAGATAGCGTGAGTTAGAGTCGTAAATGGTATCCGTAATCGTGCCGAGGAAATTGTAAAAAGCGGATTGGTATATAACTGATACCGCAGGTGGCTTGTGTTCAAAGGGACACAAGCCCCTCCTTTCCTTTCTGCGTGGACGGGAAATGGATTTGTGCAAACTTATTGAAAAAATCACGTTTTCGTGATATAATGGTTTTTATTGTAAGGAGGTATTCACTATGGCTGTAACATACAAAAAGTTATTTCACTTGCTGATCGACAAGGGTATGACCAACGCTGAGCTGATGGAGAAAGCCGGTTTTAGTGCCAACATCATTACTCGTATCAAGCGTGACAATTATATTTCTCTCGATAGTATTGAGAAGATTTGCAAAACTCTAAACTGCGGTGTCGATGATATTCTGGAATTTACATCGGATGACCCCGAATTCAAGAAACACATAGGAGGGATGTAACGATGTCAATACTGGGAAAGTTTCATGAAATCTCCTTCTATAGTTTGATTTCAACCATTATTTGCCTATGCACTGGCAAAACAACATTTCCTGCTTTATGGGATGCAAAACTGAACGTGACGAATTTCACGACATTTTTCATTGCCTTCCTGTTTTGGGCTTGTGTGTTATTTATCCCTATTGCAATTATCGGAGCCTTTGCGACCAAGTACGGTGATGGTGGAGAGGGATTGTCGTTCAAATCAGATAACCTTTTTGTTATCTTTTTTGCCCATATTGCAGAAGAAATATTAGGTTTATTCTTAACGCCGTTTTGGTTTCTTATCGACCTTTTTAGAAAAAGGTTGGATGATGACGGCAAAGTTATTGATTACATTACATACGCAATAGAACTAATTTTCTTTGCCGTTGGCATATTAGTTCTTTGATATTAGGAGGTAGAATCGTGGGACGTGTATCTACAAAAGAGAATAAAACAGAGTATCAAATATTCCGAGAGGAACTTGGCCTTTCCAGAGAAAAGGCAAGTGAACTTCTTGGATGGATTTCTGCAGAACGCATTGAGAAAATAGAAAGTGAAAAATCCCGGCCCCATCCAGATGAAGTGTTGGAAATGTCCGTAGCCTACAAGAAGCCTCGGTTATGCAATCATTATTGCGCAAATGTTTGTCCGATTGGACAGGAGTATGTTCCGGAGATTAAGGTGAAAGATCTGTCACAGATTGTGCTGGAAATGTTAGCATCCTTAAACTCCATTCAGAAGAGCAAAGAACGTCTCATCGAAATTACAGCAGATGGTGAAATCTCTGACGACGAAATTGCAGATTTTGTCCATATCCAAGAGGAATTGGAACGTATCTCCATCACGGTTGAAACCTTGCAACTTTGGTCTGAGCGTATGTTGGTAACTGGCGCAATCGACATCGAAGCATATAAAGCACATAAAGAAAAGAAATAATCTTCCTTCGACACCTCAGCAGAAATGCTGGGGTGTTTTTTTGCCTTTAGAGAGAAAATAGGCATCTCTATCTTGCACTTGTAACCATTTATATCGAACGAATGCGGCGGTATAATTTAGCCATAGAAAGCAATTAAGAAGATTTGTTATTGAGAGGAGATGGTTTCGTGAAGGCGAGAGAACGTGTATTAGCCAGCCGCCTCATTCAGAAGATCGACAATAACGAGCGCTATGCAAGGCAAATTGGTCTCAGTTATGCGGTGTTGTCGGTTGGAACTAACAAAAATAATACAAAGATCGTTGAGCAAAAAGAGAAGAACAAATAATTTCAAAGGAGAATGATTTATGAAAACGGCAGAAGATTTTATCAAAGAAATGGAAAGCAGCAATTTGTTAATGTCCCATGAGTGTACATTTAAGGAATATGTTTCTGACATCGTACAGTTCCAAGACATGATTTGCAAGATGATCTCCGGTAACGATTATCACGAAGGTATGCGCATTGACGAGGCATTGTTCATTATGGAGTCTACCGCTCGAAAAAAAGAACTCCGCGGCCATCCCGCAGTACATAATGGTGTGCTGACCATGAAGAAGCTGGCAAAGGAAATGGCTATCACCATGTCCGGTGCTAAGGGTGAAAGTCTTGTGTACAGAACTCTGGAATTTCTTAACCGACCGAACACACAGATTTTCCGTAATGTGTACATCGCTGACGGCATTGACGAAACCGAACTGGATGATATCGTGCTGACCGACAATGGTGTAATTATTCTGGAAGTCAAGAAAGTGAAATCCGACTTGACCCATACAGAAGACGGAAGAATGGTATTCGCCGGTGATGAGTGCTACGACAAGGTTCCTCTGGCACAGAAGATGGCACTTAAACGCCGCCTGCTCAAGAAGTGCTTGGAAAAGGCTGTTGGTGACAAAGGCTTCGATATTCCCGTGTATGTAGACAGCTTTATCGTATTCTCCGCTCCCAAGCGGCAGTTCATCAAGATCGATGATAGATACCGCCGTGAGAAGCACTGCTTCCGCACCGGTCTTAATAAGAAGATCGAGAGCTATATCGGTTGAGCGTACTACAAGGCTGAGCAGCTCGCACAGCTTGGCGAAATCTTTTCTGAAATGGAGTCCAATGTTAAGCGCTTTGAGACCGAACTGAATTACGACGAAGTACGCCGTAGTCTTGCAGAAGTGCTTGTAGTGCTGCAGGATACTGCCGAAAAGCAGGAGGCAACAACCATGATTGTAGAGAAGCCTGAAACTAAGCAGTGCGCAGCAAACGTGCTTGAACTGAATGTACAGCGTCTGAACACTACTCGTCAGCAGGCGAAGCGTAAAGCTACTGGTTTTGGCTACGTAGCAGCAAGCGTGTTTGCTGGCCTGCTGATCTCCGGCGCAACCGTTGTTCTGAGCGCCGGTGTACGCCGAGCCTAACGAACTCTATCGGTGCAAAATAGCATCATCTATTTTGCACCGATAACCATTTTATCAAAGGGATGATCACGGTAAAATTATTACATAAACAAAAGGCGCATAGAGACCGAAAAAAGAAAGGAAGACAAAAATGGTAATTTACACAACGCAGGAATGGAAGGGCTATGGTAAGCAGAATTATTACTGGAACGAGTATCGACTTGAAGGTGACGAGGTCGTTAAATACAAATGTCACCGCCAGAAGTTCTTCGATGGTCACGAAAGTAATTGGAACGAGGATGAAGAAAGAGTTGAATCGTGGGGGATCAATGATTCCGATATGCCCGATTGGCTCAAGCAATATGTTTGATAAGGAGGGATACAGATGAACGGAGTTCTCAAAGGTATGTTGTTGGTCCTCTTGATTATCTATATCGTTTCCCCAGTTGATTTCTGCCCTGGTCCTGTAGATGATATCATTCTGTTGCTTTGCACTGTAGGTGGTGGGGCTCTTAGCTCTGCCATGGGAGGTATAGAGATATGAGAAGTAAGGAAAACAAAACAGTATTAAAGAAAGTGATAGCCATCACATCAGCAATGAGTTTGTGCATATGCACACCAATATATGCATTGGCAGATGATGCACAGGATAATTTTTTGAAAGATCTGGCAGAAGGTCTTACTGCCAGATGGGCATATGATTCAGATGAAGACGCCATGAGTAATAGTGAGATTATGGAGTATAGAACTCAGTTAGTAAATGAAGAGTATGACCGTATAAGTAAATATGAGAAAGAAGACTTTGAAAATGAAAAATTCTCTTTGATGGCACATGCATATATTGAAGCAATTGAAATGCAGCTGGATGCAGTAAAATATTATACGGAGCTGCCAGATATATATAATTCGGAATGGTCAGCGGGATATAATATGAGAGCAATACTTATACCAGATTTTGTTGATCATTACGGTCTGGATGTTCCTGAGGAGGAAGTAGAACCATTTAGAACAGACAGCGGAAAACCAGCGTCGTCAGATACATTGTCTTCAGAGGAGACAAACAAGGATGATAAGGAACAGAATGAGTTGGAAATAGAACTGTATAATGATCAGGGAATAAAAGTTGTTTTGACAGGTATGAAGGAACCAAATTACACTTCAACCGATTTCTATATTAGAATAGAAAATTTGAATCATCATGATATAGTGGTAACTACAGATGATTCACAAATGGTTGTGAACGGAACGATGATGTATTCACCACTCTGGGCAGAAGTACAGTCTGGAAAAACAGCAAATGTAACGATGTCATTTTGGAAAAGTGATCTCGACAGTGCTGGAATAGATGTAATCAGAGAAATGACAATGAATATATCAATTATGGATGCGAATACATTTGATATACTCTACAAAGGCGATGAAAAATTTGTATCCATAAGTGAGGATAATAAGATCAGTGAAAAAGCAGTGTATACGGACAAAGAAAATATTCAGAAAGTACAAGAACTACTGAATAGTGCTGGATACGATTGCGGATCAGCTGATGGAGTTCCAGGAAAACAGACAAACAGTGCGCTGCTTCAGTTTGAGAAAGATCATGGATTACAAGAAACAACGGATATCACGCCAGAACTTATAGAAGCTTTGGAAAATGCGATTGGATAATATGGAAAGATATGTGAGGGCGAGAAATTCGCCCTCGTTTTAATAAAAGAGCGGTCTCGGAAACTCGTGTCGGGGAATTCGGTTCTGCCGACTGCTGAGAGTGTAATAGAAACTGTGTAAGTTTTATTGATCTGACTACTCTGTTGTGAGTTTAACTCAAAAAACTCAAGGCTCATAAAAATCTGGATTGTACCTATAGAACACATGTGCTATACTAATCTCATGGGAAGTCAGAACACCCTAAGGCGGCCTACCCTCTTCGGAGGGGCAACCCTCCATACGAAAGAAGGGAGGGGATGCCAATGTACGTTACATATTCGGATCTGATCCAGATAGGTATCTTCATTGTCGCTCTCACAGGATTGTGCTATACAATCTTTGGGAGAAGAAAATAGCCGCCCACTACTCGCAATAGTGAACGGCTGTAAAACATAAAGCTGTTAAATTGTTAGAGTAGGCCGCGTGTCTGGCTCCCCCTTCTTTATATTTACTATATCACATCTAAAACTAAGAAGCAAGAGTGGCATTTTATCATGATTAATTGTGTAAATTGTTCAAAAGAAAAATGTGGATAACTTCGAAATATTGTTTATAATTCCGTCTTTTATAGATGTGACAAAATACGATATAATAATACCATACTCCATATACATCGCACTTTGTTTATCTATGAAAGGAATAAGTATATGAACTTTGACTTATTAAATATAATAAAAGACTTTTGCGATAAATTCGAACTTGAATATTTAAAGGGAGAATTCAAATTGATTCTAACAGATAATGTAGCAGACTATATACGGCAGAAAGACTATTTGTATTATACATGGCTGAAGAAGCCGTTTGATCCATTTGGAATGTGTTATGTAGATCCGAATGAAGAATATAAGTTGTTAGTCGATACCGTAAGACAAAATCTTCCAAATATAATTGTAACAACATTACACGAATATACTCATTTGGGTGATTATATGCGATATGGACAGACAAAACCTACGGTGTCTAGGCGGAATCTACAGGAAGACGACACTTTTAGATATTGGTCAGAATTTCACGCCTCATATCTTTCACATATGTTTGTTTTTTCCTTGGACGATACAAGTATGGATTACGAAAGAATCGGGGTCGAGATATTGCAGTCATACCAAGAAGCAATAAAACAAGATACTTGCGACAGAGAATATGCAGTTTACGAATCAGTACATAAGTATGGCGAATATATAGCATTGCAAGAAAGATATCCAATAATAAATTCACATCCGATAAATTTTTATATTAATGATGCATTTCGAAACATATATGATTTCCTTTTTACACATAGGACAATAGATAAATTTCTAAAAGATTACCAAGAATACGATAAATTAATAAACCAAATCTGATGCCATAGACACATTGCATATGCCCTTAAAAAATGATACACTGACAGTATCATATGTAAGGTAGTGTCAGAGATATGAAAATATACGGGGATTTATACAGAGATACATCAAAATGCAAACATGCGGTGAAATGCCCGTAAATACTGCAAAAATCAGCATAAATCAGCATAAAGGAGTATAAGTAAAACTATGATAAAAGTATTATTTTGCTGCCACGGCAATATCTGTCGTTCTACCCTTGCCGAGAGTGTGTTTACCTACAAGGTATCCGCTCTTGGTCTTGCTGATCAATTTCTGATCGACAGTGCGGCGACTAGTACGGAGGAGATTGGTAATTCTCCTCACCGTGGTACGATAAACAAATTAAGAGAGGTTGGCATTCCATTGGTGCCGCACAGAGCCCGTCAGATCACATGGGCAGATTATGACCGGTTTGACTATATTATTGGCATGGATACGGCAAATATTCGAAATCTGAACAGGATGCTGAAGGGGGATCCGGAAGGGAAGATTTATAAATTTCTTACCTTTGCCGGATCAGGACGGGATATTGCGGATCCGTGGTATACAGGCAATTTTGATGAGACCTATAGAGATGTACTGAAAGGCTGCGATGGTTTTTTGTCTCACCTGAGAGAAAATGAAATGATATAGAAGCATATTGGTATCTGAGAAGATATGAAACAGATCGTTTCGAACTGTTTTGTGTATAATCGACATCTTCTCTTCTCTATGAAAAAATTCTTTCGCAAAATGATGTGCTAAAGTATTGCATGATGTTTCACTTTTTGATAAAATGGGAAAAAAGGTTTATGAAAGAGAGGAAGTTACAATGAAGAAACTTACAGTTTTAGCAGCAGCAGCTATATTAGCAGCTGTACCTTCAACAGGCGTTTTTGCAGCTGGTGATCTGACATTTGCTACAGGTGGATCCTCAGGAACTTATTATGCATTCGGTAGTGTACTGGCTGGAGAAGTAAGCTCCGATACAGACACAACAGTGACAGCAGTAGAATCTAATGGTTCAGCAGATAACGTAGACCAGGTAGATGCAGGAGATGCAGATATCGCATTCTGCCAGAGTGATGTTATGGCTTATGCCCATGACGGAATCAACCTTTTCGAAGGCGATCCAATCGATTCTTTCTCTACCGTAGCAGCGCTGTATCAGGAACAGGTACAGATCATTACGACCAACCCTGATATCAAGACCGTTGCAGATCTGAAGGGGAAGAACGTTTCTATCGGTGCTTCCGGTTCAGGTGTATATTTCAACGCAATGGATCTTCTGAATGCATATGGACTGACAGAAGAAGACATTAACCCTACATATGAATCTTTCGCAGATTCTGCAGACAGCTTAAAAGACGGTAAAATCGATGCAGCATTCATCACAGCAGGTGCTCCTACCACCGCAGTTACAGACCTTGGCACGGCTAAGGATGTATATCTGGTAAGCATTGATGATGAACATATGAAGACTCTTCTGGAAGAGTGCCCATACTATACACAGAACACCATTTCTGCTGACACATACGGTCTGGATGAGGATGTGAATACTGTAGCAGTTGGTGCTGTTGTAATTGCAAGCAATGACGTAGCAGAAGATGATATTTATAACTTTGTATCCGCAGTATTCGAGAATACAGATGCTATCGAGACTGCACATGCAAAGGGAGCAGAACTGGATCTGGATTATGCAGCATCCATCACTTCTGTACCTTACCACGCAGGAGCTGCAAAATACTTCGAAGAAAAAGGTCTTACTGTAGAGGCAGAATAAGTACGGATGTCCGATACGGGCAGCCAGTGAATACAAGAGCAGCAGGCTGAGACAGGCTGTACTACCTGTCTCAGCCTTTTTGGAATAGGAAGGAGGAGAACCATATGAGTGATATGGAAAAGCACACATCTGCGGCAAATGCAGAAATAGGATCAGCAGCAGATGTAGACGAAGTATTAAAAAAATATGACAGAGAATCCAACACCCGTATCTGGGAAGGCAAGCCAAAGCTGGTAATTCGCTGGCTGATGGTATTCTTTTCACTGTACAGCATCTATGTGACATTGTTCAGTACAGCCATGAGACAGATCCGTCTGATGAACTTCCTGGGGATGATTCTGGTGATTGGGTATCTGAATTTCCCGGCAAAGAAAGGAACTCAGAAGGTCAACCATATGCCATGGTATGATGTCCTGATTATGGTAGTGGGGGCATTTGGATTCTTTTATGCATCCATTCATGGAGCAGAACTGGCAAACCTGCGGCCAAAGTTCATCAGAGGAGATATGTTCCTTCTGGTGATCGCTTGTTTGTCTATTCTGGCTATGATGGAACTGTGTCGCCGAAGCGTAGGTGTGCCGATTTTGATTGTAGTAGGTATTCTGTTGGTATATACCTTTGCCAGTGTAGATCCGACGAAGGTGATTTATGACCAGTTTTATGCCACATCAGGTATTATGAACACACCGATTGACGTGTGCGCCAAGTATATTGTGGTATTCCTGATCTTTGGGGCTTTTCTGGAACGGACAGGTATATCCACATTCTTTATCGATCTGGCAAACTCTATAGCAGGTTCCACAGCAGGTGGTCCGGCTAAGGTTGCTGTTATTTCTTCCGGACTCTGTGGTATGGTATCCGGTTCTTCCGTAGGTAATACGGTAACAACCGGCTCCGTAACTATTCCGATGATGAAGAAGACTGGCTATCAGAGTGAGTTCGCCGGAGCAGTAGAAGCAGCAGCATCTACCGGTGGACAGATCATGCCGCCGATTATGGGAGCAGCAGCTTTCCTGATGGCTGAGTATATGGGGGTAAGTTATGCAGAAGTAGCATATCGTGCGTTACTGCCGGCTATCCTGTACTTTGTGGGTATTTACATTGCGGTACATCTGGAAGCAAAGAAGCTTGGCTTAAAAGGTATTCCTAAGGATCAGCTGCCGAAGTTCAGTGTATTGATCCGTAAGGTGTATCTGTTATTCCCGCTGGTACTGCTGGTAGTATTGGTATCTACCAATACTAGATCTATGCAGTTTTCTGCATCTGTTGCCATCGTAGCAACGATTTTTGTAGGTCTCTTTAATAAAGATGACCGTATTACTGTTACTAAGATCATTGATGCTCTGGAATCTGGTGCCAAGGGAACCATCTCTGTAGCAGTTGCCTGCGCAATGGCAGGTATTGTAGCTGGCTGTGTAACTTCTACCGGTCTGGCATCCAAGATGATTACTGCGATTGTTTCCGTTGCCAACGGACATGCCATGATTGCCCTGGTACTGACCATGCTTTGCTGTATCGTGCTTGGTATGGGTGTGCCAACTACAGCTACTTACTGTATTATGGCAGCTACCTGTGCTCCAATTCTGGTAAGCCCTGAGATTGGTATCCCAATAATCTCTGCACATTTCTTTGTATTTTACTTTGGTATTGTTGCAGATATTACCCCACCGGTAGCTCTGGCAGCTTATGCAGGAAGTGCCATAGCCAAGTCCTCACCTATGAAGACGGCCTTTACGGCCACCAGACTGGCGATAGCCGGATTTATTGTGCCTTACATCTGCGCACTCAGCCCGGCTATGCTTCTGATTGATGCAGGTCCGGCGGAGGTAGTAATGATCGTTATTACTTCATTGATCGGTATTTTTGGTGTGGCAGCGGGATTAAGTGGATTTGTGTACAGAACCATGAATCCTTTGATGAGAATCCTGATTGTGGTTGGCGGTATTACACTGCTGATCCCTGGAACTATGACAGACGTGATTGGTCTGGTTATGGTGGTAGGTGTGATCCTGATTCAGAGAATGGGCATGAAAAAGCAGGCAGCATAGAATTAGGCATAGTTCGAGGATGGTTTCAAGAATGCCTCGGCATTCTTGTTGCTCGCCACATACAGAGGTGGGAGCCATTTCACATCTGATATAACAGAAATAGAAAAAGATAAGGAGCCGTATGGGAGATGCAGAGATCACCATGCGGTTTCTTTTTGCCATAAATTCCAAATTCTCTGCTGGATGTGGCAGAATACATTTTATAATCATCGAAAAAACAAATCAAAACGATCATAATAATTTTTAAAACAAAAACATTTTTTTACTTGCAATTCGAAAAACAGGATGCTATAATGCAAACATGTACTTGGTAAACAAACAAATGTCCGTCAATAAAACACAACCTTGCAACACTGTTCAGAAGCTTATGCATGGGTCTGAAGGTAGCGGGTGGAAAAGGAAGGGAAAGATTATGAGAAGAAAAGCTTTCACAACAGTCGCAGCAATTTCAATGGCAATGATGATGATGTCTCAGGCAGCAGCCGATGACAACGTAATCAAGATTGGTATCTTCGAGCCACTGACAGGAGAAAATGGTGGCGGCGGTACACAGGAAGCTCAGGCAGCTGATTATGCCAATGAAGTAAGACCGACTGTTACTGTAGATGGAGTAGAGTATACAGTAGAACTGGATAAGGTTGATAATAAGTCAGATAAGACAGAAGCTGTTACTGCAGCACAGAAGCTGGTATCTGATGGAGTAACAGGTGTACTTGGTACATATGGTTCTGGATGTGCTATCGCAGCAGGACCTACATTTGCAGAAGCGAAAGTTCCGGCTATCGGTGCTTCTTGTACGAACCCTCAGGTAACCAGTGCATGTGATTATTATTTCCGTGTATGTTTCCTGGATCCTTTCCAGGGTAGTGTTCTTGCTCAGTATGCATGGGATGAAGGATACACCAAGGTAGCACTGATTGATCAGATTGGTGATGATTATTCTATGGGTCAGGCAGGTTTCTTTAAAAAGAAATTTACAGAACTCGGCGGAGAGATCACAACAGAACAGCAGTTCCAGACAAACCAGTCTGATTTCAAAGCGGTTCTGACAGAGGTAAAGGCATCTGGAGCAGAAGCAGTGTTTGCACCATCTTCTATTACCACAGCACCTCTTCTTTTGAAACAGGCCAAAGAACTTGGCGTAGATCTTCCGTTCATGGCGGGTGATACGTGGTATAACTCAACAATTATTGAGAATGCCGGTGCAGAAAATGCAGAAGGTGTAGTTTGCTCTACATTCTTTGATGAGGCAGATACTTCTAGCCAGATTACCGTAGATTTCGTAAATGGTTATAAAGAATGGCTGAATGCAGACGATTCCCGTATTGAAAAGAACGGTGGAGACGATGCAATCGTTGGTAACTGTGCATTGATGTATGATGCTTACAATGTAATGTGTGATGCGATTGAAGCAGCAAATTCACTGGATGGCGAAGCAATCAAAGATGCGTTGGCAGCACTTCAGACAGAAGGTGTAACAGGCAAGATCAGCTTTGATGCAAATGGTGATGCAGAAAAAGATACGGCATACATTGATATCGTAGAGGATGGAGCATTTAAGTTCCTGAAAACTGTTACAGCAGAATAAAACTGGAAAATAAAAAAATGAAAGAAGGGGGCGAAACAAGGATGCTTCGCCCCGTCTTTTGTATGTTAGGAGGCAACAGATATGAGTGCTACGACGTTTGCACAGCATTTACTCACCGGTATTTCCCTTGGAGGAGCCTATGCTTTGATCGCTATCGGATACACTATGGTATATGGTATCCTGCGGTTGATCAATTTTGCGCATGGTGACATTTTCATGATATCTGGTTATTTTATGATTTTTGCAATGGCATCTTTCCCATGGTTTATCGCTATTCCGGTTGCATTGATTGGAACGGTAATTCTGGGAGTGGTTATCGAAAAGGCGGCTTATAAGCCACTGAGAAGCGCACCACGTATGTCCATTATGATTTCTGCAATTGGTGTCAGCTATTTGCTGGAGAACCTGGCTACCTATTTATTTACTGCTATACCAAAAGCATATCCGGAAATTCCATTTCTGAAAAAAATTCTGACCTTTGGTGGAATTACTACATCACTGGTAACTTTATTAACACCGGTGCTGACTGTGGTTCTGGTAGTTCTGCTGATGCAGCTGATCAATCACACTAAGATTGGTATGGCAATGAGAGCAGTATCCAAGGATACTGAAGCATCCAGACTGATGGGAATCAAGGTAGACAATACCATTTCCATGACGTTTATTATTGGTTGTCTTCTGGCTGGTATTGGAGCAATTTTGTATTTTACAGATCGTATGACTGTATACCCATATTCTGGTTCACTGCCAGGACTGAAATGCTTTGTAGCCGCTGTATTAGGTGGAATCGGATCTATTCCTGGCGCAGTAATTGGTGGATTCATTATCGGTATTTGTGAGACATTTCTGGTTGCATTTGGATATTCCACATTCTCAGATGCGTTCACATTCTTGTTACTGATTATTATTTTACTTGTACGCCCGACCGGATTATTTGGTGAGGCTGCAACAGACAAGGTATAAAGGGGTGTGATCATATGAATAAGAAAACAAGAAATACAATACTGAATATTTTATTGGTCGCACTGGTAGTTGGATTGTTATGTTTCTTTCAGTCAGATACCTCATCCCATTCTTATGCGATCTCGATCATTGAACGTTCTGTAATTTATGCTGTAGTTGCAGTGGCAATGAATCTGCTGAATGGATTTACCGGATTATTTTCTCTGGGTCAGGCAGGATTTATGGCAATCGGTGCTTATGTGACTGCCATTCTCACCATTCCGGTTGAGATGCGTGACAGCGTATATTATATGAATGGAATTGCCGGCTGGCTGCATGATCTGCATGCACCGATGGTAGTAGCATTGCTGATCGGTGGTCTGTTTGCAGCAGCAGCGGCAGCACTGATCGGTATTCCGATCCTTAGACTGAAAAGCGATTATCTGGCCATTGCCACACTGGGATTTGCAGAGATTATCCGTGCTCTTTTGGCTGCACCGATGATGGATCAGATCACCAATGGCTCATATGGTCTGAACAATATTCCTGGATTTAAGAATATTTTCCAGCCAGTAGCACTGGCGGTTATCTGTATTGGAATCATGGTACTTTTGATTAATTCATCCTTTGGACGTGCGTTTAAGGCAATCAGAGAAGATGACATTGCTGCAGAAGCTATGGGAATTAATCTGTTTCATCATAAGGAACTGTCCTTTGTTATTTCTTCTTTCTTTACCGGTATCGCAGGCGGGATGTTGGCCATCTATATGAGATCCATTGATACCAAGACATTCCAGGTTATGTTGACTTACAACATTCTTCTGATCGTGGTACTTGGTGGTATCGGAAGTGTGACAGGTTCTGTTATCGGGTCATTCTTGATTAACGGTGGACAGGAATGGCTGCGTTTCCTGGATGATGATACTTTCAAGATCATGGGTGTACATATTCCACTGTTTCGCCCTGGTTTCCGTATGGTAGTATATTCTGTTCTTCTGATGGTAGTAGTACTGTTCTGGAGACGTGGTATTATGGGAAACAATGAATTTTCATGGGATGGATTGTTTGGACTCTTTAAGAGAAAAAAGAAAAAAGTTTCTGCAGGAGGTGAATCATAATGGCTGAAAATGTACTTCATGTAGAAAATATGACCATGCAGTTTGGTGGTGTGGTTGCAGTGAATAATCTGTCACTGGATGTTAACGAGGGAGAGATTGTGGCACTGATCGGACCGAACGGTGCCGGAAAAACCACAGCCTTTAATATGATTACCGGTGTATATGCACCGACCAATGGAAAGATCTCATTTAAAGGTGAGGTCATGCTTGAGAATCACCCTCAGGGAAAAATGGTAAAAAATTATCTGGGTGAAAATGATGGCATGTATGATAAAACCATCGTAAAAACACCGGATCAGATCACAAAGCTGGGAATTGCCCGTACGTTCCAGAATATCCGTCTGTTTAAGAGCCTGACTGTATTTGATAACGTACTGATCGCCAGACATATGTGTTCTAAAGCAAATGTATTTTCAGCAACTTTCCGTCTGAATAAAAGAGAAGAACAGGCGAATCGGGAAAAGACACTGGAACTGCTGAGAATGGTGGGACTGGAGAAAGAAAAGGATGAGATTGCAAGTTCCCTTCCTTATGGTAAACAGAGACGTCTGGAGATTGCCCGTGCACTGGCTACAGAACCGGAACTTTTGCTTCTGGATGAACCGGCAGCCGGTATGAATCCACAGGAGACGGACGAACTCAGCGAATTTATCTTAAAGATCAAGAAGGATTTTCATTTGACCGTACTGGTCATTGAACATCATATGGAATTAGTTATGAGCATTTCTGACCGAATCTATGTACTGGATTTTGGTAAGCTGATTGCTCAGGGGACACCGGAAGTCATCCAGAATGATTCGAAGGTTATCAGTGCATATCTGGGGGTACAGGAAGATGAGTAATATATTAGAAGTAAAAGATCTGAAAGTAGCATATGGCGGAATTGAAGCAGTACGCGGAATCAGTTTTGATGTACCTGAGGGACAGATTGTAACGCTGATTGGAGCGAATGGAGCAGGAAAAAGCTCTACCTTGCGTTCTATTGTGGGTCTGGAAAAGCCGAAAGCCGGAAGCATCAAGTTTCAGGACATGGATCTGGTGGGAATGGGAACGGAAACGATTGTAACCAAAGGAATTACCCTTGTTCCGGAAGGAAGACGTGTTTTTGTCAACCTGTCTGTACTGGAGAATTTGAAGATGGGTGCCTATATGCGAAAGGACAGTATCGAGGAAGATCTGAACTGGGTTTACGATCTGTTCCCGAGATTAAAGGAAAGAAGCTGGCAGGCAGCAGGTACTTTATCAGGTGGAGAGCAGCAGATGCTGGCCATTGCCCGTGCACTGATGTGTAAGCCAAAACTGATTATGATGGATGAACCATCTCTTGGTCTGGCTCCGATCATTGTGCAGGGAGTGTTTGATATTATCAGAGAGATTAACAAACAGGGTGTGACGATCTTACTGGTAGAGCAGAATGCCAATATGGCGTTAAATGCAGCCCATCTGGGTTATGTTATGGAGACTGGACGTATCACTATGTCCGGCCCTGGAAAAGAACTGGCAGCAAATGAGGAGATCAAGGCGGCATATCTTGGAAAAGCAAAGAAGAAAAGCGTGAATTAAAATGCGAAAAGAAATCCGGAGTCTGCTATTGACAGGCTCCGGATTCTGTTTTAAGCTGAATACCAGACTAACCGAATGGATTTTACAGGAGGAATCATGAAAGATAATAAGATACAGATTGCAATACTTGGCCTGGGCACCGTAGGAACAGGTGTATATAAGGTATTAAAGAAGCAGCAGCCGGAGATGCTGCCAAAGCTGGGAGTCGAAGTAGAAGTCAGCCGTGTGCTGGTGAGAAATCTGGAACGTGCGGCTTCCAGAGTGGATGATCCATCTATTTTGACGAATAAGTGGGAAGATATTATTTCCGATGATACCATTGACATTATCGTGGAAGTTATGGGTGGCATGGAACCGGCTCGCACTTATATTCTGGATGCGCTTCATGCAGGAAAGAATGTGGTGACTGCCAACAAGGATCTGATCGCGGCAGATGGGCATGCTTTAATGGATGCGGCAAAAGATGCCAATAAGGATTTCTTATTTGAAGCAGCAGTAGCCGGCGGTATTCCAATTATCCAGCCGCTGAAACAGGCATTACAGGGCAATTACATTGAAGAGATTGTTGGTATCGTAAATGGAACGACCAACTTTATTTTAACCAAAATGACTGAAGAAGGGATGGAGTTCAAGGAAGCACTTCAGCTGGCAACCGATCTGGGCTATGCCGAGGCAGATCCTACTTCTGATGTAGAAGGGCTGGATGCAGGAAGAAAAATGGCAATTTTGGCTTCTATCGGTTTTCATTCCAGAGTTACATTCAAAGATGTCTATACAGAAGGTATTACCAAAATTACAGCCCGTGATATCCGCTATGCAAAAGAAGTGGGATGCCGGATCAAACTTCTGGGAAGAGCTCGCAATACAGAAGAGGGCATTGAGGTAGGTGTTTATCCGATGCTGATTGACAGCAGACATCCGCTGGCTTCTGTGAATGATTCTTTTAATGCAGTATTTGTAAAGGGCGATGCAGTAGGAGATACCATGTTCTATGGACGAGGTGCCGGAGAACTGCCGACAGCCAGTGCAGTAGTAGGAGATATTTTTGACGTAATTAAGAATATGCACTTTGGATGTACTGGAAGAATTGGCTGTACCTGTTACAAGCAGATTCCTATGAAAAACAGAGAAAATATTGTCAGCAAATATTTTATGAGAATAAAAGTTGAAGACAGACCGGGAGTGCTGGCAGCGGTTACCAGCGTATTTGGCAATAACGGAGTCAGCATTGAACAGTTCATCCAGAAACGAAAGAATGATGATCTGGCAGAGATTGTGGTTATCACAGAAGAAGTCAAGGAAAAGAATTTTGATGATTCTGTGAAGATTCTGAAGACGATGTCTATGATTAAGCAGATATCTGCAATAATTCGAGTATACTAATTGACAATTAAGAGAAGAATCCTGTAAAATATACATTTGGAAACGTATTGGAATGTGAACATAAAGGAGAATGATTATGAGCAAGAAACCAACCGTATTAATGATCCTGGATGGTTATGGATTAAATAAAAGAAAAGACGGCAATGCTGTTGCACTGGCAGATACACCGGTAATGGATGAATTAATGGCAGATTATCCATTTGTAGAAGGACAGGCAAGTGGAATGGCAGTAGGCCTTCCGGAAGGTCAGATGGGTAACTCTGAGGTAGGACATCTGAATATGGGTGCCGGACGTATTGTATATCAGGAACTTACCAGAATTACCAAGGAGATCGCAGATGGAGATTTCTTCAAGAATGAAGCGCTTCTGGCAGCATGCAAGAATGCAAAAGAGAACAATTCAGCGCTGCATCTGTATGGTTTGGTATCTGATGGTGGTGTACACAGCCACAATACACATATTTACGGATTATTGGAACTGGCTAAGAGAGAAGGCGTAGAAAAAGTATACGTACACTGTTTCCTGGATGGACGTGATACACCTCCTGCATCAGGAAAGGGTTATGTGGAAGAGCTGGAAGCTAAGATGAAAGAGATCGGTGTAGGTGAAGTGGTTTCTGTCATGGGACGTTACTATGCTATGGACCGGGATAACCGCTGGGATCGTGTAGAACTGGCTTATAAAGCGCTGGTAAAGGGCGAAGGCGTGGCTACAGACAATATCGTAAAGGCAATCCAGGAGTCTTATGACAATGAGAAGACAGATGAGTTTGTTATCCCTGCATACCTGGAAAAGGATGGCAAGCCATACGGAAGAATTCAGGATAAGGATTCCATTATTTTCTTCAACTTCCGTCCTGACCGTGCAAGAGAGATTACCAGAACTTTCTGCTGTGATGATTTTGATGGATTCAACAGAGGAAAGAGACTGGATGTGACTTACGTATGCTTTACCGAATACGATGCAACTATTCCGAACAAGCTGGTGGCTTTCCATAAGGTAGAGATCACTAATACATTTGGAGAATATCTGGCAGCACATCATATGACTCAGGCAAGAATTGCAGAGACAGAAAAGTATGCACATGTTACGTTCTTCTTCAATGGTGGTGTAGAAGAACCAAATGAAGGAGAAGACCGCATTTTGGTAAAATCTCCAAAGGTTGCTACCTACGACCTGCAGCCGGAGATGAGCGCATATGAAGTATGCGATAAATTATGTGGAGCTATTCGTTCTGACAAGTATGATGTAATCATCATTAACTTTGCAAATCCGGATATGGTAGGACACACCGGTGTACAGGAAGCTGCCATCAAGGCAGTAGAAGCAGTAGACCAGTGCGTAGGAAAAGCAGTAGAAGCATTAAAGGAAGTAGACGGACAGATGTTTATCTGTGCAGACCACGGTAATGCAGAACAGCTGGTAGATTATGAGACAGGTGCACCATTTACAGCACATACCACGAATCCGGTACCATTCATTCTGGTAAATGCAGATCCTGCTTATACGCTGCGTGAGGGTGGATGCCTGGCAGACATCATTCCGACTCTGATTGAACTGATGGGTATGGAACAGCCAAAAGAGATGACAGGCAAATCTCTCCTTGTACGTAAATAATGAACATAGAATTATCAAGAGATGCGGTACTTTTAAAGATGAAATCCAGATGGGATGCCCCATTGATCTCTGCGTTGGAATACAGTTATGCAGCGGGACTGGGACTTCGAAAAATGGGAACGGACGATACTGTTTTTCGAGAACTCAGACCTATGGAAGACTTTTTAGAGTTTCGTGATAAAGTAAAGGAGCTCGTAAAAGCTTCGGATGTGTGGAGCACCTTTGAATATGGAGAGAAGCTGAGAGATATGCTTCTTTCCTGCAGAGTAAAAGATAAGCTGGATGAAAATACACGTTTACTTTTTGATATGGGATATCAGGGATAAGCTGTGTGGAAACAGGGCACAATACTTCCAAAGGAGGTATTGTGCTTTATGTTTAAGTATAGACAGATTACAGATGTACTGGGGAGAAGGATACTGGATGGCAGAGGAATGCCTGCCATAGAGGTAGAAGTCTTAAGTGAAGATGGCGAAGTTGGCAGTGTTTCTGTATCACTGGAAGTGTCTGAAGCACATATGGAGGAAATGACTGAAGAGATCATTCTGTTAGTGAATACAACAATTGCAGATATGTTGATCGGAGAGAATCTCCTGGCGCAGAATCATCTGGATCAGCTTTTGGAAAGGATGGCAGGCGGAATGGAAGCGGGCAGAGTCAGAACAGGTGCAGCAAGAGCGGTATCCTGTGCTGTGGCAAGAACAGCGTCTGGGAGTCTGGGAATTCCTCTTTATCAATATCTGGGCGGTATACAGGTGCAGGGGTGTCCGGCGGTTCGGATTTGTCTGCCACAGGAGAAAGAACCAGAACCACGCTGCCAGATATTGATACAAAAATGGAGGGTACAGTATAGTCAGACCAGTGTCATCTGTGGGATGCGGGAACAGGACACAGAAAAAATCATTGAATCCAGTCAGTTTGTCACAGTGACAAGATGCCTGAATGAAATACGAAGCTGGAAAAAAGACGGAAAAGGACAGATCGGTTTAAGAGATACCGACCATACGACTGATGCCTTTCTGGTAGATCTGGCAGTTGCGGCCGGTGTGGACTTTGTAGAACTGCGTCCGCCTGTACGGGGAGAAAATACGGTAAAATACACCAGAATTATGAGAATTCAGGAACATTTATAAAAAAGAAGTTGAAAAAACAGGACAGCTATGATACACTAATTTTGTTTGACATAGGAGGTGGAGAAGTGGGAATTCTTAGAATCATTCTTACCATAATTTTTATTATTGACTGTATCGCTTTATCAGTGATTGTATTGATGCAGGAAGGTAAATCTGCAGGATTGGGAACGATCGGTGGTTTATCCGAGACATATTGGGGCAAGAATAAAGGTCGTTCTATGGAAGGTGCACTGGTGAAGATCACAAAGGCATTGGCAGTAGGATTTATTGTTTTAGCGATTGTTTTGAATTTGAACTTTTAATGGTAAGACACTCTTGTAGGACACAAGAGTGTTTTTTCCTTATAAGGAGATATATGGATAATAAATTTGAAAAAAGAAAAGAAATTGTATATTCTCTGATGTGTGATCCACATTATGTGCCGATGAAGATCAAGGAGATTGCCATTGTCATGCAAGTGGTAAAAGAAGACCGACCGGAACTGGAAGCTATTCTGGAGGATCTGCAGAGAGATGGAAAAATTGAATTAACCAAACGTGGCAAGTACAAGAAAGCGGAGAGGGCGATCTCTACCGGACTTTTTATCGGTAATGCCAGAGGATTTGGATTCGTAGAGATTGAAGGACGGGAAGAAGATATCTTCATTCCGGAAGAGCATGTGAATGGAGCCATTCATCATGATACAGTAGAAGTAGAGATCCTTCCGGGAAAAAACGGAAAAAGACAGGAAGGTATCGTGACTCGTATTATATCTCATGAACTGAAGGAGATTGTAGGTACCTTTGAGAAGAGTAAGAATTTTGGCTTTGTACGTCCGGACAACCAGAAGTTCTCCAGGGATATCTTTATTCCAATTGAGCGCTCAAAAGGTGCAGTGAACGGACATAAAGTGCTGGTAGAGTTGACCAGCTATGGCAGCAATACGAAAAAGCCGGAAGGAAAAGTAATCAAGATCATTGGCCATATCAATGATCCCGGAACGGATATTTTGTCTGTAGTGTATGGACATGAGCTTCCGATGGAATTCCCGGAGCGTGTGCTGAATCAGGCTGAGAGAGTAGCGAAAGAAGTAAGCGGGGCGGACCGCCAGGGACGGGAAGATCTGCGAGATCTTACAATTGTGACCATCGACGGGGAGGATGCCAAGGACCTGGATGACGGAGTATCTGTTACCTGGGATGAGCAGCAGAAGTTCTGGCATCTTGGAGTCCATATTGCTGATGTAACCAATTATGTACAGGAAAACAGTGCACTGGATCGTGAAGCATTGAAAAGAGGAACCAGTGTCTATCTGGTAGACCGTGTGATCCCGATGCTGCCACATACTTTATCTAACGGCATGTGCTCTCTGAATCAGGGGGTAGATCGTCTGGCACTGAGCTGTCTTATGGATGTAGATGTACGTGGAGAGGTGGTATCGCACCGAATTGTGGAAAGCGTGATCTGTGTCAACCGCAGAATGACATACACCAGTGTGGCAAAGATCCTGGAAGAACAGGACGAGGCAGAGATGAAGAAGTATGAAGAACTGGTGCCGATGTTCCGGGAAATGGAGAAACTGGCAGCGATACTTCGTGCCAACCGTAAGAAGAGAGGTTCTATCGATTTTAATTTTGCAGAGAGCAAGATTCTGTTAAATGAAAAAGGAGAGCCGGTAGAGATTAAGCCTTATGACCGGAATGTTGCAACGAAGATTATTGAAGATTTCATGCTGCTTGCCAATGAGACAGTAGCACAGGATTATTACTGGCAGGAACTGCCGTTCTTGTATCGTACACATGAGTCACCGGATCCGGAACGGATCCAGCAGCTGGCGGCATTTATTGCCAATTTCGGTTATGGTATGAAGGGAATCCGGGAAGAAGTACATCCGAAGGAACTGCAAAAACTTCTGGCCAGGATAGAAGATTCGCCGGAAGAATCCCTGATTAGCCGATTGACTTTACGTTCTATGAAGCAGGCACGTTATACCGTGGACTGTACAGGGCATTTTGGACTGGCAGCAAAATATTACTGCCACTTTACGTCCCCGATCCGTCGCTATCCGGATCTTCAGATTCACCGTATCATTAAGGAAAACTTACGCGGACGTCTGAATGGAGAACGAATTGCACATTATGAAGAGATTCTTCCAGGCGTGGCAGAGCAGACCAGTAAGACAGAACGCCGTGCAGATGATGCAGAGCGGGAAGTAGATAAAATGAAGAAGGTAGAATACATGGAACGGCATATCGGAGAGACCTTTGAAGGTGTGATTTCCGGTATGAACAGCTATGGGTTCTATGTGGAATTACCGAATACGGTAGAAGGTATGGTGCATGTCAGCAATCTCTATGATGACCGGTATTATTACAACGAAGAGACTTATGAGATGTATGGAGTGGATACCGGAAAAGTATACCGAATGGGACAGCGTGTGAGGGTACGTGTACTGGATGCAGATAAAGAAATGCGTACCATAGATTTTTGTATAGGAGAGTAGGATATGGGAGCACAGACAGTCAAACTCATTGCAAATAATAAAAAAGCATACCATGATTTTTTTGTAGATGATACTTATGAGACAGGGATTTCCCTGGCAGGTACCGAGGTAAAGTCTCTTCGCATGGGAAAATGCAGTATCAAAGAAGCTTTTGTGCGGATAGAGAATGGGGAAGTGATCATATACGGTATGCACATCAGTCCTTATGAAAAGGGAAATATTTTTAACAAAGATCCTTTGCGGCCGCGAAAACTGCTTATGCACAGATATGAGATTAATAAACTGATGGGTAAGATCAAGGAAAAAGGTATGACACTGGTTCCGTTAAAGGTCTATTTTAAAGGAAGCTTGGTAAAAGTAGAGATTGGTCTGGCACGTGGTAAGAAGCTCTATGACAAGAGACAGGATATTGCGAAGAAAGATCAGAGACGAGAAGCGGAAAAAGAGTTTAAAGTAAAGAATCTTTATTAACATTAAAATGTGGTAACTACCGAGAAAAGGAAGTAGTTACCACAGGAACTTAGATTATCACACTTCCGTGTGATGTAATTATTATACCGCATATTTCAGAAAAGTAAATTGAGGATTATGCTTAAAAACTTGACGATTATGCAGAAACTGCCGGAATTTATCAAAAAAACAAATTTTTGATTCATTTTGATATCGAAAAAAGAAGAACCATGCTGAAAAGTATGAGTAAAATTTTCTTGACGCAGATAACACCATGAGTTAAAATAAATAAGCTAACATCTGCAAACACCTGAACAACTTTAAGGGGTTGTACTGGTTTCGACGGGGGTTTTGCAATCGAGGCAGCCATCTGTGGGCCGGGACCACACAGTAAACCGGAATTAAATATAAACGCAGACGAAAATTTAGCGTACGCAGCCTAATGGCTGCTGTCGGCCCTGAGCAACCCGCTGCTTAGGATCCCGGCATCAAACTTGCGGGGCACTTTGTCTGTAAAGCTTTGAACAGATAAAAGAATTTATGAAGCTACTGAAGTGACCAGCCTGTCTCTGGGCGTGCCATGGAGGGAATGTCAAAACAGTGACTGTGATGGGAGATACCACGATGAATAGGCTTTCGGACAGGGGTTCGATTCCCCTCAGCTCCACTTATGAAAAACTGCTAAAATCCAGTGTTTTAGCGGTTTTTTTGCATTTAAAATAAGGAATATAACAGACAAAACTTTATGGAAAAATAGCAGACAAGATGATATACTGTTTGTACAAGAAGGAAAACATTGGGATTGTAAAATAAAAAATATATTAAGACATTAGATGTCTGATAAAGGGGGAAGGTTTATGAAGAAACGAAATATGATATTACAGGCATTACTGGTATCAGTAGTACTTGGCAGTACCGCAGCGGCAGCAGTGCCGGATTCAGAAGTGACCCGTTCCTATGATTCAGCAGTGGATCTGCAGGATAATCAGGATAGTCTGGATGTTACAGTTAATGAGACAACTATTGTGCCGGATATTAAGGAAAATGCAGGTAAAACCATTCATTTGCAGGTGAGTGGACTACAGGATCTGAAGAACCTGAAAGCGGCGATCTCCATCGAAACAGACGACGGAACGAAGGAACAGTATTATACAGATGGATATTTTTATGATAATGATTCTGGCAAGAACATCAAATATGCAATGAAGCCGGAAGAGATGCTTCAGATTATGAATCAGTATGTGTACCTGAATCTGAATTCTGAATATCTGGATTCTCTGGATTATAACAACGACAGTTATCTGTTTACAGCAACAGAAAAATCACTGGGAGAATTTACAGATAATATTCTGGAAGGTGTGCAAGATGAGCATCAGACCAGCCTGATGACACTTCAGGGATATATAAATACAGACAGCCAGGGGCAAATTACCAAGCGGCGTATTCAGACAGTTTATACGGTACGCTCCGGGGAAGAACCGCAGACCTGCACAACGAATTCTGTCAGTACCTTTGCCGATCCTGGAAAGGCAGTTATTGTGGCACTTCCAGATCTGTCTTCTTATAAAGAATCTAAGGCAAATAAGCCTGTGGTTCAGATTACAGAAAAAAATGCCACCGTTTATGCAACGGCAGATTTGAATGTGCGTGCACAGAATAATGTATCAGCGGCAGTGCTTGGTGGTATTGCGGCAGGTGGCACAATCACACAGACAGGATATACAAGCGACGGATGGATCCAGATTGATTACCAGGGAACTACAGCATACGTATCAGCGGATTTTGTCAGTGAGAAAAAGCCTGTGATTGTAAAAAGTATGTCTGGTACCATGTATGCAACGACAGAAGTGTATGTAAGAAATACAGCAGGTACAGACGGGGCAATCCTGGGATCATTAAGTACCGGAAATACGGTCAGTGTCAGTGGATATACGAACAATAACTGGATCCGTATTACCTACAACGGACACACTGGCTATGTATCCAGTGATTATTTGAGCTGGAATGCACCGGTAACAGCTATGGGTGGCACCATGTATGTGACCAATGTACAGGCAAATGTTCGCTCTTATTATTCTACGGACGCAGATGTACTTGGTACACTGGGATACGGGGATGATGTCACGGTCACTGGATATACACCAAATAACTGGATTCGAATCAGTTATAAAGGATATACCGGCTATGTATACGGGGATCTGCTTTCCTGGACAGATCCATTGGACTATAGTGATGTTTCCTTTGAAGAAGATGATCAGAACAGTGGAAGTTCTTCCAATCCGGCAGATACCAGTTCAGTAAAACAGGTATATGGTACAATTATGTCCAGTGGAATGAGTACAATTACCGTTTCCTGTAACAATGGGAAAATTCTGAATCTGGCAAAAGAAGATGGAGAGATCAATTGTCCGAATGGCATTTATAATGGATTGTATGTATCTGTGGTATATTATCATGATTCTGCATCTGGAGCCAATATCCTTCAGGCATTGGATGCTATGTAAAGGAGATTGCATGAAAAAAAGAATGCTGCAGACAGGAATTTGCTATATGCTGATCTATTTCCTGATCCTGCCAATTAATGCACATGCACAGGAGGAAAAGGAACAGATACCGTTTGATATTGAACGATTTCTGGATATTGTAGAGAGACAGAATAATCCATATCTTGGACTGAATATTTTCCGACATACCATAGATGAGATCCACGAAGACTGGAAAGAAGCAGAAGAGGAACAGCATCGTGAAGTAACCCAGATGATTTTTGTGGGGGATTCCAGAGTGGTAGGTATGTCGATGGCAGGCGGCTACTGTTATGTGGGAAAAGAGAGCATCGGATATGACTGGTTTGTGTCCGAAGGAGTATATCAGATGCTGGATCAGATGAATGTCTGGCCGGATGCAGATGTGATTTTCTGTTTTGGCATTAACGATGTGGCAAATATTGGCAGTTACATTGCAGAGTATCAGTATCTAATGGAAAGCTATCCGAATACCAGATTCTGGTGCATGTCTGTGAATCCGGTAAATGATGGAATGGCATCATCCTGCGGCTATTTTATTAACAGCGATATGGTTGCGTCTTTTAACAGTGTATTGCAGCAGGCATTCCCGAAAGCGTATCTGGATGTGTATTCCTACCTTCAACAAAATGGATATGGAACATCGGATGGTGTACATTATGATGTGGGAACCTATCTGGTGATTCAGGAATATGCAAAATACCTGATTAACCAGAAAGAAAATTAAAAAGATAGGAACCTATTTTCACAAAACGAACATAGTTTTCCGGTATAGTAAAGACAGGATGGCCGGAACGGAAAAACAGCCTGTCAAAAACAAATATCAGAATCATAATACGGAAACTGGGAGGATTTATGGAAAAACTGAAAGTACTTGTAGTAGATGATGAGAGCAGAATGAGAAAGCTGGTTAGAGACTTTCTGGTGAAGAAGGATTTTATTGTATTAGAGGCAGAAGATGGTGCCCAGGCAGTGGATATTTTCTTCAGTACCAAGGATATTTCACTGATTATTCTGGATGTAATGATGCCAAAGATGGATGGCTGGCAGGTATGTCGCGAGATTCGTGAAATGTCTGATGTACCGATTATCATGTTGACGGCAAAGTCAGATGAAAGAGATGAACTTCTTGGATTTGATCTTGGAGTAGATGAATATATTTCCAAACCATTCAGCCCGAAGATTCTGGTTGCCCGTGTTGAGGCTATTTTAAGAAGAAGTAATCTGCTGAATGACGACAGTATTATTACAGCGGGTGAGATTACACTGAATAAGTCAGCACATGAAGTGACAGTAGCAGGCAAACCAGTGGAATTGAGTTTCAAGGAATTTGAATTACTGAATTACTTTATGGACAATCAGGGGCTGGCTCTTTCCAGAGAGAAGATCTTGAACAGTGTATGGAATTATGATTACTTTGGAGATGCAAGAACAATAGACACCCATGTGAAGAAACTGAGAAGCAAACTTGGTAAGCAGGGAGATTATATCAAGACGATCTGGGGAATGGGCTATAAGTTTGAGGTGTCATAATGAAGCATTCAATAAAAACACAGCTGGCGGTGTCATTCATTGCATTGATGGCATTGATTCTTGGAACAAATTTCTTGATCAATAATTTCTTCCTGGAGAAGTATTATATTTACCAGAAGGAACATGCATTAATTGATATTTACGAGAAGCTGGATGAAGTCTCTGATGCGTCAGATTTTAAGAGTACAGAGTTTGACGATGAATTTCAGGAGATCAGTGGAGCCAATAATGTAGAGATTACTATTTTGTCTCCACAGGCGGATGGGTCATTCCAATCTGTGTATCAGTCCAGGGATAATCGGATTATGCGTGGCAGGGTGGAAGGATACCTGTTTGGATTTCGTGTGGAGAATGATTATCAGCAAGTGCTGGTTTCTACAGATAATTACACCATTCAGAGGTGTGAAGACAGCTTTGAAGATATTGAATATCTGGAAGACTGGGGACAGTTGTCGTCGGGATGCTATTTTCTGATGCGGATACCGATCCAGTCGATCAGGGATAATGTGAAGATATCCAACCGGTTTGTAGCGTATACATTGCTTCTGGGAATTCTGGTGGCAGTAGCGTTAATCTGGTGGATGTCAAAGAAGATTACGGAGCCGCTCAGTGAACTGACGGTGTTATCAAAACGTATGGCGAATCTGGAGTTTGATGCGAAATATGTCAGTGGCGGAAAGAATGAGATCGGGCAGCTTGGGGAGAACTTCAACCATATGTCTGAGACGCTGGAGAAGACCATTTCAGAATTGAAGACAGCGAATAATGAATTACAGACAGATCTGGAGCAGAAGATTCAGATTGATGAGATGAGAAAGGAATTCCTGTCCAATGTATCCCATGAACTGAAGACGCCAATTGCATTGATTCAGGGATATGCGGAGGGGCTTCAGGACTGTATCAATGATGATGCGGAGAGCCGGGAATTTTATTGTGAGGTTATTATTGATGAAGCTGCGAAGATGAATAACATGGTAAAGAAACTGCTTAGTCTGAATCAGCTGGAATTTGGTAATGATGTGGTAAACATTCAAAGATTTGATCTGACAGAGCTGATCAATGGTGTCATTCAGTCTGCTACATTACTGGCAGAGCAGAAGGGGGCTCAGATCAGTTTTGAACAGAAGCAGCCACTGTATGTATGGGGCGATGAATTTAAACTGGAAGAAGTCGTAACCAACTATATCAGTAATGCCATCAATCATGTGGACGGAGAGAAGCAGATAGAAGTAACTGTTCTGCATCAGAATGACAAGGTACGGGTGAGTGTTTTCAATACTGGAGAATTGATACCGGAAGATTCACTGGATAAAATATGGATCAAGTTCTATAAGGTAGATAAGGCGAGAACCAGAGAGTATGGGGGAAGTGGTATCGGTCTGTCGATTGTGAAGGCAATCATGGATTCTCACCACCAGAAATACGGCGTATACAACCGAAAGGAAGGAGTTGTATTCTGGTTTGAATTAGATGCGGCAGATCATGGAGGAGAAGATGAAGCAAATTGAAACGATGATTCAGGAATCAGATATGGTACTGATTGGAGTAGGAGATGAATTCACGGAAAAAAAGAATTCCGGAGATGATATTCTGAAAGCCTATCAGAAGCTGATGGAATTGGTGAAGGGTAAGCCATGGTTCCTGGTAACTGTCAATACAGATGATCTGGTGTATGACGCAGGAGTAAACAGTTTTTTTGTAGTGGCACCTTGTGGCAGTGAGCGTAGAGGTAATGTCATTACGAACGAGAATTATGATGAATCCGGTTATCTTCCTCAGTGGAAGTATTATATGAACTGGCTGGCTTCCACCATAGGAAAAAAGCTGTGTGTTCTGGAGCTGGGAGTTGGAATGGCATATCCGTCTGTTATTCGCATGCCTTTTGAGCGTACAGTGCAGTATAACCAGAAAGCATCTATGATTCGTATTCATAGCAAACTAGCACAAGTACCAGATGAAATTAAGGACAGAAGTGTGTGTTATGACGAAAATCCTGTTTTATTTTTGAATAAATTATAAAAAATACACAAAAATAATTGAATAATAATGAGAATGTGGTATAATTCGACTATAAACTATTTTTAGGAGGTCGGCATATGGAATCAAGAGTGATCAGAATACCGTCAAGAGTAAACAATAACGTAATATTACGTGTAATACCTGGCCATTTTGCTACGACACATTCTCATATCAATTATTACGTAGACATGACATTTCTGAAATCAAGAAAAAGTGAATCTGAGAATGCGGCAAAGATTCTTGCGGAGAATTATAAGAACAATACATATATAGATACTATTGTATGTATGGATGGATGTGAGATTATCGGTGCATATCTGGCAGACGAGCTGACGCAGAACGGAATCAGATCCTTAAATACACATAATACCATGTATATTGCATCACCGGAGATTCATACTGGCGGTCAGCTTATTTTCCGTGACAACATGCAGGCAATGATTGCAAATAAACATGTACTTCTGGTTGTTGCAACGGCAACTACCGGTATTACCGTAAAACGTGCAGTAGAATGTATCCGTTATTATGGCGGTATTATGGAAGGGGCAGTAGCCTTATTCAGCGCGACGGATGAGGTGGACGGAATTAGAATTAACTCTTTATTTACGCCGGAAGATATTCCACAGTACCAGACCTGGCATGCTACGGAATGCCCAATGTGTGCGAAAAAAGAAAAACTGGATGCGATTGTAAACAGTTACGGATATTCCAGAGTATAACATGGAGTAAATATTAAGTTAGTTGAAATATCGACAATATATCCCGGATGTATTATGATAAGTAATGCATTCGGGATACTTTTTGCGAAAAAAGAAAATAGAAATGTAGATAAATAGTTGATAATCAGGAATTACAATTCTTATTAAGGGGGTGTCCGCATGAGTACCAAAATATTGATAGCTGATGATGAAGCAGATATTGTATCAATGCTTCGGAGTTTTTTTGAAAGCAAAAATTACTTTGTCTTGTCTGCTAAAAACGGAACGGAAGCATTAAAACAAGTAGAACAAAAGCCAGATATTATTTTACTTGATATAAATATGCCTGAGTTAGATGGACTGAAAGTTTGTGAGCGTATTCGGGATTATGTATCTTGTCCTATTCTTTTTCTGACCGCACGAATTGAAGATACTGACAAAGTAAAGGGATTTGCCGTTGGAGGTGATGATTATATTGTGAAGCCGTTTTCTCTCGTGGAACTTGAAGCACGAGTATGCGCTCATTTGCGTCGGGAAGCACGGCATAATTTTAAAGCACAGATTAAGTTCGCTGATGATATGACAATTGACTATTCAGAGCGTTGCCTGTTCTTTGAAGGCAAGCGTGTAGGGCTTGCCAAAAAGGAATTTGATATTGTAGAGCTGCTTTCTCAAAATCCCGGACAGGTCTTTGATAAAGAACGAATTTATGAGCGGATTTGGGGATATGACGGTGAGGGAGATAGTGGTGTCATAGCTGAACATGTTCGTAGAATAAGAACAAAAATAGCAACATACACTGACCACGTATATATCGAAACAGTTTGGGGGTGTGGGTATAAGTGGATAAAATAAAACGTCCAAAGCTGAATTTATCTCTTAGAAAAAGCCTTATACTTTATATTGTGATTTTTGTAATACTTGCGCTTATTCTTTCTATATCGACTAATTATATATGTGAAAGTACAGTTGCTTCAATTCAAGAATCCTATCCACCGTCTGGCGAAAAATATTACCTGACAAATGAGCAAGGCGAGCGTTTGGGCGAAGGAACTTATATTGGGAATGAACCTGTTACATTTTCTGAAAAAGATGAACGGGTAATTACTTTATTAAAAATGTTTCCAGTAATTGCAACACCTGTTTATTCCGCATTGTGTATCCTGACCGCTGTATTGCTGTTCTATAAGAATAAATTGAGAATTCCGCTCATAGAACTTCGTTCGGCATCTGAAAAAATTTCAAATAATGACTTGGGATTTTCAATTGAATATAATAGTAAAGATGAATTAGGTCAGCTATGTAATTCATTTGAAACTATGCGTGCCACGCTTGCAAATAATTTTTCGGAAATGTGGCGACAAGTCGAGGACAGGAAGCAACTTAACGCCGCTTTTGCTCACGATTTGCGTACCCCTCTTACCGTGTTGAAAGGTTACAATGAAATGTTGCAAAGCAGTAGAGATGAACAGACAAACGAAATCGCCGTCACTATGGGGAAACATCTTTCCCGTATGGAGGCTTATGTAAGTAGCATGAGCACTCTTAGGCGTTTAGAGGATACACAGCCAGAATATGAAACAATTTCCTTACAGCCATTTTTATCCTCTTTGCAAGAAAGCGCACAAATTATATGTACTCAAAATGAAAAAACATTATATCTGCAAAATGAAACGAGTGCTTGTGAAATTTGTGTCGACAAGTCATTTATTACGCAAGTATGCAACAATCTGTTATCAAATGCTGTTCGCTATGCTCTAACTTCCATTACATTATCCTTTTCCATACAGGATGATGGATTTTGGCTTTGCGTGTCGGACAATGGTAAGGGCTTTGATAAAAATACCATATACAAGGTCACAAATCCGTATTTCACGGAAGAATCGGATTGTGCTGAACATTTTGGACTTGGGCTCTATATTTGTAAACTACTATGCGAACGGCACAGAGGATATTTAAAAATCGACAGCACTTCAAAAGGTGCAAAAGTATCTGCATTTTTCAAATTTCCTACTTCGTAGATAAAAAGTAGATATTTCCTCTTTATACTCTCCATGAAAACACATGGAGAGTATTTTTATCCCTATGAAGAAAGGAGTATTTTTTATGAAATTACAAATAATCGGGCTGACAAAAAAATTTGGTTCAAAAACTGCTGTGAACGATTTGAACATCACTTTGACAAATGGTGTTTATGGTTTACTGGGCGCGAACGGTGCGGGAAAAACAACGTTTATGAGGCTTCTCTGCAATATCCAAACGCCCACTGCTGGCAAAATCCTGCTGAATGACAGGAACATTGTTGCATTGGGTGAGAAGTATCGAAATCTCTTAGGATACTTGCCACAACACTTTGGATATTACCCGGATTTTTCGGCGTATGACTTTCTGCTTTACGTTTCAGCCCTAAAAGGATTGGACGAAAAGACGGCGCGTAAGAAGTCAAAAGAACTATTGGAGGCAGTAGACTTGTCAAAAGAGGGTAAGCACAAAATTAAAACTTTTTCGGGAGGAATGAAACGGCGATTAGGAATTGCACAAGCCATGCTCAATGACCCTCGCATTTTGATTTTAGATGAGCCTACGGCTGGACTTGACCCAAAAGAGCGCGTCCGTTTCCGCAATTTAATCAGTGCCTTTTCTAAAGAACGCATTGTAATCCTGTCTACGCATATTGTTTCCGATGTAGAGTTTATCGCGGAGGAAATCATTATGATGAAATCTGGACAAATCATTCATTTTGGTAATCCGCAGGAAATCACTTCCGAAATCAATGATAAAGTATGGGAATGTACGATTCCGACTGCCTATGCAGAAAAATATGCGGCTGACTATAATACAAGCAATTTGCGAAATATCAATGGAAATCAGACGATATTACGGATTATTGGCGAACGTCCGCCTATGGAAAATTCGGTAAGGGTACAACCTACATTGGAAGATTTGTACCTGTTCTACTTCAAGGAGGGTGTGAAAAATGAAAAAACTAATTCTTTTTGAGCTACGGAAAGTATTTTCAAAGCGTTTATCTTTGATTGCTCTGGTTGGGATATTTTTGTTTTCTGCCTTGATTTCCTTTTCTGCCTATCAAAACAAATATGCTTCTGACGGTATGAATGCAGAAGGTTCGGGGAAAGCGGCAGTAGAAATTGATAAGAACATTGCCACGAAATACGAGGGACTATTGACTGACAAAAAAGTACAGCAAATGATGAACGATTTTGCACCAACTCACGACCTGCATGGTCTCAATGCGGTTTATCTGTATCAAAATGCTACACAATCCGCTGTTTTTTCGCGATTTTCAGATAAAGACGGAAAATGGAACGGATTAAGTGTTTCTGATGTATTCGGTGATGAAAAAATTAAAATTGGTTATGTGGATGGTTGGCTTTCCACCAGCCGAAACATGGTACGGGTTTTTGTCGCGCTTGTTCTTGCAGTTATCGTTATGCTTGTTCCGATTTTTTCTAGTGAGTATGAGGGTGTTGACAATATCATATTAACAAGCAAGTACGGCAAATCAAAATGCGCTACTGCCAAGGTGACTGCAGGTATTCTCATAGCAATTCTGACTACCACGATGATAGCAGTTTTTAATCTGCTTCTTGCCTGTGCTTTTTATGGAACGGAAGGACTGGATTGCAGCATTCTATTTGCCTCCAGCGACTATGTTGAAGCGTTTATCCCTTTTAATATTACCTGCGGTACGCTGCTGAAATATCAAATCATGTTGGCGTTTACTTCTACCCTTAGTGTTACAGGAATTACATTGTTCCTGTCTGCAATCAGTAAAAATCAAATCGTGGCTTTTGTTGCGACGATGACAATCGTATTTTTTCCAGTTTTGCTGCCGATTACAGAAGTAAATCCATTGTTCCGGTTAGTAGGGCTTCTTCCCATCTATCATGTTTTAGCAGTTTCACTTCTGTCGGTGGAACAAATGAGCAACGGTATGTTGTATGCGATATGGGCAATTCCGGCGGCGTTCATCTTTTTAGGAATTGGTACATTTTTTTCTCGTCGTATGTTTGCAAAACATCAAGTCATATGAATGAAAAGAAATTCAAATATCGTATTTATTTATGTTCATAACATAATTAAAGTACTCTCTGATTATTTATAAAAACTGTTATTGAAAAAAGGGAGTGTTTCTCAGTATAATATTCTGTATTGGGAAATGTTAGTTAAAAGCATATAAGTAATTGGAGGTTATTATGGATCAAGCACATTTAAAGAAGGCAGGTACAGTTGCAACGGTTATTTTGGGAAATGTTTTCTATGCCTTTGTAATCAGACTTTTTCTTTTGCCGGGGAATCTGATGACGGGAGGAACAACCGGTATCGGTCTGGTAGTGAAGCATTTTACAGGAGCATCAATTTCTGGGTTTGTCTTAGTGTTTAATATTGTGATGCTGATAGTTGGATGGACGCTTCTTGGCACGAAATTTGCACTGACAACAGTTATCAGTTCTTTTACTTATCCAATCGCATTGGAAGCGGCCAATCATATTTTCGGTGATCTGGTGATTACGACTGATCCAATGCTGAATACCATATTTGCCGGACTTGGAATCGGGATTGGTCTGGGGATTGTGATTCGAACGGGAGCTTCTACAGGAGGTATGGATATTCCGCCGTTGGTATTGAATAAGTATTTTCGCATCCCAGTATCAGTTAGTTTAAATGTATTTGATATGTTGATCCTGGTTCTGCAGATTGTATATAATCCTCCAGAGCGCGTTTTATACGGTGTGTTGTTGGTTATGATTTATACAACAGTGTTGGACAAGGTACTGATGATGGGAAATACCAAGACGGAAGTGAAGGTTATTAGTAGTCAGGTGGAAGAAATACGTCAGGCGATTCTTGCACAGGTAGACAGAGGTGTGACGATGTTGTACGGAGAAGGCGGATATCGGCAGGAACAAACGCAGATTGTGTTGAGTATTGTATCTAATCGTGAGCTTCCACAGGTTGAGAAATTAATCAGACATATTGATCCAGAGGCTTTTATGATTGTTAGCAGAGTTACAGAAGTGCGCGGAAGAGGATTCTCATTGAGTAAACATTACGGAGAAGAGGAAGCGTGATGAATATAGAGGCATATTAAGAAATTATGAATGCCGTAACCGACATATAATAGATCGAAACAGGAGAAGAAGAATCGAGAAGTCGCTACAAAATTTTTGTAGCGATTTTTTGTCTCTTCAGTCTGAATACGCTGTTTCGGTTCTAAATTTCCAACTCATTCAACTTTTTTCCAAATTATTTAAAATAAATGGAACAAAATT
>NZ_JACRSZ010000023.1 GCF_014385005.1 Jingyaoa shaoxingensis | reverse complement strand
GATGAGATATCTCATGCGAAAGCAATAAGACCCCTTGAAGACGACGAGGTAGATAGGGCAGAGGTGGAAGTGCAGTAATGTATGGAGCTGACTGTCACTAATAGGTCGAAGGCTTGACCAAAAAGCTTAAGAGCGGATTCCGAATGACCGCGAATAAGCGTCAGCAGGTTTGGGAAACACGGATGAAAAGTATTTACCGTATGCGGTTTTGAAGGTACAATCTTCATATTCCTCGATAGCTCAATGGTAGAGCACTCGGCTGTTAACCGAGGGGTTGTTGGTTCGAGCCCAACTCGGGGAGTTTTTTCATAATAAGATATGAAATGTGATTATGGCTCCATGGTCAAGCGGTTAAGACACCGCCCTTTCACGGCGGTAACAGGGGTTCAAATCCCCTTGGAGTCACTATAACAAATAGGATGGTTATATGCCGATGTGGCTCAATTGGCAGAGCAGCTGATTTGTAATCAGCAGGTTATCGGTTCGAGTCCGATCATCGGCTCTTTGGACCTTTAGCTCAGTTGGTTAGAGCAACCGGCTCATAACCGGTCGGTCCTGGGTTCGAGTCCCCGAAGGTCCACTTTTTCTTTTATTTGTTATGAATATGGCCCAGTGGCTCAGTTGGTTAGAGCGTCGCCCTGTCACGGCGAAGGTCGTCGGTTCGAGTCCGATCTGGGTCGTTTATCTTTATGATAAGCTTGGGATCTTAGCTCAGCTGGGAGAGCATCTGCCTTACAAGCAGAGGGTCACAGGTTCGAGCCCTGTAGGTCCCATTTACAATTTTATATTGTATATGCCGGCGTGGCGGAACTGGCAGACGCACAGGACTTAAAATCCTGCGGGACTAATCTCCCGTACCGGTTCGATTCCGGTCGCCGGCAGTAAAAAAGAACTTGATTATTCAAGTTCTTTTTTTTGGATGTTATAGAGGTAAAATTTGACAGATAAACAAAAATGCGTTATTATTAAAAATAGTTTTTTGAATAATGTCGGGAATAGCAATATTAGGAGTAGTAAAAGAATGAAAGACAGAATGAAGATATTGATGTTGACAGGAGTACTTTCGCTGTCAACAATTGGAATTGCACAGTTTGCATTTGCAGAGGATCAGGCAACAGAAGTAACTCAGGAGGCTGAAGAGGACGAGGAAAAGGCAGAAACTGCAGTGGCTTCAGATTCAACAGCAGATCAGTCTGCAGAGGCAACTTCAGTTGAAACTCCGACGGAAACACCAACGGAGGCACCAACAGAAGCGCCGACAGAAGCGCCAACAGAGGCACCGACAGAAGCACCAACGGAGGCACCGACAGAAGCGCCGACAGAAGCACCAACGGAGGCACCGACAGAAGCGCCAACAGAGGCACCGACAGAAGCACCAACGGAGGCAACGACAGAAGCACCAACAGAGACGGAAGCACCAACAGAGACAGAAGCAGCAACAGAGACAGAAGCACCAACAGAGACAGAAGCACCAACAGAATCAGAAACTCAGACAGAGACCGACACACAAGCAGAATCCGAGACTACGAAGAAAGAAAAAGAGACCGAAGAGAAAAAAAATAAAATTGATGAGAAGGCTGCTCAGGAGTATGAAGAAGTAACCGGTGAGTCGATTTATGTATTTGGATCCTATCCTGTGGGAGATATTACAGAGAATACTAACGAGATTTATGATTATCTGAGAAATGGACTTGGACTGAATCATGCAGCAGCATGTGGGGTTCTTGCCAATATCCAGTGTGAATCTAATTTTGCATCTTCTGCAGTTGGAGATGGAGGAACCAGTTACGGTCTGTGTCAGTGGCATTTGGGACGTTTTAGTGCGCTGATTAACTGGTGTAATGCCAATGGATATGAATATCACAGTATTCAGGGACAGCTTGGTTATCTTACAACAGAACTTCAGGGTGGTTATGCATCTGTATATCAGTATTTACTGAGTGTACCGGATACAGCACAGGGAGCATATGATGCCGCTTATTACTGGTGCAAGTATTTTGAGATTCCGTCGAATCTGGAATATAATTCCCAGATGAGGGCAGATCTTGCAATGAATTTATATTATCCAAAGACTTTAGGTACCCAGAAAGAGGAAGTGGAGATAGAAGTTACTACATTAAGTGATGAACAGATGGAGCAGGTCATTGTTGCGGCGCCAAAGAATATCAGTAAGCTTGGAAGATTGAATATTTCTAAAGAGGAGACTGTAAATCAGACACTGATGGAAAATGGCAGCGCTTATACCTCGGCAAATACAACGACAACCCATGATAAAGAAAGTCTGAAGGAAGAAGCGGAAAAAGCAGTACAGAAAGCATTAGAAGAATATCATAGAAAAACAGCCAGGGATACAGAAGCGGAGACTGAAGCCGTGCCGGAAGAAGCAACAGAAATGACGTCTGAAGATCTGGCACTCCTGGAGAACAGTTTTGTCAAAAAATAGGGACAATTGAATGATAATGTATGATCTGTAGAAGAATGGAACAGACAGGCATGAAAATGAAAGATCCACCATATGATGAAAAAAAATATGGTGGATCTTTATGCGTAATTATCGGAAAATAATTGTGTGGGGAATCATGCTGGCAGGTTTTCTGGCGGGGATTTTGTTTGTTAATCTGTCGGGAGATACTTATCTTGAAAAAAACAGTTTCTGGCTACGGAGACTGTCGGAAATTACTCGGAAAAACGAATGGAAAATGAATCGCTATCTGTATTTTCTGATAAAAAGAAGAGGTATGTTGTACATTCTATTGGCAGTTCTTGGTCAGGCACTGGGAGGACAGGTATGGCTGGTGATCTATGGGGCATGGTTCTGTTTTGCAGAAGGAATATTTCTTACTTCCTCATATATACAGTATAGTATTACCGGAATCTGGGCAGCTGTTTTTGCGCAAATGCCATATATGCTGTGTTATGGCATAGTATATATTTCTCTGATGAAAAAGTATGTGGTTCAGACTGGAAAAAGAGAAAAATATGGATATCTGAAAGATTGGATTCTGTATCTTCCGGTTATGGCGACAGGGATCATATCAGAATGTTATATCACTCCATGGCTGATCAGGTTGGCATTGAAATGGTTTTCGTAAATCAAGATCTGGTGGTTGACATAAAATAATATCAAGATATAGAAATGTGTATAAAAAAGTGGAAAAGAAACGATTTTTGTGGATAAAAATACATTGATTTTGCAAAATTCTCTACATATAATGTTTACATAAATAATTAGAAAACGAATCAAGGAATGAATTAGATCCTTGTTTTTTTGCGCTTTTGCCCTCTGGCGTAGTGCGAAAAGTGGAGAATAACAGAAAGATGACAACACAGAAAATGGAACCTGAATTTCAGCAGGATATGAAGCAGTTTATGAATTATATGGAAGAAGAGAAGAATGCCTCGAACAGTACAGTATTATCGTATCAGAGGGATCTTAAGAAGTTATTTCTGTATCTGGATGAGAGAGGAATACACAGTGTGGATGAGATCACATCCACGAATCTGAATTCCTATGTGCTTCAGATGGAGAAGCAGGGATTTTCCACTTCATCGGTATCACGAAGTGTGGCTTCTATGCGAGCTTTTTTTCATTATCTGTTCAAGATGCGAAAGACAGAAGACGATCCAAGTGAGAAGGTACGTTCTCCTCACGTAAATAAGAAGATACCGGAGATACTCACCATGGATGAGGCAATTCTGCTGTTAGAGCAGCCGGATACCTCTACAGATAAAGGAATTCGTGACAAGGCCATGCTGGAGCTTCTTTATGCAACGGGTATGAGAGTATCAGAGCTTCTGGCACTGAAGCCGGAGGATGTGCATTTATCAATGAATTATCTGATATGCAGAGAGCGCAATAAGGAAAGAGTCATTCCTTTTGGGAAAGAAGCAGAACAGGCTTTGAAAGAATATCTGAATAAAAGCCGGGCTAAATTCACACACGGACAGGAAAGTGAGTATCTGTTTACGAACTGTTCAGGTGATTGTATGAGTCGACAGGGGTTTTGGAAGATCATTAAAGCTTATGTGCAGAAGGCAGGGATTCAGAAGGATATTACACCACATACACTCCGCCACTCTTTTGGGGCACATCTGGTACAGAACGGAGCTGACTTAAGAGCTGTGCAGGAGATGATGGGTCATGCGGATATATCTACTACGCAGTTATATATGGATATGAATGTCAGAAGAGTGCGTGAGATCTATGCCAAGGCACATCCGAGACGCTGAAGGCTGAGAGTATGAAAGATATTGTTTGAAGAGTATGAACAGTTTTTAATGAATGTAATAGTGGAGATTTATACACAGGAGAAAAGAAAAATGCAGCAGCCACGTATTGTGGTTCGCTGCATTTTATAACATACGAAAGTGTTCAACCGGAATTAGCAGGACTTGTAGATATCATAGATCAACTGTTCAGAGTCTTCCCATCCCAGACACGGGTCAGTAATAGACTTACCGTATACATGATTGGCACATCCGATTTTCTGATTGCCGGGTTCAATATAACTTTCGATCATGACACCTTTTACCAGAGTCTTCAGACGCGGGTTAATAGAACGGCTGTTCAGAATCTCTTTCACGATACGGATCTGTTCCATATACTGCTTGTTGGAGTTAGAATGATTCGCATCAATAATCGCAGCAGGATTCTGAAGATCGCGCTGATCATACATATTCAGCAGAAGGTTCAGATCTTCATAGTGATAATTCGGAATGGAATTACCGTGTTTGTTGGTAGCACCACGTAAGATAACATGCGCAAGAGGGTTACCTTGTGTATGTACTTCCCATCCACGATAGATGAACTGCTGTGCAGCCTGAGCTGCTACTACGGAGTTCAGCATAACAGAAAAGTCACCACTGGTCGGATTCTTCATTCCGGCAGGAACATCCATACCACTGGTTGTCATACGGTGATGCTGATCCTCCACAGAACGTGCACCGATGGCAACATAGGACAGAATATCTGCAAGATACCAGAAGTTCTCAGGATAAAGCATCTCATCTGCTGCAGTCAGACCGGTCTCTTCGACAGCACGGATATGAAGCTTACGGATGGCAACCAGTCCGGCAAGCATATCTGGTTTCTTTTCCGGGTCAGGCTGGTGAACCATACCTTTGTAGCCTTCTCCGGTTGTACGCGGTTTATTCGTATAGATACGCGGAATAATGATCAGACGGTCACCGACTTTATCCTGTACCTTCGCCAGACGATGAATATAGTCCATAACGGATTCCTCGTTATCTGCGGAACAAGGTCCGATAATTACGATAAATTTGTCAGAGTTCCCGGTAAATACATCCCTGATTTCAGCATCACGCTGCTGCTTTATTTGAGCAACATAATCGGAAACAGGATAAGCTTTCTTGATTTCTGCTGGGATAGGCAGTTTTTTTATAAATTCGAAACTCATAATTTCCTCCAAATAGTTAATATCCGTTTTTTATTATAAACTACCAGATACTAAAATACCAGAAAAAAAATTGTACTTGATGAAAATCATAAGATTTTGTATACTGATAAATTAGAGATATTCTTGAAATGAATAATGAGATGTTGGAGAGGAAATGGCAATGAAAAAACCATATTTTCCGCTGTTTGTGGATCTTTCAGAAAAAAAGGTATATGTGATCGGTGCGGGAACTATTGCAAAGCGAAGAATTCGTTCACTGATAGACTTTACGGATCATCTGACTGTAGTTGCCCCGGAAGTAAATCCTGAACTGAATACACTGGAACAGGAAGGAAGAATTGCGATTCTTCGGAAGAAGTTTGAACTGAAGGATATAGTGGATGCGGATCTGGTCATTGCAGCAACGAATGACCACACGCTGAATAACGACATTTATGAATACTGCATCGGAGAGAATATTCTGGTGAATGTATGTAACGATAAGCAAAAATGTGATTTCTATTTTCCGGGACTGGCAATGACAGACCAGGTGGTAGTAGGGGTGACAGCCAACGGAACCAATCACAAAATGGCAAAAAAGGTAGTAGAAAAGATTAGGGAGATGTTGGGAGAATGTTTGTAAGGATCTATACAGACGGTGCAGCGAGAGGTAATCCAGACGGACCGGGAGGATATGGCACCGTACTGCATTATGTGGACAGTAAGGGCGTGCTTCATGAGCGGGAGTACAGTCAGGGTTATGTGAGAACAACGAATAACCGCATGGAGCTTATGGCAGCTATTGTGGGGCTGGAAGCACTGACCAGACCATGTGACGTAGAGCTCTATTCTGATTCCAAATATCTGACGGATGCATTTAATAAAAAATGGATTGACGGCTGGATCAGGAAGAACTGGAGACGTGGAAAAAATGAGCCGGTAAAGAACCGGGAACTTTGGGAACGTCTGTTAAAAGCCAAGGCACCTCATCAGGTGAAGTTTATATGGGTAAAAGGACATGACGGTCATGAGATGAATGAACGGTGTGATATACTTGCTACAACAGCAGCGGATGGCACAGATCTGATAGAAGACCCGGGAATTTCATAAAAACTTGAAAATAAGGCATTCCTATGTTATATTTAAGGATAGATTTTTTGAAAGAATTTTGAGGAGAAAAAGATGGGAATTTACGAAGAATTAGTTGCCAGAGGATTGATTGCCCAGGTAACAGATGAAGAAAAGATCAGAAAACTGATCAATAATGGTGAAGCAACTTTTTACATTGGCTTCGATCCGACTGCAGACAGCCTTCATGTAGGTCATTTTATGGCTCTTTGCCTGATGAAGCGTTTGCAGATGGCAGGAAATAAACCGATCGCCCTGATCGGAGGCGGTACCGCTATGGTTGGGGACCCTTCAGGACGTAGTGATATGCGTCAGATGATGACAAAAGAGACGATTCAGCATAACTGTGACTGCTTCAAGAAGCAGATGTCCAAATTTATCGATTTTTCAGATGGAAAAGCACTGATGGTGAATAATGCAGACTGGCTGCTGGATCTCAACTATATCGAACTGCTCCGCGATGTGGGAGCTTGCTTCTCTGTGAATAACATGCTTCGTGCAGAATGCTATAAGCAGAGAATGGAAAAAGGATTAAGCTTCCTTGAGTTCAATTACATGATTATGCAGAGTTACGATTTCTATGAATTATACCGTAAGTACGGATGTAACCTGCAGTTTGGTGGAGACGACCAGTGGAGCAATATGCTGGGTGGACGTGAACTGATTCGTCGTAAACTGGGACTTTCTGAGGAAGATGCTAAGGCACAGGCTATGACCATTACACTTCTCCTGAATTCAGAAGGAAAGAAGATGGGTAAGACACAGTCTGGTGCAGTCTGGCTGGATCCGAACAAGACATCTCCTTACGATTTCTATCAGTACTGGAGAAATGTAGGCGATGCTGATGTATTAAAATGCATCCGTATGCTGACCTTCCTTCCACTGGAACAGATTGATGAGATGGATAAATGGGAAGGAAGCCAGTTAAATCAGGCAAAAGAGATTCTGGCTTACGAACTGACCAAGCTGGTACATGGCGAAGAAGAAGCTGCCAAGGCTCAGGAAAGTGCCCGTGCACTGTTTTCTTCAGGTAATGCGGCTGATATGCCGACTTCTGAACTGGAAGACGGAGATTTCAAAGATGGATCGGTAGATCTGATCTCCATGCTGGTGAAGGCAGAACTGGTTGGAACACGTTCCGAAGGTCGTCGTGCGATTGAACAGGGCGGCGTGACACTGGATGGTGAGAAGATCACAGATATTCACTTTACACTGAAAAAAGAAGACATTCCGGAAGATGGACTTGTGCTCAAACGTGGAAAGAAGAAATTTAAAAAGATTATTGCAAAATAGAAGGTGAAGAACCTTTAAGGAGGAACAAAATGAAAAAGTATGGAGTAAATGAACTTCGTAAGATGTATCTGGACTTTTTCGAGAGCAAAGGCCATCTGGTTATGAAAAGCTTTTCCCTCGTACCACAGAATGACAAGAGTCTGCTGCTGATCAATGCAGGTATGGCTCCGCTGAAGCCATATTTTACAGGGGCTGAGATCCCACCAAGAAGACGTGTAGCTACCTGCCAGAAGTGTATCCGTACCGGTGATATTGAGAACGTTGGTAAGACAGCGCGTCACGGTACATTCTTTGAGATGCTGGGTAACTTCTCTTTTGGGGATTACTTCAAGCATGAAGCTATTAACTGGTCCTGGGAATTCCTGACCGAAGTAGTAGGACTGGATCCGGAGCGTCTGTATCCATCTGTTTATGTGGATGATGACGAAGCATTCGATATCTGGAACAAAGAAGTAGGTATTGCACCGGAACGTATTTTCCGTTTTGGTAAGGAAGATAACTTCTGGGAGCATGGCGCAGGTCCTTGCGGACCATGTTCAGAGATTTACTATGATCGTGGAGAAAAATATGGCTGTGGAAAACCGGGCTGTACTGTAGGTTGTGACTGTGACCGTTACATGGAGATCTGGAACAATGTATTTACCCAGTTTGAGAATGACGGTAACGGAAATTATACCACATTAAAGAATAAGAATATTGATACAGGTATGGGACTTGAACGTCTGGCCAGTGTTGTACAGGATGTAGATTCTATTTTTGATGTAGATACTGTATGTGCATTGAGAAATCATGTATGTAAGATGGCAGGAAAGGTATATCAGGAAAATTACAAAGATGATGTATCCATTCGTCTGATCACAGACCATATCCGTTCTGCAACATTTATGATTTCTGATGGTATTATGCCGACCAATGAAGGACGTGGATATGTACTGCGCCGTCTGATCCGTCGTGCAGCACGTCACGGCAAATTGCTTGGTATTGAAGGAAAGTTCCTTGCAGACTTAAGTGCAACAGTCATTGAAGGTTCCAAAGATGGATATCCGGAACTGGAAGAAAAGAAAGAATTCATCTTCAATGTTCTGAACAATGAAGAGAATCAGTTTAATAAGACCATTGATCAGGGACTTCGTATTCTGAATGATCTGGAAGAAGATCTGAAGGCTAAGGGAGAAAAGACACTTGGAGGCGCAGATGCATTCAAGCTGTATGATACTTATGGATTCCCAATGGATCTGACCAAAGAGATTCTGGAAGAAAAAGGATATGAGATTGATGAAGCCGGTTTCCAGGCTGAGATGGATGCACAGAGAAAACGTGCCCGTGAAAGTCGCGAAGTGACCAACTACATGGGAGCAGATGCCACTGTTTACGATCAGATTGATGTATCTGTCACTACAGAGTTTACCGGATACACCACTCTGAAAGACGAATCCGAGATTACGGTACTTGCTTCTGAGACAGAACTGGTAGATTCTCTGGTAGAAGGTCAGAAGGGAACTGTATTTACAGCAAAGACACCATTCTATGCTACCATGGGTGGACAGGAAGGTGACACAGGTGTGATCTATACTGAGAATGGTAAGTTCCAGGTAGAAGATACCATTAAGCTTCGTGGTGGAAAATACGGTCATGTAGGTCATATGGTTTCCGGTATGCTTTCCAAGGGCGATAAAGTGACTCTGGAAGTAGCAGATCAGGAGAGACAGGATACCTGCAAGAACCACAGCGCAACGCATCTGCTTCAGAAAGCACTGAAGACGGTACTGGGAAGCCATGTAGAACAGAAAGGTTCTCTGGTTACGCCAACCAGACTGCGTTTTGACTTTGCACATTTCCAGGCTATGACAGCAGAAGAGATTGCAAAGGTGGAAGAGATTGTCAACAAAGAGATTCAGGCAGCAATTCCGGTTGTGACAAAAGTAATGCCGATCGAAGAAGCAAAGAAGACCGGAGCAATGGCGTTGTTCGGAGAAAAATATGGCGAAGAAGTACGTGTGGTATCCATAGGTGATTTCTCTGTAGAACTCTGTGGTGGTACACATGTGGCAAATACCAGCAGCATTGCCATGTTTAAGATTGTATCTGAAGCAGGCGTGGCAGCAGGTGTACGTCGTATCGAAGCTCTGACTGGCAATAATGTGCTGGCTTATTACAAAGAGATGGAAGAGAAGATGGCAGAAGCTGCCAAAGCTCTTAAGACAACACCGGCAGAGATGCTGGAGAAGATTGTTCACTTACAGAAGGAAGTAAAAGAACTTCAGAGTGAAAATGAATCCCTGAAGAGTAAGATGGCTCAGAATTCTCTGGGGGATGTTATGAGTAAAGTAACCGAAGTCAAAGGTGTCAAAGTACTGGCTACTGCAGTAGACGGTGTAGACATGAATGGACTTCGTGATCTGGGTGACCAGTTAAAAGAAAAACTTGGTGATGGTGTGGTTGTACTGGCATCTGCCAAAGATGGAAAAGTCAGCCTTCTGGCTATGGCTACCGATGGTGCGATGAAGAAAGGTGCTCATGCAGGCAACCTGATCAAAGCGGCAGCAGCAATCGTTGGAGGAGGCGGCGGTGGACGTCCGAACATGGCACAGGCCGGCGGAAAGAATCCGGATGCCATTCCAGAAGCAATTGCCAAGATTCCGGAACTGGTAGAAGGTCAGATCAAATAAAAAAGTGTATAACTTTAAAAGAAAGTGAATTTCCAGAAAGAAACTACTTGACGAAAGTGGATAAAGTAGGTATAATTCTAATAGTGCAATAAAATAACCCAACAGTTGTATTATGCACAATCTACAACTGGAGGGAGGTTAGGTGTGAGACAATGTCAAATGTAATCGTAAAAGAAAACGAGACTTTGGACAGCGCTTTACGCCGTTTCAAGAGAAACTGCGCAAAAGCTGGTATCCAGCAGGAGATTCGTAAAAGAGAACATTACGAAAAACCAAGCGTTAGACGTAAGAAAAAATCCGAAGCTGCTCGTAAACGTAAATTTAACTAATGTGCAGACAGATCCCTGGTCAATAATTGACTGGGGATTTTTTCTGCCTGAAAATATGAAAAGATACTTTACGGATTGTTTCGTACTTTCACAATCCCATTTATCAAAATAGGTAGTATATAACGTTTTCTATGTTCATAAGTTGTACCATCAGGAAAAAAGGGGCGTGGTGCAATGATAAGAAATGGGAAAATGTGTATACTGCTTTTTATTTTGTGGATATCCCTGTTTACCGGAATTTCATGGAAAACAGGAGCAGAGGAGCTGGAACTGGCTTCTCCGGAGGCGGTTTTGATGGAAGCATCTACCGGGAAAGTGTTATTTGAAAAGGCATCTCATGAGAAGCGCAGTCCGGCCAGTGTGACGAAGATCATGACGGTACTTCTGGCTTTTGAGGCATTGGAAAAGGGACAGATTCGCCTGAAAGACGAGGTAGTGACCAGTGCCCATGCCAAATCCATGGGAGGTTCACAGGTATTTCTGGAAGAAGGAGAAAAACAGACGGTGCAGACACTACTGAAGTGCATTCTGGTTTCATCTGGGAATGATGCGTCCGTGGCGTTGGCAGAGTACATAGCCGGCAGTGAGATGGAGTTTGTCAATAGAATGAATGAAAAAGCAAAGGTACTGGGGATGGGGGATACCCATTTCGTGGATTGCTGTGGTCTGACGGATTCGGACGATCACTACACATCAGCAAATGACATTGCACTGATGTCACGGGAGCTGATCACCAGATTCCCGGAAGTCTTTGATTATACCACCATCTGGATGGAGAACATTACCCATGTGACTCAGCGGGGCAGCAGTGAATTCGGACTGTCTAATACCAATAAGCTGCTGCGCAGTTATAACGGATGTAATGGACTGAAAACAGGCAGTACCAGCAAAGCATTGTTCTGCGTGTCAGCGACCGCCCTGCGAAATGATATTCAGTTGATCAGTGTCATCATGGCAGGACCGGATTCCAAAACCAGGTTCAAGGAAGCAGCACAGCTTTTGGACTATGGGTTTGGAAAATGTCGTCTGTATACAGATGAAGAACAGATGAAGTATCCCCCACTGAAAGTTCGAAAAGGTGTCCAGAATCAGGTCACCTGCCATGTCAAAGAAACATTCCGATATCTGGATACCGATGGAAAAGACTTGGCCGGAATTCAGCGCAGTATTCAACTGGCGGATACCGTCACCGCACCGGTACAGGAAGGAGATACGGCAGGGTATCTGATCTATACATTGGATGGAAAAGAAATCGGAAGAAGCGAATTGGTATTCGATGAGAGCGTGGAAAAAGCCGGGTATGGATTCTGTGTGAAAAAGGCGTGGAAAGTGTATAGTATGTGAGAAACAGCTTACAAGTATATGAATGCTTGATTGAAAAGTATAAGAAAGAATAGGTGTTTGAAGGGAATCAGAATGGTATCTGGTTCCTTTTTATTATGGAAATGTAAAAAAATAAGAAATATAAAAAGTTTTATTGGAAGTAGTGCATAAAAAACTTGCAGAACAATGAAAAAATGTTAATATATACTTATAATTATAAGTACAAAGAAAAAAGCCTGCATAGCAGGCTATCCACACACTGTGGGCCACAAAAGTGGCGACTTGAATAAATTCTTATTTGAACTTATGATGTAAGTTAGTATGGTACTAAACTTACCTTTAGTATAAGGAATAAGAACGGAACTGTCAACGGGTATTTGAAAGAAAATGGGGATAAAGATGCAAGATTATTTTATTGGATTAGATATGGGAACCGGATCTGTTGGATGGGCAGTGACAGATCCACAATATCGTGTTTTGCGTAGACATGGAAAAGCATTATGGGGTGTGAGATTGTTTGAAAGTGCAGAGACAGCTGAAGAACGAAGAATGTTTCGAACAGCACGTAGAAGGCTGGATCGAAGAGGGTGGAGAATAAATATATTACAAGAATTGTTTTCAGAGGAAATCAGCAAAGTAGATCCTGGATTCTATCTTAGAATGAAAGAAAGTAAATATTACCCAGAGGACAAAAGGCAGGAAGATGGAACATGTCCTGAGCTTCCGTACACATTATTTGCGGATGCAGATTATACAGACAAAGATTATCACAAAGAATTTCCAACAATATACCATTTGAGAAAATACCTCATGGAGACGACGGAGATTCCAGATATTCGTTTGGTATATTTGGCGATGCACCATATGATGAAGCACCGAGGTCATTTTCTTCTGTCAGGTGATATTGGACAGGTGATTGATTTTGAAACAACATTTTTACAGTTAATCAATAATATAAAAAATGAAGAGTTGGAATTTGATCTTGATATCACAAAAGATAATATATGTTTTATTAAGTCGATATTAACAGACAGAAATGAGACGAGGACAGGGAAAAAGACGAAGCTGGTAAAAGAATTGCATGCTAAAAGCACATGTGAAAAAGGATTTTTGACATTATTGTCTGGAGGAACTGTAAAATTAAGTGACTTATTTGGTAATGAAGACCTGGATAGATGTGAAAGATCAAAAATATCATTTGCCGATAGCGGATATGAAGAGTACAAAGCAGTGGTGGAAACGGATTTGAGTGAATTGTATTATATCATTGAATCAGCAAAAGCGGTTTATGACTGGGCGGTGTTGGAGGATATTTTAAATGGATCACAATATATATCAGAAGCTAAAGTGCAGATATATGAAAAGCATAAAAAAGACTTGAAAATGCTGAAAAGAATGGTAAAAGAGCAATTACCGAAAGAAGATTATAAGAAGATATTTGTTAATTCAGATGCAAAGGTGAAAAATTATTGTGCTTATATAGGACAAACGAAGAAAAATGGAAAGAAGACAAATCTTCAGGGAAAACGCTGCGACAGACAAGAGTTTATAGACTATTTAAAAAAGAATGTACTGGAAAAATTAATAGATGAAAGCAGTAAACAGTATTTAGCTGGAGAGTTAGAAAAAGATTCTTTTCTTCCAAGACAGGTGACAAAAGACAATGGTGTTATTCCGTATCAGGTTCATTTATATGAACTAAGACAGATAATTGCGAATTTGCGTGACAAAATACCATTGATAAATAAAAACGGAGAAATGATAATTCAACTCTTCACATTTCGAATTCCTTATTATGTCGGACCACTGAACAGGCAGAGCGAAGAAGTAAAATCGAGTTTTTCATGGGCAATCAGAAAAAATGATGAAAAAATCTATCCGTGGAATTTTGAAGAGGTAATTGATGTAGAAGCTAGTGCTGAAAAATTCATACGAAGAATGACAAATAAGTGTACTTATCTTGTAGGAGCAGATGTTTTACCGAAAGATTCATTACTATACAGTAAATTCATGGTATTAAATGAATTGAATAATCTTCGTATAAATGGTGAGAAAATATCTGTTGAGTTAAAACAGAGAATATATGAAGATGTTTTTTGTAAAAAAAGGAAAGTAACACAGAAAAAGATAAGAGACTACTTGATAAGGGAAGGCATTGTAGGAAAAGATGCGGAATTAAGTGGAATCGATGGAGACTTTAAGAGCGCTTTGACTGCTTATCACGATTTTAAAGAAAAATTAATGGATGCGGCACTTTCACAGAAAGATAAAGAAGAGATTATATTATCGGTTGTGCTGTTTGGCGAAGATAAAAAAATATTAAAACAACGGTTGAAACAACAATTTCCACAGTTAACGGAAAAACAAGTAAAGATAATATTGAATCTTTCTTATAAAGGCTGGGGAAGGTTATCGAAAGAATTGCTTGAGGAGGTAACTATACCAGCTCCGGGAACAGGAGAAGTGTGGAACATTATAACTGCATTATGGGAAACAAATGACAACCTGCAAATATTATTAAGTAAAAAGTATTCGTTTACGGCAGAAATCAATGTATATAATTCTTTGGGAAAGAGAGAAAATTTGTCTTATCAGATGATAGAAGAATTATATGTATCACCAGCTGTTAAGAGACAGATTTGGCAGACTCTGCTGATTGTAAAAGAAATTGAAAAAATTATGGGTGGGGAACCTAAAAGAGTTTTTGTAGAAATGGCACGGGAAAAGCAGGAAAGCAAACGAACCGAGTCAAGAAAAAAACAATTGCAGGAGCTTTATAAGACTTGCAAAACAGAAGAACGGGACTGGATAGGTGAACTGAATCTGCAAGGTGATCAGAATCTGAGAAGTGACAGACTTTATTTGTATTATACGCAAAAGGGCAGGTGTATGTATTCAGGCGAGCCAATAGATTTAGAAGCGTTATGGGATAATAGTAAATACGATATTGACCATATTTACCCGCAGTCTAAAACTATGGATGACAGTTTGAACAATCGGGTATTGGTAAAGAAGGAACTTAATGCAATAAAATCAGACAATTATCCACTGAATAGAGATATTCAGAAAAAGATGCAGCCATTCTGGAAAATGCTTTTGGAACAATCTTTTATATCTAGGGAGAAATATGAACGATTAATAAGAAAAGATGAATTTTTACCAAATGAGCTTGCTGGATTTATTGAAAGACAGATTGTGGAGACAAGGCAAAGCACAAAAGCAGTTGCCGAAATATTAAAAGATACGTTACCAGAAAGTGATATTGTATATGTGAAAGCGAGAACAGTGTCTCAATTCCGACAAGACTATAAGTTTGTGAAAGTTCGAGAGCTGAACGATTATCATCATGCGAAAGATGCTTATTTGAATATTGTTGTGGGAAATACCTATTTTGTAAAATTTACAAAAGATGCAGCGAGATATGTAAAAGATAATCCTGGCAGAACTTATAATTTGCAAAAAATGTTCACTTCGAAATATGATGTAACCAGAAATGGGGAAACTGCATGGAAAGCAGGGGAAACAGGTTCTATTGTAACTGTGAGGCAGACAATGGAAAAGAATAATATTCTTGTTACAAGAAAATCGTATGAAGTAAAGGGTGGACTGTTTGATCAACAGATTATGAAAAAAGGAAAAGGGCAAGTTCCAATAAAAGGGAGTGATGACAGATTACAGAACATCGATAAATATGGTGGATATAATAAAGCAACAGGTGCCTATTTTATGCTGGTAAAATCAAAGGATAAAAAGGGTAAAGAAATTAAGACTTTAGAATATATACCATTATATTTGAAAAATCAAATTGAAAGTAATGAGAGTACTGCTTTGGAGTATTTACGAAAAGAAAAGGGAATGAATGAACCACAAATTTTAATAAGGAAGATAAAAACGGATACATTATTCAATGTGGATGGATTTCATATGTGGCTTTCAGGACGAACAGAGAATCGATTAATTTTTAAAGGTGCAAATCAATTGTTACTTTCAAAAAATGAAACAATCATATTAAAGAGAATATTAAAGTATGAAAAACGGCAAAAAGACAATAAGAATGCGTTTTTAACAGCAAATGATGAACTTACAGAACAGAGTTTGACAGAACTATATGACACATTTTTGTATAAAATAAAAAATACAGTCTATCATGTACGGTTAAGTGCGCAGGCTAAAACATTAGAAAACGGCAGAGAAACGTTTGTGAAATTAACGAATGAAGAAAAATGTCTGGTATTGTCTGAAATTCTTCATATGTTTCAGTGTCAGAGTGGCGCAGCAAATCTGAAGTTGATTAATGGACCTTCAAGTGCAGGAATTCTGGTTATGAACAACAATATAACAGGATGTAAAAAAATAACCATAATTCATCAGTCAGTAACAGGAGTATTTGAAAATGAGATTGATTTATTAGCGTTATGAGTTGGAGAACGATTGTAATTTCAAAACGAGCCAAGTTAGATCTTCAGCTTGGCTATATGGTAGTGCGAGGAGATGAAGTAACAAAAATAGTATTAAGCGAAATCGGAACGTTATTAATCGAATCCACTGCGGTGTCTCTTACTACCGGCTTGCTGGCGGAATTGGCTAAAAGAAAAGTAAAGGTGATTTTCTGTGATGAAAAAAGAAATCCTTCATCGGAGATTGTGAGTTATTATGGAAGTCATGATACCAGTAATAAAGTGCGAAAACAGATCGCATGGAAGCAGAAAACAAAAGAGGCTGTATGGACGGAAATTGTCAGCGAAAAGATTCGGAAACAAAAAGAACTACTAACATTACGAAGAAAGGATGAAGCAGAATTACTTGGACAATATTTAACAGAAATTACGTGGAATGATGGGACGAACAGAGAAGGACATGCTGCAAAAGTATATTTCAATGCATTATTCGGGATGGATTTTACCAGAACGGAAGACAGTTATATCAATGCCGGATTAAATTATGGATATTCTATACTTTTATCTACATTTGCAAGAGAAATTGTAGCGAATGGGTATATTACACAATTGGGTCTGTTTCATGATAACATGTTTAATAAATTTAATTTGGCCTCTGATATGATGGAACCATTTCGAATATTAGTAGATCAACAGGTTATACAGATGATGCCAACTAAATTAGAAAAAGAAGAAAAAATGCAACTAGTGAATATACTGAACCAGGAAGTACAAATTGATGGGAAAATACAGTATGTAAATAATGCAATCAAAATATATTGTAGGAGTGTGTTTGATGCATTGAATGAAGATGACAGTGCACTGCTTCGATTTTACAGAATTGAGCTATAGATTTATGAGAGTACTTGTTTTTTTTGATTTGCCGGTGATTACGGAAGAAAACCGAAAAGCCTATAGGAAGTTTCGAAAGTTTCTCCTAAAAAGCGGATTTATGATGTTGCAGGAATCAGTATATTGTAAATTGGCGTTAAATGGATCTGCAGTAAATGCAATTATAGAAAAGGTCCATAAGAATAAACCGGAAGAAGGTCTTATACAATTGCTTTCAGTAACAGAAAAGCAATACGCAAAAATGGATATTATTGTTGGAGAAAGCAAAAGTGAGGTACTTGATACAGATGAAAGGCTGGTGATTTTGTGAAACTGGTACATGAAGATCTAAACTGTGCAATCATGTCAAATGAATCATTGTTTACTGAATGGATCATAGAATCACCAGATTATTTTTCAAAATTTTTGGATGAACTCTGGAAACAATGTGAAAATGGAACTGGACATTATGTATTATCAGATGATGAAAAAGAATTGGATATACGAAAAAATATTGAATTGATTTTTCAACCGTTTGCCATAGATTTAAATGATAAGAGGATTCTTGGAAAGCTATATGTCGAATTGGAGCAGTTGGCTCATTCGGAACAATTCTTTGTAAGAACGCAGGAAATAACGCAATATATTTTAGAATATGTCCTAGAGTTAGAACAACGGACAGATTATATTTTGCAAACAGAAAATGATCTAGACTTGACAATGGTTTTGAAATCACTGTCAGTAAAGTATGAAATTATGGAAGAAAGCTATTTGGAAAAATTGGTTCAATATATAAAAATTACATCCCAGCTACTTAAAAAGAAATTGTATGTATTCGTCAATATCAGAAGTTATTTGACTGATGAGAAGATGAATCTGTTAATCAAGGAAATGATGTATCAGGAAATACATATTTTATTTATCGAAAATCAGGAAAGAAGTTGCCTGGAAGGGGGAATTCGTTATATTATAGATGCAGATGGATGTGAAATCCAATAACAAATGTTTGAGTATCATTGTTTTATGCTGAATGAGAGCATATCATTTTTGAATTTGAGGTTTGAGAATGATGTAAAAACGTATGGTACTCAAGCGGTGTGTACCTGTGGTATGATAGAAGCATGTTTGAGAATGATGTAAAAACGTATGGTACTCAAGCACCAACGGATGAGTATTCTTTGGACAGACTGTTTGAGAATGATGTAAAAACGTATGGTACTCAAGCCAATATGGTCAGCTAAGACTGGAAGAACTGTTTGAGAATGATGTAAAAACGTATGGTACTCAAGCTCATTTCCAAAATAAATACCATAAATAACAGTTTGAGAATGATGTAAAAACGTATGGTACTCAAGCCAAATTTAAAAGGAGATTACCTTTTTACATGTTTGAGAATGATGTAAAAACGTATGGTACTCAAGCAGTAATTCAAGTTTATTAAAAGAGTTTCGAGTTTGAGAATGATATAAAAACGTATGGTACTCAAGCCCAAATAACGTTAATCAGTGTATTGTAATTGTTTGAGAATGATGTAAAAACGTATGGTACTCAAGCAGAAAGTTTGTCAAATAAACTGGTGACAGGTTTGAGAATGATGTAAAAACGTATGGTACTCAAGCTGGCATTTATTGAAGTTGAATAACCACATGTTTGAGAATGATGTAAAAACGTATGGTACTCAAGCTTGCGGGAAATGGAATCATTGTATGTGCTGTTTGAGAATGATGTAAAAACGTATGGTACTCAAGCTAAAAGTAAGATGGTTTACTTGAACAATTTGTTTGAGAATGATGTAAAAACGTATGGTACTCAAGCAATTTTATAGAAATTGATTGCATTGGGGCTGTTTGAGAATGATGTAAAAACGTATGGTACTCAAGCATAAGTATCGACATTCCATGAGCAAAGAGGTTTGAGAATGATGTAAAAACGTATGGTACTCAAGCTATTCATCACCCCCCTCGGGCGTTTCACGGTTTGAGAATGATGTAAAAACGTATGGTACTCAAGCTTAACTGCGACAATAAGCGATGCCAAAACGTTTGAGAATGATGTAAAAACGTATGGTACTCAAGCCATATCGGTATCGTGGAATCGGTAAATGCCGTTTGAGAATGATGTAAAAACGTATGGTACTCAAGCAAATTAAATCCAAAAACGGAATTGTATTAGTTTGAGAATGATGTAAAAACGTATGGTACTCAAGCTTGAAATGAGATGCAGAGACTGTCCGTATGGTTTGAGAATGATGTAAAAATTTGGAGCTTATTCGTGAAGAGCGGTGATCAGAGAAATGTGGCAAGATGAAAAGCTACTAATTATTGAAGATATACAATAAAAGTGCCTAAAAGAAATATATGTCAGAAATGATGAAAATGTTCAGCACTTTTATACGATTTATCCTATGCCTGGGATTGGCTAAACACTGTTTAGCCAATCTCAGATGGCTTTCAGACAGATGTAACAGAAGGAAAGATAATATTTAGTGAGAGCTGCAGTATTAATATGAATTGTCTAATACAGTGGAAAGAAGCGGAAAGTGTCAGTGGAAGGTCTACCGCAACGGTAAGGAGATATCTAAAAATGCTAGTTGGAACAGGGTATGTAGAAGCGGAAGGAAGTATGAATAATTCAGTTTATAGAGCAAATATATGATGAAGAGAAGAAAAATGCTTTCCCTTGCCAAACCCTCAATATTTGTTTATACTATTAAACAGAAAATTGGATTGGTAGGATTATGAGTAGAATAATTATCAGACGCTACCGGATTGCGCTGCCGCGAAAGGTTCCTAAGCCTACGGCGCCGATCCGGATTGTAGTTATCGGAGATTTGCACAATCGAACATTTGGAAAAGGCAATCGGAACCTGGTGGAGCAGATTATAGGGCAGCACCCGGATCTGATTTTTTCCGTAGGGGATCTGACAGTATGCAAGCCGGGAAAAGAGACGAATATTGATGTGGCGGTATCGCTGCTCAAGAGGCTTTCCTGTGAATGTCCGGTATATTGTATTAACGGAAACCATGAGTTCCGGGCCAAGAGATATCCGGATGCTTATAATGGAGTATATGAAGAATTCAAAAAGGGCATCCATACCTCGAATATACGTCTTCTGGAAGATGAAAAAGAGCAGATCAATATCAAAGGAACCCACCTGACGGTACATGGATATGAACTGCCAGAGAAGTATTATAAGCGGTTTCAGCAACAGTACATCAGTGCAGAAGAGATTCGAAAATCGATTCAGGAACCGGAAGAGGGACGCTATAATATTTTACTGGCACACAATCCGGTATATTTTGAAGGCTATGCCCTTTGGGGAGCAGATCTGACCTTGAGTGGTCACTTGCATGGAGGCCTGATGCGCCTGCCGCTGATCGGCGGAGTCATCAGCCCACAGGTGAAGCTGTTTCCAAAGTATGACTGTGGACTGTATGAAAAATATGGAAGAAAGCTTCTGGTCACAGCGGGACTGGGATCCCATTCCATTGCATTTCGCATCAACAATCCGGCAGAATTCATGCTGGTGGAGTTGTATTAGAAGAGGTAACTATGGGAATTTCGGTAAAACTGGAGCAGTTTGAAGGCCCTTTGGATCTGCTGCTGCATTTGATTGATAAGAATAAAGTGGATATTTTTGATATCCCGATTGTGGAGATCACAAACCAGTACATGGAATATCTCCATGCCATGGAGACGGAAGATATGTCTGTCATGAGTGAGTTCCTGGTTATGGCGGCAACGCTTCTGGATATCAAGGCTCGTATGCTTCTTCCAAAAGAAGTAAATGAAGAAGGCGAAGAGGAAGATCCGAGACAGGAACTGGTGGAACGCCTTTTGGAATATAAGATGTATAAATATATGTCTTACGAGCTGCGTGACCGTCAGATGGATGCGGAACATATGCTGTACCGGGATCCGTCGATCCCTAAGGAGGTACAACAGTACAAGCCACCGGTGAATCTGGACGAGATACTTGGAGATCTGAATCTGGAAAAGCTGAATGCCATTTTTCAGGATGTGATGAAGCGTTCCGAGAGCCGGCTGGATCCGGTGCGAAGTAAGTTCGGTCAGGTGGAAAAAGAAGAGGTAGATCTGGATCAGACCATTGCCTATGTGGAAAAGTACATATCCCAGCATCATAAGTGCAATTTCAGAGATCTGCTGAATAAACAGAGAAGTAAGATGCGTATCGCGATTACATTTCTGACCATTCTGGAAATGATGAAGACAGGAAAGATCGAAGTGGAGCAGGATGAGATCTTTGGAGAGATCCTGATTATGGCAAAACAAAGTGAGGAATAAGTGTGGATAAAAAAGAACTGGAAGCGGCTGCAGAAGCCATTTTATTTACCATGGGGAATGCGGTAGAGGTAGAGCGGATTGCCAAGGCAATTGGAATGAGTACGGAAGCTACCCGAAAGATGCTGCGAACCATGAAAGAAAAATATGAAACAGAGGGGCGGGGGATACGTCTGATTGAACTGGAAGATTCGTTTCAGATGTGTACGAACCCGGAACTCTATGAGTATCTGATTAAGATTGCAAAACAGCCAAAGAAGATTGTATTAACAGACGTAGTTTTGGAAACACTTTCAATTATCGCATACAAGCAGCCGATCACTAGAATTGAACTGGAAAAAATCAGAGGTGTAAAATGTGACCATGCAGTGAATAAGCTGATTGAGTTTAATCTGGTAAAAGAAGTGGGAAGACTGGATGCACCGGGCCGACCTCTTTTATTCGGAACGACAGAAGAGTTTCTGAGAAGATTCGGAGTCACTTCTATAGATGACCTGCCGGAAGTCAATCCAGTGAAGATGGAAGACTTTAAGGCAGAAGCAGAAGAAGAGATTGAGATGACATTAAAGGTATAGGAAGGGAATATTATGCCTACCACATATGCACATGATTTGTTCGGAAAGATGGTATACCACCGTCTGGATCCGGAGATACAAGAAAAGATAAAAAAATATCAGACCACCTATCAGATCGGGCTTCATGGACCGGATATTCTTTTTTATGTCAGACCGTTTCACAAGAACCGGTTTAATCAGATGGCACACAGACTTCACAGGGAAGAGGCGGCTGGATTTTTTGAACGTGGAAGAGAACTTTACCAAAAGACAGGAAATGAAGAAATTCTGGTGTATTTGTTAGGATTCATCTGTCATTTTATGCTGGACAGTACCTGTCATCCTTATATCAGTGAATATATGAAGAAGACAGGCGCAAGACATGATGAGATTGAGACGGAATTTGATCGGGCGTTGATGGTTCGGACAGGGAAAGACCCGTTTCACTATCAGCCGGGAAGCGTGATTCGTATAGAGAAAAACAGTGTGGATGCAATTTCAGAAGTGATGGAAGGCATGAGCCACAGAGACATTGTACGCGCATTGATGGGATCGAAGTTTTATACCAGACTTCCTATCTGTGACTCAGAGAAAAAACGGAAAATCAAGCTGGCAGTTGCCAGGATTCTTTTTATGTACCGCCTTGCAGACGGCAGAATTATCCGCGGGGAACCCAAAGATATCTGTCTGGAAAGCACACAGCATCTGACGCAGCTGTTCCGTCAGACGGTGCCGGAAGCCGCAACCATGATAAACGAATACTATAAACAAAGAAACGGATCAGATCGACTGAATGTCAGATTTGATCGGAATTATAAGTGAAAGACATAAAATAAGAGAATATTCATAAGCTGTTGTAAAAGCAAAAACGGAGCAGAAAGTATGAGGAAAACAGTCAGAACCGTTTTATGGATAATCTTTTTCTGGATGACAACTGTACTGAGGATCTGTGCAGCACAGTGTCAGCTTCCGGAAGAAATAGGAGAGTTATACGCCCGCAGTGCCGTAGTCATCGACGGCAGCAGCGGGCGTGTTCTTTTTGGAAAAAATGCAGACGAGACGATGCCGATGGCGAGTACTACGAAAATCATGACCTGTATACTTGCGTTGGAAAATGGAGATCCGGAAGATATAGTAGAAGTGTCACAAAATGCAGCCGGGCAGCCAGAGGTACATCTGGGCTCCGGAGTGGGAGAAACATTTTATCTGAAAGATCTGCTCTATGCACTGATGCTGGAGTCCTATAATGATGCAGCCGTGATGATTGCGGAACAGGTCAGTGGCAGTGTGGAAGAATTTGCCGGATTAATGAATCAGAAAGCAAAAGAGTTGGGATGCAACGAGACGCATTTTGTCACACCAAACGGACTGGATAGCACAGATGATGAGGGAGTACACCAGACAACAGCACAGGATCTGGCACGGATTATGAAGTACTGTGTCTGGGATTCTCCAAAGTCAGAAGAATTTCTGGAGATTACACAGGCACGAAGTTATTTTTTTTCTAATGTGAAAGGCACCAGATCCTATGCATGCGATAATCACAATGCATTTCTCGATATGTATGAAGGAGTAATATCCGGAAAGACGGGCTTTACATCAGCAGCAGGATACTGCTATGTCTGTGCAGTAGAAAGTGAGGGACGGAAGTTCACCGGAGTAGTCCTGGCATGTGGATGGCCTTATAACCGGACCTATAAATGGAAAGATATGACGAAAATGATGGACTATGCCAAAAAACATTATCGGGAAGTCAGGCTGGAATATCCGGAAGAAATAATGTATGCAGAGGTAAAAAACGGCTGGATTGACGGCGAAAATCCATGGAAAAACATTCAAATACCACTTTGTATAGAAAAAAGTGCAGGAAAAATAATCCTGATAGGGGATCAGGAAAAGCTGATACGTCATCTGGAATACAGGAATACAATCGAGGCCCCGGTTGAAAGGAATATGGTATTTGGAAAAATACAATTCACTCTGAATGGAGTGCTGATGGCAGAAAAACGGATTCTGTCAGAAACTGCCGTGGCAAAGCGGAAACCGGGGAACTGGTTAGTCTGGACTTTACAAATGTTCCATTTGTAGCCTGATGAGATGTTGTTAAAATTGCTATAAAAAACATGAAAAAACGGGGGAATTTTTATGCTTACTAATCGACAAAAGTCTTGCCAGTATTTGCAAAACAAGTTACAATGATACATGGCAGATAATTGGTTACAATTTATCTAATATAGAAAATGGAGGGCTGAAAAATGAGTAACACAGCACAAAGCTTAGCAGGCAAAAGAATCGCGTCTTTGCTTGATGAGAACAGTTTTGTTGAAATCGGTGCAGGCATTACTGCCAGAAATACAGATTTTAACATGGCGAAGGCCGAGACTCCGGCAGATGGTGTCATCACAGGTTATGGTGTGATTAATGACAAACTGGTTTATGTATACAGCCAGGATGCATCTGTTTTAGGCGGTACAATCGGTGAAATGCACGCGAAAAAGATTTCAGGTATCTACGACATGGCTATGAAGATGGGAGCACCGGTGATCGGTCTGATCGACTGCGCAGGCTTAAGACTTCAGGAAGCTACAGATGCCATGAACGCTTTTGGTGATATCTACATGAAACAGACACTGGCATCAGGAGTGATCCCGCAGATTACAGCTATCTTCGGTAACTGTGGCGGTGGTCTTGCACTGGTTCCGGGAATGACAGACTTCACATTCATGGAAGAGAAGAATGCAAAATTATTTGTAAATTCTCCAAATGCACTGGATGGCAACAGAGTTGAAAAATGCGATACCGCATCTGCCAAGTTCCAGAGTGAAGAGACAGGTCTGGTTGACTATGCAGGAAGTGAAGAGGATATCTTTGCACAGATCCGTGATCTGGTATCCGTTCTTCCGGCTAACAACGAAGATGATACTTACTATGCAGAATCCGAAGATGATCTGAACAGAGTATGCGCAGATTTGGCTAACTGTGTTGGTGATACATCTATTCTGCTGTCTAACATCGCAGATGACAATTTGTTTATCGAGACTAAGGCAGCATATGCAAAAGATATGGTTACAGGATTCCTTCGCCTGAACGGGCAGACTGTTGGAGCAGTTGCTAACCGTACAGAAGTTTATGATGCAGAAGGAACCAAGACAGACAATTTTGATGCAGTTCTGACAAGAAAGGGCGCTGAGAAGGCAGCAGAATTCGTAAAATTCTGTGATGCATTTGAGATCCCTGTATTATCTCTGACAAACGTAACAGGTTTCAGGGCTGATATTCATTCAGAAAAGGGAATTGCAAAAGCAGCAGCAAAACTTACCTATGCATTCGCTAATGCTACTGTACCTAAGGTAAATGTAGTAATCGGTAAAGCATACGGAAGTGCTTACTCTGTTATGAACAGCAAGGCTACAGGCGCAGATATGACATTTGCATGGCCTACAGCAGAGATCGGAACCATGGACGCTAAGCTGGCTTGCAAGATCATGTATCCGGAAGCTACAGCAGCAGAATTAAATGAAAAAGCAGCAGAATATGCGGCACTTCAGACAAGCGCAGTTTCTGCAGCAAGAAGAGGTTATGTTGATACCATCATCGAAGCAGAAGATACCAGAAAATATGTGATCGGTGCATTCGAGATGTTATTCACAAAAAGAGATGACCGTCCAGGCAAAAAACACGGAACAGTTTAAGCGAGGTGTATGATATGAGAAAATATAAAGGATTATTCGTTTCCGTATCTATGGCCGCTATGCTGATGACATCCGGAACCGTTTTTGCCGAAGAGACAGAAACTACCGAAGTTGTCACTGAAGCTGCATCTGAGACAGAAGCAGCTTCTGAAAGTGCATCAGAAGAAGCAGCTGTGGAATCTGAAGCACAGGCAGCAGAAGAAGTTGTAGAGGGCGGAATCAGTGCATCCGACAGAGCATCTCTGGAATCTTATGCTCAGCAGAGCATTGAGATGATTGTAGGAATGGACGATGCTCAGGCAGAAGAGATTCTGCATCCTTCATCCATCCTCAGCAAATACCAGGACAGCATGGTAGCGAGTGTTCAGTCATGGGTGAATGCAAAAGAGGAACTTGGCGCATACAAGCAGATCCTTGCGCAGGATATCGAAGTTGATGATGATATCGTGATCAAGACAGACTGTGAATTTGAGAACGGTGAAAGCGTAGTTACTACCACACTTTCTCTGGATGATCTTTCACTGGTAAGTATGGAATTTGCAACTGCTGAGAAGACCATGGGACAGAAGATGGAAGAAGCAGTCCTGAACACTCTGATGGGTGTCTGCGTTGTATTCGTAATGCTGTTCTTCCTGAGCTTCCTGATTTCACAGTTTAAGCATATCAGCAAACTGGAAGAAGGCTTCAAGAAGAAAAACGCACCTGTAGCCCCGGCTCCTGCACCGGTAGCAGCACCGGCTCCTGTAGAAGAGGAAGAAGTTGTAGATGACGGAGAATTGATCGCAGTCATTGCAGCAGCTATTGCAGCAGCAGAAGGCACAAGTACAGATGGATTCGTAGTACGTTCCATTAAGAAGAGCAACCGCAATAAATGGCAGAGAGCTTAATATAGTAGGAGGAAAACTATAATGAAGAATTATACAATTACCGTGAACGGTGTAGCATATGATGTAACTGTAGAAGAAGGAACAGGAAACGGAGCAGCACCTGTTGCAAGAGCAGCAGCACCTAAGGCAGCTCCAAAAGCAGCTCCTGCAGCAGCACCTAAGGCAGCAGCAGGCGCAGGAAGCGTAAAAGTAACCGCTTCTGTACCAGGTAAAGTATTCAAAGTAGAAGCAAGCGTTGGACAGTCTGTAAAGGCTGGAGATCCAATCGTTGTTCTTGAAGCTATGAAGATGGAAATCCCAGTTGTAGCTCCTCAGGACGGAACTGTTGCAAGTATCGATGTAGCAGTTGGTGCAGCTGTTGAAAACGGTGATGTACTGGCAACAATGAACTAGTTCAGTCGTTTCACAGTAAAGCTACAACACAGGAGGTAAAACAATGTCATATGTAACAGACACATTATCGAACCTGCTTCACCAGACAGCGTTTTTTAACCTGACAGTAGGCAACTATGTAATGATCGCAGTAGCGTGTGTATTCTTATATCTTGCAATTAAGAAAGAGTACGAGCCGCTCCTTCTGGTACCTATTGCATTTGGTATGCTGTTGGTAAACATTTATCCGGACATTATGGCAGCTCCGGAAGATATGTCTAATGGTGTGGGAGGTCTTCTCCATTACTTCTATCTGATGGATGAATGGAGTATCTTACCGTCACTTATTTTCATGGGTGTCGGAGCTATGACGGACTTTGGTCCGCTGATCGCAAACCCGAAGAGCTTTATTCTTGGTGCAGCAGCACAGATCGGTATCTACGCTGCATATTTCCTTGCAATCTTCATGGGATTCAATGGAAAGGCAGCTGCAGCTATTTCTATCATTGGTGGTGCTGACGGCCCTACATCTATCTTCCTTGCAGGTAAGCTGGGACAGACAGCACTGATGGGACCTATCGCTGTAGCAGCATATTCCTATATGTCACTGGTTCCTATTATCCAGCCACCTATTATGAAAGCTCTGACTTCTGAAGAAGAAAGAAAGATCAAGATGGAACAGCTTCGTCCTGTATCCAAGCTGGAAAAGATTCTGTTCCCTATTATCGTAACTATCGTTGTTTGTCTGCTTCTTCCGACAACTGCTCCGCTGGTAGGTATGCTGATGCTTGGTAACCTGTTCCGTGAGTCTGGTGTAGTTAAGCAGCTGACAGAGACAGCTTCCAACGCACTGATGTACATCGTAGTTATCCTGCTGGGTACTTCTGTAGGTGCTACTACAAGTGCAGAAGCATTCCTGAACCTGAGCACCATTAAGATCGTAGTTCTCGGTCTGGTAGCATTTGCATGCGGTACTGCAGCCGGTGTTATCTTTGGTAAGATTATGTGCAAGCTTTCAGGAGGCAAGATTAACCCACTGATTGGTTCTGCCGGAGTATCCGCGGTTCCTATGGCAGCACGTGTATCCCAGAAGGTTGGTGCAGAAGCAGATCCTACAAACTTCCTGCTGATGCATGCAATGGGACCTAACGTAGCTGGTGTTATCGGTACTGCAGTAGCAGCCGGAACCTTTATGGCAATCTTTGGAGTATAGGAGGAACATTTAAAATGGCAGATATCGCTAAGAAACCTATTAAAATTACTGAGACCATCTTACGTGACGCACATCAGTCTCTGATTGCCACAAGAATGACAACAGAAGAGATGCTTCCGATCGTAGATAAGATGGATAAAGTTGGTTACCATTCCGTAGAGTGCTGGGGTGGAGCAACTTTCGATGCATCCCTTCGTTTCCTGAAAGAGGATCCATGGGAAAGACTTCGTAAATTCCGTGACGGATTCAAGAATACCAAACTGCAGATGCTGTTCCGTGGACAGAACATTCTTGGCTACAGCCAGTATGCAGATGATGTAGTAGAATACTTCGTACAGAAGTCTATTGCAAACGGTATCGATATTATCCGTATTTTCGACTGCCTGAATGATATCAGAAATCTTCAGACAGCAGTTACAGCAGCTAACAAAGAAAAAGGTCATGCACAGGTTGCACTTTCCTATACTCTGGGAGAAGCTTACACACTGGACTACTGGAAAGATATGGCTAAGAAAGTAGAAGATATGGGAGCTAATTCTCTGTGTATCAAAGATATGGCTGGTCTTCTTCTTCCATATACAGCAACAGAACTGGTACAGGCTCTGAAAGAAACAGTTGATATTCCAATTCAGCTGCATACACACTACACATCAGGTGTTGCTTCCATGACATACCTGAAGGCAGTAGAAGCTGGTGTAGACGTAATCGATACAGCAATGTCACCATTTGCACTGGGAACATCCCAGCCTGCAACAGAAGTTATGGTTGAGACCTTCAAAGGTACTCCATACGATACAGGACTGGATCAGAAGCTTCTGGCTGAGATCGCTGATTACTTCAGACCGATCCGTGACCATGCTCTGGATACAGGCTTACTGAATCCAAAGAACCTTGGTGTTAACATCAAGACTCTGTTATACCAGGTACCAGGTGGTATGCTTTCCAACCTGACATCTCAGCTGAAAGACCTTCATGCAGAAGACAAGTACTACGAAGTACTGGAAGAGGTACCTCGTGTACGTAAAGACCTTGGTGAATGCCCACTGGTTACTCCATCTTCACAGATCGTTGGTACTCAGGCAGTTATGAATGTTATCAACGGCGAACGTTACAAGATGGTTCCACAGCAGACCAAAGACGTTCTTTCCGGACATTACGGAAAGACTGTTAAACCGTTCAATCCTGAAGTGGTTAAGAAATGCATCGGTGATGAAGAGGTTATCACATGCCGTCCTGCAGATCTGATCCCGCCACAGCTGGACAAACTGAAAGAAGAATGTGCAAAATGGACACAGCAGGAAGAAGACGTTTTATCTTACGCACTGTTTCCACAGGTTGCTACTGAATTCTTCAAATACAGAGAAGCTCAGCAGACAAAGGTTGACGAGACTGTTGCAGATACCAAGAATGGAGCATATCCAGTCTAATATCTATTTTGAAACATATGGCGCCCCGGAGTGATCCGGGGCGTTTATAGTAAATAGCATAAAAAGCAAAGGAAACCATATGAAAAAGATAGTGATCATTGGCGGCGGAGCTGCAGGAATGTTTGCTGCTATCACAGCAGCGGAAAAAGGAAATGAAGTTCATTTATATGAGAAGAATGAAAAACTGGGCAAAAAGATCTATATTACCGGAAAAGGAAGATGTAATCTTACCAATGCATGTGACATGGAAAAACTGATGGATAGTGTCTGCACCAACCGTAAGTTTTTGTACAGTGCATTTTATGGCTATACCAATCAGGATGTGATAGATTTTTTTGAGAAGCATGGAATGAAAACGAAGACAGAGAGGGGCGACCGTGTTTTCCCTCTTTCAGATAAATCAGCAGATGTTATAGATACCCTGAGAAATGCAATGAAAAAGGCTGGTGTAAAAGTACATCTGAATACAGAAGTGGATACGATTCTTCTGACAGGAGAGGAAGACAAGAAAGCAACAGGCATCCGCCTGAAGGACGGAACAGAAGTGAATGCAGACAGCATTTTGGTAGCTACTGGTGGATTTTCTTATAAGAGTACAGGGTCTACGGGAGACGGCTATCGTTTTGCAGAAGAAGCGGGACATAAAGTGACAGAACTTTCACCTTCGCTGGTGCCGTTCAACACCAGAGAAGAATATGGAAAGCGTATGCAGGGGCTGTCTCTGAAGAATGTGACATTGTCAGTGTATGACGGAAAAAAATGTCTTTACGAGGACTTTGGCGAAATGATGTTTACTCATTTTGGCATTACCGGTCCTCTGGTGCTGACTGCCAGCACAGCCGTATTGAAAAAACTACGTCAGAAAGAACTGCAGATCAGGATTGACCTGAAGCCGGCACTGTCAGAAGAACAGCTGGACGTCCGGCTTTTGCGTGAGTTTGAAAACGGTCACAATAAGCAGTTCAAAAATGTGATCGGTGTACTTTATCCGACTAAGATGACACCTGTTATGATAGAGTTGTCAGGCATTTCACCGGATAAAAAAGTGAATGAGATTACAAAAGCAGAACGGGAGAGATTAATTCAGCTTACCAAGCACTTCCCATTGACGGCAACCGGACTGCGAGATTATAATGAAGCTATTATCACGAGGGGCGGTGTATCTGTAAAAGAGATCAACCCGTCAACAATGGAATCAAAGCTGGTAACAGGATTGTATTTTGCAGGGGAAGTGCTGGATCTGGATGCTGTGACTGGCGGATTTAATCTGCAGATTGCCTGGTCTACCGGATATGCAGCGGGATGTGCGATGGCAGAAGCATAAAATGGAAAGATGGAGGGTATTATGACATATAATATAGCAATTGATGGGCCGGCGGGAGCCGGAAAAAGTACAATAGCAAAAAGAGTTTCCGGTGAACTGTCTTTTATTTACGTGGATACAGGGGCAATGTATCGTTCTATCGCATTGTATCTGCTAAGAAAAGACATCTCAGCTACAGATGTGGAAACAGTAAAAGTTGCACTGGAAGACATTGAGATCGCTATTCAGTATGTGAACGGGGAACAGCATGTGCTGTTAAACGGGGAAGATGTATCTGGACAGATCCGTACGGAAGAAGTGGGCAATATGGCATCCAAGTCATCGGCATTACCATGTGTCAGAGCAAAGCTTCTGGAATTGCAGAAGAAACTGGCAAGGGAACATGATGTTGTTATGGATGGAAGAGATATCGGAACGAATATCCTGCCGGATGCTCAGCTTAAGATTTATCTTACAGCCAGTGTAGACACCAGAGCCAGCCGAAGATATAAGGAACTTATAGAAAAAGGCACAGACTGCGATCTGGAGGCAATCAAAAAAGACATTGAGCAGAGAGACTATCAGGATATGCACAGAGAGACAGCACCGCTCATGCAGGCAAAAGATGCTGTTTACCTTGATTCCTCAGATATGACTATTGATCAGGTTGTTGAGAAGATCAAATCACTGGCAAAGTGAGGTGGCAGTCATGGAAGTAATTACTGCAAAGACAGCAGGCTTCTGTTTTGGGGTAAAGAGAGCTGTAGAAAAAGTGTATGACCAGGTGAATCATGGAAAAAAGGAGATCTACACTTACGGACCTATTATTCACAACGAAGAAGTCGTTTCAGACCTGGAATCCAAAGGAGTAAAAGTACTGGAAAGCAGAAAAGAACTGGAGCAGCTTCAGAGTGGGACTGTGATCATCCGTTCCCATGGAGTGGGGAAGAAGATCTATCAGATGATAGAGGAAAAAGGACTGGAACTGGTAGATGCAACATGTCCCTATGTAAGGAAGATTCACCGGATCGTAAGAGAGAAAAGCGAGCAGGGAAGTCAGATCATCATTATAGGAAATGATACCCATCCGGAGGTGGAAGGGATCAAAGGCTGGTGTGTACATCCGGCGATTGTAGTGGCTGACAGAATGCAGGCGGAGGCACTGAAGCTTCCGGAAGGGAGCAAAATATGTGTCGTTTCACAAACGACATTTAACTACAATAAATTTAAAAATTTAGTTGAAATTATTGACAAAAAGGGTTATGATATTGATGTTATCAATACGATTTGCAGTGCGACCGAAGAGCGACAATTAGAAGCAGGAGAACTGGCTGATAAAGTTGATGCTATGATAGTAATCGGTGGAAAAAGCAGTTCGAATACACAGAAACTCTTTGAGATCTGCAAAGCGAATTGCGTAAATACGTATTATATTCAGACACTAGATGATTTGGAGCTCTATTCACTACCTCCTGTCAATTGTGTAGGTATTACGGCAGGGGCCTCGACCCCAAATTATTTAATTAAGGAGGTTCAAAAGTATGTCAGAAATGAGCTTTGAACAGATGTTAGAAGAATCTTTAAAAACAATTCATAACGGCCAGATTGTAGAAGGTACAGTTATCGACGTTAAGGAAGATGAGGTCGTATTAAATATCGGTTATAAGGCCGATGGTATCCTTACCAGAAATGAATACACAAATGAATCCAATGTAGATTTACGTGAAGTGATCAAAGTTGGCGACACTATGGAAGTAAAGGTCCTGAAAGTGAACGACGGAGACGGACAGGTTCAGCTTACTTACAAGAGACTTGCTGCTGAAAAAGGCAACAAGAGACTGGAAGAAGCATTCGAGAATCATGAAGTACTGACAGCTACTGTAGCACAGGTACTGAATGGTGGATTAAGTGTAGTAGTAGATGAAGCAAGAGTATTTATTCCGGCAAGTCTGGTATCAGATACTTATGAGAAGAATCTGGACAAGTTCGCAGGACAGGAGATCGAGTTTGTTATCACTGAATTCAATCCTCGCAGAAGAAGAATCATCGGTGACCGCAAGCAGCTCTTAGTTGCTAAGAAGGCAGAGATGCAGAAAGAACTTTTCGAAAAGATCCATGTTGGCGATGTAGTAGAAGGTGTGGTAAAGAATGTAACAGATTTTGGCGCATTTATTGATCTGGGAGGAGCAGATGGTCTGCTTCATATCTCTGAGATGTCCTGGGGTCGTGTAGAGAATCCTAAGAAGGTATTTAATGTAGGCGACAAAGTATCTGTTCTGATCAAAGAAATTAACGGAACTAAGATTGCACTCAGCCTGAAGTTTGAAGATCAGAATCCATGGCTGACAGCAGCAGATAAATATGCAGTAGGTAATGTAGTAACCGGTAAAGTCGCAAGAATGACAGACTTTGGTGCATTCGTAGAACTGGAACCAGGTGTAGATGCTCTTCTTCATGTATCACAGATTTCTCATGATCATGTAGATAAGCCGGCAGATGTTCTTCAGATTGGACAGGAAATCGAAGCAAAAGTAGTAGATTTCAATGCAGATGAGAAGAAGATCAGCCTGAGCATGAAAGCTCTGGAACAGGCTCCAGTAAAAGAAGAAGCAGAAGACGCTGAATAAGAAGGATTGTAAAACGGGCAGATATCTGCCCGTTTTTGATGTTTGTATAATAGGAAATTGCATTTCCTATTATACAAAAAGCCTCCGGCAGGATGCGCACTGCGGCGTACAATGGTTATGCGCAGAACAGAGATAAAAAGGACGTATCGAAACCTGAAAAAGGTTTTGATACGTCCCTTTCATTTGCATTATAGATCTGACAACAGATGATAGATATAGTTGGTAATATTTTCTGGATTTTCCAGAAAAGCATCGTTACATGAAAAGTATAACTGTCTATGGTAGTAATCTGTTTTAAAAACTGGTTTAAACAGAGATTCGTTTTGAGGAAGATAGAATCCCTTCTTTTTGCTGTAGCAGGTAGAGGCTCTGGCTGGTTCACGATGAGCCTTATCTACAAAGGCAGCCACGCTTTTATGAAGTGCCATATCTTCTTCTGGAAGATAATAGTAGTTTTTGAAATCAGGATAAAAATACTTTAATGGTTCCCGTTTACCTGGAACAGATACTAGCATTTGATCCTTTTCGGCACGGATGGTATATAATTCACCGATGTATGTAAAAGATCTTGGTAACATGACAGGAAGCCTTGCATGGACATCCAGAGTGTCATCGTTGATCTCGTAAGCGGTGATATGATAGATTTTATTAATAATAGTCTGATAGGACAGGATTGGAAGGATAGAGATCATTCCAAGCAAATCTTCGTAATTATGTAAGAGCAAGGTATCTAGTTTCTCTGGATCAGGGTTACGCACATAACTATAATAAACAGAAATTAGTTCACCACCGCTGAATTCATCATCACGGTCTACATGTAAGAAAGCTTCCAGACTTTTTTGTTTCAATGAGTTAAGCTGTAACAACTTTCTCAGAGGGCGGATCATGCGAAGCAGATCTCGACTTACGATAGAGGAGAGTGTAATATTCAAATGGTAGGCTTCACATTTTTCATTAATATAAGGAATATCAAAGCGATCTCCATTAAAATGAATCAGGAGAGACTTAGACTGACTGTAGGAAAGAAATTCCTGCAGAATAACAGGCTCATCGTTTGTATTTTCAGCAAACCATTGTGTGCACTTCCATACATTATCTTCCCAGGCAATTACACCGATCAGATAGATGTAGGACATACGAGCAGATAAACCAGTCGTTTCAATATCGAAAAACAGGAGACTGGACTTATTATAATCCTGAAACTGAGTCCCTGCCAGATTAAGCTGTAAAATATTTGTTCTTTTTATCATATGAATAAAATGTCCCTTCTGTTTGGTCGAACGACTATATTCTACAATAAATAAAAATAAGTGTCAATGTAGCAGCGGGGATCGAAAACGCTGGAAAAGACTTCTTGCATCTTATAAAGAAAGTCAGACAAGGAAATAAAAAGAGGTATCCAGCGGATACCTCTTTTACACATAACAAAAGCGCGAGACGGGACTCGAACCCGCGGCCTCGACCTTGGCAAGGTCGCGCTCCACCAACTGAGCCACTCGCGCATTTCTTTCGTCGCATCTCTCAGCGACAAATAATACTATACACGAAGAATATAATTATGTCAATAGTTTTTTTGAAAAAATAAAAAATAGAAAAGTCGAAAAAAGTGTTGACAAATTTCTGAAACAGTGACATAATATTAAAGTTGCTGTTGAGAAACAAAACAACAAAGAACCTTGATAATTGAACAGTGAAACAACCTTGAAAGATTCTAAAAGTTAATTCAAGGAACTGACCTTATAAAACAGTAAAAGGGATAGATTAGCTAGACGTTAATTTTGAACTGGATTAAATTTTTATTTTCGCGAACAATGAGGAAAGCGGGCGTGCTTGCACGCACATTTGACGAATGCTGCGAAAACAAAAACGAAGTTTTTGTTGAGAGTTTGATCCTGGCTCAGGATGAACGCTGGCGGCGTGCTTAACACATGCAAGTCGAGCGAAGCACTTAAGAATGATTCTTCGGATGAAATCTTTTGTGACTGAGCGGCGGACGGGTGAGTAACGCGTGGGTAACCTGCCTCATACAGGGGGATAACAGTTAGAAATGACTGCTAATACCGCATAAGCGCACAGTGCCGCATGGCACCGTGTGA
>NZ_JACRSZ010000022.1 GCF_014385005.1 Jingyaoa shaoxingensis | reverse complement strand
ACGGTGCATGTTGAGACTATTTGCAAACTTTGCCGTAAATAAGCTGTTTTCAAGGCTTCAAGGTGGCGAGTTCAGTCTATTTGCCACCGATTTGCCACCCACAGAAATAAAATTGATGAAATGAACAGAAAAACGATTGAACACACTGAACATTTTCAAATGTATTCAATCGTTTTTCTTATGCCTGTAAAGATTTTTCGAAGACATCAACTGCCGTCTGCTGCATGACATCTGTATTGAAAGTATAAGTCTGTAGTGTTGTCTCAATATCTTTATGACCAAGACGTTCCATGACGGTTCGAGGATTCACACCATTCTCAGCCAAGATTGTGCCGTGTGTATGTCTCAGACAGTGAGAGTGAAAGAGTACGTTGCCGAGTTCATAGTGGATCACTCTGGCGCAGTATTTGAATGATTCGGGAGTAAGAAGTTCCCCCGTTTCTTTGGCGCATAATAGCATGACTTCTTTATACGGCACTGTGATATCACTTCGAACTTGGGTGATGGACCGGTCTGGCAGTACATAAGTCCGAAGATACTGAGAGCCAAAACGAAGCCGGTTTTTCTTCTGACGGATCGTTTCGTCTTTTAAAGCTTTTTCCAGAGTAGCGCCCATCTTTATGGTTCGGAAAGAATCATACTTGGGCGCCTTGAAATACCATGTGCGGTCAATCTTTATTAACTGGTTACGGATTGTGATCTCATGATTATCAAAGTCAACATCTTCCAGATAGTTAATTGCAAAGGTTTCACTGATTCTGGTTCCTAAGTGGTATGGAACCATCAAGGATATATGAAAATTGCTATTACTTGGAAAACGCTGTAATATCCGTTCAAACTCTTCTTTAGGACAGATATACTCAGCATGAGCCTTGGCATCCTGATCCACCGGCATTTTCCCAATTTTGACAGGAATGCATGGATTTGCCTGTATGTATTTAAGTGGCAGGATAGCATAATTCAAGGCACCCTGAAGACAGGTCAAAGTGTTTTTTATCATACTTTTTGATAATCCCTTTTTCTTCAGATCATAGATCCAGTCCTGCACTACATCTGGAGCATATTGGAAACTGCTAAGCCGGTACTGACCAAATGCAGGCTTAATGTGAATCCGGATTTTGGTTTCATAATCCCGATAAGTATTATAGCTGTATCCGTGATCAATATTTTTTTTGATTACATTTTCAAGCCAGTAATCCAGATAATCCGCAACACTCATCTTGCTTGGCTCAAAGTTTCGACCGGTATTGTTATATTGTGCCATAGCAGCAGTTCTGGCATCCAGAGCCTCTTTCTGAGTTCGGAATCCGCCTTTTTCAATTTTCTTTCTTTCACCGCCAACCTTGGCAGCATCAAAATAGTAAGACCATGTCTTACCTCTTTTCCTTACACCTTCAGCCATAATTTCATCATCCTTTCGTAAAAAAGAGTATAAAAAATACACCTGTACAGGTGTAGGAAAAATGTGGTACAATCTACTTGTTGAGAGATGAATGTACCAGTTTTACAACTGTACAGTAATCTATGTAAAACCGTTCGGTGTTACCAGCACCGGGCGGTTTTTTATGCCCCATCTCCATTTCCAGATATTACCACTTGACAAACACAAACAGATGTTCGATAATTGCATTATCGCTACTACATCCGGGATGTGTAGGACATGAGGGAGATGGGTGTTTTGGATTACAAAAGAAAAATAATGGAAATGCTTGATATGGCAGATGAACGGCGCCTGCGCCTGATCTACATATACATCAAGGCAATCCTGGGGCTGAATTAGTTCAGCCTCTTTTTCTTTACTCTTTCTCCTGTGTTAAAAGCAAAGACATCTTTTCTAAGACTTCCCAATCAGATTCATCCAGTGCCTTCAGCATAGCAATGAATCTTTTCTTGAAGGAATCATCTTCACTTTTTAAAATATCGCCGATAAATGAAGCGATCTGATCGTCTCTAGGAATTTCGATGAACATTTCGCCTTCACCTGTTCTGAGCCAATTTTCATTTACATTAAATTCTCGGCATATGAGAGAAATAACAGCATCGCTCGGTGCATTTTTTCCAACTTCATAAGCTCCAACATTTCCACGGGCTATTCCAATTCTATCGGCAAAAGTTTGCTGAGTTAAGTCTAAGGTTTTTCTTAATTTTTTCAACCTTTCATTCATTTTAAGCGTTCACCTCTTTTCTGTTACTAATTGTACTATATGTCTGAAAAAAAATCAACACAAAATGTTGGTAAATTACAAAATGTTGGGAAATTACAAAAAACTATTGACAAATGATATTAACCAACATATAATTGCAATATACCAACAAAGCAAGCAGGAAAGGAGGAAGAAAGCTAGAAAAATGATTGTAAAGGAAACAACGGAAAGGGTTGGAAAGTATCTGGAAGATAACAGAATCAATCTTTCAGAGCTTTCAAAAATCTCTGGTATAACATACAGCCAGTTGTATAACAGCGTGGGAAATAAGAAACGGGTAAGAAAATTGAGAGCAGATGAATTTCTCAGTATCTGTAAAGCATTGGGAATATCGACTGAAATATTTTGTGATAAATGAAAAGAAAGAGAAATGAAAAACAAAATAGCTGATAGGAGCATCATTCCTACCAGCCACTTGCCAAATTTGTTTACTCTATGCACTTTGCAGATTTTCATCACACAAGATGATGCCTTATGTTTCTATCAAATACTTTGTCACTTTCGCAGTTTTGGTTCTGCATCATGCCTAATCGCTGACAAATGATAAGGAACACTTGATACGGTGAAGCATTTTAATGAGTGCCGTCTCGTGCGTTTTATACTCCTTCTCTGAGTTGCGTAACGCCGTATCAGTAATTTACATTAACCCAGTTTAAAGTGCGTTGGTGCCACTGTTGCGACCCTATCTTAAGAGAGCAGGCAAAGTCAAAAGTTTGGTCAAAAAGACCACGCTCCTTTCCATGCCTTTGGCATAGTCAGATTTTAACATAATGTCAAAATATTTACAAGGAAAAGGAGGAAGAGAGATGTCAGTCATTTATGATGTTCTATTAAAACAGCAGGATTACGAACCGGTTATTGGACATTTCGGAGAACCTAAGTATATATGTCTGTTTTATGACGAAGACCGGAATAAAGCATTAAAAGAAATGTGGAAGTACGTAAAAGAACACGGATTCATTACTCCAGATAAAAAGTTTACTGTTGCAGATATAGTTTTGAGAGAACGTAAATCCACAGGCGAGGAAATCAGTATTACTTCATATCATGAATTATTTAACACAATAACAGGCGAACTTCTTAAATAGCCGAAACGGTCACTTCTGACTGTCCACCGGAACCGCCCCACCGGTGTTGACGAGGCAGGGCAGAAAGAGGTGAAGAGTGAGAGAAAAAATAATTGCATTTTTTGCAATTGTCGCAATGCTTGCATTGGCAATGATCAAAATATTGGCATTGGTAAACATTGCGACAATGTGATTATGGAATAGATGAGGTGGTTAATATGGGAACGGTAAGTAATTTTAATCATTTTACTGGTAAGAAATCACCATTCAAAACACAAAAACGAAAGAAGAAAGTGAAGGAAAAGAGAACTCACAAAAACAAGTATGAAAAGAGGTGAACGATATGTCTGAAAAAGAAAAAAAGATTCTTGATACCATAGCAACAGCAGTACCTAATATGTCTGATTTTGACAAAGGCTATTTGCTTGGTATGGGTGAGGCAATGGTACGCCAGAAAGAAAAAGCACAGAAAGAGGGGATAGAAACATGCGTTTCTGCGAAAAGCTGAAAAAAGCAATTGATGAACTTGGGTTGAATCAATCTCAGGTGTGTGGGCTTACCGGAAAGAGTAAAGCGTCTGTGAGCCAGTATTTATCTGGCAAGCAGATCCCATCAGAAGAAGTGCAGAGCGAGATTGCTACAGCACTTGGACTGGAATCGGATTATTTCAGTAAGCAAGATCGGACAGTAGTTGTACTTCCGGCTTCTGACCTGAGAGACGGAGTGATTCCACGATTATCCGTAGAAACTGTAGCAAAGCTGATGAGGGTAAACCACACCACAATCAGAAAAGGTCTGGTACAGGGAAAATATGATTGGGGATATGCAGTTAAGACATCGGAAGATAGATATTCGTATTTTATCAATGCAATGCGTTTTCAGGAAATTGAAAAAGTAAAAGTTGAGGGGTTGTGGTACTGATGGGAGACAGCAAAGTGACAAGAGAGGGATTCATAGCAATTCAGGGCTGGATGGTTACGGACCTTCAGCTAAAGGGGAATGAGCTTTTGATCTATGCCTGTATATATGGATTTTCCCAGGCAGAGGATCAGACTTTCAGTGGCAGCCTTCAGTATCTGGCTGATTGGACGAATAGTACAAGAAGAGGCGTATTGAAGAATCTGCAGTCCCTGATCGAAAAAGGGTATCTGGTCAAGAAAGAAAGCACCATAAAAGGTGTGAAGGTCTGCGAGTACCGAACGGTTGACAGTTCACTGGTGGTGAACAAAGTTCACGGGGGTATGGAACAAAGTTCACCGGGGGTGGTGAACAAAGTTCATGGGGGTGGTGAACAAAGTTCACCTAATAATATAGAAGATAATATAGATGAAAATATAGATGATAAGAAAGAGAGAGGTAAAGAGACATCTGCACAGCAGATTGTAGACCTTTATAACCAGATCTGTCGCTCTTATCCAAAACTCAGAACATTATCTTCTGCCAGATTGAAAGCAATAAAGGCAAGACTTAGAAAATTCAGTCTGAATGATTTTAGAGAACTGTTTGAAAAAGCAGAAGACAGTGATTTTCTGAAAGGCAGCAACAACCGGAACTGGTCAGCAACCTTTGACTGGCTGATCAAAGACCAGAATATGGCGAAGGTACTTGAAGGTAATTACGATGGCAGGAAAAACAGGGCATCCCCGAAACAGGATTATTCGTATCTGGATAACTGCAGACCGGCGGAGCCATTGAAAGAGGGTGAAGGGCTTGACTATTTCTGATATTGCACAGCGGGTGGTACAGCAGATCACGCCTGCAGGAGAAAAGCCGGTGTATGAATGCCCGGTCTGCAAGGATACAGAAATGGTCCTGTATGTAGAAGATGGCGTAGAGTATGCCAGACCTTGTGAGTGCCAGGCACGGAAGAGAGCCAAAAGGCTGATGCGTGCCAGTGGGATATCCGAAGAGGATCAGGGAAAAGGTTTTGCAGACTTCCAGACATTCAAGGAAAAATCACTGGAACAGGCCAGAAATACGGCGATCATGTATTACCGGTGTTTTTTGAAAAATCAGGGACAGCGGGTAAATTCCATAGTCCTGTGTGGGGCATCCGGGCGGGGAAAAACTATGCTGGGGCTGTGCATCTGCAACAACCTGATCAAGAATAACATCGAGGTCAAGTACATGGCATACCGGCAGGAGATCACGGCACTGAAACAGGTGGTCACGGATGACTTTAGCTACAGCAACAGGATCAACACATATAAGAATGCAGCAGTCCTGTTTATTGATGATTATCTCAAGGGCAAGATCACAGAATCAGATATCAACATCATGTATGAGATCATAAATCACCGCTATCTGGCACGGTTACCGATTGTATTGACTACGGAACGGACAGTATCGGAGATGATGGAGATAGACGAAGCCACAGCCTCACGGCTGGTGGAAATGAGCCGAGAGTACATAGTGACACTTGGAGCAGATACACAGAATTACAGACTGAGGGGGAGAGCATGAGAAAGATATTTATAGCATCGATGGCGGTCATGTGGATCACAGCACTGAGACTGCCGGCAGAGACGGGATGGACTGGTGCAGTATTATCCGCAGTTCCGTTTGCATGGCTGATGTACAGTGCATATATGAGCACATCGGTACTCTGGGATGGTGATGAAGATGAAAAGCATATTGCAGAATGAGAAAAAGTGCTTCATCTGTGGACGGGCTATGACCTGCGGACCGGACAGACTGGAACTGCATCACTGCTTTTATGGCAGACCGTTCCGAAAGTATTCAGACCAGTATGGATTAACCGTCTGGCTGTGCGGTGACAGCTGCCACAGAAACGGGAAAAATGCAGTCCACAGAAACCATGCAGTCGATGAAGAGGTCAAAAAAATAGCGCAAAGAAAGTTTGAAGAGACGCACAGCCGGGAAGAGTTCCGGCAGATCTTTAACAAAAGCGTGTTATAAGGGGGAAACATGAAAAGAGCAAAGACGGCAACAACAGCAAGGACCAGAAGAGAAAGCAATGAACTGGTGAACCGCAAGAGATCCTGCCAGAATGTTGCAGCTGTACTTGCAGGAAGCGAAAAGCCACTCACAGCCCGTGAGATCGCAGCAGAACTGTACAGTTACGGACTGGTAGATTATCCGATCCGGCAGGCGGTACAGCCGAGACTGACGGAATTGGTGGAAGACGGTGACGTGATCGTCACAGGGAAAGTGTATGACACAGAGACAAAAAGAAATGTAGCAGCTTATATGTTGCGGAAAGGGTGAGAGTATGACGTTATGGGTAAGCCTGGAACAGGCAGAGATGCTGGAAAGCATGGTACTTGAAAGACTGCAGAAAAGAGGCATGAAAAAAGAGGACTGCGCAGACTGTGCACTTCTGTATGCTGCAGTCCACAAGGACATTGAGGAAAATAAGAAAAAGAATGCAGGTGCATAGCCATGGGAGAAAAGAAGATTTATAAAGCAATCCTGGGCGTGATGGCAGATGTTGGACATATCGGGAAAGACAGGTTCAACGATCAGCAGAAGTATAAGTTCCGTGGTATCGATCAGATTTATAATGCGCTACAGCCGGCGATGATCAAAAATGGTGTGTTCGCAGTCCCTATCGTAGAGAAAGAAGATCGGACAGAAAGAACAAATCATAACGGCACAGTGATCTTTTACAGCAGACTGCATGTGACATACCGGTTTTATGCCGATGATGAAAGTTTCGTAGAAGCTAGTGTAATAGGTGAGGCTATGGACACAGGAGACAAGGCTACAAACAAAGCCATGAGCGTTGCATATAAATATGCCTGCTTCCAGGTGTTCTGCATCCCAACGGAAGAAATGAAAGATCCAGATGCAGATACTTATGAGGACATAAAGGGACAGCCGGATCAGCAGCCAGATTATGATCCATCCAATGACCTGATCGATGGGATGAAAAAGAAAACCCTGTTATCTGTCATGGAGAAAAAAGGTGTAGGTGAGAAGATGCTCCTTGACCGGTACAAGATCAGGAGTCTGGATGATATGAAATTGATCGATTGGATGAAGGCAATGAAAGCGCTGGAAAAAACACCGGACAAGCCGGTAGATTTGGGAATTTAGGAGGGGAAAAACATGGACAAGCTTATAAAAGCAAAATTTATCAAAGATGGAGAGCCATATGGACGCCAGTACACATACCTGACGAAAGAAGATGTGCAGTATGGCCAGAAAGTGTATGCAGATACCCAGCACGGAGAAGCGGAACTGATAGTCACAGATGTGAATATTCCTAAAAGCGAAGTACCGGAAGATGTAATACCGAAGCTGAAATATATTCACACTGCAAAGCAGGAAGAAATCACAACGGAAGGTCTGAGCTTTGATGCAGAATTGGTGTTACCGTCTGTGAAAATCAATTACGAAGAACTGAAAGCTGAGCTAGAAAACAAATTGAAAGAATACAGCACTCTGGTGATTACAGAAGAAACGCTGCCGGGATGCAAGGCAGCACAGAAAGAACTGGCCGGGCTGAGAAATACCATTGATAGATACCGTAAGGATAAGAAAAAGGAACTGGAAGCCCCGATCAAAGTGTTCGAAGCACAGTGCAAAGATCTGGTTGCATTGATCGAGAAAGTAGAACAGCCGATCAAAGAGGGCATTCAGGTCTATGATAATGCGAAAAAGGATGACAAGCGGGAGAAAGCAGAAACAATCATTGCTGAAGTTGTGGAAAGCGCCGGGCTGAATGAAAAGTATGCAAATAGATTATTCGTGGTTGATAAATACACGAATCTGACGGCAACGGAGAAAGCAGTGAGGGAAGATGTAGAGACCAGAGCATTTGCTCTGAGAGTGGAGCAGGAGCGTGAACAGGAACGGCTTGATATCATACAGAGTGTGATTGACAGTGAGAACGAAAGAATCACTGCAAAAATGGATATTATCGATTTCCAGAATCTGATAGATTCTTCCAATTTCAAAACAAAGGACATTATTGCCACAATAAAAGGACGGGCAGAAAGAATTTATGCTGCTGAGCATCCGGCACCAAAGGAAGAATCGAATCCAGAGCCGGTACAAGAGCAGAAACCGGAACCGGTAAAATCAGAAATAAAGCAGGAAGAGCCAGAAGAACCACAGCCGATGTATAAAGTTGTAATAGATGTACGTGAACCTGTGGGACGGATTAGAGAACTGGGGGGATTTTTAAAGAACCATGGTTATAACTACACAGTCATTGAACAGACTAGGTTATAAAATAAAAACGAAAGGAAACAAACAACATGAACAAAGTGGAATTGCAGAGCATTGTTGGGGGTGCCTTGCAGGAGAAATTTGAAAGAGCATTTGAAAAAGTGGTAGAGAATATGCAGGATGCCAATACCTCTTTCAAGATCAAGCGTGCTATTAACATCAAGCTGTCATTCACCCAAAATGAGCAGCGGGACGAGGTTTCCTGTGATATTGATGTGGCAGAGAAACTGGCACCACAGGCATCCATGCGGACACAATTTGCCATTGGCAAGGACTTACGAACCGGCGAACTGTTTGCTGAGGAATATGGCAAGCAGATTAAAGGGCAGATGAGCATCAATGATTTCCAGGAGCCGAAGCAGATCGAAGAGATAGACGGAAAAGCCGTGGATGTGGAGACTGGTGAGATTGTAACTGATAACGTGGTAGATTTTAGAAAGGTCGCAAGATAAGCGAGAAAGGTAAAAGAAATGGATTTAAGAGCAGCACTGGAATATGTAGTAGGACTCAGCAGACCAAACATCTATGAGATTGAAGACAGAGAAGGGAAAAAGCATAAATTCTCAGATCGGTCATTGAAACAGGTAGAAGCAAGCATTCCTGTTTACAGAGCGGACAATGAAATCGAGATGAATACACTTACAAGTTTTCTGGACTACATTAAGGGAAAGATTGATACCATGCCGGGTAAGATGATTGTACATGTGTGCAGCCCTACAAAAGTACAGCTTTATTCACAGCTGAATGTGAATCGTGACCGTGAAGACCTGGTTGCGGTAACGGCGAGAGTTCCGTCATTTTCATTCAATAAGTTTATGGATAAAGAGGCGTTTACGATTGCACTGCAGTCCAAATTTATTGACGAGCATGACCGTGCGCTGGTATTGAAGTTTTCCGGTACCGTAGAAGATGGAACCGTGACAGAGTACGGGGATGATGGCGTATCACAGAAAGCATCCGTAAAAACCGGTATTGCATCAAAGTCAGACGCCATTGTGCCTAATCCGGTAAAACTGAAACCATACCGGACATTCCTGGAAGTGGAACAGCCGGAATCAGACTTTATTTTCAGAATGAAGTCTGACAAATATGATGGTATCCAGTGTGCCATCTTTGAAGCAGATGGTGGAGCCTGGATGATGGAAGCAACGAGACGGATCAAGGAATACTTGCAGAAAGAACTGGCAGAGTATCCAGAGTTCACAGTGATCTCATAATATCTATACCGGTGCGGTAACACTACTGCACCGGCAATGAAAGAAGAGGGACAGCATGACAGTAGAAGAAGCAATTGATTATCTGAAAAATCCATTAGGAAAAAGTGTGAATGACCATAAAGAAGCTGTGAAGCTTGCAGTGAAAGCACTGAGAATGATGGAAGAAAAGGAGAAAAATCATGAATAAAGTAATTCTCATGGGACGGTTGACCAGAGATCCGGAAGTACGATATTCAGCAGGTAAGAATGCTACCGCAGTGGCAAGATATACCTTGGCGGTAGACAGGAGATATAAGCAGGAGGGACAGCAGTCAGCTGATTTTATTTCCTGTGTTACTTTTGGAAAAAATGCAGAGTTTACGGAAAAGTATTTTCGCCAGGGCATGAAAATTGTGATCAGTGGAAGACTGCAGACTGGCAGTTATACAAACCGTGACGGGCAGAAGGTATACACGGTAGATGTGGTCGTAGAAGAAAACGATTTTGTTGAGAGTAAGAATGCATCCAGCGCAGATCTGGAAGCAAGAGACGAAGCAGCGCTTCAGCAGTCAGGGTATCGTGAGAACAGATCGAAAACCAATGAGGCATGTGGAGAAGATTTTATGAACATACCGGATGATCTTGGTGAGGAACTGCCGTTTAATTAGAAAATAGAAAGGGGTAAGAGATTTGCTGGCCAGCACAAAAGGATCCTTTGCTCCTAAAAGAAAATGGAAAGATTAACGATTGAAGAGATTCTTGATCATTGCAAAAGAAAAACAGAGATGTACGAGAGAAATGTTAAGGCTGATTATCTTGATACAGCACCAATGATTAATTCGGTGAAAGAATACTGGGAGCATAAGCAAGTAGCAGAGTATCTGGAAGAACTGATAAAGTACAGGGAACTGGAAGCACAGGAACGGCTTGTGAAGCTGCCGTGTAAGATCGGAGAAAAAGTATATATCCCACGATGCATAGAGGAATGCAAGTATGATTTTGAATGTCCGTTTGAGGATATTGGAGAATGGAGCAAATGCACCAATGATGAACCCTGTGAAAATGCCTATAAGGTATACAAGATTATAGAGCCTGCATTTGAACTTAAAATGCTTGCAAATATTGGAACCAGAATATTCCTTACTAGGGAAGAGGCAGGAGCAAAGCTGAATGAGATGAAAGGGGAGTAAGATGCAGGACGGAATCATTATTGATGCATTCGCCGGGGGAGGTGGAGCATCGGTGGGAATAGAAATGGCACTGGGAAGATCGGTGGATATAGCTATTAACCATGATCCAGATGCCATCCTGATGCATAAGACCAATCATCCTGGAACGCTGCATCTGACAGAGGACATCTTTAAAGTTAATCTGCAAAAATATGTCAGGGGAAGACATGTGGCGCTCATGTGGGCGTCACCGGACTGCACCAGCCACAGCAAAGCGAAAGGCAGTCAGCCGAGAAAACACGGTCTGAGGATACTTCCGTGGGCGGTATATAAGCACACAAAAGCAATTCTCCCGGATGTAATCATTATGGAGAACGTGGAAGAAATACAACAATGGGGGCCATTAGACGAGAAAGGACATCCAATACCGGAGCGCAAAGGGGAAGATTACAAGAAGTTCATTACAGCCATGAAAAGCCTGGGATATAAGTTCGACAGCAGGGAACTGGTGGCAGCAGATTACGGGGCACCGACTACACGAAAACGATGGTATGCGGTGTTTCGCAGAGACGGAAAGGAAATTGTATGGCCGGAACCTACTCATAGTAAAACCGGATCAGATGGCAAAGAAAAATGGGTGCCAGTATCCAGTATATTAAATTACGGGGACTTGGGAGAATCCATATTTGGAAGAAAGAAGCCACTTGCTCACAATACCATGAGCAGAACAGCAAAGGGCTTGGAAAAGTTTGTATTTCGTAACCCGGAGCCTTTCATAGTTCAGGTAAATCATGGTGGTCAGACATTCCGTGGGCAGAGTGTGCATGATCCTATGCCAACGATAACAGGAAAACATGGCTTCGGTATGATTATGCCATACATTATCCAGTATCACTCAGAAACAACGAAATCAGGGGTAAGAGGGCAGAATATAGCTGATCCGTTACAGACGATAGATACCAGTAATCGGTATGGTCTGGTTATGGCATTCCTTGAAAAGTTCTACAAGAGCGGTACTGGACAGTCAATGAAAGAGCCATTGCATACGATAACCACCAGCCCTGGTCATTTTGGACAGATTTCCATATTGATGGTGAACTGGGAAGAATTGAAGAAAGCGGGAATCAGTCAGGAAATAGCGCAGAAAGCTACCTGGGTATCTCAATTCATAATGGAATATTACGGATGCGGTACTGGACAGTCAATGAAAGAGCCATTGCATACCATTGTAACAAAGGACAGGTTTGCATTGATTACGGTCATGGGAGACGAATATGCGATTATGGATATATACCTGAGAATGCTACAGCCGGAAGAACTGAAGCTGGCACAGGGGTTTCCAAAAGATTATATCATTGACCGAGATTATAAATGGCAAAAATATCCGAAAACAAAACAGGTTGCCAGAATTGGGAACAGTGTTGTGCCGGTTATGGCGCAGAAACTGGTAGAAGCAAACTGCGGATACCTCAAAGTAGGAGAAAGATGCCCTGCGCCAATATTATATACTGGAACGGACGGTCAGGTATCATTTGTGTAGGAGGGGAAATGAGCAATAAATTAAAAAAGAACAGCGCCCAGAAACGAACCAGAAGATATCTGGGTATCAATCAGAAATTGATTAACCAGTACAACAAAAAAGAGGCAGAAGATAAAGCAATGCTTGCGGTATCGACAAGTATTTGCTGGATGACTTATCTGGCACTGTATGATCTGCTGGGGTTCAAAGAGAAACGGCTCAGGAAGTTTTACAGTATGGCCATAGATATGAAGGTAAAATGGCATGACGATGCATGTACAGACATAACCACAGAAGCCATGCAGAACTACTGCATAGCAAAGAAAATCAAATATCAGGACTGGATCAGGAGCATACCGGAAGTGCAAAAGCGGGCATTATGTCCTGTTACCATCACAACGAATGAAGGTATCCGATACCTCGATGCGGTAATACTGGCGAATATTTTGCCTATGGTCGTTATTCTGAAAGAAGAATTTCGGGTATCAACGAAAAAGGTCAATGAGGTACTGGATAAGATCAAGCATATGATCGGATGCTATGCAGTCAGACAACCGAGATGCAAAAAGCCATATCTGGATGATCAGTCGATTATTGCGATGTTCAAAGAAGAATTGAAACTGAATCTGGAGACAGGGGAAAGGGTAGCGTGATAGTGAATCATGAAGTTTGCAGGTAAAGTGGCTGGAATAACACGGGACTTCCTGACAAAAAAGCTCCTGATCACGTTTGAGACATCTGAAGATGTGACCGGCCAGTATGATGACATCCAGGGAAAGATCCTGACGATAGAGGCAAAGAAATATAGAAAACGAAGGTCACTGGATGCCAATGCAATGTTATGGGCTTGTCTGGGAGATATTGCAGCTGCTTTAAATACGGATAAGTGGGCCGTTTATCTGAGGATGCTTAGAAGATACGGGAAGTTCACATATATCATTGTGAAACCAGAGGCGGTCGAGAGTATGAAGGTTCAGTGGCGTGAGTGCGAAGTGATTGGAGACATTAAAGTAAATGGTCAGAATGCGGTTCAGATGCTGTGTTATTTCGGATCCAGTACATATAACACACAGGAGTTCTCGGTATTGCTGGAAGGTGTTATTTCAGAAATGAAAGAAATGAGGCTGCATGCACCGACAAGCGGAGATATGCGAAGAAGCTTACAACTGTGGGAAAAACAACATAGGGGGGATTATGTGGAAAAGAAAGAAGAAGAAAAGCGAGGGACAGATAGCAAGGATCAAGAACACAGAACCGGCGATCCGTCATCCGAATGAAGAGGCTATGAAGTGGATGCGTAGAAAGCCGTATGATGTGCATGTTGCGAAGAGAGGTGATGCAAATGCCGAATCGGAAAAGGTATAAAAAATACTGGTATCCGTCAGTGCTGGATATGATCAAGAATTATAAAAAGCTGGAATCAGGAGCAGAAATGCAACAGAGATTCAAACAAGCCATAGATGTCACATTTGAAAAGTTGAAAAACAGCCCTGATGGTATTGACATAGTAAAGGCAGTACATATGGTTTATATCGATGATACTTATGGGATTACGGGTGCAGCGGATCAGCTTCATGTATCACGGGCGACTGTGCAGAGATGGCTGAGCAGATTTGTCTATGCTGTAGGAAAAGAAATGAAATATGAATAAATTGATGCTTGAGGACATGGAATCCACTCTACAATATATGAAGAGTGGATTTTTCATGCGATAGATTTCCCTCCTTAGAATAAGCCCTGACAGGTAAAAAGGGGCTGGATCATCTGATCGTGCGTCCATGGGAACATGGTTCTGTAGCCGGCAGTGGGGCAATGACTGGTTCGAATCCAGTATGCCGGTTTCTCACCCTTCCATTATTTTATACTATGGCGTACACAGAAGTGTGCGCCTAAATCATAATACGGAGGACAACAGAAGTGTGGTGATTGAATTATGTTAACCGAAAGACAGGAAAGATTCTGCCAGGAGTACAGGATTGACCGGAATGCAACACAGGCTGCCATAAGGGCTGGCTATAGTAAGAAGACAGCATACTCACAAGGACAAAGGTTGTTGAAGAATGCTGAAATTAGAAAAAAGATTGATGAACATAGCAAGAAGGTATGTGAGCGGGCAGATGTAACCCAGGAACGTATCATAAATGAACTTGCAATGATTGCTTTTTCGAAAGCATCAGATTATGCAAGGATCGTTGAAAAACAGGCTATAGACGAGGCTGGTCAGATTATTACAGATGCCAATGGTGATCCGATAATGTACAGAACGGTAGAACCGACCATTACAGATGATCTGACAGAAGAACAGAAAAGAGCCATTGCAGTCATCAAAAAAGGGAGAGACGGGTTTGAGATTAAAACTTATGACAAAACAAAGGCATTGGAATTGCTTGGAAAGCATCTTGGTATGTTTGAGGATCAGAATGAAAAGAAACTAAGACAGTCCAAAACCGAACAGGAAATCGAACGGCTGAGACGCCAGAACAATGGAAACAATGACGAGGACGATGGAGTAACACTCGTTTACGATTGAGTATGAAGAAGATAAGAATCAAGGATCAGCTGATAGAGCCGTATCATCAAGTATTTGATGATGTGATAAAAGCGCATAAGTATTCGTGGATCATACTGACATCTGGCCGTGCTGGTGCAAAGTCTTCCGGAGTGTCGATCATAGCCAATTCGAAGATTGTGCAAGATCCTGATTGCTCCGGTATCATCCTGAGAAAGAGACATAACAAACTGCGGAAAACAGTCTACAAAGAGTTCATCAGAGCCATATCCCGTATGGGGATTGATAAAAGGCGGGCTTATGAGATCACAAAGTCACCTATGGAAGTCAGATACAAGAAGAATGGTAACACGGTGTATTTTGCCGGATCTGATTCTGTGGATGACACAAAGGGCATCATTGACGAGAATAAACCGATCAAGTTCGTAGTTCTGGATGAGTTGACAGAGTTCTTTGAGGTTGGTGAGGGTGAAGATGAACTGAACAACATCGAAGCAACGTTCGTCAGGGGGAATGATGGTGAGTTCGTCATGATTACCATGTTTAACCCACCGAGAAATCCGAATGCACCGATCATGAAATGGCTGGACAAGATGAAAAAGCGTAAGGATGTGCTACATATCCACACAGACTATAGAGATGTACCCATTTCGTGGATAGGTAAGAAGCTGGTGCAGGCTGCTGAAGCTCTAAAGGCTCTTGATGAAAAGATGTACAGATGGATCTGGCTTGGGCTGTGCACAGGTGTAGATGAAGCAATCTATTACATGTTCAGTGAGAAGCATATCAGAAAGCCACTGAGAAAGACGTACAACCTGATTGTGGTCGGTGGGGACTATGGACAGCAAAATGCGACTACATTCCAGGCACTGGGTTTGAATCCTGATGTGCTGCATCCCGGGCTTGAGGGGCTGACGGAGTTCTATCATTCCGGCAGAGATACAGGAAAACAGAAAAGTCCTTCAGAATATGCAGAAGCACTCAAAGATATGGTCAAGGAACTTCACGAAAAGTATTCGTGTGGCACATTCTATGTGATCCTGGACCCGTCAGCGAAGGGATTGAAAGAGGAGTGTAAAAGGACTTGCAGATCATTGCCATGTACCGTGGTATTCAAGGACCAGATGGATGAGCGAAAGGGCAAGATGAATGATGTGGCTCTTGGAATATCAAGAGTACAGAAACTATTGAATTATGGTCTGCTGCATCTGGATCCGTCACAGGAACATCTGATTGATGAGATGCAGACTTATGAATATGACAAGAAGGCACTGGATGCCGGGAAAGAAGTACCGGTGAAAGTAGGAGATCACGGACCTGATGCACTGAGATACGCAGTGATGTGGGCATGGAGCAAATTGAAAAAATATTTACCAGTAAGTGAAAAGGATGAAGAGTAATGAACATATATACGTTCCTTAGTAAAAAGCTGGGGATTGATACGATTGATTCATCGTTCTATTCCCTGATTGACAGTTGGGATTCCTGGTACAGATCCAATGTATCCCACTTCCACAGATACAACATTTACAACGGACAGAACAAAATCGTATGCAGAAGATTATCTTTAGGTATGGCTGCACAGGTTTCGTCTGATATGGCCGATCTACTGATGAATGAGCGGGTGAAAATAACCATAAATGATGAACCTACAAGCATTTTTGTGAATGCAGTGTTGGAAAGAAACAGATGGCAGCATAAATCAAATGAGTACCAGGAACTGAAAGCAGCGCTCGGAACCGTGGCGTATGTGGTACAGGTGGATGGAGCAGCCGTTTATGATGATGAGCATATTGAGGGCGGGGATATTCGGATCGACTACGTGAGGGCATCCAATATATTCCCAGTATCATGGGATAACGGGATCATCCGCGAATGCGTATTCCGTTTCCGAAAAACATACAAAGGCAAAGTATATTATCACCTGCAGATACACAAAAAGGAAAATGGTCTTTATGTGGTTGAGAACCATGTAGTCCGTGATACAAGTGGGAGCGGTACTGAGATACTACCAGAGAAATGGTCGGATTATCCACCGTTCCAGAACATGGCACCAAAGATTGCGACTGGAAGCGAATATCCGCTATTCATTATTGATAAGCTGAACATTGCCAACAATTTCGGCGATGACAATGAAAACCCGATGGGGATGAGCATCTTTTATAACAGCCTGAGTGTACTGCAGAGCATTGATCTGAAATATGATTCCTACGCCAATGAATTTTCGCTTGGTAAGAAAAGATTATTTGTTGCACCGGAAATAGCGGAAAACAAAAACGGTGATGCGGTGTTCGATGAGAATGATGTTGTGTTTTACATTTTACCAGAAGATACATTGGAAAAAAATGATGCAATCCATGAAGTAAACATGGAGCTTCGTGTGGATGAACACTCCAAGGCAATACAGGATGATCTGAACCTCTTGTCATTCAAGTGCGGATTTGGACAGAACCGATATAAATTTGATCGGGGAACCATTCAGACAGCAACGCAGGTGATATCAGAGGACAGCGATATGTACCGGACGGTATGTAAACATGAACTTGTGCTTGATGAAGCGATCAAAGAACTGGTCAGAACGATTGCAAGACTTGGAACGGCCATTGGCGTCAAAGGGTTGCAATCGGATGCTGAAATAGCGATAGATTTTGACGATTCCATTATTGAAGATAAGGAATCAGAAAGAACCAGCGACCGTGCAGATGTTGCTATGGGAGCCATGAGCCTTGTGGAATACCGTATGAAGTGGTACGGCGAGACAGAAGAGCAGGCCAAGAAGAAAGTGGTTGAAAATGGGGATGTGATTGAATGACGCCAGGAGAAAAAGAGGGACTGCCACTCAGACTGGAAAAGATGTATCAGGAGGTCGGAGAGTTCGTGATGCAGGATGTGTGCAGACGAATCAAAAAGGCGGGAGAGATCACATCTACTGCCGACTGGCAGATCAACCGTCTGGTTGGCATGGGAGCCACGACAGAAGAGATCGAGCGTGAGATCAAGAAGAGATTGAAGCTGACTTATGCAGAAGTTTATGAGATCTACGACAAGGTGATTGAATGGGAATATGTACGAAAAGCAGAGATCTATGAGCAGGTCAGTGCAAAATTTATTCCGTATGAGGACAATGAGGAACTGAAACAGATCACAGAGACACTAAGAGAGCAGACCTTGGACGAGTTCAAGAATATTCCCAATTCACTGGGCTATGCGGTCAATATGGGTGGGAAGATCGTATTCACGCCACTTGCTGAATACTATCAGAAATACATAGATCAAGCCTGTATGGAGATCATCACGGGCGCATCTGATTATAATTCAGCATTGCGCCGGGCAGTGAAGCAGATGGCTAACAGCGGACTTCGCACGACAGGAGTAACGTATGCATCTGGACATTCAGACAGAATCGAAGTAGCTGCCAGACGGTCTGTCATGACCGGTGTATCACAGCTTACCGGGCATATATCCAGATACAATGCACAGAAGCTTGGTACAGATTGCTTTGAGGTGGAAGCTCATGCCGGAGCCAGGAACACTGGTAGCGGATATCTGAACCATCAATCATGGCAAGGGCGTGTCTACAGTTCGGAACAGCTGAGAAGCGTGTGTGGGCTTGGTGAGGGTGGTGGCTTGAATGGATGGAACTGCTACCACACCTATTATCCGTTCATTCCTGGGATCTCAGAGCGCAATTGGAGTGATGCGGATCTGGATAAGCTGGCAAGATCAGAGAATATGCCAAAGGAATGGCAGGGAAAGCAGTATACCACTTATGAACTAACCCAGAAACAGCGTGAGATGGAAAGAAACATGAGAGCGCAGAGAGATACCATACAGGGACTGAAATGGGGAGAGGCTGATAAAGACGAGATCACAAGCGCACAGGCAAAATATAAAGGTCAGTTGTATCAGTACCGGCATTTCTGTGGAAAGTTTGGATTTGAGACACAGACAGAGCGTGTGTATATGGATATGAGAGGGCGACAGGCATGATCGAAGTAACGATAAAAGAAAATACATCTGGTTATATATCCGGCATCATAGTAAAAGGTCATGCCGGGTATGCGCAAAAGGGAGCAGATATTGTATGCGCAGCTGTGTCCATTCTGACATTTTCCTCATTGGAGACACTGAAGAAACATTATTATGTGGATACCAGAGAGGATGATGGTCTGATTGAGTGCCATGTATTGAATCCGGGAAAAGCATCCAACCTTATTGTAGAAACGTTTGTGAATGGAATCAAAGCATTAACAGAACAGTATAGGGAATATGTGATATGGCAGCTGCAAATTGCGTAGCTGTTTATACGGCCAAAACGTGAAGCCTTTAAAAGCTCGGAGAGTGCCGACGGGCGTAAAGCGGACAGGAGATACGTATGAGTTACGGTTTTTATTTGGATTTACAGAAATTTACAGATGGCGGTGACGGTGGAAATGGTGGCACAGGAGGATCTGGTGGAATTACATACAGCTACGAACAGGCTGAACAGATCGCTTCTGAAAGAGCAGGACGTGCCGAAAGATCCGCATTGACCAATTATTTTCAGCAGAACGGGATGACTGCAGAACAGGCACAGGAAGCATTTCGTGACTTCAAGGAGAAACAGGAAGCACAGAAACCGAATGTGTCAGCTATTGAAAAACAGAGAGACGATGCACTTGCGGAACTGACCGGCATCAAAAACAAGGCAGTACTTTCTGGTCTTGGTGTGCAGAAGGAATATGAAGATTTCTTACTGCACGAGATATCGAAAAATGTAACTGATAAAAAAGATTTTAAGGCGTGTGCAGAAGAGTATTTGAAAGACAAACCACAGTATACAAGAACACAGAGCCAGATGCGTATGTCTTCCGGTTCTTCTGGTGGAAGTGGTGCTGGATCTTCTGATGATGTGAATGCAACTTTCAATGCAGCGCTTCGGAAAGCTTTTGGAAGATAGGAGAAAATATGAATAGAAACAGAAATTTTGTGATGGATTTACAGAAATTCGCAACAGTTAATACACAGATCACCAGATCAGATGCAGAAGCGCTGATCAGTACACAGGTAATCAATGACATTATTGAAGGTGTGGTTACACAGTCTGCTGTTCTTCAGATGGGAAGAAAGTTGCCAAATATGACGAGCAATAAAACCAGAATGAAAGTACTGGATGCACTGCCACTGGCATACTGGGTAGATGGTGACAGCGGTTTTAAACAGACAACAAAAGCAAAATGGGCTAATAAGTACATTAATGCAGAGGAGCTTGCAGTAATCGTACCTATCCCAGAAGCAGTGCTGGATGATGCTGATTATGATATCTGGGGAGAAATTAAACCACGAATCATTGAAGCAATGGGAGCAAAGATTGATGCAGCCGTATTATTCGGGACAGAAAAACCAGCATCATGGAGAGCGGGGCTTGTCCCTGCAGCAATAACTGCTGGAAATGTCAAGACAATATCCGCAGACCTGTATCAGGATATTATGGGAGTAGATGGCGTGATCGCCAAAGTGGAAGGTTCTGGTTATCTTCCGACAGGTCATATGGCAGCAGTAAACATGAGAGCCAAACTTCGTGGACTGGTAGATAAAAATAACCATCCGATTTTTAAGACAGATATGCAGGGATCTACTCAGTATGCACTGGATGGAAACCAGATGTACTTCCCTATGAATGGAGCATTTGACACATCAAAAGCGTTGATGATCTCCGGTGACTTCAAGCAGCTGGTATATGCAATCAGACAGGATGTTACATACAAGATTCTGGATCAGGCAACAATCGTCGATCCATCCACCAAAGAAGTAGTATTCGCACTTGCACAGCAGGATATGGTGGCACTGAGAGTGGTAATGCGTCTGGGATGGGAGATCCCGAATCCAATCAACGCATTTTCACCAACAGAATCAACCAGATTCCCATTTGCGGTGCTGAAAGCGGGGGAATAACAGGGTATAGTACTCTGGCAGATGTTCACAAATACACGGCTGACGAATTGAACCAGCTTACCATTGCTCAAATCAAAGCGTTAGCCGTTGAACTTGGCTATACCTTAACTGCCACAAAGAAAGCGGATATCATAGAAGAATTTTTGAAACAGCAGGAGGCGTGATATGAAGATTTATGCAGAGTATGAGTATTACGTGGAAGAGTTCGGGGCGAAGATGTCCGCAGCGGAGTTTAAGAGATATTCCAGAGATGCGAGCGCTTATATTAAGCGTGCCACTCTTGGAAGATCAGAAACATATGAGGGCGAAGAACTGAAGCTTGTAACCTGTGCGGTAGCAGAAGCATATTGTGATGTGGATAAGGCTTGTATAGGTGGAAGGATGATTGCCAGCGAGAATAACGATGGCCATACCGTATCTTTTTCTAATGCTGAAACGGATACGGAAGCACTGAAAGCGAAAAAAGCATATCAGGTCATGAGTAGCTATCTGGCAGGAACAGGGCTGCTCAGCAGGAGGGTATCACGAAATGATAACTGCGGATTCTAGCATCACAATATACAACCAATATGATGATCCTGAGACCAGAATGACCAAATGGAACCGGACAGTGCTGCATGGCATATCAGCATTTGTTAATACAAAGGCATCTCTTGTAAATGGGGAGGGAAGACCGGCGAATGAATCCGTGTTTCGCATCCCGTCTGCATGTGATAAATACAGTCTGTATATGCCGGAATATGACTACCACTGTGCCGCACATAAAGAGAACTTCTGGACCCTTGCAACGGGCGATCTGATTGTAGGAGGTGTGTGTCCGGTTGATAACATAGGTGGAATCAGCACACTGGACAAGAACCATTATAAGGCGTTTCGGGTATGCGCCGTTTCGGATAACCGCAGAGGTATCCTGGAACCGCATTTGAAAGTGAGGTGTGAATAATGGCAGTCAGGCAACCGTCAGACAGAACGATACAGGCAGGTGGATGCACCACAAGGCTTGTGTGGAATCCGTCCTTTGGCAGCCAGAAAACAGCTGCATTCACTCAGGCACAGAAGTTTGTAGATTCTGAGATATTACGTTATATGGATCCATTATCTCCGTTTAGAACCGGTGCTATGGTTCGAAGCGCCACACAGGGAACTGTGATTGGATCAGGTCATATTTTGTATAATTCAGTTTATGCGAGAAGGCAGTACTACGAACACAAATCACGGAGCAAGTGGTTTGAAAAGGTGAAAGCTCAGAAGCTGGATACCATAGCGAGGGGAGTGGGAAAAATTGTCGGTAATCATTGAGGATATTCGCAATTACATTTTGAAATGCCCTTTTTTGCATGACTGGGTACTGAATTTGGACTTTCTGCCGGAAAAGGTAAGCTACAGCATAGATGCTATGCCGGCAGAACCGTACTACAAGAAATATGTGGACGGTGGTGGTGTGAAACAGCAGTATTTTTCTCTGACTTCCAAAGAAATGTTCGGGGAAGATGTGCTGCAGAACATTGCGAACTCTGGTTTCTGCCAGATGTTCGAAGAATGGTTAGATGATAACAATGAAAACGGTATACTCCCGGAATTGGACGGGTATAAAGCCCAGCGCATTGAAGTAACCAACAGTGGATCACTTCTGTATGCGGACGTAGGACTTGGAGTATATCAGATACAATGCAGATTGCTTTATGAAAAGGAGTAAATAAAAATGCCAGATTTAATCGGAAGACATAAAAGACTGAGCTTTCTGAAAGTGGATCAGACATACACACGTATGACTAAGTTCACGAGTTTAAACGAAAGCAAATCACCAAAAGAATACACACGGCAGTATGTTGACCGGAGCGGGGAAGATACAGATGTAGTAGGCTATTCTGCATCGGTCGCATTCGCTTATGACCGACACACGGATACGCCTGTACATGATAAACTTGCTGATATTATCGACAATGAGAAGATGGGGACAGATGCACATGTAGACATTGTCACAGTGGATCTTTTCAAAAAAGCAGAAACGAATGCGTGTGAAGCACGTATGAGAACCTATTCAGTAATCCCGAGTAATGTTGGTGATGGTACAGATGCACTGATTTACTCGGGAAATCTGAAAGCAGTGTCCGAGATGGTAACTGGTACTGCTGTCAGCGAAGATAACTGGGAAACCTGTACGTTCACACCAAAAGAATAATGAATGGAGAATGAGCCTATGAGCCTTTTTGAATACGGAAAGCTGTCTGTAGATCTGGATTTTACAGATGTAGATTTTTTTACAAAATTGGAAGCGGCAAACGATAAACTGCAGAAAGACTGTATGAAAGTACCACCGACCGGCAAGACAAGCGAAAGACTGCTTGCCATGATAAACGCCTATGATTCATTTTTTAATGGCGTTCTTGGAAAAGAAGCGGTAGACAAGATGTTCCAGGGGAAAAAGAGCGGTGTGCAGAGAATAGATGCATTGAATAAGTTTGTGGCATTGGAAAAGCAACAGGGAACCGAAGTTACGAATATGATGACACAGTTCAAGCCGAACAAAAACAGACAGCAGAGACGGAATGATCAGTTCCGAGTGAAAAAATGATAAATCCGTTATATGATTCATTCCCTGATCATGTAGTAGTGCATGGTCAGGAATATAAAGTGATCACTGATTTCCGGGAATGGATCAGATTCCTGGAGCTGGTGAAATCAGACCTGCCAGAAACCGTAAAGTTGGAACTGATGCTGGAATGGTATCTGGATGATCCACCGGAAGATCTGGAAGCAGCAATCACAGCGCTTGGACAGTTTCTGGGTGCTTATGAACTGTATGAAGAGGACACAGACGACAGTGTACATCCGAAAGAACAGGCATTTTCGTTCGAACAGGATGCGTCAGACATCTATTCGGCATTTCTGTCTGCCTACGGAATCGATATACAGGAAGTAGAGTATATGCACTGGTATAAATTCCGTACTTTGTTTGATTCTCTGCCAGGCGAAACAGAGATAAAGCGAAAAATGCATTATAGGACTATGGATGCAAACCAGATCAAAGATAAGGATGAAAGAGCCAGAGTAAGATCTATCCAGGAAAAGATCAGGATCAAAGATAAGAAGAAAAAGAACATAGATGATTACGAGATAGGAGATATGTTCTGGTGATGAATTTTTTTAATAAAATACCAACCGAAAGAAAGTGGTATGTATGCCCTCACTGTGGTCAGAAGCTGATCGTGTACGACAACACAGCAAGTTGCCACGGTATGTACATTAAGTGCAGAAGATGCAGGAGGGAAATTGAAATAAAATTGTAAAGCATTTGTGAGCCATTGAGCCGTGCTTCTTACTGAAAGGAAGTGAAGTATGGCTGATGGCACTTTAAATTTTGATACTAAAATAGACGAATCCGGGTTTTCGGAAGGTGCTTCCAGTATTGGAAACATTGTTAAAGGCATTGGTGTCGAAAAGATTATAGAATCCGGTCTGAATGCAGTCAAAAATCTTGGGAAATCTGTTGTAGAAACAGGAATGAATTTTGAGACATCTATGTCTCAGGTAGCAGCTACCATGGGGATTACTTCCGACCAGATAGCTGCAGGATCGGAAGATTTTGAAAAACTGAATAGCGCTGCAAAAAATATGGGAGCAACGACCCAGTTTTCTGCAAGCCAGGCAGCTGATGCTTTGAATTATCTGGCACTTGCTGGATACTCAGTGGATAAGTCTATAGAAACATTGCCGACGGTACTGAATCTGGCAGCTGCCGGTGGGATGGAGCTGGGTACCGCCTCTGATATGGTTACTGATGCCATGTCTGCGCTTGGGGAAAAAGCTGGAACAGCGGAATCTTTTGTAGATAAGATGGCGAAGACAGCGCAGAAATCCAACACGGGTGTAGAACAGCTGGGAAATGCTATTCTTACGGTAGGCGGTACAGCAAAGAGCCTGAGCGGTGGTGTCACGGAGATGAACACAGCACTTGGTGTGCTGGCAAACCGAGGCATTAAGGGAGCAGAAGGTGGTACGGCACTCCGAAATGTCATTCTTGCATTGGGAGCACCTACAGATAAGGCGGCAGAAGCGTTAAACAGCCTTGGCGTATCTGCGTATGATTCTGAGGGTAAGATGCGGCCGTTGAATGAAGTGTTCAAGGATCTTGATGCTTCTATGGAAGGCATGAGTGAGGGCGACAAGACCAATGTCCTCAATAATATCTTCAATAAAGTCGATCTAAAGTCAGCACAGGCATTACTAGCCGGATGCGGTGAAGAGTGGGACAATCTGGCTGATGCAATTGATAACAGCGAGGGTGCAGCTGCAGATATGGCAGAGACTATGAACGATAATCTGCAGGGATCTCTGACTATGCTCAGCAGTGCATTGGAAGGATTGCAGATTGAATTATATGAAGCATTTTCAGAGCCATTAAAAGAAGCGGTGGATGTAGCTACAGAGTGTATATCTCAGATTGTTACAGGTATGCAGGAAAATGGTATTCCTGGCGCCATTGCTGCAGCTGGCGGTATCGCAAACGGATTTATTGATACAATCATTGCAAATGCACCGAATGTACTGCAGTCAGGTTATGAACTGATTAGCAGTCTGATAGATGGATTTGTGTCCAATTTTCCTGCTGTCATTGCTTCGATATCTACAATGTTGTCTAACATATTGTCGACAATCATCGATGCAATGCCAACCATCCTGCAAAAGGGGTTCGATCTGGCGGGTAGATTTGCCATTGGAATGCTTCAGAATCTGCCACAGGTTATAAACTCCATTGGTCTGATTATAACCACGGTACTAGGCAAGCTGATGGATAATCTTCCGAAGATGATGGAAAAAGGTGTTCAGTTTATTGCCTATCTGGCAAACGGAGTATTGCAAAATCTTCCGGCAATCATTTCTGCTATAGCAAGGGTAATTGCACAAGTAATTAGCACAATTGTATCTCATTTACCGGAATTTCTGAGTAAGGGTATTGAGATCATTGGCAAGCTGGCAGCAGGCTTGATTCAGGCTATTCCAAGAGCTGTAGCTGCTGTGCCACAGATTATCTCTGGAATTATTAATGCATTTAAGGCACAGGACTGGGGCAGTGTTGGGATCAATATTGTAAATGGAATTGCTGGAGGTGTCAGAAGCGCAGTTGGCGTTGTCGTAGAAGCAGCAAGAGGTGTTGCATCATCTGCAATACAGGCAGCGAAGAACCTGCTTGGCATTCATTCACCATCCAGAGTTTTTGCATGGATGGGTGAGATGTGTGATCAGGGACTAGCAACCGGATTTATCAGCAATATCCCAAAGACTACAGCACAGATGTCTGCAGGATTGAAGAAAGCTATTACTAATCTGGGAACAGATGCATCTTTCACAACGAGTGTACACGCACAGAGCGGATCCGTGAGCGGTATTGTGAAATATGAATCAGATAGTGCCTACAATAGCGGAATTAAGCGCCTGATTGCATTACAGGAACAGGCAAATGAGAACGCAAAGAGGATTGCAAAGAGACCGATCTATCTTGGTACAGATCGAATTGACAGAGACCTGCCGAAAGGAGCAGTGCCGGTATTATGATTTTTTACTATGAAAATTCAAATGGCGAAAAACTTGACCTGATGAAGCCACCATACAGAGCCATAGAGGCTGATATCTATGATTCTGTATGGGAATCCAATTCGGACGGTTACGAAAAAAAGATAGAACTTGATATGATGGACGATACCACAAATTATGCGGAGAATATGAACCGTTTGTATGACATATTTGCGGTGGATCCAGAGAATGATGCCTATGGAAAACTGTGGGTAAATGGATCATACATTTATTGCAGAGTTAAGAAAAAAGAAACAAACCAGTGGAAAGGGCAGATATATGCATACATTACGCTGACCTTTGTGGCTCCAGATCTTGCCTGGATCACGGAAGAAAAGAAAACCTTTGTATTACTGTCGGAATCAGATGGAATGGATGGTCTGGATTACCCGTATGATTATCCGTATGATTACACAGCCGGGAAAGATGCCACAGCCTCATGGATCATTGATAATATATCAGACAGTGATTTCTCAATGATTATTTACGGGCCATGTGTAAATCCGGAAATAGATATCAGCGGGCATACATATGCAGTGGACACAACGGTTGATTCGGAAGAATATTTGATCATCGACAGCCAGTCGCATACGATCATGAAGCATGTTGCTTCTGGATCAAACATCTCATTGTTTGACAAACGGAACACAGAACAGTCTGTGTTTCAAAAAATCAAGGGTGGCATCAATACAATACGATGGTCGGGTTCCTTCTTATTTGATGTGATTGTGTATAAGGCGAGGAGGGAACCAAAATGGAACTGATCCTTGCAAATAGCAATCGTGAGGATATCACAGATATTTCATCATTTGCGAATGCAGATTTTGACATTAACAAGGAAATGAAATTTAAAGTGCAGGTTGCACGATCTTACTATACACAAGATATGACATTCGGATCATGGATTTATATCCCAGACACGGAGTTTGGTGGCATTATTGAAAATGTGGTGACAGATACCACACTGGATTATGTGGAACTGGCCGGAAGAACACCGAGAGGAAAGCTGGCCAAGCGTATTATTCAGCCGGCTGCCGGACAGGACTATAGGACCGTGTCTGGTGATGCTCACGAAATCATGAGAACGTTCATCAATGGAAATTACAGCGGGTATTTATCGGTTGGTGAGAACATCCGTGTAAATATCAACAGTTTTACCTTCCAGAGATACTGCACAACCTATGATGGATTGATTTCGATGTTAAAATCGTTGAACAGAAAAATGGTCTGCACATTTGTCAAAAAAACGAATCAACCAGTATATGTGGATGTATCGAGTGAACCGATCGTTGACTATTCAGATAGAATCGAGCTTAGTAATGATAACAGGATCAATTTCAAGCTAGATGACAACCGTATGGGAGTGAACCATTTGATTGCGCTCGGCAAAGGGGAACTAAAAGACCGAACGGTGATACATAAATATCTGGACAGAAACAAAAAAATCAGTGCATCTCAGGTATACACAGGATACGAAGAATGCACGGAAATATATGATTTTTCTTCGGCGGAGGTGGCAGAACTTAACACAAAGGCAGAAGAAAAGATTATGGAACTTGCAAACACAAGCAATTTTGAAATGGATGTCGAAAAGCTAAATCTAGATGTGAAGCTGGGGGATATTGTAGGTGGCAGGGATTATCTGACAGGGATATCTGACCGCAGAGAGATATCGAACATTATTTACACGATCAGTAACAGAACCATTTCGAAAACTTATAAATTAGGAGATTAGGATGGCAAGCACTTATACTATGAATCTTGTGACTGGTGCACAGGGGAAAGAACATATTACATCAGCTGATGATGGATCCTTGTATGCATCCATGTATGGAACGGGGCAATATGTGATGCATGGATTTACGCACAGCCTTGTGAACAGCAATCTGATCAGAATAGCGGAAGGGGATGCACTTATTAATGGACGACATTGCAGAATTAATCATGGATATGTTGCGGATCTGCAGCTGGCATCCGGCAGTAATGGACTGAATCGAATTGACCTGGTTGTTATTACATACAAAAAAAACACCGAATCAGATGAAAAGGCAACGCTGGATGTACTTACAGGCAAGGCGACTTCTGGTACAGCAAAAGCACCAAGTTATGAGGCTGGAAATGTATTAAATGGTGATACAGTGGTACAGTTCCCGCTGTACCGGATCAATTATACCGGTATCAATATGCCGATAGTAACGCAGCTGTTTAAACCAGGAAAAAGCTTGATGGAAATATATCAGAATATTATGGCAATTCTGATCCCGCCGGTTGGATGGATTGAAGAAAACACAACTGGCAATAATCCATCAGAAAGATATCCAGGGACCTCTTGGAAGTTGTATGGAGTTGGAAAATTTGGAGTATGCGTGAATGCAAGTGATATAGATTTCGCAAAAGACAAAACTGGTGGAGCAAAAAAAATTAACCTGAGTACGTCGCAGATGCCGAAACATCATCATATAACATACGGACACTCACATGAAGTGAATAAACATTATCATGGCGTTGAAAAGATCTACGTAACTACCAATCAAGGTGGATCCCATACTCACAAAGCATGGTATGACAAAGATGGCGGTGGAAGCAATAAAACACGATATATTCCAGGTGGCCATACAGAATCTAGCGACAATTTCATAAAATCATCTGGCATGCATACCCATGATATGTTGATTCCAGAGCACAACACAAAAAGCACAGCAACTACGACGAAAAACAATTCAGATGCGAATACATCTGACAGCGGAACGGGATCTGATATAACAATTCTTCCACCATACATCACATTATACCGATGGAAGAGAGTAAATTAGGAGATCGAGAGTGAATACTACAATTATTTTCAAAGTTCAAAATAGAAAGATAACGGCAGATAAAAAGAGCATTGATCTGATCGGGGACAATACAGATTATATTGCATTATTTGAATTTGATGCCGATATGGATTCTGACAGGGTAAAAAATGCAAGATTCATTTTGAATGGTAATAAAGAAGATCGGGTCCTTGACACAGACAATTCCTGCCAGATTCCACCGGAAGTGCTGAAAGATGGTTATCTGTCAGTTGGTGTATATACAGCAGATAAAGCAACCACACCGGTATACATACAGGTTAACGGATCTATTAAGGATAAGGAGTATCCGGACAAGGAAGCAGATCCAGATGTATACCGGCAGCTACTGGAAAAGATCGAAACACTGAAAGGCGTGCGTGAGATCGAGGTACAAAATGACGGCGAGGAAATCCAGTGGCGCTATATTGGCGAAGAAAAATGGCGAAATCTGATTGACGTAGCAGATATCACCGGATACACACCGGTAAAAGGAAAAGATTACTTCGATGGTAAGGACGGGCTGGTCATCCCTACAACTGGAATGTATACCCTGGATATCGTAGGGAATGACCTGATGATCTATTATAACGATGTCGATCAGGTACCGGATTTGTATATTGACAAGAATGGATGTCTGATTTTTGGAGAGAAAGAGGTGGAGCAATGAAAGCATATAATCTTGGCCGTGTAGTTGGCCTGTCAGCTTATGAGATCGCAGTAATCAAGGGATATGAGGGATCTATAGAAGAATGGTTGGAATCGCTGAGATATGATCATTCAGACGAATATAAACAGTTTACCGAGACAATCGAACAGGCCAGAAAAGAGATTGAAACCGGCAAAAGCGATATTGAGACATCGATGTCTACTATTCAGGATCTTGTTACAAATGCCTTTATCGACATAGAAAATACACGCAAACAGGGCGTTGATGCAGTAAATAAAGCCGGTACATCAGCAGTCAACGAGATCGAAAACAAGAAAAGTGGTGCACTTACTGATATCGATTCTGCTGAATCCGAAGCATTGACAGTGCTGGCAAATACTCTTACAAGTGCAGTAAGATCCCTTAATGAGGAAGGAACCAGATGGAAGCAGCAAATCAAGAATACAGGGGAAAAGGCACAGTTCGATTATGACCAGAATGCTGAGAAAAAACAGACAGAGTTCGACCAGAATGCAATCAAAAATCAGACAGCCTTTGAACAGAATGCAGCAGAGAAAACCACAGCATTTGACACCCATGTAAGTGAAAAACAGGATGGATTTGATAAAAATGCAACTGAGAAGCAAACTGCTTTTGATGAAAATGCGGATCAGAAAACACAGGAGTTTGATGTACATACAGAGAAGATCCATACAGACATTAGTCAGCTAAAGGAAGACTTAGAACTAATGCAACGTAGTATGCTTTTATATATTGAAGATGGAAATATAATTGATAATTATTATATATCAATAAGAACTTTGGATATAAATAAAAAGTATGCGTTTTTTATCATGCCATCTGTTGACGGTATATATACGGTGCAAGCAGGAACTGCAACTTCATCTGATAAGATGATAGATACAATAGCATCGTCTGTTGAGATTTTATCATCTATAGGTTATATGTTTTATGGGTACAGTCCCTCAATAAGCAACATTAATACATTACGATTAAGTGGAAATGTTCAGTGGAACCTGAAAGTGTATGAAGTGTGCGACTCTAATCGTTTTTTAGAAAATTCAAAAAGGATAGAGAAAAATTATATTCTTTTATCTGAACTTTTTTTAACAGAAGATATTATCTTGGAAAACCCAAATTATAAATTGAATAAAGAAACTGGTACATATGTTCAAACAATATCCGCGATTGCTACATCAAATAAGATTCCTTGTATTCCTGGTGATATGATTGAGTATACTTTGTCATCGGAAGGAGCTGTTTTTGTGACATATGATAATAACGGAAACGTGATTACTGTTGCAAATTCAACAGGATATTCTGATATTAAAACAGCAACACATACTTTTTTATCCGAAGAAGTAAGTTTCAGAGTGTCTGGATCTATTGATAGATACAATAAAGGACTTTATTCGTTGAAATACAAAGCTGGTCTTAAAAGGTTTGAAAAACTTGAAAAAAATTTATCAATAGTAAATGCAAATATAGTCGATATTAATGATAACATTGCAGAAAACAGTAAGGATATAGAAAAAATTAAAAACAGTAATATAAACGAAAATTTAAAACCTAATGACACATATGAAACGGATGGGTGCATATATCGCTGTTATAATCCTTATAAAAATAGTGGAAATCTTACTTTGACAGGACAACTGCATTGTCATACAGTTGGTACTGGTAGCGGGGAAACTCAATATATGACGCCAGAGCAGTTATGCCAGTATTATAAGGATAATGGATATGATTTTATGACTATTACTGATTATAGTCACATTAACTATTATAATGGAAAACCAACACACCCTATAACTTTACCTGAAAATTTTGTATGGTTATGTGATAGCTTTGAAGTATCTATTCCAAGCGATGCAAAACACCCAATAAAGCATATGTGCTTATATAACATACAGGATAACATTACAATATCAGAATATAAAAGTATTCAAGATATGGTAGATATATGCAAATCTGTTGGTGGAATAATTTCAATGGCTCACCCTATGTATATTTCAACATACTATACATCTAATATGATGAAAGAAGTTGATAATGGATTACGATTTTGCGAAGTATATGACGGATTAATACACTCAAAAGGAGAAGAGATGCATCCCGATGATAAAGAAACAGATTTTGCATGGGAAACTCTTTTAGATAACGGAGTAATTACATGGGGAATAGCTATTTCTGATCAGCATGTTGCCAATGATTTTAAGAATGGCTGTGTAAAGGTTTTTAGTGATACATTGTCAAGAATAGAAATTATGAAAAATCTTTGCTGCGGGAATTTTTATGCAACAACAAATTCTGACAAAAAATTAAATAAAATATCGTTTGAAAATGGTGAAGTTATAGTTGAAACAGGAGATGCAAATGCTGTTGTTTCTTTTAAGAAAGAAAATGGTGAACTGTTAGATACTATAATAGGGGAAATGGCAAAATATAAATTAACAGGAACCGAAAAGTACGTGCGAGCAATTGTTACATTTGAAGATGGTGAAAAAATATGGACACAGCCGATCATTAATATTTCGAATATGTCCGACAATTACTTTGCTTAACTAAAGAGGGCTATTTCTTACTACCAAAACATGACAAAAAGAAAGGGAATATTACACTCTGATGGCGCTGCTTTATATGATGATTGAAGAAAAGAAAAGGTTATGATATAATTTTTTCACCAAGTTAGAAGGAGACGATATCTATGAATAATGAGGAAATCGAAAAAATTATTTATGCTGTTACAAAAGAACTTGAACATGATTATTCTAAATATAAAATAGAGCATTACGGATTAGCTGATAGGGCACTTATTGCATTTGCTACCATTCAGAGTAGAAGTAGAGTGGTGAGAAATGAAGGGACTGACGAAGACCATGACTTAATCTTGTGTTATGATGAAGACGGTTGGTTTATATATGATATTACAGTTCAAGTTGGAGCTGGAATACAGAAAGTTATTAGTGCAGGTGATATTAAGCTATCAAGAGAAGAAGTACTGGAAAAATATCAGCAATTAAATTTGCTTGAGAAAATGAATTTTATAAGCACTGCATATAGAATTTTAAGTTTTTCAGAATGTAAAACATACTTATATAGTTAATCCAATATAAGGTGCGAGAACATCTTGGATGATTTCTTTTTAGAAATCAGAGGTGGTATCGTACCTTTTTCTTTCAGTTTGTATATTGTGGCAGAATATACAAAAATATTAGCCAATATTTATACAAAATGCATATTGGCTAATATGTAAAAAATGTGCTATATTATATTTGTAACAAGGAGTTAGCAGGAAAGGAGATACAAAATGGATGAGGAAAATAACATGAGCGTATTTAAAAGTTATTTAAGAAGATTGTTACAGGATTTGAAAGATTTAAAAATTGCATTGAAAAATAAAGAATATGAGGAAGCTGATAAGATGCTGGACAAACTCATAGATGATACTCAAAAAGGTATTGAAGATAATTAAATAAGGGATCAGACGAGGGCGGTTCTCTAAAACATTCCTGCTAACCGCCCAAGTCCTATTTATAATATATAGCAGGAAAAATAATGTAGTCAAGAGGTAGTATTGTATGGCATACAAAAAAGAAATACAGGCCAGAGCAACTGCAAAATACATGGAAGATAAGCACACTATCAGAGTAGTTGTTACAAAGAAAAAAGCAGAAGAATATAAGGAGAGAGCAAAAAAACAGGGAAAAAGTTTGAATCAGTATATCATTGATTTAATAGAGGATGATCTCAAAAACGAATAATAACAATGCAAGAAATAAAGGAGCCGAACCCCGACTACCAATCTAAAAGTTCGACTCCGGCACCACAAAATGGTACGGAAATATTATAGCATAATGCCGTCCTTTTGTGAATCATAAAAAGGAGGGCTTTTTATGAGAGAGCAATTGAGAAATGAATTGCTTGTCATGATGAATGAGTATGCAGATGGTGACACACTGAAAATCATAGGAATGAAACTGGATGTCATATTGTCAGACTATGAGATTGAGAACAGAAAAACAGATGTTGTAGAATATGAATATCATGTGCCAGAGAGCGTGCAGATCTACATTGTATCGAAAAAGATTGCAGGATTATCTGATAAGACATTGTATCTGTACGATATTGTACTGAAAGATTTTTTCATGACAATAAAGAAACAACCATATGAAGTAAGTGCGATTGATATAAGAGGGTATCTGTACACTTACCAGAAGAATCATGGAGTATCGAATAGAACACTTGATGGTAAAAGAACAGTGATCTGCACATACTTTTCTTGGCTGGCAGCAGAAGAGTATATACCCAAAAATCCAGCAGTCAATATCAAACCGATTAAGTATGAGAGGAAGCATAAGAAACCAATGTCTCAGCTTGAATTAGAGCAGATCCGATCTGTATGCAAAACGAAAAGAGAGAAAGCAATTGTTGAGATGCTGTATTCTACCGGATGCCGTGTGAGTGAATTGGAACATCTCAATATTATAGATGTAAATTTTGAAACAAAAGAAGTAATGTTATTCGGAAAAGGCAGTAAGCATCGTACCAGTTACCTGAATGCAAAAGCAGAATTTGCGTTGAAAGAATATTTGGCAGAACGAACAGACAATACCCCGGCATTATTTGTGTACAGAAAAAAGCCATATGGAAGATTGCGAAAGGAAGGAATTGAAAAAATTATAAGAGATATCGTGCAGAGAACATCTGATGTGCTGACGCACGTTACGCCGCACGTGTTTCGGCATACTACTGCAAGTGTGTCACTGGATCATGGAATGAATATTGTCGATGTGAGCAAGTTACTTGGTCATGAATCGCTGGATACGACAATGCAGTACATTACAAGTGATCAAATGTCCGTAAAAAATAGTCACTTGAAATGTGTTATATAATTAATAATGAAAAGTTCTTCCAATTTTGCTATAATATAAAAAAACAAGTTTGGGAGGAATGAGATATGGGAGACAGAAGATCAAGAGGAAAAAGGAGCAGAGTAAAAGCCAGGAAGCCTATTTTTAAGAAATGGTGGTTCTGGGGGTTTATTATCATTATTATTGGGGTAGCTTATGGAAGCACAGGAAAAGATGACAATGATAATAAAGAAACAGAGATAAATAGTACAACAGAAGCACAAACCAACATACCACAGACTGAAAGTGAAGCAGAAGATAGTCTTTCTTTTAATGTGATGAAAGTACCTAATGATGTAACCGGCAATTGGCGGGTTGCTACTATGGCAGAAAACGTGGAAGCTCAGAACATTGCATTGGACTATTACAAAAAATATTTTGGCAATGACGATGAGATTCATGCAATCGTAAACTTTAATTACAAGACAACAACAAAAATTTCTGTAATGGGAGATCTGCTGGATGTGTCGGTATATGAATATGTTGATAAGGAAGAACATGATGCAAATTTGCTTTTCAGCGGGATGCTGCTTAAAGAATATCATGTAAATAAAGAGACAGGTGCAATAGAAGAGATACAGTAAAAAATGAGAAAGCCTTGACCAAATGACGGTTGAGGTTTTCTTTTTGCATATTGATACAAAAGGACCATTTCGTTGAATTATAATATACTCACAAAATGATAAAGTGAGATGGATTATGATCAGAGACAAACCGTATTTTTTGCACAATGACAATAAAAGATAGAAAGGACAAAATATGTTAGGAAAACTTATTGAATTATTTATGCATAACAAGATTATCCAGCTCGTTGTAGCAGCAGTTATTTTTGATACGATTTTTGGCGTGATCCGGGCAGCAAGGGAAAGAAAGTTCAATTCCTGCTTTGGCATCGATGGGGCTATCCGTAAGATTTCCATGATCGTCAGCCTCTGCGGATTGCTGATTGTGGATTATCTGGTAAAGATCAATTTAATCGGGTTTGTACCGGAACAGGTACGAACGTGGATCGGTGTGGAGACGATCGGCGCAGCTGAGTTTTTCGGCCTGTTATACATTGCTTATGAGATTGTCAGCATTCTAAAGAACATGTACCTGTGTGGTTTGCCGGTGAAAAGAGTGTGGAGCGTAGTGCGAAACTTCTTGAGTAATTATACGGATGAGCTTCCAGATGCGGATGAAATTGCAGAGGAACAGAATGATGTATTAACAATGCAGCAGAAAGCAGAATCAACCAGAGAAAAGGTAATTGCAGACGAGCATGTGTAAAAGAAAAGGGGATACGATTATGAAATATGCCATTATTGCAATTGTTGGAATCATTGCATTTCCTGCAATGTTGTGGAAAGAGTTCGGGGGATATGTCAGGGATGTATCCCCTGATAATTTTATAGAAAGGACAGACAAAGAATGGCAGTAATTAACAGAGCTTCAGAGGTCGAAGCGTATTATTATTTTAGAGCGCAGGGAATGACGCACGAAGGTGCTATCGGGGTCATCGACAATCTGGAAGCTGAATCGGATGGCTTCTATGCGAATAGAATGGAATACCTTTTAGTCAGAAGATTGAAAGAAGCAGGATATAGCTATACAGATGAAAGCTATACAGCAGCGATTGACAATGGAACAATTACACTGGAAGAGTTTCAGCATCCATTGCATGGAAAACAATACGGACACGGTCTGGCCCAGTGGACAAGTCCGGGAAGAAAAGCGGGGTTGTACCGTTTAGCGAAACAGAAAGGTGTATCTATATCAGATTTAAAGATGCAGTTAGAATATCTGATCTATGAACTGCAGAATACATACAAGAATGTATGGAATGTGCTGACCACAGCAACATCCATTAAAACTGCATCTGATTATTTCCTGGTACATTTCGAAGCTCCGGCCAATACCGGCGATGCCGTGCGAAAGGGCAGAGCAGATCGAGGCTATGCATTTGAAAAATATTTAAATCAGAACGGAGGAAATAGCGTGAAAGTAACAGCACAGCAGATTATTGATGTAATGAAAAGCTGGATCGGTCTGAGCAGAGCGAAAGGAACACACAAGCCTATCATTGATCTGTACAACAGTCATTATCCTTTGGCCAGAGGATACAAAGTCAGCTATGTAGATGATTATTGCGATGCTACAGTATCTGCAGCTTTTATCAAATTGGGAGCTGTGGATCTGATCGGTGGCACAGAGTGTGGAGTAGAGGAACATATCAATTTGTTCGACAAAAAAGGTATCTGGAATGAAGATGGAACGATCACACCGAATCCAGGAGATATTATCTGCTATAACTGGGATGACAGTACACAGCCTAATGATGGCTGGGCGGATCATATCGGCATCGTAGAAACAGTGAATACCAAGAATAGAACCCTGACGGTAATCGAAGGAAATATGAGCGGTGGCGTAGTGGGTGAAAGAACCATCCCGATCGGCTGGGGGTATATCCGTGGCTACGCCCGCCCGAAATATGCAGACAGCCAGACCGTAGACACAAAAACAGAGAATAAAGCAAGTACAGAGACAGGAGGGACAGGATACATGTTTGAGGTAAAAATGGTACAGAGTGGATCAACAGGAAATGATGTGAAGTTATTGCAGAGACTTCTGAAGAGCAATGGATGCAAGGGCAAGGATGGCAAGAAGCTGTCTATTGATGGATCCTGTGGTACAAACACTGTGTATGCTATCAAAGAGTACCAGAAAAAGAAGAAGCTGGAAGTAGATGGTTGTGCTGGCAATGCTACTTGGAAGAGCATTTTGCTGAGATAATTGTCGGTGGCATTGCCACCGATTTGCCACCAACGCAGATATATAATGCGAGGATGTAAAAATATTTAGAATCTGAACTATAGAAAAAAGTTTGGCTTTATTGTCACCGTGGGATGTGTTAAGATTTGAGAGGAGCGAAAAGAATAATGTTCGTGATACGGTGCATGT
>NZ_JACRSZ010000021.1 GCF_014385005.1 Jingyaoa shaoxingensis | reverse complement strand
CTTAAACTCTTGTGAATACCTTGTACCTCTTGCCATAACCATTCTCCTCTCTTGATCTATGACTATCATATAATATTTATTGAAAATGGTCATGTTTATTTTGTACTATTTATATTCTAACATCAACCCTGTTACCTCGTTGTCTACGCTTCATGATTCCAGTTACCCAGAATCATGCAAGACTCACTAACGAATGAGGTGGTTATTCTCTTTTCGTGCAGGATTTCGCCTGCTCGGTGAAGTGCCCTTTACTGGGCGCACAGATCATACCCCAATATATTCTTAAACCGCTTTTTCCCACATTCTGTTTTTATTTCTCAAAAACTATGATACAATCATTAGAAATAGCCGACAAAGTTCAAGGGGGGAAAACAACGTGGAGAAAAAACGGATTCGGGACTTTGGAATTGTACCCGGAAGAGTGAAAACAGGAAAAAGAAATGCGATTACAGATGTACCTGGTGTGCTGGTAGGACACTGTACTGTGAACACGGAAGAAAATCATACCGGTGTGACCGTGATCGTCCCTGGTCCGGACAATGCATTTGCAAATCACTATACGGCGGCAGCCTATGTCCACAATGGTTTTGGAAAAAGTGCCGGTCTGGTACAGGTAGAGGAGCTTGGAACCCTTGAAACACCGATTGCCCTTACAAATACATTAAATGTCGGAAAGGTTTGGAATGCACTTGTTGATATCGTGATCGAACAGTGCCAGAACGATGGGCTGGAACCCATGAGCATCAATCCGGTCGTTGGTGAGTGCAATGACTGCAGGATCAACCAGATCCAGAAACGTGCAGTTGGTGAAGAAGAAGTGCGACAGGCTTTTGTGGCTGCTGCTGAGGAGTTCGAAGAAGGGGATGTGGGTGCCGGTGCCGGTACTATCTGCTACGGCATGAAGGGTGGCATCGGGTCTGCATCCCGTGTGATCTGTATTGGTGAAAAGGAATACACCATTGGCGTTCTGGTTCAGTCAAACTTTGGTGCAACCGAGGATTTTGTACTGAACGGAGAAGCTGTTGGTCCAAAAATTCTGGAATGGAAACAGGAAAAGAATGATATGGCTGCATCTGAAGAAGACAAAGGTTCGATCATGAGCATTCTGGCTACTGATCTCCCATTGACAAGCCGTCAGCTCAAACGGATTCTGAGAAGAACAGGAGTTGGCATTGCACGAACCGGTGGCTATACAGGACACGGAAGCGGAGAAGTCATGATCGGCTTTACAACAGCAAACCGGATTCCGTCCGGTTGCGAGGAGGAACTGCTTCAGCTATCAGCAATTCCGGAGTATGTGATCAACCGGGCTTTTCTCGCTGCAGCAGAAGCCGAGCAGGAAGCGATCTTGAATTCCATGACGGCTGCAAAACAGACTCGCGGAAGAGAGGGAGAGCTGTATTACAGCCTTGCAGAATACCTTAACGACAGGGAAGCCTAAAAATTAACTATTTATCCTAACATACCCCTTACAGGTTCGATTCAAAAATTCATAGTCATGTGTTACAACTATGATAATATATTTTTCTTCTGACAATTGTTTCATCAATTTTTCCACCTGACACATATGCCTAAAATCCAACCCACTGGTAGGTTCATCGAAAATGAGCAGCTTTTTTCTTCCCATAACTGCCTGGCAAATAGCAAGCCGCTGTCTTTGGCCACCCGATAATATCATCGGATGATATTCTGCATACTCTTCCAAGTCGAATTTTTCAAGTAATTCCCTGATTTCTTGTTCAGAGGCTTCTTCATTTGCAAGCAGACATTCATTTTTTACACTGTCTGAAAACAACTGATGATTGACTTCCTGCATGACCATCCCGAACAGTTTGGTCCGGGCCTTTTCCGACAGCTTTTTCCCTTGATACAGAATTTCGCCGCCTTTGGGCTTAAGCAGACCGCACAAGCAATTGCAAAAAGTAGATTTTCCGGCACCGTTTTTCCCTGTGATACCGATGATGTCTCCCGCTCTTGCAGATAAACTAATATTCTGAAAAATCATCTGTTTCTTTCTCTTAAAGGAAAGATTGCACACCTTAAGCTCTGCATTTTCCAAGTCACCGGAAATTTCCGGAATCTGTATCTGTTCCGGCACTATACTCCTTAATCCCAACTGTTCCCGCTCTGAATCTGACAAAGTCCTGAACTCCGATGGTGTAAATTCCCGTTCTATATGTCCTTCTTTCATATAAAGAATTCGGTCTGCAAATTGCTGAACCCAGGAAAGTCTGTGCTCCGCCACAACTACCGCATGCCCTTTTCCCTTAATTACCCTCAGTCTTTCACTCAACCGTTTGATTCCTGCCATATCAAGATTTGCCGACGGCTCATCAAGCACATAAATCTGCGGATTCATGGCATATACTGATGCAAACGCAAGAAGCTGTTTCTCACCACCTGACATGGAAAATACATCCCGGTCTTCCAGCTTCTCTATATCTAATTCATTTATTGTATTCTTAATTCTTTTTCGTATATATTCCGGTTCCACGCCTCTGTTTTCCAGGCCAAATGCCATCTCAGCATTAGAATTCGTATAAAAAAACTGGGTTCTTGGATTCTGAAAAACAGACCCTACAAGCTCTGCAATTTCATACATAGGTATCTCTGCAACATTTTTCCCGCAAACCGTAATCGTTCCATCTACGCTGACATCCCTCACAAAATGTGGAATCAATCCATTAATCAATTTTGTCATTGTGGTTTTTCCACATCCACTTTCCCCACATATCAATACGAACTCTCCATCCTGTATCTCCAGATTCACGTCTGACAGAATTCTTTTCCCTTGTATTGTTACATTTACATTTTCAAACTTTATCATTCTCTTTATCCTGCTATCACCACTATAAGAATTCCAACTGTTACCAAAATCATTATCAACCAGTCTGAAATTCCCATGTGAAGTGTTATTTCACTGGTCTTTTTTCCTGGGTTCTCGATTCCTCTTGCCACTGCCGCCGCTGCTATTTCATCCGATGTATTGACTGCAGACACGATCAATGGAACTACCGTACACTCCAAGCGGGATGCCCATGAGATATTCTGAAGTTTCATAGCAGCATTTATATGTACGAACTCCTCTTTCAAAGCTGGAAAATATCGAAGTGTCGTGGACATTGCTATGATAAAACCTTGTGGTAGATGCAGTGTATACATGGCAGCGATCATTTTCTGCATGGACGATGTTCGAAGCAGCAGCAAACCTGCCAGAACACATGGTAGCATACGTAATGAATAATTAATTAAAACTGGAAACACCATATTCATCCATGCGGGGCACTGCGGAAATACATACATTAGTAAAAGGTGGAAAGAAACAAGTAAAACGATACCTTTACCTGCCGCCTTATATAGTCCATGCACCAGCATAAGCAGGAGAAATATGCCTGAAAGCATACTCCCCTGCTCAGAATTTTTCTGACAGAACATACCAATATTTGCCATTAAAAGCAGCCACAGCCCAGCTCTTGGATCAAGATGATTGATGACTGTTATCTTATTCATCAGACAATCCCTGCTTTCTTAAAATGCTTACGGAATAAACCTTTAGCAATCAACGCTCCAATCACGCCTCCTATGACTGGAGAGATACAAAGTATAATCAGCATTGGCGTAGAAATCAATCCCGATAAAGACCGGACATATTCTGCAGACATTCCATTTTGCTGAATCTGCGCCAAAAAACTGTCTTTATACACCCATATTGCCAGTGGAGAGCCAAGCATTCCATAACAGAAAAACACAAACGATATCATCATATGTGTAAAACTGTTATCATACTTTGTCACAGACCTGTACAGTTCCGACAATATACATGCAATAGCAAATGTAATCAGTAACAATACTGTAAACTGACCAGTCACGAAATAAAGCAATGCAGTAATTGTTCCCATAATAAATACTGCCCCTGGTTTTCTCACTTTAGCTGTCATAAGCAGGAATGGGATTCCGGTCACAATTCCTGTCACGCCCGGTAACAGCAGCCACAACACTGGCACAAATCCAGTAAACATAGCTGCTAGATTGAGCACAAAATAAATTGCAGAGAAGATTCCTATTGTAATAAGATCCTTTCCTGATAGTTTTCTTGATTCTTCCATGTCTTTCGTTCCTCCTTAGCCGATTTTCCAGCCTTCCGACTGACTTCTGATATCTACAAAATCCTTATATTTTCCAAGAACAGCCACAAGCTCTTTGTGGGTTCCCCTCTGAATAATCTGCCCATCATCCACCACCAGAATCTGATCTGCCTGCTCAATTGTTGCCAGTCTGTGTGCGATTGTCACTATGGTTTTTCCTTTTGTAAGTTCCGATATAGCTGCCTGGATCAAATGTTCATTTTCCGGATCTACACTGGCTGTCGCTTCGTCAAGTATAATAATCGGTGCATCTTTTAGAATCGCTCTTGCGATGGAAATGCGCTGTTTTTCTCCACCGGACAGGCTCCCACCCCCTTCACCGATGACAGTATCGTAGCCTTCCGGTAATGCCATAATAAAATCATGGCAGCATGCTTTCTTTGCCGCTTCTACCATTTCCGCTTCTGTTGCATCCGGTTTTCCAAAGCAAATATTATTCCTCACTGTATCATGAAACAAATATACATTCTGAAATACCATGGAAATGTTGGATAACAGACTGTCACAGGTAAATTCTTTCACATCATGTCCTCCCACACGAACACTTCCACTGTCTGCATCATAAAACCGGGCAATCAAATTGCAGATCGTAGATTTTCCGCTTCCGGAAGGGCCCACGATTGCAGTCACTGTATGTTCCGGAATTTTCAGATTCACATTATGGAGCACCTGTCTTCTTTCCTTCCCTTCCCCGTAAGAAAAATCTACATTCTGAAATTCGATATCATAGTGTGCAATCTCTATCTGCTGTCCATCTGCATCAATGAAGGACTCTTGGGTCAACGCATCCAAATGCTCCAGGGCGTCATCAATGACAGCCAGTACATGAGCACAGTCTGCAATCGGCTCCAAAGAACCAAACACATGGAATGACAGCAGAATCACAAACATCATATAAGTAAAATCCAACTGTCCAGAAAATCCCAGATAAAACGCAGCGATTACGATACACACACTTGCTGTTTTTAACGCCAACAAATGCAGTGCATTATAAGGAATATATCCCCATTCTATTTTCAGATTAATGTCACGGCTGTCCCTGCATGCTTTTTTCATTGACTCCATAGAAGCTCCTGCTTTTCCAAAGGATTTCACTACAGAAAGTCCTCTCGCGTATTCCAGGGTTGCTCCGGTCAGCTCCTTGTTTGCCGCAGCAAGGATTGGTGCATTTCTTGTACTGTATTTTGAAATGATGAACAGGAATATCAGGGAAACAGCGGCACCCGTTACTGCAATCAGCCCTACTCTCCAGTTCACACAGGTGAGCCACAAAAGGATGCAGATAAAATTCAGATAACCTCCTACAAAGTTATCAATCATACGGATTCCCATTCCTTCCAGTGTATGAAGGCCTGTCGTGATGGAATTAAGAATCGTACCTGTATTCATGTTCTGAAAATATCCTAAAGATACACGCTTCAGCGCATCTCCCACTGCCAGTCTGTCTCTGGCAATCAATTCATAACTGATCGACTCCTGAAATCTTGCCCTTAAATAATCAAACAGAAAACGCAGAAAGATGAAAAGCAGCTGAATTACGATACTTTTCCCAATCCAATTCGCTGAAATAGTTTTTCCCTGCCCCTCGCATTCTACAAACTTTCCGATCGTATATGCCGCCCATATGACCGGCATTGCCGCAAACCAGCCTGAAAAAAAGGAAAAAACAAAACCGATATACAGATTCTTTTTAAAACTGCCACACCAGTCAATGATTCTTTTTACAGTGCTAAACATGAGTCTTCACCTTCTTTCTGACTTCCCACTGCCCAGTGTCTTGCTCCCACATGAGCCTGCCATATTCGCTGATAAAGCTGACAATTCTGAAGCAGCTCTTCCTGGGTTCCCGCCCCTTCTATACAGCCATTTTTCAAAACAACGATTTTGTCTGCATCTGTGATTGTGGAAAGTCTGTGTGCAATGACCAGCAATGTCTTGCCTTTTGTCAGTTCTTCTATACTCTTCTGGATCTTGTTCTCATTTTCCGGATCCGTAAATGCAGTTGCTTCGTCAAGAATGATGATCGGTGCATTTTTTAATATCATTCTGGCAATGGCAATCCTCTGCTTTTCTCCACCGGATAACCGTTTTCCTGCTTCCCCTGCAGGGGTATCATAGCCCTGCGGCAGCTTCTCTATAAACTCCTGGCAGCATGCCTTTCTTGCTGCTTCCCGTACCTCTTCATCCGATGCAGCCGGATTGCCGAGACGTATATTTTCCATGATAGAACACCGGAACAGGAAATTATCCTGTGTCACAAAACTAATCATTTCTGAAAGCTGTGACAATGGCATTTCCCTAATATTTACACCGCCTATGGTAATGCCGCCGGATGTCACATCCCAGAATCTTGAAATCAACCTTGCTACTGTAGATTTACCTCCCCCGCTCGGTCCGACCAATGCAGTAAAACTTCCTGCCGGCATCGTCAGGTCAATTCCATGCAGCACTTCGTCCTTTTCCTCACCGGTATAAGAGAAATGCACATTTTCCAGTTTCACATCATAGCTGTTGATATTTGCATATACAGAAGGCTCCGGCAATTCTTTCATCGTAAGGAAATCCTGTATGCTTTCGATGTTATATTGCATTTCACGAAGATTTTCAGAGAATACCTCTATTTTTGCAAAAGATGTCACCATGGACATGGACAGCATGACTGCCAGCACAAGCTGTGATATGGTCAACTGACCATGCATCGTCAGATACAGTCCCACAGGCAAAGTTCCAAGCAGTGTCGATGGAAACAGGGCGAATGTCATTTTCATGGTGATCCAGGTGGAAGACAGCCATTTCACAACGAATTTCTTATAATCCAGAATTGCTTTTGCATATTTCTCATAAGAGGTTCCTGCCCTGCCAAATGCCTTAATAACCTCTATGCCCTCTATGTATTCCACAATAGTACTGTTCATATGTGCATTGGATTCGTCGTACTGAGTGAAACTTTTTCCGCTGATAATCACGGTAAGTGTCATAAATACCAAAGACAATGGAACGGTTACAAGAGAAGCCAGTGCAATTCTCCAGTCCAGCGTAAGCAAAGCGATAAAGCTGATTACCGGAAGCAGGATATGTCCGCTTCCTTCCGGAATCATATGAGCAATGGGTGGTTCCATATTTTCGATTTTTTCTACCATAATGCTCTTGATTTCACCAATACTGTGCCCTTCCACATCTCCTAATGGTGCTTTCAGAAACCGGTCTGTCAGGCGGAGCCTTAAACCCTCCAATATGTGATAGGCTGCTATATGGGATATCCATGTGGATGCGGAAAAGCTTACGATTTTTATAATATAAAAGAGTAAGGCATACAGACACCATCTTAAAATTTCCTGCATAGGAGCCTGATTCAAATTTCTTATATACAAATCAATTCCACGGTAAATGCAATAATATGGCATAAGTCCACTGATAATACTGATAACAGATAAAATAACGGATATTCCAAGCCTTTGCCCGCTTCCTTCGGTATAGCTCAGTAACACTTTCAGCCAGCTGTCTTTTTTTTCTGATACTTTTTTATTTTCCATCAAAGGTTTCCTTTCTGAATCGGTACTCTGCCGGAGACAGACCCATCACACTTCGAAATGCAGATGAAAATTTCCCCGGATTTTCATATCCTACACTTGCGGCGATCTCCTGTACTTCTTTCTCTTTATCCTGTAACAGCATATTTGCAGCCAGATTCATGCGATACCTTTTCTGATAAGAATAAATAGAATCTCCATAAACATCTTTGAAGCATTTTTTCATAGTTGTCAGTGGAATCTCATACATAGAGGAAAGTTCTTCGATGGTAAACCGTGTCTGAGGATTCCCTGTGATCTGCGCATGAATCCCTTTGATTTTTTCCATCTGAGTTTTGTAATAATATGGTCTGACTTCTTTCCTGTCTTCTACGGTCATCGTGTTTAAGTACAACAATAATTCCACGACTTTTATCTGATAATATTCTTTTGCTTTTGCAAGTTCCGGATGTGCCATGTTTTTCTGGTAAAATCCGGAAAGAATTGACCCAAGTTCCTTATCTCCACGAATTACATAAGGTTTCTCTTCTGAACAATAACGGCTTCGAAGCTCCTCAATAGATACGGAAAATCCATGAAACATTTCATCAAGTGCCTTCTGAACTTCCGCAACTTCCATGAAAATACTGACTCCATGATAATGCTTCAACGGATAATAAGTCGTCCCCTTATGATTTTCTCTGTTATCCAAACGGAGTTCATTTTCCTGCATAATACTGAACACACCTGGCTTTACCTCCATCTCAATTCTTCCCTCCCGGCAGTGGTCAATACAGAATATTTTTCTGTCATTCTTCAATTCAAATTCAGATGCGCACTGTTCCATGTGCATGTCTGAAAAACAAATCATCACACCTGGCATTACTCGGTAAACCGTCATAACGCCCTCTCCTGTCGCATCATTTAACATAAGAACAGAGCAATTCTCATTCTGAATCACAGGCTTCACATTACTTCCAAGTCTTGCAATTTCATTTATATTCAAATTTCTTCTCCTTTCACATAGTGGTATTCCTTTGTGTTAGTTTTATCTAACCTTTTCTATTATCTTAACATGAGAATCGAGCATTATCCAGACCTGAACGGACAGCAATAATCCATTTAGACAAAAATAAAGTTCCAGACTTATTATCTGAAACTTTATTATAAATCCAGCATCATTGCATTACTTCACACAACGGAAATATACCATAGAACCGTCAACATGGATATCCGTTTCTTTATATAGTTTTTGAAGGATATCTCTCAGCTCTTTCTCCGTCTGAAATGGTGGAGAAAACCACCCTTTCTTTGCAAGAATATTTTTTACCAGCCAGTCTGTCCGTTTCGATTTTCCCCTGATATAAAAGCAGGCAATGAAATTGCCGCCTGGTTTCAAAACACGCCATATTTCATGAAATGCTTTTTGCTTGTCAGGAAATGCATGAAAACCATTCATACTGACAACAGTATCAACAGATTCATTCTCCATTTGCAGATTTCCCACATCACCCTGAATACATTTGATATGTGCATGACTACCAAGTCTTTTTCTGGCTTGTTCAAGCATATCCATGCTGTAATCAATACAAGTAATATGTGCATTTTTCAGAGAACTCCATTTGTTTTCCGTAAATACAGCAGTTCCAACCGGAACATCAAGAAGATTTCCTGAAAAGTCATCAGGAACATATGATAAAACTTTTCGTGCTATATCATTATCATCAGTGCCACTCCAAAATAACTTAATATACAGTTTGCTGAAAATATTTCTTTGCGTAAGAACATCGTCATATATATTTTTTGATGTTTCATAAGCATTTTGTATTTTGTCTGCCATATTACCCTCCAAATTTAATTTTAATTCTAAAAGCTTAAAACTATCGTTCTCTAATCTTCCTGACATTACGATTCATGAGGTGTCTTCCAATATGTCTATAAGCAAATGCTTTAAAGGCTGAAATTTCTTGATGATGTTCCTTCAACAGTTCATCTGGACAATCATAAACACCAAAATCCTGATTGATTCCCTCGCTCTGAATATAAGTATTGTTCCTATCAAACTCAATAATGAGATTTCTGAAATCCTTGACTGCTACTCCATAACCGCAAAATGCACCTGTACATTCCGAATTTTGTTCCTGTAACTTCTTTATGTAGGTTTTATCCAAAATGAAAGCTTCCAGTTCGTACCACTGATTTTCGAAATTAATTTCTACCCAGCTATGGAAAATACTTTTTGGAGCATTACGGTAAACAAACCCTGTCATAGCCCCTTTCTGCAATCTTTTATCAATCGTAAAACCATGTACTCTGCATGGAATATTGCAGGCACGTAAAAGTGCCATAAATAAAGTTCCTTTTGTATTACATTGTCCATAACCATCTGCAAGTACTTTTGAAGCTGAAATTCCGTCATCAATATTATATCCAAATAAAACATCATCTCTTACATAGTTGTAGATTGCCTTAATCCTTTCAAATTCACCCATTTCCTTCCATTTCATATTTTGAATAAGTTTTTGAATTGCCGGATTAGAAAAATCAACCATTCGTGTTTCCCTAAGATACTTATCTTTCATTTCCTATCGCCTTTCCCATAGGTTTTCTCACAACACAATGCATTCGCATACCTTTACGAATTTCAAATTTTTCTACTTTTAATCCTGCTTTTTTGCAACATTTTATGACCACATCTCTTGTTGGCACCTGGACATCTCCATGTCCGCATATATTTGCCAACGGCATTTCCAATGTATTCATTAGCCATACCAATACTTTGTTGTCACTGGTCACATCTCTAAGAACCAACCTTCCATTTGGGCGAAGACATCTCTTCACACTGTCAAAAAATGCCTGTGGATTCGGATAATGATGGAAACTCATAGAACAAATAATTGCATCAAATGAATCATTTTCAAAAGGAAAGTTCTCACAGTCTCCTACAACAAATGTTGCATTTGAAATATTTTTCTTTTTTGCCTGTTCAATCATTGCCGGAGTCAGATCCAGTCCTGTATAATGCCGGTCTGGATATTTTTCTGCTAATAAAGAAATCATTGGTGCAGGTCCGCAGCCTGCATCTAATAAATCTCTAAATGGCTCCTTATCTAATTCTTCCAGAATATCCGGATAATCTTTCTTGCACATTTCGTAAATGCCAGCATGGTTACTTTCATATCTTCCTGCTGCTTTTGTAAATTCTTTAATTGACAATTTTTTATATTCTTCATTTTTCATGCTTTTTCTCCAATCACTGTACCTTTTTCGCCTTGCATCCGCATTTCTTCATTTTTTTCATATAAGCATAAAACTGCTTAGTTCTTTCGGATTTATTTCCTGATTTTTCTTATATTGCAATCCATTATTTCTTAAAGCCTCAAGTCTTTTACCTCTGGCATAAATATTTGTATCATAACCGGCTTCTGCAAATAAAGCCGCATACAAGGATCCAATCACACCAGCACCATAAATCAATATTCTCATAAGAATCATTCCTCTCCTCTTACCCCAGTGCCACATCCAAGATCATCATCAAACTAAATCCAAGTGCAAAGAAAAGCGTACCGATATTCGAGTGCTGTCCCTGAGACATTTCCGGAATTAGTTCTTCAACCACGACATATAACATAGCTCCTGCTGCAAAGCTGAGTAAATATGGTAATGCCGGGATTACCAGCTGTGCGACAAGAATCGTCATTACTGCTCCAATCGGTTCAACAACTCCTGAAAGTACACCTCCTAGAAATGCCTTTCTCTTACTTTCACCCTCTGCCCTAAGCGGCATGGATATAATCGCTCCTTCTGGAAAATTCTGGATAGCAATTCCAAGTGATAAAGCAAGTGCACGTTGCAGTAACTTGCTAAGTGTTTTTCTCATAAAAAACACGCATGCTGCACCTAGCGTTGTTCCAACAAATGGAATCAATATACCTTCAAAAACATTCATTAGCATTATGTATTCCTTTCTGTATAGTCAAAAGTACTTTCACATCGTTCTGTTATTAGTTTTAACTAACCGCCATGTATAAAAGAAACCGTGCAAAAAGCATACTGTAATTTCACACGGTTTTCCTTATGTTTAAGTATATCACTTACGAAATCATATAGCAAAAGAATTCTTTCAACAATGCTTAAATTTTTCCTAGACAATTACAGCCAGCTTTCCAGAATATCTTTCAGCTTATTCATATCAAGCGGTTTTGCGATATGCCCATTCATACCTGTATTTTTGGCCAGCTGTACATCTTCTGCAAAAGCATTGGCAGTCATGGCAACAATCGGCAGTTTTCCCTGTTCACCCGGAAGGCTCCTGATTGCTGCGGTTGCCTCATACCCATTCATGACAGGCATTTGGATATCCATAAAAATAAGGTCATACAAGCCTTCCGAAGAAGACTCCACTTTTTCAACTGCAATTTTTCCATTTTCTGCCGTTTCCACTTCCGCCCCTGTCATCTGCAGAATTTCAACAGCAATTTCTCTGTTTAACTCATTATCCTCGACCAGCAGAATTCTTTTTTCTGTGTAATCTGCTTCAGACAGCTCATCCAGATAATTTCTTGCTGTTTTTTCTTTTCTGCCAGAAGTAAACTGCCGCAATGTAGCCGTCAAACGGGAACGGAACAGCGGTTTTGCAATAAAAGCATCTACGCCCGCAGCCTTTGCCTCTTCTTCGATCTCGCTGAATTCATAAGATGTCAGTACAATAATGGTAATCTCTTTCCCTATCCGTTTCCGGATCTGTCTGGCTGTTTCAATTCCGTCCATATCCGGCATTTTCCAATCTAAAATAACAGCAAAGTAATCATTTTTTAGCTCATGACGTGCATAACAGCGCTCAACGGCTTCTCTGCCGGAGAGGACCCATTCGCCTGTAATCCCAATCTCCTTCAATGTGGCAACTGTACTTTCACAACATGTCTTATCATCATCCACAACCAGAACAGGTAGATTCATCAGATTTCTGTCCTGTTCTTTTTCTTTTTCCTGAAGTTCCAGATAAATTGTTACTGTAATTTTAGTTCCCTTATGTAAGGTGCTTTCCACTTTAATATTACCATTCATCAGGTTCACAATATTTCTGCTGATTGCCATTCCCAGACCTGTTCCCTGGACTCCGGTTGTCCGATGGTCATCTGCGCGGCTGAAAGGATCAAACATGATTTTCTGGAATTCCGGTGACATACCGATCCCATTATCCTCAATCGTAAATTCATAGCATCCAAGTTCCGAAAATCCGTTTGGCTTTTCCTCTATGGAAAAAGTAATATTCCCACCATCCGGTGTATACTTGATTGCATTACTCATCAGATTCACAAACACCTGCTGGATCCTCAGGCTGTCACCACAGACATCCTCATGTTCAATGTGATTAATACGTATATCAAAATTATGTTTATGTTCATCAATTCCCTGTTTCGTAAGTGTAATAAGATTATCCACCAGCTCTGACAAGTTAAAATCTTCCTGTGCCAGCGTCATTTTGCCACTCTCAATACGTGCCATATCCAGCACCTCATTGATCAGCCCCAGCAGGTGACGGCTTGATTCTGTAATCTTGCTGAGACATTCAATAACTCTGTCCTGACTCTCAATATTTGCTCCTGCGATTGCCGTCAAACCCACAATGGCATTCATCGGTGTCCGAATATCATGGGACATATTGGAAAGGAATTCTGTCTTCGCACGATTTGCATTTTCTGCTGACCGATAAGCCTCTTTCAGTGCCTGACGGGATTCAATCTCTGCTTTCTTCTCCTGCGTCACATCCATAGATGCCAGCAATACCTTTACCAGCTTTCCATTCTCCCATTCCAGTGGAATATAAGAAGCGATTTTATAAGTCTTTTCATCCAGACTGCAGTACTCAAATTTATAAATATCATTTTCATTTTTCAGTTTTTTCCGGATATTTTCCGGTGCTATCAGGATATTGATAGCTTCCAATGGTTCCAGTGTCTTATACTGTTCAAGAACCTGCATCTGAAAATCATGATAAAATCCCAGAGGTTTATATATCATCTGGCCATTCAGGTTGTAGAATTCATATCTGTCATTTTCCAGATCACAGACAACAAAACGGTCAACCAGACGCACAATGCTCTGGATTAGCTGCTCCATGGAAGCATTGTCCGCTGCCATCTGCAGATGCCGTGCGCTCTCTACCTTAGCCTCCGTGATATCCCGCAGGAAAATCATGGCATATTCTGAATCCTCTATCTCGCCGCGTATGATCACATTACGAACCCATCGTTCTTCTCCATTCAGAGTGATGCGGCACTCTAAAGCCAATTCGGTTTCCAGACCTTTCAGCTTTTCCGCAATATAACCACGGTCGTAAAAAGAGGATACCGCCTTCTTATCTGTCTCCACAACATAGGAATCCACAAAATGCCGAATCAATTCATCCCACGTATAACTCTGTTCAAAGACGGTCATCAGGGACGGTTCAACCTTAAAGGTATCAAAAGTATTCGCTTCCAGATTCACATAATACTCGCACAAATCTGCTTTCGTAAAAGCCCGGTGGAAAGCAGCAGATTTTTGTGCCTGCATGATTTCTTTTTTCTCCGCATCAATGTTAATAAAAATCCCGGCAATCCTGCTGGCAGAACCATCCAGACGGCGTATTACTTCTGCCGATGCCCGAAACCACTGGTATTGATTATCCTTCATTCTCATACGATACTCTACCTGGTATTTTATCTGGTTCGTCTTATCCTTAATTGCCGCCTGAAGCTGCACCATTACTCTTTCTTTATCCTGTGGATGCAGAAGATCTGACCAGGATTCCAGTTTATTCGGAAAGTCCAGAGTGTCATGATAGCCGAGCATTTTTCGGAATTCATGACTCCAGTTTGCATTCACAATCTCACTGTTTTCGTCACAGTCAAAATACCAGAAGCCGGAATAGATAGCCTCATTGAGCAGTGCCAAATTTACATGATCCCAGTTGACCTGTACGGACATAACCCAGATCTGTCTGCCCGCCTCATCTGTCGCATCCTCTTTACAAAGCCGTACATTATTCACTGTACCGTCTGCTGCAAGGATCTGTGCTTCCCCTGTTCCGTGAAGCTGCAAAAAACGGTCCCGGTCCAGTATATCTTCCTCGTCATAAAAGAAGTTTCTCAATGAGCCTTTTGTCTGTTCCATGAAAGTATCGAATGTATGTCCTGTACTATGCAACAGTAGATTACTCACAGACAAAATAGACAGGTTTTGGTCATAAGATCCTGTCATTATACCTACCCCGCCATTATTTTCCAGTGTTTTCTGTATGGCCTGTGACATGGCCTGTGTCTGCCCCGTTACAGTCTCACCTAAGGAATATATTTTGTCTTCATAATTTTTCATTTTATAAAAATCCTCTCTCCGTCTTATGCCTTCTTCATCCTGCTTTTATCTGTATACAAAAAACCTGTCTCTGCTAGTTTTGTTACCCATTTTTGCATACAAAAAGGACACCTGCCCAAATTCAGCCAGTGTCCTTACTGTATCGCTTTATAACCACATATCCATATCGTATAAAAATTATCGGAATCTCTTCCGTTCTCATACCTTCTCCATATATGGAAATGGCAGCAACCGGCTGACATGGTCAAACTTTTTGACTTTAGCCCCATCTGGCTTTGCGTCCCTGCTTTTCAGCAAGTTTGCCTTTAAATATTTTTTTGCAAAGATAAAATACCATGAAGTTTTTTATACGTCAATAATGTCGGATAGAAAATCTGTATTTTTATTTGGATTTTGAATATTTTCAATAACGACAACAGAGCTGCTGCTAAACTGCAACAGCTCCACTATAGTTCATCTGATTTTACTGTATCGGTTCAAAGTCTACTGCTCCGTGTTTGCACAGTGGGCAGATGATATCTTCCGGAAGTTCATCTCCTTCATAGATGTATCCGCATACCTTGCATACGAATCCTTTTTTGCCTTCCGTTTCTGGCTTTGGTTTTACATTCTGCTGATAGTAAGTGTAGGTCATGGTGTCCTGATCACTCATGACGCGGGCTTCAGTCACACTGCAGATGAACATTCCGTGAGTGCCCAGATCTACGTACTGCTCTACTTTCAAAGACATAAATGCATTGATGTATTTGTCCAGGAATATCAGACCATTTCCGGAGCGGTTGATCTTCTGTCCTGCGAATTTGTCCACGGTTCTTCCTGACTGGAAGCCAAACTGCTGGAATACTGAAAATGGTGCATCTACGGACAGGCAGTTTACATTCAGTACTCCGGTCTGCTGGATTACATGATGAGAGTAATTTGCTTTGTTGATATTCACCGCTACACGGTATGGATTATCTGTCAGCTGAGTAACGGTATTGACAATCAAACCATTATCCTTCTTTCCGTCATTGGATGTTACCACATAGAGTCCATATCCGATACGGAACAATGCTGTCATGTCATTTTTATTTGCGAGACTGTCGTCTTTTGCAATATATTCTTTGCAAATCTCATCTGTCATGGCTTCTATCTGTTTGCGGTTTTCTTCTTTTACTGCAGACCAGATGTGTACGTTATTCTTCAGCCATTCTATTTTCTTGCAGCCTGCCATCATTTCTTTCATAATTTTTGCAGCCAGAGGTGCCCAGGTACCATTTTCAATAAGGCCTACCGTACGATTTTGATAATTATGCTCTACCAGTCTGGTAATAAAGTCATTCATAAATGGATAAATACTGGCGTTATAGGTGGTGGTTGCAAGAATCAGCTTGGAATAACGGAATGCATCACTGACTGCATGAGACATATCATCTCTCGCCAGATCATAAACCACAACCTTTGGACATCCCTTGGTTTTCAGTTTGTCTGCAAGGAGATTGACCGCCATCTTCGTATGTCCATATACGGATGTGTATGCAATAACAACGCCATCTTCTTCCGGTGTGTAGGATGACCAGGTATCATAGAGTCCAATGTAATGCCCCAGATCTTCGGTAAGCACCGGACCATGCAGTGGGCAGATCATCTGAATATCCAGTGTTCCGGCTACTTTCAGAAGCTTCTGTACCTGTGCGCCGTATTTTCCTACGATTCCGATAAAATATCTTCTCGCTTCGTCATCCCATGGTTCTTCTACATCCAGTGCACCGAATTTTCCAAATCCATCTGCGGAAAACAGGACTTTTTCGGTGCTGTCATACGTAACCATAACTTCTGGCCAGTGTACCATTGGTGCAAATACAAATGTCAACTGATGATAACCAAGAGACAATGTACCGCCATTTTCCATCTCAATCTTCTTGCCTTCCAGATCCAGTTCAAAGAAGTTGTGAATCATGTTCATGGCTTTTCCGGTAGCTACTACCGTGGTATCCGGATAGACTTTCAGGAAATTTGCAATATTTGCTGCATGGTCAGGTTCCATATGCTGTACAATCAGGTAATCCGGTTTACGTCCTTCCAGAACCTGTTGAATATTATCCAGCCACTGGTGAGTAAATTCTGCATCTACCGTATCCATAACTGCAACTTTCTCATCCAGGATCACATAGGAATTATAAGACATTCCGTTTGGCACTTTATACTGTCCTTCGAACAGGTCAATATTGTGATCATTTACTCCAACATATTTAATTGTATCTGTAACCTTCATCCTCATTTCCTCCACTTCTTATTTATTTTTTCTATTTTGTAGATGTAACCTTGTGTTCCTTAATTTTGTTAATATAATAACAGGTATTTTCAAATTATTCTGTTGCAAAAGTCACAAAATTGTTTTTTATTGTAAAAAATATGCTATAATCGTATCATACGCAAAGGAGAATCACCATGTCCCAGATTACACTTTTTACGGATATTCTTCCCGAAGAACAGGAAAGAATGCGTGTCTGTTTTCAGGCGAAAGAGACAATTTTTCAAAATGGAGAAACAATCATGGAATACTCTCATTCCATGAATAAGATCGGCCTGATTCTTTCCGGTCGCGCCGTACTGTATTGCTGCGATGAAGCAGGCAACCAGTATCTGATCGATGAATTGAAAAAAGATGCGGTTTTCGGAGAACCGTTTCTTCTTCCGGCTGATTCCCAGCACTATTATGTCAATGCGGAAGAAGAAACGAAAGTCATGTTTATAGATTATGAGCACGTTATTAAGCGATGTGAGCATGCCTGTAACCATCACAGCCAGATGGTCAGCAATCTTCTGCAGATGACAGCCCTGCAGTCCAGACAGCAGATGAACCGCATCTATGTGCTGTCCAGATCTACTACCCGTGAGAAGATTCTGGCCTATCTGAACAGTCTCTCTGCCGAAACACACAGTCAGAATATAAAGGTTCCTATGTCTTACACTGCTCTGGCTCAGTATCTCAGCGTAGACCGCAGCGCCATGACAAGGGAGCTGAAAAATCTGGAAAACGAAGGTATTCTGAAAAAAGACGGACGGATTTTAACCTTATATTAGTTCTAACAGTGAACTATAGAGTTTTTCATTCTCCATTACCACCAGTGCCAGTTCTTCTTTTGCCTGATTCAGTGTATGAAACAGCAATCTTACATCTGACATGCCATGTCCGTAGTATCTGGCTGACCTGAGATACCCGTTTCCATCATAATAATACCGCTCATCCAGAAGCACTGCCAACCGCTCTACATCTCTTACTGCTGCAATTTTCACTTCCGGGGCTTCTTCTTTACTAAGATAACCTCGACTGCTGTATCCTAGCAGCAGATTTTCTGCCTCTTTTCTGTTATTGGCGTAAACAATCTCCACATTTGGATAAGATCTGTGATTGCTTTTTCCCGGCAGATGCATCATATTCTGGATAAAGGAAGACAGTTCCGCATTGGTCCGAATACGGTTCGTCAGACGAAATGTCTGGATTGCCGGAAGTCTTTCCAATGTTTTTCCTATACTTTCCCCCAGTTCTTCTTCTGCAATCATATCCTCATAGTCACTGGAGAATATAATCGGACAAACCGCATTCGTTTCCGTAAGGAGTTTTAGTTTTTCCGTTGATAAAAGATGTGCTTCATCAACTAAAATAGCATAATAAGACCTTAAATCTGTTTTTTCTTCTATCTGAGTATCGGATAAAAAATCTATCCTGCGCAGCCGTTCATGCAATATTTTCCACTTTTTGCCGGACTCACCACAATGAATGATACATACAGACCTCCGTCTGGATAATTTCATTGCAATATCATAGAGAAGCAATGTTTTCCCGGTCCCGGGCAGACCACTGAACCAGAAATATTGTCCCTCTTTTGCTTTCATTTTTCTTAAAATCTGCCTTTCTATATCTCTCTGCTGAGAAGTAAGAAAATACTCTTTTCTGAGAAAGCGATCCGGCTCTTCCAATGGTGAGATCAGATACCATTCTGCCTGAAAAAGTTCCTCTATATCCCCCTCATAATCACGACTGTCATTTTGCAAGTCCGCACACAACTCATCCCAGCCGGCATTGACAATGTGATCATGATTCGTCAGGCGCACCAGGCGATTCTGACTGCTGATATAGGTATAAGAGCGAATCGGCCGGCCAAGTACAGACAGATAATAACGATTCTGAATCAGTTGTTTTCGAATAGCCTCATCCGATACTGTTCCACTCTTCAATTCTATATTCAATATCTGGTTTTCTTTTATCTGAATAAGATCAAATTCCTTCCCCAGTCTTGGGATCTGAAAAGAATAGAAAAAGCTAAGAACATATACTTCCTGCATATGAACTTCCAACTGTTTTATCAATTCTCTCATACTGGCCAGTTCCCATTCCCGGATCTTCAGAGGATATTCCCTGCCAGACAGATGCTGCTCTGCTTTCTGCAAAGATTTTAGATTCTGATTCCGTGTAATGGCATATACAGATACTGACTTCACTCCTTCTCCCCTCCTACATCCGAAAGATCTGTATTTCCTATACCGCGTTCTGTATTATATTTACAATTTTCAAAATTAACGCTGTAATTATTTATGCAGGAACCGTCTCCCAACATTCCTCTTTTCTCTCTATTTTACATTACTATCTGAAACAGAAATACCATCACTGGCATGGTAAGTATGGATAACAGCGTTGTTAGCACATATAAAGAACTGGCATAGGCTGCATCTCTGTCATATAACTGTGCCATCGTCGTGATCATGGCACAGGCCGGTGTAATAGATGCCAGATATACTGTCAGCAGGATGTTCTCTGTATCTGCTGCACCGCTTATATTGCAGATGATCTTCATCAATATCAGCACCAGAACCGGATAAACCAGCAGTCTGAGTGCTGCAGACAGATAACTTCTTTTTCTGGAGAATACAGACAGAAGCGACTTGTCCGCTATGACCATTCCCGCAATCAGCATTCCCACCGGTCCGATCATATTGCTCACAGATCCAAGTACATCCTGCACTCCTGAAGGGAACTCTAAACGCAGTAAAAAGAATATAATACCGACTGCTATGGAAATAATATTGACATTCAATACAATCTTTTTCCAGTCTATGGACTGTTCCGCGCAAAGCATATTTTTGCAGTGTGTCCAGAGCAGGATCAGCTGTATGGCAATAAAAGCACTGGAATAGATCACATATTCCTGACCAAGAAGTCTCTGTACCAGCGGAATGACCAAAATACCCGCATTAGGGTAAATCAAAGATGCCCGCTCGATCACATCCAGATGCAGCGGCTTTTTCAGAATAGCCGTAACCGCCAGAAACAAAATATGTACTGCTGTGGCAGCTATACATGCCAGTAACAGCCCTTTTTGTACTTCCGGTGTGGCATCCACCTGAAATGCATTAAGAATCACACATGGATTGATCAGATACGCCATAATAACGGACAGGCTTTTACTGTCTGAAGACTTCAGAAGTCCGGTTTTCACAATCACATAGCCCATTACCATTATGGCAAAAAGTTTGATTATTTCCTGCATCAACAATAAACTCAGTTCCATTTTCTCTTCCTCATAGTTATTTTTGTTTCAATATCCGAATGAATTCTTCGATCAGTCTGCGCTGAATTGTATAGAACTTTTCTGAAATATCCTTCTTTTTCAGAAACATATTTTCCTCTAATGGAATCAGAAGCTTTCTTCTGTCTCAGGTGTTCTGATCACTCCGCTGCGTACACCGATGAATGTGCGGGGTGCTTTTTCCTGCTGCTTAATGGATACCATCAAAGATCTGTCAGATATATCTTCCTGTGATACTCTCTGGATTCTTCTGTATCTGCTCCGGTGTTCCGGCTGCTACGATTCGTCCCCCGGCTTCTCCGCCGCCGGGTCCCATATCAATTATATAATCTGCATTTCGAATTACATCCAGATCATGTTCGATAATCACTACAGTAGCCCCATTCTCGATCAATGTCTGGAACACCTGCAGAAGCGTTCTCACATCCAGAGGATGAAGTCCAATGGTCGGTTCGTCAAAAACAAATACCGAATCCGCTTGACCTTTTCCCATCTCACTTGCCAGCTTCAGACGCTGTGCTTCTCCACCCGACAGGCTTGGTGTCTCTTCTCCCAGAGTCAGATATCCAAGTCCCAGCTTTTCCAGTACTTCCAGCCGCTGATGCACCGTCTTCAGATCTTCCGTCACTTCCAGTGCTGTGTGAATATCCATTGCCATCATCTGTGGCAGAGAAATCTTCTGTCCTTTTTTATTCTCATGATAAACCTGATATGCTTCTTTTCCATAACGTGATCCACCACACTCCGGACATGGCACATCTACATCTGGAAGAAACTGCACATCCAGACTGATCTCTCCTGTTCCGTCACATACCGGACAACGCAATTTACCCGTATTATAAGAAAAATCTCCCGCTTTGTATTTCCATTTCTTTGCATCTGCTGTCCGCGCATAGATCTTTCGCAGTTCATCATGTACATTGACATAAGTAGCCACGGTAGAACGGACATTGATGCCGATGGGCGTGGCATCAATCAACTTCACATGAGAAATGTCCTCTGCTATCACACTTTTCACATGCTCCGGCAGACGCGTTCCATTGATCTGTGCCTGCAGTGCCGGAATCAGACTCTCCAGTACCATGGTTGTCTTTCCGGAGCCTGATACTCCTGTCACTACGGTCAGACGTCCCTTGGGAATATGAACTTCCAGAGGCTTTACCGTGTGAAGTGCTTCAGTCGATAAATAGATCTTTCCAAGTGTAAACAGATTTTGTTCCTCTGTCTGGCTACGAACTCTCTTCTCTGCCTGATCTGATAAAAATGGTCCAATCATAGAATCTGCATTTGCTGTAATCTCAGGAATGCTACCTTCTGCAATTACATATCCTCCACCGTTCCCGGCTTCCGGTCCCATTTCAATGATCCAGTTAGCTTCTGACAGGATCTGTGTATCATGATCCACCAAAATGACAGAATTACCGTCTGCCACCAGATCATGCATCACTGCATTCAATCCCACAATATTCGACGGATGAAGCCCGATCGATGGTTCATCCAGTACATACATGACTCCCGTAGTACGGTTGCGCACAGCCCTTGCCAGCTGCATACGCTGGCGTTCTCCAGTAGAAAGGGTCAATGCTGCCCGATCCAGTGTCAGATAAGACAGTCCCAGATCCATCAGTCTTTTGGCTACCGTCTGGAAGGATTCACAGATACTCTCTGCCATGGGCCGCATCTCTTTTGGAAGAGTACCCGGCACTCCTGCCACCCATTTTACCAGATCTCCCAGTGTCATCTGACAAGCCTGATCCAGACCAATACCTCTTATTCTTGGTGCTCTGGCTTCTTCCGATAATCTGCTGCCATGACATGCAGGGCAAACCTCTTCTTTCAGGAACTTTTCTACCCGTTTCATACCTTTTTCGTCTTTTACTTTTGCCAGCGCATTCTCCACAGTATAAACTGCATTATAATAAGTAAAATCCAGTTCACCAGCCTGATTAGACTTCTTTGCTTTATAAAAAATATGCTTTTTCTCTGCCGGTCCGTGATAGACAATTTCTTTTTCCTGATCCGTCAGTTCCCTAAATGGTATATCGGTCCGTACTCCCATTTCCCGGCAGACATCCGTCATCAACGACCACATCAGACTGTTCCATGGTGCAACTGCTCCGTCATCAATGCTAAGAGAATCATCCGGCACCAATGAATTCAGGTCGACCGTACGAACACTTCCGGTTCCGCCACATTTAGAGCAGGCTCCCTGGGAATTAAAAGCCAGTTCTTCTGCACTCGGCGGTCGAACCACTGCGCCGCATTCCGGACAGATGATTTCTTGTTCCGCTGCCACCTTTAGTGTCGGAGGCACGTAGTGCCCGTTAGGACATCTGTGGGATGCCAGTCTGGAATACATCAGTCTCAGACTGTTCAGCAGTTCCGTTCCTGTTCCAAAGGTACTGCGGATTCCAGGAACTGCCGGACGCTGATGCAACGCCAGTGCCGCCGGCACATATAGCACCTCATCCACCTTTGCCTTGGCTGTACCTGTCATTCTTCTTCTGGTATACGTAGATAAGGATTCCAGATATCGTCTGGAACCTTCTGCGTACAATACACCAAGTGCCAGTGAAGATTTGCCGGAGCCTGATACTCCGGCAATCCCTACAATCTGATTCAATGGCACATCGACATTAATATTCTTTAAGTTATGTACTCTGGCACCTCGAACTTTAATACATTCGGGCACTGTCTGCCTGTCTTTCATAAAAATTTTACCTGTTTTTTATGCATAACTGTTCAGTATCTTCACGATGGGTTCTGAGCAGTTACACACTATTTTCCATTTCTGCATTAATGATATCTTCACTGCCCTGTCTGTTTATTGCCTATATCTAAAACTTTATAACTTCCGGCTCATGCGTAAAAGAACTGAAGGTTGCTGTTGCATTTTTGAAATAGAATACTTCTGTATTTCCGTCATCTGCAGAATACATTTTCTGTAAAGACGGATATGCATCCAGCATAGACTGTCTTGCTTCTCTTCTGTCATCTTCCACCAGTTCACCGGCTACGCGCAGCCATTCACCATTATGAAATGCACAGATCTCCGCTTTTGGATTGGCATGAAGCTGCTTTGATACATCCTTCACCTTACCAGTCTGGATATACAGCTTTCCTTCAAAGATATGAGCTGTTCCAAATGGTCTGACTCTTGGCTGGTCACCTTCTACCGTTGCCAGATAATAAGTTCCTGCATCTTTTAAAAAATTCACTACACGTTCCATACTTCAAATCCTCCTGCACTATTTATTATGTTTATCCAATATGTAATTGGGATAAAATCAAATTCTAGAACCGATTTCCACACTTCGGGCAATATTCAAAATCCTCCTGCGTAGTATACCCACAGTTCACACAGTGTTTCCATCCTCCCTGCTGATACCCATTCATTCTCTCCAGATCCTGTGGATGAATCTCCGGCTGTTCGCCCCGATCTATCCGTTTTCCAACTTCTGGATTCAACCGATATGTAGTATGACAGCAACTGCTCTCAACATAATACTGCTTATTCCACTTCAGGCAGGGAATGAAAAATAATGACAATACGGTATACGTCATGTATACCATGTACCGTCCATACCTTCCACACTGACTGCAAACCACTGTCTGCTGAAAATTCAGTTTCTTTCTGCCTTCTGTAATTCCCATCATGAAAAACATATGCCTACCTCAACAACTCTCGAATGTCCTCATTCATTTGCACTTTTTTCCAAAGATTCCTGATCTTTTTCGTTTTCCTGATCTTCGGATATCTCTTCTGCTTCCACGATCTCTTTTGGTGGGAGAGCAGCCAGTAATTCCATATGCTTGCGGTACATTTTCATGATCTCTGCCTTGAATCCGGTCACATCCATCAGTATCCTGTCATATTCATGCTGCAGGCTGTCACAGCGCAGTTCTGCTTCTGATGTCACACGCAAAGCTTCTGCCTTGGCATCTTCCACCATCTTCTTTCCTTCTTCTTCCTGTTGCTTTTTATCTTTACGGGCTTTCTCACGGATATCAAATGCCTTTTGCTGTGCTTCTACAATCACAATCTCACTCATTCTCTGAGCATTCAGGATCGCATCCTGAATAGTTTTCGGGTCTGCACCTTCTGCCTCCATACGATTGCGGTATTCTTCATATTCCCGTTTCAGATCCTCATATTTTTTCTCAGCCTCGTCTAAACGCTTCTGCTGATCTTCAATCTCCGTTCTCTGTTCCTGAATCTCCTCTTCCAGCTTTCTCTGCTGCTTCTCCTGATCTTCCAGTTCTATCTTTACCCGCGTTATATAAGTATCTACATCAGACTTCTGATAGCCCATAAATCCTGTACGGAACTTTACCTCTTCTGTTTCCAAACTCATTTCCGATTCTCCTTCACATCAACCGATCTTTCCGTTCTAGTATACTCAAAAAACTCCCATCCTGCAATCCGGAATGAGAGTTTTAGCAGCTATTTATAGTATCTTCCTTTTCTTGAAGATAATGATAATCACAGCGACCACCAGAAGGCTTAAACCTATTACAAAAGGATATCCATGGGTCAGCTCCGGCATGTTATCGAAGTTCATCCCATACCAGCCTGTAATTAAAGTCAACGGGAAGAAAATCGTGGAAATAATGGTCAGGAACTCCATGTTATCGTTCTGGTGCTCTGCCACTTTTCCCTGGTAGGTATCACGAACCTGACCAATGTAATCCAGCAGATACATGGTCCGGCCCATGAGACGGTCAGCCCGGTCAGAAATGGTACCGAAATAAGACAGGTTTTTTCCGGAAAAGAAATTATTCTCATTTTCCTCCAGTTGTTTTCCAAAGTCATTCATTTCATCATAATACTCTCTCAGAATCAGAAGTTCTTTTCGAAGTAATGCAATCTCTTCCGTAACCTCATCCAAATCATCTTCGTTGATCTCTTCTTCTATATTCATGATCTTTTTTTCATATCTTCCCAGATTGTCCAGGTCTTCATCCATAAATTTCGCGCAGAAATTATACAAAAAACGTTCTCTGCTCTGTCCCGGCTTGGTTCTGCTGGCTATGATCCGCTTAATGACTTTTTCGGCAAATTCCTCATCATCGATAATCACAATATTCTTCCGGTTTGCAAAAAAGTACATACGGATTTTTTCTCCCAGCACATCATTCCGCCTTGGAATATGAAGGTTCCCGCAGATACATTTCTGCTGTGACTCCACCTTACAGAACTCAATATCATCCAGATCAATTTCTCCTTCATAAGAAATACCTGCGATCTCCAGAGCCTGCAGTGCCGTATCAGATTCAGAGACAAACACCGCACGAAGCTCTTTTTTCTGTTTCTGTTCCATCATACTTTCCGGATCCATCTGCTTCTCCGGGTTCATCTGTTTTTCCAGTTTCTTCCGCTCTTTTAATTCTGCTTTCATTTCCAGATATTCATCCATGGATGATTTCATAATTGACTTTTTCAGAATATATACTTTAATTGCCATCGGTTCTCCCTCTTTATCCGTCTGCCCCGTTTTTTCAACTATTTCTTAATCTTGCCACGTTTTTCTAAACAATTTTATCATAATCCGGCCTGTTTTTTCAATTAATTCTGCATCCGATATTTTTCCCATTTTCTTGTCAGATCGCAGATGCACCACGCAATCGCCATTCCTCCGGCAATTCCCATAGCACATAAAAAAGTCTGGCTTCCATACTCCCCTGCCTGTTCCATATTTCCTTCTGCCAGTGCACTCATACAATAATATAAGGTACTCCCCGGTATCAATAACATGATATCTCCTATCATGATTTTGTCCATATGTAAGACCGGGAACATTCCTCTGAGTATCTTTTCTCTGGCAATGCCACGTTCCTTCATCACGCTTACCAGACAGCCCGGCATAATCCCACAGGAACCGGCCGTAGGTGCAGCTACAATCTTTCCCATTGCTGCGTTGTATTCTGACACTGCCAATGCTCTCGCCATGGCACCAGTCATAAAACTTCCTGTAATACCACCTGTTTTTCCATATTTCATCATTTTCCAGGCATCTCCACCGGTTAATCCGGATGTAGAGCGAAGTCTCGGATCCATACCGCTCTCTACGGCTTTTTACATCACCTGCAGGCTCTCTTCCATCTGTGCGAGAAGACGCTCTTCTGTCTGCTCCATCTGCGCAGCCTGATCCTTCAAAACAGCTTCACCGACACTTATTCCATTTTCCTTTGCAGTCTCCACCAGCTCATTGATTGTTGTATATTCCATAGCCGCACCTATATCACTTTCAGAATAATTGCACTGATTACATGAGGAAGCACTTTCAGCTGCTCCGTCAGCTTTTCCGGTGCTTCTCCGTCAATCTCAATAGTCATGATCGCTTCCCCGCCTTTTTTCTGTCTTGACAAACGGAAGTTTCCGATATTCACACCGGAATATGCCATAAAATTCGTCACCGCGGCAATAGCACCTGGGCGGTCATAATGCCGCACCAGAATCGTGGTACTCTGCCCGGTATACGATACATCCATACCATTGATCTTTTCCACCAGAATATTACCTCCACCCACAGATGCTCCCTGGATATCCACAGTTTTTCCGCTTTTTCCAAGAAGATGTATCCGCGCAGTATTTGGATGACTTTCTGGTATCATCACTTCATGAAACTCATACTCCAATCCCTGTTCTTTCGCAAGATCCAGAGAACAGCGAATCCTCTCATCAAATGAATTCATTCCCATAATTCCTGCAACAAGAGCCTTATCTGTCCCGTGTCCCCGGTAAGTCTGTGCAAATGAACCTGATAATTCAATCACTGCCTTCACCGGTTCATCTTCCAGGATCTGCCAGGCAACCCGTCCCAGGCGTACTGCGCCCGCCGTATGGCTGGAAGAAGGACCGATCATTACCGGACCAATGATATCAAATACATTCATATATATTCATTCCTCCAAATATGCGAAAAAATACTGTTCAGAATATACCAGATCTGAACAGTACTCATTTTATCATGCTTCCAAATACATGAAAAGTGTGGAATTGATTTTTACGAAAATACCATTATTGCAGCTCCCAGAATTACCAGTACCGCACCGGTTGCCCGGTTCAGTGTCTTTGGCTCTGCCTTATTGGCAAAAACAGCTGCGATTCTCGCCCAGATAAAAGTGAATACCACACACAGGATCCAGACTGTCCAGTCCGGTGCTCCTCCAATGGCAAAGTGAGATACTGCTCCGGTCAGTGCGGTAAATGTCATAATAAATACGCTGGTTCCCACTGCTGTTTTCAGTTCATATCCCAGCACACTGGTCAGAATCAGAAGCATCATCATGCCGCCACCGGCACCTACAAAACCACAGATAAATCCAATGAGCATTCCACAGATGACAGACTGTATGGCACGCTTTTTCGCAGACACCGCCTGCATACTCTCTTTCGTTGTCATAACCGGACGAACAATGAATTTCACGCCCAGCAGGAACGTCATGACTGTGGAAAATCCTCCCATGGTCTTCGATGGTACCAGGCTGGCAATAAAACTTCCGATTATCGTAAATACCAGCACACTGCACATCATAATGATTCCATTTTTAATGTCCAGATTTTTATTTTTACCGTAGGTATAGGCAGATACCGCACTTGCCAGTACATCTGATGACAGTGCGATTCCCACGGCCATATATGGATCCATATGAAGAAATGTAATCAACATCGGGCTGATGACCGCGGCAGCACTCATTCCTGCAAATCCTGTGCCAAGGCCTGCGCCCATACCTGCAAAAAATGTTACTAAAACCATAATAACCCAATTCATCTTTTCTTATCCCCTTTTTCTGTCAATTTTGCTTTTGTTTCAGTGTGTTTTGCATCTTCTATATTCTGTCGGATCGTGTCCATGCAGCGCCCAAATACTTCCATGTCAGACGGTGTAATATGGGCTGTCAGGATCTCACGGTAATTCTGCTGCACCGCTCTGCCCTGTTCAACTACTGTCTGGCTCTTTTCTGTCAGCAGGAGCTTTACCTGGCGTCTGTCTCCCGGCACCGGCTCCCGCTGCAGATATTCTTCCTGCACCAGCTTCTCCACATGAAATGAAACCAGATTCGCCTTGATTCCACGAACCCGGCAAATGTCTCTGGCAGTATCATATTCCGGATTATTGGCCAAAAACAAAAGAATGTCCAGCGCAGTCTGCGGCAGATTACAATTCCTGCATACAGGCTGGCACAGACTTTCATATAATTCCAGTGAATTATGTATCATAAAAAGCAGTTGATTCATGACTTCTCCTTTCTAATTATTTCAATATTGAACTATTCGTTTTTGAAATGATAACACTGTTTTCTTTTTCTGTCAATTGAAAACTATTTTGGGTTCTGAATCGTTAAAAAACAGGATATCCCATCTCTGAGATACCCTGTTCTATCATATCTGTTATTGAATCTGATAAATTCCTGTTTTTCCGTTCACTGCCACTTCTTCTGCCTCTGCATCTGCATCATAATAGGTATGCAGATACTCCATAGTTCTGTCGATCTCTTTATCCACCAGATATATCTTCTCATTGCCGATCATATCCCGAAACGGATTGACTACACCATATTTTTCCAGTACTTCTGTATAGACTGGTGTATTAGCTGTCCATCCGCCAAGGGGATACAGATTATCTGCCATACCTTTTGGAATCACATCAAACACGCCATAGGCTTTTGCAAAAGATACGGTTCCCATCTTTGTCAGATACAGATGTTCCTGATCACTGTGAAGTTCCTTGATGAATGCCCTCATTTTCGAATAATCTTCTTTAGCATTTACTCGTAAACGTGAAACCCAGCTGCCCTGTGACACACAGACTGCCAGTGCCAGTACTGCCAAAACAGCCCCTTCCACACAAACATATTTTCCATTTCCCTGATTATAATTCCATATAACCACCAGCGATGCCGCCAGCCATATTCCCACGTCAACTCTGTTATAGAGATATCTTCCCTGATAATACAGGTAAAAATACAACAGCATTATCATCACTGCCTCAAATACCAGCGATAATACAGACTCTCTGCTGAATGTTCCAGTCAGAAAACTGTAAAGAAATACCATCAGAAAAATATTGAATACTGCAATGGTAAAAAACTTCACCGGGAACAGATGAATATACCCGGAAATCAGTTTCTTGTTGACAGTCCTTTCCGGCTTTGCAGAAGCAATACTCTTCATTACCTCTGTAGACATCTTTTCCGAGTCGCCATGATTCCACTGCTTATAGAGCTTAAATGCATTTTCATCAATCTGTAATGCATCATAGGTCTCTTTGTGAGATTCATAATCCGGGAAACCATAATCATACAGTTCTGTTCGGACTGTATTATATGCCAGATAATCCTGCCATACTTCTGAACGGTATGCCAGTTTATCTGCCACAAACAGTCCGCCAACCACAACTGCCAGAATTGCACATCCTGTCAATCCCTGCACCAGAATGATATTCTTCTTTTCCTTTAGCTGACGGCAACAGAAAAACAATACCGGTATTCCTGCTGCTGACATAAGTGCCGCCTCTGCAAAAAACTGCACATTCCGATACATAAACCCAAAAGCACAAAGGAAAATACTGCCTAGCAGTCTCTGCTTAAATTTTTCTTTACTGATCACTGCATAACAGAATAAAAACAAACCTGCTGCTGACAGAATTCCTGCTGTTTTGGTATATTGCAGCTTAATATATGCCTCAAAGGAAAATGCGGTCAGAACCGCTGCAAGTATCCAAATCACATTCCAGCTCTCGATCTTGTTCAGGCATACATAGGTAATTGCCGTAAACGCTCCCAGAAGCACTCCATACTGGATCAGTGCATACCATGGTACACCACCTGCTGCCTGATAACACAATACCAGGAGCTTACCCAGCACATAATTGATGTATACCAGATGAGCATCTGCCCCCAGCTTCACACCGCTGACCATACAGAGAATCCCCATATCATCATTGGTCTCATACTTTGGCCTGAAAATCAGCAACAGTAACAGCAATAACGCACCATTGACCAGCAGGGAAAACCAGAACTTCTTTTTATTCTTATTTATCCAGTTCATTATTTTCCTCCATATTGTCAGTGCGCTTGCTGATAATATAGCGCGGACGGTCCTTCGTCTCCATATAGATCTTGCCTATGTATTCTCCCAGCACGCCCAGACAGATCAGCTGAAGTCCACCCATCAGACAGATAATATCCAGAGTACTTGCCCATCCCGGCACCGTCTGATGCTGAAAATACCGTACAAACGTCCAGATGATCATCAGGAAACTGAGAGCCGATACCCCCAGACCTATTGATGAAATAATACGGATTGGCTTGATACTCAGGCTGGTGATCCCATTCAGAGCCAGTTCCAACATCTTCGTCAGTGGATAATGGCTTTTCCCTGCCATACGTTCATGTCGCTCATAATATACTTCAGTACTGGAAAAGCCAATCAGCGGAATCATCCCCCGCAGGTAAATGTTCACCTCTTTGAAATTCCCCAGTTCTTCTGCCACTCTGGCAGAAAGCAGACGGTAATCGGCATGGTTAAACACAACTTCCACGCCCATCACACGCAGCAACTTATAAAACGCCTCTGCTGTAAAACGCTTAAAAAACGTATCGGAAGATCGGTCATTGCGCACGCCATACACCACATCAAATCCTTCCAGGTACTTTTTTACCATCTCATTCATAGCATTCAGGTCATCCTGCCCGTCACAGTCTATAGAAATTGTGATATCACATTTATCCTTTGATTCCATCAACCCCGCCAGTACCGCATTCTGATGACCACGGTTCCTACTCTGGGCAATGCCGGCAAAATACTTATTATTCTTCGCCAGCGTAGATATAATCTGCCAGGTATCATCCTTACTTCCATCATCCACAAACAGAATCCTGCTGCTGTCCTGCACCAGATTCCGTTCAATCAGTTCCTGTATCTTATTCAGAAACAAAGGCGCCGTTACCGGCAGTGTATTCGCTTCGTTATAACAGGGTATTACAATATATAAAACCGGAATATCTCTCACTTACTGTCCTCCTGAAATTTATCTCTTTTAAAAAATGACATTCAAGTTATGAGCCTATCTTTCTGGCAACCTTGAAAATGCCAGGAGCATTCCTTCTGCCCCTGGCATCCATTATATCGGTTTATGTAAGGTATTTCAAGTTGTCCGTCGCTTTTACTGAATTCATTTGCAGCCTATAGATAGTTCTTGTACTTACTGATTCTGCTCAAAGTAGGCATCTTGGTATAAACATGTGCATTTTTCATTTTACCTCTTCAACAGAAAAATCTCCTATTGCACTTATCAGCCATTTTCCTTTTACTTTTTCCATTTTAATCCCTATTGTTCCGGTAAACATATCTTTATACTTAAAACCTAATATTGCCTCCGAAGATTCCTCTTCTTTCGTGATTTCTACAACAGACCAATCCATTTCTGATACTTTACTTTTTAAGAACCGAACTATAAAATCTGTGGATTTAGCTGATAGTAAATTGGAGATTGCATTATCTTCCGAAATATCTTGAATATTCTTAATCAACTCTATATTCTGGTCTGTAAGATGCTTTTCAAGACCATCCATTCCATCTTTATGAACATCAATGATTGTTTCAACTAATGCCCTTTCTGGTGAATTCCATTTGTTATATACAATTACACCTATGCCAATTCCTATTAATAATGTAACTATTACAATGATACTTCTTTTAGTCATTTTTTCTCTCTGCCAATTAACACTCTTTAGATAAATCCAATTTATTTTCCATTACCAACGCAAAGATTTCATATTTTTCAAATATTTGTCAGATGATTTTATAAAAATTGCTCTTGAACACTTTTTGCCGTTAACACTATACCCCGGAACCGCAACAATACTGCTTGTCGTTTCAAAGAGCTTACAAATCAGTTTCAGTTTACCCTTTTCTATAACGTGTACATAATATGTACTACTCATAGAAGATCCCTCTTGAACGATAAGATATTTCCCTTTGACATAAATTCCTCTAAGAGTACCGTATATTAATGGCGTTACTTTTCCATTATAAAAAGTAAAAAGAGCATTTTCCTCATAATCATTATATAATAAAAGTTCTTTTATGCCATCCTTATTAATATCGTACAAACGATATCTGTTAAACCGGCTTCTATATATCGTGGTTGTCTTTCCATTTAAATACTTTACCCTGTAAGAAGAAGTGGACTTCAGAACTTTGTTATACCAATCTTCTTTTACAGTTATGCGACAGGTCTTTTTTACACCATTGCAGCTGGCTGTGATGACTGCAGTACCAGCCTTCTTAGCGGTAACCACACCATTTTTCACGGTTGCAACTTTACTGTTGCTGGATAACCATGTGATTTTTTGCGAATTTTTATTACAGGTGGCTGTAATTTTCGCGAATCCAGTAACATACATAGAAATATTGGATTTGTTTAATCTTAAAACTGTATTTGAAGTATTACTTTTTGCTACAGCGACTATTTCTACGTAATATGACAATCTTTCCCCTGTCTTTTCGTTCTGAACGATAAGTGTCAGGTAGGTATATTTTCCGTCCACCTTGACTTTCTTTGATTTGGTAAGATCCGTTTTCCCATTTTTTACAGATATCAGTTTCCAGTTCTTTCTCATTCTGATATCCATCTTATGAGTACCCTTCTCCAGTTTGAGACTTGCTGATTCATTATACTCCCGGTCGTCTCCGCCATGATCAATTGCCCCGTCTTCGTACTGTGATTTTATATTCTTATTTCCAATCTTCAGTCTTTCAAATGGATTCTCATAGTTTCGTACAATTACTTTAAATTTGTATTTATAGTTTTTCCCTCTATTTTTGAAACTTAATGTTACCGTCGTTTTTCCTGGATTCGTTGGCTCCAGATTCAGGCTGACATTGGTTCTGTTTTTCGCATCGCGAGATTCCTCAGCAAATGTTTCAACCACATAAGGATCACCAGTCGTCAGTTTTACGTTCTTCCAAGTGTCCGATTGTGTTCCTGTCTGAATGCTATAATACCACTCCAGTGCATTGTCACGTTTTCGTAAATTCCATGTTGCATTTTTCCCATTGAATTTTAAAATCTCATGTTCTCCATATGGGTAGTCTTCGCCCCAGTCCCTTGCCTCTGTTTTCTGCATCGGGCATAAACAAAATGCCAGAACCAAGCATGCTATTGTCATTACGCACATGATTTGTTTTTTTACCAGCTTCTTCATCCTCTTATTCTCCCTCGTCAATTCATTTAGCTTTATTTCCATCAGCCAATGAAGATAAAGCCTTCGCTTTGCTCATTTGGTTCTACAGATAGTTCTTGTATGTTGATGCTGAATATTTGTGCATTGGATATCCTTCTCTATTACCGGATACCTTATTTAACTGCTTCATACAATAACTTTTTGAGACAATTTTCCCATTGATACTCCAGAAGTTTGTCCCCCACCCTCCAACAGCAAATCTATAGGTTGGTTTTGAAGCTAGTATACCATTACTGTATTTGTAAAAAATGTAATCCGCTGGAAGATGTGAAAATCCTCGGTCAATATACTTACAGTTTTTATAAACACGAACGTAATTAACATGTCCTAATGTCGGAGCATAGGTACTGTTCCCCAGCACTTTTTTTACTTTATTGTTCTTGATGGTATAAATGTGTGTATTTTCTCCATATCCGGAAGTACTGGCTGTGGTCTGTTTCATGGTGGAATTTACTGCCCTTACAATCAGTTCATCTGTTCCGTTCTTGTCAATATCAACGAAAGCAAAATATGTCTTCAGACCGGAATCTTCATTCCATTTTTTCGCCCCGTTCTTCATGGACTTTGCATAAGACTTGATCGTGCTCTCGTATAATTTATGTTGCTCTTTCTTAGATAATTTGTTATTTGTTTTGGCTGATGACTGGTTTCCAGATTTTTTTACTGTTACCGAACACGTTGCTGTTTTTCCACCTACCTTTGCTGTAATTTTTACTGTGCCGGCTTTTTTTCCTGTTATTTTCCCTGTAGAATTAACTGTAGCAATAGATTTATTACTGCTACTCCATCGCATCCCACTTTTCCTGCCAGCAATTACTTTCATTTGATATGTTTCTCCAACACAAATCGACAGAGACTTTTTATCCAAAAGCAAATTGTTTCTCGTAACCTTATATGAAAAAATCGGAAAGGTTTTATACTGACTGTCTGTATATTCTACGAATGGATGCGTCAGACCCTGTCCATATACTTTCATATCTTTCATCAATTCCGAACCAGAAATATAGCCATCCTTATTTAAATCTTTTTTTTCGCATTCTGACGTATTTTTCAAAATATCAACCACTCGCTTAGAGAATCGCCCTGACTGAACCTCTTCGCCTTTACTTCCTGCACATACGAACATAAATCTGTTCAAATCTTTTGACGACAGGCAATGTTTTGCAGCTTCAACAATACATCCTGAATAACAGCAGTCTATTATAACAACCATTTTGCCTTTATAGGTTGCCAGTTTTTTCACCAGATCATCAAATGTGATTCTGTCCATTGTATTTTTATTATCGGATATAAACATTCCAAAATGACCAATTGGCAAAGCTCCACGTGATGAATTCTTCTCACTGGGCTTTTCTCCATGCCCCGAATAATAAAAGAAGCTCAGATCCCCAGCAGAGTTTTTCGAAAATGCACTATCCATCGTACTATAAATTTTTTTGATAACTTCCTTCTTTTTTTTCTTATTCCATAATCCAGCGTCTGTATTATAGCTGTATTTATATAATTTGTTATTATTTTTATACTTAGGCAGATTACTTGTCTGTATTATAGATGTTAATTCATCAAAATAATTTTTTCCGACATTACGCCCATTTACCGCCATAACGTGCTTGCTGCTATTTGCCAAAGCAGTTACCGAAAATGTTAAATAAACAAGCACGAACACCAGTAACACACCCAGTCTTTTCCCAAAAGATTTCTTTATTTCGTTTTTCATTTTCATTCTCCCTCATATTTTTTACTTATTTGGATTCCATCGGATACCCGTCTTTTCCTCCGATTAAATGTTTCAGATAACGCTCAAACTCTGCTTCTGATGCCACTGTTCCGGTTTCGTAGGTACCGTCTATGTAATAGACTCCATCCATTCCATATTGACAGGAATATCTCGCCTCACCATTGAGCTCTCCGTCCTGATACGGATAAAAATCATATGATATCAGAGCATGTCCTGATGTATATGCATAGATCATATTCCAGTCCTGATACACATGTATTATTGGATACCAGCCGCTTCCAACCGGCTCCTGTTCCAGAACGATTTTTACCGTATCGTCTTCCACTGTATAGATTTCTGTTCGGATACTGTCACTGGAAATTGTCACAGGATCGTCACTTGAGAACTTTACTATACATTCTTCTACGCCGTTCTGATCAATGTCTGCATAGGCAACATAGGTTTTTCCAGAAATATTCATCTGGTTTTCCTGTATGGCTGTCTGATTCTTTTCATCAAACTGTTCTATATATGGCGCATATTTTTCTCTTGCCGATGTATCAGAACTGCCGGTACTCTCCTGTGCTTCAAGCGCTGTCCCTAAATAGATGATTCCATCGTCTTCCTGATCTGGTTCAATCTCATCCTCCAGTGATTCTTCCTGTATTTCATCTGCTTTATTATCAATAGAAAAATAAAATCCAGCCAATGTGCTCTGCACTTTTCCGTAACCTACTCCATTCCACCACCGCTGAATATCATCCATGGATAGAGTGCTGTTCTTTTTCATTCTCAATATTTCAGACAAACCTTCATTCTGGTCAGCAGTCATCCATTCCTGACTGACTTCACTGCTCTGGAATCCAAGTGCCTGATAGTTCTGCAGTATATCCGCATAGGTATCTGAGCCATTTGAATTCCATATCATCGAAATCGGTGAACCCCAGAACCTCAGCGAATCTGTTTCTTCTATCCAGTCTAACTGATTATTTTCGAAACGATATCCTGTCAGATACCATTTCTGTCCAGTTGCCATGATTCCATCTGCATAACATTCATAGTAGAATTCAAACACACCGTCTTTTTCTCTAAAGGAAACCGATTCCGTAGTAAATAAAAGCGCATCATTCAGTCCACTTACGATTCCAGTCCGTCCATCTGTTTTGGTCTCCAGTATTTCCTGCTGAGCTACCACCTTCCAGTTCTCCTGTTCCTTTTTTATAACAGAAAAATGTATGGCATTCTCTATCTCCGGCTCATTACTTTCCTCGAAGGATACACAGAATATCTCCTGCTGACCATCTCCGTCAAAATCATTCTTATATGCCGACAGAATTCCTGCCGATTCTATCGTACTGATATGGATTTTGCTGTCTTCGGAATACAGTTCCAAATCATAAGTCTGATCTCCTATATAGGAAAGATCCAATGTTTCTTCTGCAATCTGTCTTGCATCCGGCATGCTGTCTTTTGCCTGACATGTGAATGATATCAGGCAGGAAACAGTTACCGCACCCAGTATTTCCTTAAACATTTCTGCTCCAATCTTTCATGCCTTTTCCTCCACACTTTTTCTGCTACATTGTAGATTACTTTACACTATCTGATTTTGCCATCCTCTGGCAGTTCCTTTATTTTTATTATAATAAAAATCACCACAGAGTAAAGTATAATTGTTTATCGTTTCATTATTATTCTTAATTCCCCTTACCAATTCTCTGTACAATATATCTCCCATTTTGCTTTTTCATTGGTTTTTATATTGGTATATGTCACTTTCCTGTTTGTCTTCATTCTTCCATCCTCCCTGTTTTCATAAGTTTTATCATTGTCCTCTGATTAAGGACAAAATAGACTAAAATTGGAAATAGATGAATTCGCTGGCGGAATATGCAGGTCCATAGATTCCATAGATCAATATTCCAAAAATTCCTGCAAGGTAAATCAGCCACCGCAGCCAGATTCCCTGTTTCATAATGAACTGTGATGCCTGAAAACCAACGTATTTACATATATCTGCTCCAATCAAAATGATCAGTGAAAATACTACTACCCAGATACGTCCCTCTGACAATTGCATGACATCTAAGTTGACGCCCCACTTGATCCATCCAGGTCTCCAGAATGCCAGGATTCTCTTCAGAATGACGATTCCCTGTCCCATGGTTGCCCGGAAGAAGATCCAGCTGATGTCGATCAGACCAAATGTGATCAGTGTCTTTAATGCCTTATGGCTGAATTCATTTTCTCTTACATGCAGGATCTGTTTTACCTTTTTTCTTAGAGGCTGAAGTGAATGTTCCTGTCCGGAATACCTGGCAGAATTGGTAAATGATTTAAAAAAAATAGATCCTGAACAAATCCAGCATCTATCCTATATCGTAAAAGGACTGATTCAAAATCATTCCTGATGTGTTGTTATAAAAGCAAACAGCAGATCTGTCTGACCTCTATTGATCAGATAAATCTGCTGTTCTTATTTTTTATTTATTTTTTTCGTAAATGATATAGAGTCCCTTCAGCATCAGTTCCTTCTTTCGATTGTCTTTTTTCTGCAACTTGCCATTTTTCTTCTTAAATGCTAAAATTTAAGCAATTATTGATTCGTTGCACTCTCACTTGATATGCAGCACCAGAAAGGACTTTAAAGCTCATGGGAAGATTCGTCAATCCTGATAACAGTGCGTTTCAGGTAGCCTTAAATTCAAAAATATATGTGGATAAAACAGGGCTACTGGAATATACCAACAGCGTTCTTGGTACTTCTAATGCTTATATTTGTAACAGCCGTCCCCGTAGATTTGGAAAATCTTATGCTGCCAATATGCTCACCGCTTATTACAGCAAGGGCTGCAATTCTGAAACAATGTTTTCTGATCTGTCCATCGGCCAGTCACCTGATTTCAAGATGCATCTTAATAAGTATGATGTCATCCATATCGATATCCAATGGTTTCTTGCCAACTGCTCTAATGCCGATGAAGTCATTGCATTTATCATAGATTCTGTACTGACTGAACTGAAAGGAATCTACCCAGGCATTTTATCTGATAATATAAAGACTTTACCAAACGCCCTCTCCCTGATCAGAGAGACCAACGGGCAAAAATTCATTATCATTATTGATGAGTGGGATGTACTGATTCGAGATGAATCTGCCAATACCGAAGTCTTAGACGAATACATTAATTTTCTGAGAGGATTATTTAAAGGAACAGAACCTACCAAATACATTCAGCTTGCCTATCTCACCGGTATCCTTCCTATCAAAAAGGAAAAAACACAGTCTGCATTAAATAACTTTGATGAATTCACTATGTTGAGTGCCAGCGATCTGGCTCCATATGTAGGATTTACAGAAGATGAAGTGAAAACCCTTTCAGAACAATATCATCAGGACTTTGATAAAGTTAAAAAATGGTATAATGGTTATTTACTTTCCGGTCATCAGGTATACAATCCAAAAGCTGTCGTCAGCGTCATGCTCCGGCATGAATTTAAGAGTTACTGGTCTGAAACAGCTTCTTATGAAACCATTGTTCCACTGATCAATATGAACTATGACGGACTGAAAAGTGCCATTATTGAAATGCTCTCCGGTACTTCAACAAAAGTCAATACTGCATCTTTCAAAAATGATATCACGACTATTCATAATAAGGATGATGTTCTCACTTATATGATTCATCTTGGATATCTGGGGTATGATCAGACACGAAAAATGGCATTTATTCCAAATGAAGAAATTCGTCAAGAACTGACGCTTGCTGTTGAAAGCCGTAAGTGGAATGATCTGCTCAGATTTCAGCAGGAATCTGAGTGCCTGTTAGATGCTACACTCGACATGGATGGTAATACTGTCGCAGCTCAAATTGAAAAAATTCATAATGAATATACCTCCGTTATTCAATACAATGACGAAAATTCTCTGAGCAGCATTCTGGCTATCGCATATCTAAGTTCCATGCAGTATTATTTCAAGCCAGTCCGTGAACTGCCAACCGGACGGGGATTTGCCGATTTTGTGTATATTCCAAAGCCCGAATATATTCATGATTATCCCGCATTGATTGTAGAATTGAAATGGAATCAGAATGCCCACACTGCATTGCAGCAAATAAAAGATCGAAAATATCCCGATTCGATTCTGAATTATACTGGAAATATTCTTCTAGTCGGAATTAATTATGATAAAGCGAAAAAAGAACATCATTGCCTGATTGAAACATTTGAAAAGATATAATGTAAAACAGCAGACCTGTCTGACTTCTATTGATCAGACAAATCTGCTGTTCTTATTTTTATTTATTTTTTTCGTAAATGATATAGAGTCCCTTCAGCATCAGTTCTTCATCCAGGATGATTTCCCGTTTGCAGTGCTGTACAATGCTCTTTGCCAGGCCTCCTGTAGCGATCACAGTTGCCTTGCTTCCCATCTCTTCTTCGATTCGTTCAATCATTCCGTCCATAGCCGCTGCATTGCTGTATACAATACCACTCTTCATACATTCGATCGTGTTCTTGCCGATGATGTGCTTCGGAGCTTCCAGGCTGATGCCGCTGAGCTGGGATGCACGGGATGTAAGTGCATCCAGAGAAATGCGCGGTCCCGGAAGGATCATACCGCCTATGTACTGTTTTTTTTCATCTACTACAGACAATGTGGTTGCCGTTCCCATATCGATGATAATCTGAGGAACCGGATAATAGTTGACTCCTGCCACTGCGTTTGCCACCAGATCGGCACCCAGCTGTGCCGGATTATCGATCTTAATATTCAGTCCGGTCTTCACACCTGCCGCCAGTACCAACACTTCTTTTTTCAAGATCTTCTCTGTGGCAATTTGCACAATGTTGGTGATCTGCGGTACTACAGAAGAAATAATGCCTCCTTCAATCTGATCCGGACGGATCTTGTAGATGTCCAGCAGAAGCTTAATATCTATGGCGTATTCCAATTCTGTCTTGGTACGTACTGTGGAAAGTCTTTCTATAAAATGTGTTTTCTCTTTGTCGATACCACCAACCACGATGTTGGTATTTCCGATATCTATGGTCAAAATCATTGACGTTCTCCTTTTATCTGCTTAACACTTTTGCTCTGAATAAGGCACTTCCTACCGCTCCGGTAATCAGTGTCGCTACTACCATCTCTACTACTGCATTCACACCTACAAATGCGCAGATGAAGACGATGACATTTCTTCCGGCAATCAGTCCCTGTACATATTCGGTGTTACCGAATAACAGTACCAGTGCTCCCATGAAGAATACGGTATTCAAAAGCGCTGAAAAAAATCCGGTAATCGCACATCCTGCATATACGTTTTTCTTGCTGATTGCTCTGAAAATGTATCCAATCAGCAGTCCATCCAGAAGTCTTGGTACAAATCTCTGAATAAATGCCAGAACCGGATTAATTCCTACCAGGATAATTCCCATTCCGCTTGGAATACCGATTCCAAAGCACTGCAGAAAACTTAATAATCCAAAAATAGCCCCTGCCGCAGCTCCTCCTGCCGGACCCATGGCTATGGCACAGATCGCTACCGGTATCATATTCAGTGAAATAGATAATGGACCGATCGGGATCGTTCCAATTGGTGTGCAGGCAAAGATCAGCAGTACCGCTGTCATCAGCGCCATAATTGTCATGTTACTTGTTTTTGTGTTTCTCATAATTTCCTCCTTGTTACTGTTCCCGTCCGGGATACAATACGGTGATGGTCGGACAGAATCTGTCCGAAAATCTGGTTAACGGGTTACTGTCAGGTATAAGTTACATCTTATCCCTGATTGTATCCAGGATCTTATCCGCTACCTCTTCCTTACTCATTAATGGAAGGGCAATTTCCTGATCCTGCGTAATCAGAGTCATTACATTTGTATCCCCCTGGAAGCCTGCACCTTCTACTTTTACATTGTTGGCTGCAACCATATCCAGGTTCTTCTTCTGTAATTTGGCTCTGGAATTACCTATCATATTCTCCGTTTCCATAGAAAATCCGCATAAAAACTGATTTTCTCTTTTGTGTTCGCCAAGATAAGCCAGAATGTCTCTGGTTCTTTCCAGTTCGATTGACATCTGTCCATCCTGCTTTTTGACCTTATTGTCATATACAGTCTTTGGTCTGTAATCTGCGACTGCAGCAGCTTTGATAATAATGTCCTGCTCATCACTTCTGCTGGTGACTGCCTGGTACATTTCTTCTGCTGTTGTAATCTGCACATAATCTACAAACATCGGTGGTGTCAGGGCTGTCTGGCCACTGACCAGTGTAACCTCAGCTCCCCTCAGCATAGCTGCTTTCGCCACTGCATAGCCCATCTTTCCTGATGAATGATTGGTGATATATCGTACCGGATCAATGTTTTCCTGCGTCGGTCCTGCGGTAACCAGTACCTTCTTTCCAGTCAGATCCTTCGGCCCTGCCAGTTCTTTTTCAATATACTGATACAGAGTCTCCGGTTCCGGCATCTTACCTGATCCGGTATCTCCACACGCCAGATACCCACTGGCCGGTGTAATCACTTCATAACCATATTTTTTCAGGATCTTTAAATTATCCTGTACGATTGGATTCTCATACATGGCTGTATTCATGGCCGGAGAAAGGAACTTCGGGCATCTGCATGCCAATAACGTAGTTGTCAGCATGTCATCTGCAATTCCATGTGCCAGCTTTCCGATTACATTGGCACTTGCCGGTGCAATCATCACTACATCTGCCTGTTTTGCCAGTGACACATGTTCTACCTGAAACTCAAAATTCCGGTCAAAGGTATCTACCAGACACTTATGGCCTGTCAAAGTCTCAAAGGTGATGGGATTGATAAAATTCATTGCATTCTGAGTCATGATAACATGTACACTTGCCTGCTTTTTCACAAGCATGCTTGCCAATGAAGCAATTTTATATGCGGCAATACTTCCTGTCACTCCTAAAATAACTGTTCTTCCTTTGAGCATCTTTCTTCTCCTTTTATTTCCAATCGAGGTACCTTGCCAATTATAGAACATTGTGGTCTTATATTCAACTTATTTTGAAAAGTTCTGAAAGAAAAACAAAAAGCAGCGGATCTACCACTGCTTTGAAGCTGGGCTACAAGGATTCGAACCTTGAAATGACGGAGTCAGAGTCCGTTGCCTTACCATTTGGCGATAGCCCATTATATTGTTTTGTTGCAAAGCGGGTGATGGGAATCGAACCCACGTATCCAGCTTGGAAGGCTGGTGTTCTACCATTGAACTACACCCGCATATTTATTTGTTGGATCGGGGTGACAGGATTCGAACCTGCGACCTCCTGGTCCCAAACCAGGCGCTCTAGCCAAGCTGAGCCACACCCCGATAATGACTCCAAGGGGATTTGAACCCCTGTTACCGCCGTGAAAGGGCGGTGTCTTAACCGCTTGACCATGGAGCCTGATATTCTATTTCTTCTTTAAAACTCCCCGAGTTGGGCTCGAACCAACAACCCCTCGGTTAACAGCCGAGTGCTCTACCATTGAGCTATCGAGGAATATGAAGATTGTACCTTCAAAACCGCATACGGTAAATACTTTTCATCCGTGTTTCCCAAACCTTTTGGAAGTTCTGTTCGCTTCGCTCCCAGAACGACCTTCCTGCTAAGTTCTGCCTTCGTCTTCC
>NZ_JACRSZ010000020.1 GCF_014385005.1 Jingyaoa shaoxingensis | reverse complement strand
CCAGTTCAAAATTAACGTCTAGCTAATTTATCCCTTTTACTGTTTTATAAGGTCAGTTCCTTGAATTAACTTTTAGAATCTTTCAAGGTTGTTTCACTGTTCAATTATCAAGGTTCTTTGTCGCTTTGTTTATTAGCGGCAACTGTTTTATTTTATCACTGCTTCAAGGCTTTGTCAAGTACTTTTTTAACTTTTTTTGAAGTTTTTAAGTTCTTGTCTTCATTCTTCTCTTTCGAGCGAACTTCTAAAGTTTATCATGTCGATATTCTTTTGTCAAGTACTTTTTTCAACTTTTTTTGAAGTCTTTATTTTGCAAATGACAAACGGAGAAAGAGGGATTTGAACCCTCGCGCCGCGCAAACGACCTACACCCTTAGCAGGGGCGCCTCTTCAGCCTCTTGAGTATTTCTCCGGATTCTGAATTCTCATTATCGATATTCAAAACATGCATCAATCACTGACGCGTAAGTCATTATACTAAATCAGTATACGTTTGTCAACCTTATTTTGAAACTTTTTTACATTTCTTTTACACTAGCTGTTCCTGATTCTGTGGCTTGCTGACTTTTCCCTTGAATCGATTATAAATATAGCTATTCGCTTCTTTCTCTTCTGTATCATCCAGTTCTTTTAATACTATACTTCCACCGTATTTTCTCTCCAGTGCTTTCTGAATCAGATAATCTGCCACCTCCGGATTCTTTGGGAGCAATGGTCCATGCAGGTAAGTACCTATGACATTTTTATATACTACACCCTCATATCCGCTTTTGCCGTCATTCCCACTGCCATAGACAACTTTTCCAAACGGCTTATTGTTTTTGATATTAGTTCTGCCACCATGGTTTTCAAAACCAACTACCGGCATAGATACCAGTTCACTTTCCAGAACAATATTATCAATCAGACGATAGTCTGTTCCCCTGTCTGTATCCAGATCAATCAATCCCAGACCTTCTATTTTACCTTCTGCTGTTGCATAATAATTGCCCAGAAGCTGATAACCGCCACAGATAGCAATTACCACTCCATTATCTTCCACATAGTTTCGAAAATCTTCTCTGATCATTTTGAGTCTGTTGCAGACCAGCATTTGCTCTCTGTCTGACCCACCGCCAAGTAATACAATATCCAGACCGGAAAAATCAATCTTATCATTGATCTCATAGCAGACAGTCTCTGCTTCTATTCCGCGCCACTGGCATCGCTTCATGAGACACTGGATATTTCCCCTGTCGCCATACAGATTTAATAAATCCGGATATAAATGTCCGATTGTTATTTTCATATTCTTCACCCCTGTTTGCCGGAATACTCTGCTTCTATCTTTTTCAGAATATTATGTGTGCTGTAAAGTCCTGTATAATTTACCAGTACATAGAGATTCTTACATCCATTCTCAATACGGTCCCGGATTGCCTTCTCTACATCAGGTTCCAGACTGGATGGAATATCTACATATTTTAGTCTCAGCCTCATATCCTGACAGCGGATTCCACTTACGATGATGCTGTTGATATTATCTGCCTGAAAACGGTCAAAGTCTACATCCCACAGCCAGGAAATATCTGTGCCATCCTGATCATTGTCATTAATCAGAATAATCAGATCCTTTTCTGAGGTATCTTCCATTACAGCGGAAATATTCTGGTTAAATCCTGCCGGATTTTTTGCCAGATTCAAAATAATCTCTGTACCGTTGATGGAAAAATGCTCATTTCGTCCGTTTTCCGGATTATACTGCTTCAGCACCTCTACAAAATTCGTAATCTCCAGTCCTGCTTCTCTTGCTGCCGCATAAACTGCAAGGATATTGTATACGTTATAGAATCCTCTGTAATTTGCCTCAATATGGCGGCCTTCTACATCAAATGCCAGATGCTTGCCGGTCTCAATATGGGAGGCATTATATTTGATCTCAGGACGTTTAAAATCACAGTTACTGCAATAATAATCTCCAAGCTGGCTGAAATGATAAAAATGATAATTCATTTTTGCGCCGCATTTTTTACAGAAACGACCTTCCTTGATCTCATTAATGGATTCTTCAAATACTTTTTCCTGAATGCCATAAGTTACATATGCATTACCACTCTCCATGGTCACATAAGTAGAGAGTGCATCGTCTGCATTCACAATCACTTTCATATTCGGTGCCATCTTCATGGCATCTCTTACCAGGTTCATGGTAATATCGATCTCTCCATATCGGTCGAGCTGATCACGAAACAGATTGGTCAGCACACAGAAATCCGGTTTGAAATGCGGAAAAATGCGCAAGGCAGATGCTTCATCTACCTCAATGCATGCATAATCTGCATCCAGTTTTCCATTCCATCCTGCTGCCAGCACGAAGGCTGCTACGGCTCCGTTGAGCATATTGGAACCAGTATGATTACATACTACTTTTTTATTCTGTGCTTCCAGCGTAGAGCATAAAAGATTATTCGTAGTCGTTTTTCCATTTGTTCCACAGACTACAAAGATCTTTTCTCTCACATCCCCTGCCAGTTCTGACAGGATCGCCGGATCAATCATCAGTGCTATTTTTCCAGCCCAGGTAACTCCCTGCTTTCCAAGCATTCTACAGATCTTTGCAGTAAGTTTGGATGCAAAGACCGCAGTCATTCTGCGTAACTTCATAATTCTATCTCCATTTTAAATAAGTACTCTGCAACTTTTACAGAGTACTTATTTTTTATTTTATATTGTCTGACCTGCTTCTTCTGATACCTCTTCTGAGCCCTCTTCATTTTCATTCTTGGATGACTCTCTCACTTTTGCAATACTTGCGATAGTAATTCCGTTCTTCAGATCCATCAGTTTTACTCCTGATGTCACTCTTCCCAGAATCGAGATATCACTGCACGGCATCTGAATGATAATGCCGTCTGTATTGATCATCATAACTTCGTTTTCTCTGCTTAAGATCTTCATGCCGACCACATTACCGGTCTTCTCTATGATCTTATAGCACTTCACGCCTTTTCCGCCACGGTTCTGTACCGTAAATTCATTGATATCTGTCAGCTTGCCCATACCGTTTTCAGATACCGTCAACATGTACTCTCCCTGACTGGAAAGCTGCATTCCAACCACTTCGTCTGTATCCAGCAGGTTAATTCCGATCACACCCATAGAGGCTCTGCCGGTTGCTCTTACATCCGACTCACAGAAACGAATACACTGGCCATACTTGGTTACCAGGAATACATCCTGATCACCGTCGGTATATTTCACTTCGATCAGCTCATCGTCTTCCCGCAGATTAATGGCAGTCAGACCTGTTTTTCTCATATTCTGGTATTCATCCAGAGAGGTCTTCTTGACCATACCGTTCTTGGTAGCCATAAACAGGTACGCATTTTCACGATATTCTTTCATGGTTACAATCGAAGTAATCGTCTCCTCAGGCTGAAGCTGAAGCAGATTAATAATTGCCGTACCTCTTGCGGTTCTGGATGCTTCCGGAATCTCATAGGTCTTCAGACGATAGACTCTTCCCTTATTGGTAAAGAACATAATAGATGCATGAGTATTGGTCAGGATCAACTCTTCAATGTAATCATCATCCAGAGTCTGCATTCCCTTGATGCCCTTGCCACCACGGTTCTGACTCTTAAAATTATCTCTGGTCATACGTTTGATATAACCAAGCTTCGTCATAGTGACGACCACTTCTTCCTGCGGAATCAGATCCTCCATAGAAATATCAAATTCATCATATCCGATGGATGTTCTTCTTGGATCCGCATATTTATCTCGGATCTCTTCCAGTTCCTTCTTAATTACGCCAAGAAGTAGATTCTCGTCAGCCAGAATTGCCTTTAACTCAGAAATCTTCTTCTGCAGTTCTGCATATTCTGCTTCGATTTTCTCTCTTTCCAGACCGGTCAGTGCACGCAGACGCATATCTACGATGGCCTGAGCCTGAACATCTGTCAGAGTAAAACGCTCCATCAGAGATTCTTTGGCAATGGCTGCACTTCTGGATGCACGAATAATCCGGATAACTTCATCGATATTATCTAGGGCAATCAGCAATCCCTGTAAAATATGGGCACGTTCCTCTGCCTTATTCAGATCGTATCTGGTTCTTCTTGTTACAACTTCTTCCTGATGTTTCAGGTAATAAGTAAGCATCTGGAGAAGGTTCATAACTACCGGCTGGTTATTATAAAGAGCCAGCATGATGACACCAAATGTATCCTGTAACTGTGTATGCTTATACAACTGGTTCAGGATTACATTGGCATTTACATCACGACGCAGTTCGATATTGATTCGCATACCTTCTCGGCTGGATTCATCTGTCAGAGCCGTGATACCATCGATTTTCTTTTCTTTTACCAGATCTGCGATCTTTTCAATCAATCTTGCTTTATTAACCAGATATGGCAGTTCTGTAACGATGATTCGGGTCTTGCCGTTTGGCAGGGTCTCCATATTGGTTACCGCACGCACACGGATCTTGCCACGTCCGGTACGGTACGCTTCTTCGATTCCTCTGGTTCCCAGGATCTGGGCTCCCGTCGGAAAATCCGGGCCTTTTACGATCTTTAAGATCTCTTCAATCTCCGTATCTCTGCCTTCTTCAATACGATTATCAATGATCTTAATGACCGCATTCACAACCTCCCCCAGATTGTGAGGAGGGATATTCGTTGCCATACCAACTGCAATACCGGTGGTACCGTTGCACAACAGATTCGGGTATCTGGAGGGCAGTACGGTTGGTTCTTTTTCTGTCTCATCAAAGTTCGGTGCAAAATCTACCGTATCTTTGTTAATGTCTGCCAGCATCTCCATGGAGATTTTGCTTAATCTGGCTTCTGTATATCGCATGGCTGCAGCACCGTCACCATCCACGGAACCAAAGTTACCATGACCGTCTACCAGTGGATAACGGGTAGACCAGTCCTGTGCCATGTTAACCAGAGCTCCATAGATAGAGCTGTCACCATGAGGATGATATTTACCCATGGTATCACCGACAATACGGGCACATTTTCTGTGCGGTTTGTCAGGACCATTATTCAGTTCAATCATAGAATACAGCACTCTTCGCTGTACAGGTTTCAATCCATCTCTTACATCAGGAAGTGCACGGGATGCAATAACGCTCATGGCATATTCGATGTAAGACTGTTCCATGGTCTTCTTCAGATCGACTTCATGTACTTTGTCAAAAATATTATCTTCCACGCTCGTTCCTCCTAAATGTCAAGATTCTTTGCATATTTTGCATTTTCTTCGATAAATTCCCTTCGAGGCTCTACCTGGTCACCCATCAGTGTGGTGAAAGTCAGATCCAGCTCAGAAGTGGAATCCTCGTCCATATTCACTCTCAGCAGAATTCTCTTTTCCGGATCCATAGTGGTCTCCCAGAGCTGTTCTGCATCCATTTCTCCAAGTCCTTTGTATCGCTGGATCTTGTTGTTCTGGTCACGGCCTACTTCCTGAAGAATCTGATCCAGTTCCTCATCAGAGTATGCATACCACACTTTTTTATTCTTTTCCAGCTTATACAGAGGCGGCTGTGCCAGATAGACGTGTCCCTGTTTGATCAGCTCCGGCATGAATCGATAGATAAATGTCAGCAGTAATGTGCTGATATGGGCGCCGTCTACATCTGCATCGGTCATAATAATAATTTTATGATAACGCAGCTTGGAAATATCAAAATCATCATGAATACCGGTACCAAACGCGGTAATCATTGCTTTGATCTCCGCATTAGAATAAATACGGTCCAGTCTTGCTTTTTCTACATTTAAGATCTTACCACGAAGCGGCAAAATTGCCTGGGTTGCACGAGTTCTGGCAGTCTTTGCCGAACCTCCCGCAGAGTCACCCTCTACGATATAGATCTCACAGTTTTTTGGATCTTTGTCTGAGCAGTCTGCCAGTTTTCCAGGAAGGGAAAGTCCATCCAGTGCTGATTTTCTTCTTGTCAGCTCTCTGGCTTTTCTGGCTGCTTCTCTTGCTCTCTGTGCCAGAATGGACTTCTCCAGAATAATCTTGGCCACCTGAGGATGCTGTTCCAGATAGATCATCAGCTGTTCGGATACAATACTGTCTACCGCTCCTCTCGCCTCACTGTTCCCCAGCTTCTGCTTCGTCTGTCCCTCAAACTGAGGCTCCCCAATCTTGATGCTCACAATAGCAGTCAGGCCTTCACGGATATCTTCCCCAGAAAGGGTCTCTGTCTCTTTAATCAGCTTATTTAATCTTGCGTAAGCATTAAATGTCTTGGTTAAGGCATTCTTAAAACCGGTCAGATGGGTACCACCCTCCGGTGTAGTGATATTATTTACAAAACTGTAAGATCCTTCTGTATAAGAATCATTGTGCTGCATGGATACTTCCACGTACACGTCATCCTTCGTGCCCTCACAGTAAATAATATCCGGGTAAAGAGGAGTCTTTCCTTTGTTCAGGTATGTAACAAACTCCTTAATTCCTCCCTCATAGTGGAAGGTCTTTTCCATCTCATGTCCTTCTCTTTTGTCCCTGAGAATAATCTTCACATTCTTGGTCAGAAATGCCATTTCGCGAAGACGCTGTTTCAGAGTATCGTAATCAAAAATGGTATCTTCAAAAATCTGCTTATCCGGCAGGAAAGTTACCATGGTGCCGGATTTGCCTTGTTCACAGTCTCCGATGATCTTTAACGGGTAGCAGACATGGCCTCTCTCATAACGCTGATTATATACCTTTCCTTCTTTGTAGATGGTTACCTCCAGCCATTCAGAAAGGGCATTTACAACTGATGCACCTACTCCGTGAAGTCCGCCGGATACCTTGTATCCGCCGCCACCGAACTTTCCTCCGGCATGAAGAATCGTAAATACTACTTCTACCGCCGGTTTTCCTGATTTATGATTAATTCCTACCGGAATTCCACGTCCGTTATCTATTACCGTAATCGAATTATCTTCATTGATCGTTACATCAATGGTATTACAGAACCCTGCCAGGGCCTCATCGATTGCGTTATCCACAATTTCATAGACCAGATGATGAAGTCCGCGAAGTGAAGTACTTCCGATGTACATACCAGGTCTCTTTCTGACTGCTTCCAGACCCTCCAGAATCTGAATCTGGTCTGCTCCATATTCATGATTTACTTCTGTTCCCATACATCCTCCTATCTACTCAAACACTTTTCCGTCTACTACATGAAACACTTTATTGATCTGAAATCGGTTTTCCACAAAATCATCCAGACCGGTGCAGGTGATCAGGGTCTGAATATCATGAATACTGTCCAGCAGGTAACCCTGCCTGTGGCTGTCCAGCTCCGATAACACATCATCCAGAAGCAGAATCGGAGTATCCCCCAGTTCCTGCTTCACCAATTCAATTTCAGACAGTTTCAAAGACAGTGCAGCCGTCCTCTGCTGCCCCTGAGAACCAAATTTGCGGATATCCACATTTTTGATCTGAAAACAGATATCGTCCCTGTGAGGTCCGATCAGGGATACCTTAAACTTCAGATCCCTGTCTCTGTTTCTCTTCAGTATTTCTTCAAACTCCTCTGCCTGGACATTCGCATCATAGGTAACCAGAATTTCTTCCCTGCTGCCTGACAGTCTGCCATGGATCTCTCTCATGATCTCATTGAGCCGGCTGATAAATACTTTCCTCTCTTCGATCACCTTTTTTCCATATTCCACCATCTGCATATCCCATATATCCAGTGTATCCATAAAATCAGGTCTGAAACTGATCTCTTTTAATAATTTGTTTCTCTGATTGACTATTTTATTATAATTTGCCAGATTATGCATATACACTTTGCTCAACTGGCAAAGCTCCATATCTACAAATCTTCGCCGTTCTCCCGGACCATTTTTAATAATATTCAGATCCTCCGGCGAAAAAAATACAAAATTCGCCACACCGAACAACTCACTGGCCTTGCGGATCGGTACTCCGTTAATGGCGATTCCCTTGGTTTTATTTTTTTTCAGGTGCATATCAATCTTCACAGGGCTTCCACCACGGATAATCTTCATCCGTATATGAGATTCTTCCTGGTCAAACTGAATCATCTCCCTGTCCTTGCTGCTGCGGTGGGATTTGGTTGTCCCGCACACATAGACCGATTCCAGAATATTGGTCTTTCCCTGAGCATTGTCCCCGTAAAAAATATTGGTTCCCTGATCAAATTTTAATTTCAGCGACTGATAATTGCGGAAATTTTCAAGCTTTATAGAATCAACAATCATATATTCACCAGCTTATTTTTCGATTTTAATAATATTGCCTTCAAATTCCACTTCATCACCATCGTATAATTTCTTACCACGCTGCAGCTCTGTCTGACCATTCACCTTCACCAAGCCATCCTGTATGGCAAACTTGGCATCTACACCGGATTCTGCCAGACCGGCAGCCTTCAGAGCCTGGCCAAGCTTAATGTATTCATCACGTAATTTTATGATTTCCATTGCTGTTCCTTTCTTTGCAATTCCCCATCTGATATACCACGAATTGTTCCGTGCTTCGCATTCTCACAATTCTTTCAAATATTCGGATATTGTGGTCTTTAATTTATTCCCCTGATATTATACGTTAAAATTTACCGGTAAAATCAGATAGATGTAGCTCTCTGTTTCATCCTTGATGAAGCATGGAGCCTTGGAATTTACCAGATAAATCTGGATGGTTTCATCATCAATGACACGAAGAGCATCGATCAGGAATCTTGGATTGAATCCGATCAGAATGTCTTTTCCTTCTTTCTGAATCTCAATATGCTCATTCATGGAACCGATCTGAGAATTAATCTTAAGTTCCATATTGGTATCATCAATGCCGATGATGATTGGCTTTTTATCCCCTTCCTTAATCAGCAGGGTCGCACGGTCAATACAGTTCAGTAATTCTTTTTTATTGACCGTAAGCTTAGTCTCATAATCACTGGACAGCATCTGATCAATACGGAAATAGTCACCTTCAATCAGTCGGGATACCGCAATCGTATCATCAAACTCAAACAGAATATGATTCTTTGTAAAATAAATATTGACGATATCGTCCACTTCACCGGACAAAATCTTGCTGATCTCAATGAGTGTCTTTCCAGGAACGACAACCTTGCGGTGCTCATAATTCTCCTTTAATTCGATTTTACGAATTGAGATACGATGTCCGTCAAGTGATACCACCTTCAGTATATTATCACTGATCTCAAACAGTTCACCGGTCATCATTTTATTGTTTTCATTCTGTGCAATCGAGAAGATCGTCTGGCGGATTACTTCTTTCAGCGTAAACTGAGATACACTGATAGAATGATCTTTTTCCACAAAAGGTAAATATGGATAATCATCCCCGGCCTTACCGGAAATGTTGAATTTGGAATTCTCACAGGTTATCAACGCCTGATATTTGTCGTCCGTTGCAATCGTGATATCACTGTCAGCCAGTTTACGGATAATTTCAGAAAAAAGCTTGGCTTCCAGAGCAATGACACCTTTTTCCACAATTTCTCCTTTGACAATTGTTTCAATGCCAAGTTCCATATCATTGGTTGTAAATTTGATTACTCCTTTGGATGCGTCAATTAGGATGCATTCCAGGATTGGCATTGTGGTTTTGGAAGGTACTGCCTTCATCACAATGTTGATACTTTTCATTAATTCTGCTTTTGAACAGATAATTTTCATAGAGGGTGCTCCTTTCAGCTTGGTGTGTATGTAATTAAAAAAGATTAGTCGTAGCCGTCATAGGGTCTGTGGATTTGTAGATAAGTGCTCTCAGCCCAGTGTTTAAGGGAAAAATGAGCGGTATAACTATGTGAGAAACTCACAAAACAGCCCCTTTTGAAGGTGGATAAGTGTGGATAACTCTAATTTGGGTTAATCTTCTTTATTAAAATATCGACGGTATTACGGACATTATCATTATTGTTAATTTCGTATTCGATAGCTTTACATCCATGTATAATGGTAGAATGATCCTTTCCGCCAAGGAGTGCACCAAGTTCTTTATACTTGATCTGGGTCATTTTTCTGCAAAGATACATGGCGATCTGTCTCGGAAGCACGATTTCTGCATTCCTTTTAGAGCCCTTCATGTCTTCTTTGGAAACATGGAAGTGCTCGCTGACCGTATCCAGGATGTATTCCGGTGTAATTACCTTCTTTTCATCCGGTGAAATGATGTTTTTCAATGCTTCTTTTGCCAGTTCAAGATTGATTTCCCTCTTATTTAAATTGCCAAATGCAACGACAATGTTCAGTGCCCCTTCCAGTTCACGGATGTTGGACTTTACATTGGTTGCAATATATTCAATAACGGAGTTATCGATGGTATATCCGTCCAGTTCTTCCCGTTTTTTCAAAATCGCCATTCGTGTTTCGTAGTCAGGCGAAGAAATATCAGCGATCAGACCCCATTCAAAGCGGGACTTCAGGCGGTCTTCCAACGTAATCATCTCTTTTGGCGGTTTATCGGATGATATGATGACCTGTTTTCCGGCACTGTGCAGATCGTTAAAAGTATGGAAAAATTCTTCCTGTGTAGATTCTTTTCCTATAATAAACTGAATATCATCTATAAGGAGAACATCAATATTACGGTATTTATCACGGAATTTGGACATAGCAGCACTGTTACCGCTTCGGATATTATCGATAACTTCGTTGGTAAAAGTCTCACTGGTAACGTAAAGAACCTTCTTTTCCGGATCCTGATCAAGTATAAAATGGGCAATGGAATGCATCAGATGGGTCTTTCCCAATCCCACGCCTCCGTAAATAAACAGCGGATTATAGACTTCACCAGGTGATTCTGCCACTGCAAGGGAAGCTGCATGTGCAAAATTATTATTTTTACCCACCACAAAAGTATCAAAAGTATAGCGGGGATTTAAATTCGCTTTTTCCAAAAGCAGATTCGTTTTTTCCACATCTTTTGCCTTTGTTTCCACGTTTTTTATATTTTCCGGAAGTATAAAATCCAGAGAGCAGTCCAGTCCGGTTAGTTCGGCAATGGCTACTTTAATAGGAAGCGCATACTTTTTCTGAATATAATTGATCGTCATCTGCTGATCTACCAGAATCGTTACAATATTATTCTCAAAACTGTGGACTTTTAAAGGTTTTAGCCAGGTATCAAAGGACACCTTCGTCACTTCATGTTCAACCATGACGTGGTGCAGAATAGCGTCCCAGTTTTCTTCTATTATATTCATGAAAATTCTCCTTTTGCACATAAAATCTCTGTTTATAATATTAAACCAAATTCCATTAATGCGCAATCAAAAGTTTGAAGGAATGTGTATAAATATGTGTAAAACTTGGTTTTGAGTGAAAAAAATGGGTTATACACACTGTATTTACAAAAAAATGTGGCTCATGTGGATTGTGAAGTGGAAAATGTGAATTTGTGAATGATGCTGTTCACATGATCCACATGCGTAAATACAGGGGATTTCGTGGACAAGGTTTATTTATACACACATTATCACCGAGTTATTCACAAGTTATCCCCACGATGTGGATAACTTTGTGGGAAATATTCACATGATCCACACATAGCAGAAGATGAGTACTGCACATAAGATACAGTGTGATTCTGGCGGAACATTTTTGATTATAAGAAAAACAAATTTTTAAAAGAATTTTCAAGAATCAAGATAAATTACTTGACGAACCCTGTTTTTATGAATATAATTGAAATGATGTTTTTCTACGTAAATTGAACAATAATTACCAATAATGATAAACATTTGGTTTTGAAAAAGGAGGTGCCCGGAACTATGGCAAAAATGACATTTCAGCCTAAGAAGAGACAGAGATCTAAAGTACATGGATTCAGATCCAGAATGAGTACTCCAGGCGGAAGAAAAGTATTAGCTGCAAGAAGAGCAAAAGGAAGAAAAGTTTTATCAGCATAGGCCGCATTTTTGTGGCCTTTTCTTCATATTAAGGGGAAAAAACATAAAGATATGAAATTTTCAGAGTCTTTAAAAAAGAACCGGGATTTTCAGACGGTGTATCACCAGGGAAAGTCTCAGGCAAATAAGTATTTAATTATGTATGCGTTACAGAATGCTGGAACCAGGAATCGCCTGGGAATATCTGTAAGCAAAAAAGTAGGAAACAGCGTAGTAAGACATCATCTCACCAGACTGGTAAGGGAAAGTTACCGTCTGAATGAAGAACAATTCAAAAAAGGTTACGATCTGGTAGTGATCGTAAGACCTTCCGCGAAGGAAAAAGGCTATCATGAAATTGAAAGTGCATTGCTGCACCTGGGGGGAAAACTAGATATCAGATGAAGCAGTTATTGATTCTATTGATCAGATTTTACCAGAAGTATTTATCACCGATGAAGACAACCAGATGTCCCTATGTGCCGACCTGTTCCCAGTATGGACTGGAAGCAATACAGAAGCATGGTGCGATAAAGGGAAGTATTCTGGCAGCCTGGAGAATATTGAGATGTAATCCCTTTTCACATGGTGGAATCGATCCGGTTCCGGATGAATTCTTATCTTTTAGGAGGAAAAAAATTTGAAAACAACAGTACTTACCAAAAGTAATGTGTTTATTATAGGACCAGTAGCTACCCTGCTTGGTTTTATTATCAATGCACTTTACTTGTTTTTGAGTGGGGCATTTAATATTCAGAACATTGGTCTGTGTATTATTTTATTCACCATTGTTATCAATGTATTAATGCTGCCGCTGACCATCAAACAGCAGAAGTCATCAAAGCTGACCCAGGTCATGAACCCGGAACTTCAGGCTATTGCCAAGAAGTACAAGAACAAAAAAGACCAGGCATCCATGATGAAGATGCAGGAAGAACAGCAGGCCGTGTATGCAAAATACGGTATTTCTCCAATGGGAAGCTGTCTGCCAATGCTGATTCAGATGCCGATTCTGTTTGCAATGTATCAGGTTATATGGAAAGTACCTGCTTATGTAAAGAGTGTATACAATATGTATACCGCACTGGTATCTGATGTACTGGCATCCACACAGATGCAGACATTTCTGTCAGATTTTTCAACGAATGCAAGAGTGAACCTGGATAAAGTTGGATTTACCAATGATTCTGTAGTAGATATTCTGCACAGTATGACTCCGGCAAACTGGGCTGCATTCGCAGACAAGTTCCCGGATTACAAAGATGTAATTGAACAGACAGCAGCACAGGCAGCTCATGTCAATCAGTTTTTAACCATTAACATTACAGACTCACCGTTTGCTATTATTAAAGACAGTTTTGCAAACCACCAGTGGCTGGCACTTGTCATTGCAATCCTGATTCCGCTTCTGGCAGGTCTGACACAGTACCTGAACACAAAGCTGATTCCACAGCCGGAAAGCAACGGTGATGATACGAACAGCGCAATGAATTCATCCATGAAGACTATGAACACCATGATGCCACTGATGTCCGTATTTTTCTGCTTTACATTTTCAACTGGTATCGGTATTTACTGGGTAGCAAGTTCAGCAGTAAGATGTGTGATCCAGCTCATTGTAAATAAGCGTATGGAAAAGGTTGACATCGAAGAGATGGTGAAACAGAACATGGAAAAATACAATGAGAAGCGTGTAAAACAGGGACTTCGTCCTGAAAATATCAGTGGACAGGCAAAGAAGAACCTGAAGAACCTTCAGAATCCGGTCGTGGAAGATGAAGAAGCAATTCGCAACAAAAATGAAAAGAGACTTCAGAGCATGAAGGACTCTACAGAGTACTATAACAAGGCTGCAAAACCTGGAAGCATTGCTTCCAAGGCAAGAATGGTAGAGCAGTATAACGAGAAGAATAACAAGAACGCAAAAAGCTATAAAAAGTAAAGGGAGATCCGAGCAATGGAAGAGTATATTACCGTCACCGCCAAAACGGTGAAAGATGCGATTCTGGAAGCATCTCTGAAACTGGAGACATTCCGTGACAATATCGAATATGAAGTAATCGAAGAAGGAAGCACAGGATTCCTTGGTTTCGGAAGTAAGAAAGCAGTCATCAAAGCAAGAAAGAAAGTTGCGGTTGAAGATATTCTGAAAGAAGAAATCAAAGAAGAAAAGCCTGCTAAGAAAGAAAAACGGGAATTCAAAAAAGAGAAAAAAGAATTCAAAGAAACCAGAAAAGAATTCAAAAAAGAAAGAAAAGAATTCCACAAAGAGAAAAAAGCTGAAGAAAAACCAGCCAGAGAAGAAGCAGTGAAAGAAGAACCTGTAAAAGCAGCAGAAGAGATTCCTGTTGTTACAGAAGAAGCAGCACCTGTAGCAGAAGCACCGGCAGAGATCAGAAAAGAACGTAAGATAGTACCGCTGACTCCGGAAGAAAAGGAAGAAGCAAAGGAAAAAGCTGTGAAATTCATGAAAGATGTATTCGCATCAATCGAGATGGAAGTAGAAGTAACAGCAAGCTTTGAAGATGAAGTTCTGAATGTTGAAATGTCCGGCGAAGATATGGGTGTACTGATTGGTAAGAGAGGACAGACACTGGATTCTCTTCAGTATCTGACCAGCCTTGTGGTAAATAAAGGAAAATCTGGTTATGTACGTGTGAAAGTAGATACAGAAAACTACAGAAGCCGCAGAAAAGAAACACTGGAAAATCTGGCAAAGAACATTGCATACAAGGTTAAGAGAACCAAAAGACCGGTATTCCTGGAGCCGATGAATCCTTATGAAAGAAGAATCATTCATTCTGCACTTCAGAATGATCCTTATGTAACCACTCACAGCGAAGGCGAAGAACCATACCGTAAAGTAGTTGTTACATTAAAGAGAAATAATAACCGATAAGCGTAAAGAAAAAAAGACTGCCGATCCGTGAGATCAGCAGTCTTTTTTGTCGTTAGTCCAGTTCTGTGTAGAAATCAACTACTGCGTCATAAGCAGCATCATCGTCGATGACGGTGAGTACGATCTCTTCTTCAGAGCATTCCGGGTCATTTTCCACTTTCATGAATAACATGTGCTCAGGATCGTCTGTAACGCTGTCTCCTTCGATTTCACCAAGTAATACGTATTTGTCATCCTGCATCTCAAACTCGTCCAGGATGGCGAATTCTACTTCGCTGCCATCATCCATTTCCAGAACAACAGTTTCAAATTCTTCCATTTTTTCTGTGTTTTCCATTGAAATAATCTCCTTATTGTGTGTTGCTAACAGTGTAACACATGAGAGATAAGAAAAGCAATGAAAATTCAAGATTGACGGTTTGTATTATGAAATAAAATCTGCTATACTGTTTAAGATATTTAGGAGGAGTGACTTATGTTTCACACAGATACGATCGCAGCAATTTCAACAGGAATGACAAGTTCAGGCATTGGAATTATCCGCATCAGCGGACCGGATGCCATAGCCATAGCGGATAAAGTATATGATTCCAGATCGGGAAAGAAGCTGGAAAATATGCCAACCCATACGATTCATTATGGATTTATCCGGGACGGAGAAGAGTTCATTGATGAAGTACTGGTTATGCTGATGAGAGGACCACGTAGTTTTACTGCGGAAGATACCGTGGAGATTAACTGTCATGGCGGTGTCTATGCCATGAACCGGATCCTGGAGCTGGTGATCCGAAAGGGAGCCAGACCGGCGCAGCCGGGAGAATTTACCAAGAGAGCATTTTTAAATGGAAGGATCGATCTTTCTCAGGCAGAGGCTGTTATAGATGTGATTAATGCGAAGAATGAATATGCATTAAAGAGTTCAGTCAGCCAGTTAAAAGGATCTGTGTTGAAAGTAATTAAGGATATCAGAGAAAAGATCATTTATCATATTGCCTATATTGAGTCGGCACTGGATGATCCGGAACATATCAGCCTGGATGGATATCCGAAACAGCTGGAGGAACAGGTGGAGCAGTGGAAGGAGAAGATCCGTACACTGATTGCTTCTTCGGAGAATGGAAAACGCATGAAGGAAGGCATCAGGACGGTTATTGTGGGCAAGCCAAATGCCGGAAAATCTTCCCTTCTCAATGTACTGCTGGGAGAGGAGAGAGCCATTGTTACAGATATTGCGGGAACCACGAGAGATGTGCTGGAAGAGCAGATGAGCCTGTCCGGTATCAGCCTGAATATTATTGATACGGCGGGTATACGAAGCACAGAGGATGTGGTGGAAAAAATAGGCGTGAAAAAGGCCAAAACCTATGCCCGGGACGCAGATCTGATTATTTATGTGGTGGATTCTTCTACGGGACTGGATGAGAATGATGAAGAGATCATGGAGATGATACGGGATCGCAAGGCCATTGTGCTGCTGAATAAGATGGATCTTGACTGTATTACAACAGAAGAAGACATCAGGAAGCATCTGGATAAGCCGGTGATTCCTGTTTCTGCCAAAGAGGAACAGGGAATTGACAGGCTGGAACAGACTGTCAAAGATATGTTTTATGATGGCAGTATCTCATTTAATGACGAGATCTACATTACGAATATGAGACAGAAAGCAGCGCTGAAAGAGGCACTGGACAGTCTGGAGCAGGTATCTGTGAGCATTCAGAATCAGATGCCGGAAGACTTCTTTTCCATTGACATGATGAATGCGTATGAAGAACTCGGAAGTATTACAGGGGAATCCGTGGGTGAAGACCTGGTAAATGAGATTTTCAGTAAATTTTGTATGGGAAAATAATACGAGGAAAAAGAATGAATCATTTAGAAATAACAACAGATGTGGTAGTTGTAGGTGCAGGACATGCAGGCTGTGAAGCAGCACTTGCATGTGCCAGACTGGGACTGAAAACAGTGATTTTCACAGTCAGCGTAGACAGCATTGCGCTGATGCCATGTAATCCGAATGTAGGTGGAAGTTCCAAGGGACATCTGGTAAGGGAAATCGATGCACTGGGTGGAGAGATGGGAAAAAATATTGACCAGACTTTTATCCAATCCAAGATGTTGAACGGTTCCAAGGGACCGGCGGTGCATTCACTGAGAGCTCAGGCAGACAAGAAAGACTACAGTAGCCGCATGAGAAAAACACTGGAAAATACGCCGAATCTGACGATTAAACAGGCAGAGGTGACTGAGATTATCGTAGAGGACGGTGTTCTCACCGGAGTGAAGACATTTTCCGGCGCAGTATATCACTGTAAAGCCTGTGTACTGTGTACAGGAACTTATCTGAAGGCAAGATGTATCTACGGTGATATCAGCAATTATACAGGACCAAATGGACTCCAGGCAGCTAATCATCTGACAGATTCCCTGAAGGCAAATGGGATCGAGATGTTTCGTTTTAAGACAGGAACACCAGCCCGTATCGACAAACGGACCATTGATTTTTCCAAAATGGAAGAGCAGTTTGGAGATAAAAGAGTGGTACCGTTTTCTTTTTCTACAGACCCTGACGACGTACAGATTGATCAGATCTCCTGCTGGCTGACTTATACCAATGAGAAGACGCATGAGATCATCCGCGCTAATCTGGATCGTTCGCCATTGTATTCTGGCATGATAGAGGGAACCGGACCAAGATACTGCCCGTCTATTGAAGATAAGGTGGTAAGATTTGCAGATAAGAATCGACATCAGGTTTTTATAGAGCCGGAAGGTCGTTATACCAATGAAATGTATGTGGGCGGAATGTCAAGTTCTCTGCCTGAAGATGTGCAGATTGCCATGTATCGTTCAGTGCCTGGTCTGGAGCATGCAGAGATTGTACGAAATGCCTATGCCATCGAGTATGACTGTATCAACGCCAGACAGTTAAAACCGACACTGGAATTCAAGAAGATTCAGGGACTGTTCAGTGGAGGTCAGTTTAACGGAAGTTCCGGTTATGAGGAGGCAGCTGCACAGGGACTGGCAGCAGGTATTAATGCAGCCATGAAGACACTGGGAAGAGAACAGGTGGTATTTGACCGCTCAGAGTCTTATATTGGCGTGTTGATCGATGACCTGGTAACGAAGGACAACAAAGAGCCATATCGTATGATGACGTCCAGATCAGAGTATCGTCTGTTACTCCGTCAGGATAACGCAGATCAGCGCCTGACACCACTGGGACATCAGATCGGGCTGATTGATGAGGAAACTTATCAGAATCTTCTGGAAAAAGAGCGTCAGATTGCAGAAGAGACAAAGCGTGTGGAACATCTGAATATTGGAGCGAATCCTGCGGTTCAGGCATTCCTGGAGGCACATCAGAGCACTCCGTTGAAAACAGGAACCACACTTGGAGAACTGATTCGCCGTCCGGAGCTGGATTATGAGATGCTGGGAGAACTGGATCCGCAGCGTCCGCAGTTAAACCGTGGAGTAGGAGAGCAGGTCAATATTAATATCAAGTATGACGGATATATCAAACGTCAGTTGAAGCAGGTAGAGCATTTTAAGAAGTTGGAAAATAAGAAGATACCGGAAGGTATCCATTATGAGGAGATTCACGGACTTCGTATTGAAGCGCAGCAGAAGCTGAATCAGTTTCGGCCGATATCCGTTGGACAGGCCTCCAGAATTTCTGGAGTATCGCCTGCAGATATTTCGGTATTGCTGATCTATATGGAACAGATGAATCATGCTTCTCATAGATAGGTAAAGAGACAGCGATTATGCTAAAGATTCTGACAAGTAAGAAATGAATTATAGAAAAACTGTGTCGGAAAATGTAGAATAAAAAGAAAAAATGTATGATTATGTATACAATTTGAAATAATGTATTTTTAAAATACAATATAAGATAAAGCATTACAAAATTGTATAAAAACAGATACAATAATTTTAAAATAGGAGAATCATATGCCAGAATTAGAAAAATATGATATGAGTAAATTCCTGGAGAACTGTGAGAAAATGAATCTGACTTTATCCACAAAGCAACAGAAGCAGTTTGTAAGGTATTATGAACTACTGGTAGAGTGGAATGCTTTCATGAATCTGACCGGCATTACAGAGTTTCAGGAAGTACTTCAGAAGCATTTTGAGGACAGTCTTGCGGTTGTGAAAGGCACAGATTTGTCTGATGTAAAGTCTGTTATGGATGTGGGAACCGGTGCAGGCTTTCCGGGTTTGCCATTAAAAATCGCATTTCCACACCTGAAAATTGTGTTGCTGGATTCTCTTGGAAAACGAGTGAAGTTCCTGAATCATGTGATTGAAGAACTTCAGCTTGAAGACATTACAGCGATACATGGAAGAGCGGAAGATTTTGCCAGAAAAGAAGAGTACAGAGAACAGTTCGATTTAGTTGTATCCAGGGCAGTTGCAAATCTTTCCTCACTTAGTGAATATTGTATACCGTACACAAAAATAAACGGAGCTTTTATCTCATACAAATCTGGAAAAATTGAAGAAGAGCTGGATCAGGCGAAGAAATCTATCTTTCTGTTGGGAGGAAAATTAGAAAATACTGTAAAATTCCAACTGGAGGGCAGTGATATAGAAAGATCACTGGTCATAATCCGTAAAGAGAGAAAAACGGCAAAAAAATATCCCCGGAAAGCGGGAATACCTGCAAAAGAACCATTATAGTTATGGGAACTGTTCAGAATTCTTTGATTCACGAAACAATCCGTGTAATCAAAATACCCATATCATAGAATAGAAAAGAGAGAATTATTTGTGATATAATTCTCTCTTTTTTTGCAATAAATGGAAAGAGATTTTATAAACAGATGATTAATTATGAAAAATCTTTTCTTATAATTAGAGTTAGATATATTCACATATATCAGATGTGAGATGACTCCCACCTCTTTAGGTGGCGAGGGGCAAATTAGCATCAGTGGTGGGAGTCAATCCCCCATCTGATATAGCCTCCGGCAGGATTGCAGAGATGCGCAAAAGAAATATGTCATGCTTTGCATGACGCGCATCTCGCAGCAAGAATGCCGAGGCATTCTTGAATTGTATCTGTGAATATTCTGAAAAATTATATACATTCCAACAGAAACCTGGCAGGTGCTTCTAATTGAGGGAGCATCTTTGTTTTTGCAATTGTTGAAACCCTGATATCAGGATTCAGTTTCTGATAAGCAGATATAATAGCACCAGCATTTGGCGTTTCACTTCCACAGATAAGATGCATTTCCTGCGTCAGACCTGCAAATGGAATGGAAATATTCGTATTTATATAATTACTGTGCAGACTGGCAAGAAGATGACGCCCTCCGCCCTGTTCCCAGTGCGCGGCTTCATAATACGTATGCAAAGTCTTTGAAGATACCAGGAATGGATTGTAAAAATAAGTCTCTGTAAAGTTGTATTCAATCTCATTCTCAGAACTGAAGATATAGTAAAGGAAAGTACCGAGAATCGGGCAGTCCATAACTGATTTTGCAAACTTTAATGTCGGTGTTGGAACTGTAGACAGCTTTTCCGGAGAAACTGGATTCACGAATATCAGTTTTCCAAATAAATCAGGATACATATGTGCTGCCATAACGGTAAAGGATCCAGAAATACCAGTAGCCATTACCTGTGTCTGCTCCTGAATGATATCAGTGATAAAGTCATGAAGCAGCTGAACAAAGAAATAATTAATATAAGTTATATATGGTTTTGCAGATCTGCCACATCCGGGAAGATCTATGGTATAGACGGTATTGGTCTTGGCAAGTTCCTCTATTACTTCATTCCATTCTGCACTGGAAGAAGTAGGATGCAGATCATGAATCAGTAAGAGCGGTGCGCCGCTTCCCTGTTTTGTGTAATAGACAGCACCTTGTGACCAGTGATAATACTTTCCAGAGTTATTCTTCAGCAGTTTTCTGAGCAGAGCAGAGGATTCTACGAACTTATTAGCAAAATACATAGCAATAGTAGCAAAAATGCCAAGCTTAACAAGAGTTTCCAAACGTTTTTTCATTGTAAAACCTCCTTCGGTTTGGTGGTTTGAAAATCAGAATATTATGATGCAGTTAGAATTGCGGAAGTGCGAAATACGGAACAATTCGTATAGCATCTTTTATAAGTCTAGTATAAACGAAAATGAAAAAGGTTACAATGGAAAAATGTATAAATGTTTCACGTGAAACATTTATTAATATAGATGCAAATGAAATAAGATAGTCATTACCTAATACATTAAATTTCGTAACTGTTCAGTACCTTCACAGTTACGAGTCAAAATCCATCGAAAATCGCCTTCGGCGATGAAATTTTGACTTGCATGTCTCGGGATTTTGGCATTTTCATGCCAAAACGCCTCGCGGAACAGTGGGTTCTGAATAGTTACTAAATTTCTATAATTCATGTGTAGTTCAAGAATGCTGAGGCGTTTCACATCTGGTATATACATAATGGGAAAAGTGATTTATGAAGTTTAGACAAGACAACACATGTTATTTTTTATAAATGTTTCACGTGAAACATTTCTTCTTTGTATAGATTTCAAGCTTGAGATATGTTATACTTTTTGTAGTGTAATGATAATTTTGTTTTGTAAATGAATTAAAGGGGATAAAGTAGTATGGGACGAGCAATTGTTGTCGCGAATCAGAAGGGTGGCGTCGGAAAAACTACAACAGCAATTAATCTGGCTGCATGCCTGGCAGAAGCTGGCCAGAAAGTTCTGGCGATTGACATGGATCCACAGGGTAACATGACCAGTGGCCTGGGTGTAGATAAAGATGTCATAGAAAATACGGTATATGAATTATTATTAGGGGAAACAGAAGTAGAAGGCTGTGTACAGAAGGAAGTAATTGAGAATCTTTCTGTTATTGGTTCGAATATTAATCTTTCAGCTGCGGAGATTGAATTGATTGGACAGGATGAAAAGGAGTACATTTTACAGAAGGCAATCGCACCGATCCGCGATCAGTATGATTTCATAATTATTGATTGTCCACCTTCTCTCAGTATGCTTACCATTAACTCTATGTGTCTGGCAGATACTGTTTTAGTACCAATTCAGTGTGAATACTATGCATTGGAGGGACTGACACAGCTGATTCATACGATCAATCTGGTGCAGGAGAGACTGAATCCTTCTCTGGAGATTGAAGGTGTGGTATTTACTATGTATGATGCCAGAACAAATTTGTCTCTTCAGGTAGTGGAAAATGTAAAGAGCAATCTGGAACAGAATATTTATAAGACTATTATTCCGAGAAATGTTAGACTGGCAGAGGCTCCAAGTTATGGAATGCCGATTAACATGTATGATACGAAGTCAGCAGGAGCGGAAAGTTACAGATTATTGGCGGATGAAGTGATACATAGAGGAGAAGAAGAATGGTAGCAAAAAAATCAGGATTGGGGAAAGGTCTGGATGCGCTGATTCCGGCAGGCAATAAGAAGACCGTAGTAAAAAAGGATTCAGAACCGGTAATTATTGAAAAGATTGTGGAAAAAAAGGGTGTTGAGACTCTGAAGATTACAGAAGTAGAACCAAACAGAGAACAGCCAAGAAAAAATTTTGATGAAGATGCCTTGCTGGAGCTGGCAGATTCTATAAAACAGTATGGAGTAATTCAGCCACTGATTGTACAGAAAAAAGCGGATCATTACGAAATTATTGCCGGGGAGAGAAGATGGAGAGCAGCCAAAATGGCTGGTGTGAAAGAAATACCGGTGATAATTAAGGATTATACGGATCAGCAGGTGATGGAGATTTCACTGATCGAAAATATTCAGCGAGAAGATCTGAATCCGATTGAAGAGGCAATGGCATACAAGAATTTGATGGAAGAATTTCATCTGAAACAGGATGAGATTGCAGAAAAAGTATCCAAGAGCAGGACAGCTGTAACAAATTCCATGAGATTATTGAAACTGGATAAAAGAGTACAGCAAATGATGATTGATGACATGATCTCAGCAGGCCATGCCAGAACATTAATTACCATCGAAGATCCTGATGCACAGTATAATATTGCAACAAAGATCTTTGATGAAAAACTGAGTGTACGTGAAACAGAAAAACTGGTAAAGCTGCTTCAGAAGCCGGAAGTCAAAAAAGAAAAAGTAGAAAAAGTGAATTCTTTCATATATAAGGACATTGAAGAGAAGATGAAAGCAATTCTGGGAACGAAGGTAACCGTAGATCACAAGTCAAACAATAAAGGAAAGATTTCAATTGAGTATTATTCCAATGAAGAGTTGGAAAGAATCCTATATCTGTTGGAATCTATTAAATAACGAGGAGATAAAATGGAAAATTCGATATTAAACGACCTGATCATTGATCCAGGCTATATACTGATCTTAATGATGGCCATGATAGTGATTCTGTTTGTATTGCAGATCAAAAATTCATTTAAGATTGACCGTTTTATGAAAAAATACAAAAGTTTTATGAAAGGGAAAGACGGAGTTTCACTGGAAAAAACGATTCTCAGAAATATCAATGAAATTGATATGCTGATGGAGTCCAGCAAAAATCATATGGAACAGATCAAACAGTTAAAAGAAATTCAGTTACATACCTTGAATAAAACAGCTATTGTAAAATATGATGCATTCAAAGAAATGGGTGGAAAACTGAGTTTTGCACTGGCAATGCTGGATCAGGAAAACAGTGGATTTGTACTGAATGCAATTCACAGCAGAGAAGGTTGTTACACATACATTAAAGAGATCGTAAAAGGAGAATCTTATATTGTTCTTGGCGAAGAAGAAAAAGAAGCGCTGAGACAGGCAGTGAACATGTATGTGGAATAAAAATATGTTGAAGCGTAACAGATTGAGATGTGAATAAATAGATAATAGAATCAGAAAAGGAAGTTATACACATTATGGAAAGATGTATAACTTCTTTTTTGTATGATAAAAATGTGGATTATTGTCACAGAAATTATGAGCAGTATTTCACTTTGAAATATGCACATTATAGTTTACGTCAGCAAAGTGTGGATAAATAGAAGTATAGAAATATGTCAGGCACTTTTCAACTTTTTTTTACAAAATAGGAGAAAAACAAAGAGACAAAAGTGAAAATTACAAAAATCCTGGTCGATTTTTGTAAAAAAGAGAGATTTACAGATGAGTAAAAAAATAGAATTATCCACAAAAAGTGGGTAAAATGTGTGTAATTTGTGAGTTATGTAAATTACTCAAGATTTGTGCCAGAATAAAAAGAAATGTTTTCAAGAAAACCACATTATTCACACATAAAAAATGAAAATTGTGAATAACATAGAAATAGTATGAAGTTTAGTAGTTATGTAAATCAAAATAATACAACAGGTTTACATAACTACTAAAGCAGAGAATGGACAGTGGCGGTAAAACAAAATGATTCACATTATGAAAAAGCATATAAAATGTGGACGGGTGCTTTCAGAACAGCAAATTGCACTTTACGAATTTTTAAAAATGCGGTATGATATTCAGTAAGTGTTTAAGATACGGAAAGGGAAAGAACATGTTAGATATTAAGTTTTTAAGAGAAAACCCAGATGTTGTGAAACAAAATATTAAGAATAAATTTCAGGATTCCAAGCTGGAACTGGTAGATGAAGTTATTGAGCTGGATCAGAAGAACAGAGATATTAAGAATGAGCTTCAGTCTCTGCAGGCCAATAGAAATAAATTATCCAAACAGATTGGTGCGCTGATGGGACAGGGTAAGAAAGAGGAAGCAGAAGAAGTGAAGAAGCAGGTTACAGCACAGGCTGATCGCATGACTGAGCTTTCTGCAGATGAAAAAGAAGTAGAAGAAAAGATCCGTAAGATCATGATGGTAATTCCGAACATCATTGATCCTTCTGTACCGATCGGTAAAGATGACAGCGAGAACGTAGAAATCGAAAGATTCGGTGAACCAGTAGTTCCTGATTTTGAAATTCCATACCATACAGATATTATGGAACGTTTTGACGGTATCGATATGGATGCAGCCGGAAGAGTAGCCGGTAACGGATTCTACTACCTGATGGGAGATATCGCAAGAATTCATTCTTCTGTACTGGCTTATGCAAGAGATTTCATGATCAATCGTGGATTTACTTACTGCATTCCACCTTTCATGATCAGAAGCGCCGTAGTTGACGGTGTTATGAGCTTCTCTGAGATGGAATCTATGATGTATAAGATTGAGGGCGAAGATCTGTATCTGATCGGAACCAGTGAACATTCTATGATTGGTAAATTTATTGATACCATGACACCAGAGGAAGAGCTGCCGAAGACTCTGACCAGCTATTCTCCATGTTTCCGTAAAGAAAAAGGTGCGCACGGTATTGAAGAACGTGGTGTATATCGTATTCATCAGTTTGAAAAACAGGAAATGATCGTTGTCTGCAAGCCAGAAGAAAGCAAGATCTGGTATGACAAATTATGGCAGAATACCGTAGATTTGTTCCGTTCTCTGGATATCCCGGTACGTACTCTGGAATGTTGCTCCGGTGACCTGGCAGACCTGAAGGTAAAATCCTGTGACGTAGAAGCATGGTCTCCACGTCAGAAGAAGTATTTCGAAGTAGGAAGCTGCTCTAACTTGGGTGATGCGCAGGCACGTCGTCTGAGAATCCGCGTAAAAGGAAAAGACGGTAAGAAGTATCTGGCACATACTTTAAATAACACAGTAGTAGCACCACCACGTATGCTGATTGCATTCCTGGAGAACAACCTGAATGCAGACGGAAGTGTCAATATTCCTAAGGCACTGCAGCCATACATGGGCGGTATTGAAAAGATCGTACCAAAGCATTAGGATCGAGTGATCACGTCAGCCAATGGCATTTTTGAATAACAGGAGAGGCATTTTATGCACAGTTTTTTGCGCAGCGTAGGATTCAGTAATATAAAGGACCGTAAAGATATCGATGCACTGATAAAGGATGTGTGTCTTAATTGTGATACCCGAAATGCGGTCAGACTGGATCATGGACAGGCATTCGTAGAATACCGTAAGGAATTCGGAACCGGATGTGGTCTTGCGGTGTGCGGGGAAATAGATGAAAATGGATTCCATTATGATTACTATTTTCCATATTTTCAGACAGATACCGTGAGCAGTACGGAAGATCTGTCTATTGAAAAGCATGGTGGAGAAGATTCTTTTGCCGGTGTCTGCGAGGATAACCGGCTGGGAACTTCTCTGATCTTTTATGTGCAAAATGCAGTTGACTATATGCGTGCATGTCTTGTAAAATGGAGTGTAGGGAATCATCTGAGTACTTCTCTGACCGGACTTGCCTCAGATGGAAAGATTTTACTTCCATTATATAAAGATGCAGAGCAGGTGTTGCAGGATAAAGAATCCGCGATCACCCGTTCACAGATGATCAATGCTGCGAAGAACGGAGATCAGGATGCCATCGACAGCCTGACACTGGAAGAGATGGATACTTACAGTATGGTTTCCAGGAGAATTCAGACAGAAGATGTGTTTACCATTGTGGATACTTTCTTTATGCCATTTGGTATGGAATGCGATCATTATCAGATCATGGGAGAGATCCAGTCCTACCGTAAGGTGAAGAATATCAGAAGCAAAGAATACCTGTATCAGATGAAGATTCTCTGCAATGATATAGAGATGGATGTTTGCATCAATGAGGCAGATCTGCTGGGAGATCCGGACGTGGGTCGAAGATTCAAGGGTAACGTCTGGCTTCAGGGATACATTCATTTCCCGGAAAATTAGGGCAGACTGGATAGAGCATTCGCCTCCTAAGCGGTGACCAGAGTTATCGCCTCGGCGTATAACAGAAAAATGAATTTGAGTTCGATTCTGTTATGTGATGTCACAATTAAGAGGACATGCGGTTTTGGAAAAGGCGATAGCTTCATACCAAAAAATTTCATCATATAAGATTGATTCAGCTGACGCAAGTCAGTTTTAAATCATAAAATTCAATGCCGTTGAAATGGCTGAAAACCTTGATTTTAAGCCAAAAATCCGGTATTTGTCCTGTTAGTTTAATGGATAGAACAAGTGCCTCCTAAGCACTAGATGTGGGTTCGATTCCCGCACGGGACGTCCTATCAAAAGCGGAATGTATTAGAAAAATTTCTAATATAATTTCCGCTTTTTGTTTTTTTCAGGGGGAAAATGGAATAGAATAGCAGCTAATACGGAAAGAATCCTATTAGCCGCTGTCTAATAAAACGCACTGCTGGTATAATAGCTGGAAATAAATCGAAATTCTAATAAAAGAGAAAAGCCAGCTGTTTATTTGAGAAAGTGGATGTAAATTCAAGCTCAGATAAGAAAAAAGAGGAAGGGAAATATCCGGCGGTAAGTTATTAGGTGTGAATACAATAGAATCTTTGCTTAGTGAGAACTAAGGTCAACAGAAAGCCTGTTTGGATCAGATTTCAAAAAGAAATTTGAATACTATTACGGCACTCAGGCTGATCAGTTCAGTTTTATCCGGATTCCAAGAATATTATTATTAGATGAAGCATTTTCCGCACTGTCTTTATCAGCTAAAGTCCTTTACTCGGTACTTCTGGACAGAATGGGACTGTCAATGAAAAATAAATGGCTTGACGAAGAAAACAAGGTGTACATTATCTATCAGATCACGGAGATACAGAGTGACTTGGGATTCTCTAAGAAAAAAGCAATGGATTATCTCACAGAATTGGAGAAAATCGGACTGATTGAAAAGAAAAAGAGAGGCTTTGGATTGCCGAACATTATATATGTTAAGAGCTTTATTGCACATCAGAGTAGTCAAAGAAGTAATGAAATGAGAACCTCACAGGAAAAAGATTTGGTACATAGAAGTATCGAAATAGGAACTTCTGAGTTGATGAGATAGTAGGAAGCCTATTGTTGTCTGTGGAGAAATCTGCGGATGATGGCAGGCTTATTTTTTGTTTGAGTATTCAAACTTTTATGTGACAAACGTAACTGTCTGTGATATTATAAAAACGATATAAGCGAAAATGACTTTTGCGGAAACGAAAGTATCTTTATATTTTTTTGTCCGTATACTTCCTATAATAGGAATGAATACTTGCAAAGGTGATTACTAATAATTTTTCATTATTACAGGTACAATAAGAACATGTAATAGTGGAAATGAGGGATAGTTACTTGCAGATAGAGAAGTATATTGCGGATACAATAACATCTTTATGTGAAAAGCGTGACATCAGTAAATACAGATTATCGCAGCTGTCGGGAATTTCCCAGTCGTCACTGGGAAGAATCATGACGCAGGAAAATCTGCCGTCGCTGATCACACTTGAAAAAATATGTACAGCATTAGGCGCGACATTATCACAGTTTTTTTAGGAAGGTAATTCAGAGAATCTGACAGAAAAACAGAAAGAAGTTCTAGGGATATGGAACGATCTGAGTACAAATGAGCAGGAAACAGTAATGTCAATGCTGCGTGGACTTCGGAAGTAGGAGAACAGTTCGAGTATATGTATCGGCTGTTCTTTTTTTGTTTTTGAACGTAAAAACGGTAATGTTTTTCTTGTGTACAGCAGAGCACTATAGTATAATAAATCCGGTTTTTTTGTATAAGTATTAAAGCTATAATATGGAAATCGGCAAACCAGATGAAAGTCTGGGACGCAAAGCTACAGGGCCTGTAAAATGGCAGCCAGTTACATGAAATGAGGTGCACTGTCTGTTTGGCAGTGCTTTTTTATGGTAGAGCACTTGAATAAGTAATACAGAAGCTGTTTGGAAAAATATTGTGAAAAATAGCGGGGAGGTTATTGATAATTAATGAATGTGAAATTAAAATCTGGAAGCAAGCAACTGTAGCCTAGAGGAGGGGAGAAAGATGAAGAAGTGCAAATTAGTACAGAATATAATGAATTTCAAATTTTGTTACATTATATTTTGCACAATTATATGTTTTATTGTTTTATCCGTTCCTACATTTGCCAAGGAAAACTCTGACAATGTTATCCGGGTAGGATCTTTTGAAGAAACTTATAATACCGTCAATGAAAAGGGAGAAAGAAGAGGATATGGTTATGAGTATCTTCAAGATATTGCAGGTTATGCAGGATGGACATATAAATACATAACAAGTGATTGGAAAAACTGCTTTACACAGTTGGAAAATGGAGAGATTGATATTCTTGGTGACATTTCCTATACAGACGAACGTGCTGAAAATATGCTTTTTTCCGATATGCCTATGGGGGAAGAGAAATATTACATCTATACGGATGCATCCAATATGGATCTTACAGCAGGAAATTTGGATTCTTTTGAGGGAAAAAATATTGGTGTGTCTAAAGATAATATAGTGGAGGATGTGCTTAATGAATGGGAATCAAAATATGGTCTGCATACGAAGCATATCAATGTTTCTACAACCGCAGAAATTATGGACAAACTGTCGAACCATGAAATTGACTGCTTCGTTTCGGTAGAAGAATCCCGTTGGGAAGAATCGGATATTTCACCGCTAACAAGTATTGGAGAGACAGAAATCTATTTCGCTATAAATCCAGAACGTCCGGATATCAAAGAAGCACTGGATAGTGCTATGCGCAGAATCAAGGATGACAACCCATTTTACACAGATGATCTCTACAGGCGTTATCTTTCTGCACAGAGCAGCTCGTTTCTTTCAAAAGAAGAAAGTGAGTGGATCGGGCAGCATGGTGCAATCCGGATAGGGTATCTGAATCAGGATGGAGGTATCAGCAGTGTAGATCCATCAACAGGTAAACTGACAGGTATTATTACAGATTATGTGGATCTTGCAGAAAATTGTCTGCAAGGTCAGACTCTGGAATTTGAATTAAATGGATATGAGACAAGAAGTGAACTGCTTCAGGCATTGCAGGATGGAAAAATAGACCTGATTTTTCATGCAAACCAGAATCCATACTTTGCAGAAACAAATGGATTTGCTTTGTCGGATACGCTATTGACTCTCAATATGGCAGCAATTACGGCAAAGGATTCTTTTGATGAAAATAAAGAGAATATAGTTGCCGTTGAAAAAGATGATTTTGCATTGAAAGCATATCTTTCATACAATTATCCGCAATGGAAGGTTGTGGAATATGAAACATCAGATGCAGCAGTAAAAGCAATGCAGAAAGGGGAGACGGATTGTATTGTAAGCAATTCAGGTACTGTTTCAGACTATTTGAAAAATAATAAGCTTCATAGTGTCTTCCTGACAAAAGAAGCTGATGTTCCATTTGCTATTCAGCAGGGAGAACCGGTTCTTTTGTCCATTCTGAATAAAACACTGACATCTATGCCTACAACTCAATTTTCAGGTGCAGTAGTTTCGTATAATGCTTCCTCACGAAAAGTTACAGCGAAGGATTTTATTCAGGACAATTTACTGACAGTTTCACTTATCGCTGGAATTTCTTTTTTCGTTGTTCTGTTTATAATTCTTGATTCCTTGAAAAAATCAAGACGTGCGGAAGAAAAATCCAAGAAGTCTGCTGAGCAGGCATTGAAGCTGAATCAGGAGCTTGAAGAAAAACAGCAGGAATTACAAAATGCACTTGTAGAAGCACAGAGTGCCAATAAGGCTAAGACTTCCTTTTTAAATAACATGTCTCATGATATCAGAACACCGATCAATGGTATTATTGGCATGCTTACAATTCTTGAGAAAAGCGGAAATGATGCTGAGCGGGCAAAGGATTGCATGAATAAAATACATGAGTCATCGAAACTGCTACTATCATTGATAAATGATGTTTTAGATATGGCAAAGTTAGAATCAGATACCGTGGTTTTTGGTGATGAATCCATCAATCTGGATCAGGTATGTCAGGAAATCACGGAGTCACTATCTTTTCAGGCAGAAGAAAAAGGACTGCATGTTATAGGAGAACATGATGATTACAGTGGTATATATGTTTGGAGCAATGCAGTTCATCTGAAAAAAATATTGATGAATCTGTTTACAAACAGTATGAAGTACAATAAGGTGAATGGTTTTATTTACATGAGTATGAGAACGATTGAAAGATTAGAAGATCACATGACATGTGAATTTAAAATAAAAGATAATGGAATTGGAATGTCAGAAGAATTTATAAAAAATGAATTGTTTACTCCATTTGTACAGGCAGATAATTCCCCACGTTCTGATTATAATGGGACAGGTCTGGGAATGCCTATTGTGAAACAACTTGTAGAAAAGATGGGCGGAACCATAACAGTTGAAAGCAAGCTTGGTGAAGGAAGCTGTTTTACTGTAATACTTCCATTTGAAATTGATACGAATGCACGGCCAGAAGAAAAAGAAGATTTTGATGCAGATATATCAGATATCCGGGTATTGCTGGTTGAAGATAATGAGCTGAATGTGGAAATAGCAGAATTTATGCTGACGGAAAATGGGGCTAAAGTAGAAACAGTGAACAATGGGTTAGAAGCTGTTCAGCATTTTGAAGCTTCCGAACCGGGAACATACGATGTTATTTTAATGGATGTTATGATGCCGGTGATGGATGGTCTTACTGCTGCAAGAACAATAAGAGACCTGGAACGGCAGGATGCAAAAATAATCCCTATCATTGCTATGACTGCAAATGCATTTAGGGAAGATGCCGAAAGGTGTATGGAAGCAGGAATGAACGCACATCTTGCAAAGCCGCTGGATGCGGAAAAAATTAAGCAGACCATAAGCGAAGAGTTGAGAAAGCAAAATGCCTGTCATAAATGATTATGAGGCAACCGCAGCAATCAGGAGCCTTCCAGATGCATGGGAAAAGCAGACAGGAAACATAGAGAGAGGATTTTGTTATGACAGAAATTAATTTATTTCCGAAGCAACCGCAGTCTGTGATTGTTTTGGTTTTTATAACTGTGCTGATCGTTCTGCTTCTTATCCTGACTGTAATGGTACATATGAGGAACAGAAAACTGAAAAGTACGTTGGAAGAACAGATGGCGGAAAGACGGCTTTTGGATAAGATATGTGCAGATTTTACGGCTGTCTATTATGTTGAATTAAATACCGGTTCCTTTGAAATTCTCCATATAAACGATGGAACCAACGTAAAAAAAATGAATCTGAAACAGGGTGATAATTTCAATTCTTCTGCTGACCAATATGCGGTTCAATATCTGTATGAGAAAGAAAGACAGGAATTTAAGGACTGGATTTCGACAGGGCATCTAAAGGAACAGCTTTCCCGGAAGGAGCGCATTACATACCATTATAGAAGTAAACCGAATCCGAACCAGCATGAATTTTTTGAGGCACAGGCAGCCAAAATATACGAGGATGAGAAACATTTTTTTGCACTGGTGGGTTTTCGGCATATTGATGATATCATGGAAAAAGAAACTACGATCCAGAATCAATTAAAGCAGGCACTGGATGAAGCACGGCTGAGTAATGAAATAATCTCAGCAATTGCTAAGAGTTACTGTTCTATCTACAGGATTGATGTGCAGAAAGATTTTTTTGAAGAGATATCAAATGACAGTGAAATACACAAACTGACAGGAAACAGAGGCAGTGCATCGGAGAAACTGTATCAGCTTTGTGATACAATGGTTGCACCGGAATACCGTTCGCTGATCCGTCCATTTCTGGATGTCTCTACACTTTCAGCAAGATTGAAGACGGAAGAATGTATTTCTACAGAATACAGAATGTGTGATGGCAGTTGGCACAGGATGCTTTTTACTGTAAAAAAAAGGGATGAGTCTGGAAATGTAACCCATGTTTTATGTACAGTCCGTAGTATCAGCGATTCCAAGAGACGTGAAGAGGATCTTAACTTTGCTGCGGAAGCAGCAAAGCGGGAAGCCGAAATGAAAACAAGGTTTCTGGCAACGATGAGTCATGATATCCGTACACCACTGAACGGTATTATCGGTATGGTAAATATGGGAAATCAGTACGCAGATGATCCACAGATGCAGCAGAAGATCAGAGAAAAGGTAATGGAATCCCTGAAATATCTGGTGTCTCTGGTAAATGATGTGTTGGATATGAATAAACTACAGAGCGGGGATTTGAAGGACCAGCAGCTTTTATTTGATCTGACAGAGGTACTGCAGGAACTGAATCAGATTTATGATGAGCGGGCTGCCAAGAAAGGCATCCGGTATGAGATTGACTGGAAAAATGGTACATACAGTCACAGCACTCTGGTTGGAAACCCGGTATATCTTGGAAGGATTCTGTCGAATATTATGGACAATGCCATAAAATTCAGTCAGTCGGGTAGTGTGCTCACGTTCGGGGTTAAGGAAGAAACTCTGGATGATGGCAGAGCAAATTTCACTTTCTACTGTAAAGACCAGGGTGTGGGTATGAGTGAAGATTTTATTGCACATGCTTTTGATATGTTCTCTCAGGAAAGCGAGACAAGCAGATCCAGGTATGAAGGCACCGGACTGGGGCTTGCAATTACGAAGCAACTCGTGGACAGAATGGATGGAAGTATTGAACTGAAGAGCAAAGCAGGTGTCGGGACAACAGTTATTGTAAAAATTCCGTTCAAAATTGGCACACAGGATAAAAACAGTAATTTATCAGATAAGCCAGTAAGCCTTGATGATTATTCGGTAGAAGGCATGCGGGCATTGGTTGTGGAAGACAATGAGTTGAACATGGAAATTTCCAGATGTATACTGGAAGACAGCGGTATGGAAGTTACATGTGCAGTAGACGGGCAGGAAGCAGTTGAAATCTTCGAGAAATCTGCACCGGATTATTTTGGGGTAATTTATATGGATATTATGATGCCGAGGATGAATGGTCTGGATGCGGCAAGGACAATCAGGGAAATGAAAAGAAGGGATGCCAGGAGGGTTCCGATCATTGCAATGTCCGCGAATTCTTTTGCAGAAGACATTATCAACAGCCGGCTGGCTGGAATGAATGTTCATCTTGCAAAGCCACTGGATGCGGAAAAAATGATCATTGCCTTAAAACAATGCATGGCAGATAATAGCGATGTAAAACTGCACGAAGATTTGTAGGAATAAAAAGACAGAGCATATAAAGTTGTTATATGGTCTGTTTTTTTATTCCTTAGAAGAAGCAGGCTGTGAAAATTCATATGTCTTTTTGGGACTGAAATAATTATTTAAATGAAAAACTAATTTCCAGCTGTGGACTATCCCTGTCTGACATCATTAGCAAAATCAATGCAAGGGGAACATAATTAGGATAAAAGCAGACCGGTGGAGAGCAAAATCTCTGCTGGTTTTATATATGAGATCAAATCAGAGCATGTGAGAAAAAAGAGATAAAATAGTGGTCAAAGCATCTTGCGTAAATGGCGGTATCTGATGTATAATTTAGAAGAAATCTGACAAAGAAAATAGTGTATCACACATTTCATTTCCCGCTTTTAAATGGGCAGAATAGTTGGATTTTATGATTTGAAAAATTATAGATGGAGTTGGCGCTTTATATTAGAAGCGTACAATCATTTTTTCAGAAAATGTAAAAATCCGAAATAATTTTCAATGATCTTATATGAACAGAAATAGTCTGGGAAAGCGCATTTTTACTGGACTTATAAGTGAATAGGTTGTCCCGGTTGGACTAGTATGAACCTGCATAAAAGTTGCTCCTAAGCGAAGGGGCGGAGGTTCAAATCCTCTTGTCGACGGGTTTCAAAGCGTTCGAAAATGTTAGCTGGATTAGCTGACAACGAACGCTTTTGTTATTTTCTAATCCCGTTCGTGACATGATTTTCCATTCAAAATATATTAGAATAAAAATATGACTGTTTCTTTAAAAAGAAGCCGGTCATATTTTTTATGAAAAATAAATTTTGTTGAGGTTAAATTGAGATTGACTTTGTATTGTATAAGTATGAAATAAAAAGGAATCAGGTGATGTACAATGAAAAAGCATAAAATATGTAAAATCCTTCTTGTTATACTGGCAATTTTTTTATGTGTGGCTTTTTATGAATTGCTCGGAATCTGCGTTGCATATAAAAAGCAGCCGGAAGTGTCCAATACAACCAAAAAAGAAACAAAAAATGGGTCATGGAACGAATGCAGTGAAAATACAGAACGGGCAGTAATCATAGAAAAGAATCCAGAAGCGCTTTTACAAAGAGTGCGTTTGATCAAGAATGCAAAAAAGGAAATTATTCTTTCTACTTTTGCATTTCAATCCGATGAAAGTGGAAAATTGATTTTAGGAGCACTGCATGATGCGGCAGACAGAGGTGTACATATTCGTCTGTTAGTAGATGGAATGGAGAGCTGGATTGATATGGAAGGAAATCCGTATTTCTATGGATTATCTTCCCATGAGAATGTTGAAATTAAACTGTATAATAAGGCCAATCCGTTGAAACCGTGGAAAATGATGGGTAGAATGCATGATAAATATTTGATTGCAGATGGAAAGAGATATATTCTTGGGGGAAGAAATACATACAATTATTTCCTGGGTGATTTTCCGGGACATAAGAACTATGACAGAGACGTGTTAGTGGTTTGCGATGAACCTGAGAAAGAAAATTCAGTTAACCAGTTGTCAGAGTATTTTGAAACCATATGGAATCAGGAAGACAGTGGTTATTTTCATAACAATAAAAAACTGGCAAATAGAAAATCTGTAAAGAACGCAGTTTTAGAGCTGCAGAACAGCTATCAGAAATATTTTGAAGAGAATAAGGAAAGAATCTGCGATACCGATTACACGGACGAAACTTTTGAGACAGAAAAGATTGCATTAGTGTCAAATCCTATCCACACAGGTCCCAAGGAACCAGTAGTCTGGTATCAACTGGGAGAACTAATGAAAAATGCAAAAGAGCGCGTGAAAATTCATACACCATATATTATCTGCAATGATATGATGTATAATACATGGAAAGAGATTGCGGAGAGAGTTCCGGATTTTTCTATCATGACCAATTCGGTTGCCAACAATGGAAATCCGTTTGGTTCTGCTGATTATGCGAGAAACAGAAACAGAATTTTAAATACAGGAATTGATATCTGGGAGTATGAAGGCGGCTATTCTTACCACGGAAAAAGCATCCTGATTGATGATGATCTATCCGTAATCGGTTCCTTTAACATGGATATGAGAAGCACGTATCTGGATACGGAACTGATGCTTGTAATACGCAGTAAAGATATTAATAAACAGTTGGAAGAGGGCATGATGGAATATGAAAGAGTGTCCCGACAAGTATTGGAAGATGGAACCTATCGTGATCCGTATCATGTAGAGCCAATTGAATTGACAAAGAAGCGTCAGAGAAACGTACTTTTGATACAGCATCTGCTTGGATGGGCAAGATATCTGTTCTGATAAAGGAGGAAGAAAATCGTGTTTCAAATATTAATTGTAGAAGATGATAAAGAATTAAGCCAGCTATTCCAAAAAGTGCTTGAGAAGAATGGATATCAGGTCAAAAGTGCATCGGATGGAGCACTGGCATTAGAAATATTGGATAAAGAGTATATTGATCTGATCATTTCTGATATTATGATGCCGGTTATGGATGGTTATGAACTGGTGTCGGAACTCCGTTCAGCAGGATATCAGATACCGGTACTTATGATCACTGCGAAAGGTTCCTTTGATGATATGCGCCAGGGATTTCTTTCGGGAAGTGACGATTATATGGTAAAACCGGTAAATGTGAATGAAATGGTTTTAAGAGTCGGAGCGCTGCTTCGCCGTGCACAGATACTGAATGAACACAAAATTGTGATCGGTTCAACAGAGTTTGATTATGATGCAATGACGGTTACAACTGATAAGGAAAGTCTTGTTTTGCCTAAAAAAGAATTCCTGCTTTTATATAAGCTTGCAGCTTCGCCAGGCAGAATATTTACAAAACAACAGTTGATGGATGAAGTATGGGGATACGAGACGGAGGCAGACCCACATACGATAGAGGTACATATAGGAAGAATCAGGGAGCGTTTGAAAGATAACCCTGATTTTGAAATCGTAACAATGCGTGGAATTGGATACAAGGTGGTGAAAAAATAATGGAACAAAAGAAAGAAAAAGGATTGCGGATCCGATCCTGTCTGACTGGTGCAATCTGGCTGGCACTCGTATTTTCAACAGTCATATCTGCGTTATTATTTGCTTTTTTGAATCATTTTTTTAATCTGCCTGGCAGCATACCTGTGCTTGGCTGGCTTTTGATTTTTAATACATTGATTGCAGGGCTGATTACTTCCTTTATCAATGCAAGGTTGCTGGAACCAATTACCAGACTTAGTAAAGCAATGAAGGAAGTTTCGCAGGGAGATTTTGAACAGCACTTGGAAACGAACAGCCGTATCGCAGAAGTTGGAGAATCTTACCAGAGTTTTAATGTGATGACAAAAGAGCTTCGTGCAACAGAAGTACTGCAGATGGATTTTGTCTCCAATGTTTCTCATGAGTTTAAGACCCCGATCAATGCCATTGAAGGGTATACAATGCTGCTTCAGGGAGAAGAACTGTCTCCGGATCAAGAGGAATATGTAGAAAAAATCCTGTTTAACACCCAAAGACTTTCCGGATTGGTTGGTAATATTTTGCTGTTATCCAAGTTAGAGAATCAGAATATACCAATGAAAAAAACAGAATATCGTCTGGATGAACAGATCCGCCAGGCATTTCTTTCATTGGAAACAAAATGGACAGAAAAAGAAATTGGTTTCCAGGTAGAATTGGAGGAAGTTAAATATACTGGGAATGAAGGACTTTTTATGCATATATGGATGAATCTTTTAGATAATGCGATTAAGTTCAGTCCTGCAAAGGGGACAATTATGATGTTTCTGAAGCAGGAAAAGGATTCTGTAATGTTTATTCTGGAAGATGAAGGACCGGGAATAGAGGATGATGTGAAAACCAGAATATTTGACAAGTTCTATCAGGTAGATGGATCTCATAAAGCAGAAGGAAATGGCTTAGGTCTTGCACTTGTAAAACGGATTGTAGATAGTGCCGGAGGAACAATCAAAGCAGAAAACCGTGAATATGGTGGATGCAGATTTGTTATAGGGCTGCCAAAGCAGAAAGATGAGATTATATAGTTTTAAGATAAATTAGAAGATGGGAGGATTTATATGACATTTTATCAGGAGTTGCAGTTAAATCAGGCAGGTTCTAAAAACCTGTTGAAAAAGAGTGAAACACCAAAAGAAAAATTATATCATATGTGGGTATATCTGGTGAAGATAGCTGTTACAATGGCATTTTGTTTTTTCTTTGTTAGTATTTTCAGCATCCTATTTGGAAATGAGAACAGCATTGTAGGTGTAGTAGTCTTATTATGTCTCATGGTGTTTCGGAATGCGGATCTGGGGATCCACACCGGACAATCTACGATGATTTTGGCTTTGTTCTTTGTAATTATGACTGTATGTCCGCATTTAGCAAACCAGCTTTCACCGGTACTTGGAATGCTGTTAAACATTGCTGCACTGGCAGTGCTGATTCTGTTCGGATGTCATAACCCATTCATGTTTAACCAATCCACATTGGTTCTTGGTTATCTGTTATTGTATGGATATGATGTAACAGGAAAAAGTTATCAGATGCGATTAACCGGAATGGCATTAGGTGCAGCACTTACCTGCTTCGTATTTTATCGAAATCATAAAAACAGAACGTATAAAAGAAATTTGAATGATTTGGTACAGGAATTTGATATATCTTCTTCCAGAACAAAGTGGCAGTTATGTCAGATCATATGCGTACCGGCAGTACTCTGCATTGCGGAACTCTGCAATATGCCACGGGCAATGTGGGCTGGAATTGCGGCAATGTCAGCAATCTTACCATTTATGGAGGACATGCAATACAGAGTCCGTAAAAGGATTGTCGGAAATATTGCAGGTGTTATATGTTTTACAGTACTATATTTTCTGCTTCCTTCATCCATCTATACATACATAGGAATCCTTGGCGGAATTGGTGTAGGACTTTCTGCAAAATATGGCTGGCAGGCAGTATTTAACACATTTGGTGCTTTGGCCATTGCTACAGAGAGTTATGGACTAAAAGGAGCAGTTGGTCTTAGAGTGATTCAGAATGTTTTTGGCGTTGTATTTGCATTAATATTTTGTTCTATGTTTTATTGGCTTATGTCGAAAAAAAAGGAAAGTGAGGTGACCGTACATGCAGAGTGAAGTGAATCAGGAAGAAAATTTGAATAGAATTATTACGGTTCCTAATCTTCTTTCTTTTTTTCGGCTTTGTCTGATTCCGGTAATTATATGGAGTTATTGTGTAAAGAAAAATCCTCTGTTAGCTGGTGAAATCTTATTGCTGTCTGTTTACTCGTTTTCCGCATGTGCTTCTTTTAATCGTAATAATGGCAGGTAAGGAGCTGTATATGGTAGTCAGTGGATGTCTTGTGATACAAAAGACAGGAAAAGTACATGGTGCAGACTGGCATGGAAAGATAGTAACCTTTTTATTATATGGAACTGCAGCGGTGCATATTATATGGTTCCACATTACACCGATGGTATCAGATCTGTTGATTGGTTTGTGCGCTATAATGATGGTCATATCGGTCGCTCTGTATATTATCCAGAATACCAGGACTCTTAAGGGAGAGACTGTATAATTATGATGATCCGGATGATTTCGCTGATGACTGGGCTGAGGAAATTGTGGAGGTGAACTTGTTGAAAGAAAGTACATATCAAACTCCTTGTGGAACGATTCACTATTGGTCAAGTATTCTGAGTTTGGATACAACGACGCTTGTATTTCTTCCGGGGTTGACTGCTGACCATAGATTATTTGATAAACAGGTTGAGTACTTCGATGGAAAATATAATATTATTGTATGGGATGCACCGGCTCATGCCTCATCCTGGCCGTTTCGGTTTGAATTTGATCTGTTTGATAAGGCAAAATGGCTGAATGGGATTTTTGAAAAAGAAGAAATCATAAAACCAATTATAATCGGTCAATCAATGGGAGGATATGTGGGACAGGCTTATGCACAATTGTATCCTGACCGGCTGGCAGGTTTTATTTCCATTGATTCAGCACCGCTCCAGAGAAACTATGTGACAGCAGTGGAGATCTGGCTTCTGAAAAGAATGGAACCAGTATATGCACATTACCCATGGAAGTTGCTTTTGAAATCCGGAACTGAGGGAGTTGCAACTTCTAATTATGGCAGAAATCTGATGAAAGAAATGATGCTAGTCTATGATGGTGATCAGCATCGTTATGCCCAAATTGCCGGGCATGGGTTTCGTATTCTGGCAGAGGCAATGGAAAAGGATCTGCCATATGAAATCAAATGTCCTTCCCTGTTGATATGTGGTACAAAGGATCATGCCGGCTCATGCATAAGGTATAACAGAGAATGGCATCGAAAAACGAAAATTCCTTTAAAGTGGATTGAAGGGGCCGGTCATAATTCTAATACAGATAAACCGGAGATGATAAATAGTTTGATAGAAGAATTCCTTTCAAACATATAAAGACTATTGAAAACAATTGGTCAACCGTTATAAAAGGACAATAAACAAATCGGAATCAGAAGGAGGATCATTATGAGATTTTATAACATATTTTTCAGCCCGACAGGGGGTACAGAGAAAGTAGCAGATATTGTTGCGAAAGGGACGAAGCTGGATGCTGAAGAAATCGACCTAATTAAAGAACCAGATAAACTCATGAAGGTGAAATTTGAAAAAAAGGACCTATGTTTGGTTGCTGTACCGTCTTACGGTGGACGCATTCCATCAGTTGTAACGGATATGTTTCGCAAAGTAAAGGCAGATGGTACGAAAGCAATTCTTGTGGCAGTATTTGGAAACCGTATGATTGATGATACTCTATTGGAACTACAGGATGTTCTGGAGGCATCAGGATTTGTATGTATCGCAGGAATGGAGGCTGTCGCGGAGCATTCCCTGATGCACCAATTTGGAACCGGACGCCCGGATCGGCAGGATGAAAAGGAATTGCTGGAATTTGCCGCAAAGATTATGCAAAACAGCGAAGCACAAAGTACACCTGCATTTCCGGGAAACAGACCATATCGAGAATATGGTGGTGTTCCGCTCAAACCTGCTGCAAATGGAAAATGCACTTCCTGCGGTCTGTGCGCAAAAGAATGCCCGGCAGGTGCCATTCCGTTGGACAATCCAAAGATGACCGATAAGGATAAGTGCATTTCTTGTATGCACTGTGTAGCAGTCTGTCCGAAGAAAGCAAGAAATTACAGTAAGCTTGTCAGTTTTATCGCTGGACTGAAAATGAAGAAGGTTTGTTCCAGTAGGAAGGAAAACAAATTGTATTTATAATAGGGCGAGCAATACAATGAGAAACATGTAAATTGATACGTGAACAATCGGCTCAGTATGATATTTAATTAAATATTGCAATGAAAAGATCATTTACCGTAAACAAGCAGTAGATGGTCTTTTTTATATCTTTTTGTGAACAAGTAGAGATTTATAGCTGGTAATATGTGTTTTATCATAATCCGTGAAATAAGATGGGTTAATTCTTCGATTTACATGTTTTTTAAGGTGTAATGGCATGGTATTATGGTACTTATAAAGAACCTATTATGTCTGTTGGAGAGAGCGGTGAAAAGTTATGAAGCTATTATTTAAACAAAGGCTGTTTTCATGGTTTGACAGCTATGATATCTATGATGAAGCAGGCAACACTGTTTATGTAGTAAAAGGCCAGTTGTCCTGGGGACATAAACTTGTAATTTATGATGCCTATGGAAATGAAGTAGGAATGGTTGTTCAGAAAGTACTTACTTTTCTTCCTAAATTTGAAATTTATAAAAACGGCAGTTATATCGGATGCCTGAGCAAAGAATTCTCATTCCTGACGCCACATTATAATATTGATTACAATGGATGGCATATTGATGGAACCATTATGGAATGGGACTATAGCATTCTTAATCAAAACGGTTATTCAATTGCACGGGTTAGTAAAGAACTGTTTCACATGACTGATACATATGTTATTGATGTGCAGGATCCAGGAAATGCATTGGATGCGTTGATGTTCGTACTTGCGATTGATGGAGAAAAATGTTCCAGGAATTAGATAGTTGATCTTGGTGTCAAAGATATTCGGAGATGGGGAGGTAGCATGGGATTATTCAAAAAGAAAATCGTGAAAAAAACATATGACAGAGAACATATGAAACCAGTTATTCGTGCAAGCATTTGTACTGGAGAAGAAGTAGCAGGGTTCAAAGACATACGGACCGGAAAAATCGAAGAAATCATGCTGATCAGATCTCCAGAGGACTTAGAAAAATTCAAAGAGATATATGAGATAACAGAGGAAATCTCAAAAGAATATTAGACATTGGATAAGGGGGATGTGTTGTCATGAGAACTATAGGTAATATCCTTTGGTTTATATTTGGAGGATTACTGGGCGGACTGGCCTGGGTTTTTGCAGGATGCATATGGTGTATTACAATTATTGGAATTCCGGTAGGTCTGCAATGCTTTAAATTTGCAACCCTGGCATTCTGGCCGTTTGGAAAAGAAATTGTATATGGAAATGGAATGTTTTCGTTTCTGATAAATCTTATATGGATTATATTTTTTGGATGGGAAATGGCACTTGGAAACCTGATAGTTGGTTGTATTTGGTGTGTTACGATAGTTGGAATTCCATTTGGAAAGCAGTTTTTCAAGATGGCGAGACTCTCTTTCATGCCATTTGGTGCGAGTGTGATAGGGTAGAATGTGTAAGGTCTTATTAATGAAAAATGAAATAATATTATTCACGGATGGTAATATTAATATTGAAGTTCAAATAAACCCTGAACAGGAAACAGTCTGGTTGACACAGAAGTATTGTTTGATGTTAAGCATACTCTCGCATTAGCCCCTTGTGATTGAGGCAAGTAAAGAAGAACTGACCATGCCGCATTTCTCCTGTAGAGATTCTGATGCAGCAACCGGTCACTGATAAGGAATTTAAAAATTTCACAGACTGTGCGGTTAAGAAAAGTAACAAAAATGCCCTGATTTTCGCAACTGAAGATATGGAGAAGCCTTTCATAAGCTTCAATGAAGGAATATGGAATTTCGTTGAACCGGAGCTTCAGAAGAAATTGTATGAAATGGAAAAAGTCTTTTAATATATCTTGATCAATGATATAATATTCTAAAATGTTGATAAATGGATATTTTTGCTTTCTAAAATGTTGATGGATGGACATTTTCGACTTCCAAAATGTTGATAATAAAAGAAACATAGTAATTAAAAATGTTACAAAGTTATTCTTGATAAAAATATTATTTGATAACAGGAGATGTTTTATGTTAAAAAGAAAAGTGACGCATTACATAAAAAAATGGGTAGATTCAAAAAACAAAAAATGTCTTGTAATTCAAGGAGCCAGACAAACAGGAAAAACATATATAGTTGAAAGATTTGCAGAAGAGAACTATGAAGAAATTGTTGAAATTAATTTCAAACAGATACCTTCTGCGATTGATATTTTTTCCGGTGATCTAACAGTAGATAATATGGTTATGGCTATGCGGTTTCGTTTTCCTGAAAAGAAGATTATTCCAGGAAAGACTATGATTTTTCTGGATGAGATCCAGGAGTGTCAGGAAGCAATAACTTCTCTTAAGTTTTGGGCATTAGATAATAGATTTGATGTCATTGCATCAGGATCACTTCTAGGAATTGATTATAAACGTGCTTCTTCTTATCCTGTTGGGTATGTTGATTATCTGAAAATGTATGGAATAGACTTTGAGGAGTTTCTTTGGGGAATGGGAATCTCTGAGGATATGATAAGGAATATCTGTGGATATCTTAGTTCAAAAGCTGCTATTCCAGAGGCGATTCATTCTCAGATGATGAAATATTTTAGGCAGTATGTCGCTATAGGTGGTATGCCGGAAGCAGTTCAGAAGTATATAGATACAAAAGATTTCAGGGAGGTTGACCGGATTCAGAGAAGCCTGTTACAGGGATATCAGTATGATATAGCCCATTATGCTACAGCTGAAGAAAAAGTAAAAGCGGAGAAGTGCTACCTTTCCCTTGCGAAACAGTTATTGGATAAAGAAAATCATAAATTTCAATATAAAGAAGTTGAGCATGGAGGCAGGGCACAGAAGTATTTTTCTAGTATCGAATGGTTACTTCGTGCAGATATGTTGTATTTGTGTAAACTTGTAACAGATATAAGATTTGATCTGAATGATTATGCAAGAGATGATTTTTTCAGAGCTTATACAACAGACTTGTCGCTGCTGATGGCGATGAAAGATTTTTCCTTGAAGCAGCATATTATAGAAAATACCTTGGCAGGAAATTCCAAAGGAGGAATATTTGAATGTGCTGTAACAGATGCTCTTTATAAGAAGGGATATCAGTTATATTTCTATAAAAATGAGACAACGAAAAAAGAAATTGATGTAATCATTCAAAAAGATGGAAAAGTAGTTCCTATTGAGGTCAAGAGTGGAAATACACGTGCAAATTCACTAAAGTCGATCATGAAAAATAATAAAGATATAAGCTATGGATATAAGTTCATAGATGGGAATGTAGGAACCGGCGAAGATGGAATAATCACATTACCGCTCTATATGATCGCTTTCTTTGATAAAGTATCAGAATAACTGTAGACAAACTTGGTGTTGGGTGTTATGCTCAGCACCAAGTTTCTTATCAAGAAGTCTTGCGTAATCTTGCTCTGCTTTTCTTAACATGAATCTTTTGCAAACACTGTCTCCGGAACAAGAGGAAGTACTTACGAAATATTGCTATGAAATATTTGCCAGCGGAGCAGAGACAGAAGAGTTTTCCTATCGCCTAGTGATAAAGGATGGACTGAGATTAAAAAGTACGGTAAGATCTGTATTAGAAACGATGTCGTGAAATCGAGATTGTGCGCCCAGATAAGGGCGAGTAGTCTAGCAGGTGGAATGCCTGTCTGGTAAGGTCTAACCAACCGCCAGTAGCGAGTCTTGGGTGACTGTCAGTAATGGTAGTTGCTAAGCGTAG
>NZ_JACRSZ010000019.1 GCF_014385005.1 Jingyaoa shaoxingensis | reverse complement strand
AAAAGTTCCTGGCTTGATATCATGTTCCACACACCATTGATGATCTGTCAATCCACTTTGACGGCATTCCATGATGAGACGGTATTGTTCTTCAGCAGGTATTCTTTTGCTTCTCATGAGCACACCTCCATAACTTGAATAGAGTAAAATGCTCGCATCTATCATTTCTAGCAAGAGAAAATGAAGTGAAATGCTTGCATTCTCTAATGATTATTATGGATTGATTTTTAGGGCAACACAATCCGTCGAATTATTTTGCGCTTACTTCAAATCAGAACTTATCATCCCACGATAAAGTATATTTTGAAAATAATAAACAGCGATCTGGATTATTTTCACAGACCGCTGCTTAAATTTTTATTAAAGCGATACCCAACTCCCCATACTGTTTGTATGTAAATCGGTTTACTTGGGTTATCTTCTATTTTCCCACGCAAATTGCGGATATGACTCATGACAATGTTATGATCACCGAAGTAAGGCTCTTTCCAAACATGATTGTATATCTGCTCCTTACTGAATACTATTCCAGCATTTTGTGCTAATAACAATAAGATTTCAAATTCTGTATAGGTTAATTCAATCTCTTTATCTTCACGAACCACAATCCGCTTCGGTTCATCTATACAAAGTCCATTAAAGCAAATGTTTCCATTATAAGTCGCCCCATACTGTACAATTTTAGTTTCGCCATCTACATATGATAAAATGCGTTCTAACATATCTTCTTCATTATCGTTAACTGTCAAAATTAAAACTCTCCCAAATAACCACCTCTTTTCAGCATCTGTAATTAATATTTATATTGATGCACCTTCACCACTTCATAATTCAAGAATGATACTAAGTCTATTAGATTGAATTTTTGCAGCAATACTTCCTCCAAGAATTTCAACAAGTCCCTTAACTACCGCAAGTCCCAAGCCTGTACTTCCATCATGTCGTGATTTATCGCCAGTATAAAAACGGTCAAACAATCGATTACAATCAATTTCAAAATTATCATGTATTGGATTTTCAATAGTAAATATAATGCCACTATCTTCTTTCTGTAAAAGTGTTATTTTTATTATTCCAGCCGAATACTTAATTGCATTTGTCAATAAATTTTGTAAAATTCGTTCTAACATATTTCTATCAGAATATACGTATATCGAATAATCAGGGAGATTTATTTCTGGTAAAATATTCTTTTTTTCTAATGCCACCGCATTTTCTGTAATCAAATTTATCAGTAAATTTGATATATTAAACGTTTCCTTTTCGGGAACAGTTTGTTGTTCCTCTAAAATTGAAAGGTCATAGAATGTTTCTACTAATTCTTTCATTTTTTCAGCTTTACCTAAAATGGTTTTTATACGCTGTGCTTGACTGGATTCTAAATTTTCTTTTTGTAATAATTGTAAGTGTCCCAGAATGACTGTGAGTGGAGTGCGTAAATCATGTGATATATTGGCAACTGATTCTTTTAAATATTCTTCATTGCGTAATACGCTCGCAATAGCATGTCTCTGTCTAATATTATATTGATTAAGTATACCAGCCAACCTCTCTAAATCTTTATCAATTAGAGAAATGTCTAACATCTGTTCCGAATTTCCACAATTCAATTCTTTCACTTGATCCGCAAGGTTGCGGATTTGTTTTTTTAATTGAATATATCGAAATAGCAGTATTAAGAAAAATCCAGTTATGATAAGTAAAATCCATTCTATGTTAGACATTTTTCCTCCATCTATTTAAAATCACATTTACAAAATTTTATCCAAGAAAGTAATACTAGTATGCCAATCCATATAATTCCTACCAAAATAGCAATCGGCTGAAAAAGCGGTGTCATGCTAACTGCAATTCTGATTTGATAAGTAGGCAAGAAACTAACTGGTAGTTTTAACATCATTCCATATCCAAGATACAGGCTAAGACCAAAAATAATAATTGCTGTAACTGAAGTTGCTTTTATAGAATCCTGTAAATAACAACAAACAAGTATAGCAATTAAGAATATCGCACTGTTTAACAGGCAAGAATAAAGAATTGCTTTTATTATATTGTAAAAAAACATTCCTCCATCTTCAATACCAAAACGTCCAAATTCTTTTATGCACCCTCCGACTGGATATACAAGTGCCATAACATTAAAAGCAATCAAATACGATATTATTTTACTTGTAAAAATCCGTTTTCTGGAATGTCCTGCACTGATCTCTAAATTTATTGTTCTCTTAGAAAATTCCTGTCCTAAAATCAAAGCAAGTATGCCCGATATGATAATAAGAAGAAATGTAGAATCATATACCATTCCATTAAAAATATCTGCTAGAGAAGACGCAATTTCTTCTGTCGGTCCCATGACTTCTGTAACATAAGTATCCGCTGTAAAAAATCCCATAACAAAGATTCCAATCATGCTACACCAGTAGAGAGAATTATGTAATAACTGATATTTTTCCATTTTTAATAATTTATCCATTAAAATCGCCCCCAGCTATTTCAAATCTATATGTAAAAAAACATTACCTGCAACCATGTACAAAATGACATTCCATAAAAAATCCACAAGCAAGAAAAAATCTATCGAATAGAACTTTTGCAATGAAATCAATCGAAGTTGTCCCATTGGCAATATTTTTATAATAGTCTGTGCATATTCACTGTTCATGAAAAAAATCATAACAAAAAATAAAACCATTGAAATCGCCAGTGTTCTTCCCATATCCCGAAAAATGAAAGCAAGAAATATCGGTAATGTACACATTGTTATCATGGCAAGTAGCGTTACTAAAAGTATAGTATATCCGTTATCTCCCCAAATAAATTTTTCTTTCATGCAAAATTGACTAATAACTCCATGCATAAGCAATGGAAATATAAGAATGATAATACAACCTATTTGAGATACAATCACTTTTGCCCACAATATACAACTTCTTTTATGTCCGGCAGTAATATATGTATTTAAAGTTCTTCTACCTAAATCGCTTCCAATAAATAATGCTATAAATACAATAATTAGAAAATAGAGTAATGGAACATTGTATAAGGACGCCATAATTAAATTGGAAGATTTCCCCTTACTATCCAATAGTAATATAGTGCTTAAAAAGAGATTGAATATTCCAATTCCCCAAAAATACCAACTATGAAACAATTTATATAATTCAGTTTTTAGGAGATTTGACATCTTTCATTCCTCCTATTTTACTTAGAAAGTAATCTTCCAAAGTATCGCCTGATACCGAAAGCCCTGTAACAAGAATGTGCGACTCTGCCAGGATAGACGCAACAAGCTCTAAATCATTTAAATAATCATACAATCGAATCGTGCCATCCGGCATGAGTCTAAAGTTATCTGTATGGAGATTATCTTCTAAAACCATCACTGTTTTCTGGACATCTGTAGTTTTTATTGAAATATGACGTTTGCAACGTTCATTTAAATCATGGTCAGAAATTTCCTCTATAATTTTTCCATGGTCAATCAGAATAAATTCTGATGCCGTTTGATACAGTTCTTCCAGAATATGACTGGAAACCAAAATAGTCATTCCATATTCCTTGTTTAAGGATTTTAATAAATTTCTGATTTCTACAATTCCAGCAGGGTCAAGACCATTGATGGGCTCATCTAAAATCAACAACTCTGGCGTGTTTAAAAGCGCAATCGCTATTCCCAATCGCTGACGCATACCTAATGAGAAATTACGAACACTTTTTTTACCTGTATCTTGCAACCCAACCATATCTAACGTTCTTTTAATAATTGATTTGTCTGGTATACCACGTTGGATACGCTGTACTTCCATATTCTGATATGCAGTCATTGCTGGAAATAGTGCAGGGGTTTCAATCATACATCCAATTCGTTTGCGTTGTTTCTGCAATTCTTCTTTACTTGACTTTCCCCATAAAGCAAGTGTGCCGCTTGTAGGAAATGCAAGTCCAGTGACTAATCTTAAAAATGTAGTCTTTCCAGCTCCATTCTGACCAATAAATCCATAAATTTTGCCTTTTTTAATTTGTAAATTTATGTGGTCTAATGCTATTGTCTGTTTATATTCTTTGGTTAAGCCTCGTGCTTCTAAAATAATTGAATTCATACTCCAAACCTCCTTTACTTTAAACATTATAATAAGTAATCATAAAGAATTTCTTAAATATGAAAGATAAGAGCTAAAAAAAGAATAAAGCCAAGGAATTGTTAATCCTTAGCTTTATGTAAACGATAGCCAATACCCCAGACAGTATCTATAAATTCTTTATCAGGGCATATAGCTTTTAATTTGTTTCGCAAATTGCTGATATGAACATTCAGAGTATTATCTTCGGTAAAATATTCTGTATTCCAAATACTTTGAAAAAGATTTGATTTTGAAAACACTTTATCTGGATATTTCATCAATAATTCCAAAATTGCAAATTCTTTGGCAGTCAACGACAATTCTACTCCATTTAAAGTTGCTGTATTTTTTTCTAAGTCCAAAGATAAATTGTCATAATGTAAACATTCTGCCGAACCATTTTGAAACTGTATTCTCCGCAGATTACTTTCAATTCTGGCAAGCACCTCTTCCATATCAAAAGGCTTTGTAATATAATCATCTGCACCCAGTCGAAGCAAGTCAATTTTATTTTGTGTAGTTTCTTTTGCTGAGATAATAATAACAGGCATTGTAAATTGTTTACGTATATCAGCTAAAATAATATCACCGCTTCGATAAGGAAGCATAATATCAAGTATAATCAAATCAATTTTTTCTTTGCGTAAGAAATCTAAAACATGAAGTCCATCATATTGACAATGTACAGCATATCCATTTTCTCTTAAAAAGTCAGCAAGAAGCGTATTTATTTCTATATCATCTTCAATAATCACTATTTTCTTCATTATTGTACCCCGTTTCTATAATGTACTTTCTCATTATATATTTTCATGACGATTTTCTCAATACCATTGTACCTCTCAATTATATATGTGACATCATATGAAATACCACAATATTTATTCAAAAAACATTCTATATTTGAACTACTCTTTTCCTTTTTTTATGTAAATTGGCTTATATATAAAGCAATCATTTTTAGAGCAAGTTTCGCAATGTCAGACAAAAACCCCTACGGGATTTTGTCTGCCTTGCAACTTGATGGGGATTTCGTTTCCCCATACCCTCGACCACAACCAAAGATGTGTGTATTGGTTCCCATTTGCATGGTCACAGCGTGATGCTTTTTCATCACTTGCTTTCACAGCTTACTGTGAACTTTCTATTTTTCCTGCGGAACCTTTATACCAGAAAGGAACATTGAATGACACGACCACAAAAAGAAACGGACATGAAACGAGAACACCGGGTAACCATCCGCTTGACAGATACAGAGTTTTCTATCATAGAAAATGCAGCAACACAGGCAGAAATGAGTATTTCAGAATACATGAGAACTCAAACTATGGAAGGAAAGGTAAATGCACGATTTGAAATTGTTGCTGACGTCAATCAGATTAAAAAACTAATCGGTGAGTTTGGTAAGATTGGCAGCAACCTAAATCAGATTGCCCGATATTTTAATCAGGGTGGAATCCTCTCTTCAGAAATGAGAAATGAAATCCGAAAGTCTCTCCGGGATATTTATGAAATGAAATATGAAGTGATGAAAATGGCAGGTGATTTCCGTGGCAGTAATTAAACATATCGCAAGCAAAAACTCTGACTACGGAGAATCGGAACGGTATCTTATCTTCCAACACAACGAGTATACGCAAAAACCGATTCTGGATAAAGAAGGACATATGATGTTGAGAGAAGAATATTATCTGGACGGTCTGAACTGTGATCCATTCTCTTTTGCATCTGAATGTCAGGAGCTGAACAGCTACTACCACAAGAACAAAAACTTCAATGAGATAAAATCCCATCATTATATCATCAGCTTCGACCCGAAAGACAGGGATGAATGTGGATTGACCGGTGAACGTGCCCAGCAACTTGGATTAACTTTTGCAAAGAAAAATTTCCCCGGTCATCAGGCTTTAGTCTGCACTCATACTGATGGTCATAACGAAAGTGGAAATATCCATGTACACATCGTAATCAACAGTCTCCGTAAATATGACATACCACAAGAACCCTATATGGAATTTGACTGTGAAGCAAAAGCCGGATACAAGCACCATCTAAGCACAGCATACCTTATCCATTTAAAACAGGAAGTTATGGATATGTGTAAAAAAGAAGGACTACATCAGGTTGATCTGCTCACTCCTGCTGAAAGAAAAATCACAGAAAAAGAATATTGGGCACAACGCCGGGGACAGGAAAAACTCGATAAGTTAAATCAGAAAATGAAAGAAGATGGAATCACTCCAAAGGGAACTCGTTACCAGACAGAGGAACAATTTCTTCGTGACGCTATTGATGATGCTGCAAGTACCGCCCGATCACCAGAAGAATTTTCAAAAATCCTTGATGAAAAATATCACATTATCTTCAAGATCAGTCGAAACCGGTACAGCTATCTTCACCCTGGCAGAAAAAAATATATCACTGGAAGAAATCTTGGAACCAGATACACAGAAGATTTTCTCTTGAAAACATTTGAGGAAAACACAAAATCCCATAAAGAACAGAAAGAAGAAATTCTGGAACAGCAGACTCCGAATACTTCCACAGATTCGCCAACTGTTCCTTTCTCCGATACTTCTGCTATCCCTGCACCATTCATTTTCATAAAATCAGATCTCCGGCTTGTCATAGATCTGCAAACCTGTATTAAAGCACAGCAGAGCGAAGCCTATGCTCAAAAAGTAAAGCTCACCAATTTAAAGCAGATGGCTCAGACTGTTGCCTACATACAGGAACATGGCTATGATTCTCTTGATGATTTCCATGCAGCACTCGATCAGGCATCAGACCAGACCAGTGCTTCCAGAAAATCTTTAAAAGATACTGAACAGCAACTTAAAGATGTGAATGAGCAGATTCATTTTACCGGACAATATCTGGCATATAAAAATGTGTACGCAGATTATCGCAAAAGCCGAAACAAGGAGAAATTTTATGAAGAACACCAGGCAGAACTTTCCCTGTATGACGCAGCCCTCCGAACACTCAGAGAAAAATCTGGCGGGAATAAATTGCCTTCCATGAAAGCTCTCTATGCTGAAAAGGACCGGCTTGTTGAATTGAAGGATAGACAGCGTGAAGATTTTTCTAATCACCGGGATTATGAACGGGAACTTCGCACTGTGTCTGCGAATATTGATATGATTCTTAAGAAGAATTACGAGCAACTACATGATAGAAAAGAGCCAAATTTATAGAGACACATTAAAAGGGACAGATTGCTCCTCTGTCCCTAAAAATATATCTCTATTTTTCTAACTGCTTATACCAATCTTCCGGAAACCCTATATGTCTCAATGATATATCATTCTCATATTCTTCTACAATAGCTTTTAATTCTATCAAGACTTTGTTGATCCATTCTTTTTTGTCTGGATATAATAATTTTAATACAAGTATTTGTGAAAACAATTTTCTGTTTGGTGACATTTCTAATTCCCTTGGCATTTTGGGTAATGCGGGAAATGACCAATAATACAGCCTTGAATAATGTGCGCAACGGTTTCTTAAATCAGTGATGCAACGTAACCAGCTTTTTAAACAGGCCACTGATGTACCATATAATTCTTTTGCTAAATATTTCTGGTCACCAGACTGCAAATCTGCATAAAAGTAGGACAACATTCCCATTGAAAAAAATTCAACAATAACCCATATAGGAAAATTTCCGCCATACTTTTCTTTATGGTGCTGAACTACTGATGTACTTTTATTTTCCTCTATACATACATTTAACAGTTTCACAAACTTTTCATGATTGTGCCTGTCATTGTAAATAGCCCCATCCATATATCCTAAAGCCCCATGAACATGTCCACTGTAATAGGCTAATTGCGTTCTTAAATATAATTCAACTTTTTCTATATAATTAAATAATACACCACGCAATCTACTGTCAAATTCATAGATTCTTTGAATTCTGTGAAAGTTTATATTTGAAAAATACGTCCCATCCTTTTTTCTAAACGGAAGGAAATAAGCAGATAATCTATAATAATTCGCCTGTTTTAAAAATCTGATACATTCTGTATCATTATCTATAATAAAACCCTTTTCTTTAATAATTTCAACTTGTTGAGCAAAGGTTTTCGGTTGTTTCATTACCTGTACAGTTGCTTCATTATTTTTCAACTTTTCATTTTTAATTTCACTTGTATTCACCATTATTTCTCCAAAAATAAAAATGTCTCCCCATGGGACACATCACTTGCGTGAGAGGTGCGGGGAGTCCTGTTAATGTTATGATATGATATTCGAGAGAAAAAATCAACCATTTTTTTATATTACCCTCAAAAATTCTGGCAAGACTTTTTTACTTCTTCTTCCTTTCCATTTCTTCTTCCATCGCCTTCTGTTGTTGTGGCTGTCCTTTGCCTTGACTGGCTATCTTCTTCTGATGATTGCGGAGCCGTTTCAGTACCGATCTCCGTGGAGCGTTCTTATCCTTTTTCTTTGGAGTGTTGTTCATCAGTCCGTCAATCATATTGTAATTGGCTTCTTCTGCCATCTCTGCACTGCGAAGATATTCTCCATTATCCATGACCTTCTGCCAGTTTGCCAGCTCTGGTTTCTTCTTTTGTGTTTCTCCGGATTGTAATTGTTCGGTCTGGGATTGTACCTGCATTTCCTGTTGTTTCTTTTGTTCCTGTGCCTGCTCTGCCTGTTGCTGCATGAAGTTCTGGATGTTCCGTCTGGCTTCTTCATCAAAGCCATTGTAACAGTCATTCATAACTACGGCACCTTCTTCACTAAGAATCACATAGGCTGCTCTTGTCCCATACTCCTCATGTTCCATCAGAAACCATTTCTTTTCGTTCATCAGGATATAATCCTGTGCAAGCCATGTCCCTTTCTTTCCTTCGATTTCATATCCGGTCGTATCAATGGAGAGTCTGGTATCGGAAGAACTTTTGATTGTGAGAAATTCCGGAATGATGATAAAACCATCTTTGTTGACATAGTAAGCTGTGGTTTTTCCATCGTCGGTGATGACGATCACATCACTGCAACCAATGGAATGACCTCTGAAGTTCTTCGGTCGCTGTTTCTGTAAACGGAGTTTAATGTCAGCCGGAGTTTCCCCCGGCTGGATTCTTCCAATATACACCTGCTGATAGTTTTCTATCTGGACTGTTCTTCCTTCGCCTTTCAGTTTCTCGTAAGAACGGAAACGGACATCCCGGTACTCTGGGGTATCTTTTACCTGATATACTGCACACTGACTTGTACTCATTCTTCTTCCTCCTCTTCCAGTTCCATTTTATATTCTTCCAGATCCATAAGAAAAACCTCATATCCTTCATCACTCATGCAGAACAGTTTTCTTATGGTATTGCAGACAAGCCCGATCATATCTGCATCGCCTTTCAAAAAAGGAATGATATGGTCGATTGCCTCCATTGTGTCATTTCGGTTTCCTTTATCAAACATTGCGGTTACTAAACATTCATCCGCATCAAAGTTCATCGCCAGATCCATCATAATTCCACCTCTCCCTTCTTATGTGTCTTGGATTTTTCCGTTGTCTTATTCTGCTCCTGTGCTTTTGCCCTTGCCTGAAAATCTTTTAAAGACTGCAGCACAGACTTCTTCACTTCACCTTTTGCTCTGCTTGCAGGTTCCGCTTTTTGTGGCTGGCTCTGACTTACAGATACCGCCTGCTCTGCCCTTCTGTCTGCCGTAATCGCAGAAGGTTTCTCTCCACTTTCTATTACTGTTTCTGCCGCATGTTCCGTTTCCTGCACCCTTCCATGCTTTTCATCCAGATACTTTTCCATATCTGTGATTGCTTTCTGCACCAGAGGGCTTTCTTTATAGTGTGGAATCATATCTATCAGATCACGCCGTATCCGGTCTGCACTCATCAACTCATATTCCCCAGAATAATCTTCATCACCATCTTGCAGATCAAATCCGATTCCTTTAATCCCATGCAGTCTCTCTGCTGGGATACTCTCATATATTTTAATGGCTTCTTCTAAAGTGAGGTTATTATGGTACTCTCCCATGACTGGAAACTCCATGCACTCTGCGACATAAAAACTGATCGTGGCTTCTGGCTGTTCCTGCTCCGGCTGTTTGTCAAAGATAGAAAATCTCTCTGCGTCCTCCAGACGTGAAAGTAAAGAATGGGCAGTTATAATATCGCTGTCTATATCGGATTCTTCAGATACCTCAAGCAGCCAGTCCTTGACAGCCTCTGTTTTCTTATTCAAAATATCCTCCGTGAGTTTCTCCACCTGTTCTTCTCTATTTTCAACCGTATCGTTATACTCATAGGTATCAACGTCATAGCTAAAATTATCCAGATCCACGGCAAGTTTTTTAATCTCCTGCTGGTCAAGATATTTTTCAGATTCTTTTATATACTCTGCCAGAGTGATTCGCTCCTCTGCAATCGGGTTAATGTCCACCTGGATTCCTGCCATCGCTATGCCGGATTCATTTAAGGCATTGAAAAAGCTATCTTCTCGAATATCACCTTTATAGGAAAGAACCACATCAAGGTCAGAATCTTCCCGGTAAAGGTCTTGTCTGCTTCTGGAACCATACACCCTTGCAGCAAGCAGCTCTACCTCTTGTTCCATTCCCATATCTTCTAATACTGCCTGTGCATGATACAGGACACCTCTTTCAACTTCTGCCCTGCTCAGGCTATTTAATGCCCGTTCATTTCTTCCAATCTCCGAAGTCGCACGAAGTTCCCCCTCCTGCAATAAATCCTTAGAGTGCTGGATCGTCATTTCTTCAAATTCTTTATAATCCACTTTGACACATTCCATGTCATCCATTCTTTCACTTTTAAGGATTTCATAAGCTGCTTCCTGAATGGATGCGTCTGGATTATCGTAATCACCACCCTGAATTTCATGCAGGTCAGAGTCATAAAAAATAAACGAACATCCTTCTTCTGTTGCCTGAATAGTCAGATACCCTTTGCTCCTGGTAAACTGCATTGCAATTCCTTCATAGGTTTGCAGTGCTTCTTTCCTGCGAAATCCTTCAAAAATACTTGCCGGGCAGTTCTTTTCTAATTGCACCCGCTGCATCTGTTCTTCCTGAACTTCTTCCACATCTGCCATCAGTTCTTCATAATCCACTACTTTTGCATCTTCCAGCGAGTACCCTTTATCTTCTAAAATATCACTGGCGGCTTCATCCACATAGATTGTCGGATTGTCATAGATTCCTCCATCATCCTCCTGATAATCTTCATTGTAAAACGTATAATCATAGCCATCTTCTACGGTCTGGATTGTAAAGTATTGTTTTCCAATCTGATATGCAATCTGCACCTCATTCCACTCCAGTATATTTTCCATTTTATTTACCGCTTCATATATTTCCGGATTCAGCCACCCTCCGATCTGTTCATATGCATGGGTAAGCTGATCTATTCCGTTTTCACACCGGATAAAATCCATGCTTTCCTGCATTGTTTCCGTATTCTGGATACCAAGCACTTTTTTCTGATGATTTGGCAAACGTAAATATTCCTGCATCGCTTCATCCAGTGATTCATACCGGTTTACTTTTACTACACCCTCTGCATTTACATCTTCCATCACATAAAAATTATCAATGTAATGAATCTCTGGCATTTTTAACTTTATGCCTTCCGGCAGCTGCACCTCACTGACTGCATGAAAATTAAATCGGACATCTGTTCCAGATTCATTTTTTCCTTCCATCGTTTCTTCCCAGGTATCTTTCTGCACTGCCTGTACTTCTTCGATTGTAAGTGTCTGTCCACTCCGCAGGGTTACAGCAGAATCTTTCGGGAATTCCGGCAAGTCATAAAGTGTTGTTCCATTTTCCTGCAAATATTCTAATACAGCTTCCAATGCTCCTGCATCAAACCCATTCCATAAGTCCTCCGCTACAAGCTGTCCATTTTCTGCTACGATAATGCCTGCCACATCGGAACCAAATTCATCATGTTCCATTAAGAAAAACTTCTCCCCGGCATATTCCTTTTCATCAACCGTATGCCATGTCCCGTTATGTCCTTCTGCTTCATATCCTCTTGTCTCTGCCGTGATCGTCACTTCGTTTTCTCCTATCGCCTGTTCTATCCTCTGCATCCGGATCTCAGCTCTTGCCATGTCGATAAACCCATCTAAAACTGCCGGGTGGCTTTCGATCACATAATCCAGATTCAGATTTCTGCCCCGGCTGATATTTTCCGGGACTTCGATATGCTCCGCCCAGTCTTTGTTCTGTCTGGAGAATCTTCCATCATGGGAAAGTTCACGGATGGTGTTTGCCATAACAAAATTCATACGTTCTTCCCCAAAGCGTTCCACGGCTTCTTTTGCCGCATCCTGCTTTAAGTGCAGTCCGTCAAAATTCTCCCGGATGGTTTCTTCGATTGCCTTCTTGCAGTCCAGGTTTAACTTTCTGGAATCCAAATAGGCATCTACATCCCGTTCTCCCATTGCCTGTTCCAATGTTCCTTTATAAACTGGCGGATATGCCCTGACGGAATTATGTTCCAGCATGTTCCTTCTCTGCTGGACAAACTCCGGAAGTTCCTGAAATCCAAAAGAATCTACATAATAGGCTGTGATCTCTGCACCCCTGTTTATCACGATCACATCACTTACCGATAATGAATGTCCACGGAAATCTTCTGGTCGGTCAATGTTAAAGCGTTCAAATATATTTTCTAACGTGATCGTTGGCATCCATGGTGCTGCATAAACCATCCGGTAATCCTTTCCGTCAATGGTATATCCCAGACTCTTTGCGGATTCCATTCCCATAAACTGATAAGTATGCTCATCTCCACTATCCATCTGATAAATGGCAAACCTTCCGCTTTCTCCATGCAGAAGAAGTGTCTCATCAATCCTTTCTGCACTCTGCTGTTCCAGTGCCTCCTGCTTTGTAGCAGAGGCTTCTCTTTCTTTCTGCACTTCCCATTCTGTTTCTGTGATTCCAAAGATACCGTCATATCCAAGAATTGCATTTTCTGTGTCTACAAGTGTGGATTCTGCCAGTTGCGGATTGTCGGAATTTCCATGTAACACATAAATTTCTGCCCCTCCACGGTACAATTCATATGCCCGGTCTTTCGTAAGCGGAAGCATATGGTCTAACCGGATTCCTGCCTCGTGCATTTCGGTAAAACCGATCATGCCATCCGGAAAATTGTCAATCTGTGCCTGTGTTTCATTCATAAGGCTCCTCGTATATTCACTTCCCGGTCTGCGGATTGCCGTCATCATACGGTTCACCAGTCCAAGCACTTCATCTTTGTTATCCATCTTATATGCAAAATTTACAATAAGATTTCTCTGGGAATCTGTGAAATCTCCCGTATTGGCAGCTTCTGCTGTTTCAATCAGACGGTGGGCATACTGCATGGCTGTTTCTTCTGCAATTTCCGGTTCCTTCGCTGGGAAGTTCGCCCTCGCTGCCTGGATCACTTCATACACCAGCTTTGAACCGGCTTCATCATAAGATTCCCTCATATCCCATACCAGGTCATTCAGTCTTTCCACCTGTCCAGGGAAGGTTTCTGCATATTCATTTACAAATGCCTTTTCATTTTCCGAAAAAATATTTCTTGGAAACTCTGCTTTTTGCACCAACATCTCTGCCTGATCTTTCGGAGAAAGGTCAGAAAAATAAGTAATGCCTGTGTCAGCATCATATTCCACATCATAAAAATCAATCGGATAGTTCTCTCCGTGCCCACTGCTGTCATACAGTGGTGTGACGGCAGCACCTTTTTCTTCCAGAAAACTTTCCAGTGGTTTTTCATTTTCCTCTATCTCACCACTTTCCAGAAGGCGGACGTATTCACCCACATTCTGCTCTAATTGTTCCCTGCTCATGTTTTCGATCAGATCATAAGTAAACTCGGAACCCATGCTGCCTGAAAGATGCAGAATTAAATCTTCCTTATGAAAAGTATCCCGGATTGGTCTTTCCATTTCCAGCTCGTGCATCTGTGTCTCGATATTCTCAATGACTTCCGCAGACGTTTTCCGGATGGTATCCATAGATGCCCGGAGTGCTTTCATATCCTTGCTCTCACACCAGCTGGCAATATAGGTAAAAGAGTATTCTGAAGTATCCAGACCAAAGTGGTTGCAGACAATATAGGCAATACTTTCTGCTTCTACTTCTTTGGTTGTCCGGTCTTTTAAAATCCCTTCCGCATCCATTACCTCCCGGTCATGCAGCAATGCGTGGCTTACTTCATGGACTCCGGTTTTCATGGTCTGGAGATTACTCATATTTTCCTGAATTGCGATATATTTTTCTGTCTGATGATAATACCCCTTTGCTTCCCCTTCTATCTCCATCATGCGGATTGGCACAGGGGAAATGTTCTGCAATGCTTCCATGAACGTGTCATAAAACTGTACGCTCCCGGTAAGTTCCGGTACTTCCAGCTCTGCAATCGGTTCTCCCTCTGTCTGGCTGACATCAAATACTGTTGTCACACGGAACCTTGGAATGACCATCTCAACAATCTCTGTTTCCGGCTGACCGTCATCCCCGATCACCGGCTCTTTGGTCACCAGGTCAATCTTTTCAATCTCCTGTTTCTCACGGATGGGTGCCGGTGCGATGATCTGGATTCCTTTTTCCCCTCTCTTTACATGGCGGTTAAACTTCTTCTGCCATGCCTGATACCCTGCCACCAGAGTAGCCTCCGGTTTCTGCATGGTGATCAGAAGGGTGTTATTAAAACTGTAATTATGGAACTTGGACATGGTATTCAGATATTCCGTATACCGTTCCGAAGTAAAAATCTCCTTTACGCCCTGTTCCAGACGTTCCGATATTTCCTTTAACTGTTTCTCTATATTATTTGCCATATAAAAATCCTCCTTTTGGATGTTTCCCGCCAGAGAACCCTCTGACGGGAAAACTTTTATAACTCCTGCTCGTGTTTCTTCTTTGCCGGCTTCTGTACAGTCGGCTGTTGTAGTGCGTTTTGCTGTGCTTTCTCCTGCTTCAGACGGTCTACGATGGAAGGCTTATGTATGTTATCTGCGATTTCCGGCAGTTCCCGTTCTCCCACAGATTCTCTCTTATTGCTTTCCGCACTCGCTTCCCTGCCAATATCTTCATCTGCCATGATGGTTTCATTTCCCTTCTCGTCCATATTTAACAGGGAATTTAACTCCGATAACCGTTCCATCTTTTCATTCAGTTCTGCCTCTTTTGGAAACGGCTTTTTCACTTCTTCCTGTGCAGTCGCAAGCTGCTGTTGTACCGTTTCCAGTTTCTGCTCACTCTCTGCCAACTTTTTCTCGATAGAAGAAAAAGCATTGTGAATACGCTGGATATTTCCTGCGGGGTCTTTTCCAATCTCCAGCTTATAGGAACATTTTCCTTTGACCGTCAGTTCAAATGTATGGGTGAATGCATTAAACGTTGCTGACAGACGAAATCCATGATACTCCCCGACTTTGCCGCCGGTACTGACTGTCTTTAATCCTGCACAGGCTGCAAGTAACGCTTCCCCTGCCTCCTTTTTATCTGCATAATTGACATTCCCTACGTTCATAACAAAAGCATCATTGTCCTGTAAATCCACGCTTTTTATGACCTGCAAGTCTGCCTGCATCCCGGCAATCCGTTCCTTCAATGCACTGATCTGTACTGGGAAATTCTTTGCAATATCGGATTCCAAGCGGTAGATCTGACTGGTATGGTTCGCCTTTAAGAGCTTTAATTTACTGACCTGCACATCCAGATCCATCTTTTCCTTGATATACGGATTTCCTGTGGCAAGTGCCTTGATCTCGGCATAGGAAAGTGCCGTATCATCCACATCTTCACAGGCCCTGACCGGGGATTTACTGGTCATGATCTGGCTGATGAACTTCTGCTTGTTCTCCAGAATCTGCCACATGTACGCATCAAATGTATTTTCCGTAACGTACCGGAAGATCTTTACCTTCTCATTCTGGTTTCCCTGTCGTAAGATTCGACCTTCCTGCTGTTCCAGATCGGACGGCTTCCACGGGCAGTCCAGATGGTGCAAGGCAATCAATCGGTCCTGCACATTAGTACCGGCACCAAGTTTCGGTGTGGAACCCATCAGGATTCTCACCTGCCCGGCTCTTACCTTTGCAAAAAGGTCAGCTTTTTTTGCTTCCGTGTTATATTCATGGATAAAAGCAACTTCCTCTTTCGGTACACCTCTGGCAACCAGCTTCTCCCGCACATCATCGTACACATTGAAACTGCCATCCTCTTTCGGTGTGGACAGGTCACAGAAGATTAGCTGTGTTGTACGGTCTGCTTTTCCTTCCTCCCATACCTGATACGCATTTTTTACGCAGGTATTGACCTTGCTTGTTTCATCGTCCGGAAGAAGTTCATTTAATAATCTCTGGTCAAGGGCACATTTTCTTCCATCGTTCGTGATCTTCAGCATGTTATCCTCGGTTGGATTCACTAAGCCTGCCCTTACGCTTTCCGCACGTTCCGAAAATGCCCCGACCATTTCCTGCTGTTCCTCGCTTGGTTTTAAGACTTCGTTGATAAACTCTGCTTCCGGTACAGGAAGGTTCAGCATATCCGATGTCTGGATGTCCGCAGCTTCCTTAAATATGGAGATCAGCTCCGGAAGATTAAAAAAACGGGCAAACCGTGTTTTCGCACGATAGCCCGTTCCTTCCGGTGATAATTCGATTGCGGTCACTGTCTCCCCGAACGTTGCCGCCCAGGAATCAAAATGTCCCATGCCCATACGCATGAGTGTGTCATACTGGAGATAACGCATGATAGTGTAAAGTTCTGTCATACTATTTGACACGGGAGTACCTGTCGCAAAAGTGATCCCCCTGCCGCCGGTCAGTTCATCCATGTATCTGCACTTCATAAACATATCCGAACTTTTCTGTGCATCGGTCTGGGAAATTCCTGCCACGTTCCGCATTTTTGTATATAAAAAAAGGTTCTTGAATGAATGGCTCTCATCCACAAACAGCCTGTCTACTCCCAGCTGTTCAAATGTCACAACATCATCCTTTCTGGTCTGGTCATTGAGTTTTTTCATCTTTGCCTGTAAGCTCTTTTTTGTTTTTTCCAGCTGTTTGACCGTATAATTCTGCCCTGCCTGCCGTCCTGCTTCCTCGATAGAGAACGTAATATCTGCGATCTGCTGTTCCAGCATGGCAATCTGCCGTTCTCTGGAAAGAGGGATTTTCTCAAATTGTGTATGCCCGATAATCACGGCATCGTAATCCCCGGTCGCAATACGGGAACAAAACCGTTTTCGGTTTGCCGGTTCAAAGTCCTTCTTTGTAGCAACCAGGATATTTGCTCCCGGATAAAGGCGTAAGAAGTCACTTCCCCACTGTTCCGTCAGATGGTTCGGCACGACATAAAGGTTTTTTTGTGACAGTCCCAGACGCTTCGCTTCCATACCGGCTGCGATCATCTGGAACGTCTTTCCAGCTCCTACACAGTGGGCCAGCAGAGTATTGTTCCCATACAACACATGAGCCACCGCATTTTTCTGGTGCGGCATCAGGGTGATTTCCGGATTCATACCTACAAACTGGATATGGCTTCCATCGTATTCTCTTGGACGGATACTGTTAAACCGTTCATTATAGATCTGGCATAAATCTTCCCTGCGGTGCATGTCTTTGAATATCCAGGACTTAAATTCCTCCCGAATCAATTCCTGTTTCTGCTGTGCAAGCATCGTTTCTTTCCGGTTCAATTCCCGGTGTTCCCCGTCCGCATCCTGCACCGTATCATAAATCTTGGTATCCCTAAGATTTAAGGCATCTTCCAGCAAACGGTACGCATTTGCCCTCTGTGTTCCATAAGTAGAAGTAACAAGAGCATTTCCATAGCTGTCTATACTTTTTCCTGTGACATTCCACTGCCCGGTCACTTCGGCATACTGGACTTTGATCCGGTCCCCGACATAATATCTTGGTGTATGGAATGTCTCTGCCATGAACTGTGTGATATAGTCCTCCGAAATCCAGGTTGCACCAAGCCTTGCCTCAATCTCTGACGCATCCAGGTCTTTGGGCTGTACCTGCTCTAAATACTGCACGTTTACAATGTATTCCGGATGATTTTCGGCAAACTGTTTCGCAATCCGCAGCTTTTCCCTTACATTCCCGGAAAGGTACTCATCCGATGGCTCCCATTTTTCACCGATTGGATTCTTAAAGATGACTCCTGCAAGTTCCTCCGTCAGTTCCTCTTCCGTTTTCCCGGAAAGCTGTGACATATACGCAAGGTCAACCCCGGCTCTTTCTCCGATAGATACGGCAAGTGCTTCACTGGCTGTATCAACAGAAGTCACGGTTTCTGCCCGGCGGATGGTTCTCTTGGTAAAAATATCTGCCTTCCGTTTCAGTTCTCCCTTATCATCCAGAAATTCCAGAGATGTTAAAAGACAATAGCTGCTGTCCTGGCTAAATGCCCTTTTATTGGCATTACTGCTGAGCAGACCATACTTTGCTGTGAACGTATCGTATTCTTCATTGAGTTTCCCCTGAAGCTGTGTGATCTGCTCATCGCTTCCCTCGGTCATCTGACACTGAATCAGGGCATTCGTCGCATCACGGATCTTTACCATGCCTTTTACACGCTCGGTCGTTGCCGCCGGGAGTTCCATCCGGTTCATCACAGAGTTTTCCCGGTAATACACTTCCTCATTGACCACCGTAAAACTGAAATTCTTTACCTCCAGGTCTGCCGGAATGGACACCACATCTTCTTCCAGTTCCGTATCGGAAAGTTCCAGCTCCGTAATGGTTCCGTGGATATGCTTTACTGCTTCCTTTAACTGTTCCTCTAAGGTGACTCCCTCTTTTGCTCTTACAGTTACTTCCTGTTTTCCATACTGGGTACTCTCCGTTGTAAACTCCCCAAGCACCATTTCCGGATGCTCTGCAAAATACGCATTGACCGAATATCCTTCGGCAGTTTCCTTCAGATGTATCCAGTCCGGTTCCTCGATGGAAGCCCTGTCTCTTTTCTGGAAAAATAAAATATCGGAGACAACACCTGTATTGGCATTTCTCTGGAACGCATTATTTGGAAGGCGGATCGCCCCTAATAACTCTGCCCGGTTTGCAAGGTACTGTCGGACTGCCGGATTTTGTTTATCCATCGTCCCACTGGAAGTCACCACAGCCACCACTCCGCCGGGACGAATCAGGTCAAGGGATTTTGCGATAAAGTAATCATGGATCAGAAAATGGTGGCGGTCATATCTGCGGTCACTGACCTGATATGCCCCAAATGGTACATTCCCGATCACGCAGTCAAAAAAGCTGTCCGGGTAATCTGTTTCCTCAAATCCCTGTATGGCAATCTTATTTTTCTGGTAAAGCTGCCTTGCAATCCTGCCGGAAACCGGGTCAAGCTCCACACCATACATTTTTGCCTTGTTCATGCTCTCCGGGATCAAACCCATAAAGTTACCGACACCACATGATGGCTCCAGAATATTTCCCTGCTTCAGTCCCATGTTCTCCAGTGCTTCATACATACTACTAATCACAGTTGGCGAAGTATAAAACGCATTTAAGGTCGATGCCCTTGCCGCACTGTATTCTTCTGCTGACAGAGTGTTCTTTAACTCCAGATATTCCTCTGCCCAGCTGCTGTTGTTTTCCTCAAATGCCTGTGGGATACCGCCCCATCCGACATAGCGGGATAAGATTTCCTGTTCCTGTGGCGTTGCCAGTCGTTCTTCCTTCTCCAAAGTCTGCAATAAATGGATGGCTTCCATATTTGCCTGATACTTTGCTTTCGGTCCGCCAGCACCAAGGTCATGATCCTGGATGCGGAAGTTATGCGGTTCCGTTACAATCTTCTCCTGTTCCTGTTTTACATACGGCAGAAACTCTCCCTCGTATCCAAACAGTTCATTTTCTCCCGGAATATAGTTGCGTCCGGTTTCCAGACACCGGAATATATCTGCGGTCGGTGCGTTGCAGACTGCATAAAACTCCTCATAAGAATATTTCGGAAAATCTTCGGTATGATAGGTGGATAAATGCAGTTCTGTATTGGAACGGGTCTGAGCTACCAGTTCTTTTCCTTCCAGTCCTTCCGGTAATACTCCAACGGCTTCAAAATGATAACCCTGATACTCGAAAACACCTTCGTCCCAGGAATCCGCAAGCTGTTCTGCAGTCTTTCTATCTGCACTACTTTCTGGTTTCTCTACTTCAATTTGCTCTGATACTTCTACAATGTCTTCGTCTGTCAGAAGTTCCTCCTGTTCCTCAGTCTCAGAAACAGATTCTCCCTCAGTGGTTATCTCCACTTCCTCGGTTTCGTCCACATCCGACATATCTATCTCGGTCGGTTCAGACAATGCCCTTGTATCCAGATAATCAAACATAGACATCTGATGCCCAGATAGCCCTGCTTCTGAAAAAGATGTTTCCACTTCCGGAATTGGAAAGATCGTATAAATTCCTTCTGCATACTGATGAAGTTCTGAAAGAATCCCTGCTTTCTGCTGATAGTCTGTCCCATAGGCTTCAAAGTCTAATGGCAGAGCTGCCAATGCCGCATCCATTTTTTCAAGTAGTTCTTCTGTGCTTTCCGGATTATTCAGCACCTCCATGATCTCCTTTCTGGGTGCTTCCCAGAAAAAATCCTCTTCAAAAGGACGGTCAATATCTTCTGGCAGACGGTTATAAAAGTTCAACACCTTTGTTGCCATCTGCTCCCGTTCATATTCTGGCATATGGACATAATCCTCTGCCTGCAAGAACTTGTCATTCTTTATCAGATACTCTACCCGTCTTGCCACTTTATTCCACGGTAAGGTAATGGAAGTATGCGGATTTCCAAAATTTCCTCTGGCAAGAACCAAACCTTTCCCGTCATAGTCTGCATGGGAATTATCCGCACCGGAAAGTGCGTGGCTGCATCCGCCGATGCCATACTGCTCTTTTATAAAGTCAGCCCTTGCTTTTTCCTCCGTATGTAACAGATAAAAGGAATATGTCCTGAGCCTGCCTTCGGAATACGCCCCACCTCTGGCAAGAAATGCGTCGATCTCGTCCTGTGTAATGAACATCTGCTGTTCTTTCCATGCAAATCCCTCTCTCGCCTGGTATGGAATCACCTCATCTGCAAACTTCTGGAACTGTCTGGAGATATTGACCGGATTATAATGATGGAAACGCATAAGAGAATTGTCCGTCTCGTAGGCTTCTGCCAGTGCTTCCAGTCTTTCATTCAAATCCGAAAGCCACTCTGAATCTTGCAGTTTTTCAGTAAGATAATCCGTGATTTTCGGATAAATACTGCGAAGATGCGGCAGGTCTGCTTCATCAAAGACAATCTCTGCCACACCTTCTGCCATATCCCCTTTCATATAGGCAAGTGCCTGTGCGTGTTCCTTCAGGGCATTGTCCCTTGCCGCATCCAATACCGACTGCGGGGCATATTCTCCCTGATCTAAAAGCTGATGGATACGTCTGCTGACATCTTTCCAAGATAAAAAGGCTTTATCCAGAATCTGGTCTGCCACCGTGTGCCCGACTGCGATCTGCATCCCGGTTTCATCAAACCAGACGGAATATTCCCTTCCATCCATCTGAAAACCTTTGCCGCCTTTTCCATACTCACGCTTTACAAACTCCGTGTATTCTCCCGGTGACTGTTCACTCATAAAGTTATAGATGATACGCAGCTGGCTTCCTGTCCGGTTTCCTCCCGTCCGTAAAATATCATCCACAACACTTTCCGGAATAGGAATCTCCCCGGCATATAAAGCAGCTACCCTTTCACCAATCTGCCTTTTCTGTTCATTTGCTGTGGGATATTCGGGCAAAGATAAAGCAGAGGCGATTTCTTCCTCTGCTTTGCTCAGTCCATCTTCTCTTGTATCTTCAACTAGCTGTATACCAATTCCGTCAAGATGCTCTCTTCCGCTGTTGCCATCAGTGCGTTCATATGTGCTGTCCAGGCCATCGGGTCTGCTTCCTTGTCCGGTGCCGGATGGTTCTTCAGCAGTTTCTCCATCTGGCTGTCCATCCTCTCCTGTGCTGCCTTCTCGATCTCTGCCAGATGGCTGTTCAGCTTTCCTGTCAGGAACAGGCTCTGATACAGGCTGTTCTTGTGTTCCTTCAGGAATGTTCTCCGAAGCATCCCGTATTTCCCGATTGTCACTTCTTCCTCCTCTACGGTCAGGTTCGGAAACAGGTAATCCCCCTTGCGATGATATGTCAGTTCCATAGTCGGTTCCTCCTTCATTCTCGATATTTTCTTCTTTGTTGTTTTCTACATCCTGATTTTTATTTTCACGCATTAATGTGTTAAAGTTATTATAATTCCTTTCATTGGAAATTTCAACCTCTTTTCTGGCTTCTTCCAGAGAAATTTTATGTACCGTCCTTCCAATGTCGATCAGAACACTCTCACTGATCTGGCTTGCTGCATTTCCAAGAAAGGTCAGTACAGACAGCCGGTTATAATCGGTGATGTGCATAAAATCCTCTTCTTCCAGAAGCTCCATCGGTTCCAGACCACACCGTCTGCAAAGCATGTAATATACGCTGTCCGTTGCAAGCTGGCGGAAATCACTGCGGATCGTAACTTCATCCAGATCTTCCAGATACGTTCCTTCCGCTGCATACTCCAAGCCGTCCAGATATTCTTCCAGACTGTCTGCGACCATTTCCCTTGCAACCGCCATCAACGCATCCGATAAACTCCCGGTATCTTTTTCTTCCAGACCATACGCTTCTACCAGATGGGTAAGGATCTCTTCCTGCTGATGTTCCTGCATCTGCCACAGGTAAGGGCTTCTTCCGCCTGCCACCATGTGCGTATCTGAAATATCAAACACATACCGGAGTCTGGCATTGTGACCATTCTCGTCAAGCAGGGCGATTCCTCTTGCTCCCCGGTTTACCCAGCGGAACATCTTCTCATTCCACAGTTCCAGGGACGCACAGGCGGTTGCCTGTGGATGCTGTGCGTGGATCAGTAACTGGTCTGTAAAAGGATACCGGTACAGTCTCGCTGCGGTATCCATGTAACCCATCCAGTCCCTTGGTGAACTGCTCACCGATGTCGCATGTTCCTGTGCCAATTCCCGGATGTCCTGTAATTTCGACATACTGCCTACCTCCTTGCCTTATTTCTTTTTCTTCTTTGGAAATTCCAGATGGAACCTTGGCTTTCCATCCTCCAGTGTCAGCAAAAGGTCTGCGTCAAACTTTATATCTTTTTTTCTGGAATACAGCCCTTTTACATGGGTGCAGGCTTTATCAAGAAGCTCCACTGCCATCTTTTTATCCAAAGTTTTCTCCATGCTCCCTAAGAAACGGTTTTCTTTCCAGAGGGCAAAATCACACTGCCTGTTGGAACAGTAAAAATTCTGTTTCCCTTCAAAAACATCCGAACCGCAGACCGGACACTTACCGATCACTTCCCTTGCCTTCTGGAATCTTCTCCTTTCTTCTTCCGGTATCTCCCTGCATACAGAAAGGATCTTACCAACTAAAGAAGTGATCTCACCCATAAACTGTGTATCTGTGATCTGCCCTTTTTCCATCATTAAAAGCTGATTCTCCCATTCGGCAGTCATTGCGGCAGATTTCAGATAAGCCGGCATAACATTTACCAGTTCCCTGCCCTCTGTGCTTGGCACGATCTGCTTTCCTTTTCTTACCGCATAGCCGGAAGAAACCAGTTTTTCAATGATACCTGCCCTGGTTGCCGGAGTCCCCAGTCCTTTCTTCTCTGTCTCCGAATCGAAGTCTTTATTCCCTGCGGTTTCCATGGCGGCAAGGAGGGTGTCTTCATTGAATGGTTTGGGCGGGGAAGTAAAATGCACTGTCTTTTCTGCCTTTACCGGAGAAAGCGTCATTCCTTCTTCATAGCCATATGGAATGGAAGTTTCTTTTTCCGTTTCTTCTTCCGGCTTGGCTTTCACGCACTGGTTCTTAAAAGCATTTCCCGCCTCTTTAAATCCCATCTGCACCGGCACTTTTCCTCTGGCGGTAAAATCATGTTCCTGACATTTGACCGTAATATCAGTCTGCTCATACTGATACTCTTCCCCGGTTGCCTGCACCAGCTGCTGGCAGACCAGCATCATCAGGTTCTTTTTGTCCGCTGGCAGATCAGAGATTCCTTTTTCTACGGCTTCTTTGGTTGGAAGAATCGCATGATGGTCGGATACTTTTGCATTGTTGATCACTCTGGTGATATTATGTCCCAGCTGTCCATAATCCAGGAACGGAAGTAAGACTGGCATTTTCCCTACCAGTTTCTCTACGGTATCCCTCATATCCTCCGTCACAAACTGGCTGTCCGTTCTTGGATAAGTGACCAGCTTTTCTTCATATAATTCCTGCAGCATATCCAGTGTTTTCTTTGCCGTATAGCCAAAGTAACGGTTTGCTTCCCTTTGCAGGCTGGTCAGATCATAAAGTTTAGGAGGAAATGCTTTCTTTTGTTCCTTCTTTACCTGTGTAATCACAGCTTCCGAACCCATACATAAGGAAGCAAGGAGATCGGCGGCTTCCTCATTTGCAATATTTTCAGAAACCACCGTAAGCCTTCCGTCTGTCAGTGCTACTTTATAAAAGGCTTCTTTCTGAAAATGCTCAATCTTATCCTGACGTTCTGCAAGCATGGCAAGCGTTGGCGTCTGCACCCTGCCCACAACCAGACGTTTAAAATAACAGGTCGTATATGCCCTGGTTCCGTTCATTCCGATCAGCCAGTCTGCCTGTGCCCTGCATACCGCAGCCATGCAGATATTCCGGTATTCCTCTGCTCCTTTCATTGTCTGAAAACCTGTCCGGATTGCCGTATCCTCCATGGAACTGATCCATAAACGCTTCACCGGTTTCCTGCATCCGGCAAGGTCATACACTCTCTGGAAGATCAGTTCCCCTTCCCTTCCTGCATCACAGCCATTTACCAGATAGTCCACATCTGCCCGGTTCATCAGGCTTTTTAACACATCAAACTGTTTCTTCTTATCTCTGGAAACTTTCAACTTCCAGACCTGCGGAAGAATCGGAAGGTCATCAAACTGCCATTTCTCATATTTGGAATCGTATTCTTCCGGCTGTGCATACTCTGCCAGATGCCCAAGGCACCAGCTGACAATACAGCTCTCTCCCTCTAAATATCCGTCCCCTTTCTTATAAGCTGACAGGTTTTTGGCATAACTCTGTGCCACACTTGGTTTCTCTGCGATCACTAAAAATTTTGACATACGCTTTTTTGTCCTTTCTGAAAAAAGGGCAGCCAAACTGCTCTGGCCGCCCCTGTCCTTATTTTGGTTGCTTCTTTGGAGATGGAAGTTTATTCTTCTTCCTCATCCTCTTCTTCATTTACATACGGTCCGTCAGAGAACTCCAGCTGTTCGCTTACATAGTCCTCCTCTTTGCCACGTCCATGCTTTTTATAAACAGCGATACCTGCCACTCCAAGAATCACTGCAAGTACGATTGCTCCAAGTCCTTTTACATTCATTCCTGTCTTTTCTTCTTTCTTCACTTCGGTTTCCTCCTCTACTGCCGGGGTAGTTTCCGGTGTGGTTTCCGGAATCACTACGGTTGATTCTTCGGTTTCTTTGCTCTTTTCTGTCTCATCCAGAAATTCTGCCAGGTCATTCTCATCGACCAGGGACATCATGTACACGTTTTCTGTATTGCTGGAACGGTCAATGACCATGTAAAACGTATTTCCCTTCTTGGTCTGGATGGTAAGGAACTGTTTCGTATCATCATTTTCCTTATCATCCACCAGCTGGGCATTTCCCGGAGTAGAAAAAGCAGAATTATCCCCTTCTCCGGTGACCCTTACGATATCCTCTTTCTTCTCCGTATCTTCTGTTGATTCTGTTGTTGTTTCTTCTACTACCTGTGTCGTTGTCTCCTCCGCCGGTGGGTTTGCATTTGCGTAAACCGTAGCAATGGATGTCCCGGAGATCATGGTGACTGCCATGGCAATCATAAGCAGTTTCTTTACCACTTTATTCCTCATCGTCTAAAACCTCTCTTTCTGTCATCTGACCAACAGATGGTCTATGAACTTCTGCGTTGTTTTCCTTTTTCTGCGGAGCTTTTGCATCCTCCACCGTAATACCGCCATCCTCATCCATCTGGATCGTAACGGTTCCTTTCTGAATCCCGTCAAGCAGGACAAGCAGGCTGCGGCTGTCCAGCTTCATGGAACGGAACGACTTAACGATCTCTATATCTTCCATCTGCTGTCTCAATGTATTCTGCCGCTTCAGGTGTTCCTGTAATTCAGCAATCTTATCCTCCGTTTTCTGAATATCATCCAGAAGTTTTTTTAATTTCATGTTCATCTGCCCTGTCACCTCCTCTAATGCAGACGACCAAACGCCATAAAATGTTCCTGCCAGTAGGCACTTGCGATGCTCGTATACTGGACAGGCTTGCCACAGTGGATCATCATGTTATTGCCGACATAGATTCCCACATGGCTTGCTCCCGGTGTGTCATAGGTTCCTTGGAAGAAGATCAGATCTCCCGGTTTTGCCTCCGATGGAGATACCTGCGAACAGTGTGACCGCAGCTCATCTGCAGTACATCTTCCGACATTCCATCCATTTCCACAGTTATTGATAACCCAGCTCACAAAACCGGAACAGTCAAAACCACTTGGGGAATAACCGCCCCATACATATGGAACACCCAGATATTTTTCTGCTTCCTGTATCATTTTTGCAAACTGTGGATCAGATAAAGCATCTGCCGGTATGTCATAACCAAATCCACTGCTTCCGGTGGGTATGCTGTTTAGATCAAACAGATAATCACGGTTGCCGTAATATTTGTTATACGCATCGTAGCGTTCCTGTTCTTCCTCTGTCATACGGCTCCTTAACACGGCATCCAGGCTGTGGTTTGTCATCGTTACATCCAGGCGGTTCACTTCTTTTGTGGTCGTGACCTGCACTTCCTGGCTTCCATTACTGTCTGCTATGTAGGCTTCCCATGTCTGGTGTCCATGTGCGGATGCCGCCGCATGATTGTCATAGTAAACATCGAACTGTACCCCATATCTTGCAAACGCTCCAGTATCTTCTACTACATATTCCACACCGTTCATGACTACATGTGTTCCGATCGGCACAAATGGGTTCGCTGCATCCACGGCAATCGTATGGTTTGCTGTCGGCATCGCCCCACTGGCTGTCGGTCCGCCACTCCACTGCCCACAGCAGATCGGGCAGTTACAGTATCCACTCGTCACAACCTGTCCCAAGGATTCCCCTACCCGGACCGTCTTGGTTTCCGTAACCGTCTCTCTGGTAGAGTCTGTGGTGATCCCATACTGCTGTCGGAAGATTTCCTTAATCTCCTCTGCCACTTCCTCGTAAGTGAAGCCGCCATATTTTACCGTAAGATAAGAGATCAGCTGATATGGGTTATGACCGATCTCATCAATCTGATACCGGTATTCATCGTAATCCGGATGGGTGGATTCCATTTGGTTGATCTGTGTATTCAGTGCTTCTTCCAAGGCACGGTACGCATTTTCAGCGGCATAAATATCTTCATCCGTACTGGAATAGCTAGTAGAGATGATCGCTGAGGAAGCTCCCTGCAAGGATGCCGTACAGCTGGTAAAACTGGCTGCGATCAGCACAAAGATCAGGGCAAAGACTGCTACCGTGGCAAAAATTCCCCGGTTCTGTGCCATCACCATCTTGACCGCATCTTTCGCTTTTTCCGTAAACTTCTGTGCGGAAGTGATCGCTGCATCCTTTACTTTTTTACTCTGTCTGGCTGCCTGATACTGCTTCTGGTAACGCTTCTTCTGAAAGAGTTTCTGCAGGGCAGATTTCTTTTTCTTCTCTGCTTCTCTTTTCACTGCGTCCTTCGCTTCATTTCCATAGGCAGTCTCAAATACCAGCCTGCTCCTTTCTGCTTCATCCAGGACGCTTTCTTTTAATCTCCGGGATTCTTCCCTCCGCCCTTTCAGCTGTTCCCGCATGTAGATGGATTTCCTTGCAAGGCTTTCCCCGGCAAGTTCTGCCCGGTGTGCCCCTTCCACTGCCGCATTTTCATCCTCTTCTTCATGCGTTTTCCAGTGTGCTACCGTGACTGCCGCATCTTTGACTGCCGATGCCGGATTCCGGATACCGATCCCGGCACCATGTACCATGCCGTTACCTTCATCACCAAAAGACAAACGGGAAACTTTTTTCCGCTGTTCCTTCAGCACCCATTCCCTTTTGGACTTGCCTTTGATCTCCTCCTGGAACTCATCCAGGGAATCTTCCATCACTTCGGAAGTTTCCCGGTAACGGGCAGATTCTCTTTTGGCTGCTTTTTCTTCTCTGGAAGCCTCCTTTTCCTTCCTTCTTTCCTTTGCAGCATAATCCCTGACCATCTTTTTCTTCCGAAGATCCCGGCTGTCCGCAACTGTCTCCAGATATGCCCGTTCCCCTCTTGGCTGTCCACGGATACTCTCTGTGCGAAAGGCAGATTTGGGATTTTCTCCATTTTCAACGGAAACATCTCCCTCTGTTTTCACCTCTTCATCCATATCTGGTTTTATATCCTGGTCGGATACATGTTCCCTGCTATATCTGGGTTTTCTGGAACTCTGCTCCGGCTGTTCCATCCCCCGTTCTTCTTTCCGCCGTTCCTGTCTGCGTTTACTGAAATCCAGTTCCTCTTTCTTCTCACTGCGGGGAATCTCGGTATCCGTATCCCGTCCGGTGATCCTTTTTTCTTCCTTGTTCCGGAGGTTTTCTTCCCGCAGACCATCCCGGCTCATCTTCTGGACGGTTTTATCTCTCGCCTTATACTCATGCTCCTGCAACTTTGACCATCCCCTTTACTGCTTTGTCCCGGTTATTCTGTCTTATCCTGATAGTCCTCCCATTTCTCCAACACTTCATCTGCCATCCCTGCAATGGAATCCGTCAGCTTGTCTGTCATTCGCTCACTTAAAGTTCCCCTTACAGCCAGACAAGATGTAATTCCCATGAAATCAATCAGTTCCGCCAGATAGATAAGGTCATCCATCATTTCATCAGCCGTCACTTTTTCCTTTGTGTCCTTTTCCATTTTCAAAATCTCCTTTTCATTGTCTGCACAGATTCTTTCTGCAAATATGCAGCAAGGTTCGCCGCTGCATCTCTCCATGTTTCTGTAATCTTCCATCTTGTAATCCTCCATGATTTCCAGGCAGAAAAATTGCCGGAAGTATTCCTCCGGCTCATCCTCTACTCTGTTTTATTTTGTTTCGTTTATTTCTTTAATCGTCCCGTTCTCCGATACCAAGTTTCTTACGCTTTTCCACCTCATCCGGCTTGGAAGTCATCAGGGCATACAGCATCAGGGAATTATCAAACTTATCCTTGAACGGGATAATGGTGCTGCCATAAAAGACCAGTCCCTCACCTTCCCCGCTGTTCGTTACATAAGAAAGCTGGTGAGGGGAAATGTTGAGCTGTTTTGCAAGGATCTGTCTGTCACCAGATGCCTGGTTGAGCATCAGGATAAAGTCCGAGTTTTCAAAGATGTTCTCAATCTCCCGGCTGGCTAACAGGTCTTTTACGTTCTGTGTGATACCCGTAGGGATACCACCCCATTTACGGAAACGCTTCCAGATCTCCACACTGTATGCTGCCGTCTGCTCCTCTTTTAAGAGCAGATGGAACTCATCAATGTAATATCTGGTACTCTTATTCGCAGAACGGTTGACCGTTACCCTGTTCCACACCTGGTCCTGCACGATCAGCATACCCAGTTTTTTCAGCTGTTTTCCCAGATCCTTAATGTCAAAACATACGATACGGTTACTCAGTTCCACGTTGGTTCTATGGTTAAACACTTTTAAGGAACCATTGACGTAAATCTCCAGTGCCGTTGCCAGACGCTGTGCTTCCTGCTCTTTCTGATTACGGAGAAGATTATATAAATCCTCTAAAATCGGCATTTTTTCCGGTACCGGGTCAGAAAGGAAATCCTGATAGACCAGCCTTACGCATCGGTCAATGACGGTCTTTTCAACCGGCTCCAGTCCGTTCTTTCCGCCTACTACCAGCTCACAAAGAGACAGGATGAAGTCCGATTTTAAGGAAAGCGGGTCATCATCGTCAGCGTAATCCAGGTTAATATCCATCGGATTGATATAATCGTGGCTGGTCGGGGAAATACGGATCACCTGTCCATGAAATGCCCGGACTAACGGATAATACTCCCCCTCCGGGTCACAGACGATAATGTCATCTTTCGTCACGATAAATGCATTTGCAATCTCTCGTTTTGCCGCAAACGACTTACCGGAACCCGGTGTACCAAGAATCAGTCCGTTCGGGTTCTTCAGTTTCTTCCTGTCTGCCATGATAAGGTTATTGGACAGGGCATTTAATCCATAATAAATAGATTCCCCAGCCATAAATAATTCCTGTGTGGTAAACGGGACAAAAATTGCCGTGGATGTCGTTGTCAGTGCCCGTTTGATCGGTACAAAATTCACCGCAAGCGGCAGGCAGCTCATCAGTCCCGGCTCCTGCTGGTAATCCAGCCGTTTCAATGCACAGTTATATTTCTGTGCGATACCGGCAGTCTGGAACACCACATTTTCCAGTTCCTGTTTGGTCGGTGCAGTATTTAAGAACAATGCTGTTACAAGGAACATTCGCTCATTTCTGGACTGTAGATCTTCCAGAAGCCTTTTTGCTTCCCCACCGTATGTATTTAAGTCCGAAGGAATAATGTCCATGTCATAGCCTGCCCGGACTGCTTTTTTCTGTTCCTCGATCTTCATACGGTTAATATCCGTCACCTTGCTTTTTACCAGCTTGATTGCCTTCATCTGGTCGATGGACTGGATATGGAAATTCACCATCAGGTTGCTGTCCATCTCCAAAAACTCTGCCAGCATCTTGTCGGTAAGTTCCGGTGCAAGGATCTGTAAATAGGAAACAGCTCCCATCGTGCCGCCCATCTCAAAATCTTTTCCATTCTTAAATACAAAACTGGTCGGTGCGACATAATCCTTGGTACTAAGCCCTGTCCGAAGTACATCGTCATAAGAGAAATGGAACGGAACTTTGCTGTCCTGGTTAAAGATTTCATACATGATCTGTAACCGTTCCTCTCCGTTCAGCGGATAGGCAGATACCCCAAGGATCTTAAAGTTATTCAGAATATCCGACTCGATACGTTCCAGTTTTGGCCGTGCTTCCCGGATATTCTCCGCTTCAATCCCAAATGTGATATATTTGGTACGCATCAGCCCGTTATTTCCTTTTGCCAGCTGGTTATTGAGCATCTGGGCAAACTCCATACGTAGGTCATCAAATTCATCCTCCTGCGGATTGATATGGATGATCTTCTCATACTCTGCCATGTTGCTGTGCTGGTTGATAAAAGACAGCTGAAAATGAATTGTGCTGTCAAAGTAATTCAGGAAATCACACCAGTTTTCAAAGATGGCGTTCTTATCTTCATTCTGTGCCAGCTGATAGTTGATGTCATAAAAACGGATCGTCTTGGAATAAAACTTGTCCTGCACCCGGCAGATACCGTCCCTTCCCATCTCATGGTATGGAATCGACTGCTGTGCAGTGATCCTCTTATCTCTGGCACTATCCGGTGTTTTCTTTCCTGTCCCACTGCCTTTCGTTCCGGAAACCACTTTTCCTGCCGGACGCTGCCCCGACGGTGCTGCGACAGATCTGCTCTTTTTCTTTTTTGCGTTTTTCTTTGCGTCACGCACTGCCTGCTTTTCTGCTCTGGCTGCCAGCTTTGCTTCCCTTTTTGCATTTTTCTTATCCGCTTTTTCATGTTCCTTATGCAGTTTTTCTTCATATTTCTGTGCCCTTTTGAGGGCTTTCTTTTCCCTGCGTGTCAGTTTCCGGTTCGGTCTGCGGACACCTCTTTGCCGTTCCAGTGCTTCATACCCTGTCACTATAGGCTCATCATGCAGTCTGCCGCTTACTGGTTTTCTTTTCATTGCGGGGTCTGGAAGTTCTTCTTCTCCATCCTCCTCATCCAGCCAGTAATCATCCGGATATAATTCGTCTAAGCTCTGTGGCGGCTGTCTATCGTTTTTTCTTTTTAACACCCTTCGTTCCCCCTTTCTTCTTTTTGACCACGGTATACTTTTTCTCGTACATATTTTCCATCTGGTACTTGCGTACCGGAGGACGGATAAATTTTACGGTGATCATATTTTTTAAGACCTTTTCTAACGGGAGTCCATCCTTCTCATACATGGCAAACAAAAATGCCGGAAGCATCAGAAGGCACATCCCGGTCGCTGCGTTACTGGAACCAATAATTCCCCTGCTTAAGAAATAAAACGGAAGCCCTACCGCCGCCGCAATCCCAAAGCAGATCAGCTGCCGTTTCGTCAGATTGAAAATGATCTTATTCTTGACCTTGGTTAAGTCTTTAGGCACAGATACAAATGCCATTGCCAGTTCCTCCTTTCTTAATGGGCGTTAAAGATACTGCGGGCGAAGTTTCCTGTTTTCATCAGACTGAAACACAGGATCACCGTGTATGCCATCACGCCGAACAATGCAGAATGTATGTTATCTGACATCTGGATGTTTGCGACCAGGACCGCATAGATTCCCACGCAGACCATCATAAAAAATCCCTGGAATGCCAGTGCAAACAATCCACGAAGATAGTTGTTCCCGATCTGCCCCCATTCCCGGTTGGACATGGTTGCGAACGGGATCGCTCCAACGGACGAATAGAGATAAATCTCAATCATACGTCCATACAAAATCACTGTAATAAAGACTGAGATAATCTTCATACACAGGCTTACAAGCATCGTTTCCAGTGCCAGTATGACAAGTTCACCGATCTCCATAGATTCCATCGCCGTCTCCATCGTGGAGATCATCGTATCTATATTGATCGCTGTATCAGAACTGATAACCCCAGCTGCCCGGCTGACTACGGACTGCCCGACATCAAATACCGCCATCGTGATCGTAAAGGTATGGCTGACGATCCAGACTGCCACCCACATCTTGAAAAAGTATTTAAAGAACATCCAGGTGTCGATGTCGTGCATGTTGTTCTTTTCCGTCAACATGGAGATCAGCTCATAACAAAGTACAAATGTGATAATCATACCGGCAATCGGTACAATGACCGACTCGGAAAGATTCTGTATCATGCTGTAAATGCTGCCATTCCAGCCCTGCGGTGTCTGCCCAACCTGAGCAGCAATCTGACCGGTCTTTTCATTGACATCGGTATACATTGTTGTCAGGTTGGAACTTACCATGCCTGTCAGAAGATTCCTCATCCATTCTTCAATCGCTTCAAATATCCGATCCATGAGTCATCTCCCTCCTGCTTCTCTCAGCTGAACAATCCGGACAGTAACGGTACCAGCTGGGTGCCGATCAGAACGACACCGCCTCCTGCCATCAGCTGCTTGATTCCCTGGGACTTTGCACCTGGGTTGTCGTTTCCATATCCTTCTAACAGGTTAATAACACCCCATACTGCAAGTCCGGCTCCAATCGCCACCACAAGTGTCTGCAAAATATTGATTGCCTGATTAAAAAACGCCATATTCGTTGTCTCCTTTCAAATCTCTGTATTTCTCTGGTTTCTATCTTTAAGAAGTCTTTTCCGGCTCTGCCCTTACGGGTGGCCTTTCATGATCTCTCAAATCCATCACCTCCCAAAAGGGCAAAGAAAAAAGAGCTATGTGTCCGAATCTTTCACATGCTCTGCTTCCTTGTTTTCTGTATTTAATTCTCCTGCCAGACTCTCTTCCGAAAACTCATACAGGTCAAATTCCTGTGTCCTCGTCAGTTTCACTTCCATCCGATGCCGCATATACGCTTCCACATCAAACTCATTTTTCTTATCGTAGTCTGACAGCTCCTTATACCGTTTGTGTTTGGTAATATCGAACTTGTCACTGAAAAATGGTCTTACACCTCGAAGCTGCAAGATACATTTGCTGCCATCCATGACCGCAAGTTCGTCCCGGCTCATCAATTCCTTTCCTGTTTTTTGATAGTTCATCCCGTAAGAACGGCTCTGTCCACGGGTGTCCGAAGTGTTATATAAATCAATCGTTTCTTTTCCCAGCGTCTCGGAAATCTCCTTTAAGGTCGAACTTTCCTTACCGCCAAGGAATAACATCGTGTCGCAGTTGCCTAAGATTGTTTCAGCTGCATCTTTGTAGATTGTCTTTAACTGGGACTGCGACTGGAGGATAATGGATGCAGAGATTTCCCTGCTACGAATGGTGGCAATCAGCTTGTCAAACTTTGGAATCTGACCGATATTTGCGAACTCGTCACAGAGGATTCTGACATGATATGGCAATCTTCCATGATGTACATCGTCCGCTCTGTCACATAACAGGTTGAATAACTGGCTGTACATCATCGCCACAACAAAGTTAAAGGTATCATCCGTATCAGAAATGATAATAAACAGTGCTGTCCTCTGGTCACCTACCATATCCAGTTCCATCTCATCATAGCTCATGATCTCACGAAGCTCTGCAATGTCAAACGGTGCAAGCCTTGCACCACAGGAAATCAAAATACTCTTTGCTGTTTTTCCTGCCGCCAGTTTATATTTCTTATACTGACGCACTGCAAAATGCTCCGGTTCTTCCTTTTCCAGTTCCTCAAACAGCATATCTACTGCATTTTTAAATGTCTCATCATCTTCCCTTGTTTCCGAAGCGTTGATAAACTCAAGCAGGGTCGCAAAGTTCTGTTCTTCTTCCGGTGCTTCATACCAGATATAGCCGATCAGGGCACAGTACAGAAGCCTCTCTGCTTTCGTCCAGAAATCCTCACTGGACTTCTCGCCTTCCCCTTTCGTGTTCACCATAATCGTATTTACCAGTTTCAAAATATCCTTTTCTGAATGGATATAGTGGAAGGGGTTATAGTGCATACTCTTGGAAAAATTGATCGTATTCAATACTTTCACTTTATATCCATGCCGTACCAGCATCTTTCCGCACTCAATGATAATCGTCCCTTTCGGGTCCGTGACCACATAACTGATGTATTTTCCCATCTGCATCAAGTTGGGTTTTACATAAAAACGTGTCTTTCCTGAGCCAGATCCGCCAATCACGATCACGTTCTTGTTCCTCGCAAATTTCGGATTCTTTGGTCTGCCATTCATGGTCAGCCGTTCCGTCATGGTCAGCAGGATATTGTTCTCAAATACCGGGTCGATAAAGGGTGCAATGTCTTTTGCCGTCCCCCATCTTGCCGAACCATACTCCACTCCCTGCCGGAACTTTTTGGCATTTTTCCCTTTCATATAGACCAAGAGCTTCACCGCCACGGCTCCTGTAATCCCAACCAGCAATTCATTTTTATGCATACTTGGAAGAATCCTGCTGAATGCCATCTGGAAATTTAAGACCAGTACCATCAGTCTTTCTATCATGGAATCACCCACACAGTATTGATATAACCATGCCAGCTTATTTCCCACATAAAAGATCACGATATACGGAAGATTCATCAGAACAATCCGAAGCAGCTTATGTACATCCACCGGCGGTAACCTCTCCAGGTATCCTTTTCCTACACCAAGCAATTTCTGTAATCTGCTCATAATGACGGCTCCTTCTCCTTTCCTTTTGTTTTCTCCAGTTCTCTGTGCTTTGCAAGCGATTTGGTGATTGCCTGCTGTAACTTCTTCCTCACAGATGGTTTTTTGTCCTTATTCAACGTCTGTCCTGTATATTCCTTAAAAGCGGCAGTCATCACATCGGCATCTCTTGCCTTAAAGAACACATAATATCTTGGCGGGTCAGCAGTCACATCTTTTTTCAGACTGAAATCAATGCTGTACTTTTTTGCTACCCGTTCAAAAGACTTGATATTTCCATCTGTGATCTCAATGTTGGACAGCTGTACATTCTGCTTCATCAGCTTATCAAGACTCTGTTTTCCCTTATAGGTCTTATCCTCCTTTTCCTTCTGGGGCTGTTTCTGTCCCTGCTGTTTTTTCTCCTGCTCCATCTTTGCAAGAGCCTTTACCATGGCAGCTTTCAGCAGGTTGGCAGTGACCTTGCCGCAGCGGATACAAAGTGAGACTGTTTTCTCATTCACTTCATCCTGCAATCACACCACGCCCTTTCTTCTTTCACTGCTGTCTTATCCTCATTTATCACATTGCTGCTCCTTTCCTCTCTTTTCTGCCAGTTTCATATATTCTTTTTCTGATTCTGCCCCCACTTTGATACAGCACCAAAGGACAAATCCATATACCAGAAATACTGCAGCTGCAGCAACGATCAATACTGTTTTTGTCATCTTCTTTTCTCCCTAATTCTTTTGAAATTTTATAAAAGGGCATCTATGAATCCTGTGTCCATAAATGCCCTCATCCATTACTAAGAAATCTTATAATCTCTTATTTCTTCTTTTTGCGAAGAATCACTGTTCCACCAAGACCAGCCATTCCAGCCCCTGCAAGCAGAATCCAGAACAGAATCGGTGTATTATCTCCTGTCTTTGGTGAAGTCGATTTCTTTGTTTCTTCTGTGGTTTTTGTCTCCGGTGTTGGTGTGGTTTCTGGTGTTTCCGTCGGTGTCTCTGTTGGAGTTTCCTCTGGTTTCGCCTCATCCTTCATCACAACCTTCTGGATTTCTCCAGTATCTTTGACCGTAAACTTCACATCTTCTGCAACCAGATAACCATCCGGTGCAGTTTCTTCACGGAGGATATATTCCCCGATTGGAAGCATCTCAATATAGTGTGGTTTTTTCTCAGATGTCCAGCTTTCTACGGTCTTTCCATCTTTATCAAGGATCGTCAGTTTCGCTCCTGGCAGCTCCTTACCGGAAATATCGGTCTTGGAAATCTGCACTTTTGTCACATCATCCTTCATTTCCACCTTCTGTACTTCACCGGTATCTTCCACCGTAAAAGTGATGCTCTCTGCTGTCACATAACCGTCCGCAGGAAGTGTTTCTGTCATGGTGTACTTCTTGCCAGCGGTCAGTTCTTTGATGATATGTGGTTCTTTACCAGAAGTCCATTCATCCACAGTGTTTCCACTCTCATCTGTAACTTTCAGTTTTGCTCCCTCAATCTCCTTTCCGTCTGTCAGGGATGTTTTGGTAAACTCTACGGTTGTCGGCTCATCTTCAAAAGTAAACACATAAGACAGTGTTTCCTTATCTGCCCCACCATATTCAAAAGTAAATTCCTGTACCTGGTCTGTTGTCGCAAATCCCGGTGCCGGAGAAGTTTCTTTCACATAGTAGGTATAGCCAAGTGGCAGATCTGCCGTAAAGGTCAGTTTTCCTTCCTTATCCGTAGCCTGCTCCTCAATAACCGTATCCTCTTTCAAGATCACATCGCCCTTTGCATTGACAATATTTTCTTTATTGCACAGGGCAAATACAGCCCCTTCCAGTACACGGTCGGAATCTTTTTCTTTCTTTAACACGTTTACTTCTGCTCTCTGGCGTTTGTTCTGCCAGTCAGCAGAATAAGTAACAACTGCGGTATTCTGGTCACGGTAAGTCAGATCCACTTCACGAGCTTCTCCATCCAGGACATATCCATTTGCTGTCTCTTTCTCTTTGACACAGTATTTGCCAAGAGGAAGGTCTGTCAGTTTCGCCACTCCTGTTTCATCCGTCGTGATTGTTGCTACCAGTGCATCCTTTTTGTAGTAATCTTCACTCTCACCATCCGCCGCTTTTATATCTTCTAAGGCATAAACCTCAAAAGTAACGTCTTTCAGGGAACCGGAAAGATATTCAAACAGATGCTTCATCCATCCGCCAATGGAATCCAGTGCAGATATTTTCTCTAGGAACTCACCTTTTTTATTGATGATAAGTGTTCCGGTTGGCACTGCATCTTTCATCTCTACCTTCTGGATTTCAGCAGTATCGTCCACAGTAAAGGAAACTTCTTCCGCCATCAGATAGCCATAAGGAGCCATTTCTTCACGAAGAGTATATGTCTCCCCGGCTGTGAGTCTTTCAATCAAGTGTTCCTCACCCTTTACAGACTTCCATGTATCTACCACATTTCCATCCTTATCAAGCACCGTAAGCGTTGCCCCGGAAAGTTCCACGCCTGTCGTAATATCGGACTTCGTAAAGGTTACTTTTGTCGGCTGGTTCTTAAATACAGATTCCAGCTCTACCATTTTCACATCCTGTCCCTGATATTTGGCAGTCACTTCCAAAGTCTCAAAAGAAGAGACATACCCTGCCGGAGCTGCAAGTTCTTTGATATAGTAAGTACTAAATGGAAGGTCAACGTCAAATACTGCCTTTCCATCTTCCCCACTGACTGCTTTTCCAAGTAAGGTATCTGCCTTCACAATCACTTCTTCATGTGCCAGAATATCTTCTTTTGCATAGATACCAAACTCTGCACCCGCCACAACCGTTTTTGTCTCTGCATCCTGTTTGACTACGGACACTTCCACTTTCTGGCGGTCATTCTCAAAGGTTGCTGTCTGCTCAATAACTGGTGTTTTCTGGTCTTTGTATTCAAATGTTACTGTCTGTGCTTCTTCATTTAACACAAAGCCCTCTGGTGCTGTCTTTTCAACAATCTTATAGGTTCCAAGTGGAAGGTCAGCGATCTGTGCCTTTCCATCCTTATCCGTGGTAACAGTTCCTACCAGTTCCCCAGAAGCATACTCCAGGATACGGTTTCCATTATCATCTTTCTGGAAATCTGCTGTATAAATATCTTCGGCAGCATATACCTCAAAGACTGCTCCCTCCAGAGTTTCTTTCTGATAAGTAAAGTCATCTTTATAACCATTTAAGACCTCACCCTGTTTTACGATGTTCAGTTCTCCCTTAACCGGATGATTCTCGTATGCAACCTCGATGATCACATCGCCGGAAGTTCCGTCCATCTGATATGCTGTATTGGAATCTACATTCACCTCATAGTAATTCTCATTGAGCGTATATCCATAAGGTGCGTTCACTTCCTCAATACGGTAATGTCCAATTTTCAGATTCTGTGGAAGGATTAAGTATCCCTGCTCATCTGTAAAATAAGATTTGTGTTTTACCGTCGTCGGATAGGTTGTTACCTGTTCCACATACTTTTCTGTATCCAGGTTAAAAATCTTAAACTCTGTATTCTTCTGAAGCACTGCTTTCTTTGTCTCATCGTCCTGTTTGATGATCTTCAGCTTTGCTTCAAACTCTTTGTCAAGCAGCACTCTCCATACCTGCGGTGTAGTCGGATGATTTTCCGTAATCTGCACGATGAAATCATTGACCGGAGTGTAATTATGTGGCGTGGTTGTTTCACGGACGATGTAAGTTCCATAAGGAAGTGCAATACTGCGGGCATACCCTTTCTCATCTGTAAAGATCTCTGTTGCACCATTTTCCCCGATCACTACCGGCTTGACAGAATCAAAGTCATAGCTGCCATCTTCTTTTACTGTTAGGGATGATACCAGATAAGCGGTAAATCCTGCACCTTTCAGTAAATCGGCATCTGTCTTTCCGTTGTTCGCTGCCTTGATAATCTCAAATGGCTGCTTCATCACCTGTTCCAGAGACAGACAGTCACGCTTCACTTCCGCTACAAGATCACCCTCGTAGTTGCAGACCAGATCATGTTCTTCTTCATCTGCCAGGTAACCCGTTGGCGGAGTAATCTCTTTTACATAGTAATTACCAAGGTATAATCCATCTACGGAAGCCTGTCCATTCTTATCTGTTGTGAGAGTGGCAACCTGCTCGCCTGCTTTGTAGATCACACCAGTTGCTCCATCCGGATGGACAATATCCTCACGGGCATACAGTCCATAGACTGCCTTTTCTAAAGTAGCATCTCCCTGTGGAACAGCCTTCTTTGTTTCTTTGTCCTGCTTCTGTAAGGAAATCTTTGCTATCACACGCTCGTTTCTGAAGGTATGCTTAAATGTCAGTTTCGCTTCCTTATCGTTTGTATAAGAAAAAGTAAACGTATAGACATCATCCGCATTTCTCAGATAGCCTTCCGGAGCCTGTACTTCCTTTACATCATAGGAAAATCCCAGCGGCAGGTCTGCGGTAAACTTCGCCATTCCATCATTTCCAGTTGTCACTTTCTCAATCAGAGTGCCTTTCTTTACAACAACCGTTCCATCTGCATTTTTAATGTCACTGGCTGCATAAAGTCCAAAAATTCCTCCATCCAGAGGATTTTCTGTATCCTTATCCTGCTTTGTCACAATCACTTCTGCTTTCTGTCTGTCATTCGTAAAGGTTGTCTCAGAAAAAACAACATCTACATTCTGTCCTGCATAAGAAAGAGTGACAGACTTTTCTTCCCCGGCATTATAAAATCCGGTCGGAGCCTGTTTTTCTTTGACGATATATGTACCAAGATGCAGGTTTTTCAGAATGACTGCCCCATTCGAGTCTGTTGTCAGATTCTCTTTGACCAGATCACCCTTGCTGTAAACCTTGGCACCATAAGCAGTTTTAATATCTGCCCCGGCATACACATCATAAATCGCACCTTTCTGTCTGCGTTTCTCATACTTAAATGTTGTTCCATTCTCGGTGACATCTGCACCTGTCAGAACCTGACCTTCTTTATAAACAGTCAGCTGCCCCATCTGTTCCTCATCCGGAACAGTTACAGTTGTTGTTTTGCTGACTTCCAGTTTTACATTGTAAGCAGTTGCATTGATACGATATCCTGTCGGAGCTGTAATCTCTTTCAGATATACAGTGTCCTGTGTCTTAATGATCTGCACGGACGCTTCCCCATTTGCATCGGTTGCCGGTAACTTTGTGATCAGTTTTGTACAGTTTGCATCACTGTATAAACCAAACACGGCACCTGCCAGCTTTGCGTCTGCTTTTGCATCTTTTTTAATCACCTTAACACTTGCGTACTGTACCCATGTTACTTTGAAGTCCACATATTTTTCATCATCGACACCTTCACCAAATACCAGTGCCAGATCCTGTGAACCGGAGCCGGTACTGATCTTATATGCAGAATAATCTTTCGTTACACTGCCCTTCATGGTTGCAGACCAGCTTCCTGCGACATCCTGTACCTGTGTAAGAGGTGCAGATAAGTAAAACTTGGTTCCACCATTGATTTCCACTGCTTCACCAGCTTTGCTTGTTTTTCCGGTTGTCACGTTATGGAGTTTCACACCACTTGGAAGTTTCATCGTGATACTCTGAAGTTCATCTGCTTTAAAAGTGATTTCCTTTGTTCTCTGGCTGTTGCCATCTACATAGGCTGTCACATCTGCATCTGAAAAACTCATATCTACATCTGGAATCTCCGGCTGTGAAATACAGTAATTATACAGTTTCATTGCAAGTGTCTTCGCCTTGCTGCTTGCACCGGAGAAAGCAGAATCTCCACCATTGGCATAAGATGCTGCCAGATGTACTAAGATAAATCTGGCACCTGCACTCAGGTTTCCATAGCCATTTTCCTCTGTGAAAAATCCTTCATCACCGGAAGCCTTTGTGCCATAGTAACAAACCTTTGCCAGCTTCTTACCGTCACTGAGCTTTGTAATGTCATAAGTACCACTTCCCGGACTGGATTTAGAAGGCTCTACACAATATGCTGTGGCAGAAACATTACCAAACTGAACCGTATATTTATAAGTCAGATAACTTCCATACCCGTAATCCGAATACTGATAGCAGGTTCCTCTTGTCACTGTAACTTTCTTGGTACTCTGTGTTGCAATATCTGTTGCCATAAAAGTAACCGCTTCTCCTTCTTCCATAGAATAAAGGTCAATACCGTTCTCCGCTACCTGATCCATTACTTCTGAAACAGTCAGACCGGATTCTTCATCTGTCGTCACTTCCTGCTCTTCTGTAAGATCTGTTACAATCTCTTTTGACCCATCCGAATCAGCATCCTCCGCATTTCCGGAATCTTCTGTTTCACCGGCATTTCCTTCACCAGCTGTATTTTCAGAAGAACTCTTTGTCTGTGCTTCTGTTTCCGGCTCTTTTATCGTAATGTTTCTGCTTACTCTGTAAGCTGGGTGACCGCTGACTGGCTCTACTGCATAGACAGCTTTGTAGGTATCCGGTGTATGTACGTCAAAATCTGTACCAGCTTCACTTTTTGCTTCATGGAATAAAACTTTCACCTTTTTTTCATTCACGCCCTCTATACCGGACAGATCGACTTCCACCTCAAATTCTTCTCCATAGGGAATCTCAATATCCTTTGCTTCCACAATTTCATCTTTATCAAGAGTATCCTGCACATCCTGCAGTTCCGGATATTGCTGTTCAAAGGAAGTTGGTTCTGGTTCTAATTCAGAAGCAGAAACCGTGACTGGTTGAACGATAACAGACGCCAAAGTTGCAACTGCCATAAATCCCGACAAGAATCTTTTAAATCGCATTTTCATTTTGACTGAATCCTCTCTTTCTTCAATAATTTACTCCACTTTCGTTCAGGCTTACACCTGCATGAATCAATCATAGGAACCACCTCCCTTGTGTCTTGGATTGACTTTTAAATAAAAGCAGGATTGAGCTATTAAGCCACAAGAGGTAATTCGTAATCATTCCTGCCAAGGGTGCCTCTCATCCATTGCCCTTCACGTTATCACCGAATGCCCGCCGCCAGATGCGTAGCTGGGAAATTCAGGTATCCTCTTGCTGCTGATATGAAATTGTCAAGGTTCACTTTTAGAGGGAATTAATTATTTTGAATAAAATAGACATTTGCCCCTCCACTAACTGCATGTGTGAAAGGGCAAAAATTAACCTGTTTGAAATTTTTTTAGAAAATTTTTTGAAACAGCAAAAACTTACAAAGTTTCCAGCCTGTCTTTTAGTTTCTGCAATACTTTGTTTTTCCTGTTCCTGATTGTCTTTGTACAACACCCGAAATACTGTGCTGTTTTTTTAACTGTGTACTCTTCAAAAAATAGTAATCTTATCAATTCCATTTCTTCTTCAGACAAATATTTCAGTGCTTCCTGCAGCTCTTGTATTTCTGACACCCTGATGACTATTTCTTCTGGTGATAATATATGCAAATAACTGTTGTAACTCGTTTCCCCTACTTTTTCTATTCCGCACACACCATTTTTCTGCATTTTTTCAAGCTGGTATCTTTCTTTTCTTCTTGACTGGTACCATGCCAGATATACGTCTCTGGTAACTTCTATGAGAGTTTCATTTACACGCAGCACATACCGTTGTCTTTCCTTTGGTTTTTTACCACGCATCTTTTATTCTCCCTTCTGAAGCACTCCGATCAGTCTGCCTGTATTTCTTCTCATTTTCTGCTTTGCCTGTGAAATACATTTTGATACTGCCGGTTCTGTAATTCCAAACACCCGTGACACTTCTCTTTGTGTACGCTGCTGAAAATAAATTTGATGGATCACCTGTCTCTGCCGGTCAGTCAGCACATCCATGAATTCTCCAATAGCTTCTTCTATGATCAGTTTTTCAAGTACATTCTGCCTTTTATCCACCAATTCACACCAGCCTTCTGAAATATGGCTATATGAAATGCAATTATTATGTTCTCGTACCTCCCTGTTCCTGCACAGCCGATCTTCCCCTTCTAATATCAACCGCACATACCAGGGCTGATTATCAAAAAAATCTTCCTTAACAACTGTTATTTTTCTTCCTGCTTCATATACATAATCTCGACAGGTAAATAAAGGAAAAACCGTTCCATAATCACCCACGCAATAGAAAACATATCCTGTCCGATACGCAATAATTTCCGCACCATCTATCAGTCTCTGCTTTACAACTGCCACATCGTTTTCTCTTAAATACCTGGCGGACGGAACCTTTCTTCTTTCTTCCCTGTTACCTACAACCTGTTTCAATTCCTGCAATGTAAGCATAATTACCACCTTTCTGCCTGCTGGCAACAGGTGCCCATCGGCAGAAAGGATAGGATTCTTACTGTTCAACTGACAAAAAGGGCAGTAAAAAACAGCTTCCGGTACACCCGTTTTTTTTAAACGAGAGCCTGAAACTTCTTTACTGCCCTTTCTAATAGTTACAATATTCTCTACTTTATTTTCCGTCTGATACCAGGATCAGACTTCTTGGCATTTCTTTCTGCTTTTATGTTCTTTTCATTTTCCATCAAAACAGAATAATCTCCCATTGCATCATAGGGGCACTGTCTCCGATAAAGCAAATTTTCTTCTCTGGTCATCAATCCTATCTCCCTTCTTTATCTCTCTGTTTTCCATTTTAACAACACAAGATTCTATTATCCTTAGCATATATAGGGAGTTTTTTTATTTTGCACACCATATATGGTGAAATTTCACCTGTATTCATTAAAACTGTCTATCAGAGAATCTATGGTCTGCATGATAATTTTCTGCTCTTTCCATTCCATCTTCTGAATACGGTAAAGAACTTCCTGAACTGATTCCTGCTTCTCTATACCGCCTCCCTCTTTCCCCAACAGGACATTAGCATCCGTTTCCAATATCTCAATCATCTTCCTGAAAATCTCAACAGACATTGCCGTTTGCCCACCTTCAATCCTGCTGACCGTATTGACACTGATACCGGCTTTTTCCGCAAAAGATTCCTGTGACAACTTCATTTCCTGTCTCCGTTTTCTGATCCGTTCTCCCAATTCAATAAGTTCTGTGGAAATTGCACGATTGCTCAATACGGTGTCTCCTTTCCTGCAATTTGTCCCAACTTTACGCCATTGTGTCGCAAAGTTCCCCGAAAAAAAGCAGCTAATTTTTGTCTTAGCTGCTTTTCAAAAAATCTATTTCATTTTATTCTCGGTATTTTATGTATCCCTGTAAGAACTGTAATCAGAAAAACGCAGAGATAAATGATCGCCTGTCCAATCATTGCCAGAAGAACGATGCTTCCGATCAATCCTCCGATCAGAAGATTCATTGTCCAGACTGCCAGCGTTCCTCCGAGGTCAAAACCTTTTGGAACCATCCAGACACACATTTTTCCGATTCCAAACGGTATCCCCATCAGAAGTAACAGCAAGAAATAATTGCACTTCCCATCCTGGATACAAAACGGTCTTAATACTGCAAACAATACTGTAATCACCAGCACTGGTGCTATCACTTTTTTAATCATCTTCTTCATGTTCCTTTATCCTCCATACATATCGTGATTAACTTCTGCCTGATAATAACTGTTTATCGTTGCCGGAGCATTATACAGGGCGGTCAGAAGATACGCTTTAATATTCCCAATCTTTGTCGTATTCCGATTCAGACAGAACAGCACATATTCGATATGCGAATAGTTCAATTTCATAAACCTGGTTTTTACCAAAGCAACTGGTTTTTCTACTCCCGCAATGCGAATCATACTGTCCTCCGGCATCATCATAACTTCGATCATCAACTCCACCAGTTCATCTACATCTTCCTTGGCATGATATTGATAATCTATGTTTTCATGAATCACCTCACGATATGCTCTCATCTTCTCCATCACATCTTTTTTCTTTTGGGGATTACCTGATATGATTGGATAAGATTGATTTATCTCAGTTTCACTAATATCAGTCTTGTTAATATCAGTATTATTAGATTGTGATTTCGGGTATTCTGGATTTGTGATTTCCACTATTCTAGAATGATGATTTTCACTATTTTGGAATTGTGATTCTGGAAATTCTGGATTTGTGGTTTCCACCATTCTTGAATTGTGATTTTCACTATTCTGGAATTGTGATTCCCCATAATCCTGAATTGTGGTTTTCACTACTCCTGAATGATGATTTTCACAATTCAGAGAAATGCCTGTTTTCCCCTTGTTTTCTGCTTCTTGTTGCAAATCTGCACATTCCTCATATCTTTCCTGTTTCGATTGCAAATCTGCACAATTACCTGTCGGCTTTTGATCTGGAACCTCTCTGATCATAAAATTTTTCACATAAATAACATTCGGTTTTCCCAGTCCCAGGCGTTTCTTCTCGATCAGCCCGATTCCATTACTGCTGTCCAGCTCTTTTACCAGTTTCACTGCTTTTTGGGTTCCGCAGTTCATCAGCTCTGCAATTTCTTCCACAGTGAAGATAATGTATACTCTGTCCTCTGAATCCAGCCATCTATTTTTAATGCTCAGGCTCATACGGTCCAGCATCAGACCGTATAATATCTTTGCTTCGCAAGAAAGAGTTTTAAAGCATGGTTCTGTAAACAGCACTTTAGGGACACGATAGAAGCTGTATTGTTCCGCTTCCATCCCTGTAAAATAATCAAACTGTATCTTCTGCATCTGCTACTCCTTCTTTGTTTTCTTTCCATTTATCCAAAAGCATAAAAATGACTTCTTCTATCTGTTCTTTAGAATATGTCTCCGGAAAATAATTGCCGATTTTCTTTGCCGGAAGCGTCACATTGATCTTACTGCTTTCCTTTTTTAATAAAACAGCATAGATATAACTCTGGTTTAATTTTCCATTTGCACTGCATTCTTTTAGCTGTTCTGCCTGTTGCTTTGTCGGAAAGATACTGCTGTTGGCAATCACTTCCAGAAGCCACTCCTGCTCCTCTGGTTTCAGATAAGACAGCTTTTCTCCCACAATCATAGGAATTTTATTATTGTCCACATATTCCAACAGAGCATCGGATAATGCCGCCAGACGGATATACCTCTGCACAGTTCTTCCACTGTCCCCTGCAGCTTCACCAACCATATCTGCTGTATATTTCTCACCCTTGCTTCCCTGATGCTTCATTGCATCGTATTTCATCTTATAGGCATGAGCTTTCTCACTTGGCAGTAGATTTTCACGCTGAATGTTGGAATCTACCATAATAATGACCGCTTCATCATCCGTATAATTTCGGACAAGAGCTGGCAATGTAGTTTTTCCACACAGTTCACAGCCTCTTTTTCTTCTATGCCCGGAAATCATCTCATATCCACCCTCTGGTCGAGGTCTTACCAGTGCAGGAGTCAAAACACCGTATGTTTTAATACTCTCTACGGTTTCATCCATTTTTTCATCATCATTTACATGGAACGGATGATTTTTAAAGGGATAGAGCTTTGCCAGATCTATTTCCACAACCTGGTTCATACTCTTTTCCGGTGTTTCCTCTAATCCCAGTAATTCATCATAAGAGGTAAGCTGAATATCTTTTTTCGGTCTACGCATGTTTCAACACCTCCTGAACCAGTTCCAGATAGCTGTCTGCCCCCTTGCTTTTTCCATCATAGGCAAAGATACTTACACCCTCCGATGCTGTTTCTGCAAGGCTTTCTGTTCTCGGAATCGTCTGCTCAAAAATCCTAATGTCACTTCCGTATGTAGTTTTGATTACCTGTTTGTTTCTCTTTGCATTATTGTAACGGCAATTATCCATTGTGAATAAAATGCCTTCTATCTGTAAATCCGGATTGAACCTCTGATGGATTCCCTTAACTACTTTCAGTAATTCCATGAGTCCATCTGCCGCATAATATTGTGGCTGCACTGGAATCAGAACACTGTCCGCTGCACTCAAAGCATTGAGCGTCAGCATTCCCAGGGATGGCATACAGTCAATCAGAATATAATCATACTCATCCTTCAGCAGTTCCAGATACTCTTTCAGCACCTTTTCTCTGTCCTCTACTGTAAATAAAGACATATCCATTCCGGCAAGCAATTTATTGGACGGAATTAGGTCAACACCTTCCTCATGGTGCAGAATTGCTTCTTTCGGATCAAATTCCAGTCCCATGATAATGTTCTCCATCATGCTTTTTAATGTTACCTTGAGATTTTTAGGGAATCCCAATCCCATTGTCAAGTGCCCCTGTGGATCAGCATCTACCAGGACTACTTTTTTCCCTGACTTCACCAGTCCGGCTCCCAGATTGATTGTTGTCGTTGTTTTGGCTACTCCGCCTTTCTGATTTGCAATAGCAATTACTTTACACATATACTTTCCTCCGATTTACTCTTTTTCTTCTACTTCAACATAAACACGAAAATATTTGCTTGTTCCTTTGTTCGTATACGCATCCGATACTTCCAGAACATCCAATTCTTTATGCTTTTCCAAAATACGACGGAACCATTGAATATCCTTTAAAGTACCCTGTAATCTAATTTTCAGCATACATATCCTCCCAGTCTTTGTAAAAACAATACTCTGGATAACGGATTTTAATGGCTTCCCAAAAATACCGGGCATATCCGCAGCAAAACAGATCTTCTACGGTATAATACTGACACTCTTTTAACTGATCTTCCTCTGCTTCATAATCTCCGACACTTGGTGTCCCATTGCAGTAAAGATTAAATGCCATGCGGACGATCCGTAAACTTCCACTGGTCTGCCAACCTTCCTGCAGGGATTCCGTTTTTACACATCCAGTTTTAAAATTATAGATTTTATTCACATTTTCTCTTGTGTCTCTGTCGATACCCAGGCAATAAACCAGAGCCTGATGATAAACATCCTGATATCTGCATTTTTTCAGATATTCCATATAAAATTTTTCGTGTTCCTTGCTCTTGAAAGTAATTGTACGAGAATTGCTATTCTCTGCTCTTAACGCTGTGTTTGTCATTTCTGTTTTCCTCCTAAATTTTAATAAAAAAGACACCCCATTTCTGGAATGCCCTATAAAAAATAGGGACACCCGCTTTTAACAAGTATCCCTATAATCTATCAATTATTTGATAGCTCTCTATTCATTTTCATATTCAGAATTCTTTGTGTTCCCCGTACCGAGGTCTAATGCAACAACAACGGTTACTTTCTTCACAAGGCTCTTTTCTTTGTGATTTTCGCCTATTCTTTTGAAACTGAAAAACTCCACAAAATGCGTAAATTCAAGGATTTCTACATATTCTTCCTTTGTAGCAACACCACAGTCTCCACATGCACCGTATCACGAACATTATTCTTTTCGCTCCTCTCAAATCTTAACACATCCCACGGTGACAATAAAGCCAAACTTTTTTCTATAGTTCAGATTCTAAATATTTTTACATCCTC
>NZ_JACRSZ010000018.1 GCF_014385005.1 Jingyaoa shaoxingensis | reverse complement strand
GGAAGACGAAGGCAGAACTTAGCAGGAAGGTCGTTCTGGGAGCGAAGCGAACAGAACTTCCAAAAGGTTTGGGAAACACGGATGAAAAGTATTTACCGTATGCGGTTTTGAAGGTACAATAAATTCTAATAAAGTTTCAGAGAGGATTCAGAAATTTTTCTGGATCTTTTTTTATATCAGATGTGAGATGACTCCCACCTCTTTAGGGACGCCACTGAAAAAGTCCTTATTTTGCGCAAAGTAGCACAAGATAAAGTATATTTATATGTTTTGCGCTACTATATATTGTATGTAAAAACAGTTTTTCAGTGGCGTCCTTTAGGTGGAGAGGAGCAAATTAGTATCAGTGGTGGGAGTCAATCCCCCATCTGATATAGCCTCCGGCAGGATTGCAGAGATGCGCAAAAGAAATATGTCATGCTTTGCATGACGCGCATCTTGCAGCAAGAATGCCTCGGCATTCTTGAATATAAACAGATAAAAACCTGGAAATACCAGAGTTTCCCAATTCTGCTTCTTGAAGAAGATTGAAAACTCTGGTATATTAAAAGATGATTATTCATGAATAAATTTGGGGGAAGCGGATATGGTAAGCAGAATAATTGAAATCACAAACAAATCCGGATTACATGTTCGTCCTGCAGCAAGACTTTCCAAGGCAGCAGAGCATTGTACATCAAAAGTTGAGATTGTATATGAAGGTGCCGTGATCAATGCAAAAAGTCTTTTGAATATTGTGTCAAAGGCAATTGCGAAGGGAACAGAAGTAGAACTTCGGTGTACCGGTGCGAATGAAGAAGAAGATCTGGAATATATGGCAGAAGCGTTCCAGAATCTGGAATAAGGATATAGAGATATGACAACAGAAGAACTGGCATTAGAAGTCGTAGAACGACTGGAAAAGGAATATCCGGATGCAGGATGTACACTGGATTATAATGAAGCATGGAAGCTGTTGGTCAGCGTCCGTCTGGCGGCACAGTGCACCGATGCGAGAGTAAACATAGTAGTAAAAGGCTTATTTGAAAAGTATCCGAGTGTCTCAGCATTGGCAGCTGCTGATGTGGCAGATATTGAAGCAATTGTAAAACCGTGTGGACTGGGAAAAAGTAAAGCACGAGATATCAGTGCCTGTATGAAGATGCTTCATGAGAAATATCAGGATCAGGTGCCGGATCAGTTTGAACAGTTACTGGAACTTCCGGGTGTGGGAAGAAAAAGTGCGAATCTGATCATGGGGGATGTATTTCAGAAGCCGGCAATTGTGACAGATACGCATTGTATCAGACTTTGCAACCGCATTGGTCTGGTAGACCATGTCAAAGAGCCGAAGAAAGTAGAGATGGCTTTGTGGAAGATCATTCCTCCGGAAAAGGGAAGTGATTTCTGCCACAGGCTGGTGATTCATGGAAGAGAAGTCTGTACCGCAAGGACGAAGCCGTATTGTGACCGGTGCTGTCTGGCAGATATCTGCAAGAAAGAAATTTAATGTATAAACGATATCCGTTTCATTTTTTTGAGGATTATATTAATAATAGAGATAAAAAGATTCCGTATCATAGAACTAAGTTTTGATAGGGAATTTTTTTATAAAAAGAAAGTTTAATGAATAGCGTTAAATGAAGAGCTAATTTGTATAAGTGCTTGATGCATCCGCCTTTCAGGCGTTGCAGGCATAGGCCCCTTATAGGGGCATAATCAAACCACCAGTTGAACTGGTGGTTCATGACTAAAAAGAGGCAGCAACTTCATAATTACATGAAATCACTGCCCTTAAGAGCCGTTCCTGGTGGACTGCTCTTTATTTTTTATTTTTTTCTACTTCCATGAGCTTCATGGCACGAACTTTTAATGGAAGACCAAACAGTGTGATAAATCCACTTGCATCGTTGTGGTCATACATATCACCAGTTGTGAAAGAAGCAAGAGATTCATTGTACAGGCTGTATGGAGAAGTAGTACCGGCTTTGATGATGTTGCCCTTGTAAAGCTTGAATTTTACTTCACCGGTTACATATTTCTGAGTGCTCTTTACGAATGCCTGAAGAGCTTCGCTCAGTGGAGTAAACCATTTTCCTTCGTATACAACCTGAGCTAACTGGCTGCCAAGTTTTTTCTTGGTCTCCATAGTTTCACGATCCAGGCACAGCTCTTCCAGCTGGTCATGTGCTTCCATAAGAATAGTTCCGCCCGGAGTTTCATAAACACCACGGGACTTCATACCAACCACGCGGTTTTCTACAATATCTACAATTCCGATACCATGCTTACCGCCCAGAGCGTTCAGTTCACGGATGATATCAGATACTTTCATCTCTTTTCCGTTGATGGTCTTTGGAACACCTTCTTCGAATGTCATAGTTACATATTCACCTTCATCCGGAGCCTTTTCAGGTGTCACACCAAGAACCAGCATATGCTCATAGTTTGGTGCATTGGAAGGATCTTCCAGTTCCAGACCTTCATGGCTGATGTGCCATAAGTTGCGGTCACGGCTGTAGCTGTGGCTCATATCGAATGGAAGGTCGATGCCGTGCTTCTTACAGAATTCAATCTCATCTTCACGAGACTGCATGGTCCATACATCTGTCATTCTCCAAGGAGCGATAACTTTCAGATCAGGAGCCAGTGCCTTGATAGCCAGCTCGAAACGGATCTGGTCATTACCTTTACCGGTAGCACCATGGCAGATAGTGGTAGCACCTTCTTTTCTTGCGATCTCTACCAGACGTTTTGCGATAACCGGTCTTGCCATGGATGTTCCAAGCAGATATTTGTGTTCGTATACAGCACCTGCCTGTACACATGGAACGATGACGTCATCACAGAATTCATCAGTTACATCTTCAATGTATAATTTTGCAGCGCCGGATAATTTAGCTCTTTCATCCAGACCATCCAGTTCGTTGCCCTGTCCGCAGTTTACACAACAGCAGATAACATCGTAATCAAAATTCTCTTTTAACCATGGAATCATAGCAGTGGTATCCAGACCACCTGAATAAGCCAGAATAACTTTTTCTTTCATATTATAAATCCTCCTGTTTGTAACAAACCTGTTATGTTTGCTCAGCTAGGTTTTACTATACATCATTTAAAGAAGGTTTGCAATATCAAATTTGCCGATATTACATATTTATACAGGAAAAAAGAAGAACAAATGCATAAATATAAAAACATACTTGCATAATATACAGAAAAGATGTATAATTATGCAACGACAAAATGAATACACAAAATCTGTCTATTGAAATATGAGAAAAATAAAGGTATGATAAAGAATCAGGTAGATCATAGGAAGGAAAAAATGTTATGATAAAAGCAGGTATTATAGGTGCTACCGGTTATGCGGGAGCAGAGATTGTAAGATTATTAATGGGACATCCGGAAGCAGAGATCAAATGGTACGGATCCAGAAGCTACATTGATCAGAGATACGCAGATATCTACCGTAATATGTTTCAGATTGTAGAAGATGTATGCAAGGACGACAATCTGGATAAGCTGGCAGAAGAAGTGGATGTGATTTTTACAGCAACACCGCAGGGCTTCTGTGCATCTGTGATCAATGAGGAGATTCTGTCCAAGGTAAAAGTCATTGATTTAAGTGCAGACTTCCGTATTAAAGATGTAAAAACATACGAAAAATGGTATGGTATCGAACACAAGTCACCGGAATATATCAAAGAAGCAGTTTACGGTCTGTGTGAGATCAACCGTGAAGATATTAAGAAGGCAAGACTGGTAGCCAATCCGGGATGCTACACCACATGCAGTATTTTATCCCTGTATCCATTGGTAAAAGAAGGGCTGATTGATCCGGCTACGATTATCATTGATGCCAAATCAGGAACTTCAGGAGCTGGTCGTGGAGCCAAGCTTGACAATCTGTTCTGTGAAGTCAATGAGAATATGAAGGCTTATGGAGTGGCAACTCACAGACATACACCTGAGATTGAAGAACAGCTGGGATATGCGGCAGGAGAAGAGATTGTACTGAACTTTACTCCGCATCTGGTTCCAATGAACAGAGGTATTCTGGTGACAGCTTATGTGTCTTTAAAAGAAAAGGTATCTTATGAGACAGTAAAAGCTGTCTATGACAAATATTACGAAAAAGAGAAGTTTGTCCGTGTGCTGGATAAAGATGTCTGCCCACAGACCAAATGGGTGGAAGGCAGCAATTATGTAGATGTGAACTTTAAGATTGATGAGCGTACCGGCAGAGTGATTGTCATGGGTGCACTGGATAATCTGGTTAAAGGAGCTGCCGGACAGGCAGTTCAGAATATGAACCTGGTCTTCGGACTGGAAGAAAGTACGGGACTGGATCTTGTTCCAATGTTCCCGTAGGAAAGCAGAGGACTTATGGCAGAAGAGATAAAGATTCGGGCAATGAAAATAGAAGATTTTGATCAGGTGCATGCACTGTGGATGAAGATCAGTGGATTTGGAATCAGAAGCATCGACGATTCCAGAGAGGGTGTAGAGAGGTTCCTGAAGCGGAATCCGGACTGCAGTGTGGCTGCAGAGAAAGACGGTCAGATCATCGGCAGCATTTTATGCGGGCATGACGGAAGAAGAGGCTGTCTGTATCATGTGTGTGTACACCCGGAGTATCGTAAGCAGGGGATCGGCAAGTCTATGGTAGTATTTGCCATGCAGGCATTGAAGAAGGATCAGATCAATAAAGTATGTCTTATTGCTTTTACACAAAATGATATTGGTAATGCATTCTGGAAAGAGATCGGATGGACAAAAAGGGAAGATCTGAATTATTATGATTTTACATTAAATGAAGAGAACATCACTGCATTTAATCAGTAAATGCAGGTACGGAAAGGAAGTAACAAAATGGAAACACTGGAAAACTGGCAGGAAAAAGCGGAGGTCTTGATTGAAGCCCTTCCATATATACAGAGATTTCGTGGGAAGATTATTGTAGTCAAATACGGCGGAAGTGCCATGGTGGATCATGAACTGAAGAAGAGTGTGATTCGTGATGTGGCACTTTTGAAGCTGGTTGGTTTCCGACCGATTATCGTACATGGCGGCGGCAAGGAGATCACCAAGTGGGTAAACAAGGCGGGGCTGGAGACGAATTTTGTCAACGGTCTGCGTGTGACTGATAAAGATACCATGGAGATTGCAGAGATGGTACTGAACAAGATCAACAAGGGACTTGTATCCATGATGGAAAAGGTAGGTATCCATGCAGTTGGCATCAGTGGCAAAGACGGTACAACCTTGAGAGTAGAGAAAAAACTGTCCAAGGGACAGGATATTGGATTTGTAGGAGAGATCAAAGAGGTTAATACCAGACTTCTGGAAGAACTGCTGGAAAATGATCTGGTGCCGGTAATCTGTCCGATTGGATCAGATGATGAGTATCATTCTTATAATATCAATGCCGATGATGCAGCCTGTGCCATTGCATCTGCCATGGGTGCGGCCAAGCTGGCATTCCTGACAGATATCGAGGGCGTTTATGAAGATCCGGTAAGAAAAGAGACACTGATTTCCCGTATGACGGTCAGCGAGACAGAAAAATTCCTTGCCAGCGGACATGTGGGAGGCGGTATGCTTCCGAAGCTTCAGAACTGTGTGGATGCGATCAAATCCGGTGTTTCCAGGGTACATATTCTGGATGGCAGAATTGAGCACTGCCTGCTTCTGGAATTCTTTACAGATAAAGGTGTTGGTACTGCAATTATTGCAGATAATGAAGAGGAATAGAGGTAGAAAAGATGAATGCATATATGGAACAGACGGAACAGTATGTACTGCATACTTATAACCGTTTTCCGGTGGTTTTGGAATCCGGAAACGGTGTGTATCTGAAGGATACTGACGGAAAAGAATATCTGGATTTTGCAGCGGGAATCGCGGTGTATGCCCTTGGTTATCATTATCCGGGATATGATGAAGCTCTGAAAAGCCAGATCGACAAAGTTATGCATACTTCCAACCTGTATTATAATGTACCGATGGGAGAAGCGGCAGAAAAGCTGATTAAGGCCAGTGGCATGAGCAAGGTGTTCTTTACCAATAGTGGTGCAGAAGCAATCGAAGGTGCCATCAAGGCAGCAAGAAAATATGCATGGCTTAAAGATGGACAGGCAGATCATGAGATCATTGCTATGAATCATTCCTTTCATGGAAGGAGTGTGGGTGCACTTTCTGTCACCGGTAATTTCCATTATCAGGAAGCATTTCGTCCGTTGATGGGCGGCGTGAAGTTCGCTGATTTTAATGATATTGCCAGTGTGAAGGCACAGATCACGGATAAGACTTGTGCTATTATTATGGAGACGGTACAGGGAGAAGGCGGTATCTATCCGGCAGATCCAGCATTCCTGAAGGAAGTACGACAGATCTGTGATGAAAAAGATATTCTGCTGATCCTGGATGAAATTCAGTGTGGTATGGGACGTACCGGTTCCATGTTTGCATGGCAGCAGTATGGTGTAGCACCGGATATCATGACCACAGCCAAGGCCCTGGGATGCGGGGTTCCGGTAGGAGCATTTGTGTTGAATGAGAAAACAGCAAAGGCTTCCTTGGTTCCGGGTGATCATGGAACTACTTACGGCGGCAACCCATTTGCATGTGCAGCGGTATCTAAGGTATTTGATCTGTTTGAGTCTGAAAAGATTATAGAACATGTGAATGAGATCGCACCGTATTTTGAAAAAAAACTGGATGAACTAATGCAGAAGTATGACTGTATCACAGCCAGAAGAGGAAAAGGGTTGATGCAGGGGCTGGTCATCGGCAATGGTGTGAAAGTAGGAGATATCACAAAAGAAGCACTGAATCACGGACTGATTGTGATCTCGGCAGGCAGTGATGTACTTCGTATGGTGCCACCGCTGATTATCGAGAAACAGCATGTAGATGAATATATTCAGAAATTATCAGAAACTATAGATATACTGTTAAAATAAGAGCGAAACCGAAAGAATAGAAGGAACTCCTTTTGATTATACTAAAATCAAAAAGGAGTTTTTTTATGGTTGGAGTAATTGCGGCACTGGTATCCGGTGCATTGATGAGTATACAGGGAGTTTTTAATACAGATGTAACAAAACAGACCAGTCTCTGGGTATCGGCATCATTTGTGCAGTTTACAGCTTTGCTGGTATGTCTTGCTGCATGGCTGATCTGTGACAGAACCAGTTTTCGAAGTCTGTTTGAGATATCGGATAAGTATGTGTTGTTGGGCGGTGTGATTGGCGCATTTATTACGGCAACAGTTATTTGGAGTATGAATGGTTTGGGGCCTGCAAAGGCAGCCATGCTGATTGTGATTTCTCAGCTTACTGTGGCATGGTTCATTGAACTGGCAGGAATCTTCGGGATGGAGAAGCAGCCGTTTTCCATGAGAAAGCTGTTGGGACTTCTTATTGCCGCAGCAGGAGTTATTACATTTGAATTATAAAAATGTTACAAAAACAAAAAATACTATTGTAATTTATGGAAAAGTTCGTTAAAATGTGAATGATTGTACCTTGGTACGATCATGTTCAGGGAAGCCCCGGAGGCGAAAACGGAAGGGGCGGTTAGATGAAAAAGAGAAAGTCACAGGCTGTCAGCTTCATGCTGGCAGCGATGCTTGGTCTTACCGGCTGTGGCACATCAGAGAAGGATGTGGTCTGGCAGACGGTGGAAGAATCGTTTTTCACAGAGGCGGTGGAATCGGAGCTATCTGGTGAATCGCCTACAGAGAGCGGCCTGGAAAATACGGCGGGTAAGAACAGTGACACGAATAAGGATATTATGGAGACAGAGCAGGTGGTATTGTTGTATGCAGATATCTGCGGAGCTGTAGAGAATCCTGGAGTCTATGGATTGGAAGAAGGCTCACGTATCTGTGATCTGGTGAAGCTGGCAGGGGGACTGACAGAAGAAGCAGATCTTAATGCACTCAATCAGGCGGAGAAGGTGACAGACGGAATGAAGGTCCGTGTATATACGAAAGAAGAAGCTGTAGATCTGCCGGTACAGACTGGTATTGGCATGACAACGACAGAAGAAACAGGCAGTGGCACGATAAATATCAACACTGCAGATCAGACGCAGCTGGTGACATTATCCGGAATCGGGGCGGCAAGAGCAGCGGATATCATCGCATATCGGACGGAACATGGGAGTTTTCAGACAATCGAAGAGATTATGAATGTCAGTGGCATCAAGGAATCGACATTTCAGAAAATAAAAGATCAAATTGTAGTGAAGTGAGGAGAAGTCAGATGGCGAAAAAGGTGTTAGTTGTCGATGATGAGAAGAATATTGTAAAAGGAATCCGGTTCAGTCTGGAACAGGATAGCATGGAAGTGGACTGTGCATATGATGGAGAAGAGGCACTGAATATGGTGCATGCGAAGGAATACGATGTAGTGCTTCTGGATTTGATGCTGCCGAAGGTAGACGGACTGTCTGTATGCCAGCAGATCCGTGAATTTTCCAATGTACCGGTGGTAATGCTGACTGCGAAAGGTGACGATATGGATAAGATCATGGGACTGGAATATGGTGCGGATGACTATATTACCAAGCCATTCAATATCCTTGAGGTTAAGGCACGGATCAAGGCGATCATGAGAAGAACCAGCAAGTCGGCAGCAACAGAAGCCAAAAGTAAGACCATCGAAGTGGGTGATCTGATGCTGGACTGTGAGGGAAGACGTGTCAGCATTGCCGGAAAAGAGATCAATCTTACAGCAAAAGAATTCGATGTTCTGGAACTTCTGGTATTTAACCCGAACAAGGTATACAGCAGAGAGAATCTGCTGGATCTTGTCTGGGGATACGAATATCCGGGGGATGTCAGAACAGTGGATGTACATATCAGAAGACTCAGGGAGAAGATTGAAGTGAATCCAAGCGAACCGAAGTATGTACATACCAAATGGGGCGTCGGATATTATTTTCAGCATTAAGAGAAAAAGAGAAGGGCTGAGTGATCAGCTCTTTTTTATCCTCTGTTTACAAGTCGAAAAAAATAGCGGGAGAATTTGATGAAAAAAATACAGAGCTTGATAGAAAAAATCGGATTAAAACGGTATCTGAAGAGTCTGCAGTTCCGGATTTTCATTATTTTATGTGTGGTTGGGATTGCACCGATTTTACTGATGAAGATGAGTATTCTGAAAAATTATCAGGATCAGTCGTTGATTCAGAGAGGAAAAATGCTCCAGAATCAGTGCGAGAATTTTGCTGACAGAATGGGAGATTCTCTTCAGGGAGATGATCTTCAGCTGGATGCTTTTGAGACGGAGATGGATCAGCTTGCGACGCTTTATAATGGCAGAATGGTGGTGGTGGATGATGAGTTTAAGGTAATCAAGGATACCTTTAATCTGGATGAAGGAAAGACACTGGTATCCAGAGAAGTTATACAGTGTTTTAAGAACGAAACCAGTCTGACACATGACGGAGAGTACAAGTTTATTGAACTGGCTCTGCCGATTCGGGAATCGGTGAATAAACAGGTGATTGGTGCACTGGTTATCAGTTCAGAGACAGCAGATATTGTTGAAAACAAGGAAGAACTGAGCCGAAAGGTATTTGTACTGCAGTCAGTACTGATGCTGGTGGTCCTCGTTACAGCATTCTATCTCTCCAGGTATCTGGTAAAGCCGTTTGCGAGAGTTACCAAGTCACTGGAAAAGGTAAGTGGTGGTTTCCTGGATGGAGATCTTATGATTTTGGATTATACAGAGACCAGAGAGATGTCTGAAGCATATAATCAGATGCTTGCCAGAATGAAGACACTGGATGATTCCAGACAGGAATTCGTATCCAATGTCTCTCACGAACTGAAAACACCGATTACTTCCATGAAAGTATTGGCAGATTCCCTTCTGATGCAGGAAGATGTACCTGCAGAACTGTACAGAGAATTTATGGGAGACATTGCAGAAGAGATCGAGCGGGAAAATAAAATCATTAATGATCTCCTGTCACTGGTGAAGATGGATAAGAAAGCAGCCGATGTGAACATTCAATCTACCAATATCAATGAACTGATTGAACTGATTATGAAGCGCCTTCGACCGATTGCCCAGAAGCGTAATATTGAACTGACACTGGACAGTTACAAACCTGTGATTGCGGAAGTTGATGAGACAAAGCTGACGCTTGCACTGTCTAATTTGATGGAAAATGCGGTGAAATACAATAAGGATGGCGGATGGGTGAGGATATCCATCAATACAGACCATAAGTATTTTTATGTAAAAGTGGAAGATAATGGAATTGGAATTCCTAAAGAAGACCAGGAACACATTTTTGAGAGATTCTATCGTGTAGATAAGTCTCATTCAAGAGAGATCGGAGGAACAGGTCTGGGACTTGCCATTGCCAGAAGCGGAATTCTCATGCATCACGGCATCATTAAGGTATATAGTGAAGAAGGAGAAGGAACCACATTTACGGTACGCGTACCGCTGGTTTACCAGGAATAATTTAACTATTCAGGACTCAATGTGAAGGTACTGAACAGGCACGAAATAATGAGAAGTGAAGCAGGCAGGAAAGGGAATATGAAGAAAAAAACAATTTTTACGGTTGCAGCGGCAATGCTTCTGCTGAGCGGATGTGCTGAGAAAAAAGGTGATTCTGCCGGATATCAGGTATATTATACCAATGAGGATGGAGATACACTGTTGTCAGCCGGATATCAGATTATGGGAGACGATACCCTTGCATGTATCCAGGAAATGTGGAAAAAGATGCAGGATACCATGCAGGGAAACGGGCAGAGCAGTCTGGTACCGGAGAAGCTGGAGATACAAGAACTGGATCTGACCGGAGGACAGCTTACGGTAACCTTTAACTCAGAATATTATAATATGAGTACCATTCAGGAGGTTCTGCTCCGGGCAGGGCTGGTAGAAGGGGTGACCCAGTTTCAGGATGTGAAGACAGTTGTATTTCATGTGGGAGACGATGTGTTAAGAGATCATAAGGGAGAACCGGTAGGGGCTATGACCAGAGGAACCTTTATACACAATCCGGTAGGTATTAACTCATACCAGTATGCATCTCTGACTCTGTATTTTTCCAATCTGACAGGTGACCACATTGTGAAAGAAATGAGGAATGTGCATTATTCCACGAATACGGTTATCGAGAAAGTCATTCTGGAGCAGCTTACTGCGGGGCCGATGAATACCAGACTAAGTTCGGTGCTGAATGACAATGTGAAGGTGCTGGATATCTGGGTGGAAGATAAAACCTGCACATTGAATCTCAATCAGGCATTTCTGGATACCGCAAAAGATATGGCCAGGCCGGAAGTGATTCTGTATGCGGTTGTGGATACTTTGTGTGATAACCTGAGCGTAGATAAGGTACAGTTCCAGGTAGAGGGAAGTTCTGATGTGGTTTTTGGAGATTCATTAAGTCTGGCAGGACCATTTCATCGAAACAGTGAAATTATTGAGGTGCAGGACAGTACCATGGAAGAGAGTGATTCTGTGGACAGTACAGATCTGGGAGAACCTCAGATCGGACTATAGAAGATATGAAGTTATTGTTCACGAAGTGAACAGTAACGATATGAGAAAGGAAGCAGTTTGAGAAAACGAAAATTATGTATCATCTGCTTTCCTGTCATCATATGGCTTTTGATGACAGGAATATGGGATATGCGGGAATCCGGGCGGACTCCCCATCCGTGGAAGGAAGGCAGCAGTCTGACAGTAACCGGTACTGTGTACCGGTCAGAAACAAAAGAGGACAGTCAGAGTATATATCTGAAAAACATTTCTATAGATTCAAATTCAGTAACATCGGATCCGGTCATCTCGGCTGGAAAAACAACCAGGATAAAAGCAGAACTAAATAAAGTAACAGAACTTCAGATCGGAAATCAGATTCAGGTAACCGGAGTCTGCCAGTATTTTTCCAGAGCAGAAAATGACGGAGGCTTTGATGCGGAGCAGTATTATGCATCAAAGAATATTGTGATGCTCTTGAAAAAAGCAAATGTAGAGAGACAAAAAAAGTCTGTGGACTGGCTGGGAGAAAGCTGCAGGATTTTAAAGGAAAAAGCCGGTGCGGTTCTTCGAAAAAGTCTCTCATCGGAAGAGGCAGGTGTGATGGAGTCTCTTCTTCTGGGAGAAAAAAGCGGGCTGGACGGGGAAATCAGGGAACTTTACCAGAAAAACGGGATTATTCATGTACTGGCTATTTCAGGACTTCATGTATCGGTAATTGGCATGTCTTTATTTCAGTTTCTGAGAAAAAGAAGGTGGGGATTTGTAACAGCATCTGTGATGTCAGGCATCTGGATCTGGTTTTATGCAGAACTGACCGGGTTTTCCGTATCCAGTGTGAGAGCCATGCTGATGTTTTTTCTGTTTCTGGGAGCGCAGATACTTGGAAGAACCTATGATCTGGTCACGGCAATGACAGTTGCAGGCGTGATGATGCTTCTGTACGATTCAGGACTGGCAGTTCAGAGTGGTTTCCTGTTGTCTTATGCAGCTGTGGCGGGAGTGGCAGCATCTCAGGCATTGCCGGATAAGCACAGACTGCTGTCTCCCTTTAAGGTCAGTATTTTCACATGGCTGATGACACTGCCCGTAACAGCTTACTTTTATTATCAGGTACCAATGTATGGGATTTTCCTGAATCTCTTTGTAGTTCCGTCCATGTCAGTGATAGTTATGGCTGGGATTGGCGGAATACTGGCAGGGGCAGTAAGTACGACGGCAGGCACATTTATACTGGCGCCGGTACATTATCTGCTTCAGATTACCTTTGCGCTGTGCCGATTTTGTGGAAAGCTTCCGGGGGCAATATGGATCACCGGAAGACCTGCGCTATGGAAAGCGGGAGGCTATTATCTGACGTTAATTCTGCTATTTGTGATTTTACTGAAAAAAAGAAAAATAGATTTGATAAAGAGTACATTTGGAATTATACTAGGAATAGGCATTTTAAGTTATCAGGGAGATCGGGACTGGTCTGTCACATTTTTAAGTGTGGGACAGGGTGATGGAATCTGCATCCAGACAGAACTGGGACATGTCTGGATGATGGATGGCGGCAGCAGTACACAGAAGAATTTGGCAAAATACTGCCTGGAACCGTATTTAAAGTACTGGGGTATCCGGGAAGTAGACGGCTGGATGATTTCTCATTTCGATCAGGATCATGTCAGTGGTCTGATCGAGATCCTGGAAGGGTATGAGAAAGGATGGAATCAAAAGAACCGTAACGGAATTACGGTGAAGCGTATTCTGATACCGGATCTTATGCAGGAGGAAGATCTGGAAAAGCAGATTCTGCAACTGGCGGAGAAACTGCAGATACCGGTATTGCGCTGCAAGAGGCTGGATAAAATAAAACAGGATAGCATGCAGATAGAAGTCTTCAGTCCCATTGCCAATTTCCCGTATGAGAATCAGAATGCGGGATCTATGACTGTGAAGGTCAGCTATCAGGATTTTTCTGTTCTTCTGACCGGAGATCTGGAGGGAGAAGGAGAAAAACAGCTTCTGGAGAACGACATGGGACAGATAGATGTGCTGAAAGTAGCTCATCATGGCTCCAGAAACAGCAGTTCAGAAGAGATACTGGATACAATTGGTGCGAAAGTGGCAGTGATTTCCTGCGGAAAGGGGAACCGTTACGGGCATCCCCATCGGGAACTGCTGGATCGGCTGGAAAAGAACGGATATCAGATACATCGTACCGATCTGGAAGGTATGATCCGGTTTACTCTCAAAAAAAGAAAGGAAGACAGTGATGCAGGCAGGCGGATATAAAAAAATGTTCACTATTCGGGAACAGGCGGAAGCAAGAGAAAAGGCAATGCTTAGTCCTTATGCTTCCCTGAGTGTGAATACCAGAGGAAGAGAACGGAATGAAAAACCCTGTGAGATACGTCCGGCATATCAGAGAGACCGTGACCGTATTCTGCACTGTAAGGCGTTCCGAAGGCTGAAGCATAAGACGCAGGTATTTTTGTGCCCGCAAGGGGATCATTACCGTGACCGGCTGACCCATACGCTTGAGGTATCTCAGATTGCAAGAACGATCAGCTGCGCATTGTCTCTGAATGAGAGTCTGACAGAAGCCATTGCCTTGGGGCATGATCTTGGACATACGCCGTTTGGACATTCCGGGGAACATGTGTTGAATCAGCTAAATCCGGGCGGTTTTATCCACTGTGACCAGAGTGTGAGAGTGGTGGAGATTCTGGAGAAAAAAGGGCAGGGTCTGAATCTGACCTGGGAGGTGCGTGACGGAATACGCAATCACCGTACCAGTGGGCATCCATCCACGCTGGAAGGCAGATGTGTTCAGCTTGCGGATAAGATTGCTTATATTAATCATGATATTGATGATGCGGAACGGGCAGGGATTCTGAAAGAAGATGATATTCCGGAAGAATACCGCAGAATTCTGGGAAGTTCCACGAAAGAACGGCTCAATACTATGATCTGTGATATTGTAAAGAACAGTATCGGAAAGTCACAGATCAATCCCACCGGAGATATTGAATGGGCAATGAAGAATCTCCGTGCATATATGTTTCGGAACGTATATACCGGCAGTATAGCCAAATCCGAAGAGGGAAAGGCGGAGTCAGTAATCCGTTCCCTGTACGATTATTATACAGAGCATCTGGAAAGTTTGCCGGAGGAATATCTGGTTATGATTTATCATAGAGGAGAAGGCGTGGAGCGCGTTGTCTGTGATTATATTTCAGGCATGACAGATCAGTACGCCATGGCAAAATATACCGAATTATTTATACCTAAATTATGGCAGTTCTGAAGTAATTGTTTACAGTTTATGTCCTGCGAGGTGTTTTTTGTGAGCGTAGGTCACAGAAAACCCGAGACATACCGCGCGACATCATGCATCTGCATGATGTCTGTGCATTGCGAAGCATGTTGCTGTGAACGAAGTGAACTGTAACGCTTGAGGAGTTATTATGTTTTATGCAGAGAGCCTGATTGAAGAAGTCAGAATGAAAAATGATATCGTGGATGTGGTATCAGGATATGTGAAGTTACAGAAAAAGGGAAGTTCTTATTTTGGACTGTGCCCGTTTCATAATGAAAAGTCACCATCGTTTTCTGTATCCCCATCTAAGCAGATGTATTATTGCTTTGGATGTGGAGCAGGGGGCAATGTGCTGACTTTTATTATGGAATATGAGAATTATTCCTTTCCGGAGGCATTGAAGTATCTGGCTGACCGGGTGGGAGTGGAACTTCCACAGCAGGAAATGAATGAAGAAATGAAGCGGCAGCAGGATCTGCGCAGCAGAATCCTTGAGATGAATAAAATGGCGGCGAAATATTACTACTATCAGTTGCGCAGCGAGCACGGAATTCAGGCCATGAATTACCTGAAGGGCAGAATGCTCAGTGATGAGACAATTCATAAATTTGGCCTTGGATATTCCACAAAATACGGGAATGACCTGTACAAGTATCTGAAGAGTAAAGGGATCAGTGATGAGCTTCTCGCCCAGTCCGGACTGATGAACGTGGATGAAAAGCGGGGAATGTATGATAAATTCTGGAACCGCGTAATTTTCCCAATCATGGATGTGAACGGAAGGGTAATCGGATTTGGAGGCCGTGTCATGGGAGATGGTAAACCGAAATACCTGAATTCGCCGGAGACGAAAGTGTTTGACAAGAGCCGGAACCTGTATGGATTGAATATTGCCCGTACATCCCGAAAAAAATATATGCTGGTCTGTGAAGGCTATATGGATGTAATCTCTATGCACCAGGCAGGCTTCACCAATGCGGTGGCATCTTTGGGAACGGCACTGACTTCCCAGCATGCCAGCCTGCTGAAGCGGTATACAGATGAGGTTATACTGACCTATGACAGTGATGAAGCAGGGGTGAAGGCAGCCTTACGTGCCATTCCACTGCTGAAAGAGGCGGGGGTGGCAACCAAAGTATTGTCTATGCTGCCATATAAAGATCCGGATGAATTTATCAAGGCACTTGGAACAGAAGAATTCCAGAAGCGGATAGATGAGGCACAGAACAGTTTTCTGTTTGAGATCGATATCCTTCAGAGAAATTATGATATGCAGGATCCTCAGAGTAAAACTGCATTTTATGAGGAGACAGCAAAGAAGCTGATGGCATTTGACCAGGAACTGGAGCGAGAAAACTATATCGAAGCAGTTGCCTCCAGGTATGGCGTGGGATTTGATGCTCTGCGCAAGCTGGTGAACCGTATGGCAATGAAGAATGTACCGATTCCGAAGACACCGGTAAAGATCCGGCAGGCACGGCAGGAGAAGGACGAAGGCGTAGTGAAGTCACAGAAGCTGATGCTGACCTGGCTGATTGAATATCCGTCTCTGTATCCGGTGGTAAAGAAATTCCTGAAGAAAGAAGATTTTTCTACCGAGCTGTACGAGACAGTAGCAGGACTCTTGTTTGAACAGTATGATGCAGGAGAACGAAATCCTGCAAGAATTATCAATCATTTTACAGAGCCTGAGGAGCAGAGAGAAGCAGCGTCCCTGTTTAATACGACGATCCAGGTAGAAACAAATGCAGACAGGGAGAAAGCATTTAAAGAGACGCTGGGAAAGATCCTGTCCCATAGTCTGGAGCAGCGAACTGCAAGTCTGGATCCGACGGATATGAAGGGACTGCAGGAGATGATTGCAGACCGAAAGAAGCTGGCACAGATACAGAAAATCCAGGTGAAGTTTGGCGAATAGTAAATGCTGCATTCATACCTGTGAAGGTACTGAACAGATGCAGTAAAAATAAGAACAGAAATGGAGCATAGTATGCAGTTATCAAAGAGACTGGAAGCAATTGTAAAACTGGCAGGAACATGCCACTGTGTGGCGGATGTGGGAACCGATCACGGATATATCCCCATCTATATGACAGAACATCATCTGACAGAAAAAGCAATTGCCATGGATGTGAATAAGGGCCCGCTGGAGCGGGCACAGAGAAATATCCGTGCATACCGGATGGAACAGCAGATTACCACAAGACTGTCTGATGGAGTGGCGAAGCTGAAGGCCATGGAGGCTGATTGCGTGATCATTGCAGGTATGGGAGGGCTTCTCACGATACGGATTCTGGAAGCCGGAAAAGAGATACTGACAACTGTCCCGACGATGATCCTGCAGCCACAGTCTGAGATTGGTCAGGTTCGTAAGTTCCTGGCAGAACATGGTTATCGAATTACAGCAGAGGACATGGTGTTGGATGAAGGAAAGTATTATCCTATGATGCGGGTGGAACATGGTAGTCAGGAAGAATGGACTGAGCAGGAATATGCTTTTGGAAAATATCTGATTGTATCCGATAATCCGGTATTGCTGGAATTCTTGGAAAAAGAAGAGAAGCTTTGCGGGGAGATTCTACAGTCACTGAAAGGAAAAAGTGGTGAACATATTGAAAAAAGGCGTGGAGAGATCCTGGAGCGGCAGGAGCTGGTACGTCTGGCAAAGGAGCAGATGAGATGACGATAAAAGAACTGACACATAAACTGGAACAGAAGTTTCCTCTGGAAAAAGCAGAAAGCTGGGATAACAGCGGTCTTCAGGTGGGACGAAAAAACAAGGCAGTACGAAAAGTACTGCTGGCACTGGATGCCACAGATGAAGTGATCGACGAAGCAGTACAGTGGCAGGCAGATCTGCTTCTGACCCATCATCCGCTGACACTGGATGGTGTACGTAAGATTCAGGCAGAGACCCTGACCGGGCACAAAATATTCAGCCTGATTTCCCAGGATATCTGTCACTATGCCATGCACACTAATTATGATGTGGTAGAAATGGGAGGCACGGCCGGCGAGATGATGAAACTTCGGCAGCCGGAGGTGCTGGAAGTAACAGGAACAGACAGTAAGACCGGAGAACCGGAAGGAATCGGAAGAGTCGGTTCTCTGGTACGGCCTGTGACAGTGGAAGAATGTGCGCAGATTGTCAAAAGAATTTTTGCGCTGGATACGGTAAAAATATTCGGAGATCTGGATCAGGTGATTGAGCGCGTTGCCATCTGTCCAGGATCCGGCAAGAGCATGATTGGGACTGCGATCCGAAAAAAAGCACAAGTGATAATTACCGGAGATATCGGACATCATGATGGAATCGATGCCGTAGATCAGGGAATCGCGGTGATAGATGCAGGACATTATGGACTGGAACATATTTTTGTGGACCATATGGCACAATATCTGAGGCAGCAGTTCCCTGAACTGGAAATCAAAAAGACAGGAAGCGGGAATCCGTTTCAGGTGATCTGAAGAAAGGAGAAACTTTATATGCAGGAAAAAATGTTACAGGTAAAAATCGACGGAAAAGAAGTGACATACAGGGAAGGAACCCGTTATCTGGATGCTGCAAAGGAGTTTCAGAAAGATGCAGACAGTAAAATAGTGTTGGCATCTGTGAATGGAAAATTAAAAGAACTGACAAAAAAGATCAAAGACCAGGATCAGATAGTCTTCCTGACCATAAAGGATAAGAATGGCTTTATGACTTATCGCAGAAGCATGATTCTGCTTATGCTCAAAGCAATCTACTCGGTAGGCGGATTTGAACTGGTAGACCGGGTAGGCATTCATTATTCCGTGGGAAATGGTTTTTATGTAACAGTAAAAGGACAGAAAAAAGTAGAAAATTCTTTCCTGGAGCAGGTAGAAAAAACCATGCATGAAATGGTGGAGAAGAAGCTTCCGATTACCAAGACATCTGTTTCCACAGATGATGCCATAGATCTGTTTCACAGGCTTGGAATGGAAGATAAAGAAAAGCTGTTCCATTACCGGATCGCTTCCAAAGTCAATATTTATGATCTGGCAGGGTTCAAAGACTATTTTTACGGTTACATGGTGCCGGACACCGGTTATCTTGACCGATTTGTATTGATTCCGTATGATGAGGGATTTGTACTCCAGATGCCGAACAGAATGCAGCCGGAATTGGTACCGGAGTTCCGTGCAGATGCCAAACTGTTTCAGGTTCAGAAGGAGTCTCTCAAGTGGGGCGAGATGATGAATATCCGCACAGTAGGAGACTTAAATGAACGGATTGTGTCAGAAAGTGTGCATGACCTGATGCTGGTGCAGGAAGCACTGCAGGAGAAGAAGATCAGTGAGATTGCTTCCATGATAGCAGCACAGCCGGAGAAAAAGCTGATTATGATTGCAGGTCCTTCTTCTTCCGGAAAAACGACATTTTCCCACAGACTTTCCACTCAGTTGTCTGCCAACGGGATGAAGCCACATCCGATTCCAATGGACAATTACTTTGTGGAGCGGGAAGATACACCAAAAGACGAAGATGGCAATCCGGATTATGAGTGTCTGGAAGCCATTGACATTGAACTGTTTAACCGGAATATGACAGATCTGCTGGCTGGAAAAGCGGTGGATATGCCGATCTTTAATTTTAAGACAGGAAAGAAAGAGTATAAGGGCAATATTCTTCAGCTGGGAACGGATGATGTACTGGTCATTGAGGGGATTCACGGATTGGATGACCGGCTTTCCTATACACTGCCAAAGGAAAGTAAGTTCAAGATCTATATCAGCGCTCTGACACAGTTAAATATTGATGAACATAACCGAATCCCGACTACTGATGGAAGACTGCTTCGCCGGATTGTCCGGGATGCCAGAACAAGAGGAACATTGGCAAAAGATACCATAGCTATGTGGCCGTCTGTACGCAGAGGAGAAGAAGCACACATTTTCCCATATCAGGAAGAAGCGGATGTAATGTTTAATTCGGCACTGATCTATGAACTGGCAGTTCTGAAGGTGTATGCACAGCCACTTCTGCTTGGAATTCAGCGAAATGAGCCGGAATACCAGGAAGCGAAGCGTCTGCTGAAGTTCCTGGATTACTTTGTCAGCATTCCAAGCGAGAACATTCCGCTGAATTCGCTTTTAAGAGAATTTGTGGGAGGAAGCTGCTATCAGGTATAAAGATCATAAAATTTGTTTGACAAAAATGAAAGGATAGGATATAGTATCATCTTGTGAGTAAGGTAAATGATCGCGGCTGGCAGGCCGAAAGGTGCCAGACGAGGAAAGTCCGGGCTTCACAGGGCAGGATGCCGGATAACGTCCGGTGGAGGCGACTCCAAGGATAGTGCAACAGAAATGTACCGCCTCATTAGAGGTAAGGGTGGAAGGGCAGTGTAAGAGACTACCGCCTGGCTGGTAACAGACAGGGCATATGTAAACCCCATTCGAAGCAAGACCGAATAAAAGCATATGGCGGCCCGTCAGCTTTAGGTAGGTCGCTTGAGCCTGGTGGCGACATCAGGCCTGGATAGATGATCATTCACGACATAACCCGGCTTATCGCTTTGCTCACATAAAAAGCACATGACAGCAAAAAAGACGTTCCGAAACAATAATGGTTGTTTCGGAACATCTTTTTAAGATTTCATTATAATTCTTTATATTTCTGTTCGCAGTATTTGCAGCGGTATACTTCTTTTTCTGGGTCGGTCAGAGTAAAGATCTGATCCAGTCCCTGTTCGATTGAAGTGATACACCTTGGGTTCTTGCATTTCAGGATATTGACAATTTTCTTTGGAAGTGTCAGCTCTCTTTTTTCTACGATTTCTCCGTTTTTGATGATATTTACGGTAATGTTGTGGTCAATGAAGCCGAGAATGTCGATGTTCAGCATATCGATTGGACATTCTACTTTGATGATATCTTTTTTGCCCATTTTATTACTGGTTGCATTCTTAATGATGGCAACGGTACAGTCCAGCTCATCCAGCTTCAGATAGTGGTAAATGGTCATGCATTTGCCGGCTTCGATATGATCCAGAACAAATCCTTCATGTAACTGTCCTACATTTAACATAATTTTATACTCCTTTTTTGAATTACTGGTCACGCCATTTCAGCAGTGTAAGAATCAGTGCCATTCGTGCATAGACGCCATACTGAACCTGCTTGAAATAAGCAGCTCTTGGATCATCGTCTACCTCTACAGCAATTTCATTGACACGAGGAAGCGGATGAAGTACCAGCATATCCTGTCCTGCCAGTTTCATTTTTTCTTTGTCCAGAATATAGAAGTCTTTCATTCGTACATAATCCTCTTCGTTGAAGAAACGCTCCTTCTGTACACGGGTCATGTACAGCAGATCCAGTTCCGGAAGTGCATCTTCCAGACGAACGACTTCTTTATAAGGAACATTATTTTTGGCAAGAACATCTTCACGGATGTAGCTCGGTACGCGAAGCTCTTCCGGGGATATCAGTACAAAGCGCACATTCGGGTAACGGATCATGGCGTGGATCAGAGAGTGAACCGTACGTCCAAACTTCAGATCACCACAGAATCCCACGGTCAGGTTATCCAGATGTCCTTTCAGGGAACGGATGGTCAGTAGGTCGGTCAGTGTCTGGGTAGGATGTTGATGTCCGCCGTCACCTGCGTTGATAACGGGAATGGAAGACTTGGTAGAAGCTACATAGGCAGCACCTTCTTTTGGATGACGGATGGCACAGATATCTGCATAGCAGGAAATCATGCGGATGGTGTCGGCAACACTTTCACCCTTGGTTGCGGAACTGCTTGCGGCCGAAGAAAAACCAAGTACCTGACCACCCAGATTGATCATAGCAGCTTCAAAACTGAGTCGTGTTCGTGTACTTGGTTCATAAAATAAAGTAGCAATTTTAAGGCCATCACATTTATGTGAATACTTGGAAGGATTGGCTTCAATGTCATTGGCAAGATCAAGAATACCGTCGATTTCTTCTACGGTAAGATCCAGAGGGTTCATCAAATGTCTCATCTAATTATCTCCTTTTCGTATACTCTGCTAAACAGTATACACGAAAAGAAAAAAATAGCAAGAAAAAAAATCAGGGTTTTAGAACTTTTTCAAAAAAGAGTCCGGTGACAAACCAGACCGGTGCATAGTCCAGACGAATGACGCCACGTAAGTTCAAGGGTGCGTCACTGTAATCCCATGGACACATATTTTTCTTTTTCAGAAGAGAACCGGTCAGATATTCCATGCTGAAAATTCCATTCATGTAGATCAACCCACGAAGAGCCATATTTCTGTTTTTCAGTTTCGTTGACAGAGGACCGATGACAGCAGCCATGCCATAGATCGGAAACATCCAGATGGAGGAATGACCGATCAGTTTATAATCCCGGCGGAGTAGGGAATGCAGGCTGGTCCAGAGCAGTTCCAGACACCAGCCACAGATACCGCATTTCATAAAATTTTTCATATTTCAAGTATGCCGCATACAGAAAAAAATATACCAGATATGAAAAATTGCAGTAACTGTTCAGAATCCATTGTGAAGGTACTGAACAGTTACAAATGGCACAGGAGTTTCTGTCGGAAAAGAAGAAATATGCATCACGTTACTGTGGAAAAGTGCCTTGAAAAAAAGCATAGGTATGGTATACTAAAAACGGTACGCCATGACAGGAAAATATTTGTTTTAAAAGTACTGGCGGGAATGTTAAAGGGATTAAATGAGGAGAAAATATGACATACGAAGAAGCGAGAAGCTATCTAGATTATATTAACAGAACCGGAATTGTTCTGGGGCTTGAGAGTATGGAACATTTGCTGGAGGAACTGGGGAATCCTCAGAACCGGCTGAAGTTTATCCATATTGCAGGAACCAACGGAAAGGGATCCGTACTAGCATATGTATCCACGACTTTAAAAGAAGCAGGATATCGTGTCGGACGCTACATTTCACCGACTCTGTTTTCTTATCGGGAGAGGATTCAGGTAAATGAGGAATATATCAGCCGTGAGGCGGTAGGCAGTTATGTGGAAAAAATAAAACTGGCAATTGGCAGGATGCAGGAAAAGGGCATGTCTGTACCGACCATTTTTGAGGTGGAGACAGCCATGGCATTTCTGCATTTTGTGGATCAGAACTGTGATATAGTAGTGCTGGAGACCGGCATGGGAGGAGATACCGATGCTACTAATGTGATCCGTACCACGATAATGGAAGTGATTGTATCCATAAGTAAAGATCATACCGCATTTCTGGGAAATACACTGGCAGAGATTGCCGGACATAAGGCAGGCATTATCAAGCCTGAGACCGTGGTGGTGTCAGCCAGACAGGTACCGGAAGCTATGGACGTGATTGAAGAGAAAGTCAGACAGTGTGGAGCGTCTCTGAAAGTAGCTGACTGGGAACAGGCAGAAGAGATCACTTATGGACTGGAGGAACAGAAGTTCTCCTTTGGCAGTGACCGGGACATCTGTATCCATCTGGGCGGCAGCTATCAGATCAAAAATGCAGTGATTGCGCTGAACTGTATATATGCACTGCGTGAACTGGGATACCAGATCAGTGATGCACAGATGAGAGCAGGATTTGCAAAGACATGCTGGAACGGAAGATTCACTGTATTGCAGAGGGATCCGATGGTGATCATCGACGGAGCACATAACCCGGACGGGGCAGCAGAACTGGAAAAGTCTATTCTGCAGTGCCTGCAGGGGAAGCAGATCTATGGCATCTGCGGAGTGTTTAAGGATAAGGAATATGACAAAGTGCTGCATGCGATTCTTCCTCATATGAAGGAAGTGACGACCATTCAGACACCGGGCAATCCAAGAGCACTTCCGGCAGAAGAACTGGCAGAAGCAGCACAAAAGTATTGTCCGCAGGTACATGCTGAAAAAGATATTGCGAAGGCTGTACAGGCAGCCATACAGAAGGCAGGAGAGAAAGACGGCGTGGTACTGGCATTTGGTTCACTGTCCTTCCTTGGAGAAATACGAAAAGCAGTAAAACATACACAGGAGTAGATCATGATTGATTTATCAGAATTAAGAAATCAGATTGATGCCATTGACCGTCAGATCGTAGAGTTATACGAGAAGCGTATGGCTGTCAGCAGTCAGGTGGCAGAATACAAGATTGAGACAGGAAAGAAGGTCTTTGACAAAGAAAGAGAAGACTCCAAGCTGGAGACATTAAAGGGACTGACCCACAATGATTTTAACAGCCATGGAATCGAGGAACTGTTTCAGCAGATTATGTCCATGAGCCGTAAACTGCAGTACCAGCTTCTGACTAAGAAAGGCGTTGTGGGAAGACTGCCCTTTACTCAGGTAGAAAAGCTGGAAAAAAAGAATGTCCGTGTGGTATTCCAGGGCGTGGAAGGTGCCTACAGCCAGGCTGCAATGAAGGCCTTCTTTGGTGACGGTGTGACTTCCTTTCATGTAAAGCAGTGGAGAGATGCCCTGGGAGCTATTTCAGAGGGAATGGCAGATTTTGCAGTGCTGCCAATAGAGAATTCTACGGCAGGTTTTGTCAGCGAGATCTATGATCTTCTGATGAAATATGATGATTATATTGTGGGAGAGCAGACAATCCGCATTGAGCATAAGCTGCTGGGATGCCCGGGGGCAAAACTGGAAGATATCCGCAGCGTTTATTCCCATGAACAGGGACTGATGCAGTGTGAGCAGTATCTGAATCGTCACCGGAACTGGGCACAGACCGCACTGGAAAATACAGCGGCATCAGCGAAGAAAGTAGCCCAGGATCAGGATAAGTCCCAGGCAGCCATCGCCAGTGCTATTGCCGGGGAAGCATTCGGACTGGAAGTACTGGATGAGAACATTTGTGAAAATGATGTGAATTCTACCAGATTCATTATTGTTTCTAACCAGCGTATTTTTGAAAAAGATGCGAAGAAGATCAGTATCTGTTTTGAACTACCGCATCACAGTGGATCGTTGTATAATATTTTGTCTCATTTCATTTATAACAATCTGAACATGAGTAAGATTGAATCCCGTCCGCTTCCGGGGAGAAACTGGGAATACAGATTCTTTGTGGATTTTGAGGGAAATTTGAATGACAGTGCAGTAAAAAATGCCATTCGTGGAATTACAGAGGAAGCTGCCAATATGAAAATACTTGGAAATTACTAGTAAGTTATGTGGTACAGTTATTTGCAGTATGATGTACTAGAGAGATGAGGAAGACAAGAATGACTAGAACAGAAGAATTGATGATCTATAGAACATTTGAAGATGGAAGAATTTTTGAAGATATGGTCTGGATTCTGGATCATTATGAGGAAGAGGAGACAGATCTTCTGAAAGATATGTATTATGAGACGGCCCACGGACTGATTGACATGGCAGGCAACTATGGATTTGCCGGTAATCTCTGGCACAATTATCTGACCTATCTGCTGGTAAACAATGAGAATGTATTTAGTACTTCCTGTGAGATTGTGGGAAAAGTGGATGGAACCATTAATGAATTGGTAAAGCATGATTTTGCGATTTTTCGTGATCTGTACCAGTTTGATTTCCGAAAACTGGATGAAAAACTGGGTGTCACCGGTATGCAGTATCTGAGAGAATATATGAACAGCGGATCCGGAAAGCAGTTTAATGAGAGAATCCGTGACCGGATCGATACATTGACCCGTGAACTGGAAATATCTGATAGTGTAGAAGATTTTATGGATCATATGATCCACTTTTATAAAGAATTCGGTGTTGGCAAGTTGGGGCTTCACAAGGCGTTCCGTATCGAACATGGAGATGAAGGCGTGAAGATTGTGCCGATTACCCGAATCGCCCATGTATGTCTGGAGGATCTGGTTGGCTATGAGAATGCCAAGCAGAAGCTGATTGATAATACAGAAGCATTTATCAAAGGCAAGAGAGCGAACAACTGTCTGCTTTTTGGCGATGCAGGAACAGGAAAGTCTTCCAGTATTAAGGCAATTTTGAATAAATACTATGATCAGGGACTTCGCGTTATTGAGGTATACAAGCACCAGTTCCAGGACCTGAATGAAGTAATTGCCCAGGTGAAGAACCGTAATTACAAGTTTATTATTTATATGGATGATTTATCTTTTGAGGATTTTGAAATTGAATATAAGTACCTGAAAGCAGTGATTGAAGGCGGACTGGAACGCAAGCCGGATAATATTCTGATCTATGCAACTTCTAACCGCAGACACCTGGTAAGAGAGAAATTCAGTGACAAGGAAGACAGAAGAGATGATCTGCATTCTTCTGATACGGTACAGGAGAAGCTGTCACTGGTGAATCGTTTTGGCGTACAGATCTTCTTCTGTGCACCAAGCAAAAAGGAATTCCAGAATATCGTGAAGACACTGGCTGAGAAGAACAATGTAGTCATGGACGAAGAGGAACTGCTTCTGGAAGCAAATAAATGGGAACTGTCCCATGGAGGACTGTCAGGAAGAACTGCTCAGCAGTTCATCGATTATCTGCTCGGAAAGATGTAAGCAAAAGGAGAAAAAGAGATGGCTGTCACACTATTTTCCGCAATCAATGTGGGATCTTATGAAGTAGAAATGAAGATTTTTCAGTATGTGACGAGAAAGGAATTCAGGGAGATCGACCATGTAAGATACCGGATCGAACTGGGGAAGGATACCTATACCACTGGTAAGATCGGGGTGGCGAAGATCGAAGAATTGTGCAAAGTACTGAATGATTTTGTCAAGATTATGAACGGTTACAAAGTGAAAGCATACCGGGCATGTGCTACCAGTGCTGTCCGGGAAGCAGAGAATCATCTGCTGATTGTAGAATATGTGGAACATATGACAGGAATTCATATTGAGATTCTGGACAATGCAGAACAACGATTCCTGGATTACAAGTCCATTGCCTTTGGAGAAAAAGACTTCTATAAGATTATCCAGAAGGGAACCGCTATTGTGGAAGTTGGCGGCGGAAGTGTGCAGGTATGCCTTTTTGATAATGACAAGCTGGTTACCACACAGAACATCCGAATCGGTAACTTACGTATTCGTGAGAAAGTGGCAGATTTTTCCAGAGAAACACTTCATACCGAAGAGATGGTGGAAGAACTGATTAATAACGATTTGGAAAGTTTTAAGAAGATGTATCTGAAGGACCGGAACATTAAGTACCTGATTATTACCGGAGATTATATTCTGGAACTGCTGAAAAGGAATCAGGTAACAGCCAGTGAGTTCCAGAAGATGTACGAGGGCATTATCTATAAACATCCGGAAGAGATTGCCAAGGAATATGGGATTCCATCGGAGAGTGCATCTCTGATTCTTCCTTCCGTGACCATCTATAAACGGATCATAGAGGAATTGGAGGCAGAGGCAATCTATCTGCCAGGAACTTCCTTAAGTGATGGAATTGCCTATGATTATGCACAGAAAATGCGCTATATCAAGCCGGAGCATCAGTTTAATGATGATATTATTGCGGCAGCAAGGATCATTGCCAAACGATATCAGGGTAACAAAGGTCATATCCATAATCTGGAAAACCTGGCGCTTCCGATCTTTGACAAGATGAAGAAGATATCCGGGCTTGGAGAACGGGAACGGCTGCTTTTGCAGATTGCAGTCATTTTACATGGATGTGGAAAGTATATTAATCTGTCGGACGCAGCCCAGTGTTCTTACAGTATTATTATGGCAACGGAGATTATCGGTCTGTCTACGGCAGAGAGAAGAATTATTGCCAATGTGGTAAAGTATAATACTGTAGAATTCACGCTGGAAGATGTTTTGGAGCAGCAGCTCAGGCAGGAGGATTATCTGGTAATTGTAAAGCTGGTGGCAATCCTGCGGGTTGCCAATGCACTGGACCGCAGCCACAAGCAGAAGTTCGAACAGGTACGTCTGACATTAAAAGATGCCCAGCTTGAGATTGTGGTAGATACCAGCGAAGACATTACCCTGGAAAAAGGGTTGTTTCCGCCCAAAGCAGACTATTTTGAAGAAGTATTTCATATACGGCCGTTGATTCGTAAGAAAAGAAATCTATAGGAGGGAAGCAGTGTGAACACAGAGTTTTACAAACCGGAATATTACAGAAACAGGGAAGACAGCTGGATCAGTTTTAACGAGCGGGTACTCAGCGAAGCACGGGATAAGAACATTCCGTTATTCGAACGTCTGAAATTCCTGAGTATTACTGCGTCTAACCTGGATGAGTTTTTTATGATCCGTGTGGCTTCTCTGAAGGACATGGTGCATGCCGGCTATACCAAGAAAGATATTGCAGGAATGACAGCTCAGGCACAGATTGATCTGATCCTGAAACGGGTACATAATATGGTGGATGTGCAGTACTCTACCTATGAGCGTTCTCTGGTACCAATGTTAAAACAGAACGGACTGGAGATTCTGGCAGCTCACGAAGACCTTACGGAGGAACAGAAAAAGTATGTAGACCGGTATTTTGATGAAAATGTATATCCTGTTCTGACACCGATGGCCATGGACTCTTCCAGACCGTTTCCACTGATCCGCAATAAGACATTGAATATCGGTGCATTGATTTCCAAGAAGGGCAGTAACGAGGAGCCACAGTTTGCTACTGTACAGGTACCGTCGGTACTGTCCCGTATCGTGGAGATTCCATCAGGAAAAGATAATGTCAGAACAGTTATTCATCTGGAACAGATTATTGAGCGGAATATTGGAAAACTGTTTCTGAATTATGATGTGGTATGCGCTCATCCATACCGGATTATGAGAAATGCGGATCTTACCATCGAAGAAGATGAAGCAGCAGATCTGTTAAAAGAAATTCAGAAACAGCTGAAAAAGAGACAGTGGGGAGAAGTCATTCGCCTAGAAGTAGAAGAGGGCATGGAGAAGCAGCTTCTGAAGATTCTGAAGAAGGAGTTTGACATTAAAAATGATGCAGTGTTTCTGATTAATGGTCCGCTGGATCTGACGTTTCTGATGAAGGTATATGGAATTGACGGATTTGAGAAATATAAAGAGAAGAAGTATATTCCGCAACCGGTGCCGGCGTTGATGGGGACAGAGGATATTTTTGAAGCAATCCGTAAGCAGGATATTCTGCTGCACCATCCGTATATGACCTTCGATCCGGTGGTGAATTTTGTAAAACAGGCGGCAAAAGACCCGGATGTACTGGCAATTAAGCAGACCCTTTATCGTGTCAGCGGTAATTCACCGATTATAGCAGCACTGGCGCAGGCGGCAGAGAATGGCAAGCAGGTATCAGTACTGGTAGAATTAAAGGCACGATTTGATGAAGAAAATAATATTGTATGGGCGAAGATGCTGGAGAAGGCGGGATGTCATGTTATCTATGGCCTTCTGGGATTAAAGACCCACAGCAAGATCACACTGGTAGTTCGCAGAGAAGCAGATGGAATCCGCAGATATGTGCATCTTGGAACCGGAAACTATAACGATTCTACTGCCAAATTATATACGGACTGTGGTCTGCTGACCTGTGCGGAACCGATCGGAGAGGATGCCACTGCGGTATTTAATATGCTGTCCGGTTATTCAGAACCGAAGAACTGGAACAAACTTTCCCTTGCGCCACTCTGGCTACGAGAACGTTTCACAGAATTGATACAAAGAGAGACCGAACATGCCAGAAATGGCGGAGAAGCACATATCATTGCCAAGATGAATTCTCTCTGTGACAGAGATATTATCGCATTGCTTTATGAGGCATCGGTAGCAGGAGTGAAGATTGAACTGATTGTGAGAGGGATTTGCTGTCTGAAAACCGGTATTCTGGGAGTCAGTGAAAATATCACGGTACATTCTATTGTAGGCAATTTCCTGGAACATGCCAGAATCTTTTATTTCCGCAATAATGGAATGGAAGAATACTATATGGGAAGTGCTGACTGGATGCCGCGTAATCTGGATAAGCGAGTGGAGATTCTCTTTCCGGTAGAAGATGAAAAGCTGAAAACGGAACTGGGACATATTCTTCAGATTCAGCTGGATGACAATGTGAAATCCCATATCCTGCAACCGGACGGAAGTTACGTGAAGGTGAACAGAAGAGGAAGAAAACGCCTCTGTGCACAGGAATATTTCTGCCAGGAAGCGGTGCAGAGAGCAAAAGTACCAAAGGATCCAGGAAAAGACAGAGTATTCATACCTGAAGAATCCGCCGGAGACGAATAGAAGAAGTTATTTCATATCTGATATTAAAAATAGCTGTCGAGTTGCGACAGCTATTTTAGATGTTATCAGTGATATTTAATATACAAATACAGTAGTTCCGGTTGGGCAGGTATTATACATATAGATTAAGGCACTTCTGCTCATACGGACACAACCGTGAGATTTGGCACCAGTGCGGTTGCCGTCAACATAATGATGGAAAGCACATCCGGTTGGATAGCTGGAGGTTCCCTGTCCTCTGGTAAAGGTAAGACACGGAGCACCATAACTTCCATAATATACTTTTCTGAGAATTCTATGAATGCCTCCGGAGGTACGATTCTGCCATCTTCCGATGATACACTTATAACTTTTTACCAGTTTCCATTTTCCGGTAGATCCCTTAAAGATGTTAGTTCTGTATGTGCGCTGGGATACCCAGATCAGACGGCTGGTTCTGCTTGAGATTCCACGCAGATTGATAAATTGTTCTTTTGTCTTTTTACTGTAATCTGCGGTAGAATCAAGCCCGGTATATTTCAGAGAAGAACGTCTGATTTTTATACGGCTGCCGGAGCTGGTATAAGCATTGACATAGCGGCCATGCTTGGATGTTGCCAGAATGCGGGTTCCTTTTTTCAGTGTAATTTTGCGTCCGTTCGAAGTAACCGTTACAGACTTCTTTAATTTGGTTGTGTAATATGGTCTCCGTATGGATTTCACTTCATCGGTAAGTGCGATTGCCGTTGCGGAAACGGTAGAAGACGGATTACTGTAAACTTTCTGGTTCGAAACGGTACGATAACTTCTGATACGGAATTTGTAAGTAGTATCTGCTGTTAACCGGGAAACAGTAGCTTCTCTCTGAGATTTGGAGGAGATGGTTTTTACTGTTTCATACGCTTTTGTAGTCGGATTGTAACGTTCAATAACATAACCGTTGGCTTTACCGCTGACTTTTGACCATTTGAAAGTGATGGATTTATTGCCCCTTGATTTTACGGTAAAATTCTTAGGTTTAGCAGGTCTGGCAGCTGTTGGCCTCACACCAACAACAGAAGAAAAAGCACCGCTTTGATTGGCAGAATTCAGGGCACATACCTTGTAATAGTAAGTAACACCCAGCACACCTTTGGTTCGATAAGTAGTAGAGGAAGTCTTTTTTACTAAGACAGCTTTAGAATGGTTCTTATCAACACGATAAATAGCATATTTAGATGCCTTTGCTGTTTTATGCCATGTGAGTTTGATAGAAGTTTCCTTTGCAGTTGCCTTCAGGCCTGTTACTTTTCCTGGTATAGATGCTGCTGTTACAGATGAACAGCAGAGAAGCAGAAAAAGACAGAGAAGCGGAAAAATCCGTTTAAGATGCTGTTTCATGTCATTCCCTTTCCTTAATTAATAATTTATGATATAGAAATATAGTCTATTATACTGTCAGCGGAAAAAGATGTCAAATGCTAAAGTATTGAAAGTTACCTTTCCTTGACACACTATTTTTTTTCTCATATAATTTGAATAAACATAGAAGAAATAAAGGAAAATTTATGACAGAAAACAGAGAATATAAAAAAGAACAGCATAGAACAGACAGAAAAAGAGCGGCAGGTTACATAGGCTGGTATACGCTCCTGTTTGCACTGGTTTCAACAGGAGTCTTTATATGGTTTATAATGAAGCAGAAAAGTTTCTGCTGGACGACAGATGTTTCGTCTCAGTATGTGCCGAAGGCATCCTATTTTATTACCAGCATGAAGGAGATGATAAAGAATCTCCTGAATGGAGAACAGGCTTTTCGGATGTATGATTTCCGCATTGGAATGGGGGATTCTGTACCACTTCATATGGAGCCATTGTACTGGTTATATTTGTTATTTGATGAGAGTCAGATTGAACTGGCATATGGATTCCTGATCGTGCTGAGATTTTATTTGGCAGGGCTGAGCCTGACTGCATTTTTAAGATACTTCCGTTATACAAAATTGCAGTGTCTGATTGGAAGTATGGTATATGTTTTTTCGGGTTATGGTCTGTTTGCCGGTATGCGTCACAGCCATTTTATTATACCAATGATAACACTTCCGCTATTACTCCTTGCCATGGAAGAGATATACCGGAAGAGGCGGTGGTATCTGTGTACTGTTTTTGTAGCTGTCAGTCTCTGGTGTGGATATTATTTTACTTATATGAATACGCTCCTGATGGGAGTGTATTTCCTGATACGTTTTTTTTGTGGAGAAGAGAAGAAGAGTATCAGGGAATTTTTCCTACGCATGAGAACAATTATCGGTTCTTATCTGCTGGGAATTGGAATTGCCAATATTACATTTTTTAATACCTTTGCAGATTACCTGACATCGTCCAGATCGGGAGTGACGGTAGAAAAGAGAATCTCACTTTGGAATTACGGAAGTAACTGGATTCAAAACTTTTACCAGAGCTTTCTTTCAGCAGAGATCTCACCGGGCAGATGGCTGTGGCTGGGCTTTATCCCATTGTCTTATATCTGCGTGGAGATTTTGTTTTTGCGCAAAGGAAATAAGACCCTGAAAGCAGCATTTCTGACGGGAACTTTATTCTGTATGATCCCGGTATTCGGATTTGTATTCAGCGGATTCGGGGCACTGAATAACCGCTGGTGTTATGCCTATGCCATGCTGATTGCGGTGATTACGGCAAAGATGTCAGAAGAGTTGAAAAATCTGTCCGGACGTGATCTGGCAGTCAGCTTTGTATGCATGCAGCCATATCTGTATCTGGGGATAGGGAAGATGCTTTTGCACCAGAAGTATGAACTTTCGGTTGTAGCAGCTGGTGTGGGACTTTTTGGAACCTGGGTGATTCTGCTGCTTCTGAACAGAAGAATCAACATACCTCAATGGATTCGCAGGAGTGCAATTCCTGTGACAGTGGTAATTTCTCTGTGGGTGACTGGGGCATATCGTTTTCGATTTGATGGAATGGTATATGAGTTTACGAACAGAGGGAAAGTTGTGGAGCAGGCAACGAATACTCCGTTGAAAGTACTGGATGAACTGGATGATACCGGATTTTACCGGTCTTATTCCAGAAAGAGCCAGTCTAATGTGCAGGGGGCATCTATGATGCTGGGGTATAAGGGTGTGGTTTATTATTCCAGTACATTGGCAAAGGCTATGATTGATTTTTATCGTGAAATGGGATTGTCTTCCTGGAGCCTGGTCAGAGTAAGGGGATTTGATGCAAGAGGTTTCCTGGACGCACTGGCATGCGTCAAATATCAGGTGCCTGAAAGTGATTCTGACAGTGAGATCCCGTATGGATATGAGAAAGTAAAAGAAGTACTGCGGGACGAGGTATATTATACCATCTATGAGAATCAGAATGTGCTTCCGCTGGGCTATGGATATGATAAGGTGATTTCCAGAGAAGAGCTTGAGCAGTTGGATACGGCAGCAAGGCAGGAAGCTATGCTTCAGGCCGCGGTAGTGGATGAAGTGACTGAGCAGGATCAGACAGCAGATATTAGCGAACTGACTATATCAGGGCAGAAAGTGCCGGTAAAGAAGATAGAATGCAGTGACGGAATCACTTTCGATGGTGGTAAGATACAGGTAAAAAAGAAAAATGCAACCATGACGTTATGGTTTGATGGACTGGATCAGTCAGAAACCTATATTAACCTGGAGTCACTGAGCATGAAAGGCGCCGGAAAAGTCTGGTTTTATTTTGAATCTGATGATGGAAGTTATGATATCTCGTATTGCTATCATGGAGATGCGAATGCATATAATACCAGGCAGGAGGATTATCTGTTCAATCTGGGTTATGCAGAAAAGGGAAAGACCTACTGTACTATCCGTTTTAATAAGAAGTGTACTATGACAGTGGATGATATTTCCGTATATTGCCAGCCTATGGAGAAACTGGATGAATATGTACAGCAGAGAAAGGCGTCATCTCTGCAGAATGTGAAAGAAGAACTGAATACAGTATCCGGAACGGTAGAAGCAGAGAAAGATCAGCTGTTGGTTCTGAGTATCCCGTATCAGAATGGCTGGAGTGCTTATGTGGATGGAGAAAAGGTGCCGATTCGAAAAGTGAATATTATGTATATGGGACTGGATCTCAAAGCAGGGACACATGCGGTGGAACTGCGGTATGAAATGCCGGGAATCAGGATCAGTATTGTGATTTCCATGATTTCTCTTGGAATCTTTGCAGCAGCGCTGTTTATAAGGAGGAAAAGAAAGTATGCAGAAAAAAAGTAAAAAGATTCTGACATTGACAGCTCTGGCGGCAGCAGCAATGCCGGCGGGGGCACGTGCTTCTTATACAGGAACATTAAGTGTGGCAACATGTGCGGACTTCCCGCCTTATGAATATTGTGATGATCAGGAGATTGTCGGTATTGACATGGAGATTGCCAGAATGATAGCAGAAGAACTGGGAATGGAACTTGAAATCTGTAATATGTCTTTTGATTCCATATTTGATGCCGTACAGTCAGGCAAGACACGGATTGCCATGGGAAGAGTGGTAAAACCGGAAGAAGAAACAGATACCATGCTTTTTTCAGATGGATATATGGATGTAAAATATGCCATCCTTATGGCAGGAGAACAGACGACAGAAGAATTTCAGAGGGAAGATCTACAGGGAAAGAAGATCGGGGCTGCCGATACACTTCAGGGGGAAACGCTGGCAGAAGAACTCAGCCAGGAAACTGCAACTGTATATGAAAAAGAAGGTGATGCGGTGAATGCTCTGGAAAAAGGAGAGATTGATGCCCTGATTTTAGATGAAAAAGCTGCCCGGTATTTTTGCTGCCAGTCGGAGAATCTGTATATCTGTGACAGCATATCTGATGGGCAGAACTTTGTAATTACAGCAAGTGCAGAGGATGAAGAACTGATGACAGATATCAATGATGCACTGGCAACAATGAAGGAGACAGGGGAGTTGGATAAAATGGTGGAAAAATATCTGGGAGAAGAGACGGAAGAAGAGTCCACAGAAGATATAACTGAATAAAATGAAAATGATCCGGAAGATTTTTATTACCGGATCATTTTCATAGCCAGAGCTTTTATGGCGAATTGTGCGAAAAATTTTACTTGCATTCAGAGTTTGAAGTATATATGATAGATAAGAAACAACTAAAGAGATTGGAAGATGAATGAATATGACATACAAAGAAGCGGAAGCTTATATTAATAGTGTACCGAAGTTTACATCAAAGAACAAACCAGAGAATACCATGGAACTGATTCGACGACTGGGGCATCCGGAACGTCACATGAAAGTGATTCACGTGGCTGGTACAAACGGAAAAGGCTCTGTCTGTGCATTTTTATCTTCGATGCTGACAGAAGGTGGAAAGAGGACCGGATTATTTACATCCCCTCATCTGGTTAAGATCAATGAGCGTTTTCAGATTAATAATGAACCGGTCAGTGATGAAATTTTTCTGGATGCGTATGAACGGGTAATGAAGCTGGTAGAAGAGATGCAGAAGGATGGCTTTTATCATCCGGCATATTTTGAACTGCTTTTTGCCATTGGTATGGTGATCTTTGAGAAAGCACAGGTAGAGTATCTCATTCTGGAGACAGGGCTGGGCGGCAGACTGGATGCTACGAATATAGTAGAAAAACCGGTTGTAACAGTGATTACATCTATCAGTCTGGATCATACAGAGATTCTTGGAGATACCATCGAAGAGATTGCAGGAGAAAAGGCAGGCATTATCAAACAGGGTATACCGATTGTGTATGATGGAAGAGAAAAGCGCGCAGAGAAAGTGATTCTGCAAAAGGCAGAAGAAGAGAATGCGAAAGCGGTTCCGTTGTATGAAGAAAAACTGAGTATACAGGGATCTACAGACCACAGTGTGGATTATCTGTTTGATGAATCATTTTATCAGGGACATGTGATTACCGTGCCATATCTTGCACCGTATCAGGTGAGAAACAGTGCACTGGCACTTCTTGCAATGGAAGAGATTGATCCGCAGCACGAGATCGGTCTTGAGACACGTCTTCAGGCAATCCGGGATACCAGATGGCAGGGAAGAATGGAGACAGTACTGCCAGGCGTGATCGTAGACGGTGCGCACAATGAAGATGGCGTCCATGAATTTGTACGTACGCTCAGACAGGTAGGAAGCAGCAGAAGAATCGTGATGCTGTTTTCGGCAGTAGTTGAGAAGAATTATGAAAAAATGGTACATACTATCTGTGACACCGGCTGTATTCAGGAAGTGGTCGTTACCGAGATTCACGGAAGCAGAATTGTTCCGGCAGAAGAACTGGCAGCAGTCTTCCGAAAGTTTACCAGTGTACCTGTCACTGCCATCAGCAGTATCGAAGAAGCTTTTGACACTGCTATGGTGAAAAAGGGAGACGGACTTCTGTTTTGCGTTGGATCCCTGTATCTGGTAGGCGAAGTGAAGAAAGTGATAGAGGAGAAGAAGCATGATTAATTACGAAGAGGAACTGAAGAAGTTTCATCCAAGCCTGGATGTGAATGAAGCTGAAGATGCAATCTATAAAAGAGATTTTACCGATGTTACTGATATTCTGAAAGAGATGATTCAGGAAGAAAAGAACAAGAAAAGATAAGGGGGACACGCTATGAGATGTATTTACTGCGGGACACCTTTATCTGCCATTGATTACTGTACCGGATGCGGAGCAGATGTGACACTTCAGAAGCGTATTGTCAGGATATCGAATCTTCTCTATAATGAAGGACTGGAAAAGGCAAGCGTCAGGGATCTGTCCGGAGCGATTTCCTGTCTGAAGAGAAGTCTGAAGTTCAACAAGGAAAATATTGACGCCAGGAATCTGCTGGGACTTGTTTATTATGAGACAGGGGAAGTGGTATCTGCATTAAGTGAATGGGTAATCAGCAAGAATACCGTAGAAGAAAATAATGCTGCAGACTTTTATATTGCAAAACTGCAGGCGAATAAGAATAAACTGGATACTATTAACCAGACGATCAAAAAATATAATCAGGCACTGCTGTACTGCAAACAGGATGATGAAGATATGGCTGTGATTCAGCTGAAAAAGGTTCTGTCACAGAATCCGAACCTGATCAAGGCATATCATCTTCTGGCACTGGTATATATGAAGCAGCAGGAATATGAAAAGGCAAGAAAGCTTCTGAAGAAGGCTGCTCAGATTGATACAACAAACACTACCACACTGCGGTATCTTCACGAGATCGAGGAAGCAACCGGTGTGGGAACCAACCTGAACAAAGGCGGCAAACGGTTCCGTAAGATGGTAGACGGAGAAGAAAAAGAACCACGTATGCTGGGACCTGTTTCCTATAAGAATGGGAACGATGTGATTATCCAGCCGACGACTTTCCGTGACAGTTCTGCCATGGCAACTTTCCTGAATATTTTTATGGGATTTGCTCTGGGGGCAGCACTGATCTGGTTCCTTGGAATTCCGGCCAATACCAGGAAGATTAACCAGGAAGCAAGCAAGTCTGTAACAGATGCCAATACCAAGCTGGCTTCAGAGACAGCAAAAGTGACCAGTCTGGAAAAAGAGATTGAGGATTACCAGGCAAAGGTAGATGATGCCAATAAGACAATGCAGGATGCACAGGATAAAGCAGATGGGTATGATACCCTTTTGAAAGCGGCAAATGAATTCCTGGCAGGAGATCAGAATACGGCGGGTGCTACTCTGGGGGATATTGAGGCAGACAGTCTGGAAGGGGAAGCCAAGACTCTGTATGAGACGATGACCAGCAATGTTAAGGGGGCTATGTACAGCACACTGTACAGTGAAGGAGCAACCGCATATTCTTCAGGAGATTATAAGAAGGCAGCGGAGGCCTTGAAAAAGGCAACAGAAGCGGATAACAGCCAGTATGACGCATGGTATTATCTGGCATTCTCTTATTACAATCTGAATGATACCGAGAATGCGGACAAGACCTTTGCAGAGATCATTGTTCGTTTTCCACAGTACGAAGAATTGCTTTCACCGTATATCACAGACAGTTCTGTTCTGACGGCAGCCAAGTCAGGTAAGAGTACGGGCGGCAAGAAGGACAGCACCACGGACAGTACGACAGATAGCGCAGAGACAGATGCACAGAACAGTACGGATTCACAGGATACTTCAGCCAGTCAGGACGGTGGTACTGTGGATGTATCCGACTATACTGATGGAACTGGTCAGGATAACGGCTACAGTGATACCACATCCGGTTATTACGATGAGAGTGGAAACTGGATACAGATTTATTAAAACTTAAACAAAAGAGGAACCTCTGAGTGTGGGGACTGCTGCAGTAATGCAGCGGTTCCTTTTTTGTATCTGTTCAGTACCTTCGCAGACAGTGGAACCTGAATAGTTATCATTTTTTATCATTGAAAAGGAGAGCATAGATGGAGCAGTATTTTGAAGTGGCAGGTACCGATTTGTTCATCTGCCTGCCAGAAGAGGTGGATCATTTTAATTCAGAAAAGATCCGAAGGGAGGCAGACCGGATTTTACAGAGCAGGAATATAAGAAGGATCATTTTTGATTTTTCCCAGACACAGTTTATGGACAGTTCTGGTATTGGAGTGATTATGGGACGCTATAAAAATATGCGTTTTATGGGAGGAACGGTCACAGCGGTACACGTTAATGAACGGATTCGCAGAATCCTTACTTTATCAGGTGTTTATAAGATGCTGGATATATCAGATATGAGATGACTTCCGCCTTTTCAGGTGGCAGGCAGCAAATTGTTTTAAGGGGGAAACCATGAGCGAGACGAATGAAATGAAACTGGAGTTTGACAGCCGCCCGTGCAATGAGAGTTTTGCCAGAGTAGCGGTGGCGTCATTTATGACACAACTGAATCCCACACTGGAAGAGGTGGCAGATGTGAAGACGGCACTTTCGGAAGCAGTGACCAATGCCATTGTACACGGATATCAGAATGAAGTAAAAAAAATACATATTGAATGCCATATTCAGGATCAGGTACTGGAGGTTAAAGTGACAGATTATGGAGTTGGAATTGAGGATGTGGAACTTGCCATGCAGCCAATGTATACAACAAAGCCGGATGAAGAACGATCTGGAATGGGATTCGCATTTATGGAAGCATTTATGGATGAACTGGAAGTAGAGTCAGCACCTGGAAAAGGCACAACTGTATGGATGAAGAAAAGAATAGGAAGATTTGAAAGGAAATAGGCATGGATCGTACCCTGTGGCTGATTGAATGTGCACACAAGGGGGATAAAAAAGCAAGAGAGACGGCAGTGCAGGAAAACATGGGACTGGTCAGGAATGTGGTAAAAAGATATCAGGGAAGAGGCGCAGAAAATGAGGATCTGATCCAGATCGGATGTATTGGACTTCTGAAGGCAATTGATTATTTTAACCTTGAACTGGAAGTATGTTTCTCAACATATGCTGTACCCATGATTGCCGGAGAAATCCGGCGTTTCCTGAGAGATGACGGGATGCTGAAAGTCAGTCGTTCTATGAAAAATACAGCATATCAGACGTCCAGAATCAGGGAGCAGCTGATTCATCAGCTGGGACGAGAACCGACCATTGATGAGATTGCACAGCAGGCCGATGTGCCAAGAGAAGAAATCATCATGGCAATGGAAGCATCTACGGAGATAGAGTCTTTGCAGACAGCCGTTTACCAGTCAGATGGAAATGAGATCTGTCTGGAGGACAGAGTGGAGGATAAAAAGGACTCTGTAAATGAACTGGTGAATCATGTCTTTCTTTGCAGTGTGCTGGAACAATTGGAACCGGAAGAACGAGATTTGATACAGATGCGTTATTTTGATGAAATGACACAACAGCAGATTGCAGAAAGGATGGAAAAAACACAGGTGCAGATATCCAGAATGGAGAAAAAGATACTGAAAAAAATGCGTTTATGTATAAAAGACTGATCTGTGGGAATGCTAGAAACAAAAGAAACAGAACATCCGAACGGATGCAAAAACACAGGAAAAGAGGATTCATGTGGCGAAAGAGACTTTATATCTGAAGATTGACGGTAATGTGCTGGTGCATCAGAAAAACCTTACGATAAAAGATATCGCACAGATTACATGTAGTAACACTTCTTTAAAGAACCGGATACAGGTACTGAAACTGAAAGATTTTCATCTGACCAGACCGGGAAGATATGTGAAGTCTGTTGTGGAAGTACTGGATATGATTCATGCCGAGTATCCTGAAGTAGAAGTGGAGAATCTGGGCGAGGCAGATTTTATTATTACTTACGAAGAAAAAAAGAAAAAAAGCAGGCCAATAGCATATCTGAAGACAGGAGCAGTCAGTGTTCTGAGTTTTTTCGGGGCTGCGTTTTCTATTATGACATTTAATAACGATGTGGATATACAGGGGCTGTTTTCGGATATCTATCAGCTGTTTACAGGTCAGACATCGGATGGATTCACAGTGCTGGAATTATCTTATTCATTTGGACTGGGAATTGGGATTATTCTCTTTTTCAATCATTTTGCCGGAAAACGAATCGAAACAGATCCGACACCGCTGGATGTGCAGATGCATACGTATGAACAGGATGTCAACCAGACGATTATGTCCGCTTATGCCGCACGAGAGCAGCAGAAAGAACAGTGAGGCATACAGAATGAATATACAGAATGTGATTATGGCGGTCAGTGCTTTCAGCTGTGGCTTTCTGGTGGCGGGAGGTGTCATTGCTCTGATTGTGGGACTTGGTATTGTAACACGGCTGGTGGGAATTACCCATACAGCAAAAGAAAACCGCTGGTATGAAAGTATGATATTTACAGGAGCTATTTTGGGAAACATGCTGACGGTTTACCGGATTCCGCTGTCTCTTGGCAGGCCAGGACTGCTGATACTGGGAGTATCCGCTGGCATTTATACAGGAGGCTGGATCATGGCACTGGCAGAAATGGTGCATATGTTTCCGATTTTTTCCAGAAGAATCGGGATTACCACAGGAATCAGTATGATTATCTGGAACCTGGCATTGGGGAAAATCCTCGGCAGCCTGTTGCAATTCTACATGAACTGGTAAAGGAGAAAAACATGGATAAAGAGCAACAAAGAAATCAGGCTTATCAGGAATATGTGAAAAAGGTAACTCCAAAACACAATGTGATTTTGAACTGTCTGAAAGCATTCGTGACAGGGGGAATGATCTGTACAGTGGGACAGGCAATCCTGAACGCAGGACAGGCACTTGGGATGGATACAGAGACTGCAGCAGGCTGGTGTGCCATGCTTCTGGTACTGATCAGTATTATTATGACTGCAATGGGCTGGTATCAGCCACTGGCAAAATTCGGGGGCGCTGGAACACTGGTTCCGATTACCGGTTTTGCCAATTCTGTGGCTGCACCGGCCATTGAGTTCCAGAAAGAAGGACAGGTATTTGGAATAGGCTGTAAGATTTTTAATATTGCAGGTCCTGTCATTCTGTATGGTATTTTTACAAGCTGGGTGTTGGGAGTAATATACTGGCTGATTTGAACAAAAACAAGAGGGTTCAGATGAAAAAAATATAATTATTGTAAAATGCAGTTTCACTTCTGTGGCAAACATGGTATAATTATCACCAGAAACTTGAGGAGTGAGGACAATGCTTTTATTATTTTTTCTTGTATGGATAATTTTTAACGGGGCGATTACAACGGAGATTCTGATCTTTGGAATTGTAGTTGCCTTTTTGATGTTTGGTTTTGTCTGCAAATTTATGGATTACAGCTGGCAGAAGGAGAGTCTGCTCATCCGGCGCAGCGGGTATTTTCTGCTGTATCTGGGCAATCTTCTGATTGAGATTGTAAGGGCAAATGTTGCTGTCTGCCATTTTGTATTGTCTGGGACAAACGAGGTCGAACCGATCATGGTGTCTTTCAGAACTACTTTGAAGTCTAATCTGGCAAAGGTGATTCTGACGAATTCGATTACGTTGACACCAGGTACGATTACGGTGTCGCTTCACGGAGATGAAGTGATTGTCCACTGTCTGGATCGTTCCCTGGCTTACGGAATGGAGGAATCGTCCTTTGTGAAAATGCTGGAACACATGGAAAGGATAGGTGAGACACATGGAAATCATGAGTAAATGTCCATGGCTGTTTGCTGTGATACTGATTTATCTGGCATGTCTGCTGTTTTTGTGTCTGCTCAGGGCAGTAAAGGGACCATCCATCGCAGATCGTCTGATGGCAGTCAATATGATGGGAACCATGGTTATGGTAATTATATCGATTTTAGCGCTGTACCTGCAGGAAGGATATTTGGTAGACATCTGCCTGATTTATGCCATGATCAGTTTCCTGGCGGTAGTTGTGCTGACGAAGGTATATACCGGAGTGTATCTGGAACGAAAGGAGCAGGAACAGAACCGGGAAGAAGTTACAGAAGAAAAGGAGGAGAAGGAACATGGTAATTCTTAGCTGGCTGCGTTTTGCACTTGGAGTGATTTTTTTACTGATTGGTATGTTCCTTTTCGGAATACAGATCATTGCGCTGTTTAAGTTTGACTATGTATTGAACAGAATGCAGGCTGCGGCAATGGGAGATACCCTGGGAATCGGCAGTTCCCTGCTGGGTTTGATGCTGCTGTCAGGATGGAATTTTACAACACTGAAGCTGGCACTGGTAGTGATCTTCCTGTGGTGTTCTTCACCGGTATCGTCGCATTTGATTGCCAGACTTGAGGCAGTGACGAACCCGGATGTGAAGCATCGGTGTGAGATGCCGGAGGAGATTTGTGAGAGCCTTGAAAAACAGAGTCAGCAGAGAGGAGAAGAGTGATGAAGATATTTGAATATATGCTGCTGGCATTTCTGGTTCTGTGCGCAGTATCCGTCAGCTTTTCCAGGAATCTGCTGAATTCTATTCTTATTTTTATGAGTTTCAGTCTGATTATGTCTATTATGTGGATTCTGTTACAGTCCCCGGATCTTGCTATTACGGAAGCTGCAGTGGGGGCAGGTGTAACGACCATTCTGTTCTTTGCCACGCTCAAAAAGATCCATGCCATGGATGAAGAAAAAGACCAGGATGAGACAGAGAGCAGGAGGAAAGAAAAATGAAAGGAACTGACAATCGCTGCGGAGGAATCAAAGCCTTCTGGCGTGCAGTATGGGAAAAGGACGAAAGTGATTCCCAGCCGGAAATACTAAAACTGGAACGGGAGTATATTCCGGATGAACATGCAATTTTGAAGCATCGCCGGGACCATGACAGAATGATAGAAAAGACATATGATATCGAACACAACCGGATCTATGGATTTTTCAGAAGATTTTACAGAGTGGCAGGGCTGCTGTGTGCCATGGCACTGATTCTCATTCTTTTGGTGCAGGTATCTTACCTGCCGCCTGTGGGAAATAGCCATAATCCAGGTAGCAATGAGGTGGCAGCAAAGTATATTGAAGATGGATTGCAGGATACGGGAGCTGTGAACATTGTAACCGGTATGATTCTGGATTACCGGGCGTTTGATACTTTTGGTGAGTCGAACGTGTTGTTTATTGCCACCTGTACAGTTTTGATTCTTCTGCGTAATGACAAGAAAAAAGGAAAAGACAGTGCAGAGGAAGAAGAGAAAAGAGACAGTTATTATGAACCGAAAAACGATGTGATTTTGCAGACGATTACCGGAGTACTGGTACCGATTATTTTCATTTTTGGAATATATGTAATTCTGAATGGCCATCTGTCACCGGGAGGAGGGTTTTCGGGTGGCGCCATTATCGGTGCCGGACTGATTCTGTATCTGAATGCCTTTGGATTTAAGAAGACAGAACGATTCTTTACGGAGAAGACCTATAAGTGGGTGAGTTTTAGCGCCCTGACATTTTACTGTCTGGCTAAAAGCTATTCTTTTTATACCGGCGCTCATCATCTGGAGAGTGGGATTCCCTTGGGAAAAGCGGGAGCCATTATCAGCAGTGGACTGATTCTTCCACTGAATATCTGTGTGGGAATGGTTGTGGCTTGTACTATGTATGCATTTTTTGCATTATTCCGGAAAGGAGGATTCTGATCTCATGATAGTTTTTGGAGCAAACTTTATTTCCAATATCGGAGAAGAGGTGGCGATGCTGCTGTTTGGTATCGGTTTTGCCAATCTTCTTTTTCAGAAAAATCTGATCCGGAAGATCATTGGTCTGAATATTATGGATTCATCGATTTATCTGTTTCTGGCAGAGAAAGGCTATATTGAAGGTCGTCTGGCTCCCATTGTGGTAAATGGCATTCAGGATGTAGATACCTATATCAATCCGATCCCAAGTGGGCTGGTGCTGACCGGAATCGTGGTATCCGTATCGGTTACGGCATTGATGCTGTCACTGACAGTACGGTTATATAAGAGATATCATACGCTGGATCTGGACGAGATATCAGCCAGACTGAAGAAGGAGGGACGTTAATGGCTTTTGTACAGAATGTGCCTTTCTTCTCTATTATTTTGTCCATGTTTTCAGGAATTATCAGTTCCGTTCTTCCGGAAAAACAGGCAAAATGGCTAAACACGGCAGTCATTACCCTGGTGGGGGCCATGTCAGCATGGCTGTTGTCTTATATGCTGAAGGTTGGTGGAAGCTATACATTCATGATGGGACATTTCCCTGCGCCGTGGGGCAATGAGATTCGTGCCGGTGCACTGGAAGCGTTGATGGCACTCATTTTTTCTATTATTATGCTGCTATCTCTTCTGGGTGGAAGAAAGAAACTGAAAGATGAAGTGGAGATTACCAAACACAATATTTATTATATCCTGACAGATTTACTGCTCAGTTCCCTGCTGGCACTGATTTATACCAATGACCTGTTTACGGCTTATGTATTTGTAGAGATCAACACCATCGCTGCATGCGGACTGATTATGATCCGGCAGAACGGACGGACCATTGTGGCAGCAGTGCGGTATATGATCATGAGCCTTTTGGGTTCAGGTTTGCTGTTGATGGGGATCTGTATGCTCTATGACCTTACAGGGCATTTGTTGATGTCTAATATTCAGGAGTCGGTACAGCAGATTATGCAGGAGAGCAGTTATCAGGTGCCGATGATGATTACCATCGGTCTGATTACAGTTGGACTTTCCATCAAAAGTGCTCTGTTTCCGTTTCATGCATGGCTGCCGGATGCCTATGGATATTCAACTGTATCTTCTGCAGCAATGTTATCCAGTCTGGTATCGAAAGGGTACATATTTCTGCTGATTAAGATCTTTTACCGTGTGATTGGAATTCATATTATCCGTGGCAGTCATATCCTGAACGTATTATTTGTATTTGGTCTTTGTGCTATGATATTTGGCTCAGTCAATGCAATCTGGGAAAACGATATTCGCAGGATGATCTCCTTTTCCTCTGTTGCACAGATTGGATATATCTATATGGGATTTGGACTGGGAACGGAAGCCGGGATGGTAGCAAGTGTATTTCATATTCTGATGCATGCTGCAACCAAGTCCATGCTCTTTATTTCAGCCATCGGACTGACAGATGCATCCAATGGAAGCCGACATTTTTCTGAACTGACCGGTTCCGGTTACCGTAATAAGATTGCAGGAGTGGGATTTACCGTGGGTTCTCTGTCTATGGTAGGGATTCCCTGCTTTGCCGGATTTGTGAGCAAGATCCTTTTTGCACAGGCGGCTGTAGCACATAATGCACCGGTGAAGATTTTCCCGACGGTCATTGTGCTTGCCATCAGCACAATTCTGAATGCAGTTTATTTTCTGAAAACCGTTATTCGGATCTATGTGCCGGAAAAACGTGCATATGAAAAGAAACAGGGATATCTGAGTTTCAGACTGTCAGAACAGAAGATGTATGGCATTACCATTATCTGTTTTATTTTGCTGAATCTGGTTCTGGGCATGATGTCCCAGCCGATTGTTCATATTATTGAGATCGGGCTGCAGAATTTTTCATAGGGGGAGTAGAAAATGTCTGATATCATTTTGCTTTTATTGAATATGTGTTTCCCCGTGCTGGCAGGACTGGAGATGCTTCTGAACCGAAAAGAAGGTTCACAAAAAGAACTGGCACGTAAGGCGTTGACAGCAATGATTATAGCGGGCTGTTTCCTGATTCTGAATGTGTCAGGCAAAGAGAAGTCTGTGCTGTTGTTTTCCATTGGAAGTGAACTGCCGGTGTATTTTCATATGGATGCCCTTGGCAGACTGTTGGCAGCAGTGGTGACGGTTGTCTGGACAGCATCCATCTGTTTTGCGGGAGAATATATGAAAAAAGAAGAAGACCAGAAACGTTTTTTCGGATTTTTTCTGGTGGTGTATGGGGTGTTGATGGCACTCTGTTATGCAGGTAATCTGGTGACCTTTTATCTGTTTTATGAAATGATGACACTGACCACAGTGCCGCTGGTACTGCATACCAGAACCAGAGAGGCAATTACGGCGGGCATCAAGTATCTGCTGTATTCCCTGTGTGGTGCTTACCTGGTATTATTCGGAACATATGTATTAAACCATTATACAACTTCTCTGAATTTTACTCCGGGAGGCACGTTGAACCTGGCAGCAGTAACAGGTCATGAGACGCTGATTCTTACAGCAGCATTTCTGATGATTCTGGGATTTGGTGTAAAAGCTGGTATGTTTCCACTGCACGGCTGGCTGGCAACTGCTCATCCGGCGGCACCTGCACCGGCAAGTGCGGTACTGTCAGGTGTGATTGTAAAAATGGGGGTGCTGGGAGTAATCCGTGTTGTATACGAGATTGTCGGAGCGGATTTTATACGTGGTACCTGGGTACAGAAGACATGGCTGACGCTGGCGCTGATTACTGTATTTATGGGATCTATGCTCGCTTACAGGGAAAATCTCCTGAAGAAAAGGCTCGCCTATTCTACGGTAAGCCAGATTTCCTATATTTTGTTTGGACTGGCACTTTTACAGCCGGAAGCTATGACAGGAGCCATGCTCCATGTGGTATTCCATGCATGTATCAAGTCCTGCCTCTTCCTGTGTGTGGGAGCAGTCATTTTCCGTACAGGAAAAACAAAAGCAGATCAGATACGTGGAATCGGAAAAGAAATGCCGGTGACCATGATCTGTTATACCATTGCATCACTGGCGCTGATTGGAATTCCGCCAGCGAGTGGATTTATCAGCAAATGGTATCTGGCAGAAGGGGCACTGGATTCAGGCATATCTGTATTTTTCTGGCTGGGACCGGTAGTGCTGCTGATCAGTGCACTGCTGACAGCAGGATATCTTTTGCCGGTTACGATGAAAGGATTCCTGCCGGGTGATACATACGATTATGCACATCTGGAGAAAAAAGAACCTGTAAAAGCCATGGTAATACCGGTTGCAGTGCTGGCATGTCTGTCACTGCTTCTTGGAATATTCTGTGGTCCGCTGGTACAGTATGCGGGACAGATTGCGGAGGTTATGTTATGAGTCAATACTGGATGCTGATTGCAATATTGTTGCCGATTGTGGGGGGAATACTGGTAAAAGTGATTCCTTTTTCCGACCGGCGAATTATGAAGATTTATCTGGAATGTATCATGATCGTAACATCTGTGATCGTGTTTCTTCTGGCAGGAATGCGTCCGCAGGGAAAACTGGAAGTGGTGCATTTCATGCAGGATCTGTCTATTTCTTTTCGAATAGATGGCATGTCCATGGTATTTTCCGTGCTAGTGGCGGCGCTCTGGCCTCTTGCCATGCTGTATTCCTTTGAATATATGGAACATGAGAAACACCAGAGAGTTTTTTTCATGTTTTATTCCATTACGTATGGGGTAACACTGGGTATCTCCTATGCGTCGGATATGCTCAGTATGTATTTCTTTTATGAACTGCTGACTCTGGTAACTGTGCCATTGATTTTGCACAGTCTTAGTCGTCAGGCCATTCATGCGACAAGGAAATATCTGTATTATTCCCTTGGAGGAGCAGCATTTGCTCTGATTGGTATCGTTTTTCTGATGGTATATGGGAATCAGCTTGACTTTGTCATGGGTGGAGTGCTAAATCTGGAGAAGATCGGAGATAAGAAGCAGGTGCTGTTGGTAGTGTATCTCATTGCCTGTATGGGATTTGGTGTAAAAGCCGCCATGTGGCCGATGGGATCCTGGCTTCCGGATGCAGGTGTGGCACCAACGCCGGTAACAGCACTGCTTCATGCAGTAGCAGTGGTAAAAGCAGGAGTATTTGCCATTATCCGTCTGACCTATTATAGTTTTGGAACAGAATTCCTGCGTGGCACCTGGGTACAGGCGGTTGTGATGGCTTTTGCTATGTTTTCTATTGTATATGGCTGTACCAGGGCTGTTATGGAGCGACATATCAAGAGACGTCTGGCATATTCAACGATCAGTAATCTTTCGTATATTATTTTCAGTGCGGCAATTATGACACCTCTGGGACTGGTTGGAGCGTTGACGCATATGATATGTCATGCCTGCATGAAGATCTGTTCTTTTTTGTGTGCGGGTGCAGTGATGCATCAGACTGAAAAAATGTATATTGATGATCTGAATGGTTATGGCAGAAAAATGCCTGTGGTATTTGGCTGTTTTACGGTATCTGCATTGGGGCTGATGGGAGTTCCGGGACTGGCGGGCTTCATCAGTAAATGGAATATTGCAAAAGCGGCTGTTGCCAGTGAGCGTCTGCAGGCGTATCTGGGTGTGGGATGTCTGCTGATTTCTGCATTTCTGACTTCTATTTATATGATGTCCATTGTGTTCAGAGCTTATTTCCCGGGCAGGAATTTCCGTTATGAGGATATCGAAGAGGTAAAAGACCCTTCCTGGCGTATGTGTCTGCCATTGATGTTGTTTGCGCTGGCGGTGATCTGTCTTGGACTGTTTTCCGGTCCTCTGGTGAGATTTTTCACAGATGTAGCCAGTGGAATGTATTAGAAAGGAGGAAAGAAAATGGGAGAAACACAGATATATTTACTGGCATGGATCGTATTCTTTCCTCTTGCAGGAGCGGGAGTGACTTATCTGGCCGGAAGAACGGATAAACGTTTTCGCGACTATATGGCGTGTGCAGTTGCTGTGATAGAATTTCTGATGACGATGATCATACTGATCACCATGAAGGATCAGACGGCAGGTGTGGAGCTTCCGGGAATCTGTCAGATGGGACTGAAGTTTGAGACGGATGGTTTCCGTGCAGTATATGGAACTGTGGCAGCTTTTATGTGGATGATGACCACACTGTTTTCTACAGAGTATTTCCGGCATTACCGGAATCGAAACAGATATTATCTCTTTATGATTATGACACTGGGAGCAACAGAAGGAGTTTTGTTTTCCGCAGATCTGTATACTACCTTTATCTTTTTTGAAATGATGTCTTTTACTTCTTATGTCTGGGTTGCCCAGGATGAGAGAAAAGAATCCCTGCGGGCGGCAGAGACCTATCTTGCTATTGCCGTGATCGGAGGGCTGGTTATCCTGATGGGACTGTTTTTACTGTATCATCAGACCGGAACATTGATGATTGATGATCTGTATCAGGCATGCCAGGGAAAGAATGTGCTGGCAGCCTGTGTATGCATGTTTGTGGGATTTGGGGCCAAGGCAGGAGCCTTTCCGCTTCATATCTGGCTTCCAAAAGCACATCCGGTTGCACCGGCACCTGCCAGCGCGCTGCTTTCCGGTATCTTGACAAAGACTGGAATCTTCGGCATACTGGTAATCAGCTGTAAGATTCTCTTTCACGATGCAAGGTGGGGCACTTTTGTATTGCTGGTGGGAGTACTGACCATGGTAGCAGGAGCGGTTCTGGCGGTATTTTCCATTGATATCAAACGGACGCTGGCGTGTTCTTCTGTTTCACAGATCGGATTTATTCTGGTTGGAATCGGTATGCAGGGACTGCTGGGTGAAGAAAACATACTGGCAGTGAGAGGAACCATGCTTCATATGGTGAATCATTCCCTGTTTAAACTGACACTTTTCATGGCAGCGGGTGTGATCTACATGAATCTCCACAAGCTGGAGCTCAATGAGATCAGGGGATTTGGAAGAAATAAACCACTGCTGAAGCTGGCATTTTTAAGCGGAGCGCTGGGAATCGGCGGTGTGCCGCTTTTTTCCGGATATATCAGCAAGACACTGTTGCATGAAAGTATTGTAGAATATGCCGGCATAGCAGGAAAGAGTGACCAGATTCTTGGAGTTCCTGATATCAGGTTGGTGGAATGGCTGTTTCTGATCAGTGGCGGTTTGACGGTTGCTTATATGTTAAAACTGTTTATGGCAGTATTCGTGGAAAAAAACAAAGACCGGCAGCGTCAGAAGGCATATGATGACCTGAAGGGCAGCTATATGAATACAATGAGCAAGATCGTACTTGGAATTTGCGCAGTTCTGTTTCCACTTATGGGAATCCTGCCAGACCGTTTTATGAACTGGATGGCAGATCTGGGACAAACGTTTATGGGAGCAGAAGAGGCAGCAGAGCAGATATCCTGGTTTGGCATGACGAATCTTTCCGGAAGTCTGATATCTGTTTTACTGGGGGCAGCAGTATACCTGCTGGTGATCCGCGGATGGATGATGAAAAAACAGGCAGATGGGTCAAAAGAATATGTGAACTGCTGGCCGGCAGTTCTGGACCTGGAAGATTATCTTTACCGTCCGGTGCTGCTTCAGGTCCTTCCGGCTGTGGCAGGCGGTGTATGCAAAGTATTGGATAAACTGGTGGATGTATTCGCGAAGATCCAGCCGCTGGCGGCTTATGTCGAAGCAAGCTTTTTTAATACGATTCAGGATCCTGTCATTGTGGAAATGAAGAAAGACATTTATCATGGCAGTGAAGAGCCGGATGATCCGGAGGAGGGCAACCCGGTAACACATGTATTGGGAAGATGCTGCAATGCAGTAAAACATTTGCTCAATGCCACTATATGGAAGAAACATCCATGCAAGACGGATTTTAAACACAAGTTTGCACTTCGTTATGAACAGTTCCGTGAGAATATGATGCTAATAGGAAGAAGTATGTCATATGGACTGCTGCTGTTTTCTCTGGGACTGTGCATTACCCTGATTTATCTTCTGATCGCAGCGGTACGAATGGCTTAAGAGGAGAAATTATGAAAAAAATACTGTTAATTGCAACGGGTGGAACGATTGCATCAAAATACACAGAGAAAGGGCTGGCTCCCCAGATCGGAGCCAGTGAGCTTTTATCCTATGTGCCAGAGGCAAAGGAGTTCTGTGAGATTGACCATATTCAGCCTTTTAATCTGGACAGCACTAATATCTGTGCCAGACAGTGGATGGAGCTGGCTGCCCTGATTGAGAAAAAATATGAATATTATGACGGATTTGTCATTTGTCATGGAACAGATACCATGGCGTATACGGCGGCAGCCCTGTCCTATCTGATTCAGAACAACCTGAAGCCGATCGTGGTGACAGGAGCACAGAAGCCGATTGATCTGGCAATCACAGATGCCAGAGCCAATCTTCTGGACAGTCTGCGTTTTGCGGCACATCCGAAAGCACACGGGACCAATATTGTATTTGGCGGTTCTGTCATTGCCGGAACCAGGGCGAAAAAGGAGAGATCCAAGAGTTATAATGCCTTTTCCAGTATCAATTACCCGGATATTGCCGTGATCCAGGATCGGCGGATTGTATTTTACATTGATGACAAGAACCATGTGACAGACCGCATTCGTTTTTACCATGATCTGGATGAAAAAGTATTTTTACTGAAACTGATTCCTGGAAGTAACGCATCCATCATAGATTCTCTGTGTGACAGTGTGGATGCACTGATTATTGAATCTTTCGGAGTAGGAGGACTTCCGGATTATGGAGATGATGAATTCTATCAGGCAATCCGGCGCTTTGTGGAAAAAGGAAAGATTGTTATTATGGCAACTCAGGTGACTCATGAAGGCAGTGATATGACCGTTTATCAGGTGGGAAAAATGATCAAAAGAGAATTTTCTCTACTGGAATCTTATGACATGACACTGGAAGCGACGGTTGCCAAGACCATGTGGGCGCTTCATGAGAGTACGGATCAGAATACATTCAGGGAAAAATTCTATAAAAAAATCAATCATGATATGATGTTCAGTCCGGAACAATAGGAAATAAAATAGAATCCTGTTTCCAGGATTCTATTTCAGTTTTGTATTCGTTCTGTTCCCTATGAGCAGACATAAGCAGATAAATATAAGAAGAGATACCGCAAAAAGAGGCGAGACAGGAAAGGTAGGAAACAAATATGAAAAACAAAACAAATACCAAAAAGAAGAGTGCACATCATCAGACCGCAAAAAAGACTATGCAGCCGGAAAAACCTGTGAAAAAAATGCTTATAGATTATTATCTGATTCCACAGGAAGTATGTGCAACGCAGCTTGCAGAACTACTACCGGATTATCAGGAGAAGGCAGAAATCTGGCGTGAAATGGATCTGCTGGAACTGACATTAACACATGACACGATGGTATTTGAAGAGGCTGCAGAAGACTTTGAGAATCAGGAAGATCAGGTATACTTTGAAGAACACAAAATAAAGAAGGTATATGCGATCACCTATGATGCACTCGATGCAGAAGAAGTGAAACAGATTCTGGCAACGCTGCAGGAGAAACTTCAGGGAAGAGTCTGCAGAGAAGACGAGATACTGTAAGGTTCAAATAACATGTTCAGTTTGCGCACTGCTTTATTGGTGCTTACACTATATCATATGGGGAAAACTGAAAAATATGCCAGATATTTAAAAAAGAAGTGATTAAAAAATAACTGTTCAGAACCCACTGTATCTGTGAAAGCAATGAGCAGATACAAAATACAGGTAATCTGCTGTATAAAAAAAGAAAAAATGCACACACTTTTTCACAGATAGACATCCGGACTTACGGATGCAGTTGAAATGGAGGTTGTGACATGGATCAGACACAGGGCAGACAGAGCATCTGTTTTCAGAGGGCACCGCATTTAGTGGGGACTTCATCCGTAGTTGGAAAAAAGGAAGGAGAAGGACCGCTTGGCGGTGCTTTTTCTGTAGTTTCCCAGGATGATCTGTTCGGAGAAGACTGCTGGGAAAAAGCGGAAAGCGAAATGCAGAGGGAAGCGCTGGAACTGGCAATCCAGAACGCGGGAATTCCAAAAGAAAAGATCCGATATCTGTATGGCGGGGATCTGCTGGGACAATTGATTGCCACATCCTTTGGACTGGAGAGTTTTGAGATTCCGTGGTTTGGTATTTACGGGGCATGTTCTACCTGCGGAGAAGCACTGGCACTGGCTGCCATGACCGTTGCAGGAAATTACGGAGATTATACGGCGGCAGTGACATCCAGCCATTTTGCCAGTGCAGAGAAGCAGTTCCGTTTTCCCCTGGCATATGGCAACCAGAGACCGCTGTCAGCTACCTGGACTGTTACGGGAAGCGGCGCCTTTGTTTTGGGGAAAAATGGCGGTCATGTGAGAATTACCGGAATCACAGTGGGAAAAGTGGTGGACTATGGGGTACAAGATTCCATGAATATGGGAGCCTGCATGGCACCGGCGGCCAGCAACACTATTGCAGGCCACTTCCGGGACTTTGAAAATGGGCCGCTGGAGTATGACAAGATCATTACCGGAGATCTGGGATATGTGGGACAGGAGATTCTAATTGATCTGCTGAAAAAAGAAGGATATGACATCAGTCAGAAACATATGGATTGCGGAATTGAGATCTATGACCGGGAAAGGCAGGATACTCATTCAGGCGGAAGCGGATGTGGATGTTCGGCAACGGTACTTTCCGCACTGATTCTGCCGAAACTGGAAAAGGGGATCTGGAAAAGAGTGCTGTTTGTTCCTACTGGTGCATTAATGTCACCGGTTAGTTTTAATGAGGGACAGAGCGTTCCGGGAATTGCCCATGGAATTGTACTGGAGCACTGCTGATATAGGTGTGTTGATCGGAAAGGAGCAGACTATGGATTATATTCGTGCATTCTGGGTAGGAGGGCTGATCTGTGTACTGGTGCAGATCCTGATAGAGAATACCAAACTGATGCCGGGCAGAATTATGGTGATTCTGGTAGTGACAGGTGTGTTTCTGGGAGCCTTTGGAATATTCCCGTATCTGAAGGAATATGCCGGGGCAGGTGTGACAGTGCCTCTGCTTGGTTTTGGAAATAACCTGTGGGAGGGCGTAAAAAAAGCCGTGGATGAAGACGGCTTTCTCGGATTATTCAAAGGTGGTTTTACGGCAGCGGCGGTGGGCACCTCGTCGGCACTGATATTTTCTTATATTGCCAGTCTGGTAACTCAGCCGCGAATGAAAAAATAAGATGGTTGGTAACTGTTCAGAAACAACTATCTGTGAATGCTGAGGCATTCTTGAATGAACAGATACGATGGATGTTACTGTTCATGCATCTGATCCAGCATGCGCATGAGAAGACTGGATACAGCGTCCGGGAACTGCTGGATCTGTTTAATACGGATAAAAGAATCCCCGTAGATACGCCGCAGACCGGAGATGGCATAATCACCGCCCCAGAAAATAGCTGCCACAGAGATGCCATCCGACCTGAGAGAACGTATGGCATCACGGGTATCTTCTACGGCAAGCTCTTCTCGGTAATCCTTACTGTGAAAAAGGCTGTTTTCCAGCCAGGCTTTTCTGGAATCAGAAGGCATGGCATCCGTCAGAATCAGCACAATCCGTTTGGTGTGCAGGTGATCAGGCCGTTCCATGAGAGCACGGATTGCCTGAAATGCCAGACCGTCACGGTTATTTCCTGCTGTGAAGTAGTGAAAGATGCCATCTGCAGACGCATCTTCATAGGTCTTCAGAGACTGAAGTATGGTGTAACCGCGGATGCTGCGAAAACTGGTTACCTGCACCGGAATCTGCAAAGAAAGAAAGCTTGCAGCAATCAGATAAGCCTGAGCGGCAATAGCTTCCTGCTCATTACAGCGAGAACTGGATGCGTCCAGAACCAGATCCACGGAAAAATCGGGAACCGGCCAGATGATTTCTCGGTAAAAAACAGACAGGTCATACATGGCGGGAATCCGGTATACCTGTCCGGGATTCAGACGTCCACTCTGCACGCGTACCAGATCAGGTTCCTGCTGTTCTTCCAGTACCTGTTTCAGATGTTCGGTAATCTGGTGAATACTGCGGTCATAGTAGCGTTTATCCTTCTGGTAGTAAGCCAGATTTTTTTTATGCTGTGTTTCCTGTTCTTCACCGAATACCAGGTCAGGGGAAGTGGCACCGGCATACCAGAGACTGCTTTTTGCGTGATACCTGGTGCAGAAGCGTGTTTGTATCTGCTCCATCTGTTCAGGCGAAAACAGGCAGGGACCGAAAGTGTGAAGTATAAAATCCCGGTCTTCTTTGGCAGTAGTCTGGCTGAGCAGGTGTTTGCCGGCTATATAGAGACGGGCAGGAAACGTCTTTTTCCCTTCAGCATCGGCATCGGATACCCGGATATGAAAGTCACCGGAGAAGATCTGGCCAAGAACAACGAGAAAAAGACCTGCACCCACGAATTTGGCAGTTTCAGACTTGCGGGCTGCCAGCGGCTGATAATAAAAATATTTTCGGAAAATGGATTTCATTTCTTTTACCAGTTCTTCATCGGTAAGTATAGCTGCCTTTTCCATGGCATCAGCCAGATCCAGTTCTCTTTTGGAGAAACCGGCCAGATCCATATGCAGCACACGCTGCCAGTGAATCAGAGCCTGGCGTTCCCATCCCAGTTCCTGATAGCGGGAAGTTGGGAGAAATTCAGTCAGATGCACCCTGGCATAATCTTCCCTCAGAGAAATAAGAGACGGGCGCTGGTGGAAGTGTCTGTGAAAAACTGTCTGTTCCAGTACAAGCTGGGCCAGGGAGCGGAACTTTTTCGGCTTGCGTCCAAAGTCCAGCCCTTTGAGAAAAGGCATCAGAATATCCTCTGACATGGAAGCATAGCCCAGACCCTCCAGCGTATTCAGATAGAGAACCGGTTCGTTATTACCATGGAAAAACAGATACAGGGGCTCAAAATCATAACGGCCTGCAGCAGTCCATACCATATTGGAAGCTCTTTTTTTGACAGATTGATTCAGTTCCATGACTTTGGGACCCTCGCTGCAATGACATCGTGAACAATGGCTCGTTCCGTAGAATCAAAAACCTTGTTGGACAGTCCCATATCGCAGGCATCCAGAGGGGAAAGTCCAAGCTTCATCAGGGCAACAGCATCAAGAAGTCCACGAAGATCCACAGCTCGCGGACTGATTTCTGCATTTTCTGCCTTGCCATCCAGCTCATAAAAGATAGCACAGAGCTGACGGCACATAGCTTTGCTGATTTCCGGATATTCTGCCTTTAACAGATGAGTCAGTTGTTTTTCAGTTATCACAGGCATCTGGAGAACCAGAAAACGAGATCCCAGAGCCTCATTTAATTCTCTGGTTCCGGCATATCCGTAATTCATGGTGCCGATAAAACGAGTGGCAGGATGCAGGGTGATCCGGTCGTAGCCTGACACTTCCAGAATCCGGCGGTAATCCAGTGTGGCGTGAAGTACAGCCATAGCTTCGTTTTTTGCCATGTTGATTTCATCCAGAATACTAAATCCCCCATATTGCGCACACTGATAAATAGGACCTGGACGGAAGACTACTTTTTCCCCGTCGAAGGTATCCGTTCCGATCAGATAAGAGGCATCCACATTCACATGAAAGGACACATTCCAGCTGGGACGCCCGAAGATCCAGGCAAGATTTTCTGCCAGCACATTTTTTCCGGTTGCCTTTGGTCCTGCCAGAAGCAGATTCTTTTCACACAGCAGCGCACAGATTGCCTTTTCTAATATCTCCTTTCCCAGGTAATGGAAACGGGGAGGCTCCTGCACCCCTCGTATTCCTTCCGGAACAGATTCTTTATCAAAACGCTTTCGGAAGCGTTCCATTTCGTTTTGCAGTTCAGGGCTGACACCGGCCTGATCCATCCAGTTCATATATCCAATCTCCTTTGTAATGCGTAATTGTGAAAAAACAATTACTGCCAAGTATTCATAGTCAGGATCATTATACCCCTGTTTTTTTAATTCGAAAAGACGAGATGCGCAAGAGTGTAAAAAGGAAAATGCAGATATCGGAAGATATATAGTATTGTACTGAAATAAATACAAGAACAAGAGCCTGGGAATCATATTAATAATTGACAGAAAGTTTATTAGTAGTATAATTTCTTCTTGGAGAAAAGTTTAGTAAAAACATATTTTAAGTTTAGCAAAGAAAAATCGGAGGCGAACATTTCAGAATGGAACTGGAATATATTAACGAGAAGATCGGAAGAAAAATCCGGGACCTGAGAAACCGCAACGGACTGACCCAACAGGAACTGGCAGACCGCACAGAACTGACCAAGGGATTTATTTCCCAGCTGGAAAGAGGACAGGTTTCTCCGTCGGTTGTGACCCTTTTGGATCTGATCGAGTGTCTTGGAACCACTGCTGCAGATTTTTTCAAAGAAACGGAAGAAGAACAGGTGGTATTTTCTGAAAAAGGATATTTCGAAAAAATCGACGATGCAGGGAATAGCATTCAGTGGATCGTGCCGACTGCCCAGCGTTACCGCATGGAACCACTGCTGGTAGTAGTCCAGCCACATCAGACACTGGAAGAAGACAAGCCTCATGACGGAGAAGAATTCGGATACGTCATGTCAGGGAGACTGAATGTGATCCTGGGAGATCAGATCTATCATGTCAAGGCTGGAGAGAGCTTCTATTATCCCGCCAAGAAGATACACCGCATTGAGAATCCGGGACAGCGGCCGGCAAAGTTTATCTGGATCAGTACACCACCAATGTTCTGATTATAGGGCTATGTGCCAGCAGCACAAGCCTTGCACCGACCGAAGTGGAACGGAAAGATGAGAGCGCGAAGCATGTAACAATCCGTGTAATCTAAATGTTGACATTTTAGCAATTATTAAGAAAGAAGAGAGGGAGCCAAATGGGAACATCAGAAAATATCATTGAACTGAAGCATATTACCAGAACCTACGAGGATGGGTTCTCGGCGGTAGAAGATTTTAATCTGGAAGTAAAACGGGGAGAGTTTGTTACATTCCTTGGTCCTTCCGGATGTGGAAAGACAACAACTTTACGAATGATTGCAGGATTTGACATCCCGACATCGGGAGAGATTTTATTAAATGGGAAGCCAATCACGAATCTTCCTCCGAATAAACGGCCAATCAATACGGTATTCCAGCGTTATGCCTTATTCCCACATATGAATATTTTTGAGAATATTGCGTTCGGGCTGAAGCAGAAAAAAACACCGAAGGATGTGATTGAAAAAAAGGTGAAAAAGGTGCTGGCACTGGTAGATCTAGAAGGGTTTGAGAATCGTAGTGTGTCTACGCTTTCCGGTGGACAGCAGCAGAGAATTGCCATAGCAAGAGCACTGGTAAACGAGCCGGAAATACTGCTTTTGGATGAACCGCTGGGTGCGCTGGATCTGAAGATGAGAAAAGAGATGCAGATCGAGTTAAAAGCTATGCACGATGAACTTGGAATTACCTTCATCTATGTAACTCATGATCAGGAAGAAGCACTGACCATGTCAGATAAGATTGTGGTTATGTCAGAAGGAAAAATGCAGCAGATCGGTACACCGGAAGATATTTATAATGAGCCAAAGAATGCTTTTGTGGCTGACTTTATCGGAGAAAGTAATATCTTTAATGGTATCATGACCGGTAAGTTGAAAGCACGTTTCTGTGGCGGTGAATTTGAATGCGTTGATGATATTGAACAGGGAACTCATATTACAGCAGTTGTCCGTCCGGAAGATGTGGAACTGACCCCGCCGGGACAGGGAATTATCTCGGGAGTGGTAGATTCTGTGATCTTCAAGGGCATGCATTATGAGATTACCGTGGTTTCAGGTAAGAATGAAATGGTGATTCAGTCTGTAAAGTCTGCTGCACCGGGAGAACGGGTAGGCATGAAGGTAGATCCTCAGAATATTCATATTATGATTGCAGAAGACCATACCAATATCTTTTCAGCAGATATTAACCAGGACTTCCACCTGGAATACAATGGCCATATTCTGGATACCAGCGTGACAAAGATTATCAAAGGAAGCAGAAGAACAGAGGATGGAACGCTTCTGGATGCTCATGGAGAAGTAATTGATCCGAAGAAAACCAAGATCATGGTTTCTATCCAGCCTTCCGATATTCATATGACAGACAATATGGAAGAAGGAATTGTACAGGGATATATCAGCAATCTGATCTATAAAGGTGACCATTACAGCTATGTCATTCATACAGATCTGGAACAGGATTTCATAGTCAATGATGAATACCTGTGGAACATGGATGACCAGGTAGGACTTCTCATGCCGGTAGATAAGATGAAGTTTGCATTAAAGAGATAGGAGACGGATATGCGTAAATTTTCATTTTCCAGAAAAAGTCTCGGAGTTCCTTATGCATTATTTTTATTTGTATTTGTGATTGCTCCGCTGCTTGTATTATTTTATTATGCGTTTACAGATGGACAGGGGCAGTTTACCATTGCCAATCTGACTGGATTCTTCACGAATCCAAATACGCTTGGAACCTTGTGCTACAGTTTTGCCCTGGCAATTGTGACTACAGCAGTATGTCTTTTGCTGGCCTATCCGATTGCCTATATTCTGGCATTCAGCAATATTAAAAGTAAGTCCGTGATTCTGATGCTGTTTGTTATGCCGATGTGGATCAATTTTTCACTGCGTATTACGGCATTAAAAGAAGTACTGACTGTGCTGGAAGGCAATCTTGCCATGCATCCGTTTCTGAATGCGGTGATAGGTATGACCTATGACTTCCTGCCATTTATGATCCTGCCGATCTACACCACCATATCAAGGCTGGATAAGGCACTGCGGGAAGCGGCCATGGATCTTGGCGCTAATGAATTTGAAACATTTTTGAAAATCACACTGCCGTTATCCGTACCAGGTATTATCAGTGGTGTGTCCATGGTATTTTTACCGGCGATGACCAACTATGTAGTACTGGATATGCTGTATAACAGCACTTACATCATGGGCAGCTTGATTGGCAGCTATTTTGCAGCCTACAACTGGCACGGCGGATCCATGATTGCACTGATCCTGCTGGGAATTATCTGTCTGTTTACTTTACTGACAGGCGGCTCAGAGGAAGAAAATACGAGAGGAGGTGCCCTGTTATAATGAGAAAATATATCAAAGGAATGTTTCTTGGGCTTGTACTGCTGTTTCTTTACCTGCCGATTTTTATCCTGGCAGTATACAGCTTTACAGATGCCACCAATATAGGTGCGATTCGAGGCTTCTCCCTTCATAATTATGTGACCTTATTTACCACACCGGAGCTTTTGGGGATGATTGGCGGAACGATTCTTCTTGCACTGGGAGCAGCGTTTCTGGCTACCCTACTTGGAACCATGGGTGCCATCGGTGCCTTTTATTCCAAAAAGAAGACGACAAAGGTGATCTCCACCATGAATCAGGTGCCGGTAGTTAATGCAGATGTAGTAACCGGTTTTTCCCTGTGTATTTTACTGGTAGTGGTACTGGGAGTAAGCAAAGATACCTTTGTACCGCTGGTAGTAGGACATGTGATTCTGTGCGCTCCTTTTGTTTATCTGTCAGTTATGCCAAAGATCCGGCAGATGGATCCAAGTATCTATGAAGCGGCGCTTGACCTTGGGGCAACCCCTTTTGTGGCGCTGATACAGATCGTGATTCCACAGATCCTGCCGGGTATTATCTCAGGATTTGCCCTAGCAGTGACACTGTCTCTGGATGATTATTTTGTTGCCACTTATACCAAGCCGGCCACCTTTGATACCATCAGTACCTATGTGGTAAATGCGACGAAGGGGGCTCAGACTACCATCAAAACAGCGCTATGGGCATTGTCCACAGTGATTTTCCTGATTGTGCTGGTACTTGTGGCTGTAATGAATCTGCGGGCGAACAAGAATGGCTCAGAAAGGGTGGATGCGTAAGATGAAAAAGAAAATCAGAACCGGTATGACGCTGGCGGCAACTGTAGCCCTGGCTGTGTCTGGATATCCTTATGCATCTCTGACGGGAAGTTATGCTTTTGCAGAAGAAAAAGATACCAGTGCAAAAGAAGTGACTCTGCGTGTATGCAACTGGGAAGAGTATATTGACCTGGGTGACTGGGATGAGGATGAAACGATTGATCTGGAAAGCGGAGATATCATTGGTGAGAATTCCATGGTGAAGGATTTTGAAGAATGGTATTATGAAACTTACGGCGTAAAGGTGAATGTAGAGTATTCTACGTTCGGAACCAATGAAGACCTATACAATATGCTGACATTGGGAGATGTATATGATCTGGTCTGCCCGTCTGAATATATGATTATGAAGCTGATGGCAGAGGACAGACTGGTTCCACTGTCAGATCATTTCTTTGACGAGACAGACGAGAACAATTATTACAGCAAAGGCGTTTCTCCTTACATCCGAAATATTTTCGAAAATAATGAAATCAACGGAGAAACATGGGGAAAATATGCGGCTGGATATATGTGGGGACTGACCGGTATTGTATACAATCCGGAAGAAGTCAGCGAAGAGGATGCCAGAAGCTGGAAGATCCTTGACAATCCGGATTATAAACGTCAGGTAACGATCAAAGATAATGTGAGAGATTCCTATTTTGCAGCAGTTGGTGCACTGAAATCCGATCTGCTTACGTCAGACAGTTTTCGTAATGATCCGGATTACAGGCAAAAGCTGGTGGATGAGATGAATGACACCTCGCCGGAGACCATTCAGGCAGTTCAGGATTATCTGCAGGATGTTAAAAATAATGCCTATTCCTTTGAAACAGATTCCGGAAAAGCAGATATGATTACCGGAAAGGTGCTGGCGAATTATCAGTGGTCCGGTGATGCGGTCTACACCATGGATCAGGCAGAAGAAGATGGCGTATTTTTGGATTATGCGGTACCGGAAGAATCGACCAATATATATTTTGACGGATGGGTCATGCTGAAAAGCGGTATCGGAGAAGATAAAGACAAGCAGCAGGCGGCAGAGGCATTTATTAATTTTAATTCCAGACCGGACAATGCTATCCGGAATATGTACTATATTGGCTATACTTCTGTCATTTCCGGAGGGGACGACCCAAGAGTCTTTGAGTATGCCGACTGGAATTATGGGGCAGAAGATGAGGAAGAAGAGACAGTAGACTATGATCTTGCGTATTTCTTTACGGAAGATACAGACAGCGAAGATTATGTGATTACTGCACCGGCAGAACAGGCGAGACGGCAGCTGTATGCCCAGTATCCGGATGCAGATGCCATGGAGAGATCATCCATCATGATTTATTTTGATGATGCACAGAACCAGGCAATCAATCAGATGTGGGTCAGTGTCCGCTGCTTTAATATTCACGATGTTCCGGCATGGATATGGACAATTACAGCTATTCTTGTTATAGTAATACTGGTATGTCTGATTCGTAATATGAAGAAAAAACATACACAGAATTAAAAAGAGGAAAATATATATGCCAGTATTTGATTTTAGCGGTGCATCTGAGAGTAAAAAGATTACAGAGTGCACTTATGAAGTATTTTATTCGGATAATTCAAGCCCAACACCACAGCAGCCGATTATGGTGCTGGATAACAGTAAGAACAAATGGAAACACCATTCCTGCGGTATCTTTTTAAATCCAACGAAGAGAACCGCATTTGAGTTTAAAGAAGATGATGAGACTATCCGGGCAGATATTCTGAAGATTGATGCGAGATTTGTCAGTCTTCTGCGCTGGCTGGGAGAGAATCATATCAATGTGTGTCTTTCAGGGGAGAATCTGGAAGAAGGATACGCAGTCTATAAGATTCGTGAGATCGCATTTGGAGGCGGAACCAAGTTATCAGCGGAAGACGGATTCTTACAGTTCATGATTGAACGTCTTCTGGAAAGCAGTGCGCCGGAAGATGAAGTAGAAGAGGAAGACCGGGAAGAGACAGGAGATGAAATGAAGCTGACCAGCATACAGAGCATCACCGATTTTATGACCTGTGCCGGTCGAACTATGCCGGATAACATTCGCCTCTGGGCAAGAAGAAATCTGGCAGTGGCCAGATCCCATGAGGTGTCTCAGGAGGAACGGCGTCATGCGCAAAGAGCTTTGTCTATTATGATGAATATTCAGTGGAAGAATAATTATTTTGAAGCGATTGATCCGCAGGAAGCCAGAAGAATTCTGGATGAGGAACTGTATGGTATGGAGCGGGTAAAGCAGCGTATCATTGAGACCATTATCCAGATCAACCGTACCCATACCCTTCCGGCATACGGACTTCTCCTGATCGGACCGGCAGGTACCGGAAAGTCCCAGATTGCCTATGCAGTTGCCCGGATTTTAAAGCTTCCGTGGACCACGTTGGATATGAGCTCAATCAATGATCCGGAACAGCTTACCGGAAGCTCCAGAATCTATGCCAATGCCAAGCCGGGTATTATCATGGATGCATTTTCCATGGCAGGGGCGTCCAATCTGGTATTTATCATCAATGAGCTGGATAAAGCAAATTCCGGAAAAGGCAACGGCAATCCGGCAGACGTACTGCTGACCCTTCTGGATAATCTGGGATTTACAGATAACTATATGGAATGCATGATTCCAACTGTGGGTGTATATCCGATTGCCACAGCCAATGAAAAGGATCAGATCAGTGCACCGTTGATGTCCCGTTTTGCAGTGATTGAGATCCCAGACTATACTACAGAAGAGAAGAAGGTCATTTTCTCAAAATTTGCACTCCCAAAGGTTCTCAGACGCATGAGCCTGAAGGAAGAAGAATGTATTGTGACAGAGGATGCGCTGGATGCGGTAATTGACCGATACCGTGATACTTCCGGTATCCGTGATCTGGAGCAGGCAGCAGAACATATTGCAGCCAATGCACTGTATCAGATAGAGGTAGATCATGTACCGCAGGTGGTATTTGACAAAGATATGGTCAATGCACTACTGGACTAAATTTATTTTGAGCTTCGGAGAGATTCATGCTATACTGTATGAAGAGAAAGTTGGAAAACATACGGGAGGTATTTACTATGAATAAAGTGATCACAATCAGCCGTGAATATGGTGCAGGTGGACATTCCATCGGAACAAAGGTGGCAGAGACACTGGGGATTCCGTTTTATGACCGTGATATTGTCCGCGCAACGGTAGAAGAGAGCGGTTTTGAGAAGAAATTGATTGAAAAAGAAGAGGAAGACCGTTCTACAGGTGATGATATCTGGAAAAAGATCAGTTCCATTTCCAGCTCTTATTTTAATGATTCACAGGATGCCATTCATGAGATCCAGAAAGCCATCATCATTAAGATGGCACAGAAGGGACCTTGCGTCATTCTTGGACGCTGTGCGGATGTGATTTTAAAAGAAGCTGAGATCGACACGCTGAATGTATTCATTCATGCAGATGAACTGCACAGAGGCGTGCGTGTGACAGAACTGACCGGTACGAAGAACGCTACCGAGATTCAGAAGATGCTGTCCAAGAGAGACCGTGCCAGACACAATTACTACAATCATTACAGCAATGGCCGTAAATGGGGCGACAGCCACAACTACGATATGACACTGGACAGTGGTAAGCTGGGCTATGATTTGTGTGTGAAACTGATCGTGGAAGCAGCATCTGAAGCAGAAGAATAGAAAAAACGGGCATGGAGATGGGATTTCCATGTCCGTTTTTGCATATAGGAAATGAAGGGGGAGACGGAATATGTCAAAGACCAGTGAAAGAGTAAGAAAAGAATGGAAAATCGGGGATGCAAAAAGAGATGCAGGGCTGACTACCCCGGAAGATATTGAACGTTTTGACAATATTGCTTACGGATCAGATCCGGTATGGAACCTTCTGGATGTTTACCGGCCAAAGGAGCAGAAAGGGAAACTGCCGGTGATTGTCAATATCCATGGCGGTGGCTGGGTATACGGAAATAAGGAAATCTATCAGTTTTATGGAATGTCTCTTGCACAGAAAGGGTTTGCCGTAGTGAATTTTAATTACCGCCTGGCACCGGAGAATCAGTTTCCGGCACAGCTCTGTGACGTCAACTCAGTGGTAGAATGGATGTATCAGAATCAGGATACCTATGGACTGGATATGGAGAGAGTATTCATGGTGGGAGATTCAGCAGGAGCCCACCTGTGTGGTCTGTACAGTGCCATCTGCACAGATGCAGACTATGCTGCAGAGTATCCTTTTACCGTGCCACGTCGATTTGTGCCGACCGCAGTGGCATTAAATTGTGGAGTATACTGTCCGCTGGGTGAGAAAAATGTGATAGGAAGCGAAGATGACAAGGATTTGATGGAAGATCTTCTACCGGAAAAGGGATCGGAAAGGGAGAGAAAGATGGTCAATGTGACGGATCATGTGAATCCTCATTTTCCACCGGTGTATCTCATGACCTGTGTGGGGGATTTCTGTTATCCACAGGCTTTTCTTCTGGAAGAGGAATTGAAAAAACAGGGAGTAGAATATACTTTCCGGATCTATGGTACAGAGGAAAAACCATTGTATCACGTATTTCATGTGAATATGAAGGAACCTGCAGGAGCTGAATGTAATACACAGGAATGTGAGTTTTTTCACAGAAAGGGGTTGAATGATTGATTTCAAAAACCATGCATGCGCTGCTGCATGCCTTATCATATGGTAATATAGACGTAGAATCATCCAGGAGACTGGCAGATCTGAAAAAGCTGGATGCCCTTCGGATTTTTCTGAAAAAACTGGATACCGGAATCTATAACGGAGATTATGAAGTACCGGTCAGACTATATTTCCCGACAGAAGAAGATATGAAGCTGGAACCGGAGGAGCGAAGCAATCTGTCTGTGTTGCTCTTTTTTCATGGCGGCGGCTGGGTGACAGAGAGTGTAGAGACTTATAACCGTGTCTGTGCACGAATGGCGCAGTCAACGGGATGTATTGTAGCCTCGGTAGAATACCGCCTGGCACCGGAGTATCGTTTTCCGACGGCATTTGAGGACTGTTATGCAGCGGCGAAGGCATTGTATACGAATCATAGTATTCTGAAAATTCATCCTGATCAGATCACGATTATGGGGGATTCTGCAGGGGGTAACCTGACAGCGGCAGTCTGTCTGAAGGCAAGAGATACAGGAGACTTTACACCAAAACGTCAGATCCTGATTTATCCGGCATTGAATAATTGCTATACAGAAGAGTCACCATACCCTTCCGTACAGGAAAATGGTACGGACTATCTTCTGACCTCTGTGAAGATGGAAGATTATCTGAAGCTGTACGAGAGTAGTCCGCAGGACCGGCAGAATCCGTATTTTGCACCGCTGATGGCAGAAGATTTTTCCGGCCTTCCAAGAACCCTGATCCTGACGGCAGAACTGGATCCGCTCAGAGATGAGGGCGAGGATTACGGGAAAAAGCTTCTGAACGCCGGAAACGAAGTGGACGTACACAGGATTGAAGGAGCCTTTCATGGCTTCTTTGCCCTGGGAATCCTTTTTCTGCATGTGCAGGAGAGTTTTACATATATCAATGCATTTCTGAAGGGAAGCGAAGAATAATGGAAACAGGCTATTCGAGGTGGAGAAAGCTGGATAATGCGGCACTGGCATTTCCGCTGGTGACCGGAAAAAATGATACCAGGGTATTCCGGTTTTACTGTGAATGCAAGGAAAACGTAGATCCGGAGATTTTGCAGCAGGCTCTGGATGAGACTATGAAAAGATATCCATTGTTTCAGGCAGTACTGCGTAAAGGCCTGTTCTGGTTTTACCTGGAGCGCAGGGATATTCTTCCGGTGGTGAAGGAAGAAAAGAAACCTCCGTGCAGCAGCTTATATATTCCGGATAAAAAGACCCTGCTTTTTGAAGTGACTTATTATAAAAAACGTATCAATTTTGAAGTTTATCATGCGCTGACAGACGGCACCGGAGCCATGCATTTCCTGCAGGAACTGGTGCAGAATTATTTGATATTACTTCATCCGGAAGAAGAGCTGAGTAAGATCTGTCTGGATGAAGTGAGTACGCCTGGAGATCAGGAAGAAGACAGTTTTTCACAGTATTATACGGCAGAGAGCGGCAGGGCAGAGAGAAAGTCTCATGCTGTGCGCCTGAAAGGCGAAAAGCTGCCTCATGAGGATATGAAGATTACCGAACTGAATATTCCGGTGAAGGAGATCCATAAGAAAGCGAAATCTTATGGAGTGTCCATTACCATATTTCTGGCGGCGGTTATGCTCTGCGCCATTGGAGAAGAGATTCCAAGGAACAAAAGAAAAAGACCGGTTGCATTGATGATTCCGGTAAATCTCCGCAATTATTTTCCGTCCCAGTCTATGACAAATTTCTTTGGATGGATTGAGGTGGGACATACCTTTACAGAAAACACGACTTTAAAAGAAGTGGTGGATCACGTAAAAGTACAGTTTGAACAGGGACTGTCAAGAGAGAATGTAGCACAGCGAATGAGTGGATATGTCCGGCTGGAGAAGAATCCGGTAATACGTGCAGTACCGTTGGAGATAAAAAAATATTTCCTGATGCTGGGGGCGTCTCTGGGAAGCCGGAGTATTACCGCCGTTTATTCTAATATTGGAATTGTTCGGTTCTCGCCTGGATATGAAAAATATATAGATCATTTTGGTATTTTTGCCAGTACGAATATTCTGCAGCTGTGTTCCTGTTCATATCAGGATCAGATGCTGCTTGGTTTTACTTCCAAGCTGCCGAATGACAATATCCAGAGAAATTTCCAGAAAATTTTAAGAGAAGAAGAGGTTGGTTTCAGGGAAGAAGAGCAGGATTTTCCGGGAAGAAACCAGGAACTGGAAAAAGAAGGAAAGCAGATTTTCCGTCTGTTTACATTTCTGTGTCTTGTGGCAGTGGTTGCAAGTGCAGTGCTGGATTATCTGATAACCGGAGATTTGAACTGGTTCTGGTTTGTGGCGGCAGGAACAGTGTGCACTTGGCTGCTGGTAGCAGTGGCTTACAGTAAGCGGCGCAATATTCTGAAAAATGAGATGTGGCAGCTTCTTCTGGTCACCATACTGGCAGTGTTGTGGGATCATTATACGGGCTGGATTGGCTGGTCACTGGATTTTGTACTGCCGATCGGTGCATTGGGCGTGCTGTGTTCCATGGCAGTGATTGCCAGAGTACAGCATCTGGAAAGAGAAGAATATCTGTTTTATCTGGTTCAGGCAGCCATGGCGGGATGTATACCGGTGATACTGACATTTTTGAACTTAACGACCTTTGTGTATCCGTCAGTGATCTGTTCCGGAATCAGCTTTCTGGTATTGGCAGGACTTCTGATTTTTCAGAAAAAAGATACACTCAGAGAATTTCATAAGAAATTGAGGATGTGAAAATGACAATTTATGATATTGCACGGGAAGCGGGGGTTTCTGCCAGTACGGTTTCCCGCGTTATCAACAAACGTCCGGGTATCAGTGAGAGCACCCGAAAAAAGGTGCAGAAGATTCTGGATGAATATCACTACATTCCGGATGTCGCAGCCAGAGGGCTGGTAACACAGGCATCCCGGTTTATTGGTATATTGATTGAAGATATCAGGGTATCACACCATACAGAGTCTGCCTATGTCATTGAACAGGAGATGACGCGGCAGGGATATACCTGCATTACCTTCAGTACAGGTGGTGACAGCAAAAAGAAGGCACAGTATATACAGATTCTGGAACAGCGGCGTGTGGAAGGAGCTATTTTTATCGGTTCTATGTTTGAAATCGAGGAAGTGAAGGAGAGCGTAAAGCAGCACCTTTCTAATATTCCGATTGTAGTAATGAATGGAGATCTGGATCTGCCCAATACCTACAGTGTTCAGACAGATGAGGAACGGGGCATAGAGGAAGCGGTTGCGCTGCTGGCGCAAAAGGGACGGAAGAATCTGGCATATCTTATGGATGTGGCAAATCCGGCAAATAAAAGAAAGCAGCGTGGGTTTACCACGGGGATGTTGCGTCTGGGAATGGAAGGCGCAGAGAGAATGATTTTTGCAGAAGTGGACGGAACGGCAGGTCCCAGAAGCTCTGTAGAACGCGGCCGAATGGAGACTGTTGAACTGCTAAAAAAAATGCCGGCTGTGGATGGCATTCTCTGTGAGACAGATATGCTGGCAGTAGGCTGTATGAAGGAACTGAAAAGACAGGGGATCCGAATACCGGAGCAGACAGCGATTATAGGAGTAGACAATACGCTGTATGGACAGGTCTGTTCGCCGACACTGACAACGATAGATAACAAATCGGGAGATATGAGTCTGGCAGCGGCAAACACGCTGATGGATGTACTGCAGGGACGCCCGGTAAACCACCGGATGATACTTCCGGCAGAAGTGATCCGGAGAGAAAGTACATAAAAGAGAATGAGAAAGAGACAGTGATTTCATGGAAGCATGGAGTTGCTGTCTTTTGAGATATAGAAAGAAATATTTCGTATCTGTTCAGTACCTTCACAGATACGAAGCCAAAATTCAATAAAATCGCCTTTGGCGATAGAATTTTGGCGTGAATGTTTCGGGATTTTGGCATATTCATGCCAAAACACCTCGCGGAACAGTGGGTTCTGAACAGTTACAAATATTCCATAAAGACGCAGAGCTATTTGCCGGTGAACAGTTGTTTTGTGCCGGCCGGAACGAAGAAAAGATGCGCGGGATGAAATCGATTGCAATAAGATAACAGGAGGATAAAGCGTATAAAAATATATGATAAATATAAGAAAAATTATAAAATATGTATATTGCCAAAATAGTTTATAAATGATAATATATGAAACATAACAATGCAATCGATTGCAAATAAGGATATCTTAATTCACGGAGGAAGCATGATGAGAAATTTTACAGATCTGACAAGAAGAAAAGCAATTGTAACAGGTGGTACCAGAGGTCTGGGACACGGTATGGCAGAAGGTCTGATGGAAGCGGGGGCAGAAGTAGTAATTGTAGGATCCTCTGATAAAGTATATACAGTAGCAGAAGAATTTATCAAAAAGGGATACCAGTGTCATGGCGCAGTTGTCAATCTGGGAGATCCACAGGATCGCGCCAGAGGATTTGAAGAGGCAGTGGCAAAACTGGGAGATCATCTGGATATTCTGGTGAATGCTGCGGGAGTACAGCGACGTCATCCGAGCGAAGAGTTTCCTGTAGAAGATTATAACTATGTAATAGAAGTAAACCAGAATGCAGTTTTTGACTGGTGCCAGCGAGCAGCAAAGAAATTCATAGCACAGGACAGCAAGGGAAAGATCATTAATATTGCATCCATGTTATCCTTCTTTGGTGGCTATACAGTTCCGGCATATGCAGCATCCAAGGGAGCGGTGGCACAGCTTACCAAAGCATTCTGCAATGAGTGGGCATCTAAGAAGATTAATGTAAATGCACTGGCACCTGGGTATATGGATACCGAGATGAATACGGCACTGACTGATCCGTCAAATCCAAGGTGTGCAGAGATCACCGGACGTATTCCGGCACATGTATGGGGAACTCCGGAAGATATGAAAGGCCCGTGCGTATTTCTGGCATCTGACGCATCGGATTACCTCAATGGGGCAATCATCCCGGTAGATGGCGGATATCTTGTAAAATAATGAGCAGTAACAATATTCTTTTGGTAAGATTAAATTCCACAGAAGTGTGGGATTTAATCTTGCAAATGGGGTTTTTGAAAAAAAGTCGAAAAAAATTGAAAAAATGTGTTGACAAATACTGGCACGGGTGCTAATATAATAGAGTTGTCTGACAGAGACAGTGAGAAACACAAAACTTCAATCGAAAGATTGAAAAAGTTGAAAAAGTTGTTGACAAACTTCTGAAACAGTGATATGATATCAAAGTTACTGTTGAGAGACAAAACAACAAAGAACCTTGATAATTGAACAGTGAAACAACCTTGAAAGATTCTAAAAGTTAATTCAAGGAACTGACCTTATAAAACAGTAAAAGGGATAGATTAGCTAGACGTTAATTTTGATCCCGGAATCAAACATTTATTTTGAGAGTTTGATCCTGGCTCAGGATGAACGCTGGCGGCGTGCTTAACACATGCAAGTCGAGCGAAGCGCTTAAGAAAGATTCTTCGGAGGAAATCTTATGTGACTGAGCGGCGGACGGGTGAGTAACGCGTGGGTAACCTGCCTCATACAGGGGGATAACAGTTAGAAATGACTGCTAATACCGCATAAGCGCACAGTGCCGCATGGCACCGTGTGA
>NZ_JACRSZ010000017.1 GCF_014385005.1 Jingyaoa shaoxingensis | reverse complement strand
GCTAATTGAACTGCTAATGTTCAATTAGATATCCCTTTTACTGTTTTATAAGGTCAGTTCCTTGAATTAACTTTTAGAATCTTTCAAGGTTGTTTCACTGTTCAATTATCAAGGTTCTTTGTTGTTTTGTCTCTCAACAGAAACTTTGATATCATATCACTGTTTCAGAAGTTTGTCAACAACTTTTTTAACTTTTTCAATCTTTCGATTGAAGCTTTGTGTTTCTCACTGTCTCTGTCAGACAGCTTCATTATATTAGCACCCATGCCAGTATTTGTCAACACTTTTTTCGACTTTTTTCAAAATCTTTTTTCTTTTACAGGCAAAGCTACATTCCATCCTTTTGTAAACCCGTCCTTGCAAAAGACATAGATTTATCTCAGTCGAGAAGACTTCCACCTCTTTCAGGTGGTGAGTAATAACAAATTTGTCTCAGTGGGAGTCCAATCTCCTACTGAGATAAACGCTCCGCGAGGATGCGCAGTGATTCTGTAAAGAATGTGTCAGCTTACGCTGACCAGAATCACGCGCCAAGTCTCTCGGATGCTCGACTTGAATTTTAACGCACCATTAAGCCAGAGGGGACAGTTAAAAAGCCGCAAAACACCGTCCCCAATGGCTACTGCCATCTGGCATGGCTGCCTTCCTGGTCTTTGGTTACCAGAAGTTGTTCTTCTACCTCTTGTTTTAGTTCTGTGACATGGGAGATCATCCCGATCATCTTTGATCCGCCCGCCATGCGTTTCAATACTCGAACTGCCTGATTTCTGGAATGTTCGTCCAGGGAACCAAAACCTTCGTCTATAAACATCATATCCAGATGTATTGCTGCGCAGCTTTGCTGAATCTGATCTGCTATTCCAAGAGCCAGTGACAGTGCCGCCATGAAGGATTCCCCTCCTGATAAGGTACGGACTTCCCGCTCTTTTCCGGTTACTGTGGAATATACCATAAGATCCAGTCCATGATTCTTTCCTTCTCCTGCCTTTTCCAGACGGTACATCCGTAGTTCATACTGCCCTGCCGACATTTCGAGAAATCTCCGGTTGGCTGCTGTCAGTATGTTCTGCAGATAATAGCGCTGCACAAAAGTTTCAATATCCATTCGTGCTCCTGTCATATTTCCGGATAACTGCTGATAGAGTCGGTCGGTTCTCGCATATTCTTCCACTATTGTCTGGCGTTCTTCCTGATTCTTTTTCAGCGCCAGATATGCCTTTTCATTACTTTCATATGCATTTTTGCAGATTTCCAGCTTTGTACGCACATCTTCCAAATGCTTTTCGGACTGCTCCTTGCAGATCTCCAGCATCTCCAGATCCGGTCTGTCCTGACTGCCTATCTCTTTTTCTGCGGTCTCCTTCATCTGCAAAGCGGCTGCTTTTTTCTCTCTGTATGCTTCTAGGTTTTTCTGCATAAGATCTGCATCACTGATGGCATAGGTCTCTGTCACTTCCCGCCATCCTTCTTCTGTTATCTTTCCAGCCTCCAGTGCGTTCCGGTAGTTCCTGTACTTTTCTTTCTCTTCCTTTTCTTTTTCTGGTATCTCTTTCTCATACTGCCTGATACGAGCCTGCGTCTGTTCTTTTTCCCTGCGGGCATTCTGCATCTGTATTCTGGCATTCTGGCAGATCTGTTCCTGTTTTATTCTGATCGCTTTTGATACAGCTTTTTCATCCTGCACTTCTTTTGAGGTCTTTCCTTCTGTGGCACTCTGCAATTCCTGCTTTCTGCTTTGAAGACCTGCCAGCAGTTCTTTTTGTCTGCCTCTCTGCTCTTTCAGCTTTTCTTCCCGTTCTTTCAGATCCTGCTTTTTCTGCTTTCCCTCTTCTTCAGATTTTTTCAGTTTCTCATACTGTAATTTTCTTTTTGCCAGATCAGTGCCTTCCTCTTCCACTTCATTTTTCCAGTTTTTCAGGCTGATCTTCCACTTTGCCAATACTGTTTCTTCTATTATATCTATATCTTCATCCGTATCCCTGTCTTCGAGACTCCTTTCCGACAAACTTTTCTTCATGTGCTGATACAATTGCTCCGCCTCCTGCTGCATCAGACTTTCCTTTTCTTCTTCCAGCTTCTGGTATCCTTCTGCCTGCCTTGCCAGTTCTTCCTGCTTCTTTTGTAATTCCTGCACTTCCTTGCTTTCCTGCTCCAGCATCTCTCTTGTCAGATGACGGTTTGTTTCCGCAAGCAGGCATGGGGATGGATGTTCCAGAGAACCACATACCGGACACGGCTGCCCGGGACGCAATTTTTCTTTTGCCAGAAAACCTGCCTGCGCATCCAGAAAAGCTGTCTGGTTTCTTAAATATGCCTCATTTGCCTGAAGAAAATGCGTTCTGCCTGTAGAGTACCGCTTTGCAGTATCCATTCTCTTCTGAACACATTTTGTGTACTCACGGTAGTATTTCATCACCTTATCATGCTCATCCAGCAATGCATCCGCGTCCGTTTGACGCGCCTGCCACAGTGCCATCTGCGTGTCGACATCCTTCAGATCTGTTCTTTGCTCACGCCACGCTTCTTCCTGGCTCGCCAGATCCGTTATCTCCTTCTGCACTTTCTGTAATAACTGATCTGCCTGTGCCAGATTCTCTTCCTGTCCATCTATTTCCTTTTGGATCTGATGCATCTTCTCCAGTGCTTTTAATATCACATCCGCTTTCTGTATCACTTTACTGTCAGCTTCCACCGCCTGACGAAAGTTCTGCTCTGCCCTTTCTTCCTGCAAAACAGCTTCTTTTTCCTGTATTTCCAGTTGTGGAAAACGTTCTTTCTGCTGTTGATGATTTGCCTTCGTCTCTGATGTTCTCTGTGCAGCTTCCTTCCACTGAAGATAAATCTGTCGTATTTCATAGGCCTGTCGTATCTTCCTGACCCGATCTTCATCCAGCAGTCGTTCTTTCTCTTCCAGCCTGCATTCCTTTAATCTCTCCTGTGCCTGTTCCAGATAGGCAAAAAAACGCAGACAGTTCTGTGCTTTTACCACATTTTCACGGTCAGTATCCCTTTTTTCAGATGCCTGGCGGTACTCCTTCTGTTTTTCCTCCCGTTGCTTTTCCAAATCTGCGCACAAACTTTCAAGTTCCTCCACCAGGCATTCCAGATCTGTTACAGAAAGTCGGTCCGAAGTCTGAATCTTCTGTTTTACCTCCTTCACCTCGGCGGCTCTGCGGTAATCCTCAGGTATTACAATATACCCAGCCTGTGTCTGACAGATCGTTCGTATCTGCCCCATGATACCCAATTTCTCTTTCCTCCTGACCGCCAATTCTTCTGTCAGCTTCTGGTAGAATTCTGTCTGAAACAACTTACGAAAAATCACTTTCTTCTCATCTGATCTGGCACGAAGCAATTCCATAAATTCTCCTTGCGCAATCATGGCCACCTGCATAAACTGGCTTTTTGTCAACCCTACGATCTCTTCCAGCTTCTTATCGGTCTCCTTCTGTGGATATTCGCTGCCATCCGGCAGTATCAAACTCACCTGCGCACTGACCTCTATCATACCGGTTCCCCGTTTCTTCGGTCTTACATGTCTTGGACTTCTGCGTACTGTATACACGCCCGCTCCATCTATATTTTGTTCTTCAAAAACCAGTTCCACATATGGTTCCAGATACGCTTTTGTATACTGGCTCTGAAGCTCTACCCCGTCCTTTTTATTATTTTCAGAACTGGCTTCTCCAAACAGTGCAAATACAATGGCATCAAAAATGGTCGTTTTCCCTGCGCCTGTATCTCCGCTGACCAGAAACAGATTCTGCTTCAGCCCTGAAAAATCAATTTCTGTTTTCTTCCCATAAGATCCAAATGCCTGCATAATCAATTTCTGTGGTCTCATCTCATTTCCTCCTTCACTGTATTTATCACATCTGTCAGCAACACTTCCTCCTCTTCACTCAAATCCTTCAAAAAAGCACAGCAAAGCTGAAACGGATCTCTGTTAATCTGTACTGCTTCTTCCCCCTTTCCATTTTTTGTTCCGGCTGTCTCCCTTCTGATCTCAAGAAGATTCGGAAACGCCGCATAAATCCGGTCCTGCATGTCAAAAATATCCAGCTCCACCTCATCAGTCAATACAACCGAAACATAATCATCACTTGCTGCCTCCAGAATCTCCGTGAGTGTTCCGCGGATAACTTTCACTTCATGACGTGGATATAACGGAATTGCCGTCATCTCTGTATGACCTTTTTCTCTCATCTCAATCATCTGTATGGCTTTTACCTGTCCTGCTTCACTGACTGAGCAGGCAAGGGGAGTTCCACAATAGCTCCAGATATCCTTTTCCACCTTCATTGGTTTGTGGATATGTCCCAGTGCCGCATAATCAAACGGCTTAAGGACAGATGCACCTACCTGATCAATATTTCCCACTGTCCGGATCTCCGAATCCATGCGTTCCACCTGTTCCGCATCTATTCCATCCGGAAGATAAAACTGATGACTGACCAGTACATTTCTCACCCGTGTATTTACCTCTTCTCTCTCCAACAGACGTTTTACCGTCTCATGATAGGAACAAAGTGTTCCGTCAGCCTCCGTTCCCACTATATTTTTCACCATCGACGGGCGCACAAACGGAAGCAGATAAAAAATCACATTCCCCCATTCATCACTCATGGTCACCTTCTGGATATGTTCCTCTGGCTGCTGCGGAGGCATACCTGCCATATACAGATTCTGTTCCTCCAGAATACCTCTGTAGAGATTTACTCTCGGTGCACTGTCATGGTTCCCACTGATCATCATCACAACCGTATCCGGCACTTCCTTTTTCAGATACAGTACAAACCAGTCAAATACACTGACTGCTTCTGCCGAAGGTACAGCTTTATCGTAAATATCACCGGCAATCACAACGGCGTCCGGCTTTTCCTTCTTTGCCTGTTCCACCACCTGCTGCAGGACAAACTTCTGATCCTCCAGCAGATCTCTGTTGTATAATTTTAACCCTATATGTAAATCGGACAGATGAAAAAATTTCATATTTGCTTCCTCCTGCATTTCCGGATATTTCTTTCAGTATACCAAAAAAGATACCGGCATGCGGTATCTTTTTTGCAGTATGATATACTAGGTTACTACATCTTCAAACTGGGAATTGTACAGGTTCGCATAGAAACCTCCGGCTTTTAACAGTTCCTCATCTCACCTGCTCAATGATACCATGCAGGTATTCATAGCAATTCTTTAAACCTTCTTTTCCATCTTCATCCAGAGGAAGCTGCAGTACACGGTCGATTCCCGCTCTTGAGATCACGCATGGCATACTCATGGCTACTTCTGACAGACCATACTGTCCATCCAGTACAGTTGACACCGGCACAACTGCCTTTTCATTTCTCATAATTGCACCTACCAGACGGCAGACACTCAAGGCAATTCCGGAGCTGGTATATCCTTTCAACTCTACAATATCCAGGCCGCTGACCTTTACTTCGTGAAGAAGCTGTTCCTTGTCGATCGGCTGTTCCAGTGCGAACTGGCTCTGGAATTCTGCAAATGGTATTCCAACGATATTCACACAGTTCCACGGGATAAAGCAGGTTCCACCATGTTCCCCCATCACAAAACCCGTCACATTTTTGGCATCTACCTTGCAGATATCCGCAATCATCTTATTAAATCTTGCTGTATCCAGAAGAGTTCCTGTGCCGAAAATCTTGTTCTTTGGATAATCAAAATCATGCTGCGCAATGTAAGTTAGAATATCCATTGGATTGGATACATTGATTAAAATAGCATCTCTGGTATAAGCAGTGATCTTTTCCATTGTCTCCCGCATTACCGTCACATTGGTCTGCAGAAGCACCATACGATCTCTGGAGTTACCCGGCTGAATACTAGGTCCAGCTGTATTGATAATAATCTGCGCATCCGCACACTCTTCAAATCCACCGACGCGGATGCTGGTGTTGGAACTGTAGGCAAATGCCGTAGTATGGCTGGCATCCAGCACCACTCCAAGTGCCTTCTTCTCATTGCGGTTAATCACCACAATCTCATCTGCCAGATTCATGCGTAGAATAGAATCCAGAATAGCAGACCCCACATGTCCGGCACCAATTAAAACAATTTTCCCATAATTCAGATGTTTCATCTCCTGCTCCTCTTTTCCTCTGCTAATGCAGATATATTTTGCGAATAAAGATCCAGACTACTCTGACTGCTGCCAGAAACCCAACCCCAAACAGTACATCATTTACCAGACCTGATGACGACAGCAGCCGGATACCACAAAACTTCTTAGCCGGATAAAAAAGCTGTTCACCCTTTTTATTAAAAAAGTCCAGCATCAGATGACTTAGGAAACCCACTGCAAAGTATCCCACAGTCGATGGCAGAAACAGCCACAGACATCCGCTCAGAAGTGCCATTGCCAGGAAGGAATGCATAAAAGTACGGTGTCTGCTCCGCATGCCAAACACACATATGGTTAAAAATGCCTGCACTGACAGCCAGATCCGTACAATATTCGTATGCTGTATCATCCTGCTGTAGATGCCGATATGCCATATATGATCGATCACACCCACAGCCACCACTGCCGACACCATCAGGGCAATCATTTTCCCGGCGTCTCTGTGAGAACCTGAGCTTCCCACATCAATGTCGCTGATCACCGCTCCGATCAGGGACGCTGCAGTTCCCAGTACCAATTCTGTCGCACTTACCGGCTGCATGATAAGAAGACCTGTTGTCACTCCTACTACTGCATGTGTCTTTCCTAACATGTATACTCCTTCTTTTTCGTTTTTTCAATAATATTTCTCTAAAACAACAAACGCGAATGGAGCTTTTATCTTCCATTCACGTTTGTTCTCCGATTTCTTTTACAGTGTATTTAAAAAACGCAGGAAATCCCGACGTCCTTTTTCTGTACACTTGTAAACACCGGCATCTTCCAGAACCTTCACAAAGACTTTTCCTACTTCTTCTTCCAGTATACGGTCAATGTTTTCTGCGTTCAACTGCGGATAAGATGGGAGAAATTCTGCCACCCAGGAAGCATGTTTTTCAATCTTCTCATTCGTGGTAATTTCTTTGTTTTCAAGAATATATTCCTTCAGAAGTTCCATCTCTTCCTTCAGCCTTGCAGGAAGCACTGCAAGCCCCATTACTTCTATCAGACCAATATTTTCTTTCTTAATATGATGCAGCTCTGCATGGGGATGATACACACCGAGTGGATGTTCTTTCGTAGTAATATTGTTACGCAGAACCAGATCCAGTTCGTAGAAATCTCCACGTTTTCTGGCAATCGGCGTAATCGTGTTATGTGGTTCTCCGCCTGTCTCTGCAAAAATGAAGGCGTCTTTATCTGTATAGCCACGCCATGTCTTCAGAATGTGATCTGCCAGTTCGATCATTCTGCCTGTGTCCGGTGCTGAGAGACGAATGACAGATAATGGCCATTTTACAATGCCTGTCTGCACATCTTCGAATCCCGGAATAGTAACAGTCTTTTCTACCGGTGCTTTTTCCATGGCAAAAGTATAACGTCCGCCCTGGAAATGATCATGGGTCAGGATGGATCCGCCCACGATTGGCAGATCTGCATTGGATCCCAGCATATAATGTGGAAACTGTTTTACAAAATCAAACAGCTTCACGAATGTAGCGCGTTCAATCTTCATCGGCGTATGCTGGCTGTTAAACACGATACAATGCTCATTATAATATACATATGGAGAATACTGAAATCCCCATTTGCTGTCGTTGATGGTAATCGGAATAATCCGGTGAGTCTCTCTTGCCGGATGATCTCCTCTTCCCGCATATCCTTCATTTTCAAAACAAAGCTGACACTTCGGATAAGTTACAGATGCAGATTTTCTTGCAGCTGCAATTGCTTTCGGATCCTTCTCCGGCTTAGACAGGTTAATGGTAATATCCAATTCCCCATAAGGACTGTCGATCTTCCATTTCTGATCCTTCCGAACCCGGTAACGGCGAATATAGTCGGTATTCTGGCTGAACTGATAGAACCAGTCTGTAGCTTCTTCCGGATTCTCATCATATTTCCGGCGAAATGTCTCCTGAACCTGTGCAGGTCTCGGAGTCAGACAATTCATCAGTTTCGTATCAAACAGATCTCGGTATGCCACACTGTCTGTGATCAGTTCTCGTTTTACGGCTTCATCCAGCAGATCTTTTAAGATATCTTCCAGAGGTCTTTCCTCTACTTCTCCCGGCTCTTCATACGAGTCTTCCTGAAAACAGTCCAGCAGCAAATTCACTGCATAAGTCTGCTCACATTCCGGAAGCAGTCCGGTTCTCTTTCCATATTCTGTCAGTTCTTTTATGTATTTGCTCAGCACGATGTCTTCCCCCTTTATGCCAGCACGTGAGCGCCGTCCCCGATATCTACAATGTAAAACTCTGCATCAATACCAGTCTTTTTCTTGTATTCTTCTCCGACTTTTCTCTGGAATTCTTCAACCGCTTCTTCTTTTACGATACTGACCGTACAGCCGCCAAAACCGCCTCCGGTAATTCTGGATCCCAGTACACCCGGAATCTTCCACGCTTCTTCTACCAGAATATCAATTTCTTCGCAGGAGACTTCATAATCATCTCTTAAGGATATGTGGGAGGCATTCATAAGCTGTCCGAATTCCTCGATCTTTCCTTCTTTTAATGCTTTTACCGCACGAATAGTACGCTGATTCTCATATACTGCATGTTTCGCACGTTTTCTGCAGATATCACTGGTGATGGCTGACTGTACCTTTTCAAACTGCTCTTCGTCCAGTTCTCCCAGGCTGCCAATCTCACATACCCTCTGCAGTTCCTTTAATGCTGTTTCACATTCATTTCTGCGGTCATTGTAGGCAGAACCCACCAGACTGTGTTTTACCTTGCTGTTCGTAATCACAATTCTGGCTGCATCCAGCTTCACCGGTGCATATTCATAATTCAGCGTATTGGTATCCAGAAAAATTGCACAGTCTTTCTTACCCATGGCACTGGCAAACTGATCCATGATACCACAGTTACAGCCATTGAAATTATTCTCGCTGTACTGACCGTTCAGGGCAATCTGTGTCATGGTCAGGTCATCCAGTCCGTATAGTTCCTTCAGAATCAGTCCGGTCAGAACCTCCAGTGATGCGGATGATGACAGTCCTGATCCATTCGGAATATCTCCGTAGATCAACATATCAAATCCCTGTGAGAAGCTGTATCCCTTCTTCTCCAGAGCCCATACAACTCCCTTAGGATAGTTGGTCCAGCCTGCTGCATCTGACGGTACCAGATCTTCCAGGCTGGTCTCTACTACACCTTTTCCCTTAAAGTTTTCTGAATAGAAACGGATCTGACGGTCTTCTCTTTTTCTTGCAATTCCGTATGTTCCAATAGTCAGTGCACATGGAAATACATGACCGCCGTTATAGTCAGTGTGTTCTCCAATCAGGTTCACACGTCCCGGTGCAAAACAGCTTATGATTTCTCCGCCTGCTCCGTACAGTTCCTCAAAATGCTTTCTTAATTCCTGTTCCATCTGTTCTACCTCCCAATGAATATTACCTGTACAAAATAAAGTCTGTGGATTCTGTGGCCAAGTTTACATCCATTTCCCGCATAAGACTTTTTTCATCTGTCTGATGCGGGAATCTTTATTATCATTTAACCATACTCCTGTATATTTGTACATAAACAGAATTGCAAAAAATATGGATAAAATGAGATTTTTTGATATTTCAACTTTCCAGGTTTTTCTCAATTTTATTCGTACAGATTGTTCTGTAATGTGAAAAGCAAGTCCTCTATAACTATCGGTTTGGATAAGAATCCATCCATACCACATTCCAGAGCTTTCTTTCTGTCCTCATCAAAAGCATTGGCAGTCATGGCAAGAATAGTAATTCCCGACAGTGCCGGATCATCCAACGCACGGATCTGCTTAGTAGCCTCATATCCATTCATTACCGGCATCTGTACATCCATCAGCACCAGATCATAACCGCCCGGTTTCGAATTCTTTACTTTCTCCACGGCCTCTGATCCATTTTCTGCGGTATCAACCAGGAAACCATATTCATTAAGGATCTCCACCGCAATTTCACTGTTCAGTTCGTTGTCTTCCACAAGCAAGATACACTTGCCTCTGAAATCCAGGTTTACTGCCGGAAGAACCGAATCTTCTGGTTCAGCCTGACTCTGGCCGATGGCAGACATCAAAGTCTCTCTGATATCTGACATGAACATTGGTTTTGCACAGAATGCCGTCACCCCGGCCGCTCTGGCTTCTGCTTCGATATCTGACCAGTCATATGCAGTCAGGATAATGATCGGGGTGTCGTCACCAAGGCTGCGGATCTGGCGGGTCACTTCAATGCCATTCATATCCGGCAGTCGCCAGTCGATGATATACGCATGAAATGCATCTCCAAGTTCCATAGACTGACGTGCACGCAAAACAGCCTCCTTACCGGAAAGTGTCCACTCCGAACGCATCCCAACCTTCACAAGCATTTTTGTCACACTGTCACAGGTATTGAAGTCGTCATCTACAACCAATGCTTTAAGGCCTTCCAGCTCTGCGATCTTCTCTATACGTTGGTGCTCAGACTGAGTACGGAATGGCAGACGAACAATAAATTCGGTTCCTTTGCCCTGTTCTGTCTGAATCTCAATGGTTCCGCCCATCATATCCACGATGTTCTTAGTGATCGCCATGCCAAGTCCTGTACCCTGGGTCCTGCTGACTGTGGAAGTCCTCTCCCTCTCAAAAGGAGAAAAGATCTTCTGCACGAATTCCTGACTCATGCCGATTCCGTTATCCTTTACCCGAATCTCGTACAATTCACTTCCTTTTACTGTCCCCGGGAACTGTTTCAACCGGACAGAAACGGTTCCGCCTGCAGGAGTAAACTTAACCGCATTGGACAAAAGATTCAGCAGTACCTGATTCAGCCGTGTCTTATCACAATAGACATCCTCATTGGTCACATCCATGGCATCCATATAAAGTTCCAGCTGTTTCGCATGAATCTGTCCACTGATGATTGTCTTCAGGTCATGAAGTACGTCCGACAGACTGACCTCTGTTTCTTCCAGATGGATCTTTCCACTCTCAATCCGGCTCATGTCCAGGATATCGTTGATCAGTGATAGCAGATGGTTGCTGGATGAAAGGATCTTACCAAGATAATCCCGGACTCTTTCCTTATCATCAATATTACTTACAGCCAGTGTGGTAAAACCGATAATCGCATTCATTGGTGTCCGGATATCGTGAGACATATTGGAAAGAAAAGTACTCTTTGCCTTGTTTGCTGTCTCCGCGGCACGTACTGCCTCAGAAAGTGCCTGATTCATTTTCCAGTCAGAGGTACGGTCCGACATAACCAGAATATATTTCTTTTTCCCGCTTACCTCACTGCCCATTGCAATATTATGGAACCAGCGTTTTTCTCCTGTCTTCAGATGAATATATTCAAAATCCCATTCCCTCTGTTCATGAACCCGGATTTCCTCCAGAATATTTTTCTCCGGATTTTCCTGTTCCTCCGGATGCAGTTTTCCCAGAATACAAATATCTTTACGAATCTGTTCTACCGTAATACCCAGCAGCTTTTCCGCATTTGGGCTGACGTAATCTGCCTGATATGTTTTTGCATCCAGCATCAGAAAGACATCATCCACATTCATTGAAAGCTTTTGAAACAGCTCATCACGGTACTGAATCTCTGTATCCTTTCTCCTGAGGTTCGTTCTGCCTTTTTGAATAATAAAACCGATAAGTAAAGCGGCAATGCAGAGCACGACTGCTCCCACGAGAAGCATTGTATGAAACTGCAGACTGTTCATACTGGCATTGACAATATCCGCCTGAACAAGTCCCAGAAACATCCAGTCCTGGATATCCGATTTTTCATAGACCAGATAATAGTTCCTTCCATCCAGATTTAGCAGCATCGCATCGGTACGTCCTGCTTTAAACTTCTCTGAAAGTTCATTAATCTCTTTTTCCGACATATCAGAATGTTCTCTCAGAACACCGAAGAAATTATACACGTTCCCCCATGCCTCAGAAGAATGATCCACCACAACACGACCATCCGGATGAACAACAAAGCTCTGGGCATTTCCATCGAAAGCAGAAATATCCAGTACATCTACGATATCAGAGTTTTCATAAGCAATGGCAATGGCATCATATTCAAATCCCTGATAAATTCCATGAGCCTTAGGTGTTGCAAAAACAAGCAGCTGAGCTTTTCCTGGAACTGCTGCATTCGCTATCACATCATTTCCCTTCCGGATCTCCTCTTCAATATTTTCCTGTAATCCAAGGTACCCGGTTTCACCTGTTGCCATCTTATAGTTTCCGTCAGCTGACAGAAAAAAGAAATCTAAAAAGCCGGCATCTTCCTGTGCTTTCTCAATATAATCACGGATTTCGTTTTCACTGGAGGTATTCTGCAGATTCTCACCCCACATATGAAGATAGGTCAGATTCTTATCTGTCAGTTCCCTCAGCATGTTATCAGACTGATGAAAAACTTCCGCCAAATGAGAAACACTTTCCTCATAAACAGTTTTCGATACAAATCTGAAATATTGGGAAACCATCAAAACAATTCCAAGAGAAACAGCTATAAAGACAGCTATCCTTAACCTTTTTCTCATGACATGTTTCTCTCTTTTTGTATTATGATTCTTAATGTCCATTCTCCTCACCTCAAAGTCATGTAGTCTTCAGGTTCTGCAAGAATGGCATCACCATCTGAAACATATGCTGTCCAGGTATCTTTCACAGTGGTATCCCCTCCATCAAACACAATATTCTCATCTGCCGGATAAGCTTCCATGTGTTTTGGTATCGCAAGGCAAGTTACCGTGAAAGTATCATTGTCCTGAACTTTCTTTCCATCCTTCATAACTTTACTCAATGCGTAACCATTATCGTTTTCTTTGACTTCCACAGAAATACCGCTGACTACTGGCAGAGAGCCACGATTAAACGGAATAATACCTCCCTCATAACCTTCTACAAAGTTTTTAATCGTCTCTTTCAATTCAGCCCCACTCATCTTGCTGCTGTAAGCCGCCAGACCATTTGGCATGATCATGTCGCCTGCCATTTTTTCCGTATAACCGGCTTTCAGCACATTTCCCGTAAAGCTGTTTCCGGTTGCGATCAGCACATCCGTCCCATAAATGCCGCGCAGAGTGTTTGCCATAGCCGAATATGCCGCATTTCCTCCACTGCTATGGAAGCGGTTGGAATACGACTTCTGTGAATCCAGCACGATATTATCAGATGTGGATTTCTCCTCCAGCAGCTGAGAATTAAATGACTGGTATGCCTGCTCTGCATCGTATTCTCCTGAGATCATCTTAGAAACCACGTCCTTGGAAACGGAGAAAAAGTCATTTGACGCAATCCGGATATACATATGGTTTTCTTCGATTACAGGTTTCACATCTTTCATATATTCCGTAAGATGAAGATCCACATCCTGACTGTAACTCAGCAAATCCTGCCCATCACTAATGATCCGGTTCTGTGCATCCTCTGAAAGCATTGTGCTCAGTACCTCCATTGCTTTCTTGCGGCGTGTTTCATCCTGTGTCAGGTCACGGTTTAATGCCACCTGGAAATATGGCGTAGTCATCAGCCACTTTTCGCCATTCTGTTGAAAGAATGGAAGAAATGTTGTGTTAATGCCCTGATCCTGAAACATTTTTACACCGGCAGAGGTGCCAAAGTACATGGCAAGCCTGCCACTTTGATACATCTCAACGATATCATCATAATTCCTATCCAGATCATCCTGGTTCAGCCCTGTATCCTGTATGAACTGCTCCATACGTTCAAAAGCCTCCGGCCAGACGACACTGTCCAGGCCTTCTCTCTTTGTGTTATCCGGGTCACTGTAGGTGGTACGCCACTTGCGTCCGTCTACAGACGACAACTCGGATGCTGACAGACCCTGCAGTGTTTCCATACAGGTATAGTCATAATAATAGTCTGCCGTAAACCCACGGATTCCCACTTTGTCAAATGCCTGGCAGGCAGAAACGAAACTTTCATAGTCCGTTGGAAGCGGAATATCATACTTTTCAAATAGATCTTTGTTCACCACGAAACCATGGGCATCTGCACATACCGGAAGCCAGTTTATACTGCCGTCCTCGTTCATAAAATTATTGAGATAGGTATCATAAACAGCACCTGCCGCATTCGTTGTGGAAAGATCCATCAGACTGTCGTTCAGCGGACTTGCATCATGCAGTGAAAAGCGACAACAGGTTATGATATCCGGTAATCCACCATTTTCATTCAAAAACTTATAAAAATCCAGATCATTATTCCCTACTACAAATTCAATATTGATATCCGGAAGCTGTTCCTGGATGTATGGTGCATATTTCTCATACAGGTTTGTACTCCATAAATACACCGTGATGGTTTCTGCATCTTCTTTTTCCGCGCTGTTCCCACCGCAGGCTGACAGAAATGACATAACTGTCACCATTGCCCAAAGTACAACAAGTATCTTATTCCATTTTCTCTTTTTCATTATGAATTCTCCCTCTGAAATTGGTTTTCACTTATCTGCTAATTCATGAATTATCTTTACCAATAACTTCGTATCAACAGGCTTTGCAATATGTTCATTCATTCCTGCTTCTTTTGCTCTTATTCTGTCCTCCGTGAACGCGTTTGCTGTCATTGCAATAATCGGTATGACCTTTGCATCCTCCCTGTCCAGAGAACGGATCTTCTTTGTGGCGTCATAGCCATTCATGACCGGCATCATGATATCCGTAAGAATGACATCAAATTCACCAGGTTCACTTTTTCTGAATAGCTCAACAACTTCCTGACCATTCCATGCTTTGGTCACCTCAGCGCCTTCATTCTGAAGCACGAATTCTGCAATTTCCATGTTCAGTTCATTGTCTTCTGCCAGAAGAATATGCAGCCCCTTTATAGATTTTTCTGATACATCCTTCTGTTCTTCACGTTTGTCCGCATCCGGATCTATTTTGAACGGAACCCTGATCACAAATGTAGTTCCCGTACCTTCTTTACTTTCAAAGGTAATCGTTCCACCCATTTTCTCGACCAGATTCTTTGCAATCGCCATTCCCAGACCTGTTCCTGCAAATTTTGTGCGGCTTCCTGTGTGTTCCTGTGCAAATGGTTCAAATACATATTTCTGGAACTCCTCAGTCATTCCGATTCCGGTATCCCGGCAGACAAATTCCATTGTGGTCATTTCCGGCTGTTCGGATGGAATTTCCATGCAGCTGATATAGATCTGTCCGTTTTCTCTGTTATATTTCACTGCATTCGACAGGACATTCATCATTACCCGTTTCACATATCCCGGACTTCCAATAAAATTCCGGTGTGTGATTTCTTTTTTCTCCCACACAATCTGGATATTCTGTTCTGCAGTCATCTGTTCGATCACAGCAAATACTTCCCTGGAAATACTGCTCAGATTAAATGGGATCTCTTCCAGAACGATTTCACCTGACTCAAGCTTACTCATATCCAGGACATCATTTACCAGTTCCAGCAACAGATTGGATGCCTCTTTCACCTTTATTCTGTATTCCGTCTGTTTCTCCATATTATCTGCATAATGATCTGCCATATTAACCAAACCGCAGATTCCATTGATCGGAGTCCTGATATCATGGCTCATCCGCTGGAGAAACTCTGTTTTTGCCTCATTGGCGGCTTCTGCCTTTTTTGCAGCTATCAATAGTTCTGCTTTATATTTTTCATCTTTTTCCTGTTCCTTTTTCTGATGTGCCTGATTGGTTCTGTATGTCCAGAACCAGAATATACTGAATATCAGGAAATAAAGAAAAATAACGCTTATCATACTTAATGGAAGGTTATGGAACACCGCTGTATCCGGAAGATATGCATAAATATAATAATCACGCTGCTTCAGCATGATTCCATAACATCCAATTCCTTCCTTCTTCAAATGATAAATATGCTGACTGTCTGTATTCTTTTTCATTTCCTGAACAACTTCGTTGTCGGTTGTATTCTGCCCCAACAGGCTCTCGTCATTGCTGGCAACAATGATTCCCTCGTCTGCAACAATAATCGTTCCATCTTTCTGGACACTATAACCATTTAAAAGCCCTTGTATCGTCAGCGTATAGTTTCTGGCAAATTCAGGAGATGTGTAATAATAGGTCGCAACGATACCCGGTGCATCTTTTCTGGCACAGGCTGCAATGTCAATATGTGATCCGTCTTTCCTGTTAAACCGTTCTGAATAAGTTCTTTCTTCATATCCGTCAAAATCCATGATAATGTCTTTTTGCAGATACGCCGTAATCTCACCTGTCAGAGACTCATCCGTACTGTATTCGCAGTCCGTCTTTCCCTCTGCATCCAGTACAATGATACCATCTACCCAAAGAGTCTGCAGGTTTTCTTTCAGGAACTCCTGACTTAGCTGACCGCCGTTTTCTATTTCCGTATCGATATTCGCACTTATCTGTCTGGCACTTTCAATGGCGCGGAGAAGGCTTTTGGATTCCGAAGATTCATTATAATGGGTGTAGGTGGAGCACTGCACTTTCACATAGTTTACAATTTCTACCATTCTTTTCTCTGCTTCCGTTTTTTCTGCATGGAAGAAATAAAACAGAGATACTACAACCACACAGATTCCAATCAGACCACCGATCAGCTGGATTCGTTTTTCTTTTTTCTTTCTCTTAATATCCAAGATCATCCACCTCCAGATATTTCTGGGGATCATCCAGATATTTTCCAATGATTTTCAGGGATGTGCCATCCTGACGCATCTCCTCCAGTGTCTGATCCATCTGCTCACAGATTCCCCTATCGTCATCTTTTGCAAAAGCAACGCCTATTCCAGTAATCATCAGCGGCTCTTCCAGGATACGGAAGCTCGCATCATAATCCTTCATATACTGAACAATCGATTCCTCATGTGCGGCGACTGCATCTACATATCCTTTTCCCAGAAATGTATAGATCAGCTCCCTGTGTCCCAGGCTGATCAGATTGCCCAGCTTTGGGATTCTCTCATCCGTCCGGTTCAGAAAGATGCCTTCCGGTTTGGTTGTGGACTGAACAGCCAGGTTCTTTCCCTCCAGGTCACTCAGTTTATAAATATCACTGTTCTCATTTACAGCGACCACCTGACGGCTTGCTATATATGGTCCCGCCCAGCGGTAATCGTCAAGGCGTCCTTCCATGGAAAAGCAGCCCATGATACAGTCAATCTCTCCGCTCTCCACCAGTTCTTTTTTCTTCTCCCAGTTGATCTGGACAACCTCCACCTGATATCCCATTCTTTTGAAAGCTTCTGTAGCCAGTTCTACATCGATTCCCGTCGGTACACCATCCTCATTCAGATAATTGTATGGTGGATAGTTGTCGCTGCCGAGGGTAATAACAGGCTTTTCTGTTTCTTCTTTCGTGTTATCTGTGTTTTTACACCCTGCCAGGGTGACTGCTAAAATTCCTGCAAGCAGAATGCCTGCAATCACTCTTTTTCTTTTCATTTTCCTTTTATTCCTAATTATCCTTTTCGATTCTTTCATATCAGATTCGCTGCCATTTATTACTGTTCAATGGCCTGCGGTTCGGTACCCCCCCCCGCCGGATTTTATGCTTCTGATCGTCTTTGCCAGTTCATGGGAACTTCTGCTGATTGCCTTCGTTGCCTCATAACCATTCATAACTGGCATCTGCACATCCATCAGGATCATGTCATAATCACCCGGCGCAGACTGTTCAAATGCTTTCAAGATCTCTTCACCATTTTCACAGATGGTACATTCTGCACCTTCAATCTTTAACAGTTCCGTCAGGATCTCTGCGTTCAGCTCATTATCCTCTATCATGAAGATATTCCATCTTCAAAAAAGCACTGTCAAACAGACAGTGCACTTCATTTTATGCAACTGGCTGCCATTTTACAGGCCCTGTAGCTTTGCGTCCCAGATTTTCATCTGGTTTGCCGATTTCCTTATTATAGCTTTTAAACTTATGCAAAAAAACTGGTTTTATTATACTCTGATGCTCTACGGTACACAAGAAAAACATTACCGTTTTAACGTTCAAAAATAAAAAAGAACAGCCGATATATACTCGAACTGTTCTCCTACTTCCGAAGTCCACGCAGCATTAACATTACTGTTTCCTGCTCATTTGTACTCAGATTGTTCCATATCCTTAAAACTTCTTTCTGTTTTCTGTCAAATTCTCCGAATTACCTTCCTGAAAAAACTATGATAATGTCACGACTAATGCTGTACATTTTTTCAAGTGCGAGCAACGACGACAGGTTTTCCTGCGCCATGATTCTTCCCAGTGATGACTGGGAAATTCCCGACAGCTGCGATAATCTGTATTTACTGATATCACGTTTTTCGCATAAAAAAATATAAAGATACTTTTGTTTCCGCAAAAGTCATTTTCGCTTATATTGTTTGTATAATATCATAGGTTATTACGTTTGTCACCTGAAACTTTAAAGCACAAAGCATTTTTTCTCTCCGGCTTATCTTTTCCCGGTTGATTTCTTATTTATATTTTCTCAACGAAACCAGTTTCTGTTTTACTTTCTCAAATACATTGTTCGCTCCTTATAGGGTATCAAGTCAATCATTATGCTTATTCTATATAAATCGTGTTTAAAAGTCAATAATACGTCTATGATATCAAGCGTTAGAATGACTATTCGAAAGAATCTGCGCAATATATTAAATAAACCTCATTTTTCAACGAGTTTTAATAAATTTATTGTATCTCCTGACATGGCATGGTATACTAGAAACATCAACTGAAAAAGGAGTGTCTCTATGACCGACCTGAACACATACTTTCAAAAGCATGGTCTTTGTGCGGAGAACATCCTGTACATTTACCGCAAAGACCGAAAGACCGTCATTCAGCGCACGGACGGTGAGGAATTTGCACTGTTTATACCGGTACGTAGTGTTCTATCCACTTTGCCGGAAAGCGAGTTTTTGAGCATCAGCAAAGGGACAGTCGTATGCCGCAGCCATATTGTAAATATTAGCAATGACGGCATTTATACTATGTCGGATGGCCGCACTTTTCAAGGGCGCAAACGCGGATTGAGCAGCCATCGCCGCCTGCGTACAGAAATAGGGCTGGCAGAAAAGAACCCCCGTCCCCTGAGTATGCTGGAAAAATGCAGCCTGCTGGACGATATGCCGCTGGCATTCTGCGTGATAGAGCTTGTCTTTAACAAGGACGGCCGCGGCGTGGATTTCATTTTCCGCTATTGCAATGCGGAAATGGCGAATGTGGAAGGCGTTCCCGTGGAAGAAATGCTGGACCGCTCGTTCTACGAGGTCTTTCGCAATGGCGATAAAAAGTGGCTTGTGGCATATGCGGATGTAGCTCTGAACGGTACAAAGCACACCCTCCACGATTACAGCCCGGAGATAGACAAGTATCTTACCATCCATTGCTATCAGCCCAAACCCGGCTATTGCGCCTGCGTGTTGCAAGTAACGGATCGATAAATCGAATAAGAAAACAATATATGTCCTTGCGCCGCTCCGCAGCTATCCTTTCGTTAAAACATCATAACGAAACAAAGGAGCTGTCCTGAAATAGACAGTTCTAAGAGAGGGAGGGTGTGACTCATGCCAACTCACACCCTCCTAAAGATAAAGCATTGGATTGTCTACACGATGTGTCGACAATTTTTAGCAAAATCTTATAAACTACTTCTTGAATTTATATTTCCCTTTTCCGTGACCGGATACTGGTTCAATAATATCTGCCTACACCAAATTGGAAAGAAGTTTTGAAGCACCTGAAGCTTTCAGCTCAAGAAGCTCCATAACTGCACTTCTTCCAAATACTTCATCAAAACCAAATTTTTCAAAAAGTCTATGGATATGAACCGTTGTTTTTACTGAGAAATCACTACCTTTTTCGGAAAGTAATCTTTCAATATACACTTTTTTGTCTTGAATGTCCACTTTTCCATTCTCAATATCCACTTTTGTGTCCCCAATGTCCACTTTTTCTTCGTTCAAAAGTCCACTTATATGAAGATTTCGATTATGAAGCTCGTTTTTCTCGTTCAAAAGTAGATTTCTGAGAAATGCTTCCAAATACTCTGTTGTTTCGTGAATACCTTTTTGCAGATTCGTATAATTTGCACGAACAAGTGCATTTCTGAAATACCACGCATTTTCCGCAAAAATATCATTGATTGCAGAGAACCCAACTGCTGCCTTATTTATGGTCTTGATTGTACCTTTGCTTGTATCTCTTGTTTTTATATCAGCCATCGGTTTCCTCCTTTCTCGAAAAAAATAACAGCCTTACGTTTGATTTCGTAAGACTGTCTCATAATTTCTTTATTGAATTGTAACTGCTCAATACTTAAATATAACTGTTTTGCACTCTTCACAAATTGAAGCAGCTACCCTTGTTCTATGACTTGGTTTAAGCTCTGTGATTTTCACAAAGCCCTCTGCATTTTTCGCATTTTCAAATACTCCCGGTACTTTATTTGCAAAGCTAAAAGCACCATCTTTGCTGCAAAACAAGTATCCATCACGCATCTCTTTACCACATTCAGGGCATTTCATTGTATGCACCTCCATTTCATTCATTTGTCATTTGCCTACTCAATTTTAATGCTTCTTGCACTCGCTGTTCAAAGACATCTGCCTTAACAAGAGCAATGCCTTCTGCATCATCTCCGAGAACAACTAATCTGTCGCCTTCATTTAGTTCAAATGTTTCTCTTGCCGCTTTCGGTATTACAATCTGACCTTTGCTGCCGATAGTGACTGTCCCCCATAAATGCTTACCTATCGGGGCAGGAGCAATCTTTATATCATCGACTTTATTGTCCTGATGAACAAGTGAATCTATCGTAACACCATAGTATTTTGCCAGCTTGTCACACTTATCAATATCAGGATAAGTTTCTCCCTGTTCCCATTTAGAATAGGACTGTCTGGAAATTCCTATCACTTCTGCGACCTGTTCTTGCGTCAGTCCTTTGATATTACGAAGAAATATCAGGTTATCTGCCAACACTTACTTCACCTCCTCGTCTACTAATATTATACGTCCGAGAAAGTACACTTTCCACCATACAAACTTGTCAGAAAAGTGTTTTTAATGTTAATTTTACCTGCATTACTCAGATATCTTCTTAGCGACAACAACAATCCTGCCATTGTTTCTTGAATATTCACAAGTAAAAAGAGAAATAAGCTTGTCGCCATACTCTGCCGATACTCCGGTATCATACAAAGAAAGTTCCTTGCACTTAGCAACATACGCATCAAACTCTGCCGCATTTTCTGCGTCCGTAAACTCATAATACTTAAAGCTATTGGAGCTGTCTGTATAAACGACTGTCTTAAAGACTGCAATCACTTCATACTGGTGTCTGTCCGTCAGTGTATCAAAGGTAATAGTCTTATGACCTTCCCAAAAGCTCTTGTTTCTGTACTTCATCAGTCCCGTAAACATCGAACCGTCATTCATATGGTGTCCGTCTATAACGATGTTGTCTGAAGGTTTCTGCACATCACAATTTTCCTGCACATCCACCCTCGGATCGAGGTCTTACCAGTACAGGAGTCAAAACACCGTATGTTTTAATACTCTCTACGGTTTCAGCCATTTTTTCATCATCATTTACATGGAACGGATGATTTTTAAAGGGATAGAGCTTTGCCAGATCTATTTCCACAACCTGGTTCATACTCTTTTCCGGTGTTTCCTCTAATCCCAGTAATTCATCATAAGAGGTAAGCTGAATATCTTTTTTCGGTCTACGCATGTTTCAACACCTCCTGAACCAGTTCCAGATAGCTGTCTGCCCCCTTGCTTTTTCCATCATAGGCAAAGATACTTACCCCCTCCGATGCTGTTTCTGCAAGGCTTTCTGTTCTCGGAATTGTCTGCTCGAAAATCTTAATGTCATTTCCATATGTAGTTTTGATTGCCTGTTTGTTTCTCTTTGCATTATTGTAACGGCAATTATCCATTGTGAATAAAATGCCTTCTATCTGTAAACCCGGATTGAACCTCTGATGGATTCCCTTTACTAAAATTATAGATTTTATCCACATTATTTCTTGTATCTCTGTCGATACCCAGGCAATAAACCAGAGCCTGATGGTAAACATCCTGATATCTGCATTTTTCCAGATATTCCATATAAAATTTTTCGTGTTCCTTGCTCTTGAAAGTAATTGTGCGAGAATTGCTATTCTCTGCTCTTAACGCTGTGCTTGTCATTGCTTCTTCTCCTTTAAACTGTTATTTTTTACTTTAATTTGGATTTCGACTACAACCAAAAAGGACACTTCCCTAAAATTTCTCTTAGGAAAATGTCCTTGCGATACATTTATAAAGCTCAATTCATAAGCACACCAACGTAATATCAAGTGTTATCACGTATTATACAACAAAAATTTGTTGTACTTCTGTTGTAGTATGCAACTTTTACAAACACATTTTTTGATTTTTAGTATAACTTTGCACCTGCTGGAATATGGTCATCAACCATCAGAAGATGAAGTTTTTCTTCGCCCTCTTCCTCATGGATTGCACTAAGTAACATTCCACAAGAATCAATTCCCATCATAGCTCTCGGTGGAAGATTTGTGATAGCAATAAGAGTCTTTCCAACCAGTTCTTCCGGCTCATAAAAGCTATGAATACCGCTTAAAATGGTACGATCTATGCCTGTTCCATCGTCCAGAGTGAACTGTAACAGCTTCTTGGATTTCTTAACTGCTTCACATGCTTTTACCTTTACAGCTCTGAAATCTGACTTGCTGAAAGTATCGAAATCAACCATTTCTTCGAATAATGGCTCAACTTTTACTTTGGAAAAATCAATCTTCTCAACTGGCTTTGTTTCCTGTGCAGCATTGTTTGCTTCGTTCTTTGCTGCCCCCTGTGACTTCATTGTCGGGAACAGAAGTACGTCACGGATTGCCTGGCTGTCTGTCAGAAGCATTACCAGACGATCAATACCGTATCCGATACCACCTGTTGGCGGCATACCGATCTCAAGAGCATTCAAGAAATCTTCATCCGTATGCTGCGCTTCTTCGTCACCGGCTTCTGCATTCTTATCCTGCTGTGCAAAACGCTCTCTTTGATCAATTGGGTCGTTCAGCTCGGAGTATGCGTTACACATTTCCCAGGTATTAATGAACAGTTCAAAACGTTCTACCTTTTCCGGATCATTTGGTTTCTTCTTAGTCAATGGAGAAATTGCCAGCGGATGATCCATGATAAAGGTCGGCTGGATCAGGTTCTCTTCACAGAACTCTTCGAAGAACAGATTGATGATATCACCCTTGGTGTGACGTTCTTCAAATTCAATACCACGATCTTTTGCCAGTGCTTTCGCTTCTTCGTCTGTCTTAATCTTATCGAAGTCTACACCTGCGTATTTCTTAATTGCATCGTTCATAGTGAGACGTTCGAATGGTTTACCAAAGTCGATCTCGATGCCATTGTAAGTAAACTTGCTGCTTCCAAGTACTGTCTCTGCCAGGTAACGGAACATGGATTCTGTCAGTTCCATCATACCTTCGTAATCTGTATATGCCTGATATAATTCCATCAGCGTAAATTCTGGGTTGTGGCGGGTATCTACACCTTCGTTACGGTATACACGGCCGATTTCGAAGACTCTTTCCATGCCTCCAACGATCAGTCTCTTCAGATAAAGCTCCAGAGAAATTCGAAGCTTTACATCTTCGTTCAGTGCATTGTAATGGGTTTCAAATGGTCTTGCCGCTGCACCACCTGCATTACTTACCAAAGTAGGTGTCTCTACTTCGATGAAGTTTCTTCCATCCAGGAACTTACGGATCTCTTTGATGATCTGAGAACGCTTCAGGAATACTTCTTTGGATTCCGGGCTCATGATCAGATCCACATATCTCTGACGATAACGCATATCAGTGTTGGTCAGTCCGTGGAACTTTTCCGGAAGAATCTGAAGCGATTTCGCCATCAGAATCATTTCTGTTGCATGAACAGAAATCTCCCCTGTCTTGGTACGAAATGCATATCCTTTTACGCCATAGATATCACCGATATCAGACTTCTTGAACTCTGCATAAGACTCTTCGCCGATGGCATCCCTTGAAACGTATACCTGAATATTGCCCTTTAAATCCTGAATGTTACAGAAAGAAGCTTTACCCATGACACGCTTGAACATCATACGTCCAGCAATGGATACATGAATCGGCTGTGCATCCATGATTGCTCTTCTTTCATTATAATCATCGTTCAGAACCTGTCTGGCCTGTGCTTCATCCATACCTTCTACAGAAGGTGTGGTTCTGCCTGCCAGGATCTGAGCTTCGTGTGCATAGTAAAGATCCTTCACATCTGCTGAATGATGTGTCTGATCAAATTTTGTAATCTGGAACGGGTCTTTACCCATAGCCTGCAGCTCTGCCAGCTTATCACGGCGAACCTGTCTGAGCTTGTTCACATCCATTTCCTGACCGTTTCCCTGTTTCTTATTTCCCTGTGCCAATTCTCATTCCTCCTGTGTTATTCCTGCCTGAATTCCTGTCCACTGTTTTTCTATAACCAGAGAATTTCAAGTCTGCCATTATCGTCTCATTTCTTCCATCTGTTATAAGGATCTTTCAATACCCAAAACTTTGTACTTGATAATACCTACTTGAGTCTCTACTTCAATTTCCTGTCCTACGGATGCGCCGATCAGTGCTTTTCCAACCGGTGACTCATTGGAGATTTTTCCCTGCAGACTGTTAGCTTCTGTAGAGCCTACAATCTTGTATTCAATCTCTTCTTCGAATTCTTCATCGTATAATTTAACAGTGCATCCAACGTTGATCTTGTCAGAATCCACATCATCTTCTACTACGACCTCTGCATTCTTTAAGATTTTCTCAATCTCTTCGATTCTGGCTTCGATATCACGCTGCTCGTCTTTTGCTGCGTCGTACTCTGCATTCTCGGAAAGGTCTCCCTGTTCTCTTGCCTCTTTGATCTTCTGTGAAACTTCCTTACGTCTGTTCAGCTTCAGATCTTCCATCTCGTCTTCCAGTGCCTTCAAACCTGTATAGGTTAATAAATTTTTCTTTGCTTCCATGATATTTTGCACCTCTCAAAATCTAATATTTTTATGCCTTTTGGCTTATAATTTACGTAAGTTTACCTAATCAGTCATAATATTATAATATTCCAGACCGATCATGTCAAGAAAATGTTGATTTTCACCGTTATTTCACGCTTTGCAGGCTGTGATTACAGATTGTGCCTTCCTGCTGCCATTCAAGAATGCCTCGGCATTCTTGCTGCGAGATGCGCGTCATGCAAAGCATGACATATTTCTTTTGCGCATCTCTGCAATCCTGCCGGAGGCTATATCAGATGGGAGATTGACTCCCACCACTGATACTAATTTGCTCCTCGCCACCTAAAGAGGTGGGAGTCATCTCACATCTGGTATACTCTCAAGCATTTCTTCTAACTGCCCTATTGTCTCGATTTCATTTACTCTTCTGCGGATTGCCGCACTGTGTGGATAACCTGCTGTATACCATGCCACGTGCTTACGCATCTCCCGGATTCCGGTATATTCGCCCTTATACTGTAGCTGCAGTCTGGCATGACGCAGAATCATGGATTTTAATTCAGCCACATCTGGTTTCTCCAAAAGCACTCCTGTTTTATCATATTCTAAAAGCTGTCGGAATATCCATGGATTTCCCCGGCTTGCCCGACCTATCATCACACCATCGCATCCGGTCTCTTTCATCATTTTGTGAGCAGTTATGGGATCTGACACATCTCCGTTTCCGATTACCGGTACGCTGACTGCTTCTTTTACCTGACGAATAATCTCCCAGTCAGCTTTTCCCGCATAATATTGCTCTCTGGTGCGTCCATGTACAGCAATTGCTGCCGCTCCGGCATCCTCCAGATATTTTGCCATCTCCACTGCATTCACATGCTTCTCATCAAATCCTTTTCGGATCTTGACTGTCAGGGGCTTCTGGATTGCTCTGGATGTTTTTCTCACAATCTCCGCAGCCAGATGTGGATTCTTCATCAATGCAGATCCTTCTCCGTTATTTACCACCTTCGGCACCGGACATCCCATATTCAGATCCAGAATATCAAAAGGACGTTCCTCGATCTGTGCTGCCATCTCTGCAATCAGATCCGGATCACTGCCAAAGAGCTGCATGGAAACCGGTCGTTCCTGTTCCTCGATCTCCATTAGCTTTTCTGTATTTTTATTATGAAAAGATATTGCTTTTGCACTAACCATCTCCATACAGATCAACCCTGCTCCCATCTCTTTGCATAACAAACGAAAAGGCAGGTCTGTTACACCTGCCATAGGAGCCAATATATAAGGATTTTCCAGTCTGACATTTCCAATCTTTAATTCCTTTGGTTCCATCTGTTACTCCTCATCCATTGCCATAGTGGATGCATCTATCCCCAGAATGGCTACTTTGTAATACAGTTCCAGAGACTCCAGGAGTTCCCCCTTGGTTCTCTGTAATTCCCGGATCTTCAGCACACTTCCGATCTCATCATAGCTGAAGTCGTTCTCTTCTGCCTCTGTATGAAAGCAGAGTTCTCCGTCCTCACTAAACTCCAGTGTCAGCACTCCGCCCACATCATTGGTATAGAGCACACACATAATCTTCAGTTCGTCTTTGATCGCATCCGGCAGTGCCTGGAATTCATCATTTAAATAGTACTTTTCTGTATAAGCACTTGCTCCGCAGAGCACAGTTTTTTCTGATTTCTGATTCATTGTATATCCTCTTAAACGTAGTTATATATTCCTCTGACAGACACTTCTCCGGCATAGACCTTTACGATGCTGCCATCTTCTTTTTCTACCAGGAGCTGTCCCAGTTCATCAATGCCACGGGCGATTCCCGTATATTCATTGCCTGGTTCCAGAACACGCACCTGCTGATTCTGATTCGCCAGAAGCTCCTGATAGTCTTCCTTCAATAATGTCATATCTCCATATTCCATGAAACGGTCATAGAAGTCTTCAAAGGCTTCCATATGAGCACAGATAATGGCTGCCCTGTCTACCTTTTCTCCTTTTTCCAGGATCAGAGACGTTGCAATGTCCTTAATCTCTTCCGGGAATTCTGTCACATTGGCATTGATTCCGGTTCCAATCACAATATAGTGAATAGCTCCAAGTTCCATACTCATCTCTGTCAGCGTTCCTGAGATCTTCCGGCCGTTGATGACCACATCATTTGGCCATTTAATCTTCACATCCAATCCTGTAACTTCTTTTACGCTTTTTGCTACTGCCATACCTGCCACCAGCGTCATCATAGATGCCTTTTCAGGGGCCAGCTTCGGGCGTACCAGTATACTCATGGCAATAGCAGAACCATGTGGTGTCACCCAGCTCCGTCCTCTTCTGCCTTTTCCTCCGGACTGGTAATCCGCTACGGCCAGTGTTCCATGCGGCGCGCCTTCCTCAGCCAGCTTCTTAATATAATCATTGGTAGAGTCAATGCTGTCCAGACAGATCAGATTCTGTCCTGCCCATTTGGTGTGCATACGACTCTCCAGTTCGATTTTGGAAATGCTCTCCGGATACCCGCAAAGGCGGTACCCTTTATTCTGTACCGCCTCAATCTGATATCCTTCATTTTTTAATTGATTGATACCCTTCCAGACTGCAGTCCTGCTGACACCAAACCGTTCGCAGAGCTCCTGTCCGGATATATAGCCTTCCGTATTACGGAGGACACTGAGAATTTCACTCTTCATACTTCCTACTGTTCTCCCAACGTTGCTACCATAACTGCCTTGATAGTATGCATTCTGTTCTCTGCCTCATCAAATACCTTAGACTGCGCAGATTCAAATACCTCATCTGTGACTTCCATTTCAGTCAGTCCGTATTTTTCTCCCATCTGCTTGCCAATCTTGGTCTTCAGATCATGGAATGCTGGCAGGCAGTGGAGGAAGATTGCTTTCTCTCCTGCATTTTCCATGACCTCTTTTGTTACTCTGTATGGGGAAAGATCCTTGATACGCTTCTCCCATACTTCATCCGGCTCACCCATAGATACCCAAACATCGGTGTAGATCACATCTGCATCTCTGGTTCCTGTCTTCACATCATCGGTCAGTGTAATGGTTGCTCCGGATTCTTTTGCATATCCTTTGCATGTCTCTACCAGCTCTTCATTTGGGAAGTATTCTTTTGTAGTGCATGCAACAAAATGAAGTCCCAGTTTTGCGCAGACGATCATCAGGGAATTACCCATATTGTATCTGGCATCTCCCATGTATACCAGCTTTCTTCCTTTCAGATCTCCAAAATGCTCCCGAATGGTCAGCATATCTGCCAGCATCTGAGTCGGATGATATTCATTGGTCAATCCATTCCATACCGGAACACCGGCATATTTTGCCAGTTCTTCCACAATCTCCTGACCATATCCACGGTATTCAATCCCTTCAAACATTCTGCCAAGTACGCGTGCTGTATCGGCAATACTTTCCTTTTTACCAATCTGTGATCCGGTCGGATCCAGATAAGTGCAGCCCATTCCAAGATCGTGAGCTGCCACTTCAAATGCACAGCGAGTACGGGTACTGGTCTTTTCAAAAATCAGTGCCACATTCTTTCCTCTATAATGATCTACCGGAATGCCCTTCTTCTTCTTATTCTTCAGATCTGCTGCCAGATCCAGCATATATGTGATCTCTTCCGGTGTAAAGTCTTTCAGTGTTAAAAAATTACGTCCTTTTAAATTCATCCTCTTAAACCTTCTGTCTTATATTTTTGTATCTGTTCAGTACCTTCACAGATACGAAGCCAAAATTCAATAAAATCTCCTTATTTTCTTATGCTTCTTTGGCTACCTCTACTGCTGCTTTGATACTTCCTGCCAGATTCTGCATCTCTGACGGAATGATAATCTTGGTTGCCTGACCGTCTGCAATCTTCGCCATTGCTTCAAAGCTCTTCAGTGTCAGTACGCTCTCATCTGCACCTGCTTCCTTCAGGAAACGGATACCGTCTGCGTTGGCCTGCTGAACCTTCAGAATTGCCTCTGCCTCACCTTCTGCCTCACGGATCATCTTTTCCTTTTCTGCTTCGGCTTTCAGAATGGCCGATTCCTTTGCTGCCTGTGCATCCAGAATCATGGCTTCTTTTTTACCTTCAGCTACCAGAATGGCTGACTTCTTCTCACCTTCTGCCACCAGAATCGTCTCACGTCTTTCACGCTCTGCCTTCATCTGCTTTTCCATTGCTTCCTGAATAGCTGCAGGAGGAATGATATTCTTCAGTTCCACACGGTTCACCTTGATGCCCCATGGATCTGTGGCTACATCCAGGGATGCTCTCATCTTCGTATTGATTGTCTCTCTGGAAGTCAGTGTCTCATCCAGTTCCAGGTCACCAATAATATTTCTTAATGTGGTAGCCGTCAGGTTCTCAATTGCCATGATTGGATTTTCCACGCCATATGTGTATAACTTCGGATCTGTGATCTGGAAAAATACTACTGTATCAATCTGCATGGTAACATTATCTTTAGTGATCACCGGCTGTGGCGGGAAATCCACTACCTGTTCCTTTAAAACCACTTTCTTTGCTACGCGGTCCAGAATCGGCACTTTAAAATGCAGTCCCACATTCCAGGTTGCCCTGTATCCACCCAGACGCTCTACTACCATTGCCTGTGCCTGCGGTACAATACGAATATTTCTTGACAGTAATAATAATATAACAATAAGAATAATAATTGCAATGCTCATATCAGTTGTTCTCCTTTTCTTTTACAATTAATTTTACCCCTTCAATAGCACATACTTCTATGATCTTATCTTTTGCAATTTTCTGTTCCTGATTCTGAGATCTGGCTGTCCATTCCATCCCTCTGACCTGAACCCTGCCGGATGCCCTGAGATTGTCAATCTCCTCCAGGACTACGCCTTCCATTCCGATCAGCTCATCCACATTGGTAGAAACATGCCCTTTGTTCACATATTTTACCGCAAATGGTCTTGTAAAAAACAGCAATAAAAACGAAACTGCAACAAACGCCATCATCTGTGGCCAGAAATCCAGTCCGCAGACATTGGCAATCAGCCCTGCAAGAGCTCCTCCCGCAAACCAGATTGTGGTTAGCCCCATCGTCAGCAGTTCTATTACCAGCAACAGAATAAACAAGATCATCCAGTGCACCGGTAACATAACAAAATCCATTTTGCTCCTCCTTTCCCGTCCGGCTTTTCATGTTTTCCTATTATATCATAACATATAAAAAAATACCACACCTGACACATAAGTATCAGATATGGTATCTTAATATTCTTCTTATATTTTAGTAGAACTGATGTGCACCAATCTGAGTTCCTTTTCCGGACCCGGTATTGAAGTAAAGTGCTCCGCCAACAGTTCCCTGTCCATTCATAGCAGCCTGTGCTGCTTCGTAACAGTCGCTTGGCGCACTTCCAATCACACTGTCCAGCCATCCACTGGATGCCGGTGTAAACTGTCCACTTTCATAAATAACATCATGAATACTATTCGCAAAAGATGAACTTGCCACACGGTTCATAACAACCTGTCCTACTGCAATTTTACCTTCCATAGACTGGTTGCCTGCTTCACAGTAGATCAGTGCTGCCAGCAGATCCAGATCACTGCTGCTTGCGCTTACCGTACTTTCCGTACTCTCTGTGCTCTCAGTTTCTTCTACATACTCCGTCTCTGGGACGTATTCGGTTTCTGCCACATAATCTGTTTCTGGGACATATTCGGTTTCTGCCACATAATCTGTTTCTGGGACATATTCGGTTTCTGCCACATAGTCCGTCTCTGGAACATATTCGGTCTCTGCCACATAGTCCGTCTCTGGAACATATTCGGTCTCTGCCACATAGTCCGTCTCTGGAACATATTCGGTCTCTGCCACATAGTCCGTCTCTGGAACATATTCGGTCTCTGCCACATAGTCCGTCTCTGGAACATATTCGGTCTCTGCCACATAGTCCGTCTCTGGAACATATTCGGTCTCTGCCACATAGTCCGTCTCTGGAACATATTCGGTCTCTGCCACATAGTCCGTCTCTGGGATGTACTCTGTTTCTGCCACATAGTCCGTCTCTGGAGCGTACTCGGTTTCTGCCACATAATCCGTTTCTGGGACGTACTCGGTTTCTGCCACATAGGTATCCTCAGCCTGCTCTATGTAAGTATCATTCTGTGGCGCTACAGTATATGTAGTCGTTGCCGGCTGTGCTGTGCTGTCATCTACTGACACTGCACCATCAACTACCATGGTCGTCTCCACATCTTCTGCTGCCACATATGCCGTCTCGCCATTATCCAGCTGAATCTCTACCCAGTCATTTGTGCTTCCCAGTACCTCGTATCCTTCTCCCTCATTCATCGTTCCGATAATAGAAGATGTATCTTCATGATCTGAGAAAATCTTTACATTATCCCAGGAAGCAACTGCCCCCTGTACTCCGTATACAGACTTCAGTTCATCTGCCCTGTCATCAAATGCAAGATACTCTGTTCGTACATAACCTGTCTTGTCTCCAACCTCTACCTTCGTCCAGTCAGCATCCATACTCTTTACCATCACACCGCCGGCACTTGGTACATATCCAATCACAGCACTGCTGTCATCTGCGCTTGCACGAATCAGTAATTCGCTGCTTACATTGGCAACTGCCACGTTCTTTCCACCACATCTGCTGCTTTCTGCTGCCATAACGGTAGAGGAAGACAGCACAGAAAGTGTCAGGACTGAGACAGTACTACAAATTGCTGCTTTTGTTCTGTTTTTCATTACATAACCTCCGTATATGCGCCTGTAATCACCACGTGAAAGCCTTTTTGCAACTCCCTTTTTTATGACTCTCTGTAAGTTTTTACATTTCTCAGCGCATATTATTACAAATTTGTTAAGAATTTTTACAGTCCTATTGTACGATAGTTAACTTTCTTTGTCAACCCCCTAAAAACTGTCATAAAAATCCCCGTCTTACCAATTTGAGTAAGACGGGTTCTGATCAATCTCGCTGTCTTTTTACTTCATACATTAATACTGCTGCTGCTATGGCTGCATTCAGAGACTCTACCTGACCTTCCATTGGAATTCTGATATACGTGTCTGCCAGTGCCGCCAGTTCATCTGTCAGTCCATTTCCTTCATTGCCGATCAGAAATGCACATCCACTTCTGTAATCCTCAAGGTAGTATGCATGTTTGCCTTTTAAGTGCGCTGCATAAACGGAGACGTTTTTTTCCTTTATTCTCTCAACCACACCCTTCAGATCCTTCTCATAGAAGAAAGGCATACGGTACAGAGATCCCATGGTTGAACGCACCGTCTTGGGATTATAAATGTCCACGGTATCCGAACTCATAATGATACCATCCACTCCCGCTCCCTCTGCTGTGCGGAAAATTGTACCCAGATTGCCCGGATCCTGAAGATTCTCCAGAATCATCAGAAACGGAAATTCTTTCTTTAAGATCTCTTCCAGTGTATATTCCTTCTGCCGCACAACACAGAGTATTCCCTGAGGCGTCTGTGTGTCAGAAACTGCTGCAAACACTTTGTCCGTCATGACTTCATAATGAATGCCCTTCAGAGCTTCGTGATTTTCCTGTTTTTCCAGAAAACTTTCTGATACATAAGTCTGCACCAGTTGTTCTTTTGGCACCTCACGGAACATACGAATGCCTTCCACCACAAAAGTCTGTGTTTCCCGACGGACTTTCGCCTTCTTTATCAATTGTATCAGATTCCTGACCTGCTTATTTGCTGTACTTTCTATCATATTATGACTTATCTGCAATTGTCACCTGTCTGCTATACCGATAACGCTCTTGCTACCTCCCACATGTATTCCGGCAGATCCTTCTGCATAGCCAGTGCCTCGTCAATGTCAAAATCTGTAAAATCGCCATGACGGTATCCGACCACACGATTGCTCTTGCCTGCACACAGAAGGTCTACTGCATAGGCTCCCATCATAGATGCATATACACGATCCTTACAGGTTGGGCTTCCTCCACGCTGCATGTGACCAAGAATGGTTGCTCTTGTCTCCACACCGGTTGCTGCCTGGATACGTCTTGCCATAGAGGTGGAATGTCCGATACCTTCTGCATTAATAATGATATGGTGCTTCTTGCCACGCTTTCTGTTACGGATAATGTTATTGATCAGTTCCTGTTCATCATAATTATAACGTTCCGGAACCAGAATATCTTCCGCTCCATTGGCAATACCACAATATAATGCAATATAACCTGCATGTCTTCCCATTACCTCTATAATACTGCACCGTTCATGAGAAGTAGAGGTATCACGAACTTTATCGATGGCTTCCATTGCCGTATTGATTGCTGTATCAAATCCGATGGTATACTCGGTACACGCAATATCCAGATCAATGGTACCCGGAACACCAATGGTATTTATCCCCAATGCCGCCAGCTTCTGCGCTCCCGCAAAAGAGCCATCACCTCCGATAACTACCAGACCGTCAATACCGTGCTTCTTGCAGATCTCAGCACCCAGTTTCTGACCTTCTTCTGTGCGGAATTCTGCACATCTTGCAGTTCCCAGAATGGTACCACCGCGGGCAATTGTATCTGACACATCCCTTGCTGTCATATCCCTGATCTCTTCATTTAACAGACCGCTGTATCCACGGTAGATACCCTTTACTTTTTTGCCATTGTAGATTGCCTTTCTGACTACCGCACGGATGGCAGCATTCATTCCGGATGCATCTCCGCCGCTGGTCAGCACACCAATTGTTTTGATTTCTTTTTCCATGGTATCTCCTCCTCAAAAGGCTTTGCTGTTTTCACATTTTTCTATAGTGTAATTCATTTCATTTGCATTTTCAAATAGTTTTTACATTTTCTATTCCGAACTTCTCAGCCAGCTTCCGAAGCAGTTCTTCATTGGCATTTACCGTCCAGTTTTCCGAAAGACGCTTTACTGCTTTCGGTGATCTGACATAGATTACCACACGATCTTTTCCGTCAGATTCCCGCAGAATATTATATAGCTGTCTCTCATTTTCCTGATAGGCATTCATATCTGCAAACTGGATCCATACTTCCCGGTTGATATCCTTAAAGTTCTTTATTTTCTCGCAGATCAGCTTACTTGGCTTATCTTCCTCCACCGATACCCGCCCTGTAATAAATACCTTTTCATCTTCCACAAGCTGGTTTTTATTCTTCTCGTAGTCTCTTGGAAATACCACGACTTCTACTGTTCCCAGCAGGTCTTCCAGTGTCAGGAACGCCATAGTCTGATTATTTCTCGTATACTTGATGGTCTTTTCCACAATCATCCCGCCCACAGTAGCCTTGATACCATCGGTGACTCTGGAATGCCCGGTCTCTTCATCCAGCGCAAAGTCAGCCGTCACATTGGTAATATGCTTTTTCCAGATACTTTCGTATTTTTCCAGAGGATGACCGCTGACATAAAAACCAAGCACCTCTTTTTCATAGGCCAGAAGCTGTTCTTTCTCATATTCTTCCACCTCTGGCATGCTGACCTCAAATCCTTTCTTTTCTTCTTCTCCTACAAAATCAAAGAGGGACATCTGACCTGCCATAGAATTCTTCTTCTCCTGATTCACAGAATCCATCAATGGTCCATAGAGCAGCATAAACTGGTGTCTGTTTCCGCCAAGACTGTCAAAGGCTCCGGATTTAATAAAGTTTTCTACCGTTCTCTTATTGATCTCTTTTCCTGACAGACGTTCCATAAAATTCTTCAGGGAAGTATATTTTCCGTTTAGTTTACGTTCTTCCACAATGGCTGCGATCACTGGTTTTCCCACACTCTTGATGGCAGACAGCCCGTATCGAATATTGTTACCATCTACGGTAAAGCCGCTCTCTCCCAGATTTATATCCGGCGGCAGAATCTGGATTCCCATCTGACGGCAGGTCATGTGGTATTCTGCCACTTTTGCCGAGTTATCAATGACTGACGTCATCAGTGCCGCCATGAATTCTACCGGATAATAATACTTCAGATATGCCGTCTGATAAGAAACCACTGCATAGGCTGCTGCATGTGATTTATTAAAAGCATATTTTGCAAAATCAATCATATCATCATAGATTTTATTGGCAACTGCTTCTGAAATTCCATTTTTGATACAGCCCGGAACACCTTCCTCTTTATTACCATATACAAAATTCTGCCGTTCCTTCTCCATGACTGCCGCTTTTTTCTTAGACATGGCACGTCGGAGAAGATCGCTTCGTCCCAGTGTATATCCACCCAGGTCACGTACGATCTGCATAACCTGTTCCTGATAAACGATACATCCGTAGGTGGCTTCCAGAATCGGCTTTAGCTGCGGACAGTCATAGGTAATGCTCTCTGCATTGTTCTTTCCTTTAATATATTGTGGAATAAAATCCATTGGCCCCGGACGATACAGAGCAATCCCCGCAATGATATCTTCCAGGCTCTCCGGCTTCAGTTCTTTCATGAAATTCTTCATGCCCGCACTTTCCAGCTGGAACACGCCATCTGTCTTTCCTGTACTTAAGGATGCCAGAACCTTGGGATCATTATAATCAATGTGATCCATATCTAACACCATTCCGACATTCTGCTCTACAAATTTTACTGCGTTCTGAATCACGGTCAGGGTTCGAAGTCCCAGAAAGTCCATCTTCAGAAGTCCCAGTTCCTCCAGTGTGGTCATGGTAAACTGAGTAACCGGCGAGCCATCAGATCCCAGGGCCAGAGGCACATATTCATCTGCTGCCTTCTGACAGATGACAACTCCTGCCGCATGCATAGAGGTATGTCTTGGCAGACCTTCCAGCCTTCTGGACATATCAATCAACCGCCGCATCTGCGCATCTTCCTCATATAGCTTTTTCAGATCCGGATTCATTTTTAAGGCTTTGTCTATGGTGATATTCAGTTCCTGCGGTATCATCTTTGCCACATTGTCCACTATCGCATAAGGGATATCCATGACACGTCCCACATCACGGATGACGCCACGGGCTGCAAGCGTACCAAAGGTAACGATCTGAACAACTTTTTCCTTGCCATACTTACGCACCACATAATCAATGACTTCCTGTCTTCTTTCAAAACAGAAATCCACGTCAATATCCGGCATGGATACTCGCTCCGGATTCAGGAATCGTTCAAACAGCAGATTATACTTAATCGGGTCCAGCTTCGTGATTCCCAGTGTATAGGAAACCAGGCTTCCAGCAGCTGATCCACGTCCCGGTCCCACCATAATGTCATGCTCTCTGGCGTAATGAATAAAGTCCCACACAATCAGGAAATAATCAACATAACCCATTTTCTGAATAATGCCAAGTTCGTAATTCAGGCGTTCTTTTAATTCTTCTGCCTGCTGTTCCTCATACCGTTCTGCAAGGCCGTCAAAACATAGTTTATTCAGATATTCCCATGAGGTATAGCCTTCCGGAACATCAAACTTTGGCAGCTTGGTCACGCCAAATTCGATCTCCACATGGCAACGGTCTGCGATCTTCTGGGTATTTTCCAGTGCCTGTAGTGCATATGGGAAAAGCTGTGCCATTTCTTCCGGTGACTTCACATAATACTGACCGCCTTCGTAGCGCATACGTTCTTCATCATCCAGCTTCTTGCCAGTCTGGATACACAGCAGAATATCATGGGAATCCGCATCCTCTGCGTAAGTGTAGTGCACATCATTAGTAGCCACCAGTTCAATGCCTGTCTCTCTACTCATCCGAAGCAACTGCTGATTCACCAGTTTCTGCTCTGGTATCCCATGATCCTGCAATTCAAGAAAATAATTACCCTTTCCAAATATCTGCTCATGCTCCAGCGCTGCTTTCTTCGCCTCTTCATACATGCCCCTTGCCAGATACTTCTGCACTTCTCCAGCCAGGCAGGCACTCAAAGCAATGATCCCCTCATGGTACTCTTCCAAAACGGAGCGATCCACACGTGGCTTATAATAATACCCTTCCGTATAGCCCTTGGACACGATCTTCATCAGATTGCTGTAGCCTTTGTTATTCTCTGCCAGAAGAACCAGATGATAATACCGGTCATCCCCGCTGGACTTTTCCCTGTCAAAACGTGATCCAGGTGCCACATATACTTCACATCCCAGGATCGGATTAATTCCCTCTGCCCGTGCTGCACGGTAAAAATCAATCACACCGAACATCACTCCATGGTCTGTAATTGCCGCACTGTTCATTCCCAGTTCTTTGACCCGGCTTACATATTCTTTAATTTTATTGGAGCCGTCCAGAAGACTGTACTCCGTATGCACATGCAAATGTGTAAAATTCAAAATTGAAACCTCATTTCTATTTATATGAAAAAAGACCGTTGTAAAATGTCTTTTTTTAGTATAACATCTTACAACGGTCTTTGACAGTCTAAAAATTATATATTATGATTCAGGCTTTTGACTCTGTTATCATTAAATTAACCATTGATCATGAAATTGATCAGTTTATCTACATCTTCTTTTTCGTAAGCAAGAACTTCCAGTTCCGGAATCTCACCGTTGGAGAAAATGTTTGCCAGAGAAACATACTGACACAGCTTAGACTTCAGATTCAGTCTGTCACCTTCGCCTGTTACTAATTCTACTTTTCCTTTACAGCTATCTACTACCTCAAAAAACTTATTTATATCTGTGATATTCTGTACTTTCATTTTATACTCCTTTCACCGCATCTTCTCTTGCGGTCTGCCTCTAAACTCTTTCTTCGCTACACCCATACTATATGCGATTTTGCCAGAAATTACAAGCGGTTTTCTCGCTTTCTCCCTTATGACTATTAGTTTAGATTCTATACTTCGTTTATTTTATAACAATTGTCTCATTCTCCGGTGCTGCTTTCCCCGTCTGTCGTGCAAAATCTACACAGGGACGCTACAGCTTCGACTTCAGAACGTATCAGTCTTTATTTTACTTTTCGGATTACCCGTTCTGTAATCTCGATTCTGCCCTCTTTTAACAGATGTCCCACTGCACGCTTGAATGCGTTTTTGCTCAGTCCCATCTCTCTTTTGATCACTTCCGGTGATGCTTTGTCTGTAAATGGCAGAACACCTGAGAATTCCTCGATTGCCATCATAACTGCCTCTGCATCTTCATCAATCTGAAGATATGCTTTTTCTCTTGCCGACAGATCCAGCTTGCCATCTTCCTTCACTCCTGTCACTCTGGCAGTGATCTGATCGCCAATCGTATAATGTCTTGCAGCCTCTTTCTGCGGAATTAGTGCAGAATAACGGTTATCGACTGCTACGAATACACCAAACCGTTCACTGATCTGATAGATGGTTCCTGTTACATGATCATCTTTCTTATAAGGAGAATCCTTCTCCAGATATTCATAGACATTCATCGTCGCACAGAGACGGTCGCTCTTATCAATATACAGGGCTACCAGCCAGTCTTCTCCTTCCCGTACCTTCCGGGTCTGCTGCTTAAATGGAAGCAAAATGTCTTTTTCCAGTCCCCAGTCCAGAAATGCTCCGATCTTTGCTACTTCTTTTACTCTCAGGATTCCCACCTGTCCCAGTTCCAGCTTCGGCTGTCTGGTAGTTGCAATCAGGCGGTCCCTGGAATCCTTATACAAGAAAACATCCAGTTCATCGCCGATGACTGCATTTTCCGGAACTTCCTTACGAGGAAGAAGGACACGTTCTTCCACGTTGTCTCCTTCTGCCAGATATACACCAAAATCTGTTCTCTTAACAATATTCAGTTTCTGTCTTTTTCCTAATTCTAACATTACTTCACCTAATCTGTCTTTCCGTTATTATTTCTCTGTTCCCTGTTCCGTCTGCCTGCTCTCAGGCAAATTCCACAATAGCATAGGATCTGCCATCTTCACCGCGCAGATCTACTGTCACACTGTTTTCCATCCGGCACACTACCGGGCAGATCATGTCTCCCAGCACCGCCTGATTTTTATATTCTACTCTCACTCTGGCCAGCTTCCATTCCTTTGGAAGATACTCCTGCGCCATATCGATATACTGTGCGTTATTTACATGATGATTGGTATCCAGATGATGACGGCATACCTTAAATGCCTCTTCTGTTACACCACCTTCCGGAACTTTGATCTTCCTTGACATACGTTCCATCTCCAGTGCCGGTTCCATTGGGTAGCGTTCCTGTACCTCTCTGTCCACTCTCACCGGATGCCCTGTCTGCAGATCCACATAGATCCAAAGAGAATTGGCACAGGCAATACTACTGCCTTTTGCATCCAGCATACGGTAATTACGTTCTCCCTGGAAGCCTTTAAAAGTATGCGCCCAGGTCTGTGCGGTCACCTCTTCTCCCAGAACAGGAAGCCTTTTAATCTCGATCTGCCAGTACGCCAGCACCCACACTTTTCCTTTGGCGTACATGTCATCGACGCCGTTTCCCAGTGTCTCTGACTGAAACGTACTGCAATCCTGAAAATAATTGATCAACCCCGGCAGGGTAAGTCTCTTATCTTCTCCTATTTCACTGTATCTGATACGGCTCTGAAACTGATATGGCATATAAATCTCCTGTTTCGATTACGATATTAAAGTCAAAAGATGCCTGCTGGCATCTTGGATTATAACAAAAATAAAACTTCCTGCAAAGTAATTTTTTGCAAAAAATAAAGAGATATCCAAATGAATATCTCTTAAAAGCTGGGCTACAAGGATTCGAACCTTGAAATGACGGAGTCAGAGTCCGTTGCCTTACCATTTGGCGATAGCCCAATGTCACAACACAATGTATTCTATACTAATCCTTTAAAAAATGCAAGTACTTTTTAAAATTTTTTTCATTTTTTTCATTTCCATCTATTTTTATATTGCTTATCTATACTAATAATGCTATAATTCAGGCATCTAGTAAATATTACATAGAAGCAATTATGCAATCATCATACCGAACTGATTGCTATTATGCAAAATAGGTTTTCATGCGTCAAGTGTTCTGTGGATGGGGAGTTGCCACGGAAACGAAAAGCTCGTCTTACGATATGAATTCCGCACCCGTTGCAACATACAGATGCTATACATCTTGATTGTGAAGGGATAGTAACTTGTCGTAACATATATTCCCATCAGGATGTTTTTTTTATGCAATTTTTTCCAGTCTGAACCGGAAGCATCCTGATGAACAAGAATTCAGGAGGTTTACCAATCATTATGATGGATCACGAAAAGATCAAAGAAGGTGTCCGCCTTATGCTGGAGGGCATCGGAGAAGATATTCACAGAGAGGGGCTGCTGGATACCCCGGACCGTATTGCCAGAATGTGCGAACAGATCTACGGGGGACTTTATGAAGATCCGGCCACTCATCTTTCCAAACAATTCCACGCAACCAACAATAATATCGTACTGGAGAAGGATATTACCTTCTATTCCACCTGCGAACACCATTTACTCCCATTCTACGGCAAGGCACATGTTGCCTATATTCCGGATCAGCGTGTTGCAGGCTTAAGCAAGCTTGCCAGAACAGTAGAGGTATTCGCCCGCAGACCTCAGATTCAGGAGAATCTGACTGCACAGATCGCAGATGCACTGGAAGAATACCTGCAGCCAAAGGGAGTCATGGTTATGATCGAAGCAGAACACATGTGCATGACCATGCGCGGTGTTCAGAAGCCTGGAAGCAAGACCGTTACTTCCATTGTACGCGGTACGTTTGCAGAAGATTTTACTCTCCAGCAGACTTTCCTGCAGATGGTAAAGGGTTAAATCAGCATGAAACGTATACAGGCTGTTTATTCCCATCCACTCTATCAGGAGCAGTTTTCACTTCTGACTGATGTGGAAAAAAACCGGATTTTCTGCCGACATACAATGGAACATTTTCTGGATGTTGCCCGACTGATGTATCTGTATAATCTGGAAGAACATGCCGGGCTGGACAAAGAACTGATTTATGCAGCTGCTCTTCTGCATGATATCGGCCGATATGAGCAGATTGCCCATGGTACGCCCCATGATATTGCCAGTGCACAGATGGCACAGCTGATCTTAGCTGAGACCGGATTTGCAGATACGGAAATTCACCAGATACAGGATGCCATTTTGCACCACCGTGGCAATGAGGCAACGGGAGCGACACCGCTCGCCCTTTATCTGTACCGTGCCGACAAGCAGTCCCGCAATTGCTTCTGCTGCCCTGCAAGTTTAGAATGTAACTGGCCGGAATCTAAGAAAAATCTGGAAATTGACTACTAAAACAAAGGAGTTCCTATTATGAAAATCGGAAATCATGAATTTGATACCAAAAACGAAACTTATATTATGGGTATTCTGAATGTTACACCGGATTCTTTTTCGGACGGTGGACGTTTCAACCATATGGACGATGCACTGCGCCATGCAGAAGCTATGATTGCTGACGGTGCTGCCATCGTAGACATCGGCGGAGAATCCACCAGACCGGGATATACTTTGCTCTCTGATGAAGAAGAAATTGCCCGTGTTACACCGGTCATCGAAGCAGTCAAGGCACACTTTGATATTCCGGTTTCCATTGATACTTACAAGGGCCACGTAGCAGAAGCTGCGCTCCAGGCCGGTGCCGATCTGGTCAATGATATCTGGGGGTTTAAACATGATTATAAAGTTGCAGAAGTAACTGCCAAATACCAGGCAGCCTGCTGTCTGATGCACAACCGTAACGAAGCAGTCTACGACAATTTCCTTCAGGATATGGTAAAAGACATGGAAGAGTCTGTAGCCATTGCGAGAAAAGCAGGTGTGGCAGATGATAAGATTATGCTGGATCCGGGTGTTGGCTTCGGTAAGACTTATGAAATGAATCTGGAAGCCATCAACCATGTGGATGTACTGCTTCCTCTGGGATTTCCGGTTCTTCTGGGTACTTCCAGAAAATCCGTGATCGGCAACACACTGAACCTTCCGGTCGACCAGCGTGTGGAAGGTACTCTTTCTACTACCGTAATCGGTATGCTGCGCGGATGTGCGTTTGTTCGTGTGCATGATGTGAAGGAAAACAAACGTATCATCGATATGACAAAAGCAATTATCAATGCATAAATGAGGGATGGATCATGGATAAAATTACTATTAAAGATCTGGAGATCTACGCCAATCACGGCGTATTCCCGGAAGAAAATGTACTGGGCCAAAAGTTTCTGGTGACTGCTGTATTACATACCAGCACTCGCCGTGCAGGACTGACCGATGATCTGACTGCTTCCGTACATTACGGCGAAGTCAGTCATCTGATCAAAAAAATCGTAACCGAAAATACCTGGAAATTAGTGGAAAAGATTGCCGAAGAGACTGCATATGCCATATTGACTGCCTATCCGCTGGTTTCTCAGGTAGATCTTACCATCAAAAAGCCATGGGCTCCGGTGGGATTGCCTCTGGATACGGTATCGGTAGAGATCAGCCGTGGATGGCATACTGCTTATATTGCTCTTGGTTCCAATATGGGTGACAAAGAAGCTTATCTTCGCGGTGCCATTGAAGCACTGAATGAGTCACCTGACTGCCAGGTAACTGCGGTTTCTGATTTTCTGATTACCGAGCCTTACGGCGGTGTGGAACAGGATGATTTCTTAAATGGTGCACTGGCACTGCGTACACTCCTGTCCCCAGAAGAACTTCTTGACCGCCTTCATGAGATCGAATGTGCAGCTCACCGGGAGCGGATCATCCACTGGGGGCCAAGAACACTGGATCTGGATATTCTCCTGTACGATGACCTGGTACTGGATACACCGGATCTGCATATTCCACATATCGAACTGCACAAGCGCGACTTTGTACTGATTCCACTGGCAGAGATCGCCCCATGGAAAAGACACCCGCTGATCGGTAAGACCGTAGCGCAGATGCTGGAAGAATTGAATACAAAATAGTTTTATCTGCAAAATTTATGATATGCTTTTGTAACATAAAAGCACGAGGAATCTTAATAACCAGATTTTATCCGGTATTTTCAGTATTCCTCGTGCTCTTTTTTCGTATTCCGATCTTTCTTCTCTTCTATTCTGCCTCAGCCATGCGGTTCCGATGTACTTTCTTCCTTACAAACCAGAAACATACAACCTGCAGAACAATTGTAACTGCCCAGGACCCCGGATAGCAGACAAACAGGAAACGCAGTGTCCTGTGATGTGGAAACGCACCAAAGATCCAGATAATTCTGGTTCCTACGGTTCCGATGACAGACAGGATCATCGGCACTCCGGAATGTCCCATTCCGCGAAGTGCTCCCGGAAACAGATCCATGATTCCGCACAGGAAATATGGCATTACCGTAATGGACATAATCTCCATGGCATGGGTGATGACCTCTGGATTATTGGTGTATACACGCAGAATCTGTGGTCCGAAGAACCAGAAGCAGCTTCCCATCACAGCAGCTACTGCAACTGACAATATCATACAGTTCCGCAACACCTTGTCCATTCTTTTATAATTTCCCACGCTGTAATTCTGACTGGTAAAGCTCATACACGCCTGTGTCACAGCATTAACCGATACATATATGAATCCCATCAGGTTATCCGCTGCCGTATAACCTGCCATAGATACAGAACCAAAGGAATTCACTGAGGACTGTAACAGTACATTGGAAAAATTAATGACAATACTCTGAATTCCCGCCGGTATTCCCACCTGGAAAATCTGTTTCAGGTAATAGCTCTTTATCTTCAGTCTGGAGAACCGGAGCTGATAACAGCCTTCTGTATGATGCAGACAGCGTAATACCAGCGTACAGGACAGTATCTGAGAAATCACTGTCGCAATAGCTACTCCCTCCACACTCATATGAAAAACAATAACAAAAGTCATGTTTAACAATGCATTGGTTATACCTGACACAATCAAAAACAGCAACGGTCTTTTGGTATCTCCCACTGCTCGCAGGATTGCCGCTCCATAGTTATACATCATGAAAAACGGCATTCCCAGAAAATAGATCCGCATATACAGTGTGGACTTGTCAATGACATCCTCCGGCGTGCCCATAAGCTCCAGTGCACCTCTTGCAAAAATCTGTCCGATGACTGCCATCACCACCCCGCTGATCAGTGCCAGCATAATTGCCGTATGTACCGTCTCTGACATCTCTTTTTCTTTTCCGGAAGCATAGAACCTTGCCGCCAGTACATTGGCTCCAAGTGACACCCCTATAAAAAGATTGGTAAATGTATTGATCAGTGCCGTGGTAGATCCCACAGCCGCCAGTGCCTGGCTTCCACTGAATCTCCCTACCACAATGACGTCCACTGCATTAAACATCAACTGCAAAATGCTGGACAACATCAATGGCAGTGCAAAAGAAATCAACTTATCCATAATGGTACCATGGCACATATCAATTTCGTATTTATTCTGTTTCATGTTTTCCCCTCTTATCCACAAATTTATCTGTTTTCCCCAAGTACGATGTGAATAAGGCTCTTACTGAGCATCATCGTACAGTCCCAAGGATTCAAAATCAGTCCCTCTATTTCTTCTGTCTGCAGTGTCATCTGGAACAATTTTTCGATCTCTGCCGTAAATGCTGACATCACCGCATTGCTTCCCTTCATCTGTTCCTCAAACCCGGTAAACGCTGCAAACCACCGTTTTCCATCTGCTGTCTGTATGGTCTGGACCTGCAGGCTCTCCATTGCTCCTGCCGGATCCACTGCCACAATCAAATGTCCATTCTCTTTCATTCTTCTTCTGACCACCGTCAGGGCATGAGCCAGCATCTCCTGCGTTGGCTCATTTTGAAGCCCCCGAATGGCTTCTTCTATCTTCTCATTCCCCTGTAAAACCTGATCTTTCTCCATATTCCTCTCCTTGTATCCATCTGCCTGAACTGTTCTGCCACCTGACAGTTACCGTCTATTTATTATAACAGTAAACATAAATGAATCCAGTCCCAAAATATATTTTCTTTAAACTTTCTGTGCATTGCAAAATATGCTGTCAGCACAAAAGTAAGCTGTTTCCTTTTTTTGCGAATATAACCTTGATTTTCGATGCATACTAGTACAGCATACAAAAATTAACTGGACTAATAACGCAGAATGAATTTTCAGGCAAGTTATGTGGTACAGTTATTTGCAGTATGATGTACTGGCTCCATATGAAACAATAAACTATTTGGAAAGGACGAAATAATATGATTTTAAGTGAAAAAGAACGTGCTGTCATCGAAGATCTGCAGACTCAGGAAAAAAGTTGTGTGGAAAAATACGGGCGTTATGCTCAGCAGGCAAAAGATCCTGAACTGAAAAATCTCTTTCAGATGCTTCAGGAAAAAGAGCGCACTCACTTTTCTTCTCTCGCAGATGTATTAAAGGGACAGGTTCCATCCTGCAACTGTAACGACAGTGACGGACGTAATTACACTCCAAAAGCAACCTACACTGAAATTGCCGTATCTGAGGATAAAATGCAGGATGCTTTTCTTGCCACAGACTGTATTGCTACCGAAAAACTGGTATCCGGGGAATATAACACCGAAGTCTTTGCATTTGGCTCCAGTGATATTCGCAAACTTCTTGCCGATATTCAGGTCGAAGAACAGAATCATGCCGAAATGTTATACAAATACAAAATGGCAAATGGCATGGCTTAACCGATCCTGACACAACGTCTTTTACACGATACTGGGCAGGCTGTCCGATAACATCCGACAGCCTGCCCAGTAGCTTTATTTCGCAATGCTTTTCTCTTTTTTGCACAGAATGATTCTCAGTAATAACAAGATCGGGAATATTACTCCCCCAGTGCCAGCATAAATCATATGTTCTTCATTACATCGCATTTTTCTTCGTCATGAAAGAAACAAATTTCACATGATGATCCATACACTCTCCAATGCTTCCAATCACTTTTCCCATAGTGAATGCCGCAATGACTGTTCCAATCCCAAGACCGTCAATATGCCCGAGAAAAATTCCCGTCAGAAGTCCTGTTACTGCAAGACAGGTCAGATCACAGGTGATCTTCACTCTGGAATACTTCCAGTTTTTAATGGCTGACACTTCTCTTGGAAATAAGTCCGTTGGGATAATCGGGAGCCCGCAGCGATTAGACAATGCCACACCAAAGGCAATCAACAGATAGCCTGCCGCAAAATACAGTACGCGGCACGGTATCGTCATTGGCAGCCATGCCAGTTTCAGTTCATACACATCCAGCATCATACTGAATGCAAATCCAACTACAAAACTAAACAGATAGTTCGGCACAAACTTCTTTCTCATAATCATCAAAGAAAAAATCAGTGTTCCCTGAAAAATATAGGTCCAGGTTCCAAGGGTCAGGTGCGGAAATACCAGGGATAATGCATACGGTACACTGGAGATTGCTGAAATACCCGATCCCGCAAACAACATCAGCACCACACCTAAACTGTTGATCAAAATCACTGCCAGCAGAGAAATCTCCCCTCTGAATACAGGTAACTGTTTTTCTGTTTTCTCTGTCATTTTTTCATACCTCCGTTCTCACAAGGATTTATTGTAGTATGAGGGGTAGGCGGATGCAAGCATTTTCTGCTATTTTTCCCGCAACGCAGTCAGATACCCGATCAAACGGTCCTTTTGTCTGCTATGCAGATCTCGGAAACCTTCTAACAGAAATTCTTCCTCTTTATCTAATGCCAGAATACAATCCATTTTACCATCTTTACTGATATCAGACTCTGACAGCAATTCATACGGTGTCACTTTCAATACTTCACATATTTTCAGGATTTTATCTGCTGACGGGTTCGTCTTCTTCCTTTTCCAGTCACTGATCGTACTCTGTGAAATACCCGTCTGCTCTGAAAATTCCTTCTGGGTTAATTTATTTTTTCCAATTAAATAAAATATTTTTTCGCTGATTAACACAGTTCTACTCCTGTTCTGATTTCATTTTCTTAAATAATCTCTTACCATATTACACTTTATCATATTACTTTTCAATTGCTTCACCAGTTTTTTCCAGGATGCTGCCGGTGGCAAAGATTGAAATCGATTTCGGCAATCCATGATTTTTATCCTAATACAGTGCTTTGGTGGGACAGGCTTTCGTGCATTCGTAGCATAAAATGCACTCCGTCCCATTTTTGCGCTTACGAGATTCTTTGTTGACTTCAACATTCATGGGGCAAACCTGCAGGCATTTGCTGCAATGGACGCATTTATTTTCATTGCAATGGACACGCAAAAGTGAAAAGTAGCTCATTGGCTTAAGAAACACAGTAACCGGGCACAGATATTTACAGAATGCGCGATTATCTTTGAATATAAAAGCTAACATAATACCCGCAATATAGTAAAGTGCGTTTCCTGCAAGGAACATCCAGAACATGATTTTCTCCAGATTTGTGATTTTCATCAAAAACAAGCCAGAAACCATTGTCAGGGATACTGCAAACATCACGTAACGCAGAATGCCCAGCTTTTCCTTTCTGGGCTTTTTCGGCTGTTTGTAAGGCAGAAAATCCAGTACCATAGCCGTCCAACAGGCATAACCACACCATCCCCGCCCAAAAAGCAAAGGACCGAAAATCTTTGCCACCGCATAGTGAATTGTTGCTGCCTCAAAAACACCCTGAAACAAATAATACCAAAAACCTTCAATCTGCATATTTTCACAGGAGATTATCCCAAGGTACAACAACATATAACTTCCAACCGTCAGTTGCACGAAATGCCTGGCATAGTGTTTTCCTGCAGTAAAAAGTGCTGTTCCCAATGCAAGGCAGCCTCCGATGTAGCTGAAATTCAGCAAATAAAACAGATTATCCTTAGCAATCCATAACATAATTGCCACTGTCTCAAATAACAAAAATAACAAAATCGACGACATATATTTTCGAAGTACGCTATTCTTTCTCATCATCCTCATGCTCCTGTGATTTCTTTTTTTCTCAGTGCATCAATTGCAGGACCGACGCTAACACTCCCAGACACATTTCATGTCCAAGAGATTGTTTATTCTGAATCTATATATAATAAAATATAAACGAGCATTGTATCATCTTTCAACGGAAACCTGGATTGTACTGGATTATTACTGGTTAAATCCGGTCAGCTTCGAACTTACATATTTTCAAATGAAGGGCGGGAGATTACACTTTACCAGAAATGTGCCAAAGTACCATCTCAAGAACTGAGTGATTACCTCGTAAAAGAATTGACTAAAAAGGAAAAATAAGAGAAAAGAAAACTTACCGATATTCAGTTTTTTGCGCCCTGCCTTTCTTGTTTCTTTAGAATACACCTTACTCTTTTCATAATAGAATAAAACTCTTTTTTCTACAAATATTTTTATATTATATCATCCACACATGAAATCAAATACATAGCACTGTAAAATCAAAGTAAATATTTCGATCAACAGAACCTTTTATGACAACATCTCTTTCACACAAATACTCCGATAATCACTCGGTGATATTTTATATCTTTCTTTAAATACTCGGTTAAATGTTCTCTGACTTTCAAATCCACTATCCAGACAAATGTTTGTAATAGAATCACTCGTATTTTCCAAACGCTGGCATGCATAGTTCAGCCTTGCATCGTTAAGATATTGATTAAAGTTTCTATGGAATGTTTTGGAAAAGAGTCTGGATAAAACATATTTGCTCACCCCCAGATCTTTTGCCATCTCTTCCAGCGAAAATTTCTTCTTAAAATTTGCTGATATATAGGAAACTGTCTGGTAAATAAGATCGTTGCTCCCCACATTACTCTTTTCTACCAAATTTAACTTTCCTATGCAGCGTGCCAACACAATTTGAAGATATGCCTGTGCAACAGTAATATCCGACTGTTCTGTCTCTAAAATTGCATTTATAACCCTATATACCTCCGGTTCAACCTTTTCCGCTTTGATGATTGGGTATTCAGGAGCCATGGATTGCATGATATCTGCAAATTTGGCTATCGTAAATGGCGATGCAATCAGATAAGTCGCTTTGTTTACACCGGATGTCAGTACCTGATAGTGATGAATAACATCTGGAAATACAAAGCCAATATCTCCTTTTTCCATATGGTATAGTTCCTGTCCGACACCAAGTTCTAATGATCCACTTGTTACACAAACGATCTCCAGTGCATTATGAAGATGTGGTTCAATATGTTTTGACTTCCTATTTATTGCTATAATCTCCTCTTTTGTGTCAACATATTTTAACTGCATGAAATACTCCCCTTTCTTCTCAAGTTCTTCCTGTGTATAATAAGAAGTATTGAATGAAAATGCCTTTTCTGCGGATGCCACAATTCCATATCGGCTGTTGTTAAGCTCTACATATTCACAATCATAATGGCTTCCATTTTCCTGTGGACGGATATAGTCCTCATGTAAATCCCCTACATCTGCCCGGTACAAACCGTGGCTCGCAGCCTGATGTTTGTCACAATAGCTTTCCTGTGGTCCCATTCCAAAGTATCGTGCAGCTGAAAGTTTTTTATCCAGGAACATCCTCACACCAAATCTTGGCAGGTCCGGGAATTCATCATCTTTTGTTACTGCAATATCTGCATCAATCTTTCCAGCAGCTTCTATTTTCCATGTAATCGTCACATCAAGAATCTTCTGTACTGTCTCTGCCACAACGGATGCATGGCTTGTAATTTTCACACCATGCTTTCCCTGCACGACCTCTGTCGTGTAAGCTCTTGTATAAGCTTTATCATAATGGGCTTTCTTCCATTCAGACTTGATGTACATATCGTTATCTGTTGGAGCTCTCCAAATATTTAATTCCATCGGATGGTTCAAGTATTCCCGCCCTGCGAATTTCATCTCTGTAAAGAGTGCAGTACGTTTGTCTATGGTATAAGCAAATTCACGCCCCTTGATATGGATCTGTGTATCATTTTCATTTACCTGTAACTCAGAGTCCACTGCTGTTTTTTGTAGCCATTTCTCAGCAAGTTTACATTTTGCACCGTCTTTGCTTACCTCAATTTCATCGAATCCAAGAATATGGTCTTCATCCAACAGTGGCAATTTCTTTTTCAGATGGTAAATAAATTTTAAATAACATTTTCCACTCTCTGGCACATTGATTTTAAGGTTTATTTTTCCTTCACTGTGTGGTGCTGCTGAAACTTCTGGAAGTTTACCTTTGCTGATTACAAGCCCGTCCTGCGTCAGTTCATAACTGATCTTCACATAATCTTTCAAGTCATCAAAATCCATGTAGTTATGAAGCACCAGTTCTCCGCTTTCTTTGTCATAGGAAATAACCCTTGCCGGGCGATAAACATTCTTGTATTCCAAAAGTCCTGTATGTACCGTTCTGTCCGGATATACTAATCCATCCATACAGAAGTTGCCATCATGAATTTCTTCGCAATGGTCGCCCCCATAAGCATATATAGTCTTTCCATTCTTAGCAGTTCCATGAGCAATCGCATGGTCACACCATTCCCAGACAAAGCCGCCACACATTTTATCATTATCCTGAATCATCTGGAAGTAATCTTCAAAATCTCCAGGTCCGTTTCCCATACTGTGACAGTACTCTACCAAAAGGAAGGGTTTGCTTCCATCTTTATCCAGATATTCCTGAATTTCGGAAAGCGCCGGATACATCCGGCTGTACACATCCAGATTGCTGTAATCATATGTTTCATCATAATTACGGTATCTTGCACTCTCATATTGTGTGATACGGTCTGGATCAAAATTCTTTGTCCATTCCAGTGCTTTTTCAAAGTTGCAGCCATAAGCACTCTCATTTCCCATTGACCACATAACAATACAGAAACGGTTTTTGTCACGTTCCACCATAAGTTTTACGCGATCAACGATTGCCTCTTCCCATGCCGGATCATCTGCAATCATCTCATTCCATCGTTTGAACCGATTGTAATCGGTGTCTTCTTTTCTGTAGATCATAAATGGACCATGAGCTTCAATATCTGCTTCATCTATCACCATGAATCCATACTTGTCACACATTTCATAGAAAAATGGTGCGTTCGGATAGTGGCTGGAACGGATCGCATTAAAATTATGCTGCTTCATTAACGTAAGATCGGTTGTGAGCTGTTCCAGACTGATTGTAAATCCAGTAACCGGATCAGAATCATGTCGATTGACACCACGGAATTTAATCTTCTGTCCATTTAAATAAATAACCTGGTCTTTAATCTCTATCTTTCTTAATGCAATGTGATCTACAATTACTTCATTCTCTGTTTCAAGAATCAGTTTATATAGATATCGGATATGATAACCAGCTTTATTTCAGTCGGCTTTTTCACAAGCTGAAAGGATATTCGCCAAGAGAATACCGAAAGCTAAGAAACAAATTCTGAAATCCACAAAGAGGATACCACCGAATTATCAAAACAATGATTTGTAATATCCTCTTCTCACTTTTGCTATTCTTATTTTACAAACTCAGCCGAATAATAATACATATACTCATTATCTGTATCTATGTATTCTCCTGTAATGTCCTGTATCGGCAACGAACTCACTCCTTGTTCGCCATAGATCAGTGCTGCCAATCCTTGCTCTGTTCCGTACTCTATCGTGCTTTTGTTCTCTATGGAGGTCGCAGATGGAGATATAAATACCCGGAACTGGATACTTACCAGAAACGTGCCAAGATACCATCTCAGGAATTGAGTGATTACCTCGTAAAAGAATTGACTAAAAAAGAAAAATAAGGAAAAAGAAAACCTTACCGATATTCAGTTTTTTACTTCTGAAAATCAGTAAGGTTTCTTTATATACGTTATGAAATAAAATTTTTATTCGTCGAATAACCACAAAATGTTGCCAATTTGTTGCCAGCTTATTGTAAATGGTGTAAATAAGTTTGACAACATTTATTTTGAGAACACTGCATCATTTCTGGAAAGAAGGTACACACAATACTGATTCATGCTGATTCCTTCTCTCTGCGAATGCTCTGCCAGTGATCTGTGCAGACTTCTCGGAATTCTCAATTTAAACTGTCCAGAATAGTCTTCCAGACTGTCTGGTTCATGAATCTCTACACCATCTTCTAATGCAGCTTCAATCCATGCTTTTTTTGCATCCAGTGCATTTGCTACCGCACTCTCCACTGTCTCACCACAAGTAATGCAACCAGGCAAATCCGGATAAGAAACTACAAATCCGCCTTCATCTTTATCTTCCACAATTTCCATACGATAGGACATTGCCATATAATCATTCAGCGTCTTCATCATTCTTCGCCTCGCTTTCTACAATCTGCCTTACCATTTCTACATATACTTTCTTGATTGGTTCATGCTTTGGTATTGTAATTGGCATACACCCTTGTTTTCTGAAAGTATAATGGCTACTTCCACTTCTTGGTGCATTCATTTCGTATCCATAACTTTCCAATACCTTCCGTAACTCATCAAACCGGAGGTCTTTCGATAAATTGCATATACGTGTTATCAGTTTATCCCATTTTGACATTTGTCATACCTCCTATCTATATTATATATGGTGTCATATGTGGTGTCAATCAATTTATTATATTATTCCATGATGATTCTACGTTCCTAACAACTTCTATTGGTTTTCCCTGAATTATAGTCTCTCCACCTTTATTTCCTGCATTTCTTCCTACATCTACAAGATAATCTGCTACATGAGAAATGAATTCTATATTATGCTCAATAATTAATACAGGTATATGTATTAAGTTAAAAGAATAAACCCGTAAACAGCAGATCCCCTGCAAAGCTTGAAAACTCTGCAGGGGAACACATAAATTTTATTTTCCCTATGTAATCATCTCCGGTTTCATCTTTCAAAAACAGGTATATCCGAAACATCCCGCTTTTCATTACGGATATAATCCTGATTATACGGGAATCTGGCAACCTTTGCGCGAACCTTCATCTGGCGGGTTCCCGGCGTTCCCCAGAGTATTTCAAGCTCCGTCCCTTCTTTGGCATATTCTGCGGAAATGAAGGCCAGAGAAATCATGCTGTTATAGGTATAAGAGATGATTTTTCCGCTTGTGATCCCGATCTCCTTATCTGCAGCCAGCACCTTATCCGCCCGGTACTCAAAACCAAACTCTCTGACACAGAAATAGTATTCAAGAGCGGATGGTTTGGTAATATCCTCGCAGGGTTCCTCCCCAGGGCTGAGCATGGTTGCAAAGACTTCTGCCACATCCTTGGCGTTCCATTCCAGGGTTACGCATTTTTTTTGGGGCTTTTTCGACATTTCAAGGAGGGCTTCTTTTCCAATGAAGTCATGATTGTATTTAATCAGGAAATCCCATCCCACATCATAGGGAGTAACAAAGCGAGCCTGAAGATCATCCCCTACACTTCCGAGAAGCCTTCGATTGAGATTGAACATGGATAACTGAGGCACTGTGCGCATATATTCTGTCATTTTCTCGCTGGTTTCCAGCCACGGAAGCGGATAGTGAAGATTGATATTCGGGAATCCGGCCTCCGTATGGTTAAACATGTTATAAGCCTGGAGCCCAAGCTTTCTTGCTCCCAGCTTTTCACCTGCCGCCCATACCAGATTATAGATCTCCGCATAATCCGCCATATCTCCGTGAATTTCATAAGCAAGGTTGCCGGACATGCCAAGCCGGATGATGCGTACCTGTTTTCCGTTTACCTCCTGGATTCTATGTCTGCCGAATTTGATGTCGTGAAGATTGGCCTGGAATGCGTTTTCCAGAATCTCTAAGGACTTTTCACCGTCAATCTGGATAAAATATTCCTTTCCGCTCATGTTTTCGCCATGCACATCCAGATCTGATGTATTGACATAATAAGAGATCACCGGATCAAGCCAGTAGGTTCTGTAACGATCTTCTCCGATACGGATTACAACGCCGTCTGTCAGAATCTGACCTTTCTCATTGCACATTACGGCATGGCGTATGCCGTTCATTCCCAGCGTGGTAAAATCATTTGTACAAACCTGTCCCATTAATTTAACGGCATCCGGTCCGTATACATCATAAATGGGGGATGTCATAAGCGCCGTTCCAATCCATGCGCTGGTCTGATATGCCTTGATCTCATCCTCCACGCCCGTATAAGCATATGCCGTAATAAAAGATCCCTGTGGGAACAATAAGGTGGCGCCTTCCAGCGCCGGATTCATCATTTCTGCCATTTTTCGTCCTCCTACTGTTTTTAATTATCTGTAGATGTTCTTGTTCCGATTAAATGATTTTCCATATCTTCAAACATTTCTCTTACCGTGATGGGCTTTTGCCCTGTCAGCTTTTCAAAATCATCCGTAAATGTACTCATTTGATTCAGACGGATTGCCCTGCCAAAGGACACCATTCCATCTGAGCAAAATGGAAAGTTCTTCGCCGTGTCCGCCCACATTTCCTCCGTTGTCCTTGGAACGCCGATGGAGTCAAAGAACTCATACATCTCATCATCGTTGATATATTGATATTCCGTCTTTTTACCCGTAACCTCCGAGGCGATTGCCATGTACTGTGCAATTGTCAGAAGCTCGGCTCCATTTATATCAACAATTCGATCTTCCCAATCAGACATTGCCGCACAGGCCGCCGCAAGCGCACAGTCATCCCTCGAAACAAATGCCATTTTCCCATCTCCCATGTTATTGCGGATGATGCCGTTTGTATTTTCAACTGCTTCCACAAATGTGGAGACCATTGCTTCCGCATATTGGGAATCCCGAAGAATCAAATAATGGATGGGCTGTTTTTTGATATACCTTTCGGTCCATACATGATCGTTTACTTCGTAAGCATTGATATCCTCATGTCCGGCTCCTACAATCGATGTATAAACCAGTTTGTTTACACCTGCCGCCACAGCCGCATCAATTGCAATTTTATGTGCCGCTCTTCTTTTCGGTCCAACGAATGGCATGGAGATCAGAATAACTGTATCCGCATCTTTAAATGCTTCCGTCAGTTTTTCCGCATTGTTAAAATCGGCAATTCTGGTTTCAATGCCCATTGCCTGGTATTTTTCAAGACCATTTTTTGTTGGAGCCGTAAAAATCAAAGCTTCATGAGGATATTTTTCCAGCAATACACGGGCTGATCTGCTTCCAAAATTTCCGTCTACTCCATTTAACAATATCTTTTTCATAAAAAATAATCCTTTCAACTATATAATTATAATATTAAAAAATCGATACCCCTTTATAGGATGCTCCCTCAGCTCTTTTTATTGCCTCCTTCCTTTTGTCTGAATTATATTATCTCCACTCTAACTGTCGGCGCCTGAACAGTGTTTCCTATATATTCATAGTAAAGCAGTTGCCATCTCCCGTCATCAGTTATATAATTCATTTATACCGTCTTTTTTCGTCAAAAATGACCAAAGGAGTTTTTTGCAATGAAATCTATGAGCATTTCTGTCATCCTTGACTGGATTCCTGATAAATACAGGATTTTTTATAAATCTACGGGCTTAGATCAATTATTCCGGCATGCCCGCATGCTTGATGATTCCATGGAAATAATCGATAATGATTTTCTGTATTTAACACAAGAGAGCTCTTTCCTTGATAGGGAATGGGATATACGTAAGCCCCGGTTCCTGATTTTCTGTACCAAAACCGGATCAAAGGAGGGACAGATAAACCCTTCCTGGATGGAGCATGCCGCCATCTTATATACGGACGAGCCTTTTCATAAGGTATTCCGTGAGTTTCTGGATATTTTTGATAAGTACTATGCCTGGTATGAGCAATGCCTAAATATAATTATCGAAAACAAAGACGTTTCAGATCTGCTTGATTATGCGGCCACCTTTCTTTGCAACCCGATTGCCCTTTTTTCTCCAACCGGAAAGCTGCTGCATTATACCGGGAAATTTCAGGAAAAAATCGAGGGAACTCTCTGGGACGAGGTTATCAATTTCGGCTTTACACCGACAGAATCCATATATCCTGACGAACACCAGAGAGTTATGCAGGAAATTCACAGCGGAAACCGCTTAATCTCCAGCGTCTTTCGTCAGGATCCATCCCATCACTCTCTGACCGCTCCGCTTTATTTTGAGGGAAAAAACTTTGGAGCATTCGGTACGACAGATATGAACGGTCCCTTTACGGAAGCACAAAAGGCTTTGTTATTAGAAGTCGTTCATTTTACAGAGCTTGCTATGAATCACCAGATTCAGCCTTTTCTTTTGCAGGATGAAGAAAACTATTATGTTATACGGCTTTTACAGGGATATCCGGCAGATGAGCTTTCTACCTCTTATTATCTCCAATCCAGAAATTATACGAACGAGGATATTTGGTATCTTTATCAATTTTCCCTTCCGGAATCTGACGTCTCGGATACCCGTCAGTCTGCCTATATTCATCAGATAAAAAACATTCTGCCTCATGGAGTTGTCCTCTATTTTGAACATTCTATTGTTGCGGTTTGCCGCAGGCGGGATTTTGATCCTGATTATGAAAAATCATATGCCGCACTGGAGGATTTGCTAAAACGGCTTTCCCTTAAGGTCTATATAAGCACCCGTTTTTTTAGATTCACGGAGCTTTCCATGGCATATGGACAATGCAGGCTTATGAAATCTTACCCTTTGGAGCCTCAAAAACATATTCAAAGGTTTGATGAAGCCTTTCCGCATGTTTTATATGGTGTCCTTAAGGAAAAAAACTCCTTGCCGGGCTTCTGCCACCCAGCTGTTTTATCCCTGTGGCAAAGCCATATGGAGCAGGATCTCACACTCATTCATAATTTAAAATGCTATCTTATCAACGGAAGAAATATAGCGGAGACTGCCCGGACGCTTCATCTTCATAGAAACACCTTGATCTACCGGCTACGAAAAATCGAAGACCTGCTCCATATTTCACTGGATTACCTGGATGAAAATATGCTTCTCTATTTATTAATATCCTGCCTCATCTGCGAAACACTTTAATTTGGTCATCCTCCTATGCTTGAAATTTGGCTTGCGACAGCAATTTCATTGCAACATAGGAAGATTTTCATTTATTTTGTGATTCTTACTTTTGATTGTTTCCAAACTGAGGGAGTAACAGCCCACAGAGGAACATAATTACCATACATATGGATGCAAGCATAAACAACAAACTATAATTATCTCCCGCAATCGGTGTTAAGATATAAGTTGGAATCAAAACAGCTCCAAGAAGCTGTAATGTAGAGATGACACCCGCCGCACTTCCTGCATATTTAGTTCCAAGTCCTTCTAACAAAACCGGTGCGGAAAGGAAAATAGGCATTGACGCTCCAAGCATAATTCCAGTATAAAGAACCAGTATGTGTAAAACGAATATGGACGGAAATCTCCAACACATAATAATTCCGGCAAAACTCAACACGGCAGCTCCTGATACAAACACTTTAACATTTTTGATTTTAGAGAATACAATGGGACCTGTAATAGAACCAATACAATTTCCCAATGTCAACATAGATGCAATCGTACCACATATGGAAAAAGAATGATGTTTATGTCAGTTCCTTTTATTATTGGAATAATCATAGATATCCAATATCAAGGAATTGGTTGTTTGATTGCATGGGGGATATGGTTTATTATGTTTGTTTTGTTGCTTATTGCTAGGCATAAAAGAGAACGTTAAATTTCAGTTGCGAAAATTGATGTGACAATTACATATGGCGAGAAATAGAAAAGAAAAATTAGAAAATTATTTTGAAAGAGAGTGTCCGTAATGTAGAAAGGGGGAAAAACAAGATTGAAAAACATGAAAATAGATGCAAATGGAACAGAAATCAGAGTGATGGGCGATGTTGTTAATGAGGATGCTTACATTTCACTCACTGATATTGCAAAATATAAAAATCCAGACAATGCTTTTATCGTGGTAGCAAACTGGATGCGCAATCATTCTACGATTTCATTTTTGGGCTTGTGGGAACAAATTCACAATCCCAATTTTAAACCTATCGAATTCGATAGGTTTAAAGCAGAATCTGGAGATAATGCTTTTACATTGACACCACAACAGTGGATAAAAGCAACGGATGCAATCGGTATCGTATCAAAATCGGGACGATATGGCGGTACTTATGCTCATACGGATATAGCGTTTGAGTTTGCTTCATGGATTTCTCCGGAATTTAAGCTTTTTATCATGAGCTTTTCCAATCCAGAAAGCATTGATGCAGTTATTTCAATTTTACAACGTGCCAAATATATTAATTTCACTTCTAAAAGTGAACAGCAAAAAACAGAATAGATGAATGATGTATTACTAACTCTCCGGAGAGAGCAATCTTAATTCCTTTTTCAAGATATTTCTCCACAAATTCTGCATTATTTCCATAAGCTGTGATCATCACTACAAATGCTTTGCTGGTGCGATTTCTTTTTACCACCAGTGGAAACCTGGATACTTTGGTTTGTCCCTTTTGCGTAGATGCCAGCTTAGTTTCTGGATTTCTGGCAAGTCTACCTATTAAAACAATCGTATTCATGCTTCTTGTCCTCCCTTTCTTCCTGCAACACCTTTCCCCGGTATTTCAAACAGGATAATAATCTATGCATTTTCTGCACGAAAAAATGAGGAATGGAGTCGAACCATTCCCCACTTACTACAGGATTTCTCCTATAATATAAATAAGAAAATCTAAGTATTCGCATTTGGGCTTTGTCTGTACATATACATCTGATCGTTATCATTCCAGATAACCCGGCTGTAAAAATACAGTCACAGTCTCTGTTTCAGCAGAGGTCCTGTACCTTTCGGTGGTATCATTATTGCTTCGCTCTTCCCGTAGGAGTCTTCGCCTTCACGAGCCGGATTATCTCCGGTAAGCATGTTCCTCAAGATGTATCAGCTCCTTCAATTGTCAAGGTGCAATCGGAAGAACTGTCTGAACCTCTTTTACGTTTGTGATTTTTGGAAATCAGAGGATTTTCAATTTGCCTTCCATATACTCTGTATTGGGAGCGACAAAATCGGACATGATTTTAGAAATTTTTTAAGATTATTTTTTGAAGTGTAAAAAGACATAAAAAAGATGCCAGGATTTCTCCTGACACCGTAGTGACTGTGCCAACTTCGTGCCCAGTGGGCACAAGGTTGGTTCATCTCATCATATACTGTTGTAATATAAAAACGATGCAATGCCACTATAATTTCAATAGATTCATTATCAGTTTTACCATCACATCTTTTTCTTCTGGTTTTGATTCAGCAATCATTAACGTTATTGCTACTAACGTTCCATCACTGAGTCTCTTCTCTCCATCCAAGAACAACGCATTGTTCTTGTCTAAAAATTCCAGGAACAGTGATGCTGCAATTCTTTTACAGCCATCTGCGTATGGATGATCTTTTATCATAAAATACAATAAATTCGCCGCTTTCTCTTCCAATGATGGATACGCATCCTGTCCAAATACACTCTGGTAAACAGCAGCAATAATCCCTTCTACCTTACCAGCCTCTTTTTCTACACCAAATACATCTGTTTCAAAAGAATCCTTCATCTGACCAACCATCTGAACACACTCTTCATAAGTAATGCGGTATACCGGAGCACTTCCCTCTGGCTTACTTAATGTCTGGTGGTCATATTGATCTAGAAGAATCAATGCATCTGTGTATTCATTCACAGCTCTGAGCACATCTTTCTCCTCTATATCAAGTGCATCTGCAAGCATCCTTGACTGAATATCAACTGTTTTCTTAAGCGCCTGAAGACGCTTTTCATTGATTGCATAGCCTTTCAAAATAAACTGTTTAAGAACATTATTTGCCCATTTTCTAAAAGCTATACCTCTTTGTGAATTGACTCTGTATCCAACTGCCAGAATCACATCTAAAGAATAAAATGCAACCGACTGTTTTACTCCATCAACACGCATTTTTTGCGTGTTGTTATTTTTATCAACTTCTGAAGATCTAAAAACATTATTTATATGCTTTCTAATATTAGTTTCATCCTTATCAAACAAAACTGCCATTTGATTCGCAGACAGCCATACCGATTCTCCATCTCGAGATACTGGTACTTCTAATTGTATATTTCCATCCATAAATAAGACGATATCATTTCCCATGTTCTTCACCTATTACCTTCTTCATAATGTACAATATATGTTTATCCACCTACAATACTCATATAGTTCAACTGCCAGTAACAAAATGTCAATAGTTTTTTAATCACTTTTTTCAAAAATAAGCAAAAAAATAGAACGCATAGATTTCTCTATACGCTCTACGTTCAGATTTCATATTAAATTTTTGCGTCTTGTGAATCATTTACCAGTCCTTCTAGCTCTTTTTCATTTTTTTCATCTTCAACAGGTTTCTTTCCGGTAATATCCTTATATGCTTCTTTCACACCATTCTTCACAGCCCACTTAATGACAAAATATAGTGCTATCAAAATAACAATTGCGGTTCCTCCGCTTATGCCTAATTCATTCCACATAATTCAATCCTCCAAATTCAAATTCCTCAGTTTCAAAAACTGGAATTTAACATTCTCTTTTATGTCTATCAATAAGCAACAAAACAAACATAATAAGCCATATCCCCCATGCGATCCAACAGCCTATTCCTTGATATTGGATATCTATGATTATTCCAATAATAAAAGGAACTGACATAAACATCATTCTTTTTCCATATGCCTTACACATAGCATTCTCATCGTATTTCTTTCGTTCATCCGCTGATTTCATATTATAACCCGACAAGAATTTAGCAGCTTTTCCTTCTGATTTATAAAACCACATTCCAAACAAAAACATAATCACTGCCATCATAAAGTCAAAAACAATATAGAACATATAATACAATTTCTCCTTTCAGCCAATCACTCTTATCTCTTTGAATTTTCTACATTACTCTTCAGCTTTGACCAAACATAGCAAATCAGTATATCCTGACTGCATAAGTAATTGCTTAAAACCAGACATCACTTCTTCTTTTGTATAATTATTATTTTTCAAAAACTCACTATCCTTCTCACTAAGGTATTGGTAGAAAAGAGCTGCTGCCATTACCTCATTTCTGTCTGTATAATCAATGCTATCTAAAAGTATATTCTCTGCTTCGTTAATTTTCCCAGAATCAATCATATCAAGAAAATCTTTCAAATTTTTCCCTGATACTTCATATTTATTTTCTTTTTCAAGTTCAACAGAAACATACTTTTTCCCAAACATTAAAGAAAATAATACTCTTACCATTTCTTTTATCATTCGCATAATATAGTCTTTTTCGTCTGTGAAATACATTTTTCACATCCATAACTACCGATTTCTCTGTTTCAAAAACTGGAATTTATTTTAATATCCATGGTCAACATGTTGCCATTGTCCGCCATTTGTTCTAACTAAAATCCACTTCCAATCATTGTATGTACTATTTGGATTCAGAGAACCATCTCCTCCAGATGAATCAATATCGAATGAAGATAGCAAAACAATGACTTCATCTGCATTGTTCCTATCTGCCCAATCTTGATGGTCTTTAGAGCTGTCATCCCCTGCATAATAAATTTCTGTAAGAGTATATCCATTCCAGTTGCTCTTAAACTCTTTTTTTATGGTGTCAATAGCAGCTGCAATATCCTCTTCAGAATATATTTCAGATTCTACATTATGCGTGTTTACTTCATTAACACTTCCACCACAAGCACTCAAACTAAATACAAGCAGAATACATAGCATTGCACATACAATCTTTTTCATAATTCACACTACCCCCATCAATTACGATTTCTCAGTTTCAAAAACTGGAAGTTATAAACATCTTTGCAAATATACCATATCTATTAACTGTACACCACACTCATAAATTGGGTGGTCATAATTGTCCGTAAAGAAATTCGGAATATTGTGAGATCGGACAAATCCGCATTTTTCATAAAACGGTACGGTCAACGGGCTGTCACCTGTTCCAACCTGCAAAATAGAATATTCATCTGCATATTTACTTGAAAGGAAGTCAATCAATGCTTTCCCATAGCCCTGTCCTTGATTCTGAGGATCAACTGCAATATTTTTAATTTCAAGTATTCCATTATCTTCATCAGTAACGACACATTCAGCTTTTACATTACCATCTTCAAGTACATACATAGTACCTTTTTCAAGATAGTGATCAATCATATTTTCCTGCTCATCAGCTAATAACAATAATGCTATAAATTGCTTTTTATTCTCATTCACTTCTCGGATTTTCATATTTATTACTCCGTCAAACTTGAATTTAACTTGCCTATTTTCTTAAAATCTCATGTGGAGCTTCTATTTCATTTGCCAAGGTATGCTCTGTTAATTCTGACATCAATTTCAATTTTTTATTAATCAATGGTCGCATACAATTAGGAACATGTTCCTGATGCGCTCTGTGGATTGCTACACATTCCTTACAGTTTCCGTGATAACGACAGACTTTCAGGCAAGGACAGTGATCTTTGTCTTTATACTCCTTACGAAATTCCGCTGCAAATTCTTCTTGCAGTCTCAGTCCCTCGACACGGTTTCCCTTATGAAATTCTACCATTGCATCCAGTTCTTTCTGGTTCCCTTCAATCTTCATGTTATTATAGCGCCTCCATTTCAACTATTCCTCATTTTCTGATAAATTCCGATTGAGATTTCACCTGTTTTAAGAGATTTAATAACTGTTATATTTTGTTATTAAATTCTCTGTAAGCCCTTGAAAACACTGGATTTGTCACAGGTGAGCTTTCCCTTATTGTTTCCCTTGTGTTATATCGTCCCACCAGTGTTTACGGACTCTGATAAGGGAAAATACAAGGGCAAGAAAAATCTATAAAACAGTATAACACAAAATAAAACTGACATGGTGAACTGATTGAAATGCTTCTTAATTTTTACAATTAATGATTGATTGAATAATAAGGAGATGGGATACGATGAGAACAATATTTGCAGAATACAATCCACACTGCAACAGCATTGATGTTTATACCTGTGCGGGATATATGCTCCGCATTGACTGCTGGGAAGCAGAAAAGAATTTAAAAACCACACCTGGATCTGATTGTGCTTTGACATCGCTTGCAATTGATGAGCCATTAGAATATGCAAGGTTATATCTTGATGAAAATTTGCAGATGTGGGTAGATGCTGAAGATTCCTTAGAATTATAAAGTTTTGAACTGTGATTTGCAAGTCTTGAAAACATCCGTCGTAATGTGTTTAACAGTTCCGATCCGGTTCCAAATATACTTCGGATTCCCGGAACCCCCGGTCTTTGGTGTAATGCCAGTGCCGCTGGAATATGCAGCACCTCGTCCACCTGCGCTCTCGGAGCCTGCGTCATTCTGCGTCTGGTATAAGTCGATAACGCATCCAGATATCTCCGTGAGCCTTCCGCATACAGCACTCCAAGTGCAAGAGATGACTTCCCGGAACCGGATACTCCGGCAATTCCCACAATCTTATTTAGTGGAATATCCACATTAATATGTTTCAGGTTATGAACATGTGCATTTCGAATTTTAATCACATTCGGATGATTCTGTTCCTTCATTTTCTTATCCTTTCCGTATAACAATTTTCTTATCCTATTATACAGCAAAAGCGTATTGCCGGTCGTATAAACCACAATACGCTTTTGCCTTTATGAAGCTACTTTGTTACACAATACTCATAAACCATTCCACCGTTTGCCATAATCGTACCTCCAGATAATGCAAATTTCAGTTGAAAGTTACCTTTAATCTTTTGAGAATATATGACAGAGCAGCATGCTAAAATTCCAACTAACAATCCTAACCATGACAATTTTATATCAAAATATCTTGTAAATTACACAGTTGATATACTTTGACATCAAGCCGGCTGAACAACCGTTATCGCTCTCCGAACCTGCTCTATTGACAATTTTGTAGTTCTTGAGATCTTATCAAGATCATGTTCTCCTTCTGACCACAAATTCAGTGCTATATCCATTCTTGCCTTAACATCAGCGTCATCACGCTCTCTGTCTACAATTTTCTGCATCGTTTCACACATTTCAGTCACTCCTTTCGGTTCTTCCTTAAAATATCTGACTCTTTCTGCAATCTTAGGATTGTGCATCTCACGATAATCTTTACAGTTAAAATCGTGCATCAGCCATCCGACTTCATCATTTCCTCTATAAGAACCATTTACATAAACAATATGTGCTTTGTCTCCGAACAGTTCTCCTGTTTCCTGTATGGTTCTTTCTATTGTATATACCGGAAGTCCTCCCTTTAAAACATCATTAGATGTAATAAAGATAATGTATGTCTCCGGCATTTCTTTATATTTTTCTCCTGATGTGGTAAGCCTTGAATCAAATAATGCACTGTTAAGTCTGGCTCGTTCAGGAACAGCTCCACTGTCATCCTGCTGTACTTCAATATCATACTGTTTTCCTGTAGCATCATTGGCATAGATATCAAGTCTCACAGATCGTCCAAACAGATTTCCTATTGTCAACTGTGTAACCGATTTTATCACAGATAAATCATTTCTCTTTAATATTATTTTCAAAAGCTCTTCTGCACATTCTAAATCGCCTGAAAAAACCTGCGTCATAAAGGTATCATCCATTAACGTAAATTTGTTAATAGCCTCCATACGCTCTGTATTCTTTTCTTCCAGATTTAATACCTGCATTTTCTCACCTTCTTTTCTATATTATATCTATTATCTGGTCTTTGCACAACTACATTTTTATCCGTTACATCCCTTTCCTGCCCTGTTTTTCTTTTCCACCAATCTCCTTTCCAAGTGCTTCACAATACTGCTGAATCTCCTGCTGTTCTTTCCAATGCCTGTTATCGGAATCCGGCTTCTTTTCAAATAAATACGCAGCTCCATTCAGAATATCCACCATTGTAATCACAAACGCCAGATAATCTTCTTTCAGCTCCTTGTAGCTTTCCCCAGACATAGGGAAATCACCGGACAGAATCTGCTCGGTGATCTCTTTCATAACTATCTATGTTTCTCGTAATTCTTCTACAAGGTACCGTACCCGCTGTTTTGTTCCCACTACAACAATATTGGAATAGATACAGCTTCTTGCAATAAAATCTTTCTTATACAACCCACTGGCTTTTACCCGTTCTTCAATCATTGCCCGTTCCCATTGCGTAGGACGAAACGCTATTGTTGAATTGCTGTGTTGTCCTGGCATACTTTCTGCTCCTTCCATTAATTTTCATCCGCTTCCGCTAACTTCTCCAACTGATCTGCCAGCTTTCGTGACTGGTCTGGATACAAATGAGAATATGTAGATAACGTTGTCTGAATCTTTTCATGTCCCAGTCTGTCCGCTACCAGATTAGGCTGTGCCCCCAGTTTGGAAATCAGTAAGCTAGCATGAGAGTGACGAAGATCATCCATTGCATAGGCAACCGGCATATCAAGATAATCAACCTTGTTCATTTTTTCTCCGTCAATAGAAATTACTCCCGTATAATTTTTATCATAATTCGAAAGTATATTCAAAAGGGTAGTCTTTCCAACTCCATTTCTTCCAACAAGTCCATAAATACAAGTATTTTCAAATGTATAGTTTAAGTTCGAAAAACGACTGTTTCACCATATTTTTAGTTAAATTTGAAATCTGAATCATAAAATTTCTTTTCCTCTCAAATCCATTTTCGTCAATCCGACTACTAACAATCCCATAAAGACTGCCGTGTTCACAAATAAAAGTACAACAACACTTTTTACCACTCCGAAAGTAAAAAGTATTGAGAAAATTTCTACTGACAATACAATAAAACACATATAATTTGTCAAATACTCTGTTATAATTTCTCCATAATAATTATTCATCTGTAATTTGGCATAGATAAAAGGTTTTAATAAATAACGGATTATAATACAGATAACCGGACAAATAAAAATCCAATTTTTATTCACCAAAGATGTTGCCACACCTTTACTCCATTGTACCGGAATTTCTGTCGGCAGCTTAGAATAAGACAATGTCCCAATAATCAAGCATAGTACGGTAATCGTTATCCAAGTAAGCATACCTCCCCATATATACAAAAAGCTAACTGAATCCAGTTTGAAAACAGTTTGATTATCTTTCCAATAATCCTGCAACTCTGTTACATATTGTTCTACCTGTAATTTTTCATAACTAATACTTTCTTCACCCAACATTTTTTCGCACATGCGTTTTGCCTTATTCAAATCAGTAATCTGACTATTTAATATTTCATTCTGCCTCTCAAGCGTTTCCTGCAATGTTACTTTTCCAGATATAATGCTTCGTATATCCTCAATAGAAATTCCTAATGTACGTAGATATGCAATCTTCTTTATATTTTCCACATCATTTTCTGAATATTCTCTATAACCATTACTTTCGTTTCTTGCAGGCTCAATGAGTTTTTCCTTTTCATAAAAACGAACATTAGAACGGGATAAACCTGTTCGTTCTTCTACGTCTTTTATTTTCATGTTATGCACTCCTTTCAAGCAACTCTATTTTATCTTAAGAATAAGCTATAAACAAGGTTTACAGTCAAGCATTTATCCAAAGTCTCTTCTCTTTTAGTTATAAATCAATTCAGCGTTCACAACCGCTCTTGCTCTACTCCAAATATTATTCATTTCTCCTACCCAAGCCACCTGATCAGTTGCTTTAAGTCGTTTGGTAATACCTTCACTCTCTGCCATCTGCTCTACAACCCTTTCAAAGCGTTCCTGTGCCTGTTCTTCTATATCGGCCAAATAATCATTCAACCTTCCACTTGTAAGCAGATTCAGATATACACCTCTACGATATTCTTTCAGATAACGTAAATGTCTTTGTCCCCATACGCCAATAAATCTCTGTTCTTCCTCCGGCAAGGTAAGACAGGGGATAAAATAATCCCCGTGTCTGACATAAGTACCGCCCATTTCTTCAAATATTGTTTTCTTCATTGTCTATTTCACCATTCTTATCGTTCTCTATCTATTGATTTTTTCTTAACTGATCGTTTCGGCTGCTGTCTGCCTTCCTGCTGATAGCGGTACAGCTTTTCCAGTACACTCACTTTTTTCGGCTGTTCCAACGGTTTCTCTTGTTTCTGTTGCGTCCTATTTTCCCATTCCCTTAATTCTTCATTGTATTCCTGAATGAGCTTTTCCGACTTATGATACACCTTTGCAAAAGACTGAACATCTGGATATCCTGCTGTATGCGTCTTACCTCTTGAGACTGTTTCTGAAGTTTTCCAATGATTAACAAAGATGAGCGCCGTGATGTGAGTATTCGCAAGCCCCGGCCATCTATCCGCAAGCAGCTTGCCGACAGCAAACAGGCCACCAGCCCGAAAAAGGCGGCGGCCAGAACCAAGAAAAATGAATTGGAGGTATGAGGAATGATGCACTTTACCGTGGAAGAAGAAAATTTGATCTGTATGTACCACAACGCAGACCGACGCAGGACGATAGGCAAGATCACCGCAGCCATGCCGGGTATGGACGGGGATATGTGGACGCTGGCCCAGCAGACCCTTTCCAAGCTGAAACGTATGACGGATTCTGACTATGACAGCCAGAAATTCTATTTCACAGACGAGAACGAATAAATAACAGCAGACGCCGGGCGCGGCGGCCATGTGGCCGCTTGCGTCCGGCGTCTTTTCTTTTTGCCTGTTCCTACGCATTTAGAACCCAGTATTGACGGGGATAGGATAAAACACTCACATACCCCGCCGACTATGCGGGAAAAACCTTGAAATATAGGGCTTTTTAAGGCCCTAAATGCGTAGGTTGGTGCTTTGTTGCGATATGCTCCACGGTTAAGGTGTATTGTTCATATTCTGTTTTCGGGAATCTTTATGAAATCTTCAAAATTGCCCGGTATGCTATCCGTAAAATCAAAGAAAGGACTTGATTATATGGATATGATTTTGAAAACGACTGACCTCTGCAAAAATTTCAAGGGGCAAATGGCGGTAAACAATGTGTCACTGAACATCCGGCGCAACTCGGTTTATGGTCTGCTGGGGCCGAATGGAGCTGGCAAATCCACGATCTTAAAAATGCTCACCGGCATTTTGCGCCCCACATCGGGAAGCATCGAGTTTGACGGCCACCCGTGGAAGCGGAATGATCTGGAGCATATCGGTGCTTTGATTGAGATGCCCCCGCTTTACGAAAATCTGACTGCATACGAAAATCTCAAAGTCAGAACTACATTGCTCGGCCTGGACGATGCACGAATTAACGAGGTATTGCAAATTGTCCAGCTCACGAATACCGGCAAGAAACGGGCCGGGCAGTTTTCTCTTGGTATGAAGCAGCGGCTTGGTATTGCTATTGCATTGCTGAACAGTCCCCAGCTTTTGATTCTGGATGAACCGACTAACGGCCTTGACCCTTTAGGGATTGAGGAACTTCGAGAGTTAATTCGCTCTTTTCCCTGCAAAGGGATTACAGTTATTTTGTCCAGCCATATTCTGTCAGAAGTCCAGCAGATTGCAGATCATGTGGGTATCATTGCTGGCGGCGTCCTTGGATATGAGGGAGAGCTTCGCGCCGGTGAAGATTTGGAACAACTCTTTATGGATGTTATTCGCAGAAATGATAAGGAGGGATATTAAATGGAGATGGCATATATTCAGGCAGAGAACCTAAAGCATAAGAGAACTTTCACAAAAACGCTGATCGTTCTGGCCCCGTTTGTAACTGCGCTTATGAACTTTTTTGCCCCTCTTTGGTTCCAGCTCAATTCTTATAATTGGTGGTATATCCTGCTTTATCCTGGATTCCTTACGCTCACCTGTGCCTTGATTGAACAGCGGGATAATGGCAAACTAAAATATCGTGCCGTTGCTTCATTGCCTGTTTCGCAGAACAAAGTCTGGAAAGCAAAAATTGGAGTGGCCGGTATTTACTCCTGTGTGGGGAATTTCATTTTCCTGGCGCTAAATCTGTTGGGCGGTTTTGCAATATTAGTTATCAACGAAATTCCCCTGACAATCGGAATTTGGCAGGCTGCGGCCGGAACAGCTTGTATTGTCATTGCAAGCCTATGGGAAGTTCCGCTGTGCTTATGGTTATCAAAAAAAGTTGGTATCTTTGTCACGGTTATTCTTAATGCCGGACTTGGAAGCGTTTTAGGGATTTTCACGGCTACAACCTCTTTGTGGATGATCTGCCCGTATAGCTGGGTGCCGCATCTTATGATTTCCGTGTTAGGTATTTTGCCTAATGGTGAGCCGGTTGCAGATCAGAGTACGGCAATGGCATTTTGGATGATTATACTTGTATTGGTCATTTCGCTGGCCTGGTTTGCGGCGCTGTCATTTTTAACTGCAAGATGGTTTGAGAAAAAGGAGGTGGGGTAACTATGGTATCTGTGGTTCGCTGCTGGAAAGCAGAATATCAGAAGTGTAAACATAGCATTTTGCTCTATATGCACAGCATGATTCCGATTATATGTGCGGCGATTTTTGCGGGTTACTATCATATATCCAGATGGGAACTGGCAACCAAAATCAGTGCCTATCTGGAAGTGCTGGCCGTTGCGTTCCCGTTTCTGATCGGCATTATTGTGGGCCTGGTTGTTCAGATTGAAAATCAGGCCGGGCATTATCAGCTTTTGTTGGGAACAATCCCATCTCGCATGGCAACGTATATTGGTAAACTTGGTTTTCTGATGATCTGTGCTTTTGGCGCAACATTTTTAGCGTTAGGAACATTCGCTGCACTATATAGGGATGCTCCGGCAAGCCTTTACCTGAAAGCAGGGATTCTATTGTTGATTACCATGCTTCCCATTTACCTGATTCATTTGTTTGTGGGAATGAGCTTCGGAAAAGGTGCATCTATGGGATTGGGAATTGCAGGGAGTTTAATAGCTGCCCTTATGATAACAGGGCTTGGTGACGCTACATGGAAATATATTCCCTGGGCCTGGGGCGTTCGTGCTATGGATTACACTGTGCTTGCATGGGATAGCCCCCAACTGTATGCACAGGTAAAAACCGATTTTTTCAGCGGTATGATTATTTCTGTATGCTGCACTGTTTGTCTGCTGATTGCCAGTTTGGTTTGGTTTCATGGTTGGGAGGGAGGTAAAAACAGTGAATAAAAAGTGCCTGTTTGCCGTGGTAATTGTGCTTGTAAGTCTTATATGCTTATCGGCCTGCGGTGCGTTCCGCGATACCGCCGATATAAATAAGGCGTTAAATGAATCTCTGCCGTATTATGAGCTGAACACCGCAAACTATGATGAAATTTCATATAACGGCCTGACATATACCATAACGGATGAATGTCTTGAAATGTCAGAACTGCAAGAAGAAATCGGGCAGGTATCGAAACGCTTCAAAAATGTGGCGGGGGAAGATTTCAGTTTCGGCTACGTTTACAGTATTGTGGATGTGGATATAAGCAATGCCGTAGCTGTAAATATCAACAATGAATATCGGAAAGCTGACATTAAAAATAATGATGAGTAACCTCGACAATGTGGTATAATGGGGCAGGAGGTGATTTTTTGACCCACTTACTTGTAGTTGACGATGAAGTTTCTATCTTGGAATTGATTAAGAACAGTTTGGGGAAAGATGGATATTTGATAACAGTCTGTCAAAATGCGGATGATGTAGACATCAAAAAGCTGCATTTCTATGACCTCATTCTTTTGGATGTGATGATGCCTGGCACAGACGGGTTTGAGTTTTGCAAACAGATCAGGAATATGGTAGACTGCCCGATTCTCTTTCTGACCGCAAAGACATTAGAGGAAGATATATTGTTTGGATTGGGCATCGGTGCGGATGATTATATTACGAAACCTTTTCGTATTCAGGAGCTTCGCGCCCGTGTCGCGGCACATTTACGCAGAGAAAAAAGGGAGCATCACAGCACACTTTCATTTGAGCCTGATATAAGATTTGACCTTTCCGCAAAGGTACTGTATGTTTCAGAACAGCCGGTTCCCCTTACCAAAAGCGAGTATTCAATCTGTGAATACCTTGCGAAAAACCGGGGACAGGTTTTTACAAAAGAACAAATCTATGAAGCCGTTTTCGGGTTTGATGGAATAGGCGATAACTCTACGATCTCAACGCATATAAAAAATATTCGTGCGAAATTGGAGCATTTCAAAATAAGTCCGATCAGCACCCTATGGGGGATAGGATATAAATGGGAGTGAAAAAGAAACCTACATTGAAAATATTGTTTCGCCAGTTTGCTATCTCCCTCATTGTCATGCTGGTAGCGGCAATTATTGTCCCTTCTGGTTTGGAGGGACTTGCTGTAAATGCTGGATTAGCTACAAGAGCAAATCTAAGTGAATTGCAGGTAAAAGAGATCATTCCAACGCTGACGATTGCCCCGGATATTACAAAGGTTGTGATTCCACAGGGATGCGGCTACTTAATTCTGGACAAGAACTTTAATGAGCTTTACAGCAATATGGACGATGATGAAAAAGAAATTGCCCTGCTGTACGCAAAGGGAGAATATATTGAATATGCTACGGGGAGGCAGTTTGCACTTGTTGTCCGGGAAAACGAATTTTGCGTTTTAAGGTATTATATTGGTTCTCAATTTACAGTGTCATGGCTACCGGAATATTTTCCATCTCCTGACACGCTTGCGTTTATCCTGATGGCTGTAAATTCGCTGCTGGTCATTATCATACTGACCGCCAGATTTGCTAAGAACCTGCGTACACAACTGACCCCGCTTTTTGAAGCAACTGCGGAGGTTTCAAAGCAAAACCTTGATTTTGAAGTAGGACACGCCAAAATCAAAGAGTTTGAAGATGTCCTTGCATCTTTTTCAGATATGAAAGATAATCTGAAAATTTCGTTAGAACGGCAATGGAAAACCGAACAGACACAGAAAGAGCAAATCGCCGCGCTTGCCCATGATTTGAAAACGCCTCTGACGGTTATTCAAGGAAATGCTGATTTACTCACAGAAACAAATCTTGATGATGAGCAACGATTATACGCTGGTTACGTCGTGGAAAGCTCCGGCCAGATGCAGTCATATATTCAAACCCTGATTGATATATCACGGGCGGCGGTTGGTTATCAGCTCCATATTGAAAGTATAGACTTGCCAGCGTTCATGCAGCACTTGTTCGGTTATATGGAATCACTATGCCGGACAAAAGAAATCCGGCTGCAAATGAATACTGTTTCACTCCCTCAAATGCTGAAATTTGATAGGGTGCTGATAGAACGTGCTATTATGAATGTTATCAGTAATGGGCTGGACTACGCCCCGCAAGGCGGAACGCTTTATGTGGATGTTCAGAGTAACAACGGTTTCGTGGAAATTTCAGTCACAGACGAGGGAACGGGGTTTTCTAAAGAGGCATTATGCCACGCACAGGAACGGTTCTATATGGGCGATCAAAGCCGCAATTCAAAGTTACACTTTGGTATGGGTCTATATATTACAAATTCGATTATGGAACAACATAATGGTCAGCTTATTTTAGAAAATTCAAAAGAAACCGGCGGCGCAAAGGTTACTATGAAACTTCCTTGCTGATTTTCCGATAGTGTAATGGACGTCTTTTATGTCCGTCCATTTTTCAAATCTTTATGGAATCTTCAAAAATTCCTCTTATCATGTATCTAAAGAAAAAACATCTGCCCAGCGGCAGAAAAGAAAAAAACCGCTGCTGGGCAGACCCATTTTCACGCTTAATTTATATTCACTGGTGGCGGTTTTGAGAAATCAAGGCCGCTGCTTTCTTTCTGTCATTCCCAGCAGTTAAAGGCATGGCGGCCCACGGGAAGTAAACGTCAAATAAAACAGTGTATAGAAAAATAACCGTCAGCCTTTTATACTAAAAGGTCAACGGTTATCGACAGAATTCTTTTACAAGAGGATTCCAAGGCAGATAATCATCCAGATATTCA
>NZ_JACRSZ010000016.1 GCF_014385005.1 Jingyaoa shaoxingensis | reverse complement strand
AAATGCTCGCATCTATCATTTCTGGCAAGAGAAAATGAAGTGAAATGCTTGCATTCTCTAATGATTATTATGGATTGATTTTTAGGGCAACACAATCCGTCGAATTATTTTGCGCTTACAATACAGATGCGAAAATGTTTACTGTATTAGGAAAAGATAATACAGGAGGACAGAGAACGATGCAATATGCGAATATCAGGGTATCTACTAAAGAGCAGAATATAGACCGTCAGATGCTGGCTTTGGAACTGACAGCGGCAGTTACTATTTTTATCCGCAAGGTGGAAAAAGTAATGAGATTGTATAATCGGTTTCGGTAATAGAGATATTACTGGAACCATGCATCTGCTCCATCATAGACTTGATATTTTTCGTGCCAATGCCGGTTCCGTGTACAAACTGGTTTGGTATGGCAATCCGGTTTTTCAGTGTAATACAGATGCCGGAATCAGTGTAAGAAGAAAAAAGCATGACAGGAGAGTCTTGGTTGGCATATTTTTTAATGTTTGAAACGAGATTATCCATAATCCGTCCCATATAATCGGTACAGATCTGGATCTGCATTGGTTCCCAGGAAAGATGCTCTATGGATACAGAAAACCCATCCATCTGCAGCAGAGCACAAAGTTCTGACAAATAATCGCCAAGCGCAAATTCAGCAGATTCCGGTTCTTCCAGCTGGATCTGTTTTTCAGAATTTATCAGGAAAAAATCAAACATCTGGTCAGACAAACTGCGTATCTGCAGTGCCTTATCATAGGATTTATCCAGATAGGAGATGGTATCCTCCTGACGGTCCTGTTTTCTGGCAATTTCAAGGAAAGTCATCAGCCCGGTGAGAGGAGTGCGCAGGTCATGTGCCATGCCAAGCACCAGCTTATCCTGCGCAGCCTTCATGACCTGTTCGTTATGTTCTTTTTCAATCAAAGCCCGGCGCATCCGGTCCAGTCCCATGGCAAGTCTGCCAAGTTCATCCTTTCCTTTTACCATCACTTCACAGTCCATGGAGCCCAGTTCAATTTCCTGCACAGACTGGCTGAGCTGCTGGATATAAGCCACTTCTTTTCGAACTCCAAGCGTGAAAATCAAAATCCACAGACAGATACTGACAAAGGTATCCAGCATCCATAGCAGAAGATAAAATTTGGTATCGTAGTCTGCATAAATGTAAACATCAGCATCTCCGTCAGCAAAAGTAACGGTATGGAAATACATCCAGTTATAATTCAAAAAATCTGCCCTCGCCTGACCAAGTGACATAACATCCGAATAGGCACTGTCATAGATCAGACTGTTTTCTCGCGAAACAGTAAAGTGGCTGAGGTGCTTTTTCTGAAACCATTCATCCAGTCTGGGAGTGTCTGTTGCAGAGAGATGTTCTTCCTCAATATAATGCTCTAATTCCTGTATATAAGGTATCTCCGCATTATAGATAAAAGCAGAGGTAGAAAAATAATCATCCAGCAGCCGGTTTCCAAGAAAAAACAGTGCCAGGAACAGTAAAAGAGCAGAGAAAAAACCGAGCAGTGTCAGACGAGTCAGTTTTCTGCCAAGTGAAGCATTCCAGAAATCAGCCAAGGCGGTACCCCTTTCCCCACACAGTTTTTATAATTTGCGGCTGCTGCGGGTCATCTTCTATTTTTTTGCGCAGATTTCTCATGTGAACCATAACAGTATTGGATGAAATACTCAGAAACGGTTCCTTCCAGACACTTTCATACAGATTCGGTAAGGAAAAAGTTTTGGTCGGGTAACTCATCAAAAGCAAAAGTAGTCGGTATTCGATTTCGGTCAATTTCATTTCTAAATCATGGTGAAAAACAATATTCCTTGATTTATGAATGCGGATCTGATGGCTTTCCAGCCAGTTTTCCGGATCAGAAATATCCATCTGGGAAGGACGGTCATAGACCTGGCAGCGCCGGAGCAGAGCTTTAATCCGGGCAAATAATTCTGTGTGAGAAAAAGGTTTTACCAGATAATCATCCCCTCCTGCCATAAATCCTACCAGCTTATCAGATTCCCTGGATTTGGCTGTCAGAAAAAGGATCGGAACATAAGAGGTTTTTCGGATCTCTTCACAGGTCTTCAAACCGGAAATGCCCGGCATCATAATATCAAGGATAACCAGACTAATATCGGAAGTCAGTTTATTCAAGCCATCCATACCGTTTTCAGCTTCCGTAACGGTAAATCCTTCTCCTTCCAGTAAAATGCGGATGCCTTCCCGGATGTCTTTATCATCTTCAATGATTAATATATGGTTTTGCATAACAGAAAGTCCCCTTGTTAAATGATAATTTCATTCTATCATAAGAAGCAGGGATTGGACAGAATCTTAAGAATTCTTCAGATTTCTTCAGACGATTCTTAATAACTACATGTTAAGTTGAAATTATCAAAAAGAATACGGGAGGGAAACATGAAAAAGAAAATTATAGCAAACAGCGTGGGAATCATGGCAATGTGTCTTGTTATGGTGCCGGGAATGACGACATATGCAAAGGATACCCATTCGGAAGAGAAAGCCGCCATTATGGAACAAAGTGAGTTGCCTGCAAATGCACCGTTATTTACAACAAAGTATTATGTGAGTGCAAAAAAGACTACCATAAAATCTGGACCTGGAACAAATTATTCGTCAATGGGAACATTATATAAAAATGCTGTGTTATGGGTAAAGTCTATTAGTAATGGATGGGCTAAATTCAAATGGAATGGGAAATGGGCATATATTTCTGCAAGCAGTATAAAAAAGGCATAGCAAGTAATTATAGATTCGGCTAGTAGATATTCAATAACGAATAGTTACAGGAAAAAATTGCTGAGTCAGGAATCAGAGGAGTATGATTTGCCAGATGGAATGTAAAGCTTTATACCAAAAAGGCACTACCACTTACTTTTGAAGGGAGAAGAAAATGAGAATAAAGAGGAAAATAATGATTGCAATGAGTGTTCTGTTAATAATGGTAAATGGACTTACAGTTGCAGCTGAAATGTCAAAAGAGTCAGTAACAATGGAAGACATCAACATGAATGGAGAAAAAACCATATCCATATCAGAAGAATCTGTCTATTATCCAAAAGATAGATTTCCAAACAATATCAAAAGTAAAGGAAAGTATCCAATATATTCAAGGGTTATAACAACACAAAGTTCAAGCAATGGAATAAAACAGTGTGCAAGTAAAACTGGGGTTTATTCGAGCATCGCATCTTTTGCATTGTCTTTTGTTCCAGGAATTAAAGCAATGACTGTCAGTCAAATATTTGGGGCTGTATCTTTGGCAGTTAGCAATGAACAATATACACAGGCGAAAACATTTAAATCTTATGTTGATTATCGAAAAGAAGGACAGGCAAAATGGTCAAACGATAAAACATATTCAACATATGTGTATTCGGGAAAAAGAAATTACTATAAACATGTTTTAGCCGCAATAAGAAAATCTGGAAATAAATGGACTACAAAATCCAGAGATTATATAAACAGCCCATCTAAAATTGTGAAAGGAAATTATTACGATAAAAGTGAAAAATGGTTTAAAAACCAGGCAACTCAACGCATTCAAAACGGAATTATATTAGATGATGTGCCATGGTAGAATTAACAATGAAAGGTATATTATCATGCAGAGATTAATAAAAAAATTATGGTACGGGATAGTAATCTTGTTAGGAGTGCTGGGAATAACTGGATGTGAAAAGATTGTAGAACAGAAAGAGGAATTTCGTGTAACGGCGAATGCTAAAATAAATGACGAAGCAGACGGTAGGCGTCTGGTTATAACAGTTGATATTGACAATTGCAAAAATAAAGAGTATAAAAACGTGTCTTATAAATTGCAATTAAATAAAGAAGTTGAACCATACATTGCGAGTGGAATTATTACCTTTGATGAAAACGACAAAATGAATGTAGTGCCTGCTGAGAAAGCGGAAAATATGGAGAGGGAAAATGGTGTACTTGTAGTTACCGGATTTCAGCATGAATGGGATATGCTTTTGACAACAAAGGAAGATTTGGCAGAGTACTGGAATTTGTCTCCAGATGGAATTAATAATGCGCTGAAAGCATTGTCGGTGAAAATTATATGGGATGGTGGAAAACAGGAGGAATCTGTGCCACTGAGTTTATAAGATTACTATTATGCAGAAAGGAGAAGCATGAAAAAAACATTTGTAGTACTGGCGGCTATACTCTCAATGAGTACAATGATCGGAACATATGCAAAGACCGAAGAAAAACGGAATATCGAGGATATACTGCATATAGGGGATATCTATGAAAATACTTTTTATTCGGATGATGATATCAATGTATCAGTAGTAGAAATGGTAACGAAGATAAATAAGGATGGAACATTTGAAGCAGAAGCATTAGGGGAATTGCTGGAAAAATCCGGAGCGTATACGGTAAACCATTTTGAAGCAGACGGAGAAGAGAATTATACCAGTTATGTTAAAAAGAAAAATATGCAGATCCCAGATGATCTGAAAAAATGCCTGGATCAATTAACTGATGCAGATATTGTATCTGCTAAATGGGATGAAGAATTAAAAGAGATCGATGATCTTATAATTGTACAACAGTTTATAGCGGGAAATGCAGAAAATCTTCTGATACAGCAACATCGTATTGGAGTATCTAACATTGATGAAGAAGAATAGGGAGCGATAGTAAAATGAAAAAAATAATAACTATTTTATTAAGTGTATTAGCAATTATGATGATGCTAGCAATATCAGTTGGAGCAACAGGGTTTGATAGAAATCCGTCCAGTAGAATTATACAGAAACCCGATGTGCAAATAGATGATATTGTTGATCTTGGACAAGGGGAAATGAGAGTTATAGAAGTTGGAAAAGGATATTTTATAGCTGAATACCCGGAGACTAAATTAGAACGGACCAAATGCAGACACCTAAAATTCCGAGACGTTGGTAATCCATACTATACGACGACCCAGTGGGATAGTGTCTATCACAAAAGGATAAAATGGCAAAAAATGAAGTGTACACAGTGCAATAATGCGATTCGTTCAAGAGAAGTTAGTTATGTGTTACAAAAACATAATTTTGAAAAAAACAAATGTAGAAATTGTAAATATGAAAAAAATAGAAAATAGAATTCAGTTTACGATGAACAATAAATTCTATCGAAAATAATATTTTATGTTACGGAAAGAACTGCCATTATCACATTAAAAGGGAGTATCCCAAAGTTTGTGTAAACCTCCAAACTGATGTAAGATAAAATTACTCAGTTTGGAGGTTATTTTTATGGCAAAAAGAAAAGACGTAAGCGCACAGTTGGCTCTTTCGAGAGTATGAAACTTTTTCTGTAAAATAATGTTTAGAAGGTTCTTCTATGATAAAATAAATATCATTAGGAGGGCCTTTTATTATGGCAAGACAAAAGAAACCTGTACATCGAGTACAAATGACAGAAGGTAAAAGAAACATCGTAAGCGCCTAGTTGGTTCTTTCCACACTTAGTTGAAATTGATGTGTTAAAGTTATATAATACATTCAAAATATATTTACCAAGAGGGATATTTATATGGACGAATTTTTAAGTTACTTGACCCAGCCTATGAACTAATACAATATCGCATAAAAGAAAATAAAGTGATTTTTCATATTGCATCAACAATAACTGAATTAGAATGTCCGTTTTGTGGAAGCAAAACATCTAAAGTTCATTCTATTTATCAAAGAGAAATTCAAGATCTTCCTATGCAAGGAAAAAAGGTCATCCTATTAGTCGATACCAGGAAAATACGATGTATGAATCCGGACTGTTCTCACAAAACTTTTTCAGAGAAACATCCATTTGTGACTGCTAAATCGAAAAAAACGAACCGGTTAATCCAAAATATTTTATATACATCATCCCAGCTAAGCTCGTTGAATGCTTCTAAACTTTTAAAAAGTGAAAATATTACAGTTTGTAAAAGCAGCATCTGTGATCTGCTTAAAAAAAATGCCATCCATTGTGGATAAATCTTCTGTAAAAATGATATGTGTGGATGATTTTGCGCTCCGTAAAAGATTCTCTTATGGAACAGTTATGATAAATTTAGAGAATCATCGAATTATTGATATGATTCCGTCAAGAGACACAAATGATGTCTGCAACTGGTTGAAAACGTTTCACAATATCGAAGTTATTTCAAGGGATGGAGCCATTACATACGCATCCGCTGCTACAAATTCTCATCCTGATGTCATACAGATTAGTGACCGTTTTCACTTGATAAAGGGACTTTCGGAAGTTATCTGTAAATATATATTTCGTGAGTTTCCTGCAAGGGTTGAAATACCATTAACAGAAAGCATTACGGATGAAATGAAAGCATTATATAACACTGCAAACCGGTCATTGCGTATAAAATTCGCCCATGAAAAACGCAGGGAAGGACTGACCATATCGGATATAGCGTTATTGCTACATTCTTCGCCTAAAACAATCCAAAAATATCTTGCTATTCCAGAAGACCAAGTTCCTAAAAGCAGGGAAATTGCCAGGGAACGGCAACATCAGCTGGCAGTAAAACAAAAAGAACAGGAAATAGAAGAAGCAAGACAGATGGCCTTGGCAGGATATCCCATTGAGCAGATTGCCACTCTAATGCATCATCCCTATAAAACCATACAAAATTATTTAAATCCTGATTTTTCAATTACGAATGGACACTATAATGTTCGAATTCTAGGGAAATTAGCTCCATATGAAAGGGAAGTAATAGAACTCAGAAGCAAAGGATTAACTTACCCTAAAATACATGATATTATTTGTAAAAAGGGATATACAGGCAGTGTAGCTTCGTTACGAATGTTTATGCAAAAAGAAAGAACACGAATGTGTGAACAGAACGAAACAGAGAAGCCGCATTCTGAATATGTGCAAAGAAAATCCTTATGCCAGTTGATTTATAAAAAACTCGAGGATATCGGTACAATCACAGCCAAACAGTATCAGGAAGTATTAAAAAAATATCCTTTATTAAGTGAGCTGTTTGCATTAACCAAAGAGTTTTGTAATGTCCTATTTTCTAATAATCCTGCAAAATTAGATGAATGGATCAATGAAGCACAAAAATACGATATCCCTGAACTTCAAACATTTATAAATGGCATAAAAAAGGACTTAACTGCTGTAAAAAATGGAATTATATATTCGTATAATAATGGCTTAGCAGAAGGCAGTGTAAATAAAATCAAAGTTATAAAACGAATAATGTATGGGCGAAACAGTTTTGAATTATTGAAAGCGAAAGTGCTATTCGGAGAACTTTTTCACGTTAAATTCAACTAAGCACGGAAAGATCCGCCTAGTTTCGGGGTGGATTTAAAACCACCTGAAAATCTGCCATAATTATAGATGATAGATGCCAGCATTTTACTACAGTACAGACGCTAGATACTGTGTAAACGCAAGTATTTTACTATAATTATGGAGGTTACTGTGAGACGTTCTACAACACCGTCCGTATTCATAGTCATTGTGGATATTTATCTCCAAATGAATATGAGGAACAATATCTAAAAAATCTGGAAACGACTGTAGCAAGCTTAGCAAGTTAACAATTACATAAAAAGAGAAAATTGGTTGCATTTAATTTGTACTTTTTCTTGACATAGGACCATCAGTGACCTGGAAAAGTTCTAATACAAAAGTTGCCACAGTGTCAAATGGTGTGGTCAGGGCAAAAGCGACCGGAAAAACAGAGATTACAGCAAGCTATAAACTGGAAGGAAAGAATCGACAGGTTAAATGCACGGTTACAGTAAAAGGACCACAGCTGACAGAGACAACAGTGACACTTCCGCTGCGTATGTCTAAAACGTTGAAGGTAAACAATTCTTCAGGAAAAGTAAAATGGACGACGTCGAATCAGAAGATCGCAACTGTGAAGGATGGTAAGATTACGGCAGTAGGAGTGGGCAAATGCAAAATTACTGCGAAGGCAAATGGTAAGACATTAGCATGCAATGTTCAGGTTCGACCAAATCAGAAAAGCTGGAAAGTAGTAACCAGAGCAGGATATTACAATCAGGCCTATGATGATTATCGGATTTCAAAAGTAAGATATAATGCAAACGGCAGTCTTACGGTAGAAGGGTATTATGTGAATACACATATATTCAATATTAAAAGTTTTAATTATATGTATATATCAGTAAAAGACAGCAGGGGAAGAGCAATAGCATCCTATAAGACCCCAAAATTCAAATTTAAAGGGAACAGTTACACGGTAAAGAAACTGACCATTACGATTCCAAAAAACAAAGTCAGAAAGTATGTGGATCTTTCAAAAGAGTCGCCGGATGTTTATTATGACTGCGTATATAATTATAAATACTAACAGAGGATGTCTGCATACAATAAAAGGAAAAATAAAGAGGTCTGAACAGATACGACAAGGGTTTGAAAGGGCAGCCAGCAATGACTGTCCTTTTGAGATAATTTTCAAAAAAGTTGTGTTAAGCATTTTCAAAAAAAATAGTTGACATTTCCACTACATTAGCATATAATAAAATCTGTTCGAAAGAGCATGTGCGTTTAGCTCAGCTGGATAGAGCGTTTGGCTACGGACCAAAAGGTCGGGAGTTCGAATCTTCTAACGCACGTATCTGATCCGGGATTCTTGAATAAGAGTTCCGGATTTTTTGTTGTATTTTCGAGAATATGACAACACGTTTATGACAGATCTGGAAAAGCTTTTAGAAGATCCAAAATAATCAGAAAAGAGGCAGAAAGATGAGAGCAAATTCAAATACACAGGCAATGGAAACGGAGCGTGTACCGAAGCTCCTGGCACAGCTTGCCATACCTGCAGTGGTAGCTCAGGTAATCAATCTTTTGTATAATATTGTAGACCGCATCTATATTGGTCATATACCGGATATTGGAGCTTCGGCACTGACGGGAGTGGGACTTTTTACACCGATTTTGATGTTGCTGAATGCCTTTGCCATGTTGGCAGGATCGGGTGGAGCACCGCGGGCTGCCATTGCCATGGGGCAGCAGGATCAGAATGGTGCGGAGAAGACCATGGGGAACTGTTTTGCGTTGCTGTTGATGCTGGCAGTAGTTCTGACAACAACGGGATATATTTTTGCACCACAGCTTCTCAGAATGTTCGGTGCCAGTGATGTGACTCTTCCCTATGCAGTTGCTTATGCCCGTATCTACATACTGGGAAGTATCTTTGTCCTTCTGGTGATGGGAATGAATCCCTTTATCACCACTCAGGGATTTGCCAAAATCAGTATGATGACAACCGTAATCGGAGCAGTGATTAATATTATCTTAGACCCAATCTTCATTTTTGCACTGGGAATGGGCGTACGGGGAGCAGCTCTGGCAACGGTACTCAGCCAGGCAGTAGGAGCGGTATGGATTCTCCGGTTCCTGTCGGGCAAGAAGACGATCCTTCACCTGAGAAAAGAAAATGTCCGTTTGGAGAAAGATGTGATTATGCCATGTCTGGCACTGGGGATTTCCACATTTGTGATGCTTTCCACAGAAAGTATCCTTTCTATTAGTTTTACCTCCAGTCTGGCAAGATACGGCGGTGATATTGCTGTGGGAGCTATGACCATCATTACCAGTATCAGCCAGCTTGTCAGCATGCCGCTTCAGGGCATCTGTCAGGGAGGACAGCCGATTATCAGTTATAACTATGGTGCGCATAATGAGAAGCGTGTAAAAGAAGCGTTTTTTACCCAGTTTAGGGTTTGTGTAAGCTTCAGCGTGGCCTGTTGGATCATTATCTTGCTGGTTCCACAGATCTTTGCAGGAATGTTTTCCGGGAATGCGGAACTGGTACAGTATACTTCATGGGCACTGCGGATCTATATGGCGGGGATCTTTTCACAGGGATTCCAGATATGCTGTCAGCAGAGCTTTGTAGCACTGGGACAGGCGAAGATCAGCTTGTTTCTTGCCTGCCTGAGAAAATTGATCCTGCTGATTCCGTTGATCTTTTTACTTCCGGTATTCCTGGAAAATAAAGTATTCGCGGTATTTCTTGCAGAACCGGTCAGTGATATTCTGGCAGCAACAGTAACCACAATCGTATTTTTAAGTAAATTCAATGGGATCTTAAAAAGAGGACCTGAAAATAAGAGATAAAAGAGATGGGCATGGCTTCGGCTGTGCCTTATTTATTGACCGAAGAATCGGGCAGAAGCATGGCGGATAGCAAGTGCAATAATTTAAATAAAAAAGAATTCACAGATGAAAGCAAAAAAATAAGACACAGAAAACTGTGTCTTATTCTACGTGCGTTAGAAGATTCGAACTCCCGACCTTTTGGTCCGTAGCCAAACGCTCTATCCAGCTGAGCTAAACGCACATGTTGTTCTGACGAACAATAGATATTATATTGGAAACAGATAAAAATGTCAATACCTAAAAAGAAAAATTTTGACCTCGTATCTGTGAAGAATCTGAACGATGTGAAAATTTCGAAGAGAGTGAAGGAGATGCTTCTTTTTATTTTTGCCAGATATGGAGTGTTGTAGATGATGCTGTTATCCGGAATTATAATGGCACTGACAGGTACGGTAGTCATGTCCCTGACCGTAGAGAAAAGAGATAATTTCACTTTACAATGCTGAAAATCATAGTAAAATTATAAGTAACATAACGGTTACAGATACGAAATAACAAAAGAAAAACGGGAGGATGAGGTATGAAGAAGACATTTCTTGCGATTTTGATGGGTGTTGCGATAATTTCCGGAAGTGTAGCATTATCGGTACATACGGAAACAGTATCAGCAGCATCCATTGGTGGGAACATTAACTGGGGCAGTTCGAATACAACATTGCCGACAGATGTTACTACCGCCAAAACAGGCTGTACATTTCTTGGCATCAAGGGCAGCTATATCACAGATATGCAGAACGCACTGAACCGGATCAACGAGATACGTAAGGAAGCATGTGACGAGAGGATAAAAGATCCGCGAAATGAGTACAGATATCTTACGCCATCGGACTATGTTCCGATCAAATGGTCTTCAGATCTGGAATACATCGCCAGAATTCGTGCAGCAGAAGCTTCGATATATATGGCTCATACAAGATTGAATGAATACGATTGTTTTTCGATCAAATCTCCCAATGGTATTCAAAGCCATGGAGAAGTCCTGGCATGGAATAGTACAGGAAAATTTATTCCTGGAATTGAACAATGGTATGGGGAAAAAGCAGACTGGGTAGGAAAGACAGGTGGAGTGACCGGACATTATACACAGATGATTGATCCGGACAATACCTATGTAGGCCTGGCAACCTTTATCAATCCGAATGGTATACCTACAACGACTGCCGGTGAATATTCATCTCAGAAGAATTTGGATGAAAGTGCGGGACCGGCAATTGCAAACTGTATACAGACAGTGGAAGTGAAAACAGATAAGATTACAGCAGGAATCACTGCATTGAAGAATTCTCTTGCAGCAAACAGTTCTGTTCAGGCAGTATTTAAGATAGCGATACATGGCTATAAAGCAGAACCTCTGGGTACGGTAAGCTGGAAATCATCAGATACAACATCAGCGACGGTAAGCAGCAATGGTTTGGTTACAGGTATACATGAAGGCAGTGCGGATATTACGGCATCATACGGTTCCTATACAGTGACCAAGAACATCAAAGTGACAGGGCATCCGAATACAGAAGTGAGAAATGCAAAAAATGCTACCTGCAGTGCAGAAGGGTATACAGGAGATGCTATCTGTAAAGACTGTGGTCTCATGGCTGAAAAAGGAACCATAATTCCAAAGAAGGCGCACAGCTGGGACAGCGGAATCATCACAGTACAGCCAACCTGTACCGGTACAGGAGTTAAGACATTTACCTGTAAGGTTTGTAAAACAACAAAGACGGAGACATTAAAAGCAAACGGACATAAAGCAGCAACCGATGCAGCGGTAGCGGCAACCTGTGAAAAAGCCGGAAAGACGGCAGGAAGTCACTGCTCTGTGTGCAATACAACTTTAGTAGCACAACAGGCAGTGAAGGCAACAGGACATAGCTGGAATGCAGGAGTGGTAACAAAATCAGCGACTTGTGAAGAAGCAGGGGTAAAAACTTATACCTGTACATCCTGCCAGAAAACCAGAACAGAAGAGATGGCAGCGTTGGGACATATCAAAGTAACAGATCCGGCAGTGAAAGCCAAATGTGAAACGACCGGAAAGACAGAAGGGACTCATTGTTCCAGATGTGATAAGATTTTGGTGGAGCAGGAGACGATAAAGGCGCTGGATCATAAAGTCGTAACCAGTCCGGCAGTGAAGCCAACTTGTACAAAAGCCGGAAAAACAGAAGCCAGTCACTGCACGGTATGCGGTAAAGTCCTGAAAAAACGGACAGTTGTGAAAGCAACAGGTCACAAGTTCGGACAATGGAAAACAGTCAGCAAGGCAACGGTTCTTTCCCCGGAGAAACAGTCTCGTACATGCAGCGCATGCAAAAAGAGTGAAGAGAGAACGGTAGGGAAAAAGCGAAAGGCAACGATGAAGCTGAATGCATCTTCGGTGGTCCTTAAGGTGAAACAAAAGACAACTGTCCTGAAAGTAACCGGACTGGCAAAGGAAGATTCCGTCGTTTCCTGGAACATGGTTGATGAAAACATCGCAAAAGTATCTGGAAAAGCAAATGGTACCTGTACCATTACAGCGGGAAATGCAGTGGGAAGAACATATCTCATCATTGGATTGAAGAGCGGGGTAAAGAAATCGGTAATTGTCTCTGTTCAGAGATATGCTGTGGAGACGCGGAGGATCTCAGGTATTGCAAAAACAATGACTCTGAAAAGAAATGGAAAGGTAACATTAAAGCCGGTTCTTACCCCACTGACCAGTGCAGATAAAATTACCTATAAATCCAGTAATGCAGCGGTTGCTGCAGTCAACGTCAAAGGACAGGTAACTGCAAAGAAAAAAGGAACAGCAGTGATTACAGTAAAATCTGGTAAGAAATCAGTAACATGTAAAGTAACTGTCAGGTAAACTGATTGCTGAAATATTTCGTAACTGTGAAGGTACTGAACAGTTACAATATTTCATAAAAGGAGACAAAAGATCAGTGTGGCAGGTCATATTTTGGGCTTCGATAAAAGTAATAATCTTTATGTGACAGGCTATTATGACAAGTATATTTATAAAGTGTCTTCCAAAGGGAAAATTCTCTGGAAAGCTGATACAGATAAGACAGGAAACTATTGGCCATACAAAGTAACGGTTTCCGGAAATAATGTTACAGTTTGGTATGAAATGAATTCCAGGAACGTCTACTCTAAGAAAAAACATAAAGTGATTCTGAATGTAAAAAATGGAAGGATTGTGAAATATTCATAATAAAATGTATTGTGGAAACTGAAAATGAGATGTAAAACAGGGAGGAAGAATAAGAAGTGTTCCAAAACTGAATAACGGATATGACAAAAGATATTGAGAAACCCAGGATCTGCAGAATCGGATCCTGGGTTTTAAAGTTTTGTACAAATGGTAACATTCGCTTGATTATTAACCGCCAAAGTTGTATGATAATAAATGAGTATTTTGTACTCAAATGGGAACATATTACGAGTCAGAAAGGAACATGGGTATGGCAAACATTAATGAGGAAGAATTGAAAAAATTACTGGTATCTGCAGATTTCAAGGAGGAGAGTTACGGAAATCTTCCGATACAGGAGATGATCATTCTGAAGAACTCTGCAGCCATCATGAAGACAAAGAACCCGGAACAGGAAAAAGTAGGGGTGTTCTTTGAAAAGAGAGAATCCTTTTTCTTACATATGATTTTAAGACGTATTCAGACAATGGAGACATTGTTCTGTGTATTTTCTAAGGCAACCAATCTGCCATTTGTATATTGTGATCCGGACAGCTGCAATGACCAGGTGTGGCTGTTTACAGAAGAGCGTTTCGCACAGAAGCAGGCAATGGTGCAGAGACAGAAGCATGTAGAGCTTATTGTGGTAAAACTGGAAAATAAGCAGTTTCTTACATTCCTGACAGGGCTGTTTGCAATGGGAGTCAATGCATTTGTACTGGATAAGGGTGTGAATGCAGTGGAAGTTGAATTGGAGAAGCTGGTGAAGAAGCCTGATTTTGAAGCAATTCCTGCAGAAAAACGTCCGCTTCAGAACCCGGAACTTCTGTTGACAGGATGCTATTTTGCACAGGAAAGACAGCTGCCGGAAGAAGAAAGAGACAAAGAAGCACTTCATGATCTGGAAGAAGAGATGATTGTGAACTTCCACAGAGGAAAGGTGCTGGTTCCGGTTCAGGTTCCGGAAGGTGCAGAGAAAGTAGAACCGAAGGATATGAAGATTCCGTTTATCAAGCTGAATAACGGGGATATCTATCAGCCGGTTTGCGCAGATGGAGCGGAATTCCAGAGATTTAACAGAAACAAGATGTTCAAGGCGATCGTCATGGACAGCAGCAAGGTAAAAGGTATGATGGGAGAGCAGATCAAAGGTGTCATGCTCAATCCGGTAACATTACGACTGCTGATTCCAAAACAGAGAGTGTAGACCGTTGGGGACGGAGTTTTGTGGCTTTTCAGAATCACAAAGCTCCGTTTTTTGTGCTTTGGAAAACGATTCGGGATGGAAGTTTCAATGAGTTTCTATTGGGGAGAGCCGGCCAAATCCGTCCCCATTGGATTTGGCCAGTCTTCCAGATGCCCGTTGACGATGGCGGAGAACATGCGGTCTTTTACGCCTGGATTTTCACGGTTTAACTGCTGAAGCAAATCTTTCACATACTGGCGTCTGGTATATCCGTCAGCGGGACAAGGGCTTTTGGCAACCGGAAGCTGATATTTGTTGCGGAACCCGATGACGTCAGATTCGGACACATAGATCAGAGGACGGATTACGGTCAGATCCATACGGTCGAGATAAGTTTTGGGTGAGAAAGAATGGAAACGTCCCTCGTACATCAGGGAAAGCATCATGGTTTCCACCACATCGTCTTTGTGGTGGGCATAGGCCACTTTGTTGCAGTTAAGCTCTCTGATTCTTTCATTAAAGGCACCTTTACGCAACTTGGCACAGAGGGCACAGGGATTCTGCTCTTTTCGCTCTTCAAAGACAATCCTGCCAATCTGTGTGGAAATTACAGTATACGGAACCTGAAGGTCCTTGCAGAGCTCCTGTATCGGTTCCAGATCGAATCCGGGATAACCCAGGTCTACCGTAACAGCTTCCAGTTCAAAGTGTTTTGGATAGAACTTCTGCAGTCCCTGCAGTGCATAGAGAAGAGTCAGGCTGTCCTTGCCGCCGGAAATACCGATGGCGATCCGGTCACCGTCTTCAATAAGCTGATAGTCGTCGATGGCCTGTCTGGTCAGGCTGAAAAGTCTCTGAAGTTTCACGTAAAATCCCCCTGTCTGTATCAAAGATAACTGATGTTTTTGTCTGTTTGTTTATAGCACATTCTGTCAGAAAATGTCAAATGCCTGATGTCGGCGAAATAAGATTATTGTGATTCCCTTCCTGGTGTTGTGGAAAGAATATAGATATGGTATAGTAAAAACGAAAGTAACTATTCAGAACCCACTGTGAAGGTACTGAACAGATGCAAAAAGAATTTGAAGAAAAAAGGAAGTAGATGTCATGTACAAGGAAAAACTGGATGCATATATTGATGCACATAAAGAAGACATGCTGGAAGACCTGAAGACACTGGTCCGTATTAACAGTCAGAAGGGTGAAACACAGCCTGGAAAGCCATTTGGAGAAGGACCTGCCAAGGTACTGGATACGGCAGAAGCAATGCTGAAAAGGTATGGTTTTCAGACAACGAATTATGACCATTACGTTGTGACTGCGGATTACAGTGATCAGGAAAAGAAACTGGATATTCTGGCACATCTGGATGTGGTTCCGGTAACGAAGAACTGGAAGGAGACAGAGCCGTTTGAGCCTGTGATCAAAGAAGGAAAGATCTATGGACGTGGAACTGCAGATGATAAGGGACCTGCCATTGCAGCACTTTATGCCATGAGAGCAGTAAAGGAATGCGGTGTGCCGCTGAAGCACAGCCTGAGATTGATCCTTGGCTCTGACGAAGAGTGTGGATCAAAGGATCTGGAATATTATTATGCCAGGGAAAAAGAAGCTCCGATGACTTTCACACCGGATGCAGATTTCCCTGTGATTAACCTGGAAAAAGGACGTCTTCAGAAGGGTTTTACACAGAAACTGGATTCCGGAAGAGGCGCATCAGTACTTCACATACAGGCAGGAACGAAGGTAAATGTAGTGCCAGATACAGCAAAAGCGCTGGTAAGAGGTCTGATAAAAGAAGAAGTACAGAAAATTGCAGATCAGAGGAAGAATCATATTATGTATATTCTGGAAGAGACAGAGGAAGGCGTTGCCATCACAGCCAAAGGTCTGGCAGCTCATGCTTCCACGCCGGAACTGGGACATAACGCAATCTGCGGACTGGTTGGACTGCTGGCAGATCTTCCACTGGAGACTGGAAAGGAGACGTGGGAAGCTATTGCAGAGATGTTCCCGGATGATGACTTCTATGGTGAAGCACTGAAGATCGCTATGGAAGATGAGATCTCAGGTAAGCTGACTATGAACCTGGGCATCCTGAATTATGATGGAACAGAAGTAAAAGGTGTATTTGACAGCCGTATCCCGGTATGTGGCTCGGATGAGAATGTGACAAGAGTGCTGGATCAGACATTTACAGCCAAAGGATTTGGCATCGAAGAAGGAAACATGATAGCACCTCATTACGTACCGGCTGATTCAGAACTGGTTCAGAAGCTTCTTGCCAGCTATGAAGTATACAGCGGAGTGAAAGGGGAAGCACAGTCAACAGGAGGGGGAACCTATGTACACGATCTGGAACGTGGCGTAGCATTTGGATGCATGGTTCCGGAAGTGGATAATCATATGCATGGGGATGATGAATTCATGACCATTGATATGCTGCTGATGAGTGCGAAGATCTTCGCAGATGCGATTGTGAGAATCTGTGGCTGATGACAAAGTCTGATCTATAAGTGATCATGTGATATGTGGGAACAGTTCAGAATTTATTTTTATAAGAGTATAAAAAATACCGGATTTTAAAATCCGGCATTTTTTATGATTTCATTTGCTTTATCGGTATCATCTGTTACACAGTAGACGACATAATTGCCTTTGGCCTTAATGATTGCGGCATCCAACTTTGCAACTTCCGGTGCATTATAGCTGGCAAACAGTTCGGACTGAGATTCTACACGTTTCTTCAGCAGATCTTCAGCTTCGGATGTGTAAGATGCATCTTTGCATTTCAAAACCACCACTTCGCATGCATTGCTTCCGGAATTCAGGGCGGCTACAGATTCTTCAATCTTATCCATATCAAAGAAATAAGTAGAAGCAATCACATCGCTGCTGACTTCACTAACTTCACTGTCAATCGTACCCTCCAGATCCTTGCATAACTGCTTTGCATCGACAGTTACATCTGCACTGTCAGAGGAAGATTTGCCTCCACAGGCGGTCAGCATCAGTGTTGCAAAAATGCAGAGACACGCAAGAACCAGAGCTTTTGTTTTGTTTTTCATATGATTTCTCCTTTTCTTTAAACACTAGGTATATAGTGTGTTTTTGTGTATTCCAGCCATTCTTTACAGTAATCGGTATTCAGATGAATGCCATCTTCTGCAGCTCCGGAGATCAGACCATGATAACCATTGGATAGTACTTCATTCAGGTTTATATAATGATATCCTTCTTCTTTACACATCTTTAGGATCTCCATGTTCACAGCATCTACATTGGTGTTATTGACGTAGTCACCGGTGGTAACCAACGGTTCATCTACATAGATGACAGAGTAAACATAGACAATCGGATCAGGAGAAGAAGAGAGCTGCTTAATATCTGCCAGTACCTGACGATAGGATTCTCCCACCTGGCTCATATCATAGGCACCCAGTTCATTTGTTCCCAACATCATATAGATCTTAGAAAAATTGATATTCTTCAGAGCGTCCAGTACTGTTACATTCCCTGCGGCTGTAGCAATCTGAGAATCAGTATAGAAATTCTCCAGTTCCATACCGACTGCAGTTACGAAGCTGCCCTTTGTGATACCTGACAGGTTGCGGAATCCCTGCATACGGGAATCACCGATGAATACCGCATCTTCAAAATAACTGTCATCTACAGCAGATGCCTGCTCTGGAACAACAATGTCCATATATTCATCGCTTCCATCCGGGAGTCCGGTAAAACGGTCAGTGACGGGTGCGTCTGTCTCTGACTCGTTTTCCTGCTCTGTTGTATTCTCAGAACTTTTTTCAGTGGAGTTTTCAGAAGACATTTCGGTCACTGCCTCTGTCTGTTTCTCTGTCAAATTGGCACTGGCAAAAACTTCTGATTCTTCCTGTCGGATTCGATCCTGAATCGTCTGTGATGAAAATAAGCTAATCAGACTTTTTCCTTCAAAAACCAGAAGAATCAGAACGATTAGCGTCAGTATATTTATAATAAACCCGTTACGCCGTTCTCTGGCATTGGGCCGCTTTTTTTTCTGAGCCATGAAATCCCCTCGTTATTTTAATTCGTTTCCCCTTTATGCACACGAAAAAACAGTGTGTTTATCTTCCGATGCAGGAACGATAAAAACATTGTTTTTTGACATACTCTATTATATAATAATTAAAATTGTTGTAAATAGGTTTTTGACAAAATTTAAGAAAAAATAACATTTGATGTACAGGAGAAAAGATGGTTTTCAGTAGTTTATTATTTCTGTTCCGTTTTCTTCCGGCAGTGTTACTTCTTTATTATATTGCACCGCGGAAGTTCCGGAATGTGATTTTATTGTTGTTCAGTCTGTTTTTTTACGCATGGGGAGAGCCGAAGTATGTATTGTTGATGCTATGTTCCATCACTGTGGATTTCTTCATTGGAAAGAAAGTGGACTGGTGTAAAAAGCATGGAAGGACGGCATCGGCAAGAGAATGGCTGAGTATTTCCCTGATCTATAACATTGCAGTGCTTTGTTTCTTCAAATATCTGGATTTCCTGATTGGAAGCATTAATGCAGTGTTTGGCACAGCCATTCCACTGACTGGAATACCATTGCCTATAGGTATTTCTTTTTTTACGTTCCAGACTATGTCCTATACCATAGATGTGTATCTGGGGGTAACGGAAGTCCAGACAAGCTGGATTAAGTATGGTACCTATGTGTCTATGTTCCCGCAGTTGATTGCGGGACCGATTGTACAGTATAAGACGATTGCACAGCAGATGGAGACCAGACGGGAGAATGCGGCAGATTTTGCAGAAGGTGTTCACCGATTTATGATCGGATTCGGTAAGAAAGTACTGTTGGCAAATAATATCGGTGTTCTTTGGGATACCATATCTGTCATGGGAGCGGGAAGTCTTCCGGTGGCAACCGCATGGCTGGGGGCAGCAGCTTATGCATTCCAGATTTATTTTGATTTTTCCGGATATTCGGATATGGCAATTGGACTGGGCAAGATGTTCGGATTCCATTTCCTGGAGAACTTTAATTATCCTTACATATCCACCAGCATTACGGAATTCTGGAGAAGATGGCATATCTCTTTAAGTTCCTGGTTCCGGGAATATGTGTATATTCCACTTGGAGGCAACCGCCGGGGGATAAAGAAACAGATCCGCAACATAGCAGTAGTATGGATGCTTACAGGAATCTGGCATGGGGCAAGCTGGAACTTCGTCCTGTGGGGTGTTTATTATGGTGCTTTGCTGATTATTGAAAAGTTTGTATTAAAAGATATACTGATAAAGCTTCCACGCGTATTCCGTCATATTTATGCGCTTTTTTTTGTACTCATTGGCTGGGTGATTTTTGCATTTGACAAAATAGCTGTCGGGGTACAGTATATTGGTGCAATGTTTGGTGGAGCAGGGGCTGGTCTGGTGGACAGTACTACGATCTATCTGTTATATAATTATGCAGTGCTTCTGGTCATTCTGGTGCTGGCTTCCACAGAATTGCCAAAGAAAGTGGCAGCGCTGCTGATTCGGAAAGCAGGCGAGAACAACTGGCTGGTAACAATTGCCCGGCTGGTATTTTATGCAGGAGTCTTTTTCCTGGGAGTGGCATATCTGGTGGATGCCACCTACAATCCATTCCTGTACTTCCGTTTTTAAGAGGAGAAAAGATACATGACAAAATTGCAGAACAGAGTGCTGACGGGAGTGTTTCTGGCTATGATATTTGGATGTGCCGGAGGCAGTCTTTTGAAACGAGATATTTCATTTTCAGAAAAAGAAAACCGTATTCTGGCACAGATGCCGGAACTGAATCTGAAGGATATCTTAAGCGGCACTTTTGAAAAGAATTATGAGACTTATCTGTCGGACCAGTTTTTCTGGAGAGACGGATGGATTGGCGTGAAGACCGAGGCTGAACGGGCAGAGGGAAAGACAGAGATAAATGGTGTCTATTTTGCAAAAGACGGCTATCTGATTGAGAAGCATTCCGGATCTTTTGATACGGATACGGCGAAGAATAATATTACTTATCTGTGCAATTTCCTGCAGTCTCAGGAACAGAAGGTGGGCACCGGGCATGTAAAGGCAATGATTGTCCCGAATGCTGTGGAGATTCTGAAGGATAAACTTCCGGCTTATGCGGTAGCAGAGGAGGAAGGAGCGTATTTGAATGAAATCAGAACGCAGATTCCGGAAGACTTGCTGTTTGATGCAGAGCCGGTACTGGACGCGCACAAAGAAGAACCGATTTATTATAAAACAGATCATCACTGGAAGACGCTGGCCGCCCGATATGTATATGAAGCCTGGGCAGAGAGCATTGACCTTCCAATTGTTCCATTGTCAGAATATCGTGAAAAGACGTTGACTACAGATTTTCACGGAACCATTGATGCCAAGGTGAACATCGATGTTCCGGGAGACTCCATAGAGAGTTATCAGCCGGTGACAGAGATTCCTTATACACTGACTTACAATCATTCAGAAGAACGAGCCAGTCTGTATGATACTTCCTATCTGGAAGGAAGAGACAAGTATGCAGTCTTTTTTGGCGGCAATCAGCCATTGATTGAAGCAAAGACAGAAGCAAAAACAGACCGGAAGCTCCTGATCATCAAGGATTCTTATGCCAACTGTTTCCTGAGCTTTGCTATGCAGGATTTTTCACAGATTGATATTGTGGATCTGCGCTATTTTAATGAGAATCTTGGAGATTACATGAAGGATAAGGATTATACGGATATTTGTGTGTTATATAATGCGGCAGGATTTGCAGAAGATACCAGTGTGGCGAAGCTGGCGCTTGCTACAGATCAGCAGTAGGAGGGGACATGAGTTACGCAGACAGATTATTTAAAGAGACTTGCAGAGATATTCTGGAAAATGGAACGGATACGAAAGGAGAACTGGTGCGTCCGCACTGGGAAGACGGCACACCGGCCTATACTGTCAAGAAGTTTGGCGTGGTGAACCGCTATGATCTGAGAAAAGAATTCCCTGCCATTACCTTAAGAAGAATTGCACTGAAAAGTGCCATGGATGAGATCCTGTGGATCTATCAGAAGAAGTCTAACAATATCCATGACCTGAACAGTCATGTGTGGGACAGCTGGGCTGATGAAACGGGAAGCATTGGAACCTGTTATGGGGATGTGATCCGCAGAAAATTCATCTATAAAGGGGAAGAGACCGACCAGATGGACTATGTACTTCGACAGTTGAAGGAGAATCCATATAGCCGTCGTATTATGACGAATATGTATCAGTTTGAATATCTGCATTCAGGAGGACTGGATCCATGCTGTTACAGTATGACCTATAATGTGACGGCACCGAGACCGGAAGATACCGACCGTAGACTGGTACTTAATGCGGTGCTGAATCAGAGAAGTCAGGATATGCTGGCGGCAAATGGCTGGAATGTATGTCAGTATGCGATTTTGCTGATGATGGTGGCACAGGTGAATGATATGGTGCCGGGAGAACTGGTGCATATCATTGCAGATGCACATATCTATGACCGGCATGTACCGATGATTCAGGAGCTTCTGACAAGGGAAGAGTATCCGGCACCGAAGGTGAGCCTGAATCCGGAAGTAAAAGATTTTTATCAGTTTACAACGCAGGATCTGATCGTAGAAGATTATGTAACCGGGGAACAGATCAAGAATATCCCGGTTGCGGTATAAGGGGGAAGAAAAATGAATATTATCGTAGCAGCAGATAAGAATTGGGGAATTGGATGCAATAACAAATTACTGGTCAGCATTCCTTCTGATATGAAGTTTTTCAGAGAGACAACTACCGGTAATGTAGTAGTAATGGGAAGAAAGACACTGGAGAGCTTTCCAAATGGCATGCCTTTGAAGAATCGTACGAACATCGTTCTCACCGGGAATAAGGACTATCAGGTAAAAGATGCCATCGTGGTACATTCCATGGAGGAGTTGCAGGAAGAACTGAAGAAGTACGACAGCGAACAGGTCTATGTCATCGGGGGAGACAGTGTATACCGTCAGATGTTGCCATACTGTGATGTGGCACATGTCACCAAAATTGACCATGAGTATGAAGCGGATGCTTATTTCCCAAATCTGGACGAGATGGATGACTGGTATATCGCAGCAGACAGTGATGAACAGACTTATTTTGACCTGGAATATCAGTTTCTGATGTATAGGAGAAAAAAATAAAAAGCTTCGAGTATGGAAGGAGAGGACAGAAAAATGTATCGAGATCATACGAAAACAGTGCATATTGGCAACCGGGTGATCGGAGGGGGCAATCCGATTCTGATACAGTCCATGACCAATACGAGAACCGAAGATGTAAAGGCAACGGTGGAGCAGATTCACCGTCTGGAGGCAGCAGGATGTGAGATCATCCGCTGTACGGTACCGACGCTGGAAGCAGCACAGGCATTGAAGGAGATTAAGAAAGAAATCAGCATTCCGGTGGTGGCGGATATTCATTTTGATTATCGTATGGCTCTGGCAGCCATTGAAAACGGAGCCGATAAGATCCGTATTAATCCGGGTAATATCGGTGATACAAAAAGAGTGAAGGCAGTAGTGGATGCGGCAAAAGAGCGTAACATCCCGATCCGTGTGGGGGTAAACAGTGGATCCCTGGAAAAAGACCTGGTAAAGAAATACAACGGTGTAACGGCAGAAGGCATTGTAGAAAGTGCTTTGGATAAGGTGCACAGTATTGAAGATCTGGGCTATAATAATCTGGTAGTCAGTATTAAGTCATCGGATGTGATGATGTGTGTAAAAGCTCATGAATTAATTGCAAAGGAGATCAATTATCCGCTCCATGTGGGAATCACAGAGGCAGGAACGTTGTTATCCGGTAATATTAAGTCTGCCATTGGTCTGGGACTGATTTTAAATCAGGGCATCGGAGATACGATCCGTGTATCGTTGACTGGAGATCCGGTGGAAGAAATCAAGTCGGCAAAACTGATTTTAAGAACCCTGGGACTGCGCAAGGGCGGCATCGAAGTGGTATCCTGCCCGACCTGTGGAAGAACCAGTATTGACCTGATCGGTTTAGCCAATGCAGTGGAAAACATGGTGCAGGATATTCCGCTTGATATCAAAGTGGCAGTTATGGGATGTGTGGTAAATGGGCCTGGAGAGGCAAAAGAAGCAGATATCGGAATTGCCGGAGGCAAAGGTGAAGGACTTCTGATTAAGAAAGGCGAAATCATTCAGAAGCTTCCGGAAGACCAGCTTCTGAATGCGCTTCGGGAGGAATTGTTGAACTGGGAGAAATAAGTATGGAGAAAAGTTTTCTGGAAGTATTTCCGGAATTACAGATCAGTGATTCAGTGAAAAAGCTCTTTGAGAAGGTCGCGGTGACAAAAGTTGCCGTGACTTCTTCCAGAGAGCTTCTGCGCGTTTATATCATCAGTGAGACATGGATCCACAAAAAGTACATCCGTATGGCAGAAAAAGCTATTAAGGATCAGTGTTTTTCTGATGCGGAAATTGATGTACGGATTATTGAAAAATTTCATCTGTCCGGTCAGTATACAGCTGAGAATCTGTTTCCGGATTACCGTGACAGTATTTTGCTGGAACTGAGAGACTACAGTATTTTTGAATATAATTTATTACGTCAGGCGGAGTATGAATTTACAGCTCCTGATGCCATGATACTGACCATCGAGGAATCCGTGGTTCTGGAAGGAAAAGCGGAGGAACTGATCCGTATTATGGAAAAGATATTCTGCGAACGCTGCGGACTGCATCTGAAGATTACCCTGAGACAGAAGGTTGCTCAGATGAGTAAGGCACGGAAAAACAGTGACTTGCTTATTGAACAGGAAGTGGCGGCTATCGCAGAACGGCTTCGTAAGAACCGGGAAGCCGGAGTGGGAGAAGAGTCATCCGGAGCAGAAGAATTAATGATCGATACTGATTCCAAACCCGAGAAAAAAGAAGCAAAGACGGCAAGTGGCAAAAAAGAAGCTGCGAAGACAGCACCTGCAGAGTCCAAAAAGCAGGTACAGGAACCAAAAAAGTCATTTGGCGGGGGTGGTTTTTCCAGAAAAGGTGGCGGAGATTATCGCCGTGGACTGAAACGTTCGGATAATCCGGATGTGATCTACGGGAGAGATATTGACGAAGAAGCTATCGAGATCCGTACCATTGAAGGGGAAATGGGAGAAGTGGTCATCCGTGGATGTGTCCGTGCTCTGGAGACCAGAGATATCCGAAATGAAAAGACAATTATTATGATGGATATTACGGACTTTACAGATACGATTACGGTCAAGATTTTCCTTGCAACGGAGCAGGTGCCGGAACTGACACAGGATTTGAAAAAGGGTGCGTTTGTGAAGCTGAAAGGTGTTACTACCATTGACCGTTTTGACAGTCAGCTGACGATTGGGTCAGTTGTGGGAATTAAGAAAATCAGTGATTTCCGCGCAGGTCGTATGGATACCTGGCCGGAGAAGCGGGTAGAGCTTCACTGTCATACCAAAATGAGTGATATGGATGGAGTATCTGAGGTAAAAGATATTGTAAAGCAGGCATACAAATGGGGACATTCAGCTATCGCTATTACCGATCACGGGGCGCTGCAGTCTTTCCCGGATGCCAATCATTTTATCGAGGATATTGATCGGGCATACCGGGATAAATATAAGGTAGAACATCCGGATGTGACAAAAGAAGAATTGAAGCTGATTCATGATCCGTTTAAAGTTATTTACGGGGTGGAAGCTTATCTGGTGGATGATTCCAAGGATATTGTTATGCATTCCATGGGGCAGAATCTGCAGGGAAGTTTCGTAGTGTTTGACCTGGAGACTACCGGCTTTAGTCCGGTGAATAACCGGATCATCGAGATCGGCGCGGTAAAAGTGGAAAACGGAGAGATCACAGACCGTTTTTCTACCTTTGTCAATCCACAGGTGCCGATTCCGTTTCGAATTGAAGAACTGACCAGCATCAATGATAATATGGTGATGGATGCGCCGGTGATCGAAGAGATCCTGCCACAGTTTCTGGAATTTGTGGGAGATGCGGTACTGGTGGCTCATAATGCAGGATTTGATGTCAGTTTTATTGAAGAGAACTGCCGCAGACAGGGGCGGGAACAGATCTTTACGTATCTGGATACTGTAGCACTGGCACGCATTATGCTGCCGCAGCTGAACCGTTTTAAGCTGGATACGGTTGCAAAAGCGCTGCATATTAATCTGCACCACCATCACCGTGCAGTGGACGATGCAGAATGTACAGCAGAGATTTTTCTGAAATTTGTAGAGATGCTGGCAAAACAGGATGTCTTTGACCTGGACGGCATCAATGAGCTGGGAAGCACTTCTCTGGAACAGATAAAGAAGCTTCCGACCTATCATGCCATTATTCTGGCAAAGAATGAGATTGGAAGAATCAATCTGTACCGTTTGGTATCCTGGTCGCATCTGCAGTATTACAACCGAAGACCCCGTATTCCGAAGAGTGCCATACAGCAGTACAGGGAGGGACTGATTCTGGGATCTGCCTGTGAAGCGGGAGAACTGTTCCAGGCAATTCTGGAAGGAAAAACAGAGCAGGAAATTATTCGTATTGCGAACTTTTATGATTATCTGGAGATTCAGCCAATCGGCAATAATGCATTTATGATCCGTGAGGAAGACAGAGAAGACATTAAGACGGAAAAAGATCTGCAGGATCTGAACCGGAAGGTTGTCAAACTGGGAGAGCAGCTGCACAAGCCGGTTCTTGCCACCTGTGATGTGCATTTCCTGAATCCGGAAGATGAGATTTATCGTCGGATTATTATGGCCGGCAAAGGATTCAAGGATGCAGACCAGCAGGCACCGCTGTTTTTGCACACTACAGAAGAGATGATGAAGGAATTTGCCTATTTGGGACAGGAAAAGGCAGAGGAAGTGGTCATTACCAATCCAAACAGGATCGCAGATATGTGTGAGCATATTGCGCCGGTACGTCCGGATAAATGTCCGCCGGTCATCGAGAACTCGGACAAAACCTTACGAGAAATCTGTTATAACAAGGCACATGAGATCTACGGAGAGGATCTGCCCCCGATAGTATCGGAGCGTCTGGAGCGTGAACTGAACTCTATTATTTCCAACGGATTTGCCGTAATGTATATCATTGCCCAGAAGCTGGTGTGGAAGTCTAATGACGATGGCTATCTGGTAGGATCTCGTGGATCGGTTGGATCTTCTTTTGTAGCTACTATGGCGGGAATCACAGAGGTAAATCCATTAAGTCCTCATTATTACTGTGAAGTCTGCCATTATTATGATTTTGATTCTGATGATGTAAAAGCCTTTTCCGGACGGGCTGGATGCGATATGCCGGATAAGAAATGCCCGGTGTGCGGGGCATCCCTTCGAAAAGAAGGATTTGATATCCCGTTTGAGACTTTCCTGGGATTCAAGGGAAATAAAGAGCCTGATATTGACCTGAACTTCTCTGGTGAATATCAGGGAAATGCCCATCGTTATACGGAAGTCATCTTCGGAACCGGACATACTTTTAAGGCGGGAACCATTGGTACGCTGGCAGATAAGACCGCATTCGGTTATGTAAAAAATTACTACGAAGAACGTGGACAGCGCAAGCGTGTCTGTGAGATTAACCGTATTGTAGAAGGATGCGTCGGAGTACGAAGGACCACAGGACAGCATCCGGGTGGTATTGTTGTACTGCCTCACGGGGAAGAAATTTATTCTTTTACCCCTGTACAGCATCCGGCAAACGATACAGAGACAGATATTATAACTACTCATTTTGACTACCATTCCATTGACCACAATCTGCTGAAGCTGGATATTCTCGGACACGATGATCCGACCATGATACGTATGCTGGAAGACCTGACTGGGTTAAATGCCCGCAATATTCCATTGGATGATAAGGCAGTGATGTCTCTGTTCAGCAGTACAGAGGCACTGGGGATTACCCCGGATCAGCTGGTGGAATGCCCACTGGGATCCCTGGGTATTCCGGAATTCGGTACCGACTTTGCCATGCAGATGCTGATTGATACCAAGCCAAAAGAATTTTCGGATCTGGTGCGTATTGCCGGACTGGCTCATGGTACTGACGTATGGCTGGGAAATGCCCAGGTGCTGATTCAGGAAGGAAAGGCAACCATTTCTACAGCAATCTGTACGCGAGATGATATCATGATTTATCTGATTCAGAAGGGGCTGGACAGTGAACAGTCCTTCACTATCATGGAGAGCGTGCGAAAAGGAAAAGGCCTGAAGCCGGAGTGGGAAGAAGAAATGAAGAAGCATGATGTGCCAGACTGGTACATCTGGTCCTGTAAGAAGATCAAGTACATGTTCCCGAAGGCACATGCGGCAGCTTATGTTATGATGGCGTGGCGTATAGCTTACTGTAAGGTATATTATCCTCTGGCATATTATGCGGCTTACTTCAGTATCCGTGCAGATGATTTTAATTATGAACTGATGTGCCAGGGGGAAGACAGGCTGAAGATGCATATGCGGGATTATAAAAAGCGCAGTGATTCTCTGTCCAAAAAGGAACAGGATACCTACAAAGATATGCGAAGTGTACAGGAGTTTTACGCCAGGGGTTTTGAGTTCCTGCCGATTGAACTGGAGAAGGCTCAGGCCAGCCGTTTTCAGGTGATTGACGGGAAACTGATGCCATCCCTGTCTACCATAGACGGAATGGGAGACAAAGCGGCAGAAGCAGTAGTAGAAGCAGTAAAAGACGGACCATTTTTATCGAAGGATGATTTCTGGCAGAGAACGAAGGTCAGCAAGAGTGTTATCGATGTGATGGATGATCTGGGTATTCTGGGAGATCTTCCGGAATCCAATCAGTTATCTTTGTTTGATTTTTCATAGGCACGGTGCTATACTTAGAAGAAAATGCTGAAAAAGCGTTTCCTACGCCGAATCTGCAAAGGAGTGGAGAAAATTATGAGAACATTTAATAAATCAACGAAACTCGACCACGTTTGTTATGATATCAGAGGACCAGTTCTGGATGAGGCTAACAGAATGGAGGAAAATGGTGAGACCATTTTGAAACTGAACATTGGTAATCCGGCACCGTTTGGATTCCGTGCACCGGATGAGGTGGTTCAGGATATGATGATGAATCTGACCAGCACCCAGGGATATTCCGACTCCCGCGGGCTGTTTTCCGCCAGAAAGGCGATCATGCAGTACTGCCAGATCAAGGGCATCCCGAATGTGGGAATGAATGATATCTATACCGGTAACGGTGTCAGTGAGATGATTACCATGTCTATGCAGGCATTGTTAAATAATGGAGATGAGATTCTGGTTCCGGCACCGGATTATCCGCTGTGGACTGCTTCTGTTTCTTTGGGTGGAGGAACGCCGGTACACTATATGTGTGATGAACAGGCTGACTGGAATCCGGACATCGAAGATATTAAGAAGAAGATCACAGATCGTACCAAGGGAATTGTTATCATCAATCCGAACAATCCGACAGGTGCAGTTTACAGCAGAGAGATTCTGGAAGAGATTGTTGAGGTCGCAAGAGAACATGGGCTGATTATCTTTGCGGATGAAATATATGACAGACTGGTGATGGATGGAATAGAGCATATTTCTATCGCATCCCTTTGTCCGGATCTGTTTTGTGTGACGATGAATGGTCTGTCCAAGTCTCACCGTATCGCGGGATACCGTGTGGGCTGGATGTGCTTAAGTGGTGATAAGTCTCATGTAAAAGGTTATCTGGAAGGCATCAATATGCTCTCCAACATGCGTCTCTGCTCGAATGTTCCGGCACAGTCGGTAGTACAGACTGCCCTGGGCGGATATCAGAGTTCACAGGAATTGCTGATACCGGGAGGACGTGTTTATGAACAGAGAGAGTTCATTTATAAGGCTCTGAATAATATCCCGGGAGTATCAGCAGTAAAACCAAAGGCAGCATTTTATATCTTCCCGAAGCTGGATGTGGAGCGGTTCAACATTACTGATGATGAGCAGTTTGCATATGACTTCCTGAAGGAACAGAAGGTGCTGGTAACACACGGAAAAGCCTTTAACTGGCCGGATCCGGATCATTTCCGAGTAGTATATCTTCCGAGAAAAGAAGTACTGGAAGAGACCATGAATAAGCTGGAACTTTTCCTGAGCAAATACAGACAGAAATAGGCGGGCTGCGGATGTTAGAGATGTTTTATCCGGATGAGTATCTGGATTCCACCTACAGTATCGATTTTGAAAGACTGTATCAGAAGGGATACAGAGGAATATTATTTGACATTGACAATACGCTGGTGCCTCACGGGGCACCGGCAGATGACAGAGCAAAGGCACTGTTTGAGAGACTGAGGAACATTGGCTTTCAGTGTTGTCTGATTTCCAATAATCAGCTTCCAAGAGTGAAACCCTTTGCAGATGAAGTGGGAGCACTTTTTCTGGAGGATGCACATAAGCCATCCAGAAAAGGATATCAGCTTGCCATGCAGAAGATGGGAACTACCACAAAAAATACACTGTTTGTGGGGGATCAGCTCTTTACAGATGTGTATGGAGCGCGGCGAACCGGCATTACCAGTATTCTGGTAAAACCGATTCATCCAAAAGAAGAGATCCAGATTGTGCTGAAGCGTTATCTGGAAAAGATTGTGATTTTCTTCTATCGGAGAAAGTGTAAAAAATATAAAGTATAAGAAAAAAGAGGTAACTGTTCAGAACCCACTGTGAAGGCACGGAACAGATACAGAGAAAGGGATTTAAGGAATTATGAAGGGCTATTATACAAAGGTGTATGCCGTACTGGATGAGAAAAAAGCAGATGCTGTTCTGGTATCTGACGGATATAATATGCGGTATTTAAGCGGATTCCGCGGAGCAACCGGATATCTGTATATTTCTAAAAAGAGACAGGTTCTTATGACAGATTCCCGTTATACAACGATGGCGAAGGAAGAAGCACCGGATTTTGAAGTACAGGAACTGGTAACAGGACAGACATACGGACAGATGGTGAATGCTCTGATCACAGAAGAAGGCGCACAGCACGTGGCTTACGAAGATGCGTATATGTTGTGTAAGACCTATCAGGGACTGCAGGAAGCCTGTGCAGGCAAGATTGACATTTCTCTTGGGGATTCCCTTGACCTGCTTCGCAGCGTAAAAGCAGACTGGGAGCTGGAATATCTGGCAAAAGCAGAATCTATCGGAGATATGGCATTTACCCATATTCTGGATGTGTTAAAACCAGGCATTACCGAACTGGAAGTGGCAGCAGAGTTGGAATATTTTATGAAGACACATGGTGCAGAGAATTTAAGCTTTGAAACGATTGTGGCGTCCGGTCCGAATTCAGCTATGCCTCATGCAATGCCATCTGATCGTAAACTTGAAAAAGGTGATTTTGTTACCATGGACTATGGATGTCTCTACCATGGATATTGTTCTGATATGACCAGAACAGTTGTGATCGGAAAAGCAAATGACAAACAGAAAGAGATCTACCATACGGTACTGGAAGCGCAGCTGTCTGCACTGGATGCCTTAAAGGGTGGCGTACGTGGCTGTGATGTTGACAAAGTGGCAAGAGATATCATTGCAAAGGAAGGATACGGAGAATATTTCGGACACGGTCTGGGACACAGTGTGGGGCTTTTTATTCATGAAGAACCGCGCCTTTCCATGCTTTGTAAAGAAACGATTCTGCCAAATATGATTCAGACTGTAGAACCTGGAATCTACGTACCTGGATTTGGCGGTGTCAGAATTGAAGATATGGTAGTGGTTACAGAAGAAGGATACCGTAATCTGACACATTCACCGAAAGAATTGATTGAATTATAGAAAAAAAACTTGAAATGCGAGATATTATATTATACAATCTATAATATCTATGGGAAGAGAACGCAACCCGTATTCGTAATCTAAGGAGGAATATTTGAATGATATCAGCAGGAGATTTTAGAAATGGCGTAACACTGGAGATCGAAGGAAATATTTACCAGATTCTGGAATTCCAGCATGTAAAACCGGGAAAAGGTGCTGCTTTCGTTAGAACCAAGTTAAAAAACATCATCAACGGTGGTGTGGTAGAAAAAACTTTCAGACCAACTGAAAAGTTCCCTGCTGCACGTATTGACCGTGTAGATATGCAGTACTTATACTCAGATGGTGACCTGTTCCACTTCATGAACGTTGAGACATATGATCAGATCGCACTGAGCAGTGATGATATCGGCGATGCACTGAAATTCGTAAAAGAGAATGAAATGGTTAAAATTTGTTCACACAACGGTAATGTGTTTGCAGTAGAACCACCACTGTTTGTAGAACTGGCTATCACAGATACAGAGCCTGGTTTCAAAGGTGATACCGCTACAGGTGCAACAAAGCCAGCTACCGTTGAGACAGGTGCAGTTGTATACGTACCACTGTTCGTAGAACAGGGCGATGTGATCAAGATCGATACACGTACAGGTGAATATCTGTCCAGAGTATAATATGATGCAAGGGGCAAAAGTTACGAAGTAACGAGGCAATTTGTGGACATCATATGAAGCAGACAAATGGATCCCGGATTTTCCGGGATCTTTTTTTGTATAATAGGAAATTGCATTTCCTATTATACAAAAAGCCTCCGGCAGGATGCGCACTGCGGCGTACAATGATGATGTCGCAAGCGACCTCCGCAGGCGCCAGAATGTGCCAAGGCACATTCTTTGTTCCGACAAAATTCCACAAATAATAACAAAACTTCCTTATTGCATATGTGATCAATATGTGCTAATATATGTGATGTAAAACTTCTGAATAATTCTGGTGCGTTCGCACAATATTTTTCCAAGCGGTTTTATAAAATAAAAGAAAAGAGGAACAGTGTATTGAAGTATGAAGAATTCATCTGCTGTATGCAGACAAAAATGCAGGAGAAACTGGGAGATGAGGTGCGTACAGAACTGCACCAGGTAACAAAAAATAATGATATAGTGCTGGACGGGCTGACTTTTTATCAACAGGGAACGAATATGGCACCGACAGTTTATCTGAATGATCTGTATCAGGAATACATAGAAGGAAAGACCATTCCGGAGATTACGGAGCATGTATGTGAGCTGTATCATCATGCGACAGTGGCAGAAGAGTTCCGTCCGGAGGAATACCTGAATTACGAGAAAGTAAGGACACATTTAGCCTGCAAGCTGATCAATTATAAGAAAAATGAACGTCTCCTGAAGGAAGTTCCATATCAGAGATTTCTGAATCTGGCAGTAGTAGCTTATTACAAAGTAGAGGATGAGAAGATCGGCAATGCAACGATACTGGTGAGAAGCAGCCACTGTAGATCCTGGGGAGTGACAGAACAGGAAGTACTCATGCAGGCGAGAGATAACACACAGAAGATTCTTCCGGTAAAATTCGTGGAGATCGGGGAGGTACTGGAAGAATGCGGTTATGAGTCAGAACAGGGTGTCCGGATGTATGTACTGACGAATGAGGAGAATTATTTTGGAGCGTCTGCCATTATTTTTGACAGTATTCTGGAAAAAATCAGTATTCTTCTGAGGGACGATTTCTGGATTCTTCCAAGCAGTATCCATGAATGCATCATTGTACCGGCGGACTGCACCATGTCAGCAGAAGGAATGCGGGATCTGGTAAGAGAGATCAATCAGGCAGAGGTGGCACCACAGGATTATCTGTCGGATGAGATTTACTATTATCAGTGTCAGATGCATCGTCTGACTTGCGTGGATGAGGTGGAGGAGAAAACGGACGGGACGGAAAGCTAATTGCTGTTGTTTACTCCGTGGCCGGCAATAGTTAGTTCAAACTTTTTCCGTTCTTGACTTTTTCAGAAATGTATTGTACTATAATGAGTGTTGTGGACTGTCCATAATGCACCTGTAGCTCAGGGGATAGAGCAGTGGTTTCCGGTACCACGTGTCGGGGGTTCGAATCCCTCCAGGTGCGTTTTCATTTTAATGAACAGGAGGCAGAATTATTATGGACGATATCAGAGAGTGGATTTCAGACAATCTGAGATACATTTTACTGGGAGTTGCCCTGATTGTTGTTATCATACTGGCAGTGACCGGTATCAGAGCAATCAGTCATTTGGGCAAGGGCGGAAGCAGTTCCCCAAAGACAGAGACAGAGACGGAGACATCAGCCGGTACGGATACGATTGTAGACGGGGATGCAGCGAGTACATCTACGCTGGTTCAGAACGATGCAGATGTGTTGACGGTAATGACATCTTATTATGCGGCCAAGACAAACAAAGATCTTGAGACATTGAAGAAGCTGGATCCTTCCATTGATGAAACAGAGGAGAAGGCAAATCTGGACAGCAGTTATGTGGAAAGCTACAGCAATATCAAGACCTATTCCAAGCAGGGTCCAACAGAAGACAGTTGTGTAGTGTATGTATGCTATGATGGAAAGGTACAGAACATTGATACACTGGTACCGAGTCTGACACAGTTCTACCTGAAGAAGGATGCAGAGGGCAGTTATGTCATTACTGATCCGACAGGAGACCAGGCGGCAGAGAGTTTCATTGAAGAGACAAGAAAGAGCACTGAAGTGCAGAATCTGATTGATACAGTGAATAAGCAGTGTGAAGACGCGAAGAACTCTGATCCGGTACTGAAGGAATTTATGAGTAAGTATGGTAATTCACAGGATGGCGAAGCTGAGACAGAGACAGAAGCTCAGTCTGAAGAACCAACAGAGATGATTGCTAACGATTCCTGTAATGTACGTTCCGAGCCGAGTACAGAGTCAGACGATAATGTCATTGGCGGTCTGTACATGGGTGATACGGTTACCAAGATCGGGGAGACAGATGATGGCTGGACCGAGATCGATTACAATGGACAGAATGCGTATGTAAAGAGCGAGTTCCTTTCTTCAGCAGATGGTTCAGATTCAGCCGATACATCTGACAACAATGCGGATGCGAATGCAGATACGGAAGCAGATTACTTCTCACCGGATTATAATGCAGAGGCAGTCCCAGAGACTGAGGCAGCGGCAGACGGATCAGGAGAAGCAGCATAAAATGAGTAAAGAGGTTTACGGGCAATCGTAAGCCTTTTTCTTTTTATATCAGATGTGAATTGATTCGAAAATTCGATTATACTAATCATAATAATCTGTATTCCAGAGACGGAAAAATGCTTGTCACAAAAAAACGAAACGTATATAATAATGGCAGACAAGGGCGTCAGAGATAAAAAGATGGACTCTTGCAGTCCATCTTTTTTATAGCCCGGATTTAAGGAGGAATATGAAAAATGTCATACGTTGATGAGGTAATTGAACAGGTAGTGAAAAAAAATCCAGCAGAACCTGAATTCCATCAGGCAGTCAAAGAGGTTCTGGAATCTCTGAGAGTAGTGATCGAAGCCAATGAAGAAAAGTTCAGAAAAGATGCATTACTGGAAAGACTGGTTGAACCGGAAAGACAGATCAAGTTCCGTGTACCTTGGGTAGATGATAAGGGACAGGTTCAGGTGAATACCGGATACCGTGTACAGTTTAACAGTGCAATCGGACCTTACAAGGGAGGATTAAGACTTCATCCATCTGTAAATTTAGGTATCATCAAATTCCTTGGATTTGAGCAGATTTTCAAAAACTCTCTGACAGGCTTGCCAATCGGTGGTGGTAAAGGTGGATCAGACTTCGATCCTAAAGGAAAATCAGACAGAGAAGTAATGGCATTCTGCCAGAGCTTTATGACCGAGCTGAGCAAATATATCGGAGCAAACGAAGACGTACCTGCAGGTGATATCGGAACAGGTGCAAGAGAGATTGGTTATATGTATGGACAGTACAAGAGACTGACAGGGCTGTATGAAGGTGTCCTGACAGGTAAAGGACTTTCCTACGGTGGATCTCTTGCAAGAACAGAAGCTACAGGATATGGTCTGTTATATCTGACACAGGAACTGTTAAAACTGAATGGTAAAGATATCAAAGGCATGACTGTTGCAGTTTCCGGATCAGGTAACGTTGCTACCTATGCAATCCAGAAAGCACAGCAGCTTGGAGCAAAAGTAGTAACCTGCTCAGACTCCAACGGATGGGTATATGATCCGGAAGGAATTGATGTAACTGCATTAAAAGAGATCAAAGAAGTAAATCGTGCACGTCTGACAGAATACAAGAAATATCGTCCAAATTCTGAATATCATGAAGGACGTGGCGTATGGAGCGTAAAAGTAGATCTGGCTCTCCCTTGTGCCACACAGAACGAGCTGCATCTGGAAGATGCACAGCAGCTGGTTGCTAACGGTGTAACAGCTGTATGCGAAGGTGCAAATATGCCTACAACTCTGGAAGCTACTGAATATCTGCAGAAGAACGGTGTAATCTTTGCACCTGGTAAAGCTGCTAATGCGGGTGGTGTTGCAACATCTGCTCTGGAGATGTCACAGAATAGCGAGAGACTGAGCTGGACATTCGAAGAAGTAGACAACAAGCTTCAGCAGATCATGATCAACATCACACACAACATGGTAGATGCTGCAAAACGATACGGTATGGAAGGCAACTATGTTGCAGGTGCTAACATTGCCGGATTCGAAAAAGTCGTAGACGCTATGACTGCTCAGGGTATTGTATAGAATATCAGATCAAAAATAAAGGAATCATTACAGGAGGCTGCGGAGCTTTTTTCCCGGTCTCCTGTTTTTTGCCAAAAAACTGATGCAAAAAAGAAAGTACATCTATCAGAAAACCTCATAATAAAAAATTTGCCAAACACAGGGATATTTGCTATACTAAAGCTTGAAATTTTGGAAAAGATAGAAAATATCAGGGAAAAATGGTTGTGATTCACATTATGAACCATGACGAAGAAGATTGCCACTGATAGGAGACAAGAAAAAGAGGAATGAAAAGATATGTGCGGTATAGTTGGATTTGTTGGTAAACAGGGAAATAAAGAACAGGTTCTGGACGACATGATGAAGGTGATTATCCACCGTGGTCCGGATTCTGCAGGAAAATATGTGAATGACCAGGTAGCACTGGGATTTCGCCGTCTGAGCATTATTGACCTGGAGAACGGGTCACAGCCGATGTTTAATGAAGATGGAGAGGTAGGTATTGTCTTTAACGGAGAGATCTATAACAGCCCGGAACTGAGAGAGCGTTTTCAGGCCAAGGGGCATGTGTTTAAGAACAGCTCTGATACCGAGACTCTGGTACATGGATATGAAGAGTACGGCGAGAAGCTGGTACATGAACTACGTGGTATGTTCGGATTCGCCATTTGGGATAATAAGAAGAAGAGATTGTTTATGGCAAGAGATTTTTTCGGAATTAAGCCGGTATATTATGCCATGATCCGTGGTAATCTGGTATTTGGCTCTGAGATTAAAAGTATTCTGGAGTTCCCGGGATTTAAAAAAGAAGTCAATAACGAAGCTCTGGAAGAGTACCTTTCTTTCCAGTATTCCAATCTACCGGAAACCTTTTTCAAAGGTGTGTATCGTCTTCTTCCGGGGCATTATCTGACTTACCAGAACGGAGAACTGAATGTAACACAGTACTTTGACCCGACTCTGGAACCAGTTTCCAAGGACAGTCAGGAAGAACTGGTAAAGAAGCTGACAAACGTACTGGAGGATTCTGTGGACAAGCATATGCTGGCAGACGTAGAAGTAGGTGCATTCCTTTCCAGTGGCGTGGATTCCAGCTACATTGCAGCAAAATATTCCGGAAAGAAGACATTTACCGTAGGATTTTTTGATAAGAACAATCAGTACAGTGAGACACAGTATGCAGAAGAGTGTGCCAAGTTCCTGGGACTGGAGAATTACAGCCACCAGATTACGGAAGAGGAATACTGGGGTGAGATGCCAAAGATTATGTATCATATGGATGAGCCTTTGGCAGATCCGGCAGCTATTGCACTGTATTTTGTGGCAAGAGAGGCAGCAAAACAGGTAAAAGTAGTTACATCCGGAGAGGGAGCAGACGAGTTCTTTGGCGGATATACTATTTACAGAGAGCCATTGTCTTTACGCTGGCTGTCCTGGCTGCCAAAGAGCTGGAGAAAGAGTATGGCAAATCTTGCTGAAAAACTGCCGGAAGGCATGAAGGGACGAAGCTATATCATTCGTGCCAGCAAGTCTGTGGAGGAGCGTTTCATTGGTAATGCGAATATTTTCACAGAAGAGGAACGAAAAAAACTGCTGAAGGTAAAGACCAATGCACCTTCACCGGAAGCACTTTTGGCTGCAAAATATAAGAAGATGAGCAAGTACGATGATACCACCAAGATGCAGTATATTGACCTGACAAACTGGCTTCCGGGAGATATCCTGCTGAAGGCAGATAAGATGAGTATGGCACATTCACTGGAACTGCGTGTACCATTCCTGGATAAAGAAGTATTCCAGGTGGCAAGACAGATTCGTACGAATATGAAGCTGAAGGACAAGACCACCAAGTTTGCTTTCCGCCGTGTGGCAGAGCCTTGCCTGCCGGAATTTACTACTAATAAGAAGAAACTGGGATTTCCGGTGCCAATTCGTGTATGGTTAAAGGAAGAGACCGGATATGGCAAAGTAAAAGAAGCTTTCGAGAGTCCGGCAGCAAAGAAATATTTCCATACAGAGCCGATTATGCGTCTGTTGGATGATCATAAGAATGGAGTAAGAGATAACAGCCGTAAGATCTGGACGATCTATTCCTTCCTGGTATGGTATCAGGTATTCTTTGAGGAGGAGAAGAAGGCTGCATAATATGAAGAGTGAATCGGGTCTGTGGAACAGACCCGAATTTCGCATCAGGATCTGTGAAAAAGACGGATCAAATGCGGGGACAGGGGGATATATGACAAAAGAAGAATTTCAGAAACTGACAGAAAACATAACCCTTCTTGACGGAGCAACCGGTTCCAATCTGTTTGCCATGGGTATGCCGAGAGGTATATGCACCGAAGAGTGGATTCTGGATCACCCGGATATACTGACGGAACTTCAGAAGGCTTATGTGGAAGCAGGAAGCCAGATTCTGTGTGCACCGACTTTTGGAGCAAACCGTTTTAATTTAAACGGTTACGGGCTGGGGGCGCAGGTAGAAGAGATGAATCATGAACTGGTTCAGATCAGTAAAAAAGCGGTAGATGGCAAAGCTTATGTGGCTGGAGACGTAACCGCCATTGTGAAAATGATCGGTATGTCACCGGATGCCACCTATGAGAAAGCCATGGAACGCTATAAAGAGCAGATGAAATACATGATAGATGCCGGAGTAGATGTGCTTTTGATGGAGACCATGACCAGTATGGATGAAGCTATGGCTGCACTGGAAGCAGCGCAGGAGATCAGTGATCTTCCGGTTCTATGCAGTATGACCATCGATGCAGACGGCAGTATCTACGCAGGCGGACACATCTTCGAAGCGGCAGAGACCCTGCAGGCAATGGGCGCAGACGCAGTGGGAATTAACTGCTCTGTAGGACCGGAACAGTTAGTATCCATCGTAGAAGGACTGAACAATATTCTGACTATACCGATGATTGTAAAGCCAAATGCAGGAATGCCGAAGATTTCTGATACCGGAGAAGCCAGCTACGATCTGACACCGGAAAAATTCAGAGAAAGCATGAAAGTATTGCTGGAGAAAGGTGCGAAGATTGTAGGCGGATGCTGCGGTACCACACCAGATTTCATAAGAGAGTTAAAGAAATTGGCATAAGATAACAGGGATCAGATAAACTGGCATCGAGAAGTAAAATCGATGCCAGTTTGCGTGTCCAGATCTACCGGTCTGATTCATAAGGAGGGTCAGCCGGATGCCCTCCCCGGTCTTTCTGCATACACCGCTGAATGCTGTCACGGGAGGTACCCCAGTCTTTATCACGGTTTCGGTAATCGTATTTTTCAGTAAACCATAGTACTTCGTCTTCCAGACGCTTCAGATTCTCCTGCATAAGCTGAAAAAGTGCAGGGTAAAAGGCGTCTTTTTCTTTATTTCCCAGCCTGCTGTCAGCAAGATCTGCCAGATCACCAAAATGAGTCAGGCAGAAGCCTTTGCTGTTTTCGAAGAGTTCTTTGAAGGATGGCTCCTTTTTGTACAGTTCAAAGAAGGTGTCCAGGTATCGTTCATAATCGGAACGGATGTGGTCACAGATATAGCAGTGGGAAGTCTGACTTTGTACCCACTGACCGATAGAAGTGGCAGGTGCATCTTCGGAACCGCTTTTTTTAAACCGCTTCATCAGACTGCTTTTTCCGGGAGTGAATTTTTTAATCTCCGTATCCAGTTCTGCATTTAATTTATGAAAATGAGTACTCAGGATCAGGGCAGCGCCCAGACGGTTGCCATAATCGTAAAGCTTCTTATAATGATGGCGGCAGAAACCGGCAGCATCCGTCTGGGCACGAATATCGTCTTCCATATAAGAAGCGCCACTTCCCAGAACGAAATCAATAGAATGTTCCTCAATCTGACGTTCCAGAAAACAGAAAGGACATTCGTCTTCGGAACGAAAAGCATCCATCAGAGGGATGGTATAAATAGACTCTTTCATAGCCGTATCTCCTTGTATTTATCTCATATAAACCAGTATAGGCGAGTGTTGAAATTATTGCAATGAAATGTTATACTTAATGAATCTTTGAGGAGCGTGAAAGATTTATGCATAACAACCGAATGCAGTCGGAGTTTGAACAAAAAGATGAAAACAAGCCTGTCAGGCTGAATAAATACTTGAGCGAAGCCGGGATCTGTTCCAGAAGGGAAGCAGACCGGCTTATTGAGATGGGGAAGGTTTTTGTGGATGGCAGGCTGGCAACCACAGGTCAGAAAGTGATTCCCACTCAGAAGGTAACGGTGGAAGGACAGCAGGCAAAGCGGGAAAAGGAGATGATCCTGCTGGCTGTAAACAAGCCGAGGGGCATACTTTGCAGTACCGATGACCGGTGGGGGGATACTACCATTGATGCATTTTTGAATTATCCCAAGAGAGTCTTTCCCATCGGGAGACTGGATAAGGATTCCGAAGGGCTGCTTTTAATGACGAATCACGGAGACATTCTGAATAAAATCATGCGGGCTGGAAACTATCATGAGAAAGAGTATGAGGTAGAGATTGACCGCCCGGTGACAGAAAAGTTTATTCAGAAAATGCAGCAGGGGGTATGGCTGTCCCAGCTAGAAGTAAAGACCAGACCCTGTAAGGTGAGGAAGATTGGAGAAAAAAAGTTCTCCATTATTCTGACGCAGGGGCTGAACCGGCAGATCCGCCGGATGTGTCAGGCATGCGGCTGTAAGGTGTTGCGGTTAAAGCGAGTACGTATCATGAATATTTCTCTGGGAAATCTGAAAACAGGAGAGTACCGGGAAGTATCTGACCGGGAAATCGAAGAATTATATGAAAGAATAAAGGAATCCAGATCATGAAAGACAGAATAGACGAATTACGGGAGATTATCAATTATCATATTGACCGTTATTATAATCAGGACGATCCTGAGATTACAGATTATGAATACGATATGCTGATGCAGGAATTAAAGAAGTTAGAAGCAGAACATCCGGAGCGTATCACCCCGGATTCTCCGACCCAGCATGTGGGTGGAACGGCAAAGAGAGAAGCAGGTGTACTGGTGCGCCACAGAGTGCCGATGCTCAGTCTTCAGGATGTGTTTTCCAAAGAAGAGGTTATGCAGTTCGTAGAGAGTATGCAGCAACAACTGGATCATCCGGAATTTGTAGTTGAGACGAAGATTGACGGACTTTCCATGGCAATCCGTTATACGGATGGTGTGATGACCACAGCAATCACCAGAGGAGACGGCATTATCCAGGGAGAGGATGTAACAGAGAATGCCCGTGTAATCAAAGATGTGAAGAAGAAGCTGAAGCATCCGATTTCTTATATCGAGATTCGCGGTGAAGTGTATATGACAAATGAGGCTTTTGATGCAGTAAATGCGAAGCAGGAGTTGCTGGGAAAGAAGACTTTTGCCAATCCGAGAAACTGTGCGGCAGGAACCCTGCGTCAGTTGGACAGCAAGATTACAAAAGAACGCAATCTGTCCATGTTTATTTTTAATATTCAGGAAACTCAGGGCAGAACGTTTACTACCCATACAGAAGGCTATGAGTATTTAAAGAGCAATGGCGTGAAAGTAATTGAGAACTATCAGATCTGTACTACAGGAGAAGAAGTATGGGAAGCCATTCAGAAAATCGGAGAGCAGCGTGGAAAGCTGGGCTATGATATTGATGGTGCTGTGGTGAAGTTAAACAATCTGCAGGATCGTGTGACGGTGGGAGAGACATCCAAGGTTCCGAGATGGGCAGTGGCTTATAAGTATCCGCCGGAAGAAAAAGAGACTGTGCTTCGGGATATTGAGCTGTCCGTAGGACGTACCGGAAGAATTACCCCAACGGCAATCTTTGATCCGATCCGGTTGTGTGGTACCAGCGTATCCAGAGCAACCCTGCATAATCAGGACTTTATCGATGATCTGGATATTGGCATCGGAGATACTATTGTAGTATATAAATCCGGGGAGATCATTCCGAAGATCAAGGCAGTAGTAAAAGAAAAACGGCCGGATGGTACGGTGAAGTTCCGGATTCCGGATCGATGTCCGGTGTGCGGAGCTCCGGCAGTGAGGGAAAAGGAAACGGCAGACATTAAATGTACCGGTATCAGCTGTCCTGCACAGAAGGAACGCCATATTATCAATTTTGTAGGCAGAGATGCCATGGATATCAAAGGATTTGGAGAAAATTATATTGTAGAGCTGGTTCGCCGGGGATATCTGGAGAATGTGGCAGATATCTTTACTCTGAAGAACTATCGTGAGGAACTGATCGAAAAAGGTCTGATCGGAAAGGAAAAGAATACCGATAAGCTGCTGGCTGCCATAGAAGAATCTAAGAAAAAGGAACCACAGCATCTGCTGGCAGGGCTGGGCATCCCGAATGTGGGTAAGGCAACAGCAAGGGAACTGATGCAGCATTTTGGTTCTATAGAGAAACTGGAGGCGGCAACTGTGGAAGAACTGGAAGAAGTGCCTGATATCGGGCAGATCAGTGCATGCTCGATTTATGACTTTTTTGCAGACGAAGAGAACCGGAAGCTCCTGGAGAAGATGGCAGCAGAAGGCGTTCGAATGGAAGCAACGGTGCAGGCTGAAGGCGGCGTGTTAAGTGGAAAAACACTGGTAGTGACAGGGACACTGCCGACTATGGGCAGAAAGGAAGCCACTGATAAGATCCTTCAGTATGGTGGAAAGGCGTCAGGATCTGTATCCAAAAAGACCGATTATGTACTTGCCGGTGAGAATGCTGGAAGCAAGCTGACCAAAGCACAACAGCTTGGGGTTCCGGTGCTTACGGAAGATGAATTTTTAGAGATGATTGGAGAGAAACACTGATAAGGCAGGGAAAGTAAAGAATCGAGGAGTTTGAGTGGAGAAGAAAAAACAGTTTTTGATGAAACAGAAGGAACATCTGAATCGTGGTAAGAGAGGCGTTTTAAGCGTTATCTTTGGGCGTACCGGTATCCTGCTGATGCTGATTTTGCTTCAGATAGGATTGCTTCTGGTGGGATTTCGGTTCCTGAGTAATTATATATTCGCTATTTATGGTGGATCCATTTTTCTTGGATTCGTGCTTAGCGTATATCTGATTAACCGTAAAGGAAATCCTGCATTTAAAATTGCCTGGATGGTTCCGATTCTGACGGTACCGGTATTTGGAGCACTGTTTTATCTGTATTTTCATCTGCAGCTGGAGAGCCATCTACTGAATCAGAAGGTGGTAAAAGAAGTGGCCAGAACAGCCAGTCTTTCGGAGCAGAAAGAAGAAGACAGGGCTTCTCTGGAAGCAGAATCACCTCAGATGGCAAATATGATATCTTATCTGCGTAAGGTAAGCAACAGTGCAGTGCATACCAATACCACAGCGCGTTATTATCCAAGCGGTGAGAGTGCCTTTGATGTGATATTGCAGGAGCTGTCTGCAGCAAAGCATTATATTTTTATTGAATTTTTCATAGTGGATCAGGGATACATGTGGGAAACCATACTGGAGATCCTGCGGGCGAAGGTAAGAGAAGGTGTGGAAGTACGTATTATGTACGATGGCATGAGTGATTATTTCCGCCTTCCGGTTCACTACGCCAGACATCTGAATGAAGAAGGAATCAAATGCCAGGTATTTTCACCAATTGTACCTCTGTTATCTACAGTGCAGAATAACCGAGATCATCGGAAAATTATGGTTGTGGATGGGCATACGGCATTTACCGGAGGAATAAATCTGGCAGATGAGTACATCAACCAGAAGGAACGGTTTGGTTATTGGAAGGATGCCTGCCTGATGTTAAAGGGAGATGCGGTAAGAGACTTTACCTTGATGTTTCTTCAGATGTGGAATGTAGTGGAATATGTGAAACTTTCCAAGACGGAGAGAGAAAAGGTGGATGATCATCTGCTGGAAGAATACCGCAGATACATTCAGATGCCAATTCCGAAGTGCAGTGAAGAGGGAAAAGGATTTGTGATTCCGTATGATGATAATCCGCTGGATGATGAGCAGGTTGGCGAACTGGTTTATCTGGATATCTTAAATACAGCAAAAAAGTATGTGCACATTATGACTCCGTATCTGGTGCTGGATCATAATATGATCGTGGCACTGACTTATGCAGCAAAGCGTGGCGTGGATGTGAAGATTATTATGCCTCATATTCCAGATAAAAAGTATGCGTTTATTCTGGCGCGGACTTTTTACAATGAATTGCTGGATGCAGGAGTTGAGATCTATGAATTTTTGCCAGGTTTTGTGCATTCGAAGGTCTTTGTGTCAGATGATGAAAAAGCGGTAGTGGGAAGTATCAACATGGATTTTCGAAGTCTGTATCTGAGCTTTGAGTGTGCGGCACTTCTGTATAAGAATAAAGAAATATCCACAATTGAAGCAGATTTTCAGGAGTCATTGAAGTCATGCGAAAAAGTCACAAAAGAGGTCTATAACAGTCAGCCAGCATGGAAGAAACTGGCAGGAAGTCTGTTGCGTTTATTTGCGCCGTTGATGTAAGAAGAAGGGATCATATGAATGGGAAAAAAGTTGGAGAGTAGGAAAAGTATCTATTTTAAATATACACTTTGCTTTCTGGTTACGGGAATACTGGTATTTGGCTGGCTGGTAGCCTACGGTAAGTCTTTTGTATGGGATTTTGACGGAGTTTTCCAGCATTTCAATACACTGGCATATTATGGGAAATATCTTCGGAAGATTCTGATGACTCTGATAAGGGAGCACAGGTTTGTGTTTCCAATGTGGGACCTGAGTATTGGATTTGGTTCCGATATTCTGACGACACTGAATTATTATGCCATAGGAGATCCACTGACCCTGCTTGCTGTTCTGGTGCCAGGGTCACGGACAGAGTATCTGTATGCAGTACTGATTGTGATCCGTATCTATCTGTCAGGTATGGCATTTATTATGTTTTGTCGTTATCATAAGAATCAGGGAAACGGAGTGCTTCTTGGAGCAGTCACCTATTGTTTTTCCGGATTTGTGTTATTCTGCGGGGCGAGACATCCGTATTTTATCAATCCAATGATCTATTTACCACTGATTTTAATTGGAATTGATAAGATTTTTAACAGGGAGAAACCATGGCTTTTTGTGGGAATGACAGCCATCAGTGCCATCAGCAATTTCTATTTCTTCTATATGATTGCCATTGTGATGGTGATCTATGCGGTGTTCCGTTATCTTATGATCTATGGGAGAATTCGTATCAAAGAGGTGGTGCCCTGGCTTTTGAAGTTTGCAGGATGGTCCTTTCTGGGAATAGGGATCGCGATGCCGATTCTTCTTCCTTCTGCCATGTATGTGTTAGGCACAGGCCGCATGTCAGCCAAAAACTACATCCCGGTTCTGTATCCACTGGCACATTATGCACGGTTGCTGAATGATTTTTTCGGAGTGGATTATATAGCGGCAAGTCCCAGATATTATACAGTAACCGGTTTTGCACCAATCATACTGGTGGCGTTGTTTATTTTGCTGGTGAGCAGAAAAAAACACCGGGAACTGAAATGGGGATGGGTGGTGCTGACAGCATTGTTATTGATACCATATGCAGGACATGTGATGAATGGATTCTCTTATGTGTCTAACCGCTGGATCTGGGCTTATGGTATGCTACTGGCATATATTCTGGTGAAACTGTATCCGGATTTCCTGGAACTGAAAAAAAGTGAGAAAAGAACTCTGGCAGTGATTGGATGTGTGGTACTGCCTGCGGCACAGCTTCTCTTAAGTAAGTATGCAACCCTTCATGGCTGGCTGGGGATTGGCATGACAGCAGTTACGATAGTGATCCTTCTGATCTGTTCCGGAATGAAAAAACAGCAGTTCTTTGCGGCAGCGATGGTGGTGACAACGATTGTTTCCATAGCCGGAAATGCGTATTTTCTGTTTTCACCGGATCAGACCAATTATCTCAAAGCATTTCGTGCAAAAGGTGCTCCGTATGCGTGGCTGACAAATCAGGCACAGAACAATCTTGTAAAAGAACTGGAAGATACAGATACTTTTTACCGCTATGATCAGTACGGCAATATTGCCAGAGAAAATACGGCAATGCAGAACCGTCTCTACAGTACAGATTTTTATTACAGTGTTACAAACGGGGCTGTAGCAGAATTTTTCCGGGAAATGGATACGTCCAATCCGATTGAACAGATGTATGACGGACTGGATGGACGTACGATATTGGATCGGCTTACCGGAGTAAGGTATTTTATTGTCAAGAAAGGACATGAAGAATATCTGCCATATGGCTATGATGAAAAAGTGGCGGAGAATAAAAAATATACCGTATATAAGACAGAACAGACACTGCCATTTGGATATACCTGCGACAGTGTCATTACCCGTGAAGTCTGGGAAGAACTGTCCGTGACAGAAAAACAGCAGGCACTGCTCCAGGGCGCTTACATACAAGGTGAAACAGAATACGACACAGATCTTGCGCAGACAAGTCTTGTCTTTAACGATGTGGAACCGGAATATGAGATCACTACAGACGGAGATATCCAGATCGAAGGTAATCAGTATGTGGTAGGGAAAAGCGGAGCATCCATTACCCTGCATTATCAGGGGGTGGAGAACTGCGAAACTTACCTGGTACTGGAAGGGCTGAATTATGACGGAGAAGCGACCAAGTTTGGAATGACGGTTACCAGAGATGACGTGGAAAAGAAGGAAACGGTCTATACAGAACGGAACAGCTTCTACAGTGGCAAAGAAAACTTTTTATATAACACAGGATATCATGAAGATGCTTCCTCTGAGGTGACATTGACATTCCGGAAAGCCGGAGTCTTCACTATCGAGAATCTGTATCTGGCAGAACAGCCAATGGAAAGTCTGGATCAGCAGACAGAAGCATTGAAGGAAAACATACTGGAAAATGTGGAGTTTGATGAAAATACTGTAAAAGGCACTATTACACTGGATGAGAAGAAAATACTGGTATTGTCCATGGCGTACAGCAAAGGATGGAAAGCATATGTAGACGGAAAAGAACAGGCCGTGCTGCAGGCAAATGGTATGTTCTGTGGTCTGGAACTGGATGCGGGAGAGCATGTGGTAGAGATGCATTACTGCACACCATACCTCATACCGGGATTGATCATCAGCGCACTCTGTCTGACCGGAATAGTGATCTTTCTGATCTGGAAGAAAAAATGTAAATAGCCTGTAAGTAACTAAGGTGTAAAGTCTTTATGGAAAGTAAAGGCTTTGCACTTTTTCTCAGTATGGGCATATTGACAAGTACGCAGAGTGAGATATTATGAAATAAAGCAATACAAAGGAGAAGAAAAGATATGGTTGTGTGTGATGCATATAAACCGGTTTTACAGGAATACCAGGAAGCGTTAGAGGAAAATTTTGAAAATATGAGTGAATACACATATGTGCAAAGTACTTTTGACCCGTACTTTACATTTTATCGTGGGGAGGATATTTATTATGCAGAATATGACTTCTGCGATGACGGACTTCCAGAATTGCTGATTGCGGTTCGGTATGAAGCAACAGAGCAGCAGGCAGAAAAGTATCAGATTAAGGCTGTTTATGGTACGGATGGAACTGACGTTGATCGTCTGGATGCTTCACAGGAAAAATCGTTTAGCGACTATTCTTTCTGTGATGGAAATATTATGAGATGTCACTGGACCAGTGGAGGACTGTCTGCAGGTGGAGACCTGTTCTTTCAATTGAATCCTGGAATGGCCGAGGGAACCCTGCTGGATGAAATGTTTTATATGGGAATGGGGGATTGTTACAGAGGAAGTGAGCCGGATGAATCAAATGAAATATCAAGATCAGAATACGATGATATTGTAGCATCTTATAAAGAATTGAAGAATCTTTCCATTCAATGGGAACTTCTTAGTGACAGCGATTTTACCCCATCATCTGAAAGCGGGGATGATGTTGACAGAATCAGATACGATAAGAATGACATGAATTATGTGTATGACGGTGAATGGATTAATACTGGTTTTGGATGTGAGGCATATCTGCCGGTATACTGGAACAGGACTCAGGAAACTAATGAAACGATTTCCAGTGGCATAAACAGACAATATTATTGTGAAGATGCAAGTATCACAATTTATGCCGGGTATCAGTCCTATGAACCTACAGAAGAAGGGATCTATGAGTATTTACTGGAAAACGGATATCAGCCGTACTATGCAGATGCAAATGGAGTTACAGGTGTTGCATTTGAAGCACAAAATGGTACGGAGATATCCTTCGCATTTCCGGCAGTTGATGATGAAATTGTGCAGTTCAGCGTATACAGTTCGAATGAAGAAACTGCAAGAGCATATGCCAGAGATCTGTTTTCTTCCATAAGCCTCAGATAGAGACAATATAAAAGATCTCTCATATTGCAAAACTGTCTTCGCTGGGGGTATCGGTTGAAGATATTACTTTGTAGAGAGAATAAAATAACTGAATAACAATATCTAAGGTGTAAAGTCTTTATTGAATTTAAAGACCTTACACCTTTTAAAATTTGATGAAAATATCTAACGGAAACTCTTTACCCAGTTCAGCAGGGAATTAGGATAAATATTTTCTGCTACATCTCTGCGCATCTGGTCGGTAACAGGACCGTTCTTCGCCAGTTTTTCCAGAATAGCAGCCTGGAGTTCTTCTACGGACATTTCCTCGTAAGGTTTGTTCAGATCAAGAACTTTTTCGGCTTTGATTTCAGGATTACTTGAACTTTCCGGTTTTACAGAATCGGCTGCTTCGTCAGGAATTTCCGATAAAATTTCAGCAGCAGAGGTTACTGGTGTCGCATCAGCGTTATCAGCAGGTCCTGTAATCGTATTTTCCAGTGAAGGCGTAGTACGTTTCACCTCATTCGGATCAGCCGTCTCAGTAGATTCTTTTACAGCATCCGTTGCTAGATCAATGTTATCCGCAGCAGTTGTCTTTACCTTTCCGGCAGTGTCTTTCATTGTTTCCTCTTTTGATACAGTCGTCTCTACAGAAACTGTAACTTGTTCACCATTCAGTGCAGATTCAGGAGCCCAGATTTCTCCGAAGTTTCCACCAACGGTGACATGAATCTGTCCACTTTCCGGCAGCACTTTCGCACCAGTCAGAGCACCGACATAGGTTTCACTGCTGTCTACCGGTACCCAGAAATCAGCTTCGTTGTCATCGTTGTTGACAGTGACAGCCACAGTACATCCATTCCAGCTTCTGGTGAATGCATACTGGCGGTTGGTCAGTACACGCTGCTGATAGTCGCCATAGGAAAGTGCAGGAACAGCTGCGCGTACTTTTCCTAATGCAGCGATCAGTGTAGTACATGGGTTGGAAGTAATGGCATCTTTATAATCATTCAGATTCAGCTGTGGACGGAGAGAATCGTCAGAGCCGTATTCCTTCTTGCCTTCTATACCGAATTCGGAACCATAATAGATAGAAGGAACACCCGGAAGGGTATACATCAGGATATGCACCGGTGCAAAATGTGCTTTATTATTCAGCTTGGTGTAGATACGTTCTACGTCATGGTTGTCCACAAAATTATACAGCTTCAGTCCATCCGGACGGTTACCACCCATTTCATAGAGGCGTTTTACGGTATGCGCGATTTCAAAGTAATTGTGATCGTTATGTCCGGAATACAGGGCTTTATGCAAGTGATAGTTGGTAACGGAATGCAGGGTTCCTTCATTGACCCAGCGGATATAATCTCCGTGAATGACCTCACCCATCAGCCAAAACTCTGGCTTCACTTCATTGGCAGTCTGACGAAGAGCCTTCATGAAATCAAAATCCAGAACGTCTGCAGCATCCAGACGGATACCGTCAATATCGAATGCTTTCACCCAGAAACGAATTACATCACAGATATAATCTTTGACCTCTGGATTACGCTGATTCAGCTTTACCAGAAGGTTGTAGCCACCCCAGTTCTCGTAGGAAAAACCATCGTTATACTCATTGTTGCCATAGAAATTCACATTGCAGTACCAGTCGCGGTAGCGAGAACTTTCACGGTTCTTCTGAATATCTTTAAATGCAAAAAAATCGCGTCCGGTGTGATTGAATACGCCATCCAGAATGACCCGGATACCCTGACGGTGACATTCTTTTACAAAATCAGTTAAGTCTTCATTCGTACCCAGACGACTGTCCAGCTTCTTATAATCGGTTGTTTCGTAACCATGTCCTACAGATTCAAACAGTGGCCCGATATACAGAGCATTACATCCAAGATTGTGGATATGAGTGATCCAGGGAAGAAGGGTGTTCAGCCGGTGAACCGGCTTCTCATAAGCATTCTGCTTCGGCGCTCCTGTCAGACCCAGTGGGTATATATGATAAAAAACAGCTTCATCGTACCATGCCATAATAATAATACCTCCAAAAAACAAATTCTTTTTCTATTATAATGTTTTTTCGCAAAAAATTCTATACTTTTGTCAAGAACTACTCTATAATAAAAAATGGAAAACAATGCAAAAGAGGAGAGAAGAAAATGAGTCAGTTGGAAAACAAAGGACCAGAGTACGATTTTTACGGGAAGCTGTCATTGAAAAAGGCCATACCCCTGGGACTGCAGCATGTACTTGCCATGTTTGTGGGAAATCTTACTCCGATCCTGATTATCACGGGAGCATGTGGAATTGGATCAGGAACAGAATTTGCAGATGTGCAGATTACCTTACTGCAAAATGCCATGCTGATTGCAGGAATTGTAACATTAATTCAGTTATTTGCTATCGGACCGGTAGGCGGCAAGGTGCCAATCATTATGGGAACCAGTTCCGGATTTATCGGTGTCTGTAACAGTGTGGCATCCGTTATGGGAGGCGGTGTGCTGGCATACGGTGCCATCATGGGAGCTTCTCTGATAGGTGGATTATTTGAGGGTGTACTTGGATTTATGATTAAGCCTTTACGTAAGTTTTTCCCACCGGTAGTGACAGGAACCGTTGTGTTGTCCATAGGTCTGTCACTGATTTCTGTAGGTGTGGGATCCTTTGGGGGCGGAAGTGCCGCAAAAGATTATGGTTCTGCAGAGAACCTGATTCTGGGTGCTATTGTCTTGATTGTAATTATTGCATTAAAGCATGGAACTAAAGGAATGACCAGCGCATCTTCTGTACTGATCGGTATTATTGTCGGATATGTAGTGGCTGCGATTATGGCGGCAGTACTTCCAACGACAGGAATCGACGCAGAAGGTGTGGAATACACCAAGGCGTGGGTACTGAACTGGAGCAAGGTAGCAGATGCCAGTTGGTTTGCAGTGCCAAAACTGATGCCGGTAAAGATTGTATTTGATGCAAGAGCAATCTTACCAGTTTTGATTATGTTCGTAGTAACTGCAGTAGAGACGGTAGGAGATATCTCAGGTGTCATCGAAGGTGGTATGGATCGAGAAGCTACCGACACAGAGCTTTCTGGTGGTGTGGTATGTGATGGTATTGGATCCTCACTGGCTGCGTTATTTGGAGTATTGCCAAATACCTCATTCAGCCAGAATGTAGGACTGGTAACGATGACAAAGATTGTAAACCGTTTCGCGCTGGCTACAGGAGCCGTTTTCCTGATTCTCTGCGGACTGTTTCCAAAGCTGTCTGCCCTGATTTCCATTATGCCACAGAGCGTACTGGGCGGCGCAGCAGTGATGATGTTCTCATCCATCGTAGTCAGCGGTATTCAGCTGATTACAAGAGAGAAAATGACTGCAAGAGACATCACCATCGTATCAGTAGCACTGGGACTTGGTTATGGATTTGGCTCTAACAGCGGTGTGCTGGCAGGACTGCCACAGTCCGTTCAGCTGATTTTCGGCGGATCCGGAATCGTACCGGCAGCTCTGGTAGCTATGGTATTAAATATTGTGCTTCCAAAGGAAGAAGCATAGGTTCGTTATAAGTAAAAATGACTGGAGAGCAGTGATGTTAAAGATAAAAGAAATTGTCAGACCACAGAGTCTGGAAGAAGCCTATGAACTGAACCAGAAAAGAACTAACCGAATTTTGGGCGGGATGCTCTGGATGCGTATGAGCAACATTCAGATTCAGAAGGCTATTGATCTGTCTGGTCTTGGACTGGATAAGATTGAAGAGACGGAAGAAGAATTTTCCATAGGCTGTATGGTGACTTTACGTGAACTGGAACTTCATACAGGATTAAATACCTGTTTTGAAGGTCTGATCCGCAGATCTGTGGAAGATATTGTTGGAGTACAGTTCCGAAATTCGGCAACTATTGGAGGCAGTCTGTTTGGGAGATTTGGTTTTTCAGATGTATTGACCGCCTTTCTGGTGTTGGATACTTACGTGGAGCTCTATAGAGGAGGGGTATGCCCTCTGGCAGAATTTGCATCCGGAAAACGGGATAATGATATTCTGGTAAGAGTCATTGTAAAAAAGACAAAGGGACATTATGCTTACCAGTCGTATCGTAACACGAAGACCGATTTCCCGGTACTGGCTGTGGCAATGGCGCAGGCAGAAAATGGTGTGAAAGCAGCTGTCGGCGCCAGACCGCAGAGAGCAGAAGTGCGAATTGTCACAGATATGGAAAAGAATACGTTGAAAGCTTTGGCAGATTCTTTTGCATATGGAAGCAATATGCGTGCTTCTGCAGAGTATCGGAAGCATCTGGCGAGTGTCCTGTTAAAGAGGGCAGCAGAAGAGATACAGGGAAAGGAGCTTGTATAGTATGATTGTAACCATTACCTTAAATGGAAAAAAGATAATCGAAGACATCAGTGCAGATATGACCCTGTATCAGTTTGTCAGAGAGCATGGCTGCTATAGTGTAAAGTGTGGATGTGAGACCACGAACTGTGGACTGTGTACGGTATTTTTAAATGACAAACCAGTCCTTTCCTGTGCGGTGCTGGCAGCAAGAGCAGACGGACAGAAGGTGGAGACTCTGGAAGGACTGCAGAAGGAGGCGGAAGAATTCGGCCGTTTTATTGCCGATCAGGGTGCAGAGCAGTGTGGTTTCTGCAACCCAGGCATGATTATGAATGCCATTGCTTTGTTCCGGGAAACATCGGAGCCGACAGATGAAGAGATTAAACGTTATCTGGCTGGCAATTTATGCCGTTGTTCCGGATACGAAGGGCAGCTTCGTGGCATTCATGAATTTATAAAATATAAAAAAGAAGGAGGGGCATCATGGGCGAAGTAGGACAGCCAATACGAAAAAAAGATGCTATGGCACTGGTGACCGGAAAACCAGTCTATATGGATGATCTGGCACCAAAGGAGTGTCTGATTGTCAAAGTGCTCAGAAGTCCCCATGCCAATGCGTTAATAGAAGAAGTAAACCTTGCCGGTGCCCTGAAGGTACCGGGTATTGAAGCCATCTATACCTGGAAGGATGTGCCGAAGAACCGGTTTGCTCAGGCTGGGCAGACCTATCCGGAATGGAGCCCTTATGACCGATTGATTCTGGATCAGCATGTCCGATTTGTGGGAGATGCAGTGGCAATCGTGGCAGGAGAAGATGAAAAATGTGTAGACCTTGCCATGAAGCGCATTAAGGTAAAATACAAAGTACTTCCGGCAGTGTTGGATTACCATACTGCAAAGGATAACCCGATACTGGTACATCCAGAGGATAACTGGAAGTCGATGTTCCCGGTAGGGGCAGATAATCACAGAAATCTGTGCGCGCATATGGAAGATGAAAAAGGGGATGTAGAGAAGGTCTTTGCGGACTGTGATCTTACATTGGAACGTACTTTTCATGTACCGGCAGTAAATCAGGCCATGATGGAGACATTCCGGACCTGTTGTTATATTGATACTTATGGAAGACTGGTTATTTTAAGTTCTACCCAGATCGTTTTCCATGTAAGAAGAATCATTGCTGCGGCTCTTGGTATTCCAAAGTCCAAGGTACGTTCCATGAAACCGCGTATCGGAGGGGGATTTGGAGCAAAGCAGACCGTAGTGTCAGAGATTTATCCGGCATTTGTGACTTGGATGACAAAGAAGCCGTCCAAGCTGCTTTATTCAAGAGAGGAAAGCCAGATTGCCGGTTCCCCGCGTCATGAGATGGAAGTGACCGTAAAGGTGGGCGCCAATAACGATGGAACTATCCGTGCCATTGAAGTCTATAACCTTTCCAATACAGGTGCCTATGGCGATCATGGACCGACGACGGCAGGTCTGACCGGGCATAAGTCCATTCCGCTGTATACAGCCAATCTGGAAGCGTACCGTCATACCTTTGATGTGGTATATACCAATATCTGTGCAGCGGGCGCTTACCGTGGTTACGGAGCCACTCAGGGCGTGTTTGCCCTGGAATCTGTAGTCAATGAACTGGCAGGTAAGATTGGCATGGATCCGGTAGAGATCCGTATGAAAAATGTGGTACGTCAGGGTATGTGCATGATGGCTTATGATAATGAGATAGCATCTGGATGTCGTTTGGATGAGTGCCTGATGCGGGCGGCTGAGATGATCGGATGGAAAGAAAAGTTCCCATGTAAGGATATGGGGAATGGAAAGGTACGTTCTGTGGGAATCGCTATGGCCATGCAGGGTTCTTGTATTTCCCATGTGGATGTAGGATCCGCTACCATTATGTTAAATGAAGATGGAAGTTACAAATTAACCATAGCAGCAGCAGATATGGGAACCGGATGTGACACCATTTTGTCTCAGATGGCAGCAGACTGTTTGAACGTAACCACCGATGAAATCTTTGTATCCGGTGCAGATACAGACTTTTCACCTTATGATTCAGGATCTTATGCATCCAGCACCACCTATATTACCGGTCAGGCAGTAGTACGGGCCAGCACAGAGCTGGAAAAGAGAATCCGCACACTGGCAGCACGAATGCTGTCCTGTGAATTGGAGGATGTGGATTATGACGGCCATGTGGCAAAGAATGTGAAGACAGGTGAATCAGTGACCATCGAAGAGATCGGATATCAGGCACAGTGTTCTAATGACTATGCACTTCAGGTGACAGAGAGCTATACGTCTCCGGTATCACCGCCTCCATATATGGCAGGTGCGGTAGAGATTGAACTGGATAAAGAGACCGGTCATGTAGAGATCCTGGATTATGCGGCCGTGGTAGACTGCGGAACTGTGGTAAACCCGAACCTGGCAAGAGTACAGGTGGAAGGCGGTCTGGGACAGGGAATCGGTATGGCGTTATTTGAGAATATACAGTATTCCGAAAAAGGACAGTTATATAACAATTCTTTGATGCAGTATAAGATTCCGACCAGAATGGATTACGGAAAACTGCGAGTGGAATTCCGCCCAAGCTTTGAACCGACCGGACCGTTTGGAGTAAAATCCATTGGGGAAATTGTAATCAATACACCGGCACCGGCACTGGCAGATGCCATTTATAATGCAACGGGTCACTGGATGAGAGATTTGCCGATGACAGGAGAGAAGATTGCCATGGCCATAGCAGGAGAAGAGTAACATGATTCTGAGCTGGCGGGAAGACGGATGGCAGAAAGAGTCCAGTCTGTTTGACGCGTTGGGGGTCAATGTGGATCACCAGGAAGTTTTGTCCCTGACTGGAGGAGGGGGTAAGACTACTGTGATTCGAAGGCTGCAGAAAGAGTGCATGGAGCGGAATGTTTTTCATGGCGTTTCTACCACCACTCATATGCAATATGAAAAAAACGAGAGCTTTCTGGGGATTCCATCACTGGAGAGCTTTCTTGAAATTTATCAAAGATGTGGTACAGTCTGGATGGGTGAACCGGTTTCAGAAGAAAAGATGAAGGGATTCTCAGAAGCATTTTTACAGAAAGTGTTTAAGACTGGAGCATGGCTTTTGCTGGAAGCAGACGGAGCAAAATGTTTTCCGATAAAAGCTCCGGAAGCGCATGAACCGGTGATTCTGCCGGAGACCACCAGAGTGATTCAGGTATATGGAATGGATGGATTAGATCAGTCAATTGGTGAGCGGTGTTTTCGCAGCCACAGGGTGGCGGAGATCCTTGGCAAAAAAGAGAACGACCAGCTGACAGAAGTAGATCTGGCAGTTCTGGCAGCCAGTCCCCAGGGAGGAAAGAAACTGGTGGGAGACCGGTTCTATCATGTGATCTTAAATAAGGCAGATACACCACAGCAGGTGAGGAAGGCCATGATAACGGGAGCGAAGATGCTGGAATATGGTATTTCACAGGTGTCTATCACATCGCACTTGTTGGAAGACACAGATAAAGGAAGAAAAATATGGCACTTAGAATATTGATCAGAGGGGCCGGAGATCTGGCTACCGGTGTGGCAGCGGAATTGAAGGAACGGGGATATCAGATTGTGATGACTGAGATAGAAGTTCCACTGACAGTGCGCAGACAGGTAGCCTGTTCCAGAGCAGTATATGAAGGAAAAGCGGTAATAGAAGGACATACAGCCCTGCTGGTTTCCAATGAAAACGAGGCAGAGGCTGCACTTCAGAAAAATCAGATCGCTGTGCTGACGGATCCGGAGGGCGAGATTCGGACCAAAATGCACTTTGATGTGATTGTAGATGCGATCATGGCAAAAAAGAATATGGGAACCAGCATGACAGATGGTCCTTGTGTGATCGCACTTGGACCTGGATTTACGGCAGGTTACGACTGCCATGCAGTGATTGAAACTAAGCGGGGGCTGACATTGGGACAGCCTATTTATGAGGGCAGAGCAATTCCGAATACCGGAGTGCCGGGCATGGTAGGTGGTTATGCGATAGAGCGTCTGATCAAAGCTTCTGCAGATGGAATAATGGAGCCGGTGGCAGAGATCGGAGATGTTGTGCGAAAAGGAGAGTTGTTGGCTGTCACAGGTGGACATCCTGTTTATGCACAGATTGACGGTATTATTCGTGGAATGCTTCAGACAGGAGTGGAGATCACGAAAGGAATGAAGATCGGAGATGTAGATCCCAGAATGGAACCGTCTCTGGTACACATGATTTCCGATAAGGCAAGAAAGATCGGAAAAGGTGTGGCACAGGCCATTCGTACGATTTTATTTTCACAGTATGGGATGGTATTTCTGGCAGCCGGAAGCTCCAGACGGTACGGAGAAGCACAGGAAAATAAACTTTTGGCAGAGAAGAACGGAAAGCCAATGTTTCGGTATCTTCTGGATCAGATGGAAGTTTTCTCCATGTGCACCAGAACAGTGGTCAGCAGGATCCCGCAGATTCTGGATTATGCACAGGGGCACGGTATGCTGCCTACGGAGAATACAGAGCCGGAAAAGGGAATTTCCTTATCACTGAAAATGGGAATAGAAACCTGTCGGAAGCAGAATCCACAACTTCAGGGAATCCTGTTTGCAGTCTGTGATCAACCGGGCTTAAAAGCACAGACTATAGAGCAGATGCTGGAGCTGGCTGTGAAGAATCCGGAAAAGATCATCTGCGCCGGGACAAAAGACTGCTTAGGGAATCCTGTGCTTCTGGATAAACGGTACTTTCCGGAACTCATGGAACTGAAGGGGGATACCGGTGGAAAACAGGTGGTAAAAAAACATCTGGATCAGGTAGTGCTGTGTGAGACTTCATCTCAGGAACTTCAGGATATTGATGAAAAAACACAGAACTGGTAAAAGAGGAAAGTAAAATGAAAGATATACTGGAAGCATTATCAGCGGCAGCGCCGAATGTGGAAAGAAAGATGCTGATTTTGCAGATGGGCGAATGACCGGAACCATAGGTGGTGGATGTCTGGAAGCAAAAGTGATTACAGAGGCGAGAGCGCTGATGATCCAGCCAGAGAAAAACGCCATATTGATCAAAGTGGATCTGACTACAGAAGAGGCTGAAGAAGAGGGCATGGTATGTGGCGGTATTCTGGAAGTATTTTTAGAAAAGATGTAACTGTCCAAAAACTACATACCTGTGAAGATACGGAACAGATACGTCTGAGAATTCCCTGTCAGAATATGGTTGACTGGGAAGTACAGAGTATGGTAGGATAAAAATAATTACAGACACAGATTACGGACCAATTGGGATAACGACTGTGCATACGTTTTGTATGCTGTTCGTTATCCCTTTTTTGCGTGTTTCACATAGTCGTTTAAGGAGGAGAGGAACAATGTATTTAATGATTGATAATTATGATTCTTTTGTATACAATCTGAAAGCTTATTTCCAGGAACTGGGAAGAGAGATTTTAGTAAAAAGATGTGATGAAATTACACTGGAGGATATTGAGAAAATGCAGCCAGAGGGGATTATTCTGTCACCTGGGCCGAAGCGTCCGTGGGATGCGGTGCTCTGCGTGGAAACGGTCAGACAGTTTCAGGGACAAATCCCGATTCTGGGAGTTTGTCTGGGACATCAGGTGCTCGGATACTGCAGTGGTGCAACTGTGAAGAAGGGTGCATGTCCCATGCATGGCAAGGTGACACAGATTCACCATAACGGAACAGGAATTTTTCGGGGGCTGCCGTCTGATTACAAAGTAACCAGATACCATTCACTGGTCGTGGAACAGGATACAGTGCCTTCAGAATATCAGGTGGATGCAGTAGCGCAGGATGGTGCAGTTATGGGAATTTCTCATAGAAAATGGCCGGTTTTCGGCGTGCAGTTCCATCCGGAAGCGGTGCTGACAGAGTATGGACATAAGTTACTGGAGAACTTCTGCCTGATTGCAGAAGCACAGAAAAAAGCGCATATTGCATAAAGGAGACTAGAAGGTATGTATCAGAAACAGAGAAAAAGAAAAAAATTGGATACTTATATTCCGGCAGCAGAACTGTTCCGGATCTATCAGGAAGAGAAAGACTGTGTATTTCTGGATTCCTCTTTGGTAAATCATCTTGGAAGATATTCGATCATTGGACGATGCCCTTATCTGAAATTGGTAAAGGAAGGAGAACTGTTTACTGTAAACGGGGAGGAAGAGAAGGAACAGACTTTTGAATCCTATATGAAGATATATCTGGCAGAGCATGTGGATAAAAATGACAGTGAGCTGCCTCTGTTATCCGGTGCTATTGGTTATTTTTCCTATGATTACGGAAGAGAAAGACAGGGGATTCTGTCAGGAGAAGAAGAGATTGTCCATATACCGGATGCAACAGTGACTTTTTATGATTTTTTCATAATAGAAGACTGTCACAGCAAAGAAATCTGGCTGATTGCAGACGGAATTACCGGTGATGCCGCACAAATGCTGGAAGAAGCAGAGCAGCGCTGTAAAAAAGCCATACAACAGAGAGAAGAAAGAACAAAAGACAGAGCAGAAATAGCAGTTTTTCCAAATTTTGAAAAAGAAGAATATAAGCAGGCTGTGTCAGATATGATTCAGTACATCATAGAAGGAGATATTTACATTGCCAATATGACGCAGCAACTCACAATAGAGAGCGATAAAGAACCACTGGATGTGTTTTATGATCTGAGAGGAGCAAATCCGTCACCGTTTGGCGGGTACCTGGATTACGGAGAGTATCAGATCATCTGTGCCTCACCCGAGAGATTCCTGCGTATGAGAAAAGGAACGGTTCATACCAGACCGATTAAAGGAACCAGAAAAAGAGGAGAAACACCGGAAGAAGACCAGATGCTGAGAGCGGAATTACAGAATTCAGAAAAGGATAAAAGCGAGCTGCTGATGATTGTGGATCTTGAGAGAAATGATCTGAACCGTGTGTGTGTACCGGGAAGTGTAAAGGTAACGGAACTGTTTACCGTGGAAGAATATGCTACTGTTTTTCATTTGGTATCGGATATTGAGGGAATCCTTCAGGATGGCAAAAACGTGATGGATCTGCTGGAAGCTGCTTTTCCGGGCGGATCGATTACAGGGGCGCCAAAGTATCGTGCCATGGAGATTATCGATGAACTGGAACATGGAAAACGGAATCTTTATACTGGATCTATAGGATATCTGACCCTGGACGGGGATTGTGACTTTAACATTGTCATACGTACAGCATTACATAAAGATGGAAAGTATCACCTGGGAGTAGGCGGTGGAATTACAGCGGAGTCAGATCTGGAATTTGAATACGAGGAGACTTTGCAGAAGGCAAAAGCAATACTGGAGGCATTACAATGAAGATAGAATTGGATCAGGGGTATCAGTTTGGACTGGGGGCATTTGAGACAATTGCCCTGGAACATGGCCACCCGGTATTTCTTGAGAGACATTTAAACAGACTGGAAAAAGCGGCAGAATTTTTGAAACTTGGCGGCCTGGAATCACGTGGTATTACCTGTGAAAAGGTGCTGGATTATCTGGTTAATATAGCAGAAGAAGAAAAACAGCATAGTGCACTGAAAATAATGCTTTCTGAGAAAAATGTGGTTTTTCAGGTACGGGGCAATCATTACAGGGAAGAACAGTATCGACAGGGATTTGTGATGGATTTCAGTGAAATCAGGCGTAATGAGACATCACCACTGGTGTGTTATAAGACCATGAACTATGGAGACTGCATTCTGGAAAAAAGAGCGGCCGCAGAAGCAGGTATGGACGAACGTATCTTTTTGAACACCTGTGGAGAAATCTCGGAAGGAACGGTCAGCAATATTTTTTTCGTGAGAGGTGGAAAGCTTGAGACACCGGCAATGGGCTGTGGGCTTCTGCCGGGGATTATAAGAGAGTATCTTTGCGAGACAGAAGAGACAGAAGAGACAGTGATTTATCAGGAAATGTTAAATCACTATGAGGAATGTTTTGTAACCAATTCGCTGATGGGCATTATGCCGGTAAAACAATTAGGAGATAGAACCTTTACTCAGTTCGGCAGAACACTGGATTTGCGTGAAAAATATTTAAAATTAATACAAAATTTGTGAGAAAAATAGGAAAAAGTGATAAAGGATTTTGCTGCCCTCTGGTAAAAAAAAGTTATATGTGCTAAGATGTGATATAAGAGTATTTATGCATATAGCATAGACAGAGTGGAAGGAAAAGACTACAATGGAGAAGCAGCTTCGGGAAGAACAGGGAAATATACAGCAGAAGATATGGAACATTCTTTGTCGGGATCATTATATGGTACTGGGGTTGTTAGATTTGAAGAGTGGATATATTTCCTTCCCGGTATTATGCGGAAAGAATGAATCATGGGATGGAGGTGCACAGTATCGGTACGAAAAAGTTCTGAAAGATATGATGGATGAAAGGGTAGATCTGGCCTGCAGGAAGGTATTTGGAAGATGTGCTTCCATTGAGACAATCAGAGAAAATATGGAAGTTGGAGGGAAATACTGTTTTCAGGTATATAATCAGTCAGATCAGATGGAATGTGTAACCTATTACTGGTTTGACAGAGAAGAGAAGATTGTTCTGGTAGCGGTAGATGACATGAAGGAAGAACAGGAACGGGATCCGGTAACCGGAGGACTGAACCGCAAAGGGTACATGCATCATGCTGCTAAGATACTGGCAGCGAATCCGGAAGAAAAGTTTGCCATGCTGCATTTTAATATCAGCAGATTTAAGACAATTAATGATTTGTTCGGATATGAGACGGGAGATCTGCTTCTGCGTAAGAAAATGAATTCTCTGAGAAACAGCTTTCTGCAGCCGATTCTTCTTGCAAGAATGGAAGCAGACAGTTTTGCTGCACTGGTGGAACAGAAGAATCTGGATTATGCCAGACTGGCAGAACTTTTACACAGTGTCTATGAAAAAGTAAGTATGAAAGTGGATATTTATGGAATATGTGGTATCTATCTGATACCGGAGCACTGTACATTAAGTGTGTCAGAGATGTATGACAGGGCAAAACTGGCGAAGAACTGGATAAAGAATCAGTACGTACAGCCATATGCTGTTTTTCGGGATCAGATGAAAGCAGACTATGAACAGACCAGTATAGCAATCAGCCAGCTTGAGGATGCCATCAGGAATGAGGAGATACAGATCTATTATCAGCCGATCTATGATGCCAATACAGAAAAGATAATATCGGCAGAAGCTCTTGCAAGATGGAATTCAGAGAAGCATGGAGTTATGCTACCAGGAAAGTTTGTGCCGGCATTGGAAGAGAGCGGACATATTACCATGCTGGATACCTGTATTCACCACAAGGTCTACAAATTTCTGCAGGAGCGAAAGTTAAAAGGGCTTCCGACTGTGAAGATTGCTATGAATCTGTCCAGAATGGATCTGATGGATGATAATATCATGCGGCTTATTCTGGAAGACATTAAGAGTACGGGAGAAGATGAACCACAGGTCAGTTATGAGATTACGGAGTCAGCCTATACCACTATTTCGCAGGCGGGAATGAAATTCTTGAAAACATTACACAGCAGAGGAATATCTATCTTGATGGATGATTTTGGAAGTGGAGTCTCTTCATTCAGTACCATACGGGAATATGAGTTTGACGTGTTAAAGCTTGACATAGGATTTACCAGAAAGATCGGCACGAATGCGAAAAATGATAATATTATTATTTCAATCATAGAACTGGCACACAGACTGGGGATGAGAGTGGTTGCAGAAGGTGTGGAGACACGAGAACAGGCTGATTTCCTGAAGGAGAATGGATGCGACTATTTCCAAGGATATTACTTCTCGAGACCAGTGCCGCAGGAGCAGTTTGAGGTACTTCTTGAAGGTGATCTTTAGTAGTAGAATTCTTGAATTTTGTATTGAAAAAAGTACAAAAAACGTATATAATACGAATGTTGTAAAAATACAAGAGGAGAGAGAAAGGCGAAAGAGATGGCAGCACAAATTGCAGCAGTAACAATTTTTCTGGTGATGTTTCTGTTAATTATTATGGAAAAATTCGAACGTCACATCATCACACTGGGATGTGCCGCACTGACACTGATTTTGGTATTTGGTGTCTGTATGCACAGTACATCCGCAGTGACAGAAACACTGAACCTTGCAGGAATCTTTACGAAGAACTTCTGGATTGTATCGGGAGAAGCTTCAGAAAGTACAGGGGGTATTAACTGGGCTACAATTATCTTTGTGGCAGGTATGATGATTATGGTAGAGGGAATGGCAGCAGCCGGATTTTTCCGCTGGCTTTGTATGTCCATTGCAAAAGCGGTAAAATACCAGGTCATTCCCATTTTTATTACATTTATGATTATGTCAGCAGTACTTGCAATGTTTATTGACAGCATTACAGTAATTTTATTCCTTGCAGCAGTTACACTGGAACTCTCACAGCTGTTGGAATTTGATCCGGTTCCAATGGTTCTGGCAGAGATCTTCTGCGCGAATCTGGGGGGATCAGCGACGATGTGCGGGGATCCGCCAAATATTATCGTGGGAACTTCCCTGCAGCTGACATTTGCAGATTTTATTACCAATACAGGAGTGCTGGCAGGTATTTCACTGATTCTGGTGGTGATTTATTATTATTTCTGCTTCCGTAAGGAATTATCTGCGACTGGACAGCATACAACGGTGAAGGAGTATCCGGATCCGAAGTCTGCAATCAAAGATAAAAAAAGTTTTGTAGTCAGTACAGTGATTTTCCTGGCAGCGGTGGTACTTCTGGTAACACATGCTCAGACCGGCCTGACGGTGGCGACTATCGGTCTTGGAATTGCGGTGGTGACACTTCTGACTTCCAAAAATAAAATGGACGTTATCAAAGGGGTGGATTATAAGACGCTGTTATTCTTTATTGGTCTGTTTGTCGTTGTCGGAGGACTGGAACAGACACATATTCTGGAACTGATTGCAGGTGTGATCGAAAAAATCAGTGGCGGTAACCTGTATATTATGGTGGCAATCATTATCTGGATTTCTGCAATTGCAAGTGCATTTGTAGATAACATCCCATTTGCAGCTACTATGGTTCCGGTTATTCAGAGCCTGGCAGCGTTAAATGGTATTGATATTTCCACACTGGCGTGGGGACTGTCCATGGGAACTGACATTGGAGGAAGTGCAACGCCGATCGGAGCATCTGCCAATGTAGTAGGTATGTCGGTAGTGGCAAAAGAAGGTCATATTATTGGCTGGGGCAGATACTGCAAGAGTGCAGTTCCGGCAACGATCATTGTTATGGTTGTGGCTACGGTAGGCATCTGGCTTAGATACTGTTAAATGGAACTGTTCGGTGAAAGAAGAACAGGGATAGTTTATAGAAGAAAGAAGTGGGGGATGATAAGATGGGTGAGAAAAAGCAGTTAATTATTTCATTAGGACGGGAATATGGCAGCGGTGGTCATGTAATAGCAGAAGCACTGGCAAAGAGATTTGAGATTCCGTTTTATGATTATCATCTGATCGGTGAGATCGCTGCAGGCAAGAAAGTGGACGTGAAGACTCTGGAGCGTTTTGATGAACTTCCGAAGATTCCGTTTTTTTCCAGAACAGTAAATGGATTCAGCAATTCCCCTCAGGAGAATCTGGCCAATATGCAGTTTGATTATCTGAGAAAAAAGGCTGCATCCGGCGAATCATTTGTTATTGTGGGAAGGTGTTCGGAAGATATTCTGAAGGAATATGAGGGTTTGATCAGCATTTTTGTACTGGGTGATATGGAAGAGAAAATAAAGCGTATCATGGACAGGGAAGATGTAGACAGACTGAAGGCAGAAGAAAGTATTGCTTATCATGATCGAAAAAGAAAAACCTACCACAATCACTTTTGCCGGGGCAAATGGGGAGATTCCAGAAATTATGATCTGAGTATTAACAGCAGTAAACTGGGAATTGACAAAACCATTGATATGCTGGAAGACTATATCAGAAGAAGAATGGAAGAATAGAGAAGCAGCGGGAGACATCTGTAGAGGTGTCTCCCGTTTTTTTAAGCAAAATTCGGCAGGAAAGCCTGATTCTCGCTCAGAATATCATTCAGCATGAGGCGGGCTGTTTCAGCAGAATTTACCAGTGGATGAATTGTCAGAGCCTGGAGAGCTGCATCGCGGTCACCATAAATGGCAGCCTGAATGGTAAGCTGTTCATATACCTTTACGTTCTGAAGCAGTCCACGGATCTTAAGCGGGGTATGTCCGATCTGAATCGGATGAGCACCATTACTGTCAATGACACAGTTACGCTCAATAACAGCGTTCTCTGGCAGATCCAGATTGCAGCCGCTGTTCATGACATTTACTACCTGAATGTCTTTTTTATTATTGTAAATGGAGTCGATGAGAGAACATGCGGCATCTGAATAACGGGCACCGCCTCTTCTTGCCAGCTGTTCCGGTTTTTCTTTCAGATCAGTATCCTGATATAGCGTGAAGAGTTCGGATTCTACACTTTTGACTACTTCGCCGCGTACTCCTTTGGACTTAGAATCTGCAAGGCATTCTTCCAGCATCTGTGGCTGCAGATAATAGTATTTCAGGTAACTTACCGGGATCATGCCAAGAGAGCGAAGAAATTCAGGACTGTAGTGCACTTCTGGAATATTAGCCATGATTTCTTTTGAAGAAGCATCACATATTTTTTCGATCGCTTCTGCTGTGACATCTTTTCCGTGAAGTAAGACTTTTTGTGCCCAGATCAGGTGATTGATACCTACAAAATCCAGAAACAGGTCATCTGCGGAGCAGGAGAATTTCTGTGACATATCGTTGATCATATTAATCGGGCAGTTACACAGTCCGATGGCACGAATATTTGTGTGGTTCAGTACTGCTTCTGTCAGAAGACCGGAAGGATTGGCAAAGTTGATCAGCCATGCATTTGGGCAGAGACGTTCCATATCATGGGCAATGTCCAGCGCAACAGGGACAGAACGCAACGCATTGGCAAATCCACCGGCACCGGTGGTCTCCTGACCAATTTTGTGATAACGCAGAGGAATATGTTCATCTCGAATTCTGGAATCCAGGAGACCTGCACGGAACTGTGTAGTCACAAAATCGGCATCCTTCAAAGCTTCCTCACGGTCAGTAGTAGCGTGGATACGAAGGTCTGCACCGGCTTTCTCAACCATACGTTTGGCGAAAGCAGTGACAATGTTCAGCTTTTCCTGACCTTCCGGGATATCCACCAGATACAGGTCTTTTACCGGAAGGACATCCATACGTTTAATGAATCCTTCGATCAGTTCCGGTGTATAACTGGAACCACCTCCAATAGTAGCAATTTTTAATCCTCTTTCAGTCATGGTAAAATCCTCCTTTTGTTACAGTTATTTACAGGTTTCTCTCAGAATCAAATGTGGCTGGAAACATCTGGTCTCAGGCTGGTGCGCCGGGTCACGGATGGCAGCCAGTAACAGTTCAACGGCGGCACAGCCCATCTCATACATAGGCTGGCGCATAGTGGAAAGTCCGGGAAAAATAATATCCCTGGAATCCGGGGTATCATCATCAAAACCAATCACAGCAGTTTCCCCAGGAATGGAAATGCCTGCGTTCATAAGTGCACGAAGTACACCGTAGGCTGTTTTATCAGCACCGGCAAAAACGGCATCCGGATGGATGTCCCGTTCTAGAAGCTCCGTTATCTGGCGATATGCAGATTCCTCAAAAAAGTCTGCATACAGAATAGAATCAGCAGTAATGGGAATATGGCTGTCACGCATAGCATGTACAAATCCGTTCAAACGTTCCAGAGAAGCGGTATAGTTCATATCTCCGGTAACATGAATGATGTTTTTTCGGCCCTGAGCGATCAGATATCTGGTAGCTTCGTAAGCACCCTGTTCATTATCGATCTGAATACGGTTACAGTTCCCATTATCAGGACCACCTTCGATAAAGACACATGGAACCGGCTGCTTTGCCATGTAATGGAACAGTTCTTCATTGTCAAGATTACTTCCATAAGTAATAATGCCGTCTGTCCGTCCCTGGGAGAAATAATCCACATATTTCATTTTGGTTTCAGGATGACTGCGGCTGCTGCAGAAGAGAACATGATAATTATGCTGTTCTCCCGCATCCTGCAGACCGGCAATCAGTTTCAGAAAGAATTCATTACACAGTTCATCCATGATCACACCGATGGCACCGGTTTTCTGAGTGACCAGTGATCTTGCGAGTCCACTGGGAACATAATGAGTTTCTTCCATAATGGATAGAATCTTCTGCCTGTTTTCAGGACTGACACCAGGTTTGTTATTCAATACTCTGGATACCAGGGTGCGGGATACGTTTGCTTTTTTAGCAATATCAGATATGGTAGTCATTGTGTACTCCTGTTATGTGATGGTTTTGTTACACGATTAATCAATGTTTCGAAGTTTACATATATAGTTTACATGTTTACAAGATAAAGTCAAGACGAAACTGCGAAAGAAAAACGAAAATGCTTAAATATACAGAAAATATTGACAAAATTAAAAAGAATATTATACTTAAGATATGGTGTGTATCGATACACATTTGAACATGAAAATTTTTATAAAAATAGTCAGAAAATCATGGAGGAAAAATGAGTTATATACTGGGAATTGATCAGGGGGGAACAAAGACAGCAGCAGCTGTCATGGATGAAGGGGGAAAGATACTGGGGATTGCAACCAGAAGAGGTGCCTACTATCCGACAGATGGGATGGTATCTGCATTTACAAAAATAAAAGAAGCAGTGGAAGAAGTCATTGCTCAGGCTGGGATTACCAGAGAACAGATTGGGACAGCGATTGCCGGTATTACCGGTATCGACTGGCAGGGTGACGAAGAAAAAGTAACGGAGGAACTGAAAAAAATACTTGAAATTTCTGATTTGCATGCCTATAATGATGCAGTTATTGCTTTATACTGTGTGGAGGAAGGCGAAGGAGACATGGTGCTCTGTGCCGGAACCGGAATGAATGCAGCAGTACGCGATGGGGAAGAATCATATTTTGTATTTGGTGATTATATAGAGGAAAGCATGCAGGGGGGAAGCGCTCTGGCACGCAGGTCCATCCGCCGGGTGTTTGATGCCAAGATCGGACTTGGACCGGATACGAAGCTGACAGAATTGTTTTTACAGTTCTCAGGAGAAATATCTGTGGACGGACTTCTGCGGCGTTATATGATGGAACCAGGTTTTTCCGGTGAAATACGTTTCCTGGTGCCGGACATATTAAAGACGGCACAGGAAGGTGACCCAGTGGCAAAAGTACTTGTGGAAGAGTATGCCGGACGCATGGCAGAGTACATTTACGTGGGACTGGAGCGTGTTCCAAGGCAGAAAAAGAAGAAAACTGCAGTACTGGCAGGCAGTGTGTTTAAAGGAGAAGAGAATCTTCTCACCAGTCAGGTGATCCGGCAGGTGAAAGTAAAGAAAGAGAATGTGGATGTAATACTGGCAGACTGTGATCCGGTGATCGGTGCCTGCCGTATGGGAATGGAGAGAAAGAATGGAAAGGAAGCAGACAATAAGTGATATGACAACGGGAAGCCCGGCGAAGCTGATTATCCGGTTTATGATACCGATGTTCCTGGGCAACCTGTTTCAGCAGTTCTATAATGTGGTAGATTCTATTGTTGCAGGGCAGTTTCTTGGCGTACAGGCACTGGCTGCCATCGGCAGTACCGGTTCCCTGATGTTTTTTGTGATAGGCTGGCTGAACGGTCTGACCAGCGGATTTGCCATCATGGTGGCACAGTGCTTTGGGGCAAAGAAAGAAGATAGAATGCGTCATTATGTGGCAATGTCTGTGTATTTGTCCGTGGCATTTGCATTGGTTATGACAATTGGACTGACTCTGGCAAATGAGCCGATATTACGGCTGATGAATTATTCTGAAGAGATTATGCCGGAAGTAAAGGCATATATGGGTATTATCTATGCGGGACTGCTGGTAACCGTTGCCTATGATGCGTTATCAGCGTTCTTACGTGCGCTGGGTGATTCCAGATCACCACTGTATTTCCTGATGATTTCAGCAGGCATTAATGTATTTCTGGATATTGTATTTATTGTAGTTATGGGAATGGGTGTGGAAGGATGCGCTTATGCCACTGTTATAGCCCAGGCTATTTCTGCATTTTGCTGTTTTATCTATATTGTGAAAAAGTACCCGATTCTTCATCTGAGAAAAGAAGATTTTCGTTATTCCTGGAATTCTGTGAAAAAGCTTCTGGGACTGGGAATTCCCATGGCATTGCAGTTCTCTATTACGGCAATCGGAACGATTATTGTACAGGGAGCAGTCAATGTCTATGGGGAAACCTATATGGCAGGATTTTCCGCAGCAGGAAAGCTGCAGAACATTCTTGGAACTGTTTTTGTGGCATTCGGAGCAACGGTGGCAACCTATGTGGGACAGAACCGGGGTGCCGGAAGAATCGACCGTGTAAGAGAAGGCGTACGCTGCACTCAGTACATGATACTGGCATGGAGTGTGATAGCCATGATACTGATGTTTTTCTTTGGCAAATACATGACCTGTATCTTTGTGAATTCATCTGAAACGGATGTACTTGCAGTGTCAGTAGAGTATTTCCATACCGTGTTCTGGTGCTATCCATTTCTGGGAAGTATTTTTCTGTACCGTAATACCCTGCAGGGGATGGGCTACGGACTTGTTCCGATGATGGGCGGTATTTTTGAACTTGCTGCACGAACCATCATTGTACTTCTGGTGGCGGGGCACACCAGTTTCCGTGGTGTCTGTCTGGCAGATCCGGCAGCGTGGATCGCAGCGTTGATCCCACTTGTACCATATTATATTTATATTATGAGAAAACAGAAACAAAAGATCTGAAAAAAAGACTTGCCAAATGATGGCAGACGATATATAGTATTCAAAAAGAGCTATTTCGAAATGAAGTTTGCAGGAAAAGACATGCGTCTACCGAAGGAGTAAAACTCTCAGGTGCCGGTACTTACCGGTGCAACTGTAAATGGATCGACTCTCTGGAGACACCCGGATCAGATCGGGGGCCGAAGGTGCAACATATATCATATCTTATTGATATTTGATATATGAATCTCTCAGGTAAAAGGACAGAGAAGATATCGTTCTAAAGTATATCTTCTATCCCTGTACCAGTATGTTTATGGTGTAAGGGATATTTTAATTTCATGGGCAATTTCATCCTGTGAAATAAGTTACGCTTCATGCGGGCACATACATTTACCAGATCACATTGGGCAGTCTTATTCATATCAGAGTATATCTATAGATCAGTTTGACATCTTTGCGGATTCCATTTTGAAAAACTCACAGACATGCAGTTGTTTGAAAAGCTGTGATAACAGACACAGAAAAAAACGATGCAGAAAAAGAGAAAAGGATAGGAGAAAGTTACAATGTGGAGTGCAATCAATAGTTTTCTGGTGTATGTAGATGATCTGGTATGGGGAGTGCCACTGATGATTCTGATTATGGCCGGTGGTCTCCTGCTTACCGTACGTCTGGGCGTGATGCAGGTACATAAGCTTCCGCTGGCACTGAAATGGATGTTTAAGAATGAAAAAGACGGTGTGGGAGAGATTACCAGTTTCTCAGCACTGTGTACTGCACTGAGCGCAACCATTGGTACCGGTAATATCGTCGGTGTAGCTACGGCGGTCTGTGCGGGTGGTCCGGGTGCATTATTCTGGATGATTGTGGCAGCCTTTCTTGGAATGGCAACCAAGTATTCCGAAGGGCTTCTGGCGGTCAAATATCGTGTAGTTGCAGAGGATGGACACAGTCTCGGTGGTCCGTTCTATTATATTGAACAGGGTATGGGAAAGAAATGGACATGGCTGGCAAAGATTTTTGCATTCTTTGGAGTCTGTGTAGGTCTGTTTGGTATCGGTACTTTCAGTCAGGTAAATGGTATTGCCAGTGCAGTCAATGGCTTCTTTGATCCGGAGAATCTGCATTGTGTAACACTGCCGTCCCTCGGAAGCTATTCCTGGTCCGTTGTAGTTGCATCTTTGTTACTGGCGTTTTGTGTGGCAGCTGTATTGATTGGCGGTGTAAAACGTATCGCAAAAGTCAGCCAGATTATTGTACCATTTATGGCAGTGATTTATTTTGTTGTAGTAGCTATCCTGATCATCTGTAATGTTTCACATGTACCTGAAGCAATCGTAACGATCGTGACAGCAGCATTTAATCCAAAAGCAGTTACCGGTGGTGTGGTAGGAAGCATGATCGTATCGATGCAGAAAGGTGTTGCACGTGGTATCTTCTCCAATGAAGCAGGTCTTGGTAGTGCTCCGATTGCGGCAGCAGCAGCTCAGACCAATGAACCGGTTCGCCAGGGCCTGGTCAGCATGACAGGAACTTTCCTGGATACCATCGTGATCTGTACACTGACAGGTCTGTCTATTGTTCTGACAGGAGCATGGCAGGTAGAAGGTCTGCAAGGTGTGGAAGTGACTACCTATGCATTCCAGAATGGACTTCCGTTTGCACCGCAGTTTTCTTCTTTTATTCTGATGATCTGTCTGGTATTCTTCGCGTTTACCACGATCCTCGGATGGGATTATTACAGTGAACGCTGTCTGGAATATCTGACAGGCGGTAACATGAAGCCAGTCAAAGTCTTCCGCTGGGTATACATCTTTGCGGTATTCATCGGACCGTACATGACAGTGAGTGCAGTATGGACAATCGCAGATATCTTTAACGGACTGATGGCAATCCCGAATATGATTGCACTGTTTGTATTAAATGGTGTGGTAGTCAAAGAAACAAGAGATTTCTTTGCTGCGAAGAAACATAAAATGTAATTTTGGAATGTTATAAATCAAAACAAAAAAGACAGGGCGTGTGAGAAAAAATTTTACATGTCCTGTTTTTTCATGACAAGAAAATGCTCAAAGAATACGCTTAATTATGTCATCTGTGATTTAATTTAGTCAAAATATGGTTAAATGACGAAATTAAAAAGGTTGATGACTGAATTGGACATTGGAAATATGGTGACCATAAACTTTTTTCACAGGCTGGTATTTGATTATTTGTAAAAAGTGGTGTAATATATGCAAAGTGGTTAATCAGGTATGACTGTATCTGAAAAGTCGCAAGGCAAAAACATTTGTGAAAACAGGAAGGAACGTGTTATGGCTAATCATAACCATCAGAAAAAGATCGCATTAATTAATGATTATACAGGGTTCGGGCGATGTTCGGTTGCAGTACAGTTGCCGATTATTTCAATGTTGAAGGTACAGTGCTGTGCATTGCCGACTTCGATTTTTTCCGATCATACCGGATTTGAGAGCTTTTTTTACACTGACTATACGGACAATATGCAGGCTTATATCGAAGAATGGAAAAAGCTGCAGCTTCATTTCAAGGGGATCTGTACCGGATTTCTTGGATCAGCGCAGCAGATTCAGATTGTGAGCCAGTTTATTCGAGACTTTAAGAAGGAAGATACCATCACTGTTATTGATCCGGTGATGGGTGACTATGGAAAAGCCTATCCGACTTATACGGAAGAGATGTGCAGCCAGATGATTGAGCTGGTGCGCTATGCAGATATTGTAGTGCCAAATGTGACGGAGGCCTGTATCCTGACGGGAACACCATATAAGGAAAAATGGACTGCCAGAGAACTGCTGGCACTGGCGGAGAAGATCGGTGAGATTGGACCGGAAAAGATTGTGATTACCGGAATTCCGCAGAAGACCTATGTATCTAACTTCTGTCTGGAAAAGGGGAAAGGCTATGAATTGATCCGTACGCATAAGATTGGCAGCTCCAGATCTGGAACCGGTGATATTTTCTCTGCGATTATTGCGGCTGATGCGGTAAATGGCGTGGAATTCACACAGTCCGTCCGAAAAGCATCGAAGTTTATTAAGAAATGTATTCAGAGATCCATCGAGATGGATCTGCCGCTGACGGACGGGGTATGTTTCGAAGAAGAACTATATACATTGAAATAAAATATCAGAAAAGAGGAATGCAATATGAAAAAAGGAATGACTATTTTATACAAGGTACACAATAATCTTTATGTGAATCTGACCAATCGTTGTCCATGTGCCTGTACCTTCTGCCTGCGCCAGAATATGGATACAGTAACCCATGATGACAAGACTTTGTGGCTGGAGCATGAGCCGACCGTGGAAGAAGTGAAAGCAGAATTTGCGAATTTTGATATGTCTCAGTATGAAGAAGTGGTTTTCTGCGGATATGGGGAACCAACCGAACGTCTGGATGCCATTCTGGAGATCGCAAAGTTTGTAAAAGAAAACTATCGGAAGCCGATTCGTATCAATACCAATGGTTTGGCGAATCTAATCTGGAAACGAGATGTGACGCCGGAACTGAAAGGTCTGGTAGATACCATCTCCATCAGTCTGAATACACCAAATGCAGACCGTTATCATGAACTGGTGCGCAGCAAGTTCGGAGATCAGTCCTTTGACGCTATGCTCAGCTTTGCAAAAGAGGCAACCCAGTATGTACCACATGTAGTGCTGACAACGGTAGATACCACACTGACCAAAGAAGAAGAGGCACAGTGCCGCAAGATCTGTGAAGATCTGGGAGTGACATACCGCATCCGTCCATGGGAAGATTAGAAAGAAGTTTTGCAATATTTGGGACATATAGCATTTGTGGCGGTATGTAGTAGATACAAATTTTCTGAAAAATAATTCGGGCCATGTTTTTGAAAATACAAGACATGACCCGATTTTATTCAAATCGAAAGCATGTGGAACACGATATGCGTTTTTAAGCGATTTTAGGAATATTCATCTAACAGACAGGAAAGAGGAGTATGAGCAGGAAAAAATACTATAAAAAGAACTATCGTAAGAAAAAACAAAAGAAGATCAAAAATCCGCTGCTGAAGATCCTTCTACTGGCTATTTGCAGTGCCCTGGCACTTGCACCAGAGCAGGCGGAAAAGCTGATACAGTTTGGCAGCGGGATCTACGAGAGCATTACCAGAGAACCTACGATTTCACTGGATGATATACCGGAATATGACGGAGAACCATATGTGGTGATCAATGATAATATACCGGATTTTCCGGACAAGGATAAGACCACAGAAGTCTTTGAGGTCTATAGTGATCTGGATATCCTGGGGCGGTGCGGCGTAGCCTATGCCAATATCTGCGAAGAACTGATGCCGACCGAGAAGCGGCAGAGTATTCAGGAGATTTATCCAACCGGATGGAAAAATAAACAGTATGATATCGTGGACCAGGGATCTCTGTATAACCGCTGCCATCTGATTGGTTTTCAGCTGGCAGGAGAAAATGCCAATGAGAAGAATCTGATCACAGGAACCCGTTATATGAATGTGGAAGGTATGTTGCCATTTGAAAATGAGGTAGCAGATTATGTGCATGAGACGGATAACCATGTCTTATACAGAGTGACGCCGATTTTTGAAGGATTGAATCTGGTGGCATCCGGTGTGGAGATGGAAGCGGAATCGGTAGAAGATGGAGGAGCAGGAGTCTGCTTTCATGTCTATGTCTACAATGTGCAGCCGGGAATCGATATTGATTACCGTACAGGAGAGAATAAGGAAGCGGTTGATTATGAAAAATACAGATAAGAAAACAAATAATATCATAGAAATAACAGACTTTTCTGCATCGGAGCTGGATGTATATGCCAGACTGACAGAAAATCAGCTTTTAAACCGGGCAGAGCCGGAAAAGGGCATGTTCATTGCGGAAAGTCCCAAAGTAATAGAGAGGGCTTTGAATGCAGGTTACATACCAGTATCTTGTCTGGTGGAAAAAAGACAGATCGAGAATGGTGTAGAAGAAGTACTGGAGGTGCTGAAAAGATGCAATCAGGTGCCTGTATACACAGCAGAATTTGAAGTACTGACCAGGCTGACTGGATTTGCCCTGACGCGCGGTATGCTCTGTGCCATGTACCGTCGTCCGCTTCCGTCTGTGAAAGAGATCTGCGAAAATACCGGAAGGATTGCAATTCTGGAAGAAGTGGTCAATCCGACCAATGTGGGAGCAATTTTCCGTTCGGCGGCAGCATTGAATATGGATGCGGTAATATTGACAGCCGGATGCAGTAATCCACTGTACCGGAGAGCGATTCGCGTCAGCATGGGAACCGTATTTCAGATCCCGTGGACCATACTGGATAAAAGAACTGCTTGGCCACAGGAAGGCATGGAGATCTTAAAGGCAGCAGGGTTCCGCACGGCCGCATTTGCGCTGAGAAATGATTCAGTGACAATTGATGATCCACAGCTTGCCGGGGAAGAGAAGCTGGCAGTGCTCCTGGGAACAGAAGGGGATGGTCTGGATGCTTCTACCATGGCTGAATGCGATTATACCGTGAAGATTCCCATGTCTCATGGAGTGGATTCGCTGAATGTGGCAGCGGCCAGTGCAGTTGCATTCTGGGAGCTGGGAAAACGCAGAACATGAATGTGCCACTTGCGTCACTTTTGGCCCCATTCCCGTCATTTTTATTGAAAAAAATGTTAAAAAGTGTAAAATATTTGGTAAAGAAAGCGAAAGGAGTCGGAAACGATGATGAAAAAAAGAGTATTAGCACTCATGATGGCTGGAATGATGGTATTTGGAGGTACAATGCCTGTATTTGCAGAAGCAGATACAGAAACTGAAACAGAGGCACAGAGTGAAGATCCTATTGTATGGAGTTATGAAGATATTGATCCGGATGTGTATGATGGAGAATGGTTCTCCTTTGAATATGGATTTGACCTGTACCTTCCGACTGACTGGGAAGAAGCGGACATATCAGACTCTGATAACATGGTATATGCACTGAACAGTCCGGATGGCAAGATGTCTATGGCAATTACCTGCAATACAGCAGAAGAGATGGGAACCAAAGCAGAACTGGATGCAGTGAAGGCAGCATTGGAATCAGAAGGATTCACAGGTCTGGCAGATGCAGAGATTAATGGCATCAGCACCGTTGGATTTGATGGCGAACAGAACGTAAGCGGTATCGCATTTGTAGGTGAAAGCGGAAATATGTACAGTATTATTGTTGGACCTATTGAAGATGAAGATTCACAGGCGATTGCTCTCAATATCTTCAGATCCTTCAGTGAAACGGAGACAGAAGCAGACACAGAAGCGGAATCATAATTGTTCAGCTGCCACTGTCCCGCTGGGGGGTGAATCATAAAAGCGATAGTAAGATAAAAGAAGACCGGGCGTATCTTTATGGTATGCCCGGTCTTTTAAAATATGTTATGCAATCGGGATCATGATATCCACGTAAAAGCAGGAAGTATCATTGGAAAACTGTGCGCTTCCGTTGTATTTTTCCACAGTAATCTGAGTGGAAGTCAGGCCAATACCATGACCATTTTTCTTGGTAGTCTGGTACTGGTCATTTTTTCGCTTTATATTGCCGTTGAAAGTATTGGTAGAAACAATATACAGCCAGGCATTAAGCCGTGTGGTTACGGTAAGCTGGATACTTCGCTTTCCAGTCGGGAGCGTTTTACATCCGTCAATAGCGTTTTCCAGCACATTTCCAAGAATACAGCACAGATCTATGTCGGTTACGGTAAGCTGGTTTGGAAGATCAATATTCAGATTGATATCAATAGCAGCTTCCTGTGCGGAGGGAATTAGATAATTCAGCAATGCATTGACGGAATTATGCTGGCAGTAAGTAACAGACTGATTCACAGGAAGGGCCTCCAGATATTCGTCCAGATAGCGATTCAGAGAGGCGTAGTTGCTTTCTTCTGATAACATTTTCAGAGTATGAAGTGTATGGTGGAAGTCGTGGCGGATCCGTGCGGTTTCTTCCATATACCTGCACTGTTTCAGATACTGAGCTTCCTGCGTTTCCAGAAAATGGTTTCGTTCAGCAATTTTGGCGGATTCCAGCATACCGATTGCGATGAAGTAGAAAAGTACATAAATCATCATCATCATAGCAAACATGATACCCAGAAGACTCCAGAAAATGAGGAATATACGGTTTACATAGAGGGTTTCGTGTTTGTGTGGGACAATCAGAATATTCAGTCCGAGGAAAGTCCCTGAGATCAGAACTGTCATATACCAGATATTGGGGGCAGTAAGGGAATCAATCAGGAAACTGCCATAGCGGGACAAAGGGTATGCGAGCAAAACCAGCATAAGCAGGCTGACGCTAAAGTGAAACAGGTTGGTATCCAGCCTTGCAACAAAGGCGGTTGCCTGAGGATATCGGACAGCATCATAGCCATTGGTAAAATTGGCAGAAAAGCTCAACAGTGCACAGACAAAAACAAAAACGGAAAGGGACTGACAGAAAGTAGTGCGCACCGAGAACTGAAACAGAACAAAGAATAAGATCAGCAATGGCAGTGTAAAAAAATTCTCATTCAGTGAAAAACGGCAGGTAAAATACGAGACAACAGGAATGCAGAGCAGAAATGCCGGGCAGATGCATAGAAACACGTTATTTTTTTTGAACTTTAACTGATTTTTTACAGGAAAAACAAAATTTGAAGATGTGATTTTCACTGCGATCATGGCAACTGTCATGGTGTACGGAATGATCGTGTACAATGTTGCACTGAATACAGGGGGAGTGGTCAGCGGCTTTACTTTTCTGGCTGCCACACATGAACTTGTCTTCATGGCACCGATTGCATTTGTACTGGAGTTCTTTGTGGTCAGCAAGCTGGCTGGAAAGCTTGCATTTACCGTGATGAAGCCGACAGACAGACCACAGTTTATTACCTATGCGATTTCAATCTGTATCTGTTGTATCATGTGCCCGACAATGAGCCTGATTGCCACGGTTTTATTTAAGGAACCGTCCTTTGGAGAATGGATTCGTACATGGGCAATGAATTTTCCAATGGCCATCTGCTATCAAATGTTCTACTGTGGACCATTTGTACGTTTGATTTTCCGCCTGATTTTCCGTCGTGGTGATAAGAAACAGCAGTAAAATTTCATAATATTTGAAAAAGATGTCGTAATGGCATCTTTTTTTGATTTTGTGGTATTAACAACGGACTTGCATGGAAGAATATTTTATAATTTACACATCGTATCTGTTCAGTACCTTTACAGTGGGTTCTGAATAGTTACACTCATCAAATATAACAGGAGGAATCAAAATGGAACAGAATATGTTTTGCTTTCAGTGCGAACAGACTGCAGGATGCACGGGATGTACCGGCAAGGCAGGGGTGTGCGGAAAAACAGCCCAGACTGCAGAATTACAGGATAGATTAACGGGAGCCCTGATAGGACTGGCGAGAGCAACGGAGGGTGGAATTCAGGCAACAGAGGAAACAGGGAAACTGTTAATAGAAGGATTATTTACAACAGTAACGAATGTAAATTTTAATGACAATACCATTCAGGAGCTGATTGACCGTGTACATGCGGAAAAAGAGAAAGTGGTGCCAGGATGCGGAAGCTGCGCTGATCCATGCAGCCGTACAGAAGATTATTATATGGAAGATCTGTGGAATGCACAGGAAGACATCCGTTCTCTGAAATCATTGATATTATTTGGTGTACGTGGTATGGCTGCTTACGCATACCATGCAATGGTACTTGGAAAACGAAGTGAAGAAGTGGAGCGTTTTATCCACAAGGCATTGTTTGCAGTGGGAGAAGACTGGAACATGGAAATGTTGCTGCCTGTAGTGCTGGAAGTGGGGGAAAAGAATTATCTGTGTATGGAGATGTTGGATCATGCCAATACAGGCACATATGGAACACCGTCTCCGACAAAAGTATCTCTGACAGTAGAAAAAGGGCCGTTTATCGTCATTACAGGACATGACCTGAAGGATCTGGAGCTGTTATTGCAGCAGACGGAAGGAAAAGGCATTCATATTTATACACATGGAGAAATGCTCCCGGCACATGCCTATCCGGAACTGAAAAAATATCCTCACTTAAAAGGAAATTTTGGAACTGCATGGCAGAATCAGCAGAAGGAATTTGCGGATATTCCGGCTCCGGTATTATATACAACCAACTGTCTGATGCCTCCAAAGAGCAGTTATGCAGACCGTATCTTTTCAACAGAACTGGTATCTTACCCGGAAGTGACACATATCGGGGAGGAGAAGGACTTTACTCCGGTAATAGAAAAAGCACTGGAACTGGGCGGATATCCGGAAGATAGAGAGTTTACCGGAATCAATGGTGGAAGCAGTGTTATAACTGGATTCAGCCACGGCTCAGTTCTCCAGGTGGCAGATCAGGTAATTGATGCTGTGAAATCAGGAGCTATCCGGCATTTCTTCCTGGTGGCAGGATGTGATGGAATCCGTAAAGGAAGAAACTATTATACAGAATTTGTGAAGCTGACACCGCCAGATACTGTCATTCTGACACTGGCATGCGGAAAGTTCCGTTTTAACGATCTGGATCTAGGCACGATCGGAGGATTACCAAGGATCATGGACATGGGACAGTGCAATGATGCTTACAGTGCCATCAAAGTAGCAGTAGCACTGGCAGAAGCGTTTGAATGTGATGTAAATGAACTTCCGTTATCCATGGTATTATCCTGGTACGAGCAGAAAGCAGTATGTATTTTACTGACCCTGTTACATCTGGGGATCAAAAATATCCGTCTGGGTCCAACCCTGCCGGCATTCATTTCACCTAATGTATTAAACATATTGGTTGAAAAATACGGCATTGCACCAATTACCACGCCAGAAGAAGATCTGAAAGCACTGCTGGGATAGTTATTGGGGGGATAGCTATTGGGGACGGTGTTTTGCGGCTTTTTAACTGTCCCCTCTGGCTTAATGGTGCATTAAAATTCAAGTCGAGCATCCGCGAGACTTGGCGCGTGATTCTGGTCAGCGTAAGCTGACACATTCTTTACAGAATCACTGCGCATCCTTGCGGAGCGTTTATCTCAGTCGGAGATTGGACTCCCACTGAGACAAATTTGTTATTACTCACCACCTGAAAGAGGTGGGAGTCTTCTCGACTTAGATAAATCTATGTCTTTTGCAAGGACGGGTTTACAAAAGGATGGAATGCAGCTTTGCCTGTAAAAGAAAAAAGATTTTGAAAAAAGTCGAAAAAAGTGTTGACAAATACTGGCACGGGTGCTAATATAATGAAGCTGTCTGACAGAGACAGTGAGAAATACAAAACTTCAATCGAAAGATTGGAAAAAGTTAAAAAAGTTGTTGACAAACTTCTGAAACAGTGATATGATATCGAAGTTGCTGTTGAGAAACAAAACAACAAAGAACCTTGATAATTGAACAGTGAAACAACCTTGAAAGATTCTAAAAAAGTTTTAACATTCAAGGAACTGACCTTATAAAACAGTAAAAGGGATAGATTAGCTAGTATGTTGATTTTGATCCCGGAATCAAACATTTATTTTGAGAGTTTGATCCTGGCTCAGGATGAACGCTGGCGGCGTGCTTAACACATGCAAGTCGAGCGAAGCACTTAAGAAAGATTCTTCGGATG
>NZ_JACRSZ010000015.1 GCF_014385005.1 Jingyaoa shaoxingensis | reverse complement strand
ATCGATATTGAAAGTGTTGACCCATCTAAAGACCTCTCTATGAGAGAAGTATATGGACTGGATCCAGCAATGGCAAAGTAACTTAATAAACAAAATGGAGTGGCTCCGTTAGTCCGGACAGGTGGCTCTCGCCACACCGGACTGGCGGCTCTGCCGCACCGTAATATTCATGTCAAATCAATAAAATTCTCTTTTACAACAGAATTAATTGTATCTCCCACAACTTTAGGCTGCTCATGGATTTCTTTCATCATAAAATGTTCGTATCCTGCTTTTTCAGCCGCTTCTGCGTTCCAGTCAATAGTTTTTAATTCTTTCTCAATTTCATCTCCATCAAGATTATAGAAAGTAATTTCGCCCTTCCTTACACGAGCCATCTCCATGTTACCAATATAATATACATTTCTTGTATATTTTAAAATAGCAGGTACATCAGATGCGATATAAGATTCTCCATCTTCAATACCAAGAATCATTGGACTATCTTTTCTTGCGACATAAATTTCTTCTGGATATTCATTAAACATTACGGCTAAAGCATATGAACCACGAATACGCACCATTGCATGATTAATTGCATCTACTGGTGTCCCCTCATATTTTTTATAATAGTAATCAACAAGCTTCACTGCGACTTCCGTATCAGTATCAGAATAGAATGCATAGCCCTTTCTTACAAGTTTCTCTTTCAATTCCTGATAATTCTCAATGATACCGTTATGTACTGCTACAACATTTCCATCATCACTTCTATGCGGATGAGCATTATTCTCTGATGGTTCTCCATGAGTTGCCCACCTAGTATGACCAATTCCACATGAACCAATTACTGCTTTCCCATCATTGGTTTTTTCAGCAAGAATTTTAAGTCGTCCCTTTGCTTTTATAATATCAACATCCCTATCTCCATCACGAACTGCAATTCCTGCAGAATCATAACCACGATATTCTAACTTAGACAAACCATCTAATAAAATAGGTGCTGCCTGTTCTTTACCTGTAAATCCTACAATTCCACACATAATTATTTACTCCCTTTTACTTGTAATCTTGCCTTATGATAAATCTTATAGCAAAATTATTATCTTAGCTTTTACTTTATTGTTTCCCTCTTATTTTATTATGTTTCTTTAAATGGACATACCTTCAGACATTGATAGCATTTAATACACTTCTTTTCGTCTATCTGAGGATATTCAAATCCTTCTTCATCTTCAATCATTGAAATTGCCATTTGAGAACAAATTGCATAACAAGCGGTACACCCACAACATTCTTTTTTTTCTTTAAATAGTACAGGTATTTTCCTGTCCATCTTTTCCTCCTTTATACGCCTATTATATAAGCATGTTTTCCTAGTATTCTATGTGCCATCATAACGCACACTGTAGAAATCATGATTACAAATATTGCATTTATCGGAAATACATTTGCCATTGGAACTAACTTATTTAAGATTCTAATTATCAACATATGACACAGATATATTCCAAAAGAATTATCGCCCAAAACTTTTAAAAATTTTTTTAAAACAACTGGTTGCTCATTCAAATTTAAATCACCAGCTTCTATGTATATGTATGCACTTATACAAAAAAGCCCCGTTGTTATAATAGAACTCATTTTTAATTGTGTTGTCGCCATATCAAAGTTTCCCATCCAATACCAAATAAATCCTTCAACACCTTGAATTACCAATGAAAACAGGCACAAGTTAGTTAAACATTTTGGGGATAATTGTAAATTGATATACCCATTTTTTAAACTTACCCCTAAGTAATAAAATCCAAACCAAAAAACAAATAATTCACCCTGAAATGGAAAGCCTAATTCAATATTAAACCACAAGCTTATATAACGAATTAGAAAAATGCTAACGGGTGTTACAAACCACCCTAATTTAGAAAATCTACTTCGCAAAAGTTTAAACGTAACTGGTATTAATAGTACCATCTGTATATAAACCAGAATAAAATAATATATTCCATTACATTTTGACATGAAAACATCCGGTATAAAGGTATTTATTCTACGATTCACTATCGCAAATATAAATGACCAAATTATATAAGGAACAATTATTTTTTTAATTCTGCGATATATTATATCTCTATATACTCCATTTTCGTTTTCTTTGGTTAAATAACCAGAAAGAAATATAAACATACCTACTGCAAAATTAACCAATGGCCGAATTATTACTCCGTACCCCCCCACGCATATGTATTATATGTATGGATAACAATTACTGCAATAATTGATAACCCTCGCATTATTTGTATTTTTTTATTCATTCTTCTCTCCCACATTGAACTGCATTAACATACCGTAATCAAGATTTGACTTTATACCCCCCCGTCTTGCTCTTTTAAGCACCGGTTTTAATATCTTCTTAATAGCATTTTTTATTCTTTGTTTTATTGGCAAAGATAAATAACTTTTTCTTAACTCTTCAAAATCCATTTTCTTCATATCTATAAAAAAAGTCTCTCTCTCTTTTGGTCTATAAACAGAACGGAACTCTGCTGGATTTTCTTTTGTAGCATCGTCATATTCTACTTCCATAACTTTTACAGATGACTTAGATATGAGCCTGTTAAATATTTTTTCTCCTTGATTCGTTCGAACAATTACCAAAGATGTTCCTTTACTATCATTCATTTCTGGAGCAATAGTGTCAATCCCCCAGAAATCTCCTATCGTTAAATCTGATAATCTTAATGTCTTTGCTTTACATTCATAGCAGGATGGTCTAAGGCAGAAATCACTTAAAAACATTTGCATATACGGGTCTTTGCTTTTAGAGATATAAACTTCTTTAGACGAACCATACTCCTTCATTCCAAAGTTTTCCCATCCTTGATCTTTACATCTAAAATTAACTTTCTCCATCTTGCCTTGCATTTTATTTTCCATATAATCTACATATTCTTTCCACAATGCAGGTGATGGAACCCCATGGCAAATAATATCAACACAAATAAGATTTTTATAATCTTTCTGAAGAAATTTCTTTAATCCATTAATTTGACATCCTGTTCCAGTAAATAAAACCAATCTATTTAACACTAAATTTTCACGAACATTCTTAAAAATATTTTTAATTTTAGCTTGTAAATATTTGGATCCCAGGAGTTTCTCTAAATCTTGCTTTTCTGTAATGCCAATATACTCAGCTTCTGTGCAAGATGCATTCATTGCAACTCCATAAACAATTCCTTTTTTTTCAAGAACCTCATTTGCCAACAAAGAAAAAATTGCACCTGAAGAGCTTTTCATCCTTATGTCATTGTCATAATATGCCGCATACGCTTTTTTTTCGTTTATCGCCATATTCTATCTCCCTCCAAACTGTAAATTTCCCCAAATACACCTTATTTAATCTTATCCAAATCCATGAGTTCTCCCCATTTCAAATCTGTCTCAAGCGTAATATCCGTATCAAAACCGCCTTGATCAAAAAAGGTCAGTTCTCCAAAATAAATTTGCCCATCTATATTATATAAATCCACTCTCATATGAACCAAATTCTCTGAGAGTTGTTCGGCAATCCTTATCATTTTTTCATAGTTTTCCGGTCTTTCCACATTTGATTCAGGTTCTAATTCCGGTTTTTGATATAATAAGCGATTCCACCCTTTATCATAAAAACGAAAAGTTGGATGTCCAGATGCCCTATTCGTACATACCATCACGCTATCCATTTTTCCATTAAACATAAAAAATTTATAATCATTTGGTACCGTATTCGTTATCATTTTTTCTGCTATAATCCGATGCTTCAAGTTTTTATATGGCCATTCTCTGCATAGATAATAATAATTATTTTTTAAACTCTTTTCCAATACATTTTTTGTTTTATCTATATCCATATTGTTTTTATCATTTATAAGTACTACTCCACCAGAATCATGTGTTGTTTTTAAAACAAAATTAGATGGCAATTTTGAAAAGTCTATATCTTCAAAACGATCCCACACACCGTAAGTAGGTATAACATATTGTTCACCAATTTTATCTGCAACATATTTTTTTGCCTCATATTTATCTACCATTATTTGGTAGTGTTCTTTTCGGTCATTTATTTTCAACCAATTAAGTTTTTCATTATAGGATCTTGGATTACTCAAATCCAGCTTTCTCTTCAATTTACTAAAAAAAACCATTCTTAAATAAATTGAATCCGGCAAGACTTTAGCTAAATTTACAAAAACTTTTTTATATAATTTCATATGTTTTTCCTTTCATTTACTTTCTTTTGACAAATTTATGAATTATCGCTTTCATTTCCTCACGATACATAAACGAAGTTATTATCAAAGAAACTATTCCAAATAAAAATGCCTGTATTTCACCAAATGAAATAAGAATAAGTGAATGTATGATTAGCAATACAAACGAAAAAATATTACGCTTGAAACTTATCCCTATGTTCATTTCTATTTTCATATCACGTGCCCTTATCAAAAGCACAGCAAAATATCCTAAACAAGTTCCAATCGCAATTCCCTGCATTCCAAGCGGCCTAACTAAAATAAAATTGAATAAAAGATTGGTCGCAGCACCTAATGCAGTTGTAATAAAAACTTTATTTGTTTTAGCCCCTACCGTATACACAACACTAAAGAAAGAAGCATAGCAACTAATAATTGTTGACACCGATAATAAAGGTACATATTCCCATGCTATGGCAAACTCTTTGCTCATAACGCCTACATAAACCGGCTTAATAAGCATAACAATTCCAATTGTAATAAATACCATTCCAAATGACGTAACATTGAAAACATTTTGATAAAATCCTTTTTTGTCTTCACTTGATTCAACCTCAATAGCAGACATTTGCCAGGCCTGAATAAACAAAGAATAGACCATATTTATGATTTGAGGTATTTTTAAAGCAAGTGAATATATTCCATTTGCACTATCCCCCAAAAAGTAATTGATAATATATTTGTCACCAGCTGCCATAATCCACCACATTAAACTGTTCGGGACTAACGGGATACTATATTTCAAAATCATTTTCAATATTTTTTTATCAATACATTTAAAGGAGACAACTTTAAAAAAATCACTGAATACAAGAATATATATTGTGCCAATAACTGCTGCTAACAACGTCGCATATAAATATCCAGCCATTCCCCACTTAAAAACTAAAAGAAAAAGTACATTGAATCCCAATGTCGTAGCTGTTGTAATTAGACCAAAAATTGTAAATTTTACATTCTGATTTATTGCCCGAAAATACTCACTATATATCTGATTAAATGTTCTAACAACTAGAAGAGCAACAAATATCCAAATATATTCATCAAATTTGAAAATCATTTTATACACTGGAGTAAATGCTATAGATATTGCAGCTCCAAATAAAAAAACTGCAAAGCAATTACTTGCTGCTTCTTTTGGCGTTAAGTCTTTTCCAAGAACAAAACGTATAAGTGCTTCATTAACCATCATAGTTGAAAATGGAATTACCATGCCTAATGACGTTATAAACAAATCAATTGTTCCATATTCTGCTGTTGTCAACACATATGTATATAATGGAACAATCAAAAAGGTTAATATTTTACTTCCAAAATTACCCACTGCAAAAATTGCGGTATTATATACTAATTTTTTATAATTATTCTCACTCATTTATTTAACCTCGCATTATCCTTTTTGTACTATCATTATTCATCTAATGCATGGTGAATAAATCTGTATGCCTTTTCCCTTTCCTTTTTTAACGACTGATTGGTTATTGAAAAATCATATTCAAACTTGACATCTTGAAAGTTTCCAGTATAATGCAGTTTTTCCAAATGAAATGTTTTTAATAAAGTGTTTATTCTACTTCCCATTCCTGTATGTTTCCCATTTCTATCAAATACTAGAAATGGTCTATTATATAAAATTGAGAAAACCGACGCATGAAATGAATCTGTACATACAAATTCAGCTGTTTTTATAAGATATACAAACTCAGACGGTCCACAACAATAAAATTCACTTTCTAAATTAGATAAATCAATAATTTCACAATCTTTTTCTGCTGCAATTTTATGTATAGCACTTATATATTCCTTTGTTTCAGTTCCCAAAAAATAGCAAACAATATATTTATCCGGAAGCATTTCCTTTGGTTTTTTTACAATTCGATCCCATTCTTCTTTTTGTAACATCATTGTTGGATCAATCAATATTTCTATGTCCTGGCGATTTGTTATTCTTTCTATAATATTTTTTGCGGCCTCCTCTCTTACTGATATTGCATCAAATTTCGAAATATACTGTTTCACTCTTCCTTTATAGTCTAACGGTATCTCTTCTATTCCGAATGATGCACTTATTGCAATCTTTTTTTTCTGAGTAAAAGTAAGCAAATCCAAATCACTCAGTCCACCATAAATCGGATTCCATATCTGATCTGAACCGACAAAATAGTAATCATATTTATCAAATTCTTGCAATCTTGAGAAAGAAAAAAAATGTTTTGAGTTTGCAATTTTTTTGTTAAATTCCAAAAAGTTTTTCTTTCTTTCTTTAGGATCTTTTGGATCAACGCAGTCCTTTATTTTGTCTCCTTTTAAAATATAACGGAACCAACCTTTTATGTATAATTTTATTACTTCAGTATGATTCACCTTATTGTTATTCAAACAAGGAACATTTACAATATTAACTGTATTTAATCCTTCTTTTTTCAGAATCTCTTGCACCGCATAGTTTTGTAGTTTATTTCCAAAATTTGAATTACCATACAGTGAAACGATTGCTGCTGTTTTTTTATTATTATTCATAATTAATCCTCTATATAAGTTCCTTATAGCCCAAAATATAACAATATATAATTTCAACACTCTTATTCATACTTTTTTTTGCTAATCAATAAAAGTGTCCTATATATTAATATTTTAATATGTTTTTTCCCACTTGGTTTTATAACAACTTTATTTTTTTTCAAAATTCCAGCAATTTTTTGAATATTTTCATTTATTACCTTTGAATTATAAGAAGTATCATTTTTCACTCGTGCTTTCCAATACGTGGTAAAAAGAAGTGCCATCCATAATTCTAAACTATATCTAAGTGAGCTTCTCTCCAATTTTGCATGTACCATCAAAATCATCTTTAATGATCTTGCGAAAGATTCTGCCGTAGGTTTTGAAGATAATGAGGATGAATCAACATCATGATATATAGTATAATAACATTTAGATGAATAGAAATAATTATTGCATTTATCCAAATAGATATATGTGGTATATAAATCTTCAAATATAGTTGACTCATAAAACATATCTTCTGTTAATATACTTTTTCTAAAAATCTTTGCCCCCAAACCCGGTCTAACAACCTCATCTAATTCTTCAATATTGTGCAATCCTTCCCTAGTCTCATTGAATCCTGGAATAATATCTTTCGTATCGCCAATAATATCCTCTCTATCAAAAAAAAGAACATCTATTTTTTCATTTTTTTCAAACAAATCATTAATTTCTCTAAATACATCAGAAGTCGTAACCCAATCATCACTATCCACAAAGAAAAACAAATCTCCTGACGATTTTTCAAATCCAAATTTTCTTGTTAAACCTGGTCCCGTATTTTCTTTCGTGTACGCCTTGATTCTACTATCCATTTCTTGGTATTTTTTCATCAATAAATAACTATTGTCTTTTGAGCTATCATCCACTAATATTAATTCATAATCCTCATATGTTTGACTCAAAACAGACTGTACTAATTTATCTAAATATCTTTCTGCATTATATACAGGTACAATTACACTAATTTTCATACCTCTTCCTTTCCTTGTAAGCTTGTCCTAAAATAATTCCATATGCAACAGCTATTGGCTGTATAATATTTGATTCTTCAAAAAAATAACTAAACGCACTTAGGAAAATCGTAATAATCAATAACATCCCCATAACTGGAGCATACTTATTTTTTTCTCGTATAAACTTTATTTCTATAATAATTAAAAATAAAACGAATAATACTAATAATGATAAGCCTATTATTCCATAATCATATAGGTACTCTATGTAACTATTATGTGAAAAGCGAGAAAATCCGCCTGGTCTAAGACGATAATAAACACTTTGAAAACCATGTCCCCAAATTTTTTCTCTTAAATTTGACACATTAAATGCTTGAAGAGTAATCGCCCAAATAACATCTCGACCGCTCCCTCCATCCGTACTTAATTTTGAAAAACGGTCAAAAATCTCAAGCCCCGATCTATTTTCAAGATACAATACTGCTCCACTACCTATACAAATAGCAATAAAAAGATACATATATCTTTTCCATTTTTCTTTCAACGACCCTTGTATGTGTGCATCTAATACTAGCATCACGAATATCCCTAAAATTAATGCTATCGTACCAGTTCTTTTTGTTGATGCGACAGATATAGCAACACATAATAATATACACAAATTTCGCGAGTTCTTTCCTTTAACAAAAATGACAACCAGTGGCAATGCAGTTAAACAATAATATGTTAGAAATACTACCTGCCCTATATTTCCATTTCCTGCTAAATGTATTTTTATAAGGAATACAGAAATAAGACACATTATAAAGTAATATATTAATGTCTTATTTTCAGTATTTTTATTCATTTCATTATGACAAGTAAAGTTATAATACACAATAACACTTAACGGCCAAATAAATATATCAATTGGCGTATAAGGTAAATAAATTGAATCATTTAATATAGTAATTACACATTGATATACAACTAGAATCCCTAAAATCAAAGTAATACAATTTATTGATTTTCTTTTTAATGTTATCAATTCCTCCAAAAAATAACACAGCAAAACTATTGCCTGCATACCAAATCCCAAAAGTCTTATAGTGCTATTTTGGTTTGTTTGATATAGCATTTTAAGCATGATGGAAAAAAACAAACAGTTATATGATAACCACATTAAAATTTTATTAGGTTTTATTTTTAGTTCCACAAATATTCCTCCTGAATAAATGACCATTTCATAATTGAAATTATAATTTTTGTTATATTTTTATGTATTACATTCAATTTTCTATCATTTATTATTCAGTGTCGAATATTTATGTCGTTACTCACATTTTCCTAAAAAAGCTCCTATCATCATAGCTATCGGTACCGCTATCGGATGCACGAAAGCAGATTCTGCCATTGATACAATTATCAAATAACATATTCCACTCATTGCTGCAGCATAATATGAATTTTCTACTCTTCTAATTCCTTGGATTGCTTTGAGTAACATCATTACTGCAAAAATGTACGAAAACAGTCCAAAATATCCTGATTGCCCTAATACCATTGGCCAAAACGAATCACTTATAAATTGTGATGCCCCGATGCGTAACCCATTAATATTAGATAATCCATATGCTGCATATACCGATGAATAGTATACTCCAGAATAATATGAACCGAATGTAGCAAATCCTGCACCTAATGGAAACATATCTCTTGCAATTTCAAACGCTTTTGTAAGTAATTGATACCTAGCAGAATCCGGAATGATTGAACTGAAAAAATAATATTGTATTTGATCCCATCCTAAAATCACAACCAAAGGAATAAATAGCAACATTGTTCTCAGCGTTATTTTTTTCTTTCGAACAAACACAAAATAACATATTAATATGATTGCAAGTGCGGCTCCAAAAGCTTTGCTTCTTAAAGTAGAACACATTATGAGCAATAGCATTATTATATATTTCTTGCTTCCTGTTACATAATTTTTAAGTGAAAGGAGAATCATAATCAAAAACACACAGCAAGCTACAAGTACCGTTGGATGCGTGTACATCAATTGTTCAGATCTTAAACCATATCTTTCTGTCGCTTGGAAAATGTGAAGTGAATAATCAATAACAATTAACACTCCATACAATATCGTAATGCATTTTACATGAAAATATATTTTGCTTGCATATTTTTGCATATCTATTTTTGCAAAAATCTTTTTTCCAACATATAATGCAAGCCAAAATTTTATACATAAAAATGCATCCGATACTTCTGCTTTCAATATACTTTGATATCTATAAATGACACTAGATAGAAAACCAAAACATAAGAATACTAGAATGAACCTAGCATACCCCCCCCCATGTACATTTTTGTATTTTAAGTTTAAATTGATTCTTTTTTAGTTCAAATACAAAAACAGGGATAGATAATACCGCAAATAGTTCATCCATATAACCAACAACGGGTATATACTGTTCCATCCAATCTTTGAATACAAATATATATACTAGACATATGAAAATAGCATATCGCTTTGTAGTCTTACTTTTTGTTATAGAATACATTTTTATTTCTCCATCTGTTTTGCAATATCTTCATCAACAATCTGTTCTCCAGATTTATGTTTCAGTTGCTCTTTCGAAGCTTCACTTAATCCATTGTTAATTACACAATTAACATCACACGTACTACATTTATCAAGTTCTTCTTTTGTGACTTTTCCATCACGATAGTCACAGCAAATACGATTTTCATACATACTGTATGGTGTTTTACTAAACAAAGATTTAAATTTATGTATCAAAACCCATGTTGCTGGTTTCCAGATATATTTGTGCATAGCAGGTGAAACAGAGCCAATCATCCAACAATCACGATCACAGCAACGAACTTTCTTTCGTACCTCTTCTGCCTGTGGACTATTCCACAGTTCATCCCAAGACTGATTATTTAAATTACCCATAACTTCTTTATCCTTAGTTCCATTGCAAGGCATAACATCACCATATGGATCAATAAAGAATGTATCAAAACTCATATCACATGGAAGAAGTCTTTTTTGACCATAAATATAATTAATTAATCCATGATTAAAATATGCTCTAAACCATTTTTTAGGACTATTGCTACGTAACAACTCATTAACTAACTTTTCAAAATTTTTTGCAACCATTGGTCGGTCATGTATGATATTTTTTGCTTCTACGAAATAAAAACTATTATGTAAAGAAGCCGTTGCAAATTCCATTCCCATTTCATTACTAATTTTATATAGCGGTACAAGATCTGGTGCATTTTTATCCTGTACAGTCATACCAAACCCAACATCTTTCATACCCATTTCTCTAAGTTTTTTTAATGTGCCATATCCACGCTGATAACCGTTCTGGAGACCTCGTATTTCATTATTTGTCTCCTCAAGTCCTTCGATAGAAATACGTATACCAATATTAGGAAATTCTTTACAAAGATCTACAATACGATCTGTAAAAAATCCATTAGTTGAAATAACAATACGATCAGATTTTTTATATAACTCACGTACAATATCTTTCAAATCTGTTCTAATAAAAGGTTCTCCGCCTGTGATATTCGTAAAATACATTTTCGGCAATTTTTTTATTGTATCCAAGCTGATTTCCTCTTCTGGCTTAGATGGTGCTTTATAACGATTACACATTGAACATCTTGCATTACAACGATATGTAACGATTACTGTACCATTTAATTTTTTTTCTGCATTTTTTTTCATTTTTATTAATTACCTCTTTACTTTCTACTCTTGACAGCCTCATTAAAAATCTTCATCAAATCTTCATAATGTGTTTGTGGTGCAAATCTACTTTCAAGCCTTTTTCTACTAGCTTGCCCCATCTTTTTAACCAAGGTATCATCATCTAACATCTTAATTTTTTTTATAAGATCTTCAACATTTGATGGTTTAAATAAATATCCATTTTCTCCATCAATAACTAATTCAGGAAGACTTCCTATATTACTAGCAATAACTGGCTTTTAATATTTAAACGACTCTAAAGCAGTATTAGGTAAGTTATCATACCAAATTGAAGGAATTAATGTAAATCTAGCTCCTTTAATAACATTCTCTAGTTCCGCTCCACTCTTAAACCCAAGAAATTCAACATTCTTCATTTTATGATTCTCTACATATTTTTTCAGCCGTTTTGCCTCATCTGTTGTATCATCTCCCATAATTTTAACAGTATATTCAGGCAGTTTTTCATACGCTTTTATAACAGTTTCAACTCCCTTTTCTTCAGTAACACGTCCGAAATATAGTCCATACGATCCAATCTGCTGTTTCCCTATTGTTGTTTTACTTGCTGTAAAAGTAGGAATGCAATGAATTCTTTTTTCTTCAAATCCATTTAATGATAATTTTTTCTTCAAAAATTCTGATGGTGTTATAAATGCATATACATTTTTATATACATTTATCATTTTATGAAATTTCATAGAAAACACTCTTACAACAGATGCAAATAACGATCCTTTCACACATCTCTTTTTAATACAACTCTTATATCCCTTTGATAAACACTCCTCACAGACTTTCTTTTCATACATAAAATCAAATCTTGGACATAACAGAAAATAATCCGATAATCTTAATACAACAGGGACTCCCATTTTATTTGCACCTGTAATTACACTCGGAGACAATTTATTAACAAAATGAATAATATATACTAAATCTGGTTTTACATCATTTATTTCTTTTTTTAGTGCCTTTTCTACTTCACGAGAATAAATACTTCGTGTAAGTAACTGCCAAATTGATTTAGGTGTCTTTTTCACTTCATCAAAATATGTTGTATCTCGTCCACCAATTGGTTCTACAAAGTATTTTGAATATTCTGTTTCGACATTTTTATTGGAATGTATGGAAAAGGGTATAACCTCATGTCCATTATCTTCAAGCATCTTTTTAATATTAAACATATATTTTTCAGGGCCACCTGAAATGAAATATCTATAATTTACAATAAGTATTTTCAATGTCTTCTCCTTTCACTTTCAAATTCATCAATCCCTTTGAAAAATATCTCTTGTATATACTTTGTCTTTAACATCATCCAAACAACTATCATAACGATTAGCAATAATTGCCTGACTCTGCTTCTTAAACTCATCTAAATTATTAACTACTCTACTTCCAAAGAAAGTTTCTCCATCTTTCAGTGTAGGCTCATAAATAATAACCGTAGAACCTTTTGCCTTAATTCTCTTCATGACTCCCTGGATAGAACTCTGACGGAAATTATCACTATTACTCTTCATCGTGAGACGATATACACCTACCACAACATCTTTTTCTTTGCTTTCATCCCAGTCATCATTCGCTTCATATGCTCCAGCAAGTTCCAATACTCGATCAGCAATAAAATCCTTTCTCGTTCTATTAGACTCAACAATTGCTTCAATAAGATTTTCAGGAACATCTGCGTAGTTAGCAAGCAACTGCTTTGTATCTTTTGGTAAACAGTATCCACCATATCCAAAAGATGGATTATTATAATGTGTTCCAATACGAGGATCGAGACATACTCCATTAATAATCTGCTGTGTATTCAGACCTTTCATTTCGGCATAAGTATCTAACTCATTGAAATAAGAAACCCGTAATGCCAAATATGTATTTGCAAACAATTTGACTGCTTCTGCCTCTGTAAAGCCCATAAATAAAGTATCAATATCTTCTTTAATAGCACCTTCCTGTAAGAGCTGTGCAAACGTATGTGCAGCTTTTACTAAACGTGCATTATTAATATCTGTTCCAACAATAATTCGGCTTGGATACAAATTGTCGTATAACGCCTTACTTTCTCTTAAAAATTCCGGACTAAAAATAATATTATCACAATGAAATTTTTCTCTAATACTTGTTGTATATCCAACAGGAATAGTCGATTTAATAACCATAATCGCTTCCGGATTATATTCAATGACTAATTTTATAACTGCTTCTACTGCAGAAGTATCAAAAAAATTCTTTTTGCTATCATAATTTGTTGGAGCTGCAATAACAACAAAATCTGCATCCTTATAAGCTTCTTCTGCATCCAATGTAGCTGTTAAATTCAAATTTTTTTCTTCTAAATATTTTTCAATATAATCATCCTGAATTGGAGATTTCTTATTGTTAATTAACTCTACCTTTTCTGAAATAATATCTACTGCTGTCACCTGATGATGCTGACTCAATAAAGTAGCAATAGATAATCCAACATATCCTGTCCCTGCCACAGCAATTTTCAATGAATTAAAATCTCTCATTTTTTCTCTCTTCTTCCTATTCTTAAAATATATTTACATATAAAACTCTTTGTACCATTCTGCAAACTTGCGTAATCCTTCACGTAAAGTTGTCGATGGCTTAAAACCATAGTCCCTTTCCAATGCTTGCGTATCAGCATATGTCACAGGAACATCTCCCGGCTGCATCGGAACAAGTTCTTTATGTGACTCAAAATCATAATCTTCTGGCAAAACCCTTGCTCTAATTAATTCTTCCTGAAGAATTTGTACAAAATCTAATAAGTTCTCTGGATGATTATTTCCAATATTGTAAACAGCATATGGCGGAATCGGCAAACCATCTTCTCCGTTCTTTTTCTCTGGTGCCCCCTGCATTATCCGTACAACGCCTTCCACAATATCCTCAACATAAGTAAAATCTCTTTTACAATTTCCATAATTAAAAATTTTAATAGTTTCTCCATTTAACAATTTATTTGTGAATCCAAAGTATGCCATATCGGGTCTTCCTGCCGGTCCATAAACAGTAAAGAAACGTAAACCAGTTGATGGAATATTATAGAGTTTTGAATATGCATGAGCCATCAACTCATTGCTTTTTTTCGTTGCCGCATATAACGATACTGGATTATCTACTTTATCATCTGTACTATACGGAACTTTCTTATTACTTCCATATACTGAAGAACTCGATGCATATACCAAATGTTCTACCGGATAATGTCTACATCCCTCTAATATGTTATAAAATCCAATCAAATTACCTTCTATATATGCGTCTGGATTTGTAATAGAATATCTCACACCTGCCTGTGCCCCTAAATTCACAACCACTTGAGGAGTATACTTCTCAAAAATCGAATTAATAAGTTCCTTATCTGCCAAATTTCCTTTTACAAAGGAAAATGTCTTACTAGATGAAAGTTTTTCTAATCTATATTCTTTTAAACGAACATCATAATAATCATTCATATTATCGAGTCCAACTATTTTTATTCCTTCTATTTCTTTTAATAACCTTTCAGCCAAGTTTGATCCAATAAATCCAGCTACACCTGTAATAAAAATCGTCTTGTTTTTCAATTCAATAAATTCTTTGCTCATTTTATCTCCTATACAATTCTAATGTTCTCTCCACAACATCATCCCAATTATATTTTTCACAAATATAACCTGCTGCTTCATCTTTATATTTCTGTACCTGTTGTGCATCCTCACATGCTTCTTGAAGCTTACTCTGCAAATCTGCTACATTACTTTTTTTAAATATGATTGCCTTATCTTCCACTACAGAAGCACATTCATCTATGTCAGATACCAAACAACAATTTCCATAACTCATTGCTTCTAAAAGACTTAATGACATTCCCTCTAAATCGCTTGGTAAACTATAAATATAAGCATTGCTGTATAGTTCATCTAACAACTGTCCCTGAACAAATCCGGTAAAAATAATTCTGTCATCGTCTTTTGCCATTTCTTTTAACTGGTTAGCAAATTCATCAGTATCCGAACTGCCCCCTGCAATGACTAACTTCTTATCTGTTTTTACGTTCTTAAAGCCTTCAATCAGATAAGTAATTCCTTTTTCCGGAACAAGGCGTCCTAAAAATAAAATATAATCATCTTTCTTTAAACCAAATTTCTTGTCAATAAGTTCTGCCTTTCTAATAACTGGACGATTCACACCATTAGGGATAAACTTTGTATCACGTCCATAAGTCTCTTTAAAATAATTTTGTACTCCCTCACTGAGAACAATAATTTCATCTGCAAATTTAACAGCACATTTTTCGCCAAGCATAATATATGTGCTGGCTAACTTGCCCCATTTTGCTCTTTGATGATCAAGTCCATGAATCGTAGCGATACAACGTTTTCCAAATAATTTTGGCAACCATAACATTGCACATGGTCCTTCTGCATGAAAATGTACCACATCATATTTTCCAAACGCTGCTGCTACCGCTGCAAAAAATGAAGCACTCATCGCTGCTAGTCCTTTTTTATCTATCGTTGGTACATATTTCATTCGGATACCTTTATATTCTTTTAATTTCTTCTCATCAAATTCTTTACCACTTACATGATGTCCATTACGGTTATATACTGTTATCTTATGTCCTAGTTTTGCCATGCGAACCGTTAATTCTTCAACGACAATTTCAATTCCACCTTGACGACTCGGAATTGTCTTATGTCCAAGAACTGCAATTTTAAGTGGAAAAGTATTAATTTTCCTTTTATTCATAACTTCCTCTTATTATATTTATTACTTATCTATTATTACCTTCTGTGGCTTAAATTCTATTTACGGAAATCAAGCCACAATCATTTCATCACATAGATCCATCTTTTCTAAGAACTACCATTACTGTTTTAAGCAATATTTTTATATCTAGCCCAATGTTCCAATTTGTGATATACTCTTTGTCAAGACGAACCACTTCTTCAAAATCAGTAATGTCACTACGTCCGCTGACCTGCCACATACCGGTTATTCCTGGCTTAATTGCCAATCTTGCACGATGGTGCAGCTCATAAAAATTCGTTTCCGAAATCAAAGGTGGCCTGGTTCCAATTATTGACATATCACCTTTCAACACGTTAAAAAACTGCGGAAATTCGTCAATGCTTGTTCTTCTAATAAAATCCCCAATACCAGTCTTATGTGTTCCATCTGGAAGAATCTTATTTCCAATAACTCGTGGGTCAAAATCCAATTTGAACATCTTTTCATCACCCAGCTTGTTATCTTTCATAAGTTCAGCCTTACGTTCTTCTGCATCCATATACATGCTTCGGAACTTATACATTTTGAATCTCTTTCCATTCTTTCCTACACGTTCCTGTGCAAAGAAAATCGGTCCCGGTGATGCTATGTAAATTGCTGGAGCAACAAATATAAACAAGATTCCAGTAATCAGGCATCCTACCAAACCTCCGGCAATATCCATCAATCGTTTCAGCATCAGATCTCTTGTAGATGCATAGTTAATACTGGTAGTCAGTACTGTATAATCTCCAACTTTTTCTACAAACTGTTTTTTCCCCGGCACGCTTTGTACCTTTGCAAGATTCAGATGAACGGTTACTCCGGTTTCTGTAAACTGCTCGATCAGTTCTTTTGGATATGGAACTACACCGGATGTCACAATCAGAACTTCATCAATCCATTCCTTGCAGACATATTCAGCAGCATTTTCCATATTTGCAACTACTTTCACACCATCAATATACTTTCCTGTCATTTCTTTATCTATGACAGCAATTCCAGCAATCTTATACCGGGCATAATTATGCTCTTTCATGCTCTCTACTACTGAACTCACTACATCTGCTGAAACAACAAGAAGTAAGGAACGATTTTCACCATCTTCCATTTTCTTTCTAAGCAAATGTTTCCACAGCTCTCGTACCAGATAAGTAAGTAGAATATAGATAACGATATTCAGTACCAATGCCAGTCTGGAATATTGTTGTCCTTCCTGAAGCATAAACAGATAAAGCAATAAACATGCTCCGAGAATTATTCCATGCTGTGCTGTTACAACAAAATCTTTATAGTAGCCTCTTTTCAAAACGTTTTTCAATGTTCCCATCGCAAACAGTACTACCAAATCTGCTACTTCCATAAAGACAGCCATATTTCTGTAAAGAATTAGCTGGTATGGATTAGCTCCATATCCGCTTAACGCATACGCCAAAACGAACGCCACCTGCAAGCAGATTAAGTCCAAGATGATAAAATCCACATGTTTTATCCATCCTGTAGAATCTTTTCTATACATACTTTCTTTCCCCTTTACTCATTTTTCAGATCCCATTACGTTCGTTTTCAACTAACTGCTACAATCCTCTGACTTACCAACGAACAAAGACTTTTTATAAGAAAATACGCAGTCCTTCACAGAACTTTGTATATTACATTCAATACTACTAAGAAACAATCTATGCCCGGCACATAACCCAATTATCAGGGCAGGCAAAGCACAATAAAAAAATGGATTTCGATTAATTAAGAAATGTGATGCTATTTGATAATAGATAGCAGCCATAAGCAGACAGCCTATAGAAACTGCCAGATAGATTTTCCGATGTTTCATCAGATTCTTGCCATATTCAATTTTTCCGTTTGCTTCTTTCCCACTATAAGGGGCTAGGGAATTGCATTTGCACTCAGCGATCCGCTTCTGCTTCATTTTTCATACCTCGCTTTACCCCCCCCCCACACATACACACTCTGGGGGATTTTAATTTTTTAGTTTTTCATTGTTCATATCTGCAACTAACGTCCCTTAGCCTGTCATTCTTTTCAGACTAACAGGCTCAAGTTTTCTCCTTTTCGATTTTTTTATTGCTCTGTGATTGGGTCAAACTGAGCATCCAAAGAGCCATCCAATATCTATGAACCGCTATAATGTGACCCTGCTGCAGCAATGAAAAATCGAATTATCATAAAACGCTTAAGCCACACATGCCGCATAAATACTGGAGTTTTCTCTGGTTGTCCCTATTATATCTCGGACTCCTATAATCGACATATCACCTTTTAATACATTGAAAAACTGTGGAAATTCATCGATACTCGTCCGTCTGATGAAGTCACCGATACCGGTCTTATGGGTTCCGTCCGGAAGGATCTTATTTCCGATCACACGTGGGTCAAAGTCCATTTTGAACATTTTTCCGTCACCCAGTTTGTTATCTTTCATTAGTTCAGCTTTACGTTCTTCCGCATCCAGATACATGCTTCGGAACTTGTACATCTTGAATCGCTTTCCGTTCTTCCCCACACGTTCCTGTGCAAAGAAGATCGGTCCGGGTGATGCTATGTAGATGGCAGGTGCCACAAACAGAAACAGGATTCCGGTGATCAGGCATCCTGCGATTCCACCGACGATATCCATCAGCCGTTTCAACATCAGTTCTCTGGTAGATGCATAATTGATACTGGTTGTTAGGACGGTATAATCTCCTATCTTCTCTACAAACTGCTTCTTACCAGGTACATTCTGGATCTTTGCCAGATTCAGATGTACAGTCACCCCTGTCTCTGTAAATTGTTCGATCAGTTCCTTTGGATATGGGACTGCATCTGATGTGACAATCAGGACTTCGTCGATCCATTGCTTGCAGACATATTCTGCTGCATTTTCCACATCAGCAACTACTTCCACGCCGTCTATATACTGTCCTGTCATTTCCTTGTCGATAATGACAAGTCCTGCAAGTGTATATCTTGCGTAGTTATTTGTCTTCATATTCTCTACGGTAGCATGTGCCACATCTTCTGATACTACCATCAGTAAGGAACGGTTCCCTCCATCCTGCATCTTCTTTCTGATGTTGTATTTCCATAGTTCTCTTACCAGATAGGTGAGCAGTATATAGATCACGATAGTCGATATCATGATCATTCTGGAATACTGCTGTCCTTCCTGTATCATGAACAGATATAAGATAGACATGGCTCCAAGTATCACACCTTGCTGCAGCGTCATGACGAAATTCCGGTAATGTCCCCGTTTCAGGACATTCTTCATGGTTCCAAGTGCAAACATGATCAGCATGTTTGCCACTTCAATGAAGATCGCCATATTCCGGTACAGAATGATCCCATACAGATCAAGCTTATGAATCCTTAACGCATATGCCAGCACAAATGCAATCTGTAAGCAGATCATATCTAAGATAATAAAGTCCACATGCTTTATCCATCCCGTAGATTCTTTTTTATACATCTTCTCTTCTCCTCCTCCGCTGTTGCGAAGGTTTTTGCTTTGTCATTTTTATGTCCGTCTCTGCTGTCTATTCTTCTGCGTCGTTCTTTCCGATAATAATATATACATCCACATCCCCTGGTGCGGATCCGTCTTCCATAGTGATGTTGGCAGTGAATTCATCTGCTGTTACTTCTGCTTCCGGGAACAGCTTCTTCAGATCTGCCACATCTTCTTCCTTCTCTGCGTAGATCCGTGTCTGTTCGATAGCGGATCCTGGGAAGCTGGCGCCTTCTACGTTCTTATAGCCTTCTTTTTTCAATTCCTTCTGCCATTTTGATGCCATTCCATCTTTTCCGCTGCCGTTCAGCACCAGAATATTTCTTGAAAGGAGTACTTCGTTTTCCGTCTCTGTTTCGCTCTCTGATTCCGTTTCCGTCTCAGTTGCTGCGATATCTGTCTCTGATTCAGACGCTTTTTCTGTCTCACCATTGCTGACTTCCTTATCCCAGGCACTGGTCTCCGGTGTCACATCACTGGCTTCTGTCAGACTGTCTTTGTTCTCTGTACCACCATTCTCTTTTGCGCCAAGTTCTTTGATCTGTTCTTCGAATGCTGTCTGTTTCTGTCTGGTGTATTTCACCAGATAGCCGATTCCTCCAAGGAGAACCACTACCGCCAGAATATAAAGAAATGCTCTGAACGGGCTGCGCTTTGGTCCAATATCATTTTTCGCCATATTCTCTTCCCTTCCACACTATACTTCTTCGTAAAACAAATTGATAATCATCTGTTCCAGCTGCTGTTCATCCGGATAGAACATCTCGGCCGTGCCTGAGCTGCGCCGTTCTCCCTGCAGCTGATAATAATCCATAATACCTTCTGAGGTCTGGTCCATGGTCTCTGCCAGACTCTGATACTTGTTCCTGGTGATGCTGGTCTGCAGGTTGTCCCGCATGATCTGTTCTTCCTGAACTGCCATATTCGGATCTTTCTGCATGAGATCTGCGAATTCTCCCATATATGCCATGAGTCCATCTGCAAGTGCATGGATCTCTATCTTGGAAGAACGGTTGGCTACCACATATTCATTGATGGTAATGTCTCCAAGCAGTGTCTCTACTGCATTCACCAGATTCTCACAGCTGACCTCGCCGCCGTCTCCATAACTGTAGGCATCCTTCAGCACGCCTTCACTGACTCCCATATCCTTGCCGGTACTGTCATACTGGTGCATCTGTGCCACAGTCTCTCCGTCCAGGGTAAGTACATTGATCTTCTGATTCTTCTTATCCATAATAAACAGGGTAAGTGTCTCAGCCTTCGCTTTACCGCCATAAGTGGCTTCTGCTTCCAGCTTACCTTCGGAATCCAGTTCCGCATACAAGATGTTGGTAATCTGGGCATTGTACTGATACTCTTTGCCATCCCAGGTTCTGGTACGATAGCCGCCCTTCATATCCACAGCATTGCCTGCCGTCACATGCATCTGGGACTGTGACTGATAAGACCGGTAAAGCACTGTTCCTGCGCCGACAGCTACCACCGCCACAATCACTGCGCTCCCGGCTGCCAGTCCCTTGTTATGACGTACCCATCTGCGCATCCGGTACCAGATACTGTGTCTGTGATGATGTTTATGATGATGTGTACTCATATCTATGCTCTCTTCTTATCTCTTCCACTTTTTGCATTGGCTTTCTGGGCAGCTTTGTTCTGCTTCTTGGCCGCTTTGGCAGCTTTCTTCGTATTGCCTTCTCCATAGCCATATCCGTAACCGTAGCCATATCCATAACCATAGCCATATCCCTTATTGCTTGCGCCTACTTTGTTCAGTACCGCACCCAGGATACGTACCCCTGCATACTCCAGCTGTCTGGTTGCCTTGACTGCCAGGGTCTTCTCTGTCTTGCCACACTCTACAACCAGTACCGTTCCATCACACTTCTTGGCGATCAGTGCGCCGTCGATAACCGGGCATACAGGCGGTGTATCTACAATGACATATTCGTAATTCTTCTTCAGTTCTTCCAGAAGCTGCACAAATAACGGTCCGGAAAGTAACTCACTTGGGTTCGGTGCTACTGCTCCGGTAAAGATCATATCCATGCATGGGTCATCGGTATGATAGATGATATCATTCAGTGATACCCGGCCACACAGGAATTCGCTCAGTCCGCAGACGCTCTGCTGGATCTGGTAACGGGCCATGACTTCAGAGTTACGGATATCGCAGTCCAGATAAATGGTTCTGGTTCCCAGTCCTGCCATACTCTTTGCCAGACGGAATGCCGTAGAGGACTTTCCTTCATTCGGCATGGCACTGGTCACTGCGATCGTTCTCAGTTCATATCCACTGAGCTGGATGTTTCCTCGAAGCACATTGATTGCTTCTCTTGCCTGAAAAGGCAGTTCTTCCATCTGAGGTATCACTTGACGAAATGTCTGAAAGTTACCTCTCCAATTCTGCTGCTGTTCCATCTAATCTATATCTCACTTTCCCTTTTTTTCATTATAGTATGGCACGGTTGCCAGTACCGGCAGGTGCAGGTATTTGTCAATATCTTCTTCTGTCTTCATGGTTCCGTCCATCAGCATCTGAAGGATGAAGATCGCGCATGCCACGCATGCTCCCAGGAAGCCACCGATTGCCAGATACTTGAATAAGCTTGGTGTGACATCCTGTACTGCTTCTGCTACAGAGTAATCAATCACGGTCGGTTCACCGCTTCCGATGATCTGGTAGATCTGGCTGACACTGATGTTCAGCAGTGCATTGGTGATGTTGCGGCTCATCTCCGGATCATCACAGGTTACCTTGATATCTACGATATGGGTGGAATCCGGATTGGATACTGCTACCAGCTTGGCCAGCTGCTTATAATCCAGATTCAGATCCAGTTCTTCGATCACGCGATTCAGCACCGTACGGCTCTTGATGATGTTCGCATAGTCATCCGTCAGCGCAGAAGACAGCTGCAGATCCGAAAAGGAAAGAGCTGACTCGGTATTGGTGATGTAAATAGAGGCATCTGCCTGATAGGATGGCTTCACCAGAAAAGTATGATATGCACCGAAGATCAGTGCTCCTACCAGAAGTGCCAGAAAGATCTCTTTCCATTTTGACTTCAGCAGATAGAAGATCTCTAAGAGGTCAATCTCCATCTCCGCATCCTGTGTGTTCAGGTTCACAGGCTGTTTTTCCATTGTGTTTTCCATTCAATACTCCCCTCATTCTTTTCTTAATATTTGGTGTACATTTTTTACAAAAATCTTTCTCTGGATTTCTGTGTCTACATTCTTCCGTATCCATCTGATGGCGTCATCAGCATGATATGGCCGGTAATGGGTACCATGGCAGTCGCTTCCCACCAGGTCCACGGTGCCGTCCTGCAGCATCTTCTGCCACTGGGACTTCCGGAACCATCCCGGCTTCTTCAGAAAAGTGTCGTAGTTCATCTGTAACAGTATTCCCCTGTTCTTCAGTTCCTGGATACGTTCTTCGTGCTCCAGACATTCGTAGCGCTCAAAGTGAGCCAGTATCGGGTAGTAGCCTCCTTGCTGCAGCAGAGTCAGTATCTGCTGAATCTGTGCATAGGCGCAGTCCGGCGAAAATTCTGTCAGTACATAACGGCTGCCCGCCATGGTCAGTACTTCTCCCCGGTTCAGCTTGTCAACAAGACCGGAATACCCGAAACATTCCTGTCCTGCATACAGACGTATGTCCAACTGTTCTTCTCTGCACCGCAGCTTTACCTGCTGCAGAAGTTGTCGAATCGTCGATCCGTCTGGTTCATACTTCTCCGGATAGTAATGTGGTGTGGCGATGACCGCCCGTATGCCCTGCTCATATGCTTCATGCAGTGCAGCCATAGTCTCGTCCATGTCCTGTGCACCATCATCGATCCCCGGTAATATGTGACAATGCATGTCGCATATTCTGATAGCCATGTTCTATATCCCTCCATCTCTTTGTGCCATCTCATAACTGTTCAGGACCTATTATATCTGTGAAGGCACTGAACTGATACATCTTCAGACTCCGTTCTCACCTATGATCATAACGGATATCTGTCTGCAAATCAAGTCTGACGAGTGATTCGAATTCATAGTACCTTCGGCGCAAAAAAAACACCATGGATACTATATCGCCTTTGATATTCAAAGTATCGATTCTCCCCCATGATGCATAATCTTCTCCGTCAGTCTCTTCTATGATGTAATTGTTATTTTGCCCCCCCCCGCGCCAAATCCGACATTTTATGCGATTTTTCGTCTTAAATGGCGCACTTCAAGATGCGAATCCATGCTTTTTATGTCTGTTTTTAGTTTAGTCATTTTTATATATCCTGTCAAGATGTTTTAATCTAACTTTATGTATTGATTCACATCCCAAATTTGTCAAGTGCAAATTATGTCATATTTTCTGCAGATTTTGTAAAACATTCGTGTATCCCCTTATATCCAATTCTCAGAGAGCCATTAACTATTGATTTTTTGTCATTATGTTAATGGCAATTCTGACTTACATAGATCAATATGGAATACATAAAAATAGCCGTCCTGCTCTCGACCAAAGTTCAGGAACGGCTATCTCTATGATAACTTAGTATGAAATTCGCCGGGTCAGGTGATGTGCACTCACCTTCCGACTACCTGTCTACAGGATAATGTGTTCTGCCATTTTTGTCAACGTTTTTTCACCAGCTGAACTACCATCTCGCAATGTTCCGTGAAACCGAACATATCCACTGGCTGCATTTTTCTGACCTGATATCCGTTTCTGGCCAGGTATTTCAGATCACGTGCCAGGGTATCCGGTCCGCAGGATACGTAGACGATGCGTTTCGGTGCAAGCCGGATCACGGAGGACAGAAAGGCTTCGTCGCTGCCGCTTCTCGGCGGATCCATGAAGACCACATCTGCCTTCTCTCCTTCTTCGGCCATGGATACCATGAATCTGCCGGCATCTCCTTCATAGAAGGCGATGTTCTTGATCTGATTCAGCTTCGCATTGATTCTGGCATCTTTTACTGCGTTGCGGTTCAACTCTACGCCAATGACTTCACGGACTTTCTTCGCTGCTACCATGCCGATGGTTCCAATCCCGCAGTAGGCATCGATGACCCGTTCTTTTCCGGTCAGTTCTGCATAATCCATGGCAGTCTGATACAGACGTTCTGTCTGTACCGGATTGACCTGATAGAAGGACTGTGGCGAGATGCGGAAGGTACAGCCACATAAGATGTCTTCAATATAGCCTTTTCCGTAAAGTACGATATCACGTTCTCCCAGGACCATGCTGGTCTTCTTGTCGTTCACGTTCAGTACTACTGTAGTGATCTCCGGATGCTCTTTGCGCAGTGCTTTCACAAAATTGTTCTTAGACGGCAGGATTGGTGAGGAAAGCACCAGTACTGCCATCACCTGTCCGGTGGCAAATCCCCGGCGCACCAGCACATGACGAAGTAAACCGTAGCCGGTATCCTCATCATAGGTACGAATCTTGAAGGATCTTAACAGTCCACGGATGGTGCGGATAATAGACTGGGAGATCTCGTCCTCGATCATACATTCGTCGATATTCACGATCTTGTGGGTTCCGGCTTCGTAGGTACCGGAAACGATCTCTCCTTTTCTGGTTCTGCCAAAGACCGCATGTACCTTGTTGCGGTAATGCAGAGGATCCTTCATGCCGATAATCGGCTCCGGCTTGCCAAAGTCCTTCAGAAGCTTATTCATTTCTTTCTGTTTTTTCTTCAACTGGGCAGCGTAATCTATGCCCTGATACTGACAGCCGCCACACTTCTTCGCATAGGGGCAGGTGGTGATGTTCTTGTTATTCTTTGTTTCCATAGTAATTTCCTTTTTATATTTTTTGTTGCATTTATCTATCTATAAGTTGTATAATGAAATCTGGGTAGTTGGGGGACGCTCTCATCCAATCTGAGCCTTACAGAAAGGATGATTATTATGAGTACATACGAGGAATTGCAAATAATACTTACTACTGCTTTGCTTATCATTGCTATTTTAAGTTATACAAATAAGAAATAGTCGTCCCACACTCTGACAAAGTTCGGACGACTATTTCTTATAGTTTGTTTCAATTTTCGCCAGGTTGGGTGAGTTGCAATCACCTTCCGACTACCTTATTAATTACAGTCTACACCTTTTCTATCCTTTTGTCAAACTATTCTATAAGTTCTATTTGCTCATAATTCGCATAGATTTACCAATTAAGTTCTATTGTATGTGATAATTTTCATATTTTCAGTTGCGTTTATTCGGTTATAAGTTGTGTAATATGTTTGGGTAGCTGGGGACGCGCTCTCATCCGATCTGAGCCTTACAGAAAGGGTGATAATTATGGTTTCATGGAATGACATTTTTACTTTCGCCATCATGCTGATGGCAATTCTGACCTACATAGGCCAACATGGAATACATAAAAAATAGCCGTCCTGCACTCCGGTAAAGTTAGGACGACTATTTTTGTAATACGTTTAAAATTTCGCTGGGTCAGGTGAGTTGCAGCCACCTTCCAACTACCTTATTGACTATAGTGTACACCATTTCTGTCATTTTGTCAAACTGTTCTGAACGTCCAATTTACACCACTTTTGCAGAATATTGAGGTTGAACCGGAGCACCGAGAGCCACAAAACACCGTCCCCAATGGACTAGACTAGAGTGTATACACGATGACGCCGGCGATGATGATCAGGTTGCCGATGAGTTTCCACTTGGTGAAGCTTTCGTGCAGGATGACGCCGGACAGGATCATGACGAAGACATAGGTGCAGGTGTCGATGACTGCGCCGTATTTCATGTCTACCTGGGTATATGCGTAGGTGTTGACCAGCAGTACTGCAAAGAAGATGAAGTAGGACAATATGACACGCCAGTTCAGGTATTCGAAGATGGCGTTCTTATGGGTCTGGTTCGCGCTCTGTTTCAGCAGAATCTGGGATGATGCGGAAAAGAAGGTCGCGATAAACATAATCAATAAATATTTATTCATGGGCAACCACCACCAATACTCCGATGAACACGATGATCATGCCGATGATATTGTTCACCGATAAATTTTCGTGGAATATGATCACCGCCCAGATCTGGGACCAGATCAGGTATACGGTACGGTTGGCATATGCCACATTTAATTCGAACTTTTTGATGACTTTCTGCCAGATGACCGCATATAATGCACAGTTCAGCAGCATCAGGAAGAGAAACAGGTACAGCATCGGTGAGGTCAGTCCTTCCCGGTTGTAGAATCCGGATGCTGCTTTGGAGTACACGCTGGTAAAGGAGAACAGCATGACCGTCAGGTGCAGAAGTATGTATTTTTTTATCTTTTCCATATCTCCTCCAGTGTCACGCCGTCGATGCTGATGCAGCGGTAGACTTCCATCATCCAGGCATCCAGCCGGCTCTCATCCTCTGTTCTGGCTATGATGTGACCAATACGGTCGGTACCGTCTGCCATGGCGAAGACCTTATGGCCCACCGGGAAGTCCAGGGATACGGTTACTCCCTGCTCTTCCAGCTTACGGATTCCTTCTATGTTAATATGGGAAATTTTTCCTTCTATCGGGCTGAGAAGCAGTTTGGCCATGCATGGCTGCCTGCCGGTGCAGTTGAACTCCACCTGCTCGCCCAGCGCACTGCGGATCATTTTTTCATAAAAGTCAAATCCATAATAGATGGAGATCAGTTCCGGAATACAGGTAGCTCCTGTTCTTCCGCCCATCTCGATGATGGATACCTTATTGCCGTCCACGAAGACGTCTGCATTGACAGAGCATCGATCTGCGCCTGATGCGGTCACTGCTGCCTGCATCTGTCTGCCGATCTCGTCATAGACTTCCCGGCTGCCGGTATACGGGAAGGCATGCCCCACCGGTATGGTGGTGTTCTTTCCTCTGTATACGAACTTAGTATGTGGTGCCATGAACACAAGCTGTCCGTCCTGGACGAATCCGTCCACACCGATCTCGGTTCCCTTAATGAATCCTTCTACCAACACATAATCTCTGGTGGAACGCTTCGCTGCGTGATGATAGGCCTCTTCCAGCCGTTCCGGCTGTTCTACTACGGTAATTCCGCGGCTTCCTGAACTGTCTACCCGCTTCACAACTACCGGGTAACCGATCCGTTCTGCAGCTGATCTGGCCTCTGTCAGGCTGTAAACACGCATGCCTGTGGATGCCGATACACCGCCTTTTAAAAAGGCTTCTTTCATCAGCGCCTTGTCCGTCAGGATGGCTGCGGCTTCCTGTGGAATGCCGGATAACCCCATTTTCTCACAGACATAACCGATAGTGGATACTGCCACGTCGGTACCTGATGTACAGATGCCGTCGATCTGTTCTTCTCTGGCAGCTTCCAGAATACCGTCTTTGTCTCTGGTATCCAGTTCGTAGATCTTATTTGCCAGGGCGAAGCCCTGATAGTCTCCCGGAATGCTGACCACTATGGTGTAGAGCCCCATACGGCGGGCGGTCTGAATCAGCGGTACCTGATAGGTGCCCGCTCCTAAAATCATGATTTTTTTCACTGTTTTTCATCCTCTGTTACATTAATGGTCTCACGGACAATGTACTGCGGGGTCCGGTTCAGAATCAGTATCATTTTGCCCAGATATTCTCCGATAATACCCAGCACCATGAGAATCAGTCCGGCAAGCACCACAATGATGCAGATGGTGGATGCCCAGCCCACGGTCACGGTCGGGTCGATCAGTTTGTAAATGATGATGCACAGAGCTGCCAGGAATCCTCCTGCTGCCGAAATACATCCTAGTACGGATGAGATACGCAGTGGAATCACAGAGTAATTCCAGTATGCCAGCCACAGCTTCATCAGTTTCTTCAGAGTATAATTGGACGTGCCCACTTCCCGCTTGAAGTGCTCCACTTCTACATTACCGATCTTGTGGGTGGTACGGTAAAAAATACCGTCAATATATGGATTAAAGCTGTCGTATTTGATCACTTCATCCCGCACCTGACGGGTAATCATCCAGAAATTACTGGATACAATATTCTTCGGTCTGCCCAGAAGAATTCTGGAAGATACCTCGTTCAGCTTGCTGGACAGATTCTTCAGAAAAGAGTTCTTCTTCTTCGGATAACATCCGTATACCAGGTCGAATCCTTCTTCCATCTTGTGAATCAGCTTGCTGATCTGTGATGGATGAGTCTGCATGTCATCATCCATTCCCAGGATATAATCACCGGTTGTATAGTGCAGGGCTGCCATCAGTGCGTTGTGCTGTCCGAAGTTACGCAGCAGATTCACGCCCTTCACATTCGGGTAATCCCGTCCCAGCTTCTCGATCTCGCCGTAAGTGTCATCCTTCGGTGAGCCATCATTGACCAGAACGAACTCGCAGTCGTACTCTGGCATTTTCTTAAATTCTTCCATGACCATCTCGGTTACTTTGCGGATCGTAGCCTGAGAATTGTAACATGGAATGACGATAGAAATTAATTTCATAAAGTTCCTCCCGGAAGACAGTCATAAAACAGCGGTGTGCCGCCGGTGTGCAGAAAGAGCACGTCACAGTCCTCCAAATGATGTTCCTCGATGTATTCTTTCATGCCCCAGAATGCCTTACCGGTATAGGTCGGATCCAGCGGCAGTCCATTGCGGCAGAATTCTTCCCGGATCACATGCATGATACGGTCATCGTACTGGCCATAGCCTGCCTGACGGTATGCCATCTCCAGATGCAGTTCTTTTGCAAAATGCTCCGGCAGTTCCAGATGATGTTTCTCAAAATATTCCCGGATGCCGGTCTGCATGACATTCATGGCGCGGTCGTATTCTCTGGATGAGATGGAGATCCCTACGATCTTCTCCGGTCCCTGTTCCAGGATCTTGCCGCTGACCAGCCCGCACTGTGTGGAGCCTGTACCGGATGCAAAAAAGATATGGGAAAAGAGGATTCCTTCCTGTTCTTCCCAGGCACGGATCTCTCGATAGCCGTCTACATATGCCTGTACCGGAGTGCCTTCGTTGCCGATGCCGAACTTGTCTCCGAAGATATAATAAGGATGCTTTCCTTCTGCTGTCAGGCGGTTCATGGTATCTTCCACGGTCTGAGCGATATTCGTCTTCTCACATGGGATCACTTCTGCCCCCAGCCACTTCATCAGGCGGCTGTTGTTTGTTTCGATACCGGCTTCTTCTCCTGCCTCACCGGAGCAGATCATGTAGCACGGCACCTTGTGGGCACAGCACAGATTCGCCAGCACACGGCACAGATTGGAACGGCTGTTGCCATACACAATCATGCAGTCCTTCCCCTTTTCCAGCATATCGTTGAAAAAGGCTCTGCCGATGCGCACCTTGTTGCCTCCCAGGGAAAATGGTAAGAGGTCTTCTCTTTTACAATATAAACGGACGTTCCGGTTGTTGGGAAAGTCCAGTTTCTGAATCGGTGTGTTCATATAGTTTCCTTTATAAATAAGTATGTTGTCTGTAATTCTCAGTGTTACGCGTCATATTATAGACTATGGGGGGAGGGATTTCAACCTTATTCCGTGTTTTATTCACACTTAAAGAGCAGTATTTTGTCTTGTAACACGCTTGTTTTCTATGATTCGCGTGCACCTGTCAGAGACTGCTCTTTTAAGCTGTGAATGAAAGACGATCATCCTTTATTTTGTGTATTTTTCAATGATACATTTATGATGTTTTGTTTTTTTATCATAGCTGAGTGCTGCCAGTAGTATTTTTCCTGTGTATGCCTCTATGGATGCCGGATATTGTTTTTCTTTTATCTGATTTATTGCAGTCTGTACATCTTGATTCCACTTCAATTCTACTACCAGTGCCGGATATTCCTGTTGATATTCTGGTTTCGGCAGGAATATAAAGTCTGCAAATCCTCTTCCCGCAGGCATCTCACGAACCGGTTTGAAATAATACTGCATTGCGCTTAGATATGCTATTGTGAGGACACTGCTGAGTGAATTTTCATTATTGTACTGGATCGCAGATGCATATTCCATATGAATCTGTTCCATATCTGAAGCTACTTTTTCTGCATCCATATCTAATGTTGCGTTTAATAATTCTTCCGATTTTATTTGAAATTCAGTAAATTCATTCCATTTTTTCCGTCTGACCGCTTTTAACAGCTCCTGACGTATCTCTTCATTTGGAACAAAAGCCATCTCTTTGTCCTGATTGTACCCCAGATATCCCAGGTGAATCAGATAAGTAAGAACATCATCTTTATTGACAAAATTCACTGCATCATTCTGGAAAGAAGTCACATCCACTTTCACAGATGCTCCTGACAGCATCTCAATGATTGCTGTTTTCAATCCATCAAAATTCATATTGATCAGCGGAACAATTGCTTCATAGGTTCCTGTTTCTGACCAGTAACTTTTGAACCGTTTCTTAGTCATTACGCTGACTACTGCCCTGGGATTGTAGATCTGTTCCGCTTCCAGAAGATAGCCGTCATACCAGCACTTTACTTTATCAAAATCAACCTGATAAGTCTGGCACAGATCTTTGACCTCGTCTTGTGTAAATCCGATATAAGGTGCCATATTACTGGCATCCATCATAGTAAATTCATCAAAGTTATTCAGCGCTGACTCTGTCCGAATTTTCTTTATCGGTAAGATACCAGTTATATAAGCAAGTGCAATATAACTGGTTGGCATAATACCTTTGAACATTCCTCTGAGAAAATCTATATAGTCCTTCTGTATTTTCTCATTAGACCCTTCATCACGAATAAGGACATCCCATTCATCGATAATTACTACGAATTTCCGTCCTGTAGAAGCATTGATTCGAGACATTACACCATAGGCAGTCTTCACATCTTTCAACGGAATCTCCGGATACAATTCCCTCAATTCTGAGATTAAATGTTCATTGATATATCGGACTGCTGCATCCGGTGAGCCGGCATCCATCATGCACCATTGTACATCAAACCGTATCACATCATATTGATTCAGATATTTCCGGAAATCTTTGCTTTTCGCTATCTCCAGTGTGGAAAACATTGCTTCTGAATCGCATCCTTTGCTATAATAGGCTGTAAGCATGTTTGCTGTAATGGACTTGCCAAAACGTCTTGGGCGGCTATTGCAGATAAAAGCATTATCTGTGTTCAATACTGTATTCGTGTACTCTATTAATTTTGTCTTATCCACGTAAATCAATGAATTCAGTGTTTTCTGAAATGCACTGTTATCCGGATTCACAAAAAGCCCCATCTGCTCACCCCCTGATCTCAAATCTTGTTTTTTATAAGTATAGCATATTCACCGTTTCTATACCACTTATTTCAGTTCCTGTATTCTGTATTCATATCCGCTTTCGTCCATCAGCTGAATATATGGTTCCGGATCGAAGTATTCCGGGGAGTAGACTCCTGCTTCTTTCCAGATGCCTTTGCCGATGAGTTCCAGTGCCAGAGCTGCCCCGAATCCTGTCTGGGCGGTAACTGCCTGGTTGCCCCAGCGTTTCATGGATTCCTGATTGTCAAATGGCTGGTAAAGGAAGTATTCTTTGTCCTGTCCGTCCTTTTTGCCGATGCAGTGGACACCTACCAGCATTTTACCTGTCATCTCGTCTCCGATGTCTTTTGGCTGTGGGGCGCAGGCTGCTACTACGTCTCTTGGAATGACGGATACATTTCCTACCTGTACCGGGTGGATACTGCGAAGCCCCAGCTTGTCCAGTACCTTCAGGGCTGTGATCAGATTCTCATCCAGACTGATCTTGAAAGTGGCTTTTTTCAGACCATACTGCTTCAGGAAACGTGCCATGGTAACGACTTCTTCATGTTCCACTTTGACCAGTGTGTTCGGTCCTACTCCATCCGGCATGTCGAAGACTTCCTGCCCGGCAAAGGCTTTTTCTACAATAAAGCCACCCTTTTCTTCGTCGTATTCCACGTTCGGGTTCATAACTTCATCCAGCACGGTCCATACGTTAAAGCCGAACATGATATCATCCGGATCCGCTCCCGGCACGGTCAGGTTGCCGCCATCTTTTACGTGGGCTTCTGTCATCTCATCAAAGAGATGGGTTGCCGCATATTTGGCAAAGACGTTGACAACGCCTGGGTCGATCCCCATACAGATGACTGCCATATTGCCCTGCTTCTTCCATGCCTCGTGACGGTCGAAGTTATATTTCGTCATTGGTTCTGTGTAGCTGTTCTCAATGCCCAGCCCCAGCTTCGGTTCATCCATCGGCACAGACCAGGTGCCCATGCTACCGTAATTGACACCTGTGGCAAAGGCTGCGTCAAAGATCATGTTGCTGGCAAATGGCGGTGCCGCATCCATGACAAAATCAATCTTATGTGCTTTGATCAGGTTTTTCATATCTTCCCGGTCTGTGGCATTCACTTTTTCTGCCTCAAAACGAGTGTCACCGCTGAGCTTGTCTACCACTTCCTGAGCACGTGCTTTATCATAGTCACAGACCAGCACATACTCAAGCCATTCTCCCTTCGGATCTCTCCACTGCATTACTTTTACAATACTTTCGCCGACAGCGCCGGCGCCAACTAACATCATTCGCATACTATGTTCTCCTCTTTTTTGATTTTGGATTTAGAAAAATCGTATTACTTTTTCATTTTCCCGTCAATTCTTTTTTATAGTTAAAGACTTTTTACAGCATGGATATAATTGATTTCAATACTCTGGAAATCTCTTGACGCTCCTTTTATTCGGGTGTAAACTGGAAACAATAATTCCTTTAGCAGATTAAAGTGTCTGCTGGATGATCCACATACGTTAGGAGGAAGTTTATTATGGAAAAGAAAAATATCGACTGGTCAAATCTTGGATTTGGCTATATGCCTACAGATTATCGTTTTGTAGCGAATTACAAAGATGGTGCATGGGAGGAAGGTGCACTGACTACGGATGCTACTGTTACTATTTCTGAATGTGCAGGTGTTCTGCAGTATGCACAGACTTGTTTTGAAGGTATGAAGGCTTATACTACAGAAGACGGACGTACCGTTATTTTCCGTCCTGACCTGAATGCAGCACGTATGGCTGACTCCTGCCGCAGACTGGAGATGCCGGTATTCCCTGAAGATAAGTTCGTAGAAGCTGTTGTAAATGTAGTAAAAGCCAACGAAGCATTTGTTCCACCTTACGGATCAGGCGCTACTCTTTACATCCGTCCATATATGTTCGGAAGTGACGCTGTCATCGGTGTAAAACCTGCCAGTGAATATCAGTTCCGTGTATTTGCTACCCCTGTTGGTCCTTACTTCAAGGGCGGCGCTAAACCAATCGTAATCCGTGTCAGTGATTATGACCGTGCAGCACCTCACGGAACAGGTCATATCAAGGCCGGACTGAACTATGCTATGAGCCTCTATCCAATCATGGAAGCGCATCGCGAAGGATTCGCTGAGAATATGTACCTGGATGCTGCTACCAGAACTAAGGTAGAAGAGACCGGTGGAGCGAACTTCATCTTCGTTACCAAGGATAACAAGGTCGTTACTCCGAAGTCCGGCAGTATTCTGCCATCTATCACACGTCGTTCTCTGATCTATGTTGCCAAGGAATATCTTGGACTGGAAGTAGAAGAACGTGAAGTATACTTCGATGAGGTAAAGGACTTCGCAGAATGTGGTCTGTGCGGTACAGCCGCTGTGATCTCTCCGGTTGGAAAGATCAACGATCACGGCAAGGAGATCTGTTTCCCAAGCGGAATGGACGAGATGGGACCGGTTATCACCAAGCTGCGTGAGACACTGACCGGTATCCAGATGGGACATATCAAGGCTCCGGAAGGATGGATCAAGGTCGTAGAATAAATTAATCTGCAGATATAAATTGAGCCCCGGTGCATTTTAAACGATGCATCTGGGCTCTTTTTCTATCTTCCAGTCGTACAGTTCTCATACGGTGCCATATAGCCGAAAGTATATATGGATCTCTGGCTCCTGTTTAACGTTCCTCTCGGAAGTATGCCTGTCCCAGGCCTTCCGGTGGCTGGTCTTCTTTCTTCTTACGGAAGCTGATAAATACCAGCACAATGATCGTTACCACATATGGTAATGCTTTGAATATTTCCTGTGTACTTCTTCCCAGTCCCGGAATATACAGGTAAAGGATATACAGTGCACCAAAGAGGATGGATCCCCAGATGGCGTTGATCGGCTTCCACATAGCAAAAATAACTAACGCTACTGCCAGCCATCCACGGTCACCGAATCCGTTGTCTGTCCAAGTTCCTCCACTGTATTCCATAACGAAGTACAGTCCGCCAAGTCCTGCGATACCGGCTCCGATACAGGTGGCAAGGTATTTGTATTTGCTGACATTGATACCTGCAGCATCTGCGGTTCCCGGATTCTCGCCCACGGCGCGGAGGTTCAGTCCGTTTCTGGTACGGAACAGGAAGAAGGATAATAAAATGGCAAGTAAAAGTGCCACATAAGTCAGGAAACCATAAGAAAAGAAAATGCTTCCGATCACCGGAATCTTTGACAGACCCGGAATCTTTGCCTGATAAGCACTGGCTGTTGTGCTCACGGAGATCTGTCCTACACCTCCTGCCAGCTTGGAAATGGATCCACCGAAGAAGTTACCGAATCCGGTTCCGAAGGTGGTCAGTGCCAGACCGGTTACGTTCTGGTTGGCACGAAGGGTGATGGTCAGGATACTGTAGATCAGTCCGCCCAGCATAGCGCATAAGAATGCACAGATCAGGGAAATCAGCATGCCGACGAAAGCATTAGGATTCTCGGTTCCTTTTTCATAGAAGAAGGCTCCCATCAGTCCGGCGATACCGCCCATGTACATGATACCCGGAATACCAAGGTTCAGGTTGCCTGATTTCTCAGTCAGGATCTCTCCTTCTGCTCCAAACAGGATTCCCATGCCCTGAACGATTGCTTTTTGTATAAAAATAATAATTGTGCCCATTGCAGTTCCTCCTATTTTCTGTTTCTTTCGATTTTGTAGTTAATAAAGAATTCTGCTCCCAACAGGAAAAACAGAATGATTCCAAGCATGATGCTGGATGCATTTTCATTCAGTCCGTACTGGGATGCAATCTGAGTAGCACCTTTTTCCATAAATACCAGTCCGAAAGCAATCAGGATCATGATGAAGGTATTGAACTTCGCCATCCATGCTACGATGATGGCGGTAAATCCACGCCCATTCGCTGTGGATGTGGAGATGGTGTGTGCGGAACCGCTGACCAGAATGAATCCGGCAATACCACAGATCGCGCCGGAGATTGCCATGGTGCGCAGCATAACCTTGCTGACATTGATACCTGCATAGCGCGCAGTGCTGTCGCTCTCTCCCACAACCGCTACTTCATAGCCCTGTTTGCTGTATTTCAGATAAATAAACATGGCAACCGTCAATATGGTAACGATGACTACATTCCAGAAGTAGGCGTTGCCTGCCACAGATGGCAGCCATCCTGCCTGTGTTGCCTGATTGATGATACCTACACTGTTGGAGCCTTTTGGATTCTCCCAGAAACAGATGCAGAACGTTACCACCTGCATAGCTACGTAGTTCATCATCAGGGTAAACAGTGTCTCGTTGGTGTTCCAGTGTGCCTTGAAGAAAGTAGGAATCAGTCCCCAGATCAGTCCTCCGATGGCACTGCCAGCCAGCATTAACAGGATCAATACTACGTTTGGTACTTTATCAGACAGATAGATCATGCATGCGGCGGATACCACACCACCGATCAATACCTGTCCTTCGGCTCCGATATTCCAGAAACGCATCTTAAATGCCGGTGCCAGACCAACTGCGATACACAACAGTACCAGCGTATCTCGGATCGTGATCCAGATACGGCGGCTGCTTCCCAGTGCGCCGTCAAAAATTGCCTTATAAACCCCCAGCGGATTCATGTGTACCAGTCCCACGATGACTGCCGCACAGACGATCAGTGCCAGAAGAATGGCTGCCACGTAGATCATGATACGTTTTCCAAGGGTGATGGATTCCCGCTTGGACATATGAAACATTGGTTCTTTATTCATGGGAAACGCCTCCCTTCTCATGCTTTGTCATCAGTACTCCCACTTCATCTTTCTTGGCCGTACGTCCATCCAGTACTCCCGTGATCTGACCGCCGCAGAGTACGGCAATCCGATCGCACAGCTCCAGAAGGACATCCAGGTCTTCAATGACACAGATCACTGCTACGCCTTTTTTCTTCTGCTCATTTAACAGGTTATAGATGGCATAGGATGAGTTGATATCGATTCCTCTGGTCGGATAAGCTACCATCAGCACCTTTGGCTTCTGGGCAATCTCCCGTCCCACCAGTACCTTCTGTACGTTTCCACCTGACATCTGTCCCACCGGTGCAGAGATACTTGGTGTCACGATCTCTAACTGATCCTTGATCTTCTGTGCCAGTTCACCCGGTGTCTTACGGTCCAGGAAATTGGACTTTCCTCTCTGGTAGCTTCGCAGCATGATGTTGTCTGTCATATCCATGGATCCAACCAGTCCCATTCCCAGACGGTCTTCCGGCACGAATGCCAGACGCACGCCCAGTGCACGGATATCTGCCACATCCAGGTTAGCGATCTCTTTTGACTGGTTTTCTTCCGGATAAAAAGTGATGCTTCCTTCGGATACCGGCTGAAGTCCTGCGATGGCCTCCAGCAGTTCCTTCTGGCCGCCGCCTGAGATACCTGCGATACCCAGAATCTCACCGCCGTATACCGTCAGATCTGCGTGATCCAGGGTTACTACTTCATTAATGTCCTTGCAGGTCACATTTTTCAGTTCCAGACGCTTCACCGGATTCACCGGTTCCGGACGGTCGATGTTAAGTTCAACTTTCGCACCTACCATCATCTCTGTCAGGGACTCTACGGTAGCTTCGGATGTCTTCACCGTATCAATGTAGAGACCTTTTCTCAGAATAGATACCCGGTCGGATACGGACAATACTTCGTGTAACTTATGGGTAATCAGGATGATGGAACATCCGTCTTTCTTCATATTCTTTAATACTTCAAAAAGCCGGTCGGCTTCCTGTGGTGTCAGTACCGCTGTCGGCTCATCCAGAATCAGTATTCTGGCGCCGCGGTACAGCAGCTTGATGATCTCTACTGTCTGTTTTTCTGATACGGACATCTGGTAGATCTTCTTCTTCGGATCAATCTCGAATCCATATTTTACAGCCAGTTCAAGAATCTCTTTATTCACCTGCTTCATATTCAGGATCTGTTTTCCCGGCAGTCCGAGAATGATATTTTCTGCTGCTGTCAGAATGTCTACCAGTTTGAAGTGCTGATGCACCATTCCGATTCCAAGATCAAAGGAATCCTTTGGAGATCGGATTCTCACTTCTCTTCCGTCTACCTTGATCATTCCCTCATCCGGATAGTAAATACCGGATATCATATTCATCAAAGTGGTCTTACCACTTCCGTTTTCACCAAGCAGACAGAGGATCTCTCCCTTTTTTACCTCTAGGTCTACTTTTTCGTTGGCAGTGACGCTGCCGAAACGCTTGGTGATATTGTGTAATTCTATAGCGTATGTCTGCTCCACGTATGTTCCTCCTTATGTCGGCTGTATTATCAAATACGCCTTGGCGTATTTGCTGCGAGGTGCGCGTCATGCCTGCATGACATGTTTCTTCTGCGCACCTCTGCAATCTGCCAGAGGCTCTATATTTTATAGCTCCTGCTATAAAATATAGGGGCTGCATTGCTGCAACCCCCTTTGATAGGTTTCCCTGTTTCTTATTCTACGATAGAATCAATACCATCGATGATGATATCAAATGCCGGAGCTGATCCATATTCAGATTCGTGGAAATATCCGTCAGAGATATACTCGATACCGTTCTTTTCGTAAGTATCCAGTGTCTTACCATCTACTGTCCATGTAGCTGTATCAAATACGTGCAGAGATCCGTCTTCAATCTGGCTCTCTACTTCGTCTACAACTTCCTGTGTTCCTTCTGCTACTGCCTTTTCATTCAGAGGAGTAATCAGAACAGCGCCGTCCTTCAGACCTGCTGTCCAGTCTTTTTCAATCTCTGTTCCGTCGATCATGCACTGTACTGCGTAAGTGTAATATACACCCCAGTTATTGCTGGAAGAGGTCAGTGCACTGTCAGGAGCAGTCTCGATCATGTCTACGTTGTAACCTACACATGGAACGCCTGCTGCCTGAGCTGCGGTAGGAGCACCTGTGGTATCTGCATGCTGTCCGATCAGTACACATCCGTCTGCGATCAGAGCTTCTGCACATTCTTTTTCCAGGTCAAAGCTTGCCCAGCTGTTGGTGTATTTTACTTCCATAGTAACGGATGGGCACTGGCTCTTTGCACCAAGATAGAAGGATGTAAATCCAGAAATTACTTCTGCGTATGGATATGCACCAACGTATCCGATTCTTGCCTGTTCTTCTGTAATGTCACCATTCTCGATCATCTCATTCAGCTTCATTCCTGCAACCACACCGGATACATATCTTGCTTCATAGATGTTATCGAAGTAGTTGTGCATGTTATCCAGTCCGCTGCTTGCTGCCTGATATCCTGTTGCATGACAGAACTGTACGTCCGGGAACTCGCCTGCTGCCTGAATCAGATAAGTCTCATGACCAAAGCTGGTACCAAAGATAATCTGGCATCCCTGGTCTGCCAGATCTGCTGCAGCGTCATAACATGTCTCGTCTTCCCCGATCAGAGTCTTCTCAATCACCTGAGATTCTTCCAGCCCAAATGTCTCCATCATCTCATCTATACCTGCCATATGTGCAGCGGTATAACCTTCGTTTTCATCACCGATGTAGATGGCTCCGACCTTCAGATTCTCTGCCGCAATACCTTCTGCATCTGCTGCACACACCGCACCTGTAGCTGCGATTGCTGTTGTCATTAACACTGCAAGTAATTTTGTACGTTTCATCCTCTGCTTCCTCCTCAAAAATATAAAAGTTTTATTAGTACTCACGATTATAACTGTATAATAAAAAAATTGTCGTGTCAATTCTTTTCACTCTTTTTTATATCAGGAAAAATACGAAAAGAAATCGTTTGTTTGGGTATATTTTTAAAGCCTCTCCAACAGTTCTTCCGGGGTATGGACAATGCAGTCCGCCCCGTTTTCTTTTAAGAAACTTTCCGGACGGAATCCCCATGTGACTGCGATTTCTTTCATACCGGCATGGAAAGCAGTCTGGATATCTACTTCAGAATCGCCGATATAGACTGCCTCGTCTTTGCTGATCTGAAACTTTTCCAGAACCGCCAGTACGCTGTCCGGTGCCGGTTTTCTGCGGATGCCTTCCCGCTCGCCCACTGCAAAATCAAACATTCCCCTGAAATAGTCTTCACAGAGAATCTGCACCGCAAAGTCCCCTTTGTTAGAGACTACCGCTGTGAGGATGCCTTTTTCACGTAAACTCTTTAAAAGCTCCATGATGCCGCTATAGGGACGGGTTTTCACTGCACAATGGTCTTTGTAATATTCTTTAAATGTAGTAAATACCTGCTCAATCTGCTCGTCACTGCTGCCCTTCGGCACCGCACGCTCGATCAGCTTATGTATGCCATTTCCCACAAACCAGCGTACCTCATCAATGGTATGCTCCGGCATATGATAAACAGACAGCGCATAATTCGTGCTGTCTGCCAGGTCCTCTAAAGTATCTAAAATGGTTCCGTCTAAATCGAATATGGCTAATTTGTATCTCATATATTGTCCTTTTTCCGCACTGCCTTAGCTGCTTTGTTTGATCTGATATCTGTATCATGATACTTCCGTCTCACTCTCCTGGGACATCTCTGTCCACATATCTTCACCAATCGCAGTGCTTTCCTCTTTTATGGTTATTTTGTAATCCGAATCCACCTGAATATCATATCCGTAGCAGCTTTCTTCACCAGTTTCTGCGTCTTCTGCATTGGCATAATAGGTAAATGCTACACGATAGACATCCGGATGCAGATCGATCTGGTTATAACTATACCCCACTACCCAGTCCTCTTCAAGATCTTTTTCATTGATAAGAAGCTGTGTGGCATACTGCTCTGCCACATCTCCCCGGCTGGTACCCACGGCATTCTCAATAGATCTGGCTGCAAATCCATGCAACGTCCATACAACAAGCAGAATATTTACAATCAGCACCATAAAACCGGCAATCAGACCTTTCTTCTCCCGACGCAAGCTTTTCAGAACATGATAATCCAGATAAACCATAAGTCCCAGATTGAGCATACAGGTAACAAGATTTGCTCCCTGGGCATGATGATCCCAGAAACTGTCCGGTATCATAACCGAACACAATACCAGAAAAAATCCTGCCAGCAGAAAAGTAAAGGCTCCATAGATTCTCCGGCTCTCTGCATCTGCCCGGTTTTTCCAGAGATAATAGCCGGATACTACCGGTCCTGCACCAAGGAAACCGACAAAAACAGCGCCTCCCAGACTAGCCTGCCCGGACAGCTTAGTCAGGATTGTCACAATCAAAATCACGGGTATTGCAAGGTAGCCTGCCATCTTATCCTGATGCTGTTGCTGCTTTCGAATCTCTTCCATGGTGTGCATCATCTCTGTCACCTCCGCTGATGTGTATAATGTGTCTTTTTCTTTCGTCACACTTCCATTTTGAGGCTCCCCATCATTCTTGTTTTCTCCGTCCGTCTGGGAAGTTCCACATTTTTGTTCTTTCTGGCTATTCCATCCTTCCCGGCTCATTGTCTCTGCTTTTGGATCATTGTCTGCATCCTGTACCTCTGACCTCATCAATTCCAGCAATGAGATCCCCAGTGCATCTGCAAGCGGTTCCATGGTGTTAATATCCGGAAATCCCAGTCCTCGTTCCCAACGGCTGACTGCCTTATCCGTCACACCGATCTTCCCTGCAAGCTCTGCCTGCGTCATATACTGCTGTTTTCTTCTGTCAGAAATAAATGCACCAAACTTCTTTGCATCCATTTATCAGTTCCTCCATCCTTTTCTGACTCTGGTATACACTATAGCTGGTATTTTCGTCAATCGACGAATTGTTTACATGCAAAAATATGTCTATGTAGTGCAAAAAAAGTTATTTTTTAAAAGTTTTTGCAATTCAGTGCATAAACTTTATTTTTTCAAAATTTTATGCTACACTCTACCTATAAGGAGGAATGTCAAATGATTGATACACACAAACTGCAAAAAAGAGATTTATACTTGAATAAAATGATTGCCTTTCAGGACACAGAACCTGTGAAGGTTGTCACCGGAATTCGCAGGTGTGGCAAATCCAGCCTGCTGAAACTCATGACTCTTCATTTAAAGGAAAGTGGCATCACAGAAGAGCAGATTCTTGAAATGAATTTTGAATCTCATGCTTTTAAAAGTATGACCAATGATGATTTTTATGAATACGTAAAGCAGCACATCGTACCGGATAAAAGAATGTATCTTTTCTTTGATGAAGTCCAGCGTATTCCTAACTGGGAAGATACTGTCAATTCGCTCCGTGTTGATTTTAACTGCGATATTTATGTTACTGGTTCCAATGCCTATATGCTCTCCTCCGAATATTCCACCTATTTATCCGGCAGGTGTGTTGAAATAAAAATGCTTCCATTGTCTTTCTCTGAATTTTTATCTTTTTACGGATTTGAAATCAGAGAAACCAAAAGTGCATTAGGCGGCACGAGAAAACAGGCGTTTGATCAAAATGACGACCCGTATGAGATTCGTGAAATTTTTGATGCCTACATGCGCTTTGGCGGTATGCCTGGTATTGCTGATGTTGGATTAGATCAGGAAAAAGCACTGGTTTTACTTGAAGGGATCTACTCCACTGTAATTGTAAGAGATATTCTCGAACGCGAAAAACGCCGTGGACAAAAGAATATCACAGATCCTGTTCTCCTGAAAAAAATTGTTCTGTTTCTGGCCGATAATATTGGCAGCAACATATCCGTATCCTCCATTGGGAACATCCTTGTAAATGAAGGACTGCTCGAAGACGGCAAACGAAAAGGGACACCAAGCGCCCATACTGTACAGGCATACATCAATGCACTTCTGGAATCCTATTTCTTTTATGAAATTAAACGATTTGATATCAAGGGAAAAGCGTTTTTGCGGACATTGGGAAAATATTACATTGTCGATATTGGTCTCAGAAATTATTTGCTGGGCTTCAGGGATCGTGACAGTGGTCATGCATTAGAAAATATTGTGTATTTTGAACTTCTCCGTCGTGGTTACGATGTATCAATCGGTAAGGTAGATCAATCAGAAGTAGACTTTATTGCAACGAAAGCAGATGATAAACTGTATGTTCAGGTAACAGAATCCATGACAGGTGAAGATGTCCGTAAAAGAGAACTTGCTCCACTGCAAAAAATCAATGATAACTATGAAAAGATTGTTCTTTCCATGAATCCCGGAATGGATTCTTCTTATGAAGGTATAAAATCCATCAATCTTATCGACTGGCTGATTTCCTGACAACGATTCAGGGAGCATATCATTTTTTGTGATATGCTCCCTGTGTTTTACTTCCTCTGTAAAAGGTTCTCCACGGTACATTCCTCGGTACGAATGCAAAGTCCTCTTTTGGTATTTCCCGAACGGTTCCGTCGTGTTCGATCATCAGCAGCCGGTCTGCCAGTGACAGGGAATCAGACAGATTCAGGGAGATGTCCACTACTGTGATTCCGCGGTCCAGCAGCATCTCCAGCAGCTTCCAGATATGAATCCGGTGGGCCAGGTCAGCTCCTTTGAATGGTTTAATACAATATACAATCTGGGGATTCTGAAGCATCACACGGCTGTAAATTAACTGGTATTTCTGCCTCTCACTAAGATCTTCCACCTTCATATCAAAAACTTCTTCCCCCAGAAGACTCTCATATTCTCTGCGGATACTTCCCCGTATGCTGCTGGTTTTCCAGATGTTTCCCATTCTTCTAGAAAGAGACATGCACAGGTTATCCATATAGCTGAGTCCGTGAAAAATCATGCTGACCGTAGGAGATTCCTGAATAACCGCCGCTTTTTCATCTTTTACTGTATCTGTCTGTAATTTTTCAATTATCTCCTGAAGAATCGTATTCTCATGGATCTGAACGGCCAGATATTCCCCGCGGTAAATAGGAAATTCCAGTTTTTTGCCCATAGTTTCACTGAAAGAACGCCAGGTGGTATATATCTCCTGCGTCTTTTCCTCGAGTTCTCTTTTTTCCAGATGAAAACGCACCATCTGGTTGTATTCCATATTATAATGGTTGTAATCGTAGATCTCCCATGTCTGGTTCTTCATCATTTCCTTGGGGATCACTTTCCAGATCCGTCCGTTAGTCAGAAACGCTATCCTGTCACAGAAGTTATTCTCCTCCTCAAAATGAGGACTGATGTACAGAAAGGAAAAGCCTTTCTCTGCATAATGGTGCAGAATCTGATGAAGATATTCCAGTTCCCGGTCACTGATCAAAGCACCGATCTCCTCCAGCACAATCAGATGATTGCCCGCCACCACGGAGCGAAGCAGTTCCACGATGACACGCTGAAATACCGTCAGGCGCTCTACTTTTGTCTCCGCTGTCATCTCCATGCCAATCTCTTTTAAAAAAGGCTGCAGCTGCCGGTTCAACAGTTCCTCGTGAATGACTTCCTGGCGGAATCCCTGCCTCAGAACAAATACATTATCTGCAATCGTCATAGATTCTACCAGTGAACTCTGAGCCTGAATCACTCCGATCCGGTTATGGGTTCCGGATGACTCTTTCCAGGAATTGACCTGCTCCCCATTATAATAGATATAACCGTCATACAACGGCAGATTCACCTGCAGAAGCTTCAAGAGATCAGCCATACCCTGCCCGTTAAATGGCAGCATTCCCATGATCTCGCCCTCATAGATCTGCAGATTAAAATCCTCCAGCCTGGTCATATCCGCTTCTTTGTAGGTAACCCGCTCCATTCGCAAAATTTCTTTTCTCATGACAGTACACTCCGGTTCTTCACATCCCGGTCATTTGCCGTGATCGGAATGGTAATCTCCACATCTGTTCCCCTCTGCTGTACCGAATAAACATGCATGCCATATTCATCCCCAAAGATCAGATGGATGCGGTTATTCACATTAACCAGTGCGATTCCGCCCTTTTTCTCATCCGGGGAACCGAAGGAATCATTTCCCCTCCCCAGCTTCCGGTTCAGGGCTGCCAGCGTCTCCTCATCCATTCCCACACCATCGTCAGAGATACAGATAATCAGACGATCCTGGGTGCAGGCGAAACGAATATACAGATTGCCCGCTCCGATCTTCAGTTCCGTTCCATGAATAATACTGTTCTCTAATATGGGCTGCAGTGTCAGCTTCGGAATCCGGCAGTTCATGATCTTCTCATATTCTTTTGGATCGTATTCAATATGCAGATTCAGCCGGTCTCCGAACCGATACTTCTGAATGCCAAAATAAGTCTCACAGTTATCCAGTTCTTCCTCTACTGATACCAGATTTTCTACTTTTGTGATGGTATACCGGAAAAACTTCGCCAGCGCTTCAGTCATATCTGCCACCCCATCCAGCCCGGCAATCAGAGCCTCTCCACGGATGCTTTCCAACGTGTTATATAAAAAATGTGGATTAATCTGATTCTGCAGTGCCAGATACTGTGCCTGCCGTTTATTCAGATCCATCATCTGCGGAGAATGCAGAAAATGCTCCATGAACTTCATCTCTTCGGCAGTCGTCGGTGTCAGCAACGCTGCCCGCGCCCCATCTCCTGCCATAACCATATAGCCTTCCAGAAAACGCTCCATGGTCTTTTCTGCCTGCTGATATGGTCTGCTGATCCAGAATACTGCTGCTATCAGATACCCAATCAATACCGCCACTGTCAACAATACATTCCAAAGCGGTCCCTGCCCCTGAAAAAACAGGACTGCCTGAGTCACTGTCAGTATAACCAGAAGTGCCAGCACTGCCATTCCCATCCACCAGATTCTGCCGGAAATATAACGAATATTTCTTCTTTCTTTCATAGCAAGTATTCTCCTGATCAGCCGTATAACTTCCGGTAAGTAGATGGTTTCACTTCGGTAGACTTTTCAAAGGTCTGGGTAAAATGCTTCAGATCGTTGTAACCTACTTTTTTACAGATCTCCACCACCGGAAGATTGGTCTCACGCAAAAGGATCTTCGCCTGTTCCATCCGCACATTGATCAGATATCTGGCAAAGCCTTCCCCTTCTGTCTTCTTAAATAATACGCTGAAATAAGTCGGACTTAAGCCTACTTCGCTGCTGACCTCTTCCAGAGTAATCGGCTCCCCGTAATGATTCTGAATGTATTCTTTGGCCCGGCGGATCGGACGCACTCTGTCATTTTCCCGCTTTTCTTCTATCTCACGAACGTATTTCTGCTGGAATTCCCGCAAAGTGGCAAAGAGTTTTTCCACACTTGCGCACTGTTCACACTGTCTGCGAAAAGCTTCCAGACATTCGGTGCGGTTGGCGATCTGTATGCACGCTGTAAAGACATCTGCTGCGCTGTATACAAGATCCAGGATATCGCAGCCCCGTGGATTCCTTGCCTCACTGACCTTTTTCTGCAGATAAACAGCTGATTCATCCGCAAGATCTGTACTCATCACTTCCACGGCATGAGTGATCTCACGAATATATTTGTCCAGCAGCCGTTCTCCCTGCAGGGAAGAATAGTTCTCCTGCTGCTCCAGAATCCGACCGCTGCCCTTTACCAGCCTCTGGCAGATCAGCCTGGACAACTCCGGTCCTGCATCTTCCAGTTCTTCTGCTCTTCTCACGGCTTTTCCCAGCGCCATAGAAAATTCTACCGATTTGAAAATGGCCTTCTGCAGTTCCATCTGCGCCAGCGCATTCTTCAGAATCCTGCGCACATCCTCCTGCTGCCTGCTTTCATAATTCAACAAACCGATACAGTAAAATCCCTGACATTCCATAATCGGATCCAGCCTTTTTTCCCGAAGGTTCCGGTCCAGAATCTCCAGTGCCTTTTCCATCAGAACAGATACAGAGGAAGTACCAAGTGCCTCTTCCTCGCAGTCCATCTTCAGGCTAAATGGCTGAATTAGCCCGGCTTTTAGCGTAATTCCATACTGATTCTGCAGAATCTCTTCTGTCAGGGATACCGGTTCCCCGTTTAAAAGCTGCGTCAGCAGCTTGCTGCGCATATAATCTTCATTCTTCTGCGCCTTCTGGATCAGGACCTGCTTGTCCCTCTCAAATTCTTGCCGCTGACCGATCTTACTCTTCAGCTTCTCCAGTGTCTCTGTCAGTTCCGCCTTATTGATCGGCTTCAACAGATAGTGACCCACACCAAACCGGATAGCCTGCTGCGCATATTCAAAATGAGCATAACCACTGATGATAATAATCTCCACCTCCGGGCAAGCTTCCTTTACTTTCTCAATTAATTCCAGACCTGACAATCCGGGCATCCGGATGTCTGTGATCAGGATATCCGGACACACCTTCTGCACCACATCAAATGCTTCGATCCCGTTGTGCGCCATTCCTGCGATCTCCATTCCCAGACGATCCCAGTTTATTAATGCCTGAATCAGCTGGCAGATTCGTTCCTCATCGTCTGCAATAACAACTTTCAAGTTTCCCATCTTCTCTTCCCCAAAAACATTTATATTTATATTGTCTCATACTTTCGCTTTTCGGTCAATTTTCTGTAACCGAAAAAACCGCCGCGGGATGCGACGGTTTTTCTCAGAGTTATTCTATGCGAGGTTTATTTGCTTTCTTTTGTCAGTACGGATACACCGGTATCTGTTACTTCACCGCCAAGGTCTTCACCGTTGATTGCCTGGATTGCTGCTTTTACGCCTTCGTATCCCATAACGTCTGGATTCTGAGCCATAGTTGCATACAGATATCCGTCATCGATCAGGTTCAGGATTGCATCAGATTTATCAAAACCAACACCAACGATTGCATCGTTTCCGGAAGCTTTGATGGCATTGCCGGCACCTGTTGTGGATCCTTCATTACAACCGAAGATACCAACAACACCCTGTGTGATGTAGTTTTCTGCGATACTCTGAGATTTTGCTGCATCACCTTCGCCGTACTGTGTTTCCATCAGTTCGAAGTCAGATCCGTCAAATGCTGCACGGAAGCCTTCTTCTCTGTTTACACAGGAGTCTGTTGCTGCGTTTACATTGATGATACCGATCTTACCGGATGTAACGCCTGCGTCTTCCAGAGCTTTGATCATTTCTTCGCCGGCTGTCTGGCCTGCTGCCTTGTTATCTGTGGAGAATGTAGCGGATGCTTCTACGTTTGCAGGGGAGTCGACGTATACGATCTTAACTCCACCGTCTACTGCTTCCTGTAATGCAGATGAAATTGCATCCGGTCCGTTTGCTGCTACCATGATGGCACCGTAGCCGCCTGCTACTGCGTTGTTTACACATTCGATCTGCTGTGCATCGTCCTTGGTATTTGGGGACATGAAGTCTACGGTTACACCAAATTCTTCAGCTGCTTTCTGTGCGCCTTCATTCAATGTGATCCAGTGCTGGTCGATGGAGTCCATAGTGATCAGAGCTATCTTCTCGTCTCCTGTTGCCTTTACTTCGTCGTCTGCCATTGCCATAGTTCCCATTGAGAATACCATTGTTGCTGCGCAGATCGCTGCTAATAATTTCTTTTTCATTTTTAAAACCCTCCTAAATATATAATTTGTTTTATTTACTATCCGCAACCCATATTTTGCGGCTTAGTTCGTATCTGGTCTGAATTGTACGAAACAATCCATATGGCATCTTTTTGCCTCATGATTTACTACTTTCTTTTTCCGAATTTTCCGTTACGTACGACTACGTCCAGAAGAACGGCTACTACTACGATGACACCGATGACTACTCGCTGGATACCTACCTGTGCACCGATCATGTTCAGACCATTTTCCAGTGTCTGCCATACAGCTGCACCTGCCAGAGTTCCAAGAAGAATACCGGTTCCTCCAAGTGGTGATACACCACCGATAACGCCGGCTGCCACACCATACATTTCATACATGTTTCCTGCTTCCATATTTCCCATACCGGCCTGTGCACAGAGGATCAGACCTACCAGGCAGGAACAGGTTGCACTGATCAGGTATGTCTTAATGGTGGTTGCCACTACGTCTACACCTGACAGTTTTGCTGCGTCTACGTTTGAACCGATTGCGTAAATATGACGTCCGGTTCTTGTTTTGGACAGTACAAAGAAGAAAATAATGAATACGATCATTGCAATCCAGAAGGTATTATATACACCAAGTGTTTTTCCATAGTAGAAAAAGTTCTGGAACTTGTCTGCTGCTTCTTTTCCGATACCGGTTGCAATGGCATCGGTATTACGGTTACCGTTTACCATGTAGGCAATACCTCTTGCCACGAACATGGTTCCCAAAGTTGCGATGAATGGCGGAAGCTTGAACTTTCCTACCAGATATCCGTTGACTACACCGATCACCAGACAACACAGTAGTGAAATCAGGATGGCAAGCAGCGGATTCATACCTGTAGTCATCAGGGTTGCTGAGATCATGGCACTCATACCAACCATTGAACCAATGGACAGGTCGATGTTTCCTGTGATCAATACGTAGCTCTGTGCAATACCGATGAGCAGATATTTGGACATGGAACGAAGTAAGTTCAGAATGTTCTGTCCGGAAAATACTGCTGAATTAATCAGACCGAATGCGATATAGATAATGACCAGACCTACGAAGGCGGTCAGGGCTGCGCCCATTCCCCGGATTGCCAGTAATTTTTTTACCGGGCTCTGCTGTTTGTTGTTCATTTTTCTTCCCCTCCACTAACTCACTATTTTCTTGTTTTCAAAGGATGTTGCCATGGTCAGAATCTCGTTCTGAGTTGTATCCTGTGCCATTACTTCACCGGTAATACGGCCATCACACATAACGATGATCCGGTCTGCGATTCCCATGACTTCCGGCATTTCGGAAGATACGAACATGACTGCTATTCCCTGTTTTTTCAGTTCATTCATCAGATTGTAGATCTCTACCTTGGCTCCGACATCGATTCCTCTGGTCGGCTCATCAAAGATGACCACTCTGGAATTTCTTGCCAGCCATTTTCCAACTACTACTTTCTGCTGATTACCACCGGATAAGTTGCCGGAGTCGATCTCTACATTCGGTGTCTTAATGCGGAGGTTCTGTACTGCCTCTTCACACAGTTTATCTTCTTTGGTACTGCTGATCACGCCAAGTCCGTTGCAGATCATATCCAGATTCGGTAGTGCCAGGTTCTGACGGATACTAAGTTTGGTACACAGCCCGTCTTTTTTCCGGTCTTCCGGTGCCAGTACCACACCGTGTTTGATAGCATCCATCGGACAGTTGATCTTGATTTCCTGTCCATCCAGCCAGATCTCTCCTCTGTCCTTCGGATCTGCTCCGAAGATTGCTCTTGTGGTCTCGGTTCTTCCCGCTCCCATGAGTCCTGCAAATCCAACGATCTCGCCTTCATATAAGGAGAAGTTGATGTCCCGCACCATTTTTCCTGCATTCAGATGCTTCACTTCAAAGACTTTTTTGCCCTTCTCGCAGGATACCCGCGGGAATTTTTCTTTGATCTCACGTCCAACCATGTTGGTAATAATCTGATCCATGGTCATATCCGCAAAATTGCCATTGGTGATGTACTGGCCATCTCTCATGATGGTAACACGATCAACGATCTCTGCCAGTTCTTCCAGTCTGTGGGATATGTATACAATTCCTCTTCCTTCCGCTTTTAATTTGCGGATAATGCGGAACAGGTCTTCGATCTCTTTTGCCGTCAGCGCAGAGGTCGGTTCGTCCATGATCAGGATCTTGGCATTGATGGATAAGGCTTTTGCAATCTCAACCATCTGCTGCTTGGATACCGGCAGATCCCCAACGGTCTGATCTGGATTAATATCAATCTTCAGATCATCCAGTATCCGTTTCGCTTCCTGGCGCATCTTTCGATTGTCCAGTGTAAACTTGCCTGCCAGCTCTCTTCCCAGGAACATATTTTCCGCAACGGATAAGTGTCTGCACATGTTCAATTCCTGATGAATAATGGCTACTCCGACTTCCTGCGCCTGCTTCGGTGTCAGATCTCCATATTCCTTTCCGAATATCTCCATTGTACCATCATCTCTGGTATAGACGCCACTGAGGATTTTCATCAGTGTAGACTTACCTGCACCATTTTCTCCCAGAAGTGCCATAACCTCACCGGATCTCAGTTCGAAATGTACATCATCCAGTGCCTTCACACCCGGAAAGCTCTTGCTTATATGGTTCATGGAAACTATGATTTCATTCATATGATTTCCCCCCGTTTTTTGTTTTCTTTTTCCTTATGTCAGTATGATAACGCAGTTTTCTTTTGTGCAACAGGATGGGAGATTTTTGTTTTAGAGGGGGTTTTTTATGCAGTTTGATGCCAAAATAAAAATGCACCATAGAAAAAACACAGCTTTCTGACTGATTTTATCGAAAACTGTGCTTTTTTATTGGCATTTTATTCACTTTTTTCCATACTGTGCCACTGTAATTTCACCTTCTGAATCAAAATGGCATTCTTTTTAGCATTTAAGCGCATCCGATCGTAAGCAGAATATTCGCAAATGTTCTCTGTTCTCCTGTACTGATTGCCAGATAAACAGCATTTTCTTCCATACATGCATCATAGTATTCATATCTTCCCATTCCGGAAAGTTCCATTCCATTTAACTGGCTGCGGAATTCTTCAAAGATCTCAGGTTCTGGTCCTTCTTCCGGCACCATAACTTCCGCTTTTTCAACATTCACTACTGAAAGAATGGCCTCTAATACATCCGTTACTGTCGGTAATCCTCTTGTCAGACCAAGATATACTTTTCTGGCATTTCCGCTTTTTTCTGCCAGCGGATAATTCGCATCTGCAATCAGCACTTTGCTTCCATGTCCACAATATGCAAGTGCAGCTAAAATATCCGGATTAATTAACTTTGTTGTTGTCATATTTTTATACCTCTCCTTCTCTTAACTTTCCGAGGGCACCATGTGGATGATGTTTTACATACTGTTCCGGTGTTACATTGCAGTCTGCCTGTAAAATCACCGTCAGCATCTGAAGGACTAACATTTCAGCTAAAATAGAATTTCTTGGCGCACGGTTCAATGGACCGCCTTCTTTTTCAATATCCGCCAGCAGACATACATCACTGTTTAATGCCAGTTTACTGGATGAATTACCTGTTACACCAATTACCTTACATCCATTATCAATTACACAGGCTATCGTTGCCATCAGTTCATCTGTGTTGCCACTGTTGGAGATTGCAATTACTACATCTCCCTCTACCAGCTGTCCACTGGATCCATGTACCGCTTCCGTTCCGTGTAAGAAATAGGTCGGAGTTCCGGTAGATGCCATTAATGAGGATATATAGCCAGCTAAATGTCCCGGTTTACCAATTCCTGTTACATGAATCCGGCCACCATTTTTTACCGATTCCTGTATCAGCTCTGCCGCCTTGCCAAGTGCTTCTTTATCCACACTTTCTATTGTATATGTTACCTGTTCCTTCACAGCTTCCCAAAATACATCTAATGCTTTATTTCCCATTTCTGTCATTTCTGTAATTCCTCTACTTTCTCAATAATCGAAACATCCCTTCCTGCTGCTTTATGGAACTCTTTCGCCACTTTCAGGCTGGACAGCGATGGCTGCGCACCCATTTTGGAAACAGTAACTGCTGCAATCATATTGGCAAATGCCATCGCATCCCCATCATTCAGTCCAGAACCTTTGGCAACACAGAATGCAGCTACAAATGAATCTCCTGCCGCTGTCGGGTCTACTGCTTTAATATTCGGTACAGCCGGTTTAAATACTACATTTTCACCCTCAATCGTCATCGCACCCGCATCTCCCAGCGTTAACAGCAGTTTCTGAAGATTTTTCTTTCGCATTGCCTCTTTTATTCCTTTTATTGCTTCTTCTGTCATCTCCTGTCCTTCTTCACGAATAAAACAGTTCAGAAGTGCTGCTGCTTCTGTCTCATTTGGTGATAAGTAGGTGATATGGCTCATAAAATCTTCTGAAAGTGGAGCAATCGGTGCCGGATTTAACATAACCGGTACTCCCTTATCATATGCATATTTCGCAACCAGTTCATTAATCTCCATTGGTATTTCCAGCTGAAGCATCACCATGTCATATTCTCCGACAGCCTCTTTTAAAAACGCCACATCTTCCGGTGTAATTTTCATATTGGCACCAGGAATCACAATAATCCGATTATTCTGAAGCACACCATTTTTTGTCGTAAGCATAACATTTCCGATACCACTGCTGACATCCGGCTGTCTTCCTACAAAGTCTGTATTCACTCCTGCACTCTGCAGGGACTCAATCATCCTGTCTCCAAACGCATCTGTTCCTACTTTTCCAACCATGGTTACTTCTGCACCAAGAAGTGCAGCTTCCATTGCCTGATTTGCTCCTTTTCCTCCCGGGGCTGTTGTATATTGATATCCTAAAACAGTCTGACCAGATTCCGGAAAAATTTCAGTACTGGAAATGGTATCCATAACAAAACTTCCAACAACCAGGATTTTTACTTTTTTATTCATGCTCCATTCCTCTTTTTCTATAATCTTTTCAAGCTGCCATATTTTTTCTGTCAATTCTTCTCAGCATTTCTGATAAACGTGATCTTATTCTGTAAAAACGCTTTATTTATCTGAACAAAAAACGGGCTGTCTCTCTGGAGAAACAGTCCGTTTTGCTTGCTTACACAATGATTACGTATTTGCTGACTGACATAAAGCTTTACGATTCTTCAATATGGCTTCGCGTACTGCATGGACACTGTGTTTCTCTTGATTTCTCACTTTTTCATGTTGCCAGTGCATACCTTATCATTTTTCCACGCAAGAATGTGTCTTTTTGAATCATCGCGATAAAACATTTCCCGTAGTACTTACCCTGAAGAAATTACAGATAACCTCCTGCATCCTTAACAGGAACACGAATGACATTATCCATTTGACGCCATACATAGATAGAAATATTACAATTTTTCCGTCGTGACAGAAGTATTTTTATTATGAATCTTCTCCATATCACTGGTAGTAATATTCAGATGATTTCTCATCTCATCCACAGCTCTCTTATAATCATGGTGACGGAAACAGTCTAATAATGCTTCATGAGGCTCGATCGCATTTTTATATACATCACGGTCGGTAAAAGATTCTGAACGATATACCCGAAAAGCTTCCAAAAGCTGTCTGTTAATATTGATCAGAAGCTGATTTTTCGTTATTCCCACTATCGTTGTGTGAAATAATTCATCAAGCATAATCATCCGCACCATATCTTTGTTCTCATTTGCTTCTACAAAGGACTGATGGATTTCTTCCAGCTTCTTTATATCTTTTTCTGAAGCCTTCTTCACGGCTATACGGACTGCAAATGTCTCCATTGCCATACGAATATCCATAAAATCAGTAAACTGCGGATTCTCCACATCATACCACAAAGATGAGTCTTCTTTATGATTGGCAGCCACAAATGCACCTTTTCCCGGTTTATTCTCGACATACCCCAGTGCCTGCAATACTCTCAATGCCTCTCTGACACTTGTTCTGCTTACTTTCAGCATTTCACAGAGTTTTGCTTCTGCCGGCAGTTTTTCCCCAACTTTATATTCTTCTGCCTCAATCATTTCCTTAATATTATCAACCACTGCATCCGTTATTGAAATTCTTTGTATCTCTTTCATGCTTCCCCCTGTTATGTATTGTTCCTTTGGTACGACTGTTCGAAACATCTGTGTAATTCAGAAGAACTGAATGATCATATCATAGAAAACTTTCAAAATATGCATTGATTGAAGAAAATTAAAGCACTGCATCCATATACTAGTTATCATCTTGGGTCATTAATAATTGGAATAATTTTCAGTCACGATGTCTGTCTGATATGAACTCTTACTGTTTCGAAATACACAGCAAGAACTTAAGAACTATGTATTCTATATACAACTATAATTAAAGCTTAATATATCATATAAATTTTTCAGACACAATCTTTTTCTCACAACATTTTTCGCTTATTGCAAATTATTCTTCAATGGTTGCTTAAAGTTTTCCGATCTCTTTCAGAATTGCAGTAGTTACTGCCATTTCTTCCTCTGTAGCCGGTGCAAGAGGACTTCTTGCTGCTCCAAGTTTAATTCCTGTTACCAGTTCAATTGCCGGTCTGAGAATTGAGTTCGGAAGAATTCTTCCATTCTGGCCGGTTGATTTGCACACTCTGTAAATCGGAACAAATAACTCTTTTGCTTTCTCATTTTCTCCATTTTCAAATGCCTTGAAAATCTCACGGATTTCATGTCCGAAAATGTGAGCGCCACCACTTACCAGTCCCATAGCACCCTGAACGATCGTAGGCAGTAACATAATATCATCACCATTGAAAATAACGAAATCAGGATCTACATCCTTGGTTGCAAGGAAGAAATCTGTAACCTGTGTAGGATTAATTCCGGCTTCATCTTTGATACCAATGATATTGTCGATCGCTGCCAGTCTTGCAACTGTTTCCGGTTCCAGGTTTACACCTACGAAAATTGGGATATTGTAAAGAAGAATTTTGGTATCAGGGCAAGCCTCTGCAATTGCTTTGTAATGTCTGTAGATACCTTCCTGGGTTGGTTTGTTATAAAATGGAACTACGATCATGCACACTTCAATTCCAAGCTTTGCAGCTTCTTTTGTAAGTGCAATGGTCTCTTTGGTAGATGCACATCCTGTACCGGCGATTACCGGTTTTTTACCAGCTGCTGCTTTAACTGCGGTCTGCATCAGTTTTACTCTTTCATCAAATGTAAGGAGAGATGCTTCACCGGTAGTACCTGTTACGATAAAGGTATCACAAAGATCTTCTTTTGCCAGATAGTTGATCAGTTCTTCATATGTGTCATAATTTACTTCTTCATTTTCACCATATGGTGTAATTAATGGTAACAGAATCTGTCCGTATTTTTCTTTAAAAGTCATTTTTTTAACCCTCCGCTTATATATATAATTTTTTTTGTAAAAACTTTATTCCATAAATGCTGCTCTGATCTTTGCCTTCTCGTCGTCAGGCAGGTAAGTAATCGGACTTCTGCAAAGCCCCGGCTCGCGTCCAAGAACTTCTAACGCATATTTCAAACGAATTGGGAACTGGTTGCCGCCAAGACACTGCCATTTGTTATATAAAGCATTTTGTATTGCAAAAGCTTTTTCCTTTTCGCCATTTTGCTGATAGTTGAACATGTCTACACATTCTTTCGGGAATACGGAAAGAATTGCGGAAATCGCACCGCTTGCTCCCAGTTCATAGCAGGTATACAGCATATCATCTGTAGCAGCATAAACATCGCCTTTATCACCAACTGCCATTTTCATTGCATACAATGCAGGAACACTTCCCACGCTTTGCTTTACACCTCGTACATACTCGGTTTCGTCTACCAGACGTTTAAACAGTCCAGGAAGAATGGTATTCTGAGGAATTACGTTGTAAATAATAATCGGAAGCTGCACTTCTTTTGATATGGTGCTGTAATAATCGAACATTCCCTGTTCATTCGGAACTAATACGTTATATGCCGGTGGTGTTACCATGATGGCATCTGCTCCAGCCTCTTTTGCTGCCAGTCCGGCACGTACCGCATCTCTTGTACAGGTCCGCATAACACCACATACCAGACTCTGTTCTTCTTTCAGAAGTTTCTTTGCAACACCGATCAGTTCTACCAGTTCTTCATCCCGAAGTGTAGGTCCTTCTCCTGTACTGCCTCCAACACTGATACCATGCACTCCTGCGTCCAGACAAATCTTCATTTCTTTCTCTGCCAATTTCAGATTAATTGAACCATCCGGATCAAACGGAGTAACAATTGGCGGGATAATTCCCGCAATTTTTTTTGCCATTCTTAATTGCCTCCTTTTCCTCTCCTTATGTTTTGTATGATTGTATGATGTGTTATAATCATACAATATTGTTTCTTTTTCGTCAATACTAAAAACTAATATTTCTCATCTTTTTTGATTCTCATGTACACCGTATGTCTGAACAGGTTCCTTCAGCCAAATGACATTTCCATTCTCGTTAAACGGAGTCTCTTCAGGCTCACTCTCTATCGACAGAGAAGGATTCTTTTTTGCCTCCTCCACTAATGATTCAGAAATCCAGAAAGACTCTACATGAAGTGTATTCTTCATCCAAACCATTCTGTAATCCATAGTTCTGTCATTATCCATACAGGTCTGCAAAGCCATCTTAACTGCACATTCATCATTAGGCATTACAGGCGGAATTCTCATACTGCAAGGATCATGACTGGTAATTCCATTTGGATAGGAGGTCACAAAATCCATTTTTTCAAAAAATCTCTGAGTCGTAATATCTGCTCCTCCAATTCCACATCCGTTATGATGCGATTTTTCTGTAAGATCCAACACTACAATACGCTCAATAAATGGTTTCCAACGCCCAAGCATACTGGAACGTCCCGTAACATTCGGATCCATTCCTGCTCCACTCACGTCTTTTCCGATCTCATCCAGTACCAGAACATCCACTTTATCAAAAGGAATGCCCGGAACCAGCGCTTTCGCCTGGATCAGCAGTTTTTCTTCCTCTTCTTCTATCTTTTCACCTGCAATTGCCTGTATCTTGTAGGTGCCATGAAAGGCATCCTCTACAATGGCAATACCAAATGGAATCTGTTTCTTTTCCAAAATTACTCTGGCGATCTCTGTTACATTTTCCGCCATCATAGGGAATCCCAGCGTATGGCATATGTTGGCACCATGCTGTTTTCCACAGCCGATCGTCAGCATCTTCATCAGGCCACTCTCTATTTTCCCTCTGAAATCTGTATGTGGTTTCACTCTTCCAATCGGGATTACATAATCTGCCTCATCCGCATACTTATCAAAATGAACCTCCAGCCCCTTTGGACTCTTTCCAAGAATTACCGTATCCATAGAAGCTTTCACAGGTACGCCCATGGTTTCTTCTGTAACACCATAACCTGCCAGAATCTCTTTCTGCCCTTCTGCATTAGCCCCGCCGTGACTTCCCATTGCAGGAAAAATAAACGGTTCTGCCCCTTTTTCTTTCAGCAATTCGATCACACTGCGAAGAATAATATCAATATTACAGATTTCCCTGCTTCCGCAAGTCAGTGCAACCGTTTTTCCTTCCTCAATCCGATCCAGGAGATGCTGACTTTCCAGTGATTCTCTGATAATACCCGGAATCTGACTGGCACTCACCTCTCCACGCTGAATGTGATACTTTACTTTTACCATTTTAGGAATTCTTGTTTCCTCTAACAGCTTATCAAAAATCATTTTTCAGTACCTCTCTTGTATGGTTTACAGGAATCCCATGATACGTGGCAGGAACAGGCATAATTCCGGTACAAAAGTCAGTATCACTACCAATGCGAAGCCCATAAGTATGAACGGCATTGTGGATTTTACTACAGTCTCGAACTTCTCTTTTCCTACATTTGCAACTGCATACAATACTACACCTACAGGTGGTGTAATCAGTCCAACCGTTAAATTCACAATTACAATCACTGCGAAATGCACCGGATGTACTCCCATAGAAGTTACCATAGGTGCCAGAATCGGGACAAACAGAAGAATCGCAGCTGATGTCTCCATCCACATTCCTACAATCAGGAAAATCAGGTTAATAATTAACAGCATCACATATTTACTTTCCGTTACAGACATCATAAATGCTGTGAGCTGTGCCGGTATGTTTTCTACACCAATTGCCCATGCAAATACTGCAGATAAAGAAGTAATAATAAACAAGTTCGCAGTGGTCTTTCCAGCTGCTTTTAAAGAACTGATGACCATCTCAAGTGTCAGATTATGAAATACAAAGATACCTACGATCAGTGCATACAAAACTGCTACTGCTGCCGCTTCTGTCGGGGTTACAATCCCTGCTGTAATGCCAATCAGAATAATCAGTGGCATTCCCATAGCGATCAGACCACGCTTACGGATATCTTTCTTTTCTTCTTTTGTATATTCTTTTTCATGCATAGGGAATTTTTTGGAATTCAGCTTCACATATGCCATTTCACCAAAAGCAAGCAACAGTCCCGGAATCAGACCTGCGTACAGCACTGCACCAACGGATAATGCCATTGTTCCTGCATAAAGAATGGCTACATTACTCGGTGGAATCAGCGGACTCTGAATAGAAGAAGCTGCTGTTACAGCACAGGAAAATCCTTTGTCATAACCGTCTTCGTCCATAGCCTGAAGTTCTACTGCACCAAGCCCTGCAATATCTGAAAGAGCTGCACCTGATATACTTCCAAAAATTGTACTTACCAGAATATTTACATAGGCCAGTCCGCCTCTCTTTTTTCCAAATCGGGTAATACGCACAAAGTCAAAAAGTTTTGAAGAAATCCCTGTCCGGATCATAATCTCAGCTGCCAGCATAAACAGCGGTAATGCCATCAATGTAAATGAATTAATACCTGAGAACATACGAATCGGAATTGCTGAAATATTGGCCGGATTCGTCATCAAAATGTAGATCACTGTTGTAATACCAATCGAAAATGCTATGGGAAAACCAATTAAAATGGTTCCAATCAGTAAAACGGTTGCAATACCAAATTCAAGCATTTTTAACACCTCCCGCTATATATGTGATAATCTGACAAATTCCCTGAATAATGCATAAGCAGGATCCAATAATAATGGAGCACTGTGCATATAAAAGAGGGAATCCCATGGATGCACTTTTCTGGAAAAGACCGGTCTTCGGAAATACCTGCATAGATAAATATAATGCCAGACACCAAAATACCAGAATTGCCAATCGAATAATTATATTCAAAATATATCTGCCGATCCCCGGAAGCCGTGTGATAATAAAGTCAACCCCAACATTCGACCATTCTTTAATTCCCGTACTTGCTCCAAGGTATGCTATGTAAATCATCAAATATCTGGACAATTCTTCTGTCCAATTTGGATTTCTTACAGGTAAGAATCTCGTCGATACCTGAATTAAAACTATCACTGTCATTGCTGCCATTAAGATAATGCAGATAACCGTTATCGCTTTATCAATTGCAGAACTGATTTTTTTTATGACCTCCACGTTTATCCCTCCACTCTGAAAAAATAATTCTGCGGATCATCCAGACAGATCATCCGCAGATTTTATTCTCGCCTGTTAATATATATCCTTCAGGTTTCCTTTTACTTGAGACCTGCTTTTATCTCTTCTTCCTCAACAGCTCCTAACAATCCATCTACTACTTCTGGATCAATTTCAGTTTTCAGATACTCAATAACCGGTTCCTGTGATACTTTAAATGTTTCCAGCTCTTCTGCTGTAGGTGAATAAACCTGCACGCCTTCTTCTGACAAAGTATTGATTGCTATTGATTCTGCATAACGACAGGTGCCGCGTGCTGCGATAGAAGCTTCTTCTCCTGCAATAAGAACTTTTTTCTGTGTCTCTGCATCAAGGCTCTGATACCAGCTCTCACTGACTGTCAAAAATGCAAGTCCAAGAAGATGACCATCCAGTGTGCAATATTTCTGAACTTCATTCAAGGATGCACCAAGTGTAGTAACTGCTGAGTTTTCCTGTCCGTCTACCACACCAGTCTGTAAGGCGCTGTACAGTTCAAGGAAAGCAACCGGTGTAGCAGATGCGCCAAGAGACTCTATCAGTTTCAAATATACCGGGCTGTCCATAACACGAATATTTAATCCTTCCATATCCGCTGCTGTTTTGATTTCTTTCTTGCTGTTTGTAAAGTGTCTGAATCCACCGTTGTCATATGATGCGATTACTCGTATTCCGGTTTCTTCTGCAATATCATTAAATAAATTCTGGCAAAATTCACCATCCAACACATCATAGGCTACCGTTACTTCAGAGAACAAATATGGAACCGTAAATGCCTGAATGTCCGGTGCAAATGCGGAAAGTGCGCCATCAGCCGGTGTGCTTCCCTGAAGAGTTCCGATTAACATCTGTTCCATAGTCGAAGCAGCATCACCGAGTGTTCCATTTGGATATAATTCAACGCTGTACTCTCCATTTGTGCTTTTCTCAAATGCCCCTTTGAATGCTAACATTGCTGCATAGGATGGGTGATAAATCTCCATATCACCAACTTTAAGTGTCGGTGCATCTGTAAATGCAATTTTTACTACATTGTCATCTGCCTGTGCTGAAGCGCCCAGCCCTACTGCTAACATTGTTGCTGATACAAGAGTTGCGATCACACTTTTTCTTAATTTCATTTTCATACCCCTTTCGCTATACATTGTATTATTGTGTTATTGTGTTATTGTATGATGTCCTACCCATGAACATACTTTAACAGTTATATTAAAATTAGTCAATAATTATTTTAAGTATTTTTCTTTTTTGGAACTTTTGCACAAATATGACTTTGTTTTTTCTACTTTCCAGATATATACCAAATCTGTACGCAAACAGAAAGGGACTGATCCGAATACTTTCGAACTTCATCTCAGTATTCAGATCAGTCCCGTTTCAAAGGGTCACTTACATTTTAACAGCTACACTTCCACCAAATAGTCAGCAGCGCAGATTCCCAGTTTCTCACTGAGTTTTGTTATTTCATCATAGGTTGCATCATTAACAGATACACCTTCCTTTTTCACCTTTTCCATGTTTTCAAATTCTTTTTCACCATGTGTGTAAATACGATCGTGTCCCTCTGCTTTATCGGAATCACGAATCATCTGAAGGAATTCAGAAAGATGCTTAAAAATTTCTTCTTTATCTTCATTAAACATTGCAGGATCTATTGCCCAGAACATATGACAACATAATTCCTTTTCTTTCACCACACGAACACCTGAACTGGTCACACCTCCTGCAAAAATGCCTGTCATAATTTCCACTAACATAGACATACCATATCCTTTATGACCGCTGTGGAGCTCACCTGCACCGCCAATCGGAAGCAGACCGCCACGACCAGTGCCACGATTTGCCACAAAAACACCTGCATCTGTGTTTACAGCGCCGTTTTCATCCACCAGCCAGCCTTCCGGGCAAGGTTTTTTGTTTTTTGCATAAACTTCCATCTTTCCTGCTGTTACTACACTTGTAGACATATCCAGATGGAATGGATACGGTTTTGCCGGAACTGTAAATGCAATAGGATTTGTGCCAAGTATTGGTTTCTGACCAAATGTAGGAACTACCAATGCCTGTGTATTCGTCATAGACATACCTACAAGTCCCTCTTCGGCTGCCATCAGAGAGTAATATCCTGCTATTCCATAATGATTCGAATTTCTTACGACTGTAAAGCCCATGCCATGCTGTTTTGCTTTTTCGATAGCCAGTTTCATAGCTTTCACGCCTGCGATCTGTCCCATTCCATCATGAGCATCAATAACCGCACTCAATGGTGTTTCTCTTACAATTTCCGGTTTTGCGTCTACTTTAATTCTTCCAATACTGATTCCGAATGGATACAAAGTCATTCTCTGTACACCATGAGACTCTATCCCCATCAAATCTGCTTTCAATAAAACATCTGTAATGGTCTCTGCATCTTCTTCTGAATAGCCATATTTCATAAAAACCAGTTTGGACAATTCTCTCAGTTTCTCATAATTCATTTTTCTATATGCCATAATCTTTTCTACCTCATTTCTACTTAATAAAAGCTCACAAATTCAATCGCCAGATCTTTTCTACAACTGCAACAATGTATACAAAATTGGCAAGGTAATCATACTAAGTAACGTTGAAACAAGAATAAGCTGGGAAGCAAATTCTGCATTAGCCCCATGTTCTTCCGCAAGCATCGCCGTAATCGTTCCGGCCGGCGTACCAGCCATTACAACGAGTACATTGCGCACCAATGGATCTAATTTTACCGCTGTAAAAAACAAATACATGACAGCCGGAATTCCTATTAACCGGATAGCACTGAAATAATATAATTTCCAGTCTAAAATACTTCTGGCCTTAACTCCTGCCAGGATAGAACCTATAATAAGCATTGCTATCGGCATTACACAGTTTCCCATACGATCCAGAACATCTACCATACATGAAGGCAGCGGAATCTTCAGTGCTCCAAGCAGAATCCCTGCAACTACTGCAAGAAAACAAGGATGCTTCAGAACGCTTTTTATTCCCTTTTTTCCATCCATTGATGTAAACTGAGCCAAGGCCACTGTCCAGGTAAAAATTGTAGACGGAATCATTGCCATAGATGCCAGCATCAAACCTTCCTGTCCAAATATTGCCTGAATGATTGGAAAACCCATAAACTGCGCATTACTGATAATTGTTGCATATTTCAGAATTCCCTGTTCATCTGACCGGATTTTTATATACAGGACTTTTCCGATTAACCAGCAAAAAGTCAGGTCTGCTGTAAATGCCAAAACCATCAAACCGCCTTTTCCAAGAAGATCCTGCGTCATATTTTTATAAAATGCGGAAACAACACTGCATGGAATCATCACATTAATAAAAATACTGACCAGGCATTCTCTGCCTTCTTTCGTAAACATGCCTCGTTTTGCACAGAAAAATCCAATTGCCAGCATAATAAACATCGTAAGCTGCAGCTCAAACATCAGATTTCCGCTCATCAGATTCTTGCTACTCCTGTTCTTCTGGCAGCCTCAGCTACGGCTGCTGCCACTGTCTTTCCAACACGTGGGTCAAACGCCTTTGGTATAATATAATCCTCATTCAGTTCTTCATCAGAAATCAATCCGGCAAGAGCTCTTGCCGCTGCAATTTTCATTTCATCATTGATATCACTTGCCCGTACATCAAAAGCACCTCTGAATATACCAGGAAAAGCAAGAACATTATTAATCTGATTTGGATAATCACTTCTTCCCGTAGAACAAACCTTTGCTCCTCCTGCTTTCGCATCATCTGGGAATATTTCCGGTGTCGGATTGGCGCAGGCAAAAATAATCGAATCTTTATTCATTGTTTTTACCATCTCTGTGGTCACCATTCCAGGCGCGCTGACTCCGATAAATACATCTGCACCCGCTATAACATCTTTTAAGGCGCCTTTTCGCTTATCCTTGTTTGTCCTTAATGCCATTTCATTTTTAATCGCATTCATACCTTCCTCGCGGCCTTCATAAATAGCGCCTTTTCTGTCACAAAGCGTAATATCCTGAAATCCGTCGGATAAAAGCAATCTGGTAATCGAAATGGCAGCCGCGCCGGCACCATTAATAACAATACGAACATTCTCTTTTTTCTTTCCGACTACCTTTAATGCATTTGTCAGTCCTGCCAGAGTGATTACTGCAGTTCCATGCTGATCATCATGGAAAATAGGAATATCGCACTTTTCTTTCAGTTTTTTTTCAATTTCAAAACATCTCGGTGCTGAAATATCTTCCAGATTCACACCGCCAAAGCTGCCTGATATTAAATATACTGTATTGACAAATTCATCTACATCTTTCGTCTTTACACACAGAGGAAATGCGTCTACATCACCAAAAGCTTTAAATAATACACATTTTCCTTCCATTACCGGCATACCTGCTTCCGGACCAATGTCTCCTAATCCTAATACAGCGCTTCCATCTGTCACAACAAGACACATATTATGTCGTCTGGTCAGTTCATAACTTTCGTCAATATTCTTCTGTATTTCGAGACACGCCTGTGCTACACCTGGGGTATAAGCCAGAGATAAGTCCTCCTTTGATGCTACAGGCACTCTGGAAATCACTTCAATTTTTCCCTTCCACTCTTTATGCAAGCGCAAGGATTCTTTTGCATAGTCCATATTTCAACCTCCAACACGTTTTCATAATTGTATGATGTATACTCATCATACAATTATACAGTGTGTTTGTCAATTCACTTTCGAAGTAAATATTATACAAACTAAGAACACAAAAATTTGTATTTTTGCACAAAAAAACCATCCTTACGGATGGTTTAGCGCAATTATCTGTCTGAAAATTTGCAATTCTTATTCGCCATTTTATAAATCTTATAGATATCCTCTTCATCGCACACATGGAAGGATCCTATTGTCCTGACGCCACCATAGGTGCAGCTATGTGCCATGGCATGAAGGGTCTCGTCACTCTGTACTCCGACTCCCTCTGCTTCCCCAAAGCAAGTTGGCATATCCAGTGACTTGAAGTAATCTACGGTCTGCCGGATTCCTTCTAATGCAGCTTTTTCTGTGTCATCTTCTTTTACATTCCATACCCTTCTGGCATACTGGGCGAATCGCTCCGGTTTTTCCTGGTATACATACAACGCCCAGGATTCCCATACTGCGGAAAGGCTGGCTCCATGTGCCAGGTCGAATCTGGAGCTTAATTCATGTCCCAGCTGATGCACAGCAAAGTCTTTCTGTGCGCCCAGCCCTGTCAGACCATTATGAGACAGACTTCCTGCCCACATCAGTTCACTCATGGCATCATAATTATGGGCATCTTTTATGGCTATCTTTCCATTACGGATTACCGTGCGAAGCAATCCTTCTGCAATCTCATCCGTCAGTTCATTGTGTTCTGATTTTGTAAAATAGCGATCCAGTGTGTGCATACAGATATCTACAATTCCACATCCCACCTGATATTTTGGCAAAGTGAAGGTCAGTTCCGGATTCATAATTGCAAATGCCGGTCTGTTAAAATCCGTCGCCATTCCACGTTTTTCATGAGTTTCTTCATCAGTCAGCACTGCTGAGTCACTGGTTTCACTTCCTGCTGCCGACAGTGTCAACACCACTCCCACCGGCAGGGATCTGGTTACTTTCTGCTTTCCTGTCCAGAAATCCCAGATATCAGTATCCGGATTCGCAGTTCCGTGTGCAATAGCCTTTCCTGTATCAATTACACTGCCTCCGCCAATGGCAAGCACAAAATCTGTTCCGAATTCCTTTGATTTTTCCACGCATTCTCTTGCAAATGACAGACGCGGATTCGGTTTCACACCGCCTGCTGCCATCCATTCAAGTCCTGCTTCTGAAAGCGATGTGGTTACGCGTTCCAGCAGCCCGCTCCTGACTACGCTTCCTCCGCCATATATGACAAATACTCTTGTGGCTCCCATCTGCTTTGCCAGGCTTCCTGCCTGATGTTCTGTGTCCTTTCCAAATACAATTCTGGTTGGTGTATATTGTGTAAATGCCTGCATGATTTATCCTCCTGTTTATCTCCACAGTCCCCTGCGTTTACGGATAGTATAATACATGCTGTTTTCCATTGCCATCACTTTCTGAATCGGCACGCTTTTGAATACCGGCATTTTCATCTTGATGCGGATCCAGAAGAAGGAATAGATGCCCAGCACCAGGAAGGTGATACCGGTGACCAGCCAGATCATCATGCGTTCTGTCGGATCGGTTGAGATGTTCAGGATCATGTATACAGTGCCCGCAATGCCGATGCACGGGAACAGCGGTCCACACGGTACTTTGAAGGAGCGCGGTGCCTTTGGCAGGCGATGACGCAGGATCAGTACATCCAAATGCGCAAAGATGTATGAGATCATCCAGAACACGGAGCCTACCAGAATCAGGAAGGATATTGCTTCGGAAGATCCATCGCTGAGTGCTGCAAATACGAAAATGAAAACGCTGACAAAAATCACTCCGAAGAATGGCACGCCATGCTTATTGGTCTTTGCAAAGATTCTTGGCATCATATTCATTTTTGCCATGCCCTGACAGATTCCTGCCAGTCCGTTGACGGTGGAATTCTGGGTACTGACTACTGCCAGCGCCGCTACAAATGTCATCCAGATCTTACCGGTTGAACCTAACAGATTCTCTCCATACAGCAAGTGTGGTGCTGCAGAAGCTTCCAGTTCACCCCATGGTGTATAATTATGAAAACCAAGCACCATGATGGACTGCACCAGACAGATCAGTGCCAGACCTATCATCATACCAAGTGGTACATTGCGTTTCGCATTTTTCACATTTCTGGATACCGGAATGACATATTCTGCTCCGATGAACAGCCAGAATGCCACTGCCACCATGGATACCACTTCTTTCCAGTCTGCAGCCATACTGTATGGCTGCTGCACCATCGCACCGGTTCCCAATCCAAACATTCCGATGATTCCCATAATCAGCATAGAACCTACCAGAAGAAATGCTACCAGATCCTGGATCTTTGCAAACATATCCACACCGTACAGATTCGCAATCATTACCACAATGGTCATAGCCAGTGTATACAGAATACTGGAAATCGGAAGATGAATCGTTGATGCCATGGCGTAAGAAAAAATGGATGCTTCCACGCCGGATGACATGATGTTGCAGATCAGATATCCACCCACCATGGAAATCAGTGTGGGGAATGGTCCGAGACAGGCCAGTGTGTATTGGGCCAGACCGCCTGTGGTATTTGGCATCAGTGCATTTAATTCTGAAAGGGATGCCACCGTGGTCATATTCAGGAGACAGGCGATCACCATAGCTCCGATAAATACGACGCCGATACTTCCGGCTCCCTGCCCCAGTGATGTAGGACGGATTTTGCGGACATTCAAAATAAAAAAGAATGTGGAGGTAACAGACAATGGCAAAATCATTATTTGAGGAACTGGGCGGCAAATACGAAAGGCAAGGGGATTATTTGATACCGTGCTTAACTGTACCCGCCGAAGAAGAACAGGCAATAGGCATCTGGGGGCAACGGCATTTAGATTATCTAAAACAGTACCGTAAAGTTACATACACCAATCTTCTTACAAGCGGCAGGCTAAACGCCTACCTTGCCGACATCAACAGACAGGCACAGGAACGCTTTGAAAGGCTCATAGAGGGTATGAAACAGGCACAGGGCATAACGGAACAGCTAAAGGCAGAAAACGCCTTAGAATGGACAGGATGCCTCAATAACATAAGGGCTTGTGCGAGGGAGATTGTGGAAAAGGAAATTATTTTTGCATAAACAGATGATTAGTGGCAGGGGGAAATCCTGCCGCTTTTTCTGCTTTAGTTTGTCAGCTTGACAAATAAAGGGTTAAGGAATATAATTAGATTCAGTATTATACAAGGAGTTAATAAATATGCGGCAAGGTATTCTTAAATAAACTGTCAATTTGATAGTGGGAACAAAAAGTAGCAGTCTCGTTTCACTTTTAATATGGGGCTTAGTTTTTTGTACCCAGTTTAAGAATACTTTTATCATGTAATTTTATATGCCCGAAAACATATAAGTGTTTTGGGGCTATTGGAGTTATTTACCCAGTGATAGGAGTATTTATCACTGGGTATTTTTATGCCCTTTTTTGGGTGTTGATAGGAGGAAAATCACATGAAAATAATTAACTTAGGCATTCTGGCTCACGTTGACGCAGGAAAGACAACATTAACGGAAAGTTTATTGTATACCAGTGGTGCAATTGCAGAACTAGGGAGCGTAGATGAAGGCACAACAAGGACAGATACAATGAATTTGGAGCGTCAAAGGGGAATCACTATCCAGACAGCAGTGACATCTTTTCAGTGGGAGGATGTAAAAGTCAACATTATAGATACGCCAGGCCATATGGATTTTTTGGCGGAAGTATACCGTTCTTTATCCGTATTAGACGGAGCAGTATTATTAGTTTCTGCAAAGGATGGCATACAGGCACAGACCCGTATACTGTTTCATGCACTACAGACAATGAAGATTCCGACAATTTTTTTCATCAATAAAATTGACCAAGAGGGGATTGATTTGCCAATGGTATATCGAGAAATGAAAGCAAAGCTTTCTTCGGAAATTATAGTGAAGCAAAAGGTTGGGCAGCATCCCCATATAAATGTAACGGACAATGACGATATGGAACAGTGGGATGCGGTAATTATGGGAAACGATGAACTATTAGAGAAATATATGTCAGGGAAACCGTTTAAAATGTCAGAACTGGAACAGGAAGAAAACAGGAGATTCCAAAACGGAACGTTATTTCCCGTTTATCACGGAAGCGCTAAAAACAATCTGGGGATTCGGCAGCTTATAGAAGTGATTGCCAGTAAATTTTATTCATCAACGCCTGAAGGTCAATCTGAACTATGCGGGCAGGTTTTTAAGATTGAATATTCAGAGAAAAGGCGGCGTTTTGTTTATGTGCGTATATATAGCGGAACATTGCATTTGAGGGATGTTATTAGAATATCTGAAAAAGAGAAAATAAAAATCACAGAGATGTGTGTTCCGACAAACGGTGAATTATATTCATCCGATACAGCCTGCTCTGGTGATATTGTAATTTTACCAAATGATGTTTTGCAGCTAAACAGTATTTTGGGGAACGGAATACTGTTGCCGCAGAGAAAATTTATTGAAAATCCTCTCCCTATGCTCCAAACAACGATTGCAGTAAAGAAATCTGAACAGCGGGAAATATTGCTTGGGGCACTTACAGAAATTTCAGATGGCGACCCTCTTTTAAAATATTATGTGGATACTACAACGCATGAGATTATACTTTCTTTTTTGGGGAAAGTGCAGATGGAAGTCATTTGTGCCATCCTTGAGGAAAAATATCATGTGGAGGCAGAAATAAAAGAGCCTACTGTTATATATATGGAAAGACCGCTTAGAAAAGCAGAATATACCATCCACATAGAAGTCCCGCCAAATCCTTTCTGGGCTTCTGTCGGGTTGTCCATAGAGCCGCTCCCTATTGGAAGCGGAGTGCAGTATGAAAGCAGAGTTTCACTTGGATATTTAAATCAATCGTTCCAAAATGCGGTTATGGAGGGGGTTCTTTATGGCTGCGAGCAGGGGCTGTATGGATGGAAAGTGACAGACTGTAAAATCTGTTTTGAATATGGATTGTATTATAGTCCTGTAAGTACCCCCGCAGACTTTCGGCTGCTTTCCCCTATCGTATTGGAGCAGGCTTTAAAAAAAGCAGGGACAGAACTATTAGAGCCATATCTCCACTTTGAAATTTATGCACCGCAGGAATATCTCTCACGGGCGTATCATGATGCTCCAAGGTATTGTGCAGATATTGTAAGTACTCAGATAAAGAATGACGAGGTCATTCTGAAAGGAGAAATCCCTGCTAGATGTATTCAAGAATACAGGAACGATTTAACTTATTTCACAAATGGGCAGGGAGTCTGCTTGACAGAGTTAAAAGGATACCAGCCAGCTATTGGTAAATTTATTTGCCAACCCCGCCGCCCGAATAGCCGTATAGATAAGGTTCGGCATATGTTCCACAAGTTAGCTTAACAGCTTGCAAAAGTCATATAAAATGAGATTTGAAAGGATTAGAGACTAATTATGATGAAATGCGAATGGATATTGTGTCCTGTTTGTGGGAACAAAACCCGTAATAAAATTAGGAAGGACACTGTTTTGGAGAATTATCCCCTTTATTGTCCAAAATGCAGACAAGAAAGATTGATTAAAGTTGACAACTTGAAGATAACTGTCATCAAAGAGCCAGACGCTTAAGACGCAGAGCCGATGAAATTGTGGAACAATTCACGAATCATCGGCTCTTTTTGTTTCGTATTTGAAAGAACAAACTCACCAAATAAAAAAAACGATATTCGGGTGGGTTATTTTGTTATACCCTAAATTACCCTCTGAATTTGTTTTTAAATTTGGAGGGATTTTTTTATGTCCTTTTTTCGGGCAGTTATCTATCTGCTCATACGAAGCAAAATTTATCAATACATAGCATATCAGAGAACGGCAGGAAACCAGTTAAAAAAATTTCTGCCTATGCAACGGCACTTCCTGCCTTGAATGTAGAAGTACAATCTCCATACAACAGAATTAATATTTCCCATAACCGTAAAGGTCATAGAGCCTTTGCGGTTTTTCTTTTGTCGATTTTTGTTGGAAAGTGCCATAGGGCTATTAGTGGTGTTAGGTGTCGTTCGCCACCTCTCCATCTGGATTTTGAACATTTCAAAAATTCAGATGGGAGGTACTTACAGTGAAATACGCACCGAGAAAGGTATATATCAAGGAAAGCGGCAGATATGTGGAACTGTCCTATACGGATTTCTGCCGCCGCAGGGAATCCGACCAGACCTATATGGACAAGCTGTTTATCCCCATTCAAGGCTGTCTGCTTGAAGTCGTGAGGGAGCAATACACGGACTTCTACCGAGATAAGGAACGGTGGCGTTATCTGAAAAAATTAGATACGAAGAACAGCCTGCTTTCTCTGGATGGATTTACGGACAGCGAGGGGAAGCCTTTAGACTTTATCGCTGATGAAGCGGCAGACATTGCGGAAACCGTTGTCAATGCGGTTATGGTGGACAGGCTGAAAGCCGCCCTGCCTTTGCTGTCGGATAGTGAACAGGAATTGATACAGGCAATCTTTTTTGACGGACTTTCTGAGCGTGAAGTCGGGGCGAGGTTCGGCATAACCCAGAGCGTTGTGAACAAACGCAAAGCCAGAATCCTAAGAAAACTAAGAAAGATAATAGAAAATTAAAATTTAAGGCGTTCAGCCCCCTTGTTTTTTCCTTTGGGAAAATGAGGGGGTTTTTCTCTGCCCTCTCAATCAATTCTGATTGGAGGAAAAGAAGCATGGCATATAACCACGGACGGGAGGACAGGAAATGGCGTATCTGGAAAGAAGCGGAGGAAAAGCTGCTGCGTGAGTGCGGCGTTGATGAAGCGACCATTGAGCAGATACGCATTGCGGACAGGGCAGACTTCAATTCCAACAGGCGGTTTTACCGATGGACGAATGACATTGCGGAATACCTTGAGGACATGGCAGACAGGGAGCGGCAGACGGAAGTGGGTACGGTTGCGGAGTTACTGGACGAGATTGAGAGCGAAAATCTCTATCAAGTATTAGTCGCGGTGGACGGGCGTACCTTGAAAATCGTCCTGCTGAAAATGCAGGGGTATTCCACAAAGGAGATTGCCCCGCTCGTGCATTTGACGACTGGTGCCATCTATGCGAGGTTAGACCATCTGCGGAAGAAGCTACGAAAATTTTATAGCGTCTAAAACAGCCTGCCGTCCTGCGGGCTACTGGGTGAGGGATGGAAATCCCCTCACTTATTTTTTGCAGGAGGCAAGCGGGATGGCATACAGAGTTAAGGCGTACACGCTTCGGGAGGAATCCACGGAAAGCGGCACAAGGTATTTTATCAGCTTTAAGGACGGGCAGGGCAAATCCCACGAGTTGGAAGTGTCGGAACAGTTCTTTATGGAGTTTCGGCAGATGGAACGCAGGAACAGGAATCTCCTCCAATGGGACGAGCGGCACAGGGAGTTTTCGGAAGTATGGGACGAAACGCTGAACAGGCGGGCGTTGAAGCTGCCTAAGAGCATAGAGGAACAAATGATTGAGGCAGAACGGGCAGAACTGCTCTGTAAGGCGGTTGACGGACTGCCAGAGATACAAAGGCGGCGTTTCCTGCTCTACTACGAGTATGAGTTCAATTTTTACCAAATCGCCGCTATGGAGCATTGCACCGCTTCGGCAATACAGAAATCTGTTGCGATTGCAAAGGAGAAAGTAAAGGCGGAAATGAGGAAGTATCTCCAACCGTGACCGACACCGCCCGAAAAAGAAATCTGTTTTTTATTTGTGTGGGATTGGCGGCATTACATACTCTCACTTTTTCTTCGTGGGAGTAAATCTATTTTTAAGGAGGTCAACGCCTATGTGCAACGAAAACAAAAACACCGCCCGAAAGGAGGAAAGCCATGCAGAAGTTACAGACAGTCAACGCCGAAACGCTCCTTTATGAACCGCTTGAGAAGCCGTCCTTTGTGGTGGACAGCCTTATCCCCACAGGCTTGTCGCTGTTCTGCGGCTCACAGAAGATAGGAAAGAGCTGGCTCATGCTGAAGCTATGTTTATGCGTGTCGCAGGGACTTCCCTTGTGGGATATGCCGACAATGGAGGGCGACGTGCTTTACCTCTGCCTTGAGGACACGTTCTGCCGTATACAGGACAGGCTGTTCCGATTGACGAACGAAGCGAGCAGGCGGCTTCACTTTGCCGTGGCAAGCTGCAAGCTGTCAGACGGTCTTATCGTGCAGCTTGAAGATTATCTGAAAGATTACCCAAACAGCAGGCTTATTGTCATTGACACTTTGCAGAAAGTCCGTACAGCTTCAAAAGACAATGCCTACGCAAGCGACTATGGGGACATCTCACTAATCAAAGACTTTGCCGACAGGCATTCATTGGCGGTCATTGTCGTACACCACATCCGAAAGCAGAATGACAGCGATGTGTTCAACAAGGTGTCTGGGACGACAGGCTTAACGGGGAGTGCGGACGCTACCTTTGTTCTGGAAAAGGAGAAACGGGCATCCGACACCGCCAAGCTGTATGTGACGGGCAGGGACACGCCCTATCAGGAATACACGCTGCGTTTCCGTGATTGCAGTTGGGAACTTGTGGAGAGAAAAACGCAGGAGCAGCTTGCGAAAGAAACGATACCAGACGTCCTTTTTCGGTTGGTGGATTTTATGAGGGATAAGGAAGAATGGGCAGGCACGGCAACGGAGCTGTTAGCCGCTATGAGGGAAACGGAAACCATACCCACGGTGATTACGAAATGGCTCAATGAATACCGCACCACATTTTTAAATGAGAACCATATCGTTTATCAGTACAGCCGCAAAAAACACGGCAGGCAGATTTCGCTTGCAAAGCGGGCGGGTGACAGCGGTGACGGTGGTGACAGCGATATTGGGATACCCCCTGTTACTGTCATTGACGCTTAAAGCCGTGTAAAGCTGGCGACTCTGCCCTGCGGGTGACAGCGGTGACGGCGGTGACAGTGATTTTAGGATACCCTGCCGCTGTCATCCCTGCGGGAGAACACCCCGTAAACGCAAAGTGCAGGCGTAGGATTTACCCGCCCTTTTCGGCGTGTAAAACCACCCCTGCGGTCAGAAAAATCCTTCCGATTTTTCCGACTGCGTTTACAGGGTGTAACACACTACACTTTGCCCTGCAAAGTCGTGTGCCAGACGTTCCCTCTGGACTCCCTTATGGCAGGTCTTACGCCCTGCTTATCCTACGCTCCACGCTTCGGATAAAAGAATGGCAGCATGACGGTGACGGCTCTTGCGAGGGGGTATTCCAAAAACACCGTCATCATCGACATGACCGTCATGCAGGGAATAAGGGTGACAGTTGAGGCAGTCGGTAGGGGGTATCCCAAAACTGCTGTCACCGCCGTCACCGCTGTCACCCAAAGGGCAGTTTACCCGCCGAAGAAAGGAAGATGATGAATTATGCCCTATGCAATCCTGCGTTTCCAGAAACGCAAAGCGGGCGGCGTTGCGGCTTGCGAACGCCACAACGAGCGTAAAAAAGAAGCCTATAAAAGCAATCCAGATATAGATATGGAACGCTCGAAAGATAACTACCATCTTGTGAATCCGCCGAGGTACACCTACAAGAAAGAGATTAACCGCATGGTAGCCGAAGCAGGGTGCAGGACGAGGAAAGATAGCGTGATGATGGTGGAAACGCTTATCACGGCTTCGCCAGAATTTATGAACAGCCTGCCGCCCAAAGAACAGAAAGCGTATTTTACGATGGCTCTGGATTTCATTTCAGAGCGTGTCGGGGAGAAAAATATCCTCTCCGCAGTCGTCCACATGGACGAGAGAACGCCGCATATGCACCTCTGTTTTGTGCCGATTACACCAGACAATAAGCTGTCTGCCAAAACAATTTTAGGCAATCAAAAGAGCCTGTCCGAATGGCAGACCGCCTACCATGAGCGGATGTCCTCACGGTGGAATCAGCTTGAAAGAGGTCAGTCCTCAATGGAAACGAAGCGGAAACATGTCCCCACATGGCTCTATAAGTTGGGCGGCAGGCTTGATAAACAGTATGAGGAAATTGTGTCTGCACTGTCCGACATCAACGCCTTTAATGCAGGGAAGAAGCGTGACAAGGCTCTGGAACTGATTGCGGCATGGCTCCCAGACGTGGAGAAATTCTCAAAGGAAATCAGTAAGCAGAGTGCCTATATCAATAGCCTAAAGGAGCAAATCGGGCAGGAATCAGACTATGCGGGGCGTATGCGTGATGAAAAGTATGAGCAGGAACTAAAGGTGCAGAAAGCGAACCAGAAGATATTTGAGTTGCAGAGAACCAACGAGCAGATGGGGCGGCTGCTCTCAAAGATACCGCCCGAAGTGTTGGAAGAATTGCAGAAAAACCATAAAAGCAGAGCGAAAGAAAGGTAGATATGTGAATGAAGAAACAGGATTTTAAGGTGTTAAAGACCAAAGACTTGTACCCGTTTCCCGACAATCCGTTTCATGTGGCAGAGGATGAAACGCTGTCAGAATTAGCGGAAAGCATCAAGGAATTTGGCATTGTCACGCCGATAATCACACGCCCGAAAGAGGACGGGAACGGCTATGAAGTGATTGCAGGGCAGCGGCGTGTCCGTGCGTCTGAACTTGCAGGGATAAATACCGTGCCTGCGTTTGTCCTGCCCTTAGACCGTGACCGAGCCATCATCACCCTTGTAGACAGTAATTTACAGCGTGAGAATATCCTGCCATCAGAGCGGGCGTTTGCCTACAAGATGAAATCCGAAGCCATGAAGCGGCAGGGTTTCCGCACAGACTTAACCTCGTCACAAGTTGTGACGAAGTTGCGGACGGACGACAAGGTGGCACAGGGCTTCGGCGTAGGCAGGATGACCGTACAAAGATTTATCCGTTTGACGGAACTGATACCGCCGATTTTGCGGATGGTGGACGAGGGGAAAATCGCCCTCACGCCTGCGGTGGAACTGTCCTTTTTGAAGAAAGACGAGCAGGAAAACCTCTTTGCCACGATGGAGAGCGAAGAAGCAACGCCCTCACTCTCACAGGCACAGCGGATGAAAAGCCTAAGCCAGAGCGGGCGGCTTGACATGGATACGATATTTGCAATTATGACGGAGGAAAAGGGAAACCAGAAAGAAACCTTGAAAATCAACACAAGCAAGCTGAAAAAGTATTTTCCGAAGAACACAACGCCGAAGCAGATGGAGGAAACCATCATTAAACTTTTGGAGCGTGAATTGCAGAGGAAACGGGGCAGGGACAGCCGCTAATCTTCTCTTTTCGGGAGGTAAATGCAGAAAATTGAGGTATGAAGAATGAAAGAAATCCAGTATGAGATTGTAAAGGAAATCGCCGTATTGTCTAAGGGCGACAGCGGCTACACAAAAGAAATCAATCTTATCTCATGGAACGGAAGAGAGCCGAAATATGACATCCGCAGCTTTTCCCCGAACCGTGAGAAGTGCGGAAAGGGTATCACGTTGAACGCTGATGAAGCAGCAGCACTCCTTGAAGCATTACAGAAAGAAGTAAACAGCGGGGATTGATGGTATCTGATTGACAGGGCGGGGCGTTTCCAGACGTTCTCCTGCCCTGTCTGGAAAGGAAGATTTAAGTATGGGCGAGGATAAGAAAGCAGATAAAAAGAGAAAGCGTATCGTGCCGAAAGCACCAGTTCAGATGATAATCAGCCGTGAATATGTCGGCACGCAGACAGTCACAGAAGCGTTTATCCCGATTATTTCCGAGGATATTCGGAAGAAGATTGCCGAGGGCGACACCTTCGACAATGAGGGGCTGTCCGCTTAGAATGTACGCAATGGAACATGAAAACAGATAGGACAGATATGGAGGTTTTACAGTATGGCAGGAATAAGAATGGAGAACAAGATTTATGAAGTCGGCATGTACTGCCGCTTGTCAAAAGACGATGGCACGGATAACGAGAGTGCGAGCATTGCGACACAGAAATCCATCCTCACGGATTATGTGAAAAAGCAGGGATGGCACTTAGCAAAAACGTATGTGGACGACGGTTACTCTGGTACAAATTTCCAAAGACCAAGTTTCCAGAACATGATTAAGGACATTGAAAGCGGTCTGATAAACTGCGTTATCACGAAAGATTTATCTCGTCTGGGGAGGAACTATCTTGATTGCGGACTGTATCTGGAAGTGTTTTTCCCAGAGCATAATGTGAGGTATATAGCGGTCAATGACGGCGTGGACACGCTCAATAAATCCGCTATGGACATCACGCCTTTCCGCAACATCCTAAACGAAATGTATTCCGCCGATGTGTCGGTCAAGATAAAATCGGCGTACCGAGCGAGGTTTCAGCAGGGGAAATTCATGGGGACGACAGCACCATACGGTTACGTCAAAGACCCCGCCGACCACAACCATCTGCTGATAGATGACAAAGTTGCCCATGTGGTAAGGGAAATATTTGACCTTGCGTTAGCGGGCAACGGAATCGCCAAAATCCGCAAGCACATCAACAAACAGCATATCTTACGCCCCGCCGCTTATGCGGCGGAGCAGGGGGCAACAGGCTATGAGAGGTATTTTGAGGAGAATGAGGAGAACCGTTATATTTGGAGCGAGAACAGCGTAAGGGGCATTTTAAGAAGCCCGATATATGCGGGAAACCTTGCAGGCTACAAGCGGATTGCCGCCAACATGAAAAGCAAGAAACGCCCCTCTAAGCTGCCCGAAGAATGGGAAGTGATACCAGACACCCATGAGGGGATAGTCACGCAGGAGGAATTTGATACCGTACAGCAGCTTATTACAAGCCGCAGATTACCAGAAAACAAGGGCGGCTTTGAGAACATCTTTGCAGGCGTTATTAAGTGTGCGGACTGCGGCTATGCGATGCGGGCTATGAGTGCCAACAGGAGGAAACGCCCCGACATCATCGACTGCGTACAATATTCCTGCAATAATTATGGCAGATACGGTAATATCATGTGTACCGCACACAGCATTGAAGCGAGGGACTTGTTCAACGCTGTCCTCACCGACATCAACCGATTTGCGGATATGGCAGTCAATGATGAAAAGGCAGTGAGGGCGATTGAAAAGCGGCTCACGGAAACAGACCAGAGCAAGGCAAAGGCACTGGAAAAGGAGCAAAGAAAACTGAACAAACGCCTTGCAGAACTGGACAGGCTGTTTTCCTCACTCTATGAAGATAAGGTGATGGAGCGTATTACCGAGCGGAATTTTGAGATGATGTCGGGAAAATACCAGAAAGAACAGCTTGAAATTGAAGCAAGGCTGAAAGAGGTAACGGAAACGCTCAGCGACAGCTATGAGAAGACGCAGGGTGTCCGTGATTTCCTCTCCCTAATCCGCAACTATCAAGGCATTAAGGAACTGGACGCAACCATCATAAACGCACTTATAGACAAGATACTTGTTTCGGAACGTGAGAAACTTACAGACGGAATGGTGCGGCAGGAAATCAAGATTTATTATAAATTCATCGGCTTTGTCGGTGAATTACATATCACACCGACAAAGCGGTGGACTGCGTTAAAGCCTAAGAATTGTACGGTGTGCGGTGTTGAATATGTTCCCCGCTCTGGCATATCGAAGTATTGTCCTGCTTGTGCCAAGAAGATACAGAGGGAGAAATCAAACGAGAGCAAACGCAGGAGCAGGGAGCGAAACAGACAGGCATGTATTGAACTGTCCGCAAAAAATGACCGACTGATACCAGACAACTGGTGGCAATGACCAGACCTACGGAAATCGAGACAACGCTTCGCAGTCCCAGAGTTCTGTCTTTTTCTTCCATATGTACTCACTCCTCATTTATCAAATGTACCTGCTAACGATTCTGTCAAATCGAATTATCACACAGGCATATTTTTCTACCACTCTACAGGGCATCGATTCCTTCATCACCGGTACGTACCCGGATGACATTGGTGATATCGTATACAAAAATCTTACCGTCACCGATATGTCCGGTGTAGAGTTCCTGTTTGATCAGTTCTACGATAGCCGGAACCTTAGATTTTTCCACTACTACAGCAATCTGCTGCTTCGGAAGGAGTTCCATCTCATAATTTTCTTCTACCTCATATTCTTTCGTACCTTTTTCAATCCCGCATCCCAGTACCTGAGTCACGGTCATACCACGAACCCCTGCTTTGCTTAAAGCAGATTTCAGACCATTGAATTTTGACATTCCTGTGATGATTTCAATTCTTGATAATTCCATGAGTATTCTCCTTCTGTTTATTTATTGTTGTATGGGCAGCCCTTCTGTCACTGCCATCGCAAATTCTCTTCTTATACTTCTCCGGCGTGGTTCCTGCGAATGCCCGGAAATCTTTTAACATATGGGACTGATCGTAATATCCGCAGTTCAATGCAGTCTCTTCGCTGTCTGCTTCTCCCGGCGCGGCTGTGATTTCATTTAAAAATGCCTGAAACCGGATGAACCGTTCAAATTCCTTCGGTGAAATGCCGTGTATCTGCTTGAAAATCCTGCGGATGTAACATTCGGAATAACCTGTTTCTCGGCTAAGCATCCCAATGGTGATATTTCCTTTGGTAGCGTAAATACGCTGTCTCATGTATTCTTCCAGTGTATGTGCTCCATCCCGGCAGCTGCCTTTCTGATTCTCCGAAAGATAAGACATCAGTATCTGCGCTCTCTGCTCCACATCTTCTGCCTCAGCAATCCTGTCCGTCAGTCCTGTTCCATAATCATTCAGGTCAATCTCCACGTCGTTATTCACCACATCCTGAATGGAAAGATCTTTGGGAAGAATACATCTTCCCGGCAGGAATCTGGCTCCGAAATAATATCGTCCGTCATCAAAGTCCCAGTTTTTGGCTCTCAGAACCGTCCCGCCAATCAACACTTTTACATCTTTTTCTCCGATTCCGAAGACCAGATCTGTGCTTCCATCTGGAACAGCTTTGAAGCTGTTCTGTGTTTGATCCTTTACCTGAAATTCATAAAAACTGGAAATCCCCATGCGTTTGTTCAGTATTTCTTTGTAATCTTCTGCATCCAGCCTGAGATATGGCTGAACCGGAGTAACAACCTTCTTTTCGTCCATAATCCTTTCTCCTGTGCATGTTTTGCAGCATGATCTGGGATTGATCGGAGCATTTTTAGTCGGATCTTGTCATCATCTTATGGTGGGTTCTGTCTATTGTTTTTTGACTTCTATGCCATCTCCGGTTTTTCCCATAATGGCAGTTTGATTCCGATTCCCATTTTCACCGCATTGCGGTATACCGTGCCACCCCATGCAATGTCTTCTACCGGCATGCCGCCTACAGAGTAAACAATGATCTCATCGTCACTTTCCCGTCCCAGACGCCGTTTTTCAATGATATCTGTGATATCTATGATATCTTCTGCCTTGACTTTTCCGTCATGTTTTAAATCTGTGAATTTTGTTCCGATGATCTGTACCTGCGGATAAGTCGGGTACGGATATTCCTCTTCCCAGGCTTCGTACAGCTTGGAATTGTCCACTACCAGCTTGCATCCTGCCAGAAAATCATCGTCAAATCTGGCTGCGGACGGCATGCTGATCAGTGCGCCTTTTTTTATCCAGTCCCCGCTGATATATGGGAAGGAGAAAACATCATCACGTACCGTTGTGGTGAAACTGATGATGTCACTGTCCCGTACTGCTTCCTCGACTGTATCGCAGACCTCAATGTTCTTAATCTGTGGCAGTTCTTCTTTTACGAACTTCACAAAGGCATCCAGCGATCTCTGGCTTCTTCCTTTGATTTTTACGGTATCTACCTGTGGGCAGACACTGACAAATGCAGCCAGGGAAGTCTTGCCCATGACACCAGGTCCGATGATGGATACCACCTTTGCGTCTTTTCGGGCCAGATATTTGGCACCCACTCCCGGGATTCCACCGGTACGGTAAGCACTTACCAGATTCGCAGACATCAGTGCAAGCGGTGCTCCGGTATCTTTATCATTTAACATCATCATCAGAATGGAACGTGGCAGACCTTTCTTCTTGTTGTCTACGTTTGATCCATACCATTTCATACCTGCCATCTGATATCTTCCGCCAAGATATGCCGGCATTGCCATGAATCTGCGGTCATCTGCATTCTTCGGCATGCCTTCGAACTGGGGATCATCCGGGAACATGATCATACAGCCGTGGGAGTTGTGGTTGGCCCCTCCCATCACATAATCTCCTTTGTACAGGGTAATGAGCAGATCTTCCATTACCTCCACACAGGAAGCCATGTCCTTGACACCGGCTTTGATCATATCTTCTTCACTTAAATATAAAAAATCAATTTTTGCATCCATTTGAATGTCTCCTTTGCTGAATCTATTTTCCAAAATCTACCCAGCGGTCGAAAACTTTCAACTTTATGCTGAGTATAGCACGCGGAATATTATGTGTCACACTGAAATAAGTGGAGTTATTTATGCATTTCTTAGATTATCGCTTTGAATCGGTCGTAGCGGAATGCTGACAGATCCAGGGTGGTTTTTTCTTCTCTTGCGACCTCGGCCAGCAGGGTTCCCACAATCGGCGAGATTCCAAATCCGTGTCCGGTAAAGGCACAGGCGGTAATCAGTCCTGGGATTTCTTTGATCTCGCCCAGCACCGGTACGCCGTCTGCAGATACATCTTCATATCCTGCCCAGGTACGGACGATCTTGGCATTTGCCAGTTTCGGAATGTATTTCATAATACCGCGGCAGATACATGGTGCTGTAATACTGGAAGTCATATTGTGACCATTGTCTTTGTTCACCGTCTCGAATCCGGAAGCACCTCCGAATACGAAGGAACCATGGTCGGTCTGATGTCCGTAAAAGTCAGCATCTGCAGTTCCCAGCATCTGTGGAAACATCGGTGCCTCTGCTTCTGTTACCAGTGCTTCGATGAGATCCTTGGACATTGGAATGTCGATTCCCACACTTTCCAGAATCCAGCGGCTTTCATAACCTGCTGCCACGATGATCTTCTCGCCTTCGAATACGTTCTTTTTTGTAATCACTCTCCGGGCTTTTCCTTTTATGGTCTGAAGCTCTGTCACTTCTTCCCCAGTGTAAAACTGTACCCCAAGTCTTCTCGCTGCCCGGTAATAACCAAGGGTGGTCATCAGCGGATTGGCATGTCCGTCTGTGGCACACCAGCTGGCTCCGATGACTTCATCACTTAAATATGGATTGATGGCACGGACTTCTGCACCGTCGATCATCCGCACATCCAGTCCACAGGCAGTTGCCCGGTCTGTCAGTCCCTGAAGGATCTCCAGATGATGCTCCGTCTTGCCAAGTCGTAAGTTGCCTTCTTTGTGGTATTCTACGTTTACGCCCAGTTCCTCGGAAAGAGTCGGCCACAGATTGTTTACTGCATACATGGCCAGCGGCAGTTCCCTTGGATCTCGTCCCGACTGACGGACACCTCCGCCGTTTCTGGCAGATCCTCCGTTTCCAATATTCTCATCTTTATCCAGAACGATGACGGAAGTTCCTTTTTTTGCAAGATAGTAAGCAGTGGCACATCCGATGACGCCGCTCCCTATGATAATCACATCTGCTGTTCTACTCATCTTCCTCACCTTCCTTTGCAAATATCTTCATTTCCAGTGGTCTCATAGGTGCTCTGGATGTGGCCGGTGTCAGCACGGCCGGGGAAACTCCCAGTTCCCTTGCCACAATTCCTTTTACCAGCTTCGCACAGGTCTGTCCCTGGCAAAGTCCCATGCCGCTGCGCAGATATCTTCGGATCTCTGTAATAGTATACATGCCGTCATGCACAGCTCTGCGGATCTCACCTTTGGTAACTTCCTCACATCTGCAGATAATCCGGTCATCATCCGGTTCCGGTTTATATTCACCCAAATCTATGGTTCTGTCATATATGTTTTCCATCGTTTTCCTCCCATCGATAATTATCTTTCTCATTACCGTTTCAAGCTGTCTGTTTACTGTGCCAGATAGAATCTGGCCTTCATGGCATAATCTGCCGGAACTTTGATGGTCAGCAAGTTCGTGTGGTCAAAGGCTTTGGTACTCTTAACGGATATCACTTCTGCCTCACAGATCTTCTGACCGTCTCTTCCCAGCCCGTATCCTTTTTCTCCCGGTTCCGGAAGTGGAAGGAATTCATATGGAATGGTGACTGCGGCAAATCCCGGTTCATACGTCTCGTCCACCAGGAAAATGGCCTGTCCGGAGCAGGAAGCTACGCACATACCGCAGCCGATACAGTCTACCGCTTCGTCTACCGCCGGAAGGGAAGTGATATGCTCTCCGATCTTGATGCAGTGCTTTGGACATGCATCCTGACATGGGTTACATGGAATATTCTGTGTGCATTCCATTACCGGGTGTACACCAACTCTGTGGGTAACTCCAGGGAAGCGTTCGATTTCATCATCTGCCACGAATCCGTGTTTCAGAAGATTCATGGAAATGTCAATGCCTTCCTCTGTCTTCTTAATGAGTTTTCCACGGTTCTTTGGTGCAAACATGCCCTGACGTAAGCCTTCCAGGGCTGCTTCGTTTTTCTCTACATCTTCTTTTAATTCTGTTTCTTCGATATAACCAAGGTATTTTGCAGCTGCAATTCCGGCAATCCTGCCCTCGATCATGGCGGAGCTGGCTTCTTCTATTCCGGATACATCTCCGGCTACAAAAATACCTTTGATGGAAGTCTCCCCATATTCGTCTACAATCGGTACCTGCCCGCCTCGTTTCGGATTATCTTCCATCTCACAGCCTGCCATTTTCAGAAGCTGTGACATCGGAGAAAGTCCAACTGCAAGACAGATCGTATCCACATCAAAATGCTTCTCGGTTCCCGGTATGAACCGGAAGTGGCTATCCACTTCTGCGATGGTAACGCCTGTCACGTAATCAGTTCCTTCTGCTTTCACAATGGTATGGGACAGATAGAATGGGACTCCGGTTCTGGCTACTTTTGCAGCATGTACACCGTATCCACCGATTCTCGGTGCTGCATCCACCAGCGCCACCACATCACATCCACACTGTTTTAACTGAAAACTAACCACCAAACCTACATTTCCACTTCCCAGCATGAGAATTCTGTTTCCCGGTTTGACTCCATGTAGATTCATCATGGTCTGTGCTGCTCCGGCACCGATGACACCCGGAAGTGTCCAGCCATCGAAGGTGACCATATTTTCTGCCGCGCCGGTTGCAATAATAATGGCATTTCCTTTATAATGGAAAACTTCTTCGCCCTTGCGGACTACAATCTCTTTATCCTGATACATACCAACCACGGTCGCATTTAACTCCACATCCACACCGGCTTTGTCTGCTTCTGCCAGAAGTTCCTCTCCGATTACGAAACCTCTTATCCTCGCCTTGTGTTCTTTGGATCCAAAAAACTTATGAATCTGCTTAAATAACTGTCCGCCCGGTTTTTCATTTTCATCAAAAACAACTACCTTCAATCCTCTTTTTGCTGCCTCAATAGCAGCTGACAATCCGGATGGACCGGCTCCCACAACGATCAAATCATATCTTTTCATTTTCTCATCTCCTGCTATTGTTTTTCAAAAGGTTCTGCGGATACACCATACTGAGTCTGGATCTTCATTCCCGCCTTCAGCGGTGTCACACAGGTTCGCACATTGGGAACGCCGTCCACCACCATGACACAGTCCGTGCAGCGTCCAATGGCACAGAAAATACCGCGCGGTGTATGTTCTTTTTTTGTATACCGGTGAATTTGAATGCCGGCTGCCTTCAGTGCCGCTGCAATCGGCTCTCCCTCATATCCCTGAATCTTCTTGCCGTCATAGGTAAAACTGACCAGACTGCCTTTCTGTGGTACTCCCAAAATCGGATGTTCTGTAATACGTGTTCCCATATCCTTTCTCCCTTCTGTTGATGAACAGTTATCGCGGCAGTCGCCAAGGTCTCGTGCAAGCACGGACTTTGGCTCGTTGCTCGTGTAAATAAAAACAGCCGGGGATATCTGCGATTGTGTGCAGACATCCTCGGCTGACTTATCGATTTTTTTGATTTGTAACTAGTTTTGTTTTGATTTATTCATATCATAATCGTCTTGAAGGGAATTGTATTGTAAAAAACGATACTAACTATTCTGGTACAGCATACAAAAATTAACCGGACTAATAACGCAGAATGAAAAATTCCTTCTGAGCCGAATACTTCCACTCTCTGATCATAGCCATACACTGCTTTTCTGGAATTCCAATTCTTCCGGCGCCGATAATTCCTAAATTGATCATTGCTATACCCTCCATTGATATTTTTTCATATCTACCAGCCCGTTTTCCTTGAATTCCACGCCTTCCTGCTCCAGAAGAAAACGTTGTTCTCTCCATCCCGGTGCCGTGCGTCCGGTATGATTCACCACACGGTGGCAGGGATAATCCCCATAAAATTCTGCCCTGGATAATACTCTGCCAACCAGTCTTGAATTTTTCTCACGACCAATCAGTGCTGCGATCTGTCCGTAGGATGCCACGCTTCCTTCCGGTATTTCTTCCACCACAGAAAGAATCTCATATATTAGGGACTCATCTAATATCTTCGCCATTCTATCATCTCCATTTTTAACACACGCCGTTCTCTTTTCAGTATAGCAAAACAGGGAAGTGGACGCCAGTGCTTATATGAGTTTTCTCTTTCAGACTTATTACAAAAAAGTACAGGACCAGCCAAATGTCTGTCCTGTACTTTTTTTCAGTTTACGGTCTCCAGGAAGACTCATCCATTTTTTTCAGCATTGTCTCCTGATCAACAGTATATGCTACTTTTACTTCACTGTTTTTTCTGACAACAAATTCAGACAGACCATATTCTTCTCCGTTATCTGCCCAGTCGTATGTGTAACCGAGTCTCGTCCATGGATATTTCCCGTCAAAATAACTGGAGATAATATTTGAATCAAACCATTCTTTATAGTCCTCATCAACTTCTTCTGAAAATGCATCTGTCATTTCTGTTTCTGTTATGTCTGAAACATACGCCGGTCTGAAAACATCTTCCAGCTTTACCCACATGGCTGTGAAATACTCTGATTCATTATCCGGGCGCAGGCCAATGAGTTCTTTTATTCTTGTCTGCCAGTCTGTCACATTCTCTTTATTTTTCTGATACCATTCTTCCAGTTCGCCGCCTGTAAACGTCCATACATTTCCCCATTCCAGTTTTACATCTGCGCCATCCGGATAACTGTCCGGATATTTATGGAATGTATAAAGAAGGATTCTGCCATCTTGATCGTAAACGGCATATGGCTGTCCCTCCTCCAGACTTACTACGGGAAGGATTTCATCCTTGTCAATGATCATTGCATCTTCAACTGCATCGTCGAAGAGAATCTGCTGATCCTCTTCACTTTCTGCTGAAATATCTGTTTCTTCTGCCTGAACGCTTACCGTTGTTTTGCCTGATAATGTAATTGCAGAAATCAGGATACTGTTCACGATCATGATTTTCCATAATTTATTTTTCATATATTATCTTTCCTTTCCGCCCAAAACTTTATGGTTCAATAATATTAAAATATTTATTGTCTGACGTAACAGTAACCGCATCCATCAATCGTGTCAGACAGGTCTCATCACCCTCCTGTTCGATCAAAGCAGCAACATTCTCTGCGTTTTTCTGAACAACAGACAACAGTCCGACACGTTTTGTAGTCCATGTTACATCTGCATTCGGCTCCTGTGTATCCTTCTGATAAAGCAGTACACCATTTTTCACGCGGAGTACATAATTGCCTTCCGGCAGTATAAGATTTGCTGTAAAGGTCAGATCTGGAATCTTCGTCGTATCTACAAGAATTCCCAGATAATCCAGAATCATATCCGGTGTCATATGTAAGAAAACATCACCGTTACCGCTACTTCGCGTTGCATCATCGGTATTTGTACCATTTCGCAGTTCCTGTGCGGCACAAAGGTAAGCACTGCGCCATGGACCTGATTCTGCCTGATATCCCAATTGCTCCAATGCATCCGCACACAGATAACGTGCATCAGTATTTTCCGGATCAGCAAAAACCAGCGTATTGGTAATCTGAGCCACCCACTGATATTCTCCCTTTGCAAAATCTTCTTTTGCTTTTTCAAGAACTGCATCTGTATCACCGAAATATTCTACCAGCTTTTGGGCATAATCCGATGGTGTAAGTTCAGCAAGATGGACAGGATTACCGTCATACCAGCCCATATATTTCTCATATACTGCCTTTGAATTATGAGAAACTGTACCGTAATACTGACGGGTATACCAGACTTTCTCCAGTTCCTCGGGAAGCTGGATCATATTGGCAATCTCTGTTTCCGTATAACCTTCATTAATATAAAGCAATGTCTGGTCGTTAATAAACTTATATACAGCTGCCGTATTGATCATATATTCCTGAATAACGTCATTTCCCCAATGTGGCCAGTTATGGGACTGGAATACCACATCTACCTTATCACCATAAAGAGCCAGAGATTCCATAATGTACTCTGCCCATGCATTTCCGTCACGCACCTGGGCTCCGCGGAGTGTATACAGATTGTGGAGTGTTCCTGTACAGTTTTCAGCCATCCACAAAGCATTTTTCGATCCAATCCAGAAGTTCATCTCTGCCGGTGCTTCGGTGCCCGGAGTAAGCTGAAATTCAATTTCCACTCCGTCAATGATATGCTTCTCACCGGTTTGTGTGATTTCAAGTGTAGGAGAAATATAACTTGTGCTGCCCTTAGACTGTCCCATACCAATACCAATGGCAAGGGATCCTGTTTCACCACCCTCAAGCATTGTTCCATACTGGTAACTTGCTCTTCGTCCCATAGCAGTACCTGCATAAATATTCTCGCTGACAGCATACTTCTCAAAGCCTTCCGGTGCAATTACCTGCACATTGCCGGCTTGTACCTCTTCTTCCGAAACAACTCCCTTGACTCCACCGAAATGATCAACATGGGAATGGCTGTAGATCACTGCCTTTACAGGGAAAGTGCCCAGATTCTCTTCCACCAGGGCAAGAGCCGCTTGTGCACACTCTACACTCATCAATGGATCTACTACAATCCATCCTGTATCACCTTTTATGAATGTGACATTGGACATATCATAGCCACGCACCTGATAAATTCCATCGGTTACTTCAAAAAGGCCATAAATATGATTCAGCTGTGTATTTCTCCAAAGGCTGGGATTCGCTGTATCCGGAGCGTCCTGATCCAGAAAAGCATATGCCGTCTGACTCCATACAACCTTCCCGTTTTCATCACAAATATCCAGAGTATCCGGAGAAGCGAGCAGACCTTTGGTCGCATTCTCAAACTCCGTAGTATCTTCAAAATCCAGCAATGCATAAACTTCCTGATTTGCATCAATCGTATACTGGGTAGCCGGTTTGCTTTCCGCTGTTAATTCTGATGCTGCAATTGCGGTTGAACTGCCACAGACAGTCATGGTAAATGCCAATGTAGCGGCAATCATAGTAATTACTTTTTTTCTTTTCATGATATATTTCCCCCTTTGTTCTATATCCTCGCTGTTTTTATTTTAACATAAATACATTTAAACAACAATATTTTTATGAATTTAAAATGAATAAATACACGAAAATTTTAGTTATTTTTCAATATATTAATTTAAGTTCAAATAATCATTCATTATCAATGATCTTAAAATGGAATTAATAAAAAGTTCTATTGTATTTTGACGAAATATATAGTAACATTAAAGTCAGAAAATTATTAACGAACAGAAAGCAGGTATTTTTACATGAGATATAATGTACTTCATTTTTTTGAACGTAAAAATATTGATATATCTAATATTCTTTATCTTACACGTCAAAATCCACTTACAAAAATTACATTTTTTGATGGGAAAGAGATCCTGACTGCAATTCCGGTGAAAGAGATTGCAATTTATCTTCCGGATGAAGAATTTGTGAATATTACAAAAGGTATTCTTCTTCGAAAATCACAGATTGTAAATATTTCAGATGACGGATTATATGCCATGACAGATGGAAGTGTATTTCAGGGACGAAAAAGGAATACCAGTCAACATAAACAACTCAGACAGGCGTTAGGATTGTCTAAAGAACAGAATGAAAAAACAGAGAAAATGATCCCCCTTGAATTGTTGGAAAAATGTAGTATTCTCAATGACATGCCGCTTGCTTTTTGTGTTATTGAACTTGTATTTGATGCGAACGGCAGGGGAGTAGATTTTGTATTTCGTTATTGTAATGAGGAAATGGCTGTTGTAGAAGGAATTCCGGTTTCAGAAATGCTGAATAATTCGTTTTATGAGGTTTTTGAAAATGGAGATAAAAAATGGCTGGTTACTTATGCCGACGTAGCTTTAAACGGTAAAAAGGTCATTCTACATGATTACAGTCCGGAAATCGGGAAAGATCTGACTATTTATTGCTTTCAGCCACATCCGGGGTATTGTGCATGTATATTGATTCCGGGATAAATACATTTAGCTTTCACATATGAGGGAGACTTTGAGCTGTACATAAAGCCCCCGAGGATGTCAAGTCATTGCTACAAAAAATATGCGGCTTTTTTGCCAAGAAAATGGCTTAAAACCGCATATTTCTGTATAGGGGACGTTATATAATTGTCACAAAGTAGGTGGGGAGGATGTTACGTCATTGCTAGAAAGCAATTACAATCTTCCTGTTTCATCTTTTCCATACTGCTTCAGTTCTTCCATCAGCTTCCAAAGATTGCAACCAATATTATCTATTAGATCTTCTTCATCTACTGCAAATTTTTTTGCCTGATTAATAGCTTGATTAATTCTAGGCATATATTGTGTTGCAAATTTAATTCCGCTTTTTCCATGATGTCCTTTTTCTGATACAGCTTTACTTACAAATGTATGATGTTCTGATATTTTGGGATTTTCTTTTATTTTTTCCAGTTGTTCTCCAAATTCAATATTTATATCTGCCAAATGCATTAAAAGCCAGAATTCAAAACAAGGATTAGCAATATAGCATTTATATCCATTATCCTTACAATGCTTTATACACTCACGCATATTTTCTTCTGAATGAGTTTGCATATCCCTATCTATTAATACAGCAAATTCATCTAGTTCCCTATTGTACTTTCTCAAATACTTCCTGTAGTTAATATCATAGCCAATCTTTTTAAGTTCCGTAATAAAAGAATTGCGTTGCTTCTTAGGAATTTCATTTGGATCTTGTAAATATTGTTTTATGAATTCTATGCTATATTGTTCTTTAAATTGTTCTGATATCTCTTCCAAAATATCATCTTCTTTTTGTTCGCGAAGTCTGATATATTCTTCTAAAAGTTCAATTACTTGTTGAGGTGCACTATTTGTATCTTTTTTCCCTCTTCGCAGAACTTCCACATCAACTTCAGCATTTATTCCTATTTTTTCTCTATATTTTGATACTCCATCAAAATATTCTTTTTCTGTTGCATTTCCCTCTACAGACAAAAAAATTCTTTTTTCCGGAAGGACTTTTTGTGATTCATCCTCTCGCTCATATACTGTAGATGTAAGTCTATAGCGATTAATCATTCATATCCTCCAAAATTTCTTCATCAAATATCGGTATTGCATCATATCGACCTAATAAATATTCTTTATCGATTTTTTTGTCATATCGTTCCTTATAACGATTTAATGAATACATTTTAGAACTATGATCCTCCGAGCGTTTAACAAACCATATTTCATCTTGTCTAACTAAATCCAAATCCAACAAATTAGAATCATGCGTTGTTGCAATTATCTGACAATCTGCATCTTCTGTAAGAGTATAAAAAAGCTCTAAAAATCTTCTTGTAAGGTTCGTATGAAGACTCCTATCAATTTCATCTATAAAGATTACTCTATTATTTTGATGTTCATAGAACAATGGAATTAAATCAAATAATCTTTGCGTTCCATCAGACTCATCTGAATATTCAAACAATTCTTGTGAATTTCCATGATTTTGCATCATCTTTGTCGTTATAATATTGCCATCCTCATCTTTTCTTAAGGAATATACTTGATTGTTCACCTTAAACATAACTGGATCATTTTCTATATCATTAGAAATTCTAATTTTTAATTTTTCTGCATGTTCCTTTGGAATACCTTCAAAAATTCTATCAAAATTCATTTCTCCCTGTTTAGATTCAACAGATTCTATGCCTGTATCAAAATATTTCAATATATCAGAGAAAAATTTTCTTACTTCTTCTTTTTCAACCAATTGATTTAATCCACTATACTGACTTGTCGGAAACAAAATTATTATACTCTGAAACCATTCATAGACATCCCGTATTTCTTTAAGAATTCCATTTTTTTCGTTACTTCTCTCCGCAACATCACTTAAAATACTCTTTTTCTTCATCGCTGGTGAAATATTTTTTCCAAATACATCTAAAAATATTTCCCATTTTATCTTTTCGGCTTCATTTTTATGCTTTACTTCACTAAAGGTAAAATTCATTCCGTTTTCATCAATATCTCTATTAAATATGCACGTTTCTGAACCACTTTTTTCAATGCGTACCAACCATTCCGAAATAATTTCTTTTGTTGCATACGAAATTGCTATTCCGTAAGAATATTCCTTTTTTGATTGTGTAATAAGCCTATACTCAAATACGCCTGGCTGTCTATAACCATCTTTACTAATTCTAAAATATTTTCGATTTAAATCTACTTCTTCGAGACCATCTAATATGATATCTCTAGAGAAATCAATTGCTTTAATAAAATTGCTTTTACCACCTGCATTAGCTCCATAAATAAGTCCTGTTTTTAAAATCTTTTTCCCATTTCCATTCAGTATATGCTCTTTATGCCTAGCAACTTTTGATGCCATCATAGACATAGTCTGTGGATTTTTAAATGACAAAAAATTACTTACTGAAAATCCTATAAACATATCTCTACTCTCTTTCATTTATTATTATATTTTATACCATTATAAAGTGAATTATTCTCTTATGTCAATATTATTAGAGAATTCTATTTCATTTTTTTAATTTAAATGTGATTTTTTCTCATTTACATATTGACTTTGTTTTTTATTTGTGCTATCTTGTATTCACAGGAGTTAGCACTCTTTTTATCTAAGTGCTAATAATAAAGGTAAAAAAAAGATGGCTCTAAGGCCACCTTTCATTCTGAATCTGCAATATACAAATTCAACATAAGCACTTGAATCATAGCATATATTCGCAGATAGTTCAACAGTAATGTGCTGATTTTATGGCATTTTACCTTTCCCAGTTTTTGAGAAAGGAGGAACTCAGTTATGTCATTTGATGGAGCTCTCATTAAAGAACAAGGCGTTACATTTGCAATAGCTGTTGTCAAACCAAGCGTCTTGACTAATCCCAATAAAGAAGCTATTCGTCAAACTTTTTCTCGTTATTTCGGATTTGTACCAACAGTACTCATGGCACAGAATAGTCGAGGAATCCCCACCTATGATGGACGAAGAGATCTTGTAAGATTTCTCTCTCACATCCATCCATCTAGAATTCCTTGGAAACATTTTACAACTTCATAGAAAGGGCAGATAATATGGCAAACCAGCATGTAGTTCCTAACAATGGACAATGGCAAGTAAAACGCGAAAATGCAACTCGCGCAACAAAAACTTTTGACACACAAAAAGAAGCAATCGCATATGGACGAAATATCGCAATTAACCAGGAATCAGAATTAGTTATCCACGATCGTCATGGACGTATTCGCGACAAAGATAGCTACGGCAATGATCCTTGTCCACCCAAAGATACTCGATTCTAATTAACCATTAACGCCAAAAGCAATACTGTAATAATCTACACTATTGCTTCTGGCGTTTTTTCATTTAATTAGTACCTTCATTATTGTTACTTAGTTCTTTCCACTCCACCTTCACTCTCCCGTCATCATACACATATATTCCCTGCACATATTCTTCCAACATCTCTCGTGTTAGCTTTTCATAGCCTAAATACATCAACATCTGCTCCACTGGAACATTCTTTTTCATCAGGATTTCTTTCTCACCATTTATCAGTTCTTCCAGTTCCTGTACACGTTTCTGCAGTCGTTCTCTTTCTTCTTCCAACTGCTTCTTGGCTTCCATAAACTGGTTCTGGTTCATCTGTCCCTCGTGATACTTTTCATAGTTCTGGCGGTTCTGGATTTTTATTTGTTCTTGACACTTTTCACAATCTGCACTTTCCGTCTTATAGGCTTCTATACTGTCCTCATGCTGTTTTCTCATGGATTGCTGCATCTGTTCCTGACTGATATTCTGACGTAAGTAAGCCTTTATTTCTGCCAGTACGATATGCTCCAGCATTTTGTTATCAGCTTTCCCGGCAAAACACCCTGTATCTTCTTTTCCTTTACTGTACGCACAGCTATAAAGGATATGACCATGAACCGGACTGCTTGAAGTCAGGCTTCTGCGACAATTCCCGCATTTTACATAGCCACCTAATAGTGTTGTTTCCCTGTCAAATTTGCTTTTCTTGGTGTATCTGATCTGCAGGGACTGTGCTTTCTCAAAGACCTCTTTTGATACAATCGGCTCGTGATGGTTTTCCATTACTTTCCACTGATTTCTCGGCACTGGTACTTCTTTCCCTGTTCCGGGATCTGGAATCTTTGTCTTTCCATAGACCATACAGCCTATATAAGTTTTATCATCCACAATCTTCCGTATCATATCACTCGTCCACTGCAATCCTCTTGATGCAGCTTTCTTGCTGTCTGATTTCTGTCGTCTACTCATAGACTGCAAGGGAGTCAATACCCCCTCTTCATTGAATAACTTACAAATCTCCATCTTGGAATATCGCTGATTGGTCAGTTCAAATACTCTGCGGATTACTTCCGCTTCGTCCTCTACAATCACCAGTTCTTTCTTATTTTCAGGATTGATTCGATACCCATACGGTGCAGAGCCACAGCAATACTCACCTTTTCCTCGTCTGGTACTGACTGCCGCTTTTACCTTTACGGACTGGTCTTTCACATAAAAATCTGCTATCAGTCCTTTAAACTGTACTTCAATATCCGAACTCTTTCCCTTATAATCTTTAGAATCATATCGGTCTGAGATAGAAATGAATCGTACTCCCAGGAATGGAAAAATCTGTTCCAGATAAGTTCCCATCTCAATATAGTTTCTGGCAAAACGTGAAAAATCTTTTACCACAATACACTGCACTTTGTTCTCTCTGGCAAGTTCCAGAACCTGCTTAATTGCCGGACGTTCCATACTGGAACCAGAATATCCATCGTCGTAGAACTCCTGAAAGGGCATAGCCACCAGTTCAGGAATATTGGAAATATAATCTTTTACCAGTTTTCTCTGATTAATAATGCTGTTACTTTCTCCCTCTGAGTCATCTTCCACGGAAAGGCGGTAATATCCAATAATCAGTTTCTGATCACTCATGTTCTACCGCCCCCTTAAACCCGAAGTTGATTTCCAGTTTGCCATCACCATATAGATACATACTTTCAATCAAGCCTTCTGCAAGTTCCGCATTGATTCTGGTTGTCCCATCCAGCTCCAGCAGGCTTCGTAAAAATCTGGCTTCTTCTTTCTGCTGTTTTTCCAGTTTTCGTATAGTCTGCTCCAAAGACTTCTTTCTCTCTTCGCAGAACTCTTTCCAGTTATTACGGTCATCTTTCATTTCTATATAGGCTGCTTTGGAAAGTTCACCCTCTTTATATTGCATGAATGCCTGTGCCAGTTTTTCTGAACGTCTTTCCATATCTGCATCCAGTTTCCTGATCTCCGCTTGAATTTCTTTGATTTTGGAAAGAAATACCGCACTGCTTATAGCAGACATATCCTTTTTCCGTAAGTCAGATAACTGAAACTGTCTGGTCAGCTCCGAACGGACAATTTTCTGCAGTTTTCCTTCGGAAATAGATTTATGACTGCATTTCCTTTCATCCCGATACTGGGCAGCATTGCAAAAGTAAAGCACATCATTTCCGTATCTGCGTGTGCACATTTTTCGCTTACAATCTCCACAATAGAATACATTGTAAAATGCTCTTTCATCCTCTTCCCATCCTGCTGTAGTTTTTGCTGCTTTCTGTTGTGCTGCTTTTAACCTGACCTGTGCTTTGTCAAACAATTCTCGACTGATAATCGCTTCATGGGCATTTGGCGTAATAATCCACTGACTTTCATCCAGTATGTCACACCATTTTTCCCCTCTTTGAAATCTTGATTCGTATTTTCTCTGAACCAGATCACCATAATAATTATTTCGATTTAAAACCGCACGTATCGAAGAATTTCCCCACTGATGAAGATTCTCTCCATCCTGACAATACACATGATGATATTGGTTATAGTCCGAAATCCGATGTACCCCATCTTCAAACAGCCTGTCAATAATACTCTGTATACCATCTCCAGAAGCATATTCTTCAAAAATCCTGCGGACAATCTTTGCAGCTTCCGGTTCCACAATCAACTTATAAATCCCATTTACCTTTTCCAGACGATATCCGTATGAAGCTGTAGATCCCACATATTCACCATTTTTCTGTGCAATACGTTTCGCAGCCCGTTCTTTTGCAGAAATGTCTTTCGCATAAGCATCATTCACCAAATTCTTGATATTCATGGATAATTCCTGATTCTTAGCACCCGGTGCAAATGAATCATAGTTGTCACATACAGAAATAAACCGCACTTTCATAAAAGGAAGAATCTTTTCCAGATAGTTGCCAGTTTCGATATAATTTCTTCCAAATCGTGAGAAATCCTTTACCAGAATACAGTTTAGTTTACCTGCCCTGACATCATTCATCATCCGTTCAAATCCCGGTCGGTCAAAATTTGTTCCGGTTTTTCCCAAATCAGAATAAATATCATATACAGCAATCTCATACTCTTTGTCCGGATTTTCATTGTGCTTCTGAATGAATTCTTTTATCAGCGTAACCTGTGTTTCAATAGATTCTGACTTTTTTTCATCATTGTCTACGGATAATCTGGCATAAATTGCAGCCATACATACCGGAATACCAGGAATCTTCTTCTCTGTGTTTTTCTTATATCTTTTTGCTGTTCTTGCCATTTATCCCACCTCTTTCCTGCATTCTGTCCTGTGTTCCGCATAAAACCGTCTTATGACTTTCATCTTCTCAATCATATCCTGATAGCGGATGTGAATTTTAATTTGCTTGTTTTCATAAATATAGATTTTATCTACGGTCAGTGCCAGCAATGTGCGATCCAATTCTTTGATTTCCAGTGATTTCTTCCAGTCCTCCAACTGAACGGTTGCAGACACTCCACCCTCAAACATTTGCTTTATCAGCTTTTTCTGATTCTCAATCATCTGCTCCAGTTCTTCACATTTTCTTCCATAACTTTCCCGAAAATCATCGAACTCCGCTTTGCTGATCAGTCCCTCTTTCAAGTCATCACCCAAAGATGCTTTCAGACTGTAATAACGGTTATATTCTTCCTGCAACTTACTAATCTGTGTATCATAACCGATTACCTGATCGTAACTAACTTGCATCTCACAAAGTTCTTCCATAATCATCTGATAGTCTATAAAAAGTGCTGTATATGCCTGAATCTCTTTCAATACAATCCTTTTCAGCACCTCTTCCGGAATACTGTGTCTGGTACAATCTCCACCTTTATTCTTTGTCTGGCAGATATAAAAAGCTTTTTTCTTCCCCTTATACTGATTTACCCTGCGTATCATCGGGGTCTTGCAATCTCCACAAAACACAAATCCCCAAAAAAAGTTTGCACTGTCTGATGTTTTCGATGCTCTGCCATCATATTGGAGTAACTTCTGCACCACATCAAAATCATTCTGCCTGATGATTGCCGGATGCGTATTTTCTACTTTCACCCACTCTGATTCTGGCTTATCCAGGCGTTGCTTTACTTTATAGCTGATTCGTTCCTGCTTGCCCTGTACCATGTTTCCAATGTAAACCTCGTTGGTCAGAATCCTTTTGATCTGCACTGCCGACCATTTTGGTGTATCTGAACTATGGAATCCGGAATTGTAATTTTCACCATTTGCCTTTTTATATTCTTTTGGCGACTGCACATGACGTACATTCAGTTTTTCTGCGATTGCTCCAAGACTGAACCCATCAATTTTCCATGAAAATATTTTTCTTACAATATCCGCTGCATAAGAATCAATCACCAGACAGTTCTTATTCTCCGGATCTTTGCAGTAACCATACGGTGCAAATGCTCCAATAAATTCACCTTTCTCACGTTTGATTTTCTGATGACTTCGCACTTTACCGGAAATGTCTCGGCAATAACTTTCATTTACAAAATTTTTGATTGGAACTACAAATGACTTCTCTGAAAAATCTGCTGTTTTACTGTCAAACTGGTCTGTAACTGAAATAAAACGCACATTTAAAGCCGGGTAGGTCTTTTCGATCCATCGCCCGGCTTCTATATATTCTCTTCCGAATCTGGATAAGTCTTTTACAATCACACAGTTTACTTTTCCAGCTTCTATATCAGTTGTCATTCGTTTAAACTCAGGTCGGTCAAAATTTCCTCCTGAGTATCCGTCATCCACATATATATCAAAGATCTGAATATCCGGCTGGCTTTTTACAAAGCTCCGAAGTAACTCTCTCTGATTTGCAATGCTGTTGCTCTCTGACTTCGCACCGCCCTCTTCCATATCATCTTTCGATAATCGAAGATACAATGCAGCATCGTATATATCTGGCATATTCATTTGCATCTGTTCCATTTTACATCGCTCCCAACTTACTTATTCCATTGAATTTGAAGTCAGAAACCATGTATCACGTTCATTTTCCCTGACCTCACATTAACATAACATCTGTAGCTTCGCAAGATATTTTTTCAAGACTTGCATCTAATACATCAACTCCGTTCTTTTTCTAAGATAATCACTAATGGCATCTGTGGCATCCATTTCTCCGGTCATTTCCACGACCACCACATACCCTTCATTCATGTGAGCATACGGTTGATCGCCGGATTTATCCAGAAAAGTTTCCACTTTCTCAGAAATAGCTTTATCCATATCAGGAATTAAATCTTCAATGTCCTTTAACTGCTCCAGATCAACACTGGAATCTATTACTGACTGATTCACCATGATGCTCACCTCTTTTCCAACATATTCTTTGTATCAGTTGTCCTATACCTGCAATTTTCTCAATTGCATCACCTTACCTTTTCGTATTTTGTTCTCACAGTTTATCTATTGTTATAGCATTGCATATTCCGTTCGGCGTGTTGGCTTCCATTCGTATAATCTGCTGTCAGCGTTACTGCCAACCTCTATCAGAATATTTCTGAATGCTGGCAGCTTCTTCGCAAACTTACCAGCCGTTTCCGGAGTATCTTCGACGCTCGCCAGTAAAATCATTTACAGGGTTATGGCATCTGTGGAATCAGATTATACAGCTCATGCAGTTTTCAAGGTACAAAAGAGAGTTTTTTGAATATCCTTTCACTTATTACAGCCTAGAAACACCAAAATGTTGTTCTCTTCAAAAAAATCCTCTCACTAATAAAGCCTGACAGAATGATTTTACCAACCTAATTTTGCAATAATTTGCAAAATGTATTTATCCTCATCCGTACATTCGCTTTCATGCGAATGTCAAGCGTTTTGTTCGCTTCAATGCGAATCTTTCTGTTTACATTCCTTGTTTTTGGTAGTAAAATGGATTTATCAAAAAGAAAGTTGGAAATTTGGTATGACAATCGGTGATAAAATAAAAAAAATCCGGACATTCCGGAATATGACACAGGCAGAACTTGGAGCTGCCCTCGGCTGGGGCGATAAAGGTGCAAACCGCCTTGCCCAATACGAAACGAATTACAGGGTTCCCCGTAAAGATCTGGTAACTGAAATGGCTAAGATTCTGGACGTAAATCCACTGGCACTGCATGAACCTACTACTATGGATGCTTCTGAACTTATGGAAATCCTGTTCTGGATTGATGAATTTAATCCGGCAGCTATCAATCTCTTTCAGTTAGAAACTTATCCCGGAGAGAAATGCAATTCCAGCGAAGATACCGCAGTCCGTTACCATAACTCTGACAACTGGCCTGCTCATCCACCTGTTGGTATGTGGTTCAATTATGGAGTTCTCAATGATTTTATGAAAGAATGGGTTCTCAGAAAAGAAGAACTGAAATCCGGTGAGATTACCAGAGATGAGTATTTTGAGTGGAAAATCAACTGGCCGCAGACCTGTGATGGGTGTGGAAAATTTGAGCCGAAAAGGCAGTGGCGATCTGTTAATGCTGAACTTAGTGAAACTTAGCAAAACTTAAATTTATTATGTTTTTTCTCATTAGTCAAAGAGAAGGCACTGTAAAACCAATAATTCAGGGGTTTTCAGTGCCTTTTTCATGTTTTTTCTATTAAATTTTCCTCAGACACCTATATAAGTGAAACTTAGCGAAACTTAAATTATACCCAATATGGAATATACTTTTTATACCGTAAGCGTCCAATAAGAGGGTGTATCGAAATTTCTGGCTGTTGCATGTAAACTATTGATTAGAGTTTTGGGAGTTGACTCTAAAAACTCTAAATCTAATCTAAGGAGCAGGCTTATGG
>NZ_JACRSZ010000014.1 GCF_014385005.1 Jingyaoa shaoxingensis | reverse complement strand
GGAAGACGAAGGCAGAACTTAGCAGGAAGGTCGTTCTGGGAGCGAAGCGAACAGAACTTCCAAAAGGTTTGGGAAACACGGATGAAAAGTATTTACCGTATGCGGTTTTGAAGGTACAATCTTCATATTCCTCGATAGCTCAATGGTAGAGCACTCGGCTGTTAACCGAGGGGTTGTTGGTTCGAGCCCAACTCGGGGAGTTTTTTCATATAAAGCTATATGAAATAGTTATTTTGGCTCCATGGTCAAGCGGTTAAGACACCGCCCTTTCACGGCGGTAACAGGGGTTCAAATCCCCTTGGAGTCATCGATCTATGAAAATAGATTGACAAACATAGCAGTACCTGCTATAATATATTTGTTAAGGCGCAGTAGCCAAGTGGTAAGGCAATGGTCTGCAACACCAGTATCCACCGGTTCAAATCCGGTCTGCGCCTCTAAAAGGTCTGAAGCACATTGTTTTCAGATCTTTTTTTTATGCAATTTTTGAAGTTAAAGGGAATGGACAATAAAGAAATTTACTTGAAAAATATTTCTAAATTAAGTGTGATCAGAAGCAAAGGAACGTATAAGGAAATCTTTTTGTTGACGATTTAATTGCTTAATCGCATATTCACGGCGCATAGCTTCCTGTTTGGTAACAAAAGTTTCATAATAAACAAGGGTAACCGGAAGACGGGGACGGGTGTATTTGGCACCCGTCCCTGAATTATGTGATTGGATACGTTTTTCCAGATTGTTGGTCCAGCCGGTATAATAAGTACCGTCGCTGCATTTTACAATATAAGTATAGTTCATAGCAGGCTCCTGAAATCTATCAGATCAAGCAATCGGCGTTGCGGTACATTAACAGTAGAACCGGATGGAGAATCAGATTCTGAATGAAGCATGTGGGATACAGACGATTGCAATTTTAATGTCTGATCTATTATACGTTATTTTGTTCAAATTGTGTAGTAATACAAAAGAAAAAGTCATAGGTCGAAAAACCTATGACTTTAGAAAAATATACGTATTTGTTCAGCAATTTGTTGTACGTTCATCAGGCTAAATAACAGAACATAAAGATATAGTGGCAGAGACTTCCGCCCATCACAAACAGATGGAAGATCTCATGGGAGCCGAAGTACGGATGCTTCGAATTAAAGATCGGCAGCTTCAGTGCATAGATCACACCGCCAATGGTGTAGATAATGCCGCCGGTCAGCAGCCAGAAAAATGCACCCGGTGTCAGGGAGCGTACGATTGGACCGAATGCCAGGATGCAGGTCCATCCCATGCCGATATATAATATAGAAGAGAACCATTTTGGACAATAGATCCAGAAGGCCTTGATCAGAATACTGGTAATAGCAAGTCCCCAGACGATCCCCAGAATGATCAGACCGAGACGTCCGTTCAGAACCAGAAGACACACCGGAGTGTAGCTGCCGGCAATTAAGACAGATATCATCATATGATCCACTTTTTTCAATAATTTGTTGACAGATGGTGAAATGTCAAAAGTATGATAAGTGGTGCTGGCTGCATAGAGCAGAATCATGCTCGCCATGAATACAGCCATGGAAATCATATAAATCGGACTGCCATGACGACTTGCACGAACGAGAAGAGGTGCAGTGCCAAGAGCAGCCATGATCAATCCAATAAAATGGGTAATGGAACTTCCGGGATCCTTGATTGTCATCTTGTGTATCGGATTCTGAGTAACAGAATGTCCGATAGAACTTACAGTTATTTCTTTCATAGTAAAGCCTCCAAAATATTAAAAACTATCACATGTAGTATTAAAAACTATGTCATATCATATACAGATAATATATCTTTTCACGAAGAAATGCAAGGGGAAAATAAATATTAATGAAATTTTTGCTTCGTGTCTGTAAAGGTACTGTACAGATACAGAAATTTTAGGACAATCCAGAAGAGCCTGTCAGGCGTTGTATTCTTGAAAGATGTTTGGTTTTGCGATATACTTGGGGATAAAGGAATAAAAAGAAAAGGTGGGAAAATATGTCAGATTCAAAATACAGCAATCTTGGCAGTGAAATCAGTGATATGGTGCAGAAGGCCATAGACAGTCAGGATTTCAGCCAGTTAAGTACAACAATACAGAATTCAGTCAGTCAGGTAGCGAACACAGTAGTGGATACCGTGGTTTCATCCGTGATCGACGAACCACAGCCTGACCGCAGACCTGATTATATGAAAAATGCGCAGCATAAGATGGAGGTGGCACAAAATCCGTGGAAGAGTCAGTCAAAGCCTGTGCAGAAGACTGCAGAGTCTGCCTCTGTAGCTGAGCAGGGACGCTATTCCCCAGGAGGAAGCGGACGACTGAAGGGATATTTTATGTTTACCATGGGGATTGCAGGTGTGCTTGGATGTGCGGCAGGACTGCTGACTCTGGCAATTGCCAGTAAGATCACAGGTGTGGCACTGACCGTGCCGGAAGTGATTCTGTTTATCGTGGCTGTCGGTTTTGGCGCTTTGAGCATAAAAGGCAGTGGAACCCTGAAACAGATCAAGAAATTTAAGAATTATGTGAAGAAGATCGGAAAACGAGATCATATTTCCATAGAAGAACTGACATCATCCAGTGGAAGAAATGAGAAGGAAGTCTTAAAAGATATTCAGGATATGCTGCAGGAGAATATGTTCCTGCAGGGACATCTGGATCAGGAGAGCAAGACACTGTATGTGACAGATCAGGGATACCAGAATTTTTTACAGGAAAAGACTCAGAGACTGGAACAGCAGAACCGGGAGAAAGAAGCACGGGAAAAACTGGAGCGGGAAACACAGGAACTGCCACCGGAAGTACGAAAACTCATTACAGACGGAAATGCATATATCGAGAAGATCCGTAAAAGTAACGATGCTATCAGTGATGAAGCAGTTTCCAGAAAACTATATGATCTGGAAGCTGTGACACGGAAGATTTTTGATTACGTAAAGGCACATCCTGAATGTGCCGATGATACCAAGAAACTGATGAAGTATTATCTGCCGACGACGATAAAGCTGCTGGATTCCTATGAGAAGCTGACAGAAGAAGAACTGGAGGGACAGCATCCGGACCAGCTGGCCAATATTGCAAAGTCCAGGAAAGAGATCGAGGATACACTGGATACTTTGAACATGGCATTTGCAAAGTTATTTGATAATCTGTATCAGGATACTTCCATGGACATTACAGCAGACATCTCAGTATTGCATACACTTCTTGCACAGGAAGGACTGACAGGAGAAGAGATCAAAGATGCCATGAAAGATGTAAAGTAAAACATCAGATGTAGTAAAATGCTTGCCGGCAGTGGCATGAATAACAGCAAAATGAAGCAGTGAAAGGAGAAGCAAGATGAGTGATGAATTTGAAAAACTGGCGGGAACCGCGCCAACTTTAACTCTGACACCGTTCCCGGAGAAGGAGGAACTGCCACAGAAGACAGAAGAACAGGAAGTGGAAGAAGTAAAAGAGAAGATGGAGGAAGAATCCCATTTTACACCGGAAGAACAGCAGCAGATTCAGGCATTTGCACAGCAGATCAATATATCTGACAGCAATATGATTCTCCAGTACGGTGCCGGTGCACAGCAGAAGCTGGCAGATTTCTCTGAAAAAGCGTTGGAGAATGTAAAGTCACAGGATCTGGGTGAAGTCGGTAATATGCTGACAGATGTGGTGGCCGAGTTGAAGAATTTTGACGTGGATAATGAAAAAAAAGGATTTCTGGGTCTGTTTCACAAGGGTGAGAACAAGCTGGAGACCATGAAGGCAAAATATGATAAGACCGCTGTGAATGTGGACAAGATCTGTGATGTCCTGGAAGAACATCAGGTACGTCTCCTGAAGGATACAGCCATGCTGGATCAGATGTATGCGTTGAATCTTACTTATTATAAGGAACTGTCTATGTATATTGCGGCAGGAAAGCAGAAGCTGGAAGAGGTAAGAAATACACAGTTAAAAGAACTGATGGAAAAAGCACAGGCAGGAGATGATCAGGTGCTGGCACAGGAAGCCAAGGATCTTGCCAGTTATTGTGACCGTTTCGAGAAGAAACTGCATGACCTGGAACTGAGCCGTATGATCTCCATGCAGACAGCACCACAGATCCGCCTGATTCAGAATAACAACACCATGATGGTGGAGAAGATTCAGTCCACACTGGTGAATACGATTCCACTGTGGAAGAATCAGATGGTCATTGCGCTTGGGCTGGAACATGCGCAGCGGGCTGCCAAAGCACAGAATGCAGTGACAGATATGACCAACGAACTGCTGAAGAAGAATGCAAATGCACTTCATGAAGCAACGGTTTCCACTGCAAAGGCATCTGAGAGAGGAATTGTAGATATTGAAACACTGACCCAGACCAATGCAGAACTGGTAAAGACCTTCGATGAAGTACTGCAGATCCAGAGCGAAGGACGCCAGAAGCGTCTGCAGGCAGAAGCAGATATGGTAAAAATGGAAAATGAATTAAAACAGAAGCTTCTGGAGATCCGAAAATAAGAAATTCACATGGCGAATAGAGGAAGAATTTGACGATCATTCGCAGATTGACAGTAAAGAGTGTCAAGTTTATAATATTTGACGGTGATGTGAAAACATACAAGGGAATGGGAAGATGAAGAATTTTATAGAAGAATTTAAGAAGTTTATTATGCGTGGCAATGTAATGGATCTGGCAGTCGGTGTTATCATCGGTGGTGCTTTTCAGGCAATTATCAATTCGCTGGTAAACGATGTGATTATGCCATTGATCAGCCTGATTACCGGAGGACTTGATTTTTCCAATCTGTTTATTCAATTCAGCGGAGAAAAATATGCAACACTGGCAGAAGCCCAGGCTGCAGGAGTCGCTGTATTTGCATATGGTAATTTTATAACAGCTGTATTGAATTTCCTGATTATTGCATTTGTGATTTTTATGGTGGTAAAGGCAATGAATAAACTGTCAGAAGTCAGAATGAAAGAAAAAGAGGAAGAAGAACCGGTTACCAAGATCTGCCCATTCTGCCAGAGTGAGATATCCATAAAGGCAACACGATGCCCGCATTGTACTTCTGTATTGGAGAAGGAAGCATAAAATAAGAAATGAAGTAACGGCTCAGAATCCATCACATCTGTGAAGGAACTGAACGGATACGGAATGAAGAAGATTGGAGAACAATATGTGCGGAATAGTAGGATATGTAGGTGACCGCCAGGCGGCACCGATATTACTGGATGGACTTTCCAAGCTGGAATATCGTGGATACGATTCAGCGGGTATGTCTGTCCGTAATGGAGCAGCAGCGGCCGAGATTGTGAAAGCAAAGGGAAGACTGAAGGTACTGGCAGAGAAGACCAATGATGGTAAGACATTGCTGGGCGATTGTGGTATCGGTCATACCAGATGGGCAACCCATGGAGAGCCATCTGTAGAGAATGCCCATCCACATTGCAGTGATGATGGCAATGTAGTAGCCGTTCATAACGGAATTATTGAGAACTATCAGGAATTAAAAGATAAACTGACCCGCAAGGGGTATCAGTTCTATTCAGCAACGGATACAGAAGTAGCAGTAAAGCTGATTGACTATTATTATAAAAAGTATGTAGGAACACCGGTGGATGCACTGAACCATGCCATGATCCGTATTCGAGGATCTTACGCTCTTGCCGTAATGTTTAAAGACTATCCGGAAGAGATCTATGTGGCCAGAAAAGACAGTCCGATGATTCTGGGACTGGGTGAGGGAGAATCCTATCTGGCATCTGATGTTCCGGCAATTCTCAAATATACCAGAAAGGTATACTATATTGGCAATCTGGAAATCGGCCGTCTGGAGAAAGGAAAGATTACTTTCTACAATCTGGACGGAGATGAGATTGAAAAAGAACTGACAGAGATTAAGTGGGATGCAGAGGCTGCCGAGAAGGCCGGTTATGAACACTTTATGATGAAGGAGATTCAGGAACAGCCGAAGGCTGTACAGGATACTCTGAATTCTGTGATCCATGAGAATAAGATCGACCTCGCTGAAGTGGGACTGGAAGAAGAGCAGATCCGAGATGTTTCTCAGATCTACATTGTAGCATGTGGCTCAGCCTATCATGTAGGTGTGGCTGCCCAGTATGTAATAGAGGATCTGGCAAGGATTCCGGTTCGCGTAGAGCTGGCATCCGAATTCCGTTACCGTAAGCCAATTCTGGATCCGAACGGACTGGTGATTATCATCAGCCAGTCAGGAGAAACGGCAGACAGCCTGGCTGCACTGCGTGAGGCCAAGAGCAAAGGAATCCGTACGCTGGCAATCGTCAATGTAGTAGGATCATCCATTGCCAGAGAGGCAGATAATGTATTTTATACACTGGCGGGACCGGAGATTTCTGTGGCAACCACCAAGGCATACAGCACCCAGCTTATTGCAGCTTACTGCCTGGCAGTACAGTTTGCACTGGTAAGGGAAGAAATTACAGAAGAATACTATACTGAGCTGATTACAGAGATGCAGACACTTCCTGACAAGATCAGAAAAGTACTGGATGATAAAGAACGCATTCAGTGGTTTGCAGCAAAACAGGCAAATGCGAGAGATATTTTCTTTATCGGCCGTGGACTGGATTATGCAATTTCACTGGAAGGCAGTCTGAAGATGAAGGAGATAAGCTACATTCATTCCGAAGCCTATGCAGCAGGAGAACTGAAGCATGGAACGATCTCACTTCTGGAAGATAATACACTGGTGATCGGGGTGCTGACGCAGTCAGATCTCTATGAGAAGACACTGTCCAATATGGTAGAATGCAAGAGCCGTGGCGCATATCTGTGTGCCGTGACCAGCTACGGCAACTATAGCATAGAAGATACAGCAGATTTTGTAACCTACATTCCAAAGACAGATACACATTTTGCAACATCGCTGGCAGTCATTCCATTACAGTTGATGGGATATTATGTCAGTGTTTCCAAAGGTCTGGATGTGGATAAGCCGAGAAACCTGGCGAAGAGTGTGACGGTAGAATAACAGCAGGTGTGAAGAGAACTTCATCTGACCTGCATGGTCGTCCTGCCAGAATATGGAGTGAGAAGGACGGATAGTATGCTTGATAAAGAAGAGTTTTTTAAAGAGTATAAGGTAGAACAGGAATTCTTATGTTCCGGGCTGAAGTGGGAAGTACTGGAAGAGATCTATGATGATTACTGCAGGCGCCAGCCGGAGGTGGAAGAGTACTGTGGCAGGTTCGCAGAGTATTTCCTGGATGGAATGAAGATGCCGATTCATTCTATCCGTACCAGAGCCAAAGAACCAAAGCATCTGATTGAGAAGATTATTCGAAAACGAGGTAAGTACCAGAACAAAAAGTACCTGAATATTAACGTGGATAATTATCTGGATATTGTACAGGATCTGGTCGGCGCACGTGTATTAATTCTGGCAAAAGAAGAGTGGGAAGGTGTATTTGACTGGATCACGGAACGGTTCCAGACTAATGCCACAGATGAATGTTATCTGGCAGAGCCACCGGTGGCCTATACAAGATACGGTGACAGAGATATATTCGGGGATAAGATATACCGGGAACATACCGACCGGGGATACCGTTCCCAGCATTACATTATTCGTTTTGAAAAATATTTCTGTGAGGTGCAGGTACGGACACTGGCAGAGGAAGTATATGGAGAATTCGACCACAGAGTCAAATATCCTTACCGCAACGAGAATCATTTTCTGCTGCGCTATACGAATACGGTAGCACAGCTGGCAGATTCCATAGACGAGATTATCTCTACCTGTTTTGAAATGGGAGAGCAGGGATGGGAAAACTGTGCACAGTACTACAGCGGAGATACTTATGCGGACTGGCGCCATATTTCCCAGCCGGATACCTCGGAGCGGAAAGAAGAAAAAATACAGCGTGAGAAGAGCCGGGATACGGTAATTGATGCATCTGCATATCTGAATTCCGTGATACTTCGAAGGGAAAAAAAGTATGCAAAGTAGAAAGAGTCAGGGGCGTCAGAGCCATTTTCGGGAACTGCTGACAGAGGCGATGAGCGGGGAGTATCACATGGAGAAGCTGCCAAGTCCGGCGTACGATTTCGCGGAAGAGCGGCAGGCAGTTTATTATTCCAATATGCGTTATAACATGGAATCTGATATGAGTGTGATGGTAATGAATCACCATGAGCAGCTTGACGAACTGAAGTTATTAAAAGAATGGAAAAGGGAAGCACAAGAATGAACTGCGAATACAGTTACGAAGATATGATAGAAAAGATCGGAGAAGACAGACTGCATGAGAAATATACAGAAGTGCTGGCTTCCGCCAATCACTTTATAGAAGAAGCAGGCTATCAGGGGAACGTGGAATGCAATGAGCGTATCTTATTCAGCCTGATTCTGGATTATTATGCAGATCTGTTTCGGCTGAAGGACTTTCACGGCATTGAATGGATCCGCACAGAAAAGAGTTTTGCCTATCTGATTGCATGGATTGTGAGAAGAAAACCACTCCAGTTCCTGCACTATACAGAAGATGAAAAAGATATTTATGTAAATGAGCGGTTTGCCACATTCCTGATGCTGAATGAATGTCTCCTGTGTGGAGAAAAGAGATTTGTAGGAAGTGAGAATCAGTCCAGGTTGGACGAATACATAAATTTGCTGTTTTATTATTTTAAATACCGGGAATGCAATCCACAGGTAGTGGAACTGGCAATCGAGTCTTTCAAGATGGGAACTCTGGTATCATAAAAAACCAAAAGGCTGCTGCATTATTTTCTGTAGCAGCCTTTCTGTCATAAATTAAAAAAATGATGTAACTATTCAGACCCAATGTGAAGGCGCTGAACAGCTACAAATCATAGGAGAATATAATGAAATCACTGGTCATAGCAGAAAAACCGTCGGTAGGACGGGATATCGCAAGAGTACTGCATTGCAGCAAGCCTTCCGGAGGAGCACTGGAAGGAGACAAATACGTGGTTACCTGGGCACTGGGACATCTGGTGACTCTGGCTGACCCGGAAGAATATGACAAAAAGTATCAGAAATGGGATATGGCAACACTGCCGATGATGCCGGAGAAGATGCAGCTGGTGGTGATCCGCCAGACTGCCAGACAGTATCAGACGGTGAAGACCCAACTGTACCGGAAGGACATCGGGGAAGTGATTATTGCCACTGATGCGGGAAGAGAAGGGGAACTTGTAGCCAGATGGATTCTGGAAAAAGCCGGCTGCCATAAGCCGATAAAGCGGCTGTGGATTTCATCTGTCACAGACAAGGCCATCAAAGAAGGATTTGCACATTTGTCTGACGGAAGAAAATACCAGCATCTGTATGACGCGGCGGTCTGCCGTGCAGAGGCAGACTGGCTGGTGGGAATGAACGGAACCAGAGCACTGACCTGTAAACATAATGCCCAGTTATCCTGTGGAAGAGTTCAGACACCGACCATTGCCATGATTGCCAGAAGGGAGCAACAGATCCGCGCCTTCCAGGCACAGGAATACTATGGTGTTCAGATTCAGGACGAACAGATCCGCTGGACATGGCAGGATGAAAAAAGCGGGAGCTATCGTACATTTGCCAGAGACCGTGCAGAAAAGCTGCTGGGAGATCTGAAATGCAGACAGCTTACTGTAACAGAAGTAAAAGAGAATAAGAGCAGCGTGCTCTCTCCGGGGCTGTATGATCTGACAGAGTTGCAGAGAGATGCCAGCCGCATGTTTGGCTATTCTGCAAAGCAGACCCTGAATATTATGCAACAGTTATATGAGCGTCATAAGGTTCTGACTTATCCGCGTACCGATTCCCGATATATATCAAAAGACGTGGCAGAGACCATAAAAGAACGTCTCCGGGCCATCAGCATCGGACCGTATAAGAAGCTGGCAGGAAGCCTGATTATGCAGCCACTGCGGTTAAACAAGAGTTTTGTGGATGATAAAAAAGTCAGTGACCATCATGCAATCATTCCTACAGAGCAGTTTGTGCAGATGGAGAAGATGAGTACAGAAGAACGCCGGATTTATGATCTGGTAGTACGCCGTTTCTTAAGTGTTCTGTATCCACCGTGCATCTATATGCAGACCTCATTAAAAGGCGAGGCAGCAGGACAGAACTTTGCAGCTAAGGGAAAAGTGATGCTGGATCAGGGCTGGAGAGTGGTCTATGACCGTCAGCAGGAAGAGGAAGACGACAGAGAAGATGGATTAAAGGAACAGAACCTGCCATCTATAAAGAAGGGAGATCACAGAGAGATCCTGAAAGCAGAACTGACCAGGGGAAAAACCAAGCCTCCGGCATACTTCACAGAGGCAACACTTCTTTCAGCCATGGAAAATCCGGTCAAATATATGGACAGCCGGGATGCACAGATGGTAAAAACTCTGGGAGAAACCGGCGGTCTTGGAACAGTGGCGACCCGTGCAGATATTATTGAGAAGCTTTTCAACAGCTTTCTGATGGAGAAGCGTGGAAACGAGATCCATCTTACGGGGAAAGCAAGACAGCTCCTATCACTGGTGCCGGAAGATCTGAAGAAGCCGGAGCTGACCGCAGACTGGGAGATGAAACTGTCCAGAATCGCCAAAGGAGAAATGAAGCGGGATGTTTTTATGAAGGAGATCGATGCTTACACCAGAGAGATTGTGGAGGAGATCAAGGCAGATGACGGGGTATTCCGTCATGATAATCTGACCAGTCATAAGTGCCCGGTGTGTGGAAAACGTATGCTGGCAGTAAATGGCAAGCAGGCGAAGATGCTGGTATGTCAGGATCGTGAATGTGGACACCGGGAAGTGATTTCCAGAGTTACCAATGCGCGCTGCCCGAACTGCCATAAGAAGATGGAGATGTATGAAAAAGGCGGAGAGAAGACATTTATCTGTAAATGTGGATACAAGGAACGCCTGTCAGCATTTCAGGCGAGAAGAGAAAAAGAGGGCGCAGGAGTCAGCAAGAAGGATGTACAGCGCTATCTGAATAAACAGAAAAAAGAAGCACAGGAGCCAGTGAACAATGCATTTGCACAGGCACTGGCAGGAATAAAACTGGATAAATAACAAGGAGCATCAGCAGCGAAAAGAGGATAAGAACATGAAGAAGACAGCAGAGGAACTGATACAGTTTATCAAAGAAAGCCCGGATGCGTTCCATGCAGCGGCAGCAGTCACTGCACGGTTGAAGGAAGAAGGATATGAGGAATTAACAGAGAGAAAAAGCTGGAAGCTGGAGAGTGGAAAAGGCTATTATGTAACCAGGAACGACTCTGCAGTGATTGCATTCCGGATTCCTGAAGGGGAATTTTCAGGATATCAGGTGATGGCAAGCCACAGTGATTCCCCTTCCTTTAAGATTAAGGAAAATCCGGAGATGGTGGTGGATAACCATTATGTGAAATTAAATGTGGAGAAATACGGCGGTATGCTGATGGCACCGTGGTTTGATCGCCCGCTTTCCGTGGCAGGCAGAATTATGGTAAAAGAGACCACAGCAGACGGAAAGAAGAAGATCGTATCCAGGCTGGTAAATGTGGATCGGGATCTGCTGATGATTCCAAGCCTTGCCATTCATATGAACCGGGAAGTGAATGAGGGATACCGTTACAACGCACAGAAAGATATGCTTCCTCTGATGGCATGCGGTTGCGAAAAAGGTCAGTTTAAGGCGATTGTCGCACAGGCTGCCGGAGTGAAAGAAGAAGATATTCTGGCACAGGATCTGTTCCTTTACAGCCGTTCCCAGGCAAGTATCTGGGGAGCACAGGATGAATTCGTATCCTGCGGACGCCTGGATGACCTGCAGTGTGCCTTTGCAGGACTGAAAGGTTTCCTGGAAGCCGGTCACTGTGAGATGGAAGAGGTGTCACAGGCAGGAGCGGAAGAGAAAAAAGCCAGCACAGTTCCGGTATATTGTATGCTGGATAACGAGGAAGTGGGAAGTGGAACCAAGCAGGGAGCCGCATCTACATTTTTGAAAGACATTCTTACGAGAATCAATCTGGCAACAGGCGGAAACGAGGAAACCTATCTTCAGATGCTGGCGGGAAGTTTTATGGTATCTGCGGATAATGCTCATGCACTGCATCCAAATTACGCAGATAAGACAGACCCGACCAATCGTCCATATGTGAATGAGGGCATTGTGATCAAGCACAGTGCCAACCAGAAATATACCACGGATGCCGTATCAGCAGCTGTTTACCGTACCATTTGCGAGGCAGCAGGCGTACCGGTGCAGGACTTTTTTAACCGGTCCGACATGCTGGGCGGTTCCACACTTGGCAACATTGCCAATACGCAGACACCGATGAATACAGTGGATATCGGTTTGCCACAGCTTGCCATGCATTCGGTCTATGAGACGGCAGGCGTGAAGGATACCTGCTATCTGATCCGGGCAACCAGGCTGTTTTATCTGAGCAATGTGGCTGAATTACTGTTCTGAGAAGGGGTGATAACATGATCGCAACGGTAACATTAAATCCGGCAATTGACTGTGTGGTAAAGGTAGAGGAGTTCAGGACAGGCTGCCTGAACCGGGTATCAGAAGAGGCTGTTTTCCCGGGAGGAAAAGGGGTAAATGTGTCCCTTGTACTGGCAGAACTGGATGTGGATACCTGTGTCAGCGGATTTCTGGCAGGGACAACTGGAAAGGCATACGAAGCTATGCTGGCAGAACAGAAGCTGAAAGACCATTTCCTGTTTGTAGACAATGGATTTACCAGAATCAATACCAAGGTCAGCTCACAGGAAGAAACAGAGATCAACGGTATAGGTCCGGTTTTAACTTTTGCAGATCTGGACCGGCTTTGCAGTAAACTGCGGGAGCTGCCGGATCTGAATACGCTGGTGCTGTCAGGAAATGTACCATCCGGTGTGAAGGGAGCCTATGAATATATCCTGAAGAGTCTGTCAGACTTACAGGTTCGTCCGGTGTTGGATGTAACAGGAAAAGAATTGTTGAAAACATTGCCGTTTCACCCATTTCTTATCAAACCGAATCTGGAAGAACTGGAGGACTTGTTTACGATCCGTATAAAAACACTGGGAGAAGTGCGATACTATGCAAGAGAACTGCAGCATATGGGAGCTGCTAATGTACTAGTATCTATGGGCGCGGAAGGCATGCTGCTGTTGACGGAAGAGAAGACTGCCCTCTATGCAAAAGGCGTGAAAGGAAAAGTAGCCAATACTGTTGGCGCCGGGGATTCTTCGGTAGCAGGTTTTCTGGCAGGCTGGGAGCCGGAACATTCTTATGAAGAAGCACTCAGACTGGCGGCTGCAGCAGGAACGGCAACGGCATTTACCTATGGGACGGCACACCGGGATGAAATCAGACGTCTGGAAAAACGAATTCAGATTGAAAGAATATAAAGACATGCGATATGGAGGACAACATGAAGGAAAATGTAAAAAGAATCAGCGTGGATGTGCTGGTGGATATTCTGGGTGGAATTTTACTGACGATTGCAACCTATAGCTTTGCAGTACCGGCAGATTTCCCAATGACAGGAGTATCCGGAGTGGCGCTGATCTTCTATCAGTTATTCGGGCTGCCGGTAGGTGCGCTGACAGTGATTCTGAACATTCCGATCATTATCTGCTGTTATAAGACTCTGGGAAAACAGTTTTACCTGAAATCCCTGAGATCTACGTTGATTACATCTGCAGTTATGGATATCCTTGGACCGCACCTGCCGCTGTATCAGGGAGACTTGATTTTGGCGGCCATTTGTACCGGTGTTTTACTTGGTATCGGATATGCCATTATTTTTATGAGAGGTTCATCCACCGGTGGATTTGATTTTATTATGATGGCTGTAAAATACTATCGCCCACATCTGTCTTTGGGAAAAATAGCATTTGTAATGGATGCGATGGTAATTCTTTCCAGTGTCATTGCGATCGGAAGTGGTATCGACAGTATGATCTATGGGCTGCTGTTGAATTATCTGTATTCGATTGTACTGGATAAACTGATCAGTGGAACAAATTCCGGAAAATTAACGTTGATTATATCGGATCATACGCAGGAAATTGTGGATGAGATTGATAAACTGGTGGATCGAGGTTCTACCATTCTGCAGGGATATGGCGGCTATACCGGTGAGAAAAAGGAAGTTGTCATGTGTGCCAGCAGCGGCAAGGAGATGTATCTGATCCGTAAGCGGGTACATGAAATTGATGAACGTGCCTTTGTGATCGTAGTGGAATCCAATGAAGTCATTGGAGAAGGCTTCCGTCTGCCGGATGAAGCAAACCTGATGTAATGATAAGACAAAAAGTGTGTCCAAAATGTGAAAAAGAATACTTGTACTTCTAAGGAAAATTAGATAGAATAAAGATAACAAAAATATGTCCAGGAGGGAAAAGTTATGAGACAGGAAAAGAAGATCAGACGTCGCCTGATGCCACTGTTGTTGCTGACCATGTTGCTGAGTGTTCTGTTTGGCATGAATGCGATGGCAGCCAGCAAGACCGTTACCATGAAGAAAAGCTCAGGAGCCTATGTATATCAGCAGAACAGGGGCTATACAGGCACTATTTATCACAAATTTACAGTACCTACATCAGGAGTACTGGCTGTTTCCGGAAATAAAGTGTATTCATGGGGAAGAGGCAGCATGGATGTTACGGTATGCAACAGTAAGAAAAAGGCACTGACCTACAGAGAGTCTGTAAATGCATCCGGTGACCGGTATCTTACTTACGGAATCCAGAAGGGAACCTATTATCTGAAAACCAGTGGCAATGCTTCCTATATCTTAGCAGCAGGATTCCAGAAAATGGCTGACAGAGGTGCTGCTTCCAAATCAAAAGCATATGCTATTTCCCAGAAGAAGATCATCACCGGTGTAATCCCGATAGGGGAGAGTTCCAATAAAGCAGACTGGTTCAAGATCAAGATCGGAAGAAATAAAAAGCTTTATGTGGATATTGATTCCAAATGCAGTGGTAAGATTCGCTTCCAGCTCTATGGACCGAGCGCAAGAAACGGATGCACAATCGCAACTCTCGCCAACAGTGAAGGAACCTACTACATTGGCAATGCGAGAACAAGAAAGCCAATCGGATTAAAAGCCGGTACTTATTACATCAAAGTAAGCCGTGCAGCAAAGAGCGCAACCGGTGTCTACAGTTTTCGGTGTAAACTGAAATAACAGAAAAGAGAAAAGGCGAACCGTTTCACGATTCACCTGAGAAATGCCCTGCAGGTGTATCTGCGGGGCATTTTTGGCAGAACCCACATAAAAGTAACTTATCATCAGGATTTCTGAACAGAAGCAGAAAATTTTCAGGGAGGGAAAGACTATGAAAAAGAAAAATCGAAGAAGCTACCCTATTGTGCGGATTCTGATCACTGTAGTGTTATTATGTATGCTTTTCGGCGTGAATGTCGTGGCAGCCAGCAAAACGGTTACGATGAAGAAGGTGAGTAAAACATATTATACGTATAGCCAGGTGTCTGGTTTTAAAGGAACGGTGTATCATAAGTTTGTGCTGCCTTCAGACAGTGTAGTAGTGGTTTATGGAAATGCGGATCAGCTCTATACTTTCAAAAATTTGAATATCACTTTATGTAACAGCAGAAAAAAAGAGATCCGCAGGAAAGATGCAGTGAATTCAGATTGCGGCGATCTGATATGGTATGGACTGAAGAAGGGCACATACTACCTGAAAACCAGTGGTAATTCGTCGTATATTCTTGGTGTAACATTTGAAAAATGGGCGGATAAAGGTGGGTGCTCCAAATCCAAAGCATATAACACGGCACAGAAGAAAGTGGTAAAAGGTCTGATGCCGGTAGGTGAGAAGAGCAGTAAAGCAGACTGGTTTAAGCTGAAAGTAAAGAAAAAAGGAAAACTTTGCATCAATATAAAAAATGGCAGTACAGGGCGCATTCATTTTCAGATCTATGGACCAAGTGTGAAAAAGGGATACACACTGACTGCGATGGAAAGTGAAGACGAAGGAATCTATTATGTACGCAATGCAAAGACGAAAAAGGTATTAAAAGTAAAACCTGGAACTTATTATATAAAAGTAAGCAGAAAAGATAAAAACGCAACCGGCGGATATGCATTTTCATGGAAAAGACAGTAGAAAATGCTGCCTTCTGGAACAGTGGGTTCTGAATAGTTACCAATATACTTAAAATTCACAAATGTGAATAAATATAGAAAAGTTTGTTTATGTTTTTCTGACAAATCATGTAGAATGGAAAATAACACAAGTAAACGTAGAGAGGAAAGGTACAGGCGTCGGCGTCCTACAGTGATCTGCCATTAGGAAAGTGGATATCTGACTGTTAATGTAAATGCATTTTTTGATGGCTGTGAAATGTATGTATATGATGAAGATCTGACCACGACAGTAATTCACGGAGGTTTGCTCCATGGCTCAGATTCTGCTCCTGACACTTATCAGAAGGGTGCCTGACTGGAAAAGGGAACCTATCTTATCAGGATCCGGTCAAGCTGGAACAGTTATGGAAACTTCTGGGTAAAAGCCAGCTTTAAAGCAGCAGGAAACAAAATGCGGATCTGGAGGTTATTCGGTCAGAGATTCAGCATGGAAGTGAAAACGGAATCACCAGAACCGTAGTTGTGACAGTAAAGAACAAGTAATCTGGGAACAAAATTCTTTGAAAATAAGGTGGACAAAGCCTGGAAACAGGTTTTGTCCATCTTATTTTTATGAGTCATAAAACAAAAAGATAAATAATATATACAAAAAGAGATTGATACAAAGATAGAATATGACTAAAATAGAAATACATAGAACAAAGAAAGGATGATCGGATGAGATGGGTAAGTGATGTAGAAAAAGGTGCAGAGCTATTAGATGCCCGTGAGGCATTGGGAAAACTTCGGAGGAAATATTTTGGATAAGTATACTGTAAAAATGTTCCCCCGAGCCAGCTCGAATCCACTTCGTTGCTTCTTGCTGGTGGGCTGTCGCCCGGCTTAACGCCATGCACCATTCATAGCCCTACGGGCTATTTCATGGACGGCTGTCGCCGTATAAAATAGCAAAAATAAAGGCTCTTACGAGTAAACTCGCAGAGCCTTATTTTCACTATTTTGCATGGCTTGTAGCTTAGCCAAAGTATCTTTCTAAGAGACCTTTGAGTGCGCGTCCGTGACGGGCTTCATCTTTAGCCATTTCGTGTACGGTATCATGGATTGCATCCAGGTTGTTTTTCTTTGCGCATTTTGCAAGATCGAATTTACCCTGAGTAGCACCGAATTCGCAGTCAACTCTCCATTTCAGGTTGTCTTTTGTAGTAGCTTTCATGTTTGGTTCAAGGTCTTCGCCCAGCATCTCAGCGAATTTTGCTGCATGTTCAGCTTCTTCGTAAGCTGCTTTTTCCCAGTAGAGACCGATTTCCGGATATCCTTCGCGGTGAGCGATACGAGCCATGCACAGGTACATACCTACTTCTGAGCATTCGCCGTTGAAGTTAGCTTTTAACTGTTCGAAGATGAAATTCTTGTCTTCGTCGCTGATGTCTTTGTTGTCTTTTACAGTTTTAGCGTAGATGCCGTATTCATGTTCAGCAGCCAGAACCAGTTCACCCTGAACTTCCTGGAACATATCGGATTTTGCATGACAGACTGGACATTCAGCCGGTGCTGCTTCGCCTTCATAGATATAACCACATACTTTACATACAAATTTTGCCATTGTTTTGTTCTCCTTTTCTTTGAGTTTATATTTAGTTTTATTTACAAATCAGTAATTATTACTGATTTAAGACTACCACATCTCTGCGACTTTGTCAAGAAAAATAATAATTATTCTTATTTTTAACTTGCTTCTTCTGATTCTTCCATGCAGTCTGCACAGATACCGTAAAAATATGTGCAGTGCCGGTCAATTCTTCCCGGAAAATTCTTCCTTGCTACATTTATAATATCATCAATGCTGTCCATCTCCAGATCAAGTACGCTGTGACATCTGGTGCATACAAAGTGATTATGCGGGGCAGTATTGAAGTCATAGTGGTCACATCCGTCTCCGGTGGTCAATCTGGTAATTTCCCCGATATCAGACAGGAGGTTCAGATTACGGTAAATCGTTCCAAGGCTGATATTCGGAAATTGTTTTCGAATATTCATATAAATGGTATCAGCAGTAGGATGATCTTTGCGTGTGCTCAAGAATTCTTTGATAGATTCTCGCTGACGACTGTAATTCATGAGATCCGTCCTTTCTGAAACATAAAAATAATAACTATTACTGTTATTGATATTAGTATAGTCATATTTTATAGATTTGTCAAGAGAAAAATGTATATTGTATGGATTTTTACAAAAAGGCAATACTGGGAAAAGATAACGGGACAGGAGACAGAATATATGAAAAAGTTATGGATTACAATTGCTTTATTTGTAGCGATAGAGACGTTTGCATTTCCGCAAATATTATTTCCGGATTGTACTGGAGAATATAAGAAAAATACTTATACATGGGGAAAAGAAAGTGTGGAATATCATTTTCAAAGTTTTATTTATGAATACTTGTCTAAAATGTATAAAAATAAATGATGAAATAAAAAAAGGATATGTAAAATAATGAACAATACAAAACAAAACTATAAAAAATACACATTAATTGTGCGAAATTACACTTTTTAAAAGTGAAATTGAACGAAAAGAAGAGGGGCGAAATGATATAGTAAATACATAAGAAATTCAGGGAGGAAAAAGAGAATGAAAATGCTTGCAAGAAGAAGTGCAATACCCTATGTAATGTTACTTCCAACATTAGCTCTTATAGCTGTTTTTATGTTATACCCAATGCTAGATACAGTCTGGCTGAGTTTTCATGAATATAGCATAATGGGCGGTAAAAAAGCTTTTATAGGACTGGAGAATTTTTCAAAGCTTATGAAAGATCCTATTTTTATAAAAGCAGTAAAACATACAATACCATGGGTATTGGAAAATATTATTCCGCAATTAGTTCTGGGAACGCTAATTGCACTTTTGCTAAATCAAAATTTTAAAGGAAGAGGATTGGCAAGAGCTCTTGCATTTACACCATGGGCAGTAGGTGGAATGATAGTTGCTTTAATTTTCCGCTTTTTGTTTAATGGAAGCGTTGGCGTTTTTGGTGATATTCTTTTGAAATTAGGGATTACAGAAACCAGAGTTGCCTGGTTCTCAACAGCAACTTCAGCTCTCGGCACAATGATTGTCGCTAATACATGGAGAGGAATTCCTTTTTTTGCAATTAGTATTTTGGCAGCATTACAAAATATTCCAGAAGAAATTTATGAATCCGCACAAGTAGATGGTGCCGGAGTAGTCAGAAGGTTTTTTCAGATTACACTTCCAATGATAAAAGATACAATAGTGTTAACTACTTTATTAAGAACAATATGGACACTGAATATTGTTGATATTATATACAGTATGACAAATGGAGGACCAAATAATTCAACAATTACTTTACCGGTATATATTATGCAGAAATTCACAGCTACTTTAGATAGTGGATATTGCTCAGCAATGGCAGTCTTGTTAGTAGGAGCATTACTGATATTCTCAATTATATATTTGAATGTATCGAAGTATGGAAAGGAGACAATTTACTGATGTCTATTAAATCTAAAAAGAAAATGAGAAAGGCATTAACCTGTTATCTGCCTGTGATTATGTGGATTCTCATTACTATTTTTCCATATTATTGGTTTATAAATATTTCATTGACAGATAATTCAATGATTATGAAATTACCTGTATACTACTATCCTCATTTTTTTACTTTTGATAACTACAAGAAGATTTTGACAGCGATGGATTTTGCTCAAAATTTTAAGAACAGTCTGATTGTAGCGACAATGACAACACTGGTAATTATTGCATTATCTATTTTTGGAGGTTATGCAATGTCAAGATATCAGTTTAAGGCAAAGAGTGGCGTGATGTTACTGCTTTTACTGACGCAGATGTTTCCGGGAATTATTTTATTGATTCCATTATTCAGCGTATTCGTAAAATTGAAAATTTATGACAACTTATTATCATTAATTATTGTTAATGCGACCACCAACCTGCCGTTTTGCATGATTATGTGTTGTGGATTTTATGCAGGAGTTCCGATTACGCTTGAGGAAGCGGCGCAAATTGATGGATGTACAACGATTCAAGCCTTGTTTAAAATTGTTGTTCCGGCAATTTTACCTGGGATTGTAACATGCGGTGCATTCGCATTTGTAAATAGCTGGAATGAATTTGTATATGCATTGAATTTTATTAATACCTCTTCTAAATTTACAATTCCGGTAGCATTAAGTATGATGCAGGGAGAATTTACAGTTAATTATGGAGGAATTGCAGCAGGGACAATTATAGCGCTGATACCGGTTCTTTTAATTTTTGCATATATTCAAAAGTATCTGGTAGCAGGTATGTCTGGAGCAGTAAAAGGATGAAGAAATATATGAGGAGGAAATATAAATGAGCAGTATCTTGAACAGTTTTTCGTTAGAAGGAAAAGTAGCCTGGGTAACAGGCGGTTGTTATGGAATTGGATATGCGATAGCAAAAGCTTATTCGCAGGCAGGAGCAACAGTAATTTTCAATGCAAGAAAAGAAGAACATATACAAAAAGCACTGGAAGATTACAAAAAAGATGGAATCACAGCATATGGATACCTGTGTGATGTAACGAAAGAAGAAGAAGTTCATAAATTGGTAAAAGAAATTGAACAGAAGTTTGGAACAATCGATATCCTTGTAAATAATGCAGGTATTATAAAACGTATTCCAATGTGCGAAATGTCGGTAGATGATTTTAAAGAAGTGATAGACATTGATTTGACAGCGCCATTTATTGTCTCTAAAGCGGTTATTCCGGGAATGCTTCAGAAAGGACATGGAAAAATCATCAATATTTGTTCCATGATGAGTGAACTGGGAAGAGAAACAGTATCGGCTTATGCTTCTGCCAAAGGTGGCTTGAAAATGTTAACACGTAATATTTGTTCAGAATATGGAGAAGCAAATATTCAGTGTAATGCAATTGGACCAGGCTATATAGCAACTCCACAGACAGCACCATTGCGTGAACGTCAGCCAGATGGATCACGTCATCCGTTTGATTCATTTATTGTCTCAAAAACACCGGCAGCCAGATGGGGAACACCAGAAGATCTTATGGGTCCGGCCATTTTCCTTGCATCGGATGCGTCAGACTTTGTTAATGGACAGGTATTATACGTAGATGGCGGAATTTTGGCATATATCGGAAAACAACCAAAGTAAATATGGGAGACAGTCCCTAAAAAATAAATAAAAGAAGAAGGAGAATGAGAGATGAAGAAAAAAATGTATGGAATGGGAATTGCGGCAATCGTGGCAGCAACATGTATGGCGGTTCCAGTATTTGGAGAGGATGTAACAACAATTGATTTCTGGTATCACGATGGAAATGATGTCTCTAATGCGTACTGGCAGGAGATTATTGCAAAATTTGAAGAAAAATATCCAGAATACAAGGTAAATTACACAGGTTTGCCTGTAGAATCTTCTATGACAAAATATACAACAGCAGTTGCAACTGGAACGGCGCCGGATGTTGTAGACTTGCGAGATACAGATATTGCCACGATGGTTGGAATGGGATGTGTAACAGAACTGACAGATATTGTTTCAGGATTTGAAGAAGCTGCTCATTATAATCAGGCTGGGCTTGATGTTACAAGATCTTTTGCTAATGATGGTGGATTATATTGTCTTCCAATTTACTCAACGTTAAATATTTGCTGGGCAGACACCGCATTAATGGATGAAAAGGGAATAGAAATTCCAACTACACAGGAAGAATTACTGGAAGATTGTGAAAAGTATGCAGATCCTGATAATAACAAATACTTCTTCTCATTACGAGGTGGAAGTGGATGTACAGAAAATATTTTTGATTTTATATTTACATATGCAAATGTAGATCATATGTTTGAAGAGGATGGCACTTGTGTATTATCACAGCCAATTTTTGCTGAAGCTTTAGATAAGTATGCATCAATTTATTGGAATGGTTGGACTTCATCAGACTCGTTAACAAATGGATTTACAGAGATGGTTGCAGAATTCGGTTCAGGAACATCAATGTTCATTATGCATAATTCTTCCTCATATGCACAGCATTTGGCAAACCTTGGAGAAGGAAATTTTAAAAATGTAAAACCGCTGGCAAATGATGAGGGCACAGTTGTTACAAAAGCTTTATCAGCAGTAGGTCTTGCAATTATGAATTCAACAGAACATCAGGATGCAGCAGCAGCATTTGTTGAGTTTGTAGCAAATGCAGAAAATGATGAGTTTATCTGTGCAACAGAAGGTAGAGTGCCGATGAACGAATTAGTCTACGAATCAGATTGGTTTAAGAATGATCCATACAATCTGGTGTATTCAGAAATGACTACCGACGAAAACGTGAAATGGTTAACCTATCCGTTCTGGTTAAATGAATTTTCAGACTTTACTTCATCTTATGTAGCACCAGGATGGCAGGCTGTGCTTTTGAAAGAAAGAACATCCGAAGAAGTTTTGAAAGAATGGGCAGATTTCCTGACAAATGCGCAGAAAAGTTATCTTGAATCCATTGAAAAATAGTAATCAGTTGGCACTATCATTTGCCAGAAAGAGCAGAATATGAAAGTAGAAAAGACATTTCCAGAAGTATATAGAGAACAGTGCAAGATTCCATTTGCATTCAAAGAGGCTGTGATATATTATTTTAATCCAATGAAAGCTCCAAAATCCTTTTATGATGCGTCAGGTGGACCATTTGATGTTGTTCCGGTTGACTGCTGGCTGTTTTTGAAAGATGAATTTGGAATTGTGGGACAGGCACCATGTGGTCCGATTATGGAAAAAAGAATTCTACCATTGATTATGACAGGAGAAAAGAAATCATATGAAGAATGGTATGAGAAATGTTATTGGGCGATCCGAAATGACGGATTTTCCAGTGGCGTAGCGAATGAACTTGGACGGTTAGATCTTGCTTTGCATGATTTAATGGCGAAAAGGGCAGAACTTCCATTACATAAGTTTTTGGGAGCTACAAGAAACTGGGCAAAGGTGTATGCGAGCGGCTGTGGCACAAATTTAACATTGGACGAATGCATTGTAGAAGTTGACAATTTCCTGGATAAAGGATATGACTGTTTCAAAATTAAAGTTGGTACAAATTTTGGAACAACGATTGATGCAGATATTGAAAAAATCCGTGTAATCCGATCTGAAATAGGAGAAGATAAGAGGCTGGCTGTAGATGTAAACCAGATATGGAAAGCCAATGAGGCCATGGCATTTTATGACAAAATAGCAAAATTCAATATTGCATGGTATGAAGAACCGGTTCATTCGCATGATTTCAGAGAACTTGCAAAAATAACACAGATGTGTCCGGTACCAATAGGAATGGGAGAATCTGTTAAGAATTATTACATGCTGGAAGAATATGTACATTGTGGTGTAGGTCAGCTTCAGCCGATTCCAACGAATTTGTGTGCAGTAAAGGATTGGTGGAGAGGAAGACAACTGGCATATGATAATGATATTGAATTTACTTCTGGTGGAATATCTCAATTAACGGCTTCGTATATTGCATCTGGAAAAGAAACAGATATGGTGGAATATCTTGCACCAATTATTGCACCTTTGGCTAAATATATGAAACGTGTTCCAGAAGAAAAAGATGGAAAGTTTATTTTGGATGAACTTCCGGGAGCAGGCTTGGAGCCAGATCTGGAATTAATGAGAAAAATGGGCGTAATCAAGCATATTGAATTTATGAACTAGTTAGAACTGGAAAACAGGGGACGTTTTACGCACCCTGTTTTTCTAAGAACAGGAGAAAAAGATGAAAGCAGCAAAGTTGGTTGAAGTTGGAAAGATTGTAGTTGAGCAGGTAGAGAAACCAAAGATCTGTACGGACCAAGAAGTGTTAATAAAAGTAAAGGCAGTAGGACTTTGTGGGACGGATCTTCATGTATTTAAGGAAGGGCGCAATGATGTTGCCTTGCCAAGAATCATGGGTCATGAGTTATCAGGGGTAGTAGAAGAAATCGGCTCAAATGTCATAAATGTAAAAGTAGGAGATCATGTTATCCTTGATCCGGTTATTTCTTGTGGAACTTGTAAAATTTGTTTAAGAGGTCATGGAAATGTATGTGCAGATGTGAAATGCTTTGGAGTACAATGCGACGGAGGGTTCCAGGAATATATTGCGGTAGATTCTTCAAAAGTTTTTGCATATAATGAAAACGTTCCTTTTGAAATAGCAGCGCTAGGTGAACCGTTCTCGATTGCTTCCAATATTCTTTCCCGAACAAACGCAAAGAGCGGAGAGAAAGTTCTTGTCATCGGGGCGGGCACAATTGGACTTGGAATTGTTCAGGCAGCAAAAGGACTTGGGGCAGAAGTTCTGGTAAGTGATGTGTTTGATTCAAAATTGGAATATGCAAAACAATTTGGTGCAGATGCAATAGTAAATACTAAAACAGAAAGCCTGGAAGATGCATTGAACAGTTTTGCACCGGAAGGCGTTGATATTATCATTGATGCGGTTGGAAACTCTGCATTAATTAAAATGGCAGTTGAACTTGCACCACCATTGACGAGAATAGCTGTCATTGGATTTGATGCAAGACCAGCAGATATACCAATTGTACATATTACAAAAAAGGAATTGACTCTGGTTGGATCAAGAATGAACTGTAATCAGTTTCCAACGGTCGTGGAATGGTTGAATGCTGGAGTTATCACAGATAAAATGATAACAAAAAAATTCGAGTTTGATGATATTCAAAGTGCATTTGAATATACACTTTCCCATCAAGAGAGCAGTATAAAAACAATGATAGTAATGAATGAATAAAAAGGTATAGAATAAAAAAGAACCGTTGAGAAATAGAAGGAGAAATATATGTTGAGACAGTGGACAAAAGGACTATCGCTTCAGAAAAAAATCATGACAGTCGTTTTAGGTAATATGGTTGTAATTCTTTTCTCAATGGTTCTTTTTATGCAGGCAACGGTTTATCGAAATATGCAAAAAGAAACAATTTCTGGTAATGGAGAGAGACTCGTTCAGATAGATCGTAATATCAGTCTGATTTTAAATCAGATTGCAGAAGATACCTTGGATATATATTCAGATATACAGAAAAAAATAGGGGTGTCAAAAGACATATTAAACAATCATAGAGCTTTTTCTATATATTTTGCGCAGTATTATCCAATGTTAATAAAGGCAATGCGTAGTTATCGATACATTCATTCAATGATGCTATTTACGAAAGACGGAGAGGAATACTATCAGTCAACAAACGTTGCAGGAAATTTTTTACAAGAGGATCTGTATGCAAAAACGTTAGAAATGGCAGATCCGAATAAGATAATTACCTGGAGTACAGAACTTGGAGAAAATTTCTATTTAGATACAGATTCAAACAAAAAAATAGTAAGTGAGATACTGGAAATAAAGATTAATTATAAAACAGAGGCACTTTTTGTAGTAAATATATATGCTGAAGAGTTAGAAAATTTTATAGAAAATGCACAGGAAAATGAATATTTGGTTCTGCAGTTAAATCAGAATAATATGATATCCAGTGTACAGGATACATCCAGATTTACACAGGAGGATCTTTATCAATTATTGGAAAGTATAGATAGAGATAATTTTGTAAATACATCGGATTACTACATATTTACAGAAAAAATAGAAACAACAGATTGGAAACTATCTTTGATTTATCCCAAAAGACAAATAAATAAGAATAGTTTTGAAAGTATATCCAGTGTACTTATACTGATTTTTGTTTTTGGAATAGGAATGTTCTGTATAAACTTGGTTATTGTAAAAGAAGTGACCAATCCAATTAATCGTGTTACGAAAGATATCATTCAGACTGTTGAGACTGGAAAACTGATGCCTGTTTCTTTTACTCCAAAGTCAAATGATGAAGTATCTTCGCTGGTATCGTGTTATAACAAATTAATTGAGAAAGTGCAGGATGATTGTGAAAGAATTGAAAAAGAGCAGCATCTTAGAAATGCGATGTATTTACAAATGCTTCAAATGCAAATCAATCCACATTTTCTATATAATACTTTAGAGACTTTAAAATGTCTTATTATTATGCAAGATGAAAAAGCAGAAGAGATGGCTGGTGCAATTGGTGATTTTTATAAAGGGGCATTAATTGATGGGGATGATGTAACTCGTATGGGAGACGAAATTTACCATGTTCAGAGTTATCTGAAAATTATGAAATTAAGATACAGAAAAAAGATGGATTATAAGATTAATGTCTCAGACGAACTGATGAATAATATAGCTTTAAAATTGTCTCTTCAGCCAGTGGTGGAAAATGCGATTATACACGGAATCCAGCAAAAACATGGCTTGGGATATATAGAGATCAATGTATATAGAAAGAATCGAAAGGTTCAGATAGAAATTGTGGATAATGGAACGGGAATTAAAGAAGAGTACCTTAAGAGTTTACAAAATGCATTATCAGAGATAAGTGAAAAAGAGAAGAATAGTCATATTGGCCTGGTGAATGTAAATAAAAGAATTCAGCTGCGTTTTGGAGATGAGTATGGCATTCAAATAGACAGTGTCGAAGGAGAATACACAAGAGTGATACTTATAATTCCTGATTCTAATTATTATACGGTTTAGGTGATGAAATGTACAAAATATTAATTGCTGATGATGAAGAAATAATTGGAACATGTTTAAAGAAAATGATTGACTGGAAAAGTATAAATGCAGAAGTGATAGGCGTGGCTTTAGATGGCGAAGAAGCTTTGAAGATGTTTAGGGAAAAATTGCCAGATATTGTAATACTGGATATAAATATGCCATTTATAAATGGAATAGAGCTGGCAGGCATTATAAATCAGGAACACCCGGATACGAAAGTGATTATGTTGACAGCATATAAAGAATTTGAATATGCCAGACAGGCAATAAAATATCAGGTGGTAGATTATTTGACTAAACCATTTAACAACGATGACGTGAAATCTGTTGTTGAGAAAATTATTAAAAAATGGGAAAAACCGGAAAAAAAAGAAACAGATTTTGATGAGAAAAAGAGCGAGAATATTACAGACCGTGTGATTTCTTTTATCAGACAAAATTATCAAGATCCAGAATTGAGTTTGAAAGGAACTGCCGAAGCATTGTTTATTAGCACCAGTTATGTACAGACGTTACTAAAAAATAAGCAGACAAGTTTTAGTAAATTACTGGACGAGATAAGAATGAAGAGAGCAATGGAACTTTTAAAGGAACGGGAAGACTTAAAAGTTTATGAGGTAGCATATATGGTAGGATTAAATTCCTCCCAGTATTTCAGCAAAAAATTTAAACAATTTTATGGGGTAGAACCAAAAACGATAACAAAGAGCAGGAATCAGAATGAAGAATAAAAAGAAGTGGATAATACTGTTAATCGGATGCGTCATTCTTTGTGCACTGGTTATTCAGGATGCTCGGACAAAAAATAATGCAGATTATACTTTTGTGATAGCAACATCTGATAAATTTTATGATGAAACATACAGAAAGCTGGAAGAGTTTTTTCAGAAGTTTGGAATTGATCAGGATGGAGATGGAAAAGTAGAGGTGGCCTTAGATCGTTTAAGCGTTCAGACTGATATGAAAACAGGAGAAGTTGCAAACAGTTATGAAGATGGAATACAGTTATTAAAAATGATGACTGAGATAAAAGTGTTAGAAAGAAATGTGTATATTCTTGATACGAAAATATTGAAATTGCTGGAGCATTATAATGATAAATTCTTTGAAAATGTGATTGCTATGTCGGAAATCGCAGAAAAAGATAAGGGAATGGAGTTTGATAAAGCAGTATTAAATGATTACTGGATATGTATTCGTTCCAGGGATACGTTTGATAAATTAAATGAGATGGATTATAAAAAAGATGAAAAATATATACAAAATTTGATGAAATAATCGAAATAGCATACGGAAGAAAGTGAGGAAAAAGAAATGAATCAATATTTCAATCAGGAATTGCCGATATTTCAGTTCATTTATAAGACGGTATTGGTTATTTTAATTGGTGTGCTGACATTTATTTTGTGTCTTTTTCTGATACCGGCAGGTCCGGCATTGACCTCGTTATATGATACAATTCAAAAATCGGTTGTACAGGAAAACGGTGATATCATAAAAACATATTTTAGATCTTTTCGGAACAATTTTAAAGATTCGTTTTTAGCCGTGGCAATTATGATAGGTTATGCGGTCATTATAGGAGGAGGAACATATTTCAGTACAGTATTGAGTAAACAGACTGGATCGTTACAATTATATAGATTTATTATAGGAGCATTATTCATTCCGTTATTTATTATTTTTCCATACATATTTCCATTAATTTCAAGATTTACATTTTCGATAAAAGAATATTTTATTTTGTCTTACTATTTGTCGATCAAGTATTTTCTGAATACGATATTATTTTGTATTTTAATTTATGGGACAATATTGCTAATTGTTATGATACCGCAGGCTTTAGGGATAGCCTTTGCTTTGCCTGGAATCATATGTTTTATTATTTCAATAAAAATGGAAAAGATTCTAAATGATATGGAAAAGAAAATGGTGAAAGAATAAGAAAAAGGATTTCCCGGTGAAGTGAAAAATATACCTTCCGGTGAAATCCTTTTTTATATAGATCTATTAAAATGTTGAGGTCAAAAGCCGCTGCTTACTGTGCATTCTTTCTTGCAAAAGCAGCACGTTTTCTCATAGTTGGATCCAGAATCTTCTTACGGATACGTAAGGACTTTGGAGTAACTTCCAGAAGTTCATCGGTATCGATAAAGTCCAGTGCTTCTTCCAGACTAAGGATCTTCGGTACGGTCAGCTTCAGTGCATCGTCAGATCCTGAAGCACGGGTATTGGTCAGATGCTTGGTCTTGCAGACATTCAGCTCGATATCGTCTGTCTTACCATTCATACCGATTACCATTCCGGAATAAACAGCTTCACCAGGTCCGATGAACAGAGTACCACGTTCCTGTGCATTGAACAGACCGTAAGTAACAGATTCACCAGTTTCGAAGGAGATCAGAGATCCCTGTTTACGGTATTGGATCTCGCCCTTGAATGGTCCATAACCGTCAAATGTGGTATTCAGGATACCATTTCCCTTGGTGTCCGTCAGGAAATCTCCACGATAACCGATCAGACCACGGGATGGAATGGAGAACTCCAGTCTGGTATAACCACCGCTGGTCTGGCTCATTCCCTGAAGCTCACCCTTACGGATGCTCAGTTTGTTGATAACCGTGCCGGAGAATTCATCCGGAACGTCTACATAAGCAATCTCCATTGGCTCCAGCTTCTTGCCGCGTTCGTCTTCTTTGTAGATAACTTCTGCTTTGCTGACTGCGAATTCATAGCCTTCACGGCGCATGTTCTCAATCAGGACAGACAGGTGAAGTTCTCCACGTCCGGATACCTTGAAGCAGTCCATATCGTCTGTCTCTTCCACACGCAGGCTGACGTCTGTGTTCAGCTCACGGAACAGACGGTCACGCAGATGACGGGAGGTAACGAACTTACCTTCACGTCCTGCCAGTGGGCTGTCATTCACACGGAACTGCATAGAGATCGTCGGCTCAGAGATCTTCTGGAATGGAATAGCCTCTACCTTTTCCGGTGCGCACAGAGTATCACCGATGTGCAGATCTGCGATACCGGAGATGGCTACGATAGAACCGGTTCCGGCTTCGTTGACTTCTACTTTATTCAGTCCGTCAAATTCATATAATTTACTGATTTTTACCTTCTGGCGTTTGTCCGGATCGTGGTGGTTCACCAGCACTACATCCTGATTCACACGGATAGAACCATTATCTACCTTACCGACACCGATTCGTCCAACGTATTCATTATAATCAATAGTACTGATCAGAACCTGAAGCGGAGCTTCCTCATCGCCCTGTGGAGCCGGGATATAATTGATAATGGTCTCAAACAGAGGAGTCATATCCTTGTGCTCATCTGTCAATTCCATAACCGCATATCCTGCCTTGGCAGATGCATAGATAAATGGGCAGTCAAGCTGTTCATCAGAAGCGTCCAGATCAATAAACAGTTCCAGAATCTCATCAATTACTTCAGAAGGGCGTGCTTCCGGACGGTCAATCTTATTGATACATACAATAACCGGAAGATCCAGATCCAGAGCTTTTCTTAAAACGAACTTTGTCTGAGGCATGGAGCCTTCAAAGGCATCTACTACAAGGATAACACCGTCTACCATCTTCAGGACACGTTCTACTTCTCCGCCGAAGTCAGCATGTCCAGGGGTGTCTACGATATTGATCTTATAATCTTTATAATAAACAGCTGTGTTTTTAGATAAAATAGTGATTCCGCGTTCACGTTCGATATCATTGGAGTCCATGACACGTTCTGCTACTTCCTGATTGGCACGGAATACACCGCTTTGCTTCAATAATTCATCAACGAGAGTCGTCTTACCGTGGTCAACGTGTGCGATAATCGCAATATTACGGATTTTTTCTCGATTCATACAGTACCTTCTTTCCTTCATTCTCCGAATTATTCTACCACATTTTATTCATTTTACAAGATTTTTTATGCCTCACACCATTTAATAAGAAGAATTTTGTCAGATAAGCATAAAAAATACCCGAAAAATGCCGGATTCTGCGATATTTTCCTGATAAAATCAGGTGCTGCAGCGTTCTAAAGGTCTACATGAGGGAATAAACATATGTATGTAACGCAATACGAAAAAATACTTTGCGATGAAGAAGGGAGAATGCATACATATGTCTGACAAAATTATTGAGAATAACCAGGTATCAATCATAGGAGAAATCGTGTCTGAATTCGTATTCAGCCATGAAGTATTCGGAGAAGGATTTTATCTTGTGGATGTACAGGTAAAGAGACTCAGTGAGTCCTGCGACCGGATCCCGGTTATGGTATCCGAGCGGCTGATTGACGTAAATGAAGATTACAGAGGGGAATTCGTGAAGGTAACAGGACAGTTCCGTTCCTACAACCGGCACGAAGAAAAACGGAACAGACTGGTGCTGTCCGTATTCGCCAGAGAAATCTGTTTTACGGAGGAGGAGACAGACAAAGTAAAGACCAATCAGATTTTCCTGGATGGCTATATCTGCAAAGTACCGGTTTACCGGAAGACACCTCTGGGACGGGAGATATCCGATATGCTGATTGCGGTAAACCGTCCATATGGAAAATCTGATTATATTCCGTGTATCTGCTGGGGGAGAAATGCAAGATTCACAGCCGGATTTGAGGTAGGAAATCATATCCAGATCTGGGGAAGGATTCAGAGCCGTGAATATGTGAAAAAGATCGAAGGAGAGTATGCGGAAAGACGTACCGCTTATGAAGTATCGGTCAGTAAACTGGAATGGCTGCGGGCCTGAGATATTTCTGGCTTGCATTTCTGCAGAAAATGTGATAGAGTGACTGGACAACTTAGGTACAATATGAGTACTGTGACAGCCAAAGGGCTTCACACCTGGGTTAAAAAGTTATAAAAATGAGCATAAGACGAGGGAGCTAAGAGAAGTACAAATGATAAAAGGTCATACAATGCTGTTTTGCGGAGAGGGAAAAGGAAAGAGTATGGCCGCTCTGGGAAAAGCAGTTCTGGCAGCCAGTTGCGGAAAGAGTGTGATGATAATTCAGTTCTTAAAGGAAAGAGGGGACGAGAACATAGAATTTTTCCGGCGTCTGGAACCGGAGATTAAGATGTTCCGTTTCGAACGTTCAGAAAAGTGCTATCTGGATATGGATGAGGAAGAGCGGGAAGAAGAAAAACTGAATATCCGTAACGGACTGAATTTTGCCAGAAAGGTGTTGAGCACCCAGGGCTGTGACGTGCTGGTTCTGGATGAAGTGCTGGGACTTTTGGATACAGAGATCGTATCGGTAGAAGATATCCGGGAACTGATGACTCTGAAAAATGAAGATATGGATCTGATTCTGACTGGATTGTATCAGGCGAGGGAACTGTGGGATCAGGCAGATGAAGTGACAGTTATGGAGAAAAAAAGATCATAGTATCATAAATGGTTTGACAAGAAAAATCAATAATGATATGATGAGAGAAAGCTGGGGCAAGGTCGGTGGGCCTGGCTCCATTTTTCTTTTTCATTTATTTTATAGAAAAAAGGTAACTGTTCAGAATCCACTTCGTATCTGTGAAGGTACTGAACAGATACGAAAAAAGTCATCAGGATATTACGAACAACAAGGAGGATGTTATGGCTATTTTTAAAGGAGCAGGTGTGGCAATTGTTACGCCAATGTTTGACAATGGTGAGGTTAATTATGACAAACTTGGTGAACTTCTGGAATACCAGATTGCGAACAGTACCGATGCGATCATTATCTGTGGTACCACAGGCGAAGCATCTACACTGACACATGATGAACATCTGGATGTGATCAAATATGCAGTAGATAAAGTGGCAAAGAGAGTTCCGGTTATTGCGGGAACCGGTTCTAACTGTACCGAGACAGCCATTTATCTGTCAGTAGAAGCAGAGAAGAGAGGCGCAGATGCGCTGCTTCAGGTAACACCATATTATAACAAGGCAACACAGAAAGGTCTGATCCGTCATTTTACAGCAGTTGCAGAAGCTGTAAATATTCCGATCATTCTGTATAATGTACCGGGCAGAACAGGATGTAATATCCAGCCGGAGACAGCCGTTTATCTGGCAAAGAATGTAAAGAATATCGTAGCAATCAAGGAAGCATCCGGTAATATTGCACAGGTTGCCAAGCTGATGAGTCTGGCTGACGGATGTATTGATCTGTATTCAGGAGAAGACGGTCAGGTAGTTCCGGCACTGTCTCTTGGCGGTCTGGGAGTTATCTCCGTTCTTTCTAACATTGCACCAAAGGAGACACATGACATGGTAATGTCTTATCTGAACGGTGATGTGGAGACCAGCCGCAAGATCCAGCTGAAGGCAATTCCGCTGGTAGATGCACTGTTCTGCGAAGTAAATCCGATTCCGGTTAAGACTGCACTGAATATCATGGGAATGAACGCAGGCGCATTCCGTGGTCCTATGTGTGAGATGGAAGAAGCGAACAGACAGAAGCTGATTCAGGCAATGAAAGATTTTGGAATTAAGTGCTGCGAAGAATAACAGAACAGGTGGGAGGCAGTTCCCATTTTGAGGTAACAACAAAGGCGGCGAAACCTGCGAGGGTCACGCTGCCTTTTTAGAATAAGAAAGGATAAAAAGATGGTAAAAGTAATTATGCATGGCTGCAATGGCCATATGGGACAGGTGATTACAGATCTGATTGTAAAGGATGAGAATGCACAGATCGTGGCAGGAATTGATATGGCAGACTGCAGAGACAACGGATATCCGGTATTTACAGATATTAAGGCATGCCAGGTGGAAGCAGATGTGATGATTGACTTCTCATCCTTCAAAGCAACAGACGGTGTGCTGGATTATTGTGTCGAAAGACAGCTCCCACTGGTACTGTGTACCACAGGTCTGACAGAAGAACAGTTGGACAAGATGAAGGAATGCAGCCAAAAGGTGGCAATTCTGAAGTCCGCCAATATGTCTCTGGGCATCAATACTCTGCTGAAGCTGCTGCAGGATGCGGCAAAAGTACTGGCTACAGCCGGATTTGACATGGAGATCGTAGAAAAGCACCACAGGCTGAAATGTGATGCACCGAGCGGTACAGCTCTGGCACTGGCAGATTCTCTGAATGAAGCAATGGACAATCAGTATCATTATGTATATGACAGAAGCCAGGTACATCAGCAGCGTGATGACAAAGAGATCGGTATTTCCGCAGTCAGAGGGGGAACGATTGTGGGAGATCATGATGTCATCTTTGCAGGTCCGGACGAAGTGATTACCTTCAGCCACAGAGCATATTCCAAGGCAGTATTTGGAAAAGGTGCGGTAGAAGCTGCCAAATATCTGGCAGGAAAACCGGCAGGTCTTTATGATATGCAGGATGTAATCGGATAAGGAAAGAAAAGATCACAGATCGGGGAGAGAGTTCATAAGAATCTTAGGATTTACTTAACAGTATTGATTTCTTTTGAGGTAAAAGATATAATCTGTGAAAAGGATTGCGGGAGACACGAAGCAATCCGTGTAATAATATAAGTAAAATCGGGGAATATAGATAACAGGAGGTAACTATATGAAGAAGAAAAGTTTCATCATACCGGCACTTCTGGCATGTGTGATTTTTACAGGTTGCGGCAAGAAGGCGGCTGAGACCGAAGCACCAACCGAGGCACCTACAGAAGCTGTGACAACGGAAGCGCAGACTGAGACAGAGACTCAGACAGAAGCACAGACAGAGACGGAGACAGAAAAAGAAGACAGCATGAATCGTACCAGATCTCTGAAGGGACTGGTAGTATCCTCTGATGCAAGTAAGCTGACCATTCAGACAGAGAGAGGTAAGAAGCTGGAATTCAACCTGACCGGAGCAGATATTCAGGTAACAGGCGGAATCACAGCGGGCAGCAATGTCACAGTGCTGTACAAGGGTTCTGTAGAAGACACAGACACCAGCAATGCAAAAGTACTTATGGTAAAGAATCTGGCCGATGGTGAGACTCCGGTAACAGAAGGGGAACAGATGACTGAGGCAGAAGAAGCTAATCCGGAAGCAGGCGCAGGTACACTGGAAGGAACGATTGCTGATATCAATGCAGAAAGAATCGTAATCCTTGCCAATGACGGAGATTCCTACTACTTCTCTATTTACGAAGCAGATATGAATCTGAAAAACGGTACACAGGTAGGTAATTACGTAACGGTATCTTACAATGGTGATATTTACGGACCGGATCTGGTAGATGCGACAGCCATTACCGATGCGCAGGAAGAGACAGATAAAGTACCTTATGGTGGATCAGAAGGAGAAGATTATTCCTACATCGGCGGATCTATGACAGACTGCAGTCCGACAACGATCACCATTATGACAGAGAATGAAGAAGAATTTACACTGGACACTTCCAGTGCCAGACTGGTATACCGTAGTGGTCTGAATTATGGAACTTATGTCATTGCAGAGTATCAGGGTGACGATCCGACAACTGCAAAGATGACAGCAGTATATGATTATACAGGTGAAAGCACTTCTGACGGCAGCGAAGACCAGCAGGCAGCTTCTGATGAAACCGTAGATGAGAATCAGGAAGAAGTACCGCAGGAAGATGCAGCTCCACAGGAAGAGGCAGCACAGGATGTACCTGCAGAGGACGGACAGGAAGCATAAGATGAAACAGGAAAAGGCAATACCGTGTGTGGTACTGCCTTTTCCTGTTTCATAGGAAATTGTATCTTGTGAAATGAAAAGTGATCCGCTGCAAGCGAGATTCTTTTCTGCTTGTATTATCTGTGAATTTATTTTAAAATAGAAATATTCAGAGTCGGACAGATTCGCGAAAAAGAGACATGAGAGGTCAGACGATATGAAAAAAATAGCAGTAGTAACAGACAGTAACAGTGGAATTACCCAGAGCGCGGCAAAAGAACTTGGAGTTTTTGTATTGCCGATGCCTTTTTATATTAATGAAGAATTATTCCTGGAAGATATTACACTGACACAGGAAGAATTCTATAAGAAGCTGAAGGAAGATGCAGATATCAGCACATCTCAGCCGACACCACTGGATGTGACAGAACTGTGGGATAAGGTGTTGAAAGAATATGATGAACTTGTTTACATACCGATGTCCAGTGGATTAAGTAACTCATGTGAGACAGCTATGGCTCTGGCAAGAGACTACGAAGGAAAAGTATTTGTAGTGGATAACCAGCGTATTTCCGTTACCCAAAGACAGTCGGTACTGGATGCACAGAAGCTGATTCAGGAAGGCAAAGATGCTGCAGAAATAAAAGAGATTCTGGAGAAGACAAAATTAGCAGCCAGTATTTATATTACAGTAGAAACATTAAAATATCTGAAAAAGGGTGGTCGTATTACACCGGCAGCTGCAGCAGTTGGTACGATTCTGAATCTGAAGCCGGTATTACAGATTCAGGGAGAGAAGCTGGATGCTTATGCCAAGTCCAGAGGTAAGATGAAGGCAAAGAAGATCATGTTGGAAGCCATCCATAAGGATATTGAGAATCGTTTTTCAGAAGAGTGGAAGGAAGGAAGAATGGCGATTCAGGCAGCTTATGCCGGCAATCCGGAGGAAGCTGCAGAATGGAAAAAAGAGATCGAAGAAGAATTCCCGGGCATGGACGTCCATATGGATCCACTTTCCTTAAGTGTATCCTGCCATATCGGATATGGAGCACTGGCAATTACATGCTGCCTGGTACTGTAGGAGAAGGTAAATGGAACAGAAAAGAGAGATTAATAAGAAATTAAGCTGGGTATTTACAGTCATCTCTATCGGAGAACTGGCAGGTGCCCTGGCTGTTGTGGCATATGGATTGCTGAAAGGTCATATGACAGGAACTACCTGCAACGTTATCATGGGCGCTGCACTGGTACTGTACTGGTTACTGGAAGATATTGCAGAACCATTTGCCGTGCACCGTTTTGATGGTATTACCCAGGCACAGAAGGAAGCCTATGTCAAATATATCCTGCTGGATCTGGTTGGATTCGCAGGAATTGCATGTTTCCTGTTTGGAGTGGGCGGAAGCTCATCAGGAAGTAACAGTGGGATTCTCGGTGCAGTAGTATATGTAGTAGTGATGAAGCCAAAGCGTCAGAACCAGCAGATTTTCTATGGACATATTGACCCGGAAGCTGAGAGCGGGGAAGATGACAATGGGGCAGAAGAAACATCTGTAGAGGAACAGGAGCAGGCCACGCTTCCTGAGCAGGATGAAGAAGATACATCAGATGTGAAATGACTCCCATCTCGCAGCAAGAATGCCGAGGCATTCTTGAACCAAAGAGGAATAAAAGAGCCGTGTTGTATTGTCAGAAGAATCCGAGGTATCTGTGAATAAGTACATTGGCTGTGGCATACCATGAAGCAAGGGATTGTGTTGGGATTGCCGCATGAAGAAAAAAAGAAACAGACAGATTATATATTGTATTTTTCTGGCAGTACTGATTCTGATGGGACTTTTCCTGAAAAAGAAATCAGACCGTATTCAGGCAGTGAACAGCCAGAATGCGGTGTCAGAGCAGGCGGAGGAGAAGTCAGAGCTGGAGCAGGAAGAAGAACTCCCGCCGAGAGTGGCACTTACATTTGATGATGGTCCCCATCGGATTTATACGAAAAATCTTCTGGATGGATTAAGAGAACGTGGTGTAAAAGCCACGTTTTTTGTAGTCGGAGAGAATATCCCAGGCAATGAAGATCTGATTCGGCAGATGGAAGCGGATGGCCATCTGATCGGGAATCATACATATAATCATGCTGATATCAGTAAACTGAGTGACGAGGAGAACTGCCGGGAACTGCAGAAAACCAGTGATCTGGTAAAAGAGATTACCGGGCATGGAACAGCTTATGTCCGTCCGCCGTTTGGCAACTGGAAGGATACCATGGACTGCCGGGTGACTATGATCTCTGTAAAATGGACCATTGATACACTGGACTGGAAAAGTAAAAATGTGACGGAGATTATCGGGAAAGTGATGCAGCAGATATCCGATCATGATATTATATTGATGCATGACTATTATGAGACATCTGTGGAAGCGGCATTGCAGATTGTTGACAGACTGCAGCAAGAAGGATATGAATTTGTGACAGTGGAAGATCTGATTTTGGAATAATACATGAATGGAACAGGCTGTCATGGAGTGGACCAGTAACAGAGATTCTCGAATGAGAAGGGAGAGAGGTACCCATGGATTTATTTGATTATATGCGAAGCAACACAATGGAAAAGGAGGCTCCGCTTGCGTCCAGGCTTCGTCCGCGTACATTGGAAGAAGTGGTGGGGCAGCAGGAGATCATCGGAGAGGGCAAGCTGCTTTACCGTGCCATCAAAGCCGACAAACTGGGCTCTGTCATTTTCTACGGACCACCTGGAACAGGGAAGACCACACTGGCAAAGGTGATTGCCAATACCACCAGTGCGGAATTTACACAGATCAATGCCACAGTAGCCGGCAAAAAAGATATGGAGGAAGTGGTACAGAAGGCGAAAGACAGCATGGGAATGTATGGAAAACGCACGATTCTGTTTGTAGATGAGATTCACCGCTTCAATAAAGGACAGCAGGATTACCTGCTTCCGTTTGTGGAAGACGGTACGCTGATTCTGATCGGCGCCACCACAGAAAATCCATATTTTGAAGTCAACGGAGCGTTGATTTCCAGATCCGTAGTGTTTGAATTAAAACCGTTATCCAAAGAGGATATCAAGATCCTGATTCATCGTGCTGTTTACGATATGGAACGGGGGATGGGTTCTTATGATGCAGTGATTGATGAGGATGCAGCAGACTTCCTGGCAGATATGGCGGATGGAGATGCCAGATCTGCATTAAATGCTGTAGAACTGGGCGTACTTACCACAGAGCGCAGTGCGGACGGAAAAATACATCTGACCATAGATGTGGCGGCGGAATGCATTCAGAAACGAGTGGTGCGTTACGATAAAACCGGAGACAACCATTACGATACCATTTCTGCGTTTATCAAAAGCATGCGTGGCTCCGACCCGGATGCGGCAGTTTATTATCTGGCACGTATGCTGTATGCAGGAGAAAGTGTGACCTTTATCAGTCGTCGAATTATGATTTGTGCCGCAGAAGATGTGGGAAATGCAGATCCACAGGCACTGCAGGTGGCAGTGGCAGCAGCCCAGGCAGTAGAACGGGTAGGCATGCCGGAGGCACAGATTATCTTGTCCCAGGCAGTAATCTACGTGGCAACTGCACCAAAGAGCAATTCTGCAACCAACGCCATCTTCGAAGCAACACAGGCAGTGCGGGAATACAAGGCAACCGTGCCGGTACATCTGCAGGATTCCCATTATAAAGGAGCAGCAAAACTGGGACATGGCATTGGTTATGAATATGCCCATGATTTCCCGAAACATTTCTCCAGACAGCAATATCTGCCGGATGAGATCAAAGACAAAGTCTTCTACCGGGCATCCGATAACGGGTACGAAAAACAGATCAAAAAACATATGGAATGGCTGCATTCAGAATGAGCCAATGGGGACGGGGAAAAGTGGCTTTTAGGTCACTTTTCCCCGTCCCCGCTGGTTAGTGGAGTCTCAGGATAAACACCGGAATCGGTGGATTGTTTGGACGGTTATAATAACAGGACAGCAGAACCATATACTGTGTTGGATCCAACTGCTTCAGATAATCCAAAATCGCATCCCGCTCTTCAAATCCGGTATCCCCGCCACTATAGATGCACAGGCTCATCATACCCTGTTTTTTTAACAGAGAAAGCCCATCACGGATGGCAGCGATACTGGTATCTGCATGAGTACAGAGACTGTGGTCACCGCCTGGCAGATAACCGAAGTTAAACATGATGCAATCAACCGTTTCGGCTTCCGCATATAAATGCATATTGGCATGACTCTCCAGAATGGCAGTGCCGATATCAGAGAGACCCTCAGCAAAGAGACGTTCATTCGTTGCATCCACCGCAGACTGCTGAATGTCAAAGGCAAGAACACGGCCACGACTCCCCACAAGCTGACACAAAAAAGCAGTGTCATTCCCCTTGCCGGCAGTGGCATCAATACAAAAATCCCCAGGGTGGACATGCTGCTCAAGGAAATGGTGACAAAATTCAGTAATTTGGTAATTCTTCAAAGGGGCACCTTCTTTCAAATGATATATTTTTAAACGAACGCAGATATGATATGACATCCAATTAAATTACGTCGATTTTCTGCATCTGCTGCGTCGTCTATGGGACAGCCTCATTCTGCGATAGAAGCATTGCAGCAATGAGGCTGTCACTAGACTTGCAGATGCTACGAAAATCATCCTACCAATTTAATTGGATGATCAATAATATCTGCTGTTTGTTTCAATATCGAAAATACAATAAGATTGCTTTTCAAATTCTATAGTACTATATCACGCTTGCAAGAAAGGTTCAAATACTATATACTCAAAATAGTGACGCAGTGCGCTAATTGTGGTTGTGGAGCCTGTTTGAGCCGCGTAAGCGGCGAGTTTAGCAGAGCAGTCACTAATGGATGCGCACGAGTCATAGAAATTAAGCGTGTTCTAAGACAAAATATACTTTTGCAGCGTTCTATATAAGGAGAGTATTTATGCAGAAAATCTGGGGTGAGAAGCCGTATCGTTCCCTGGACTGGCAATTGAAGACGCAGTTCGGTGAAAAAGTCTATAAGCTTGCTTTGAATGGCGGTATGAGCTGCCCCAACCGGGATGGTAAGGTGGGGCGTGGCGGATGCATTTTCTGCAGTGAAGGTGGAAGTGGTGATTTTGCAGCCGATGGCCATCTGTCGGTGAAGGAACAGATTGCCATACAGAAGGAATCCTTAAGAGACAAGAAGCCAGCCAGGAAATACATTGCTTATTTTCAGGCGTACACGAATACCTATGCACCGGTAGATTATCTGGAACGGATTTTTACAGAAGCCATAGAGGATCCGGAAGTAGTGATTTTATCCATTGCAACCAGACCGGATTGTCTGCCTGAGGATGTGCTGGATCTTCTGGCACGGTTGAATCAGCAAAAGCCCGTTTGGGTAGAACTTGGACTTCAGACAATGCACGAAGAGAGTGCACAGATCATACACAGAGGCTACGATCTGGCATGCTTTGAACGGGCAGTCAGTGGACTGCGAAGCAGAGAGATGGATGTGATTGTCCATACCATTCTCGGACTTCCGGGCGAGGGGAGAAAAGAGGTGCTTCAGACCATAGATTATCTCAATCATATGGATATTCAGGGGATAAAGCTGCAGCTTTTGCATATTTTAAAAGGAACGCAGCTGGGGCAGATCTATCTGGAACAGAAAGAAGGAAAGGAATTCATATCCCCTATGACGATGGAAGCATATATTGATCTGGTAATAGACTGTGTAGAACATCTGTCGCCGGAGATTACCATACACCGCTTAACGGGAGACGGGCCGAAGGAGCTTCTCCTGGCACCTATGTGGAGTACCAGAAAGCGGACCGTTTTAAATGAGATACACAAGGAACTGAAAAAAAGAGATGCCTGGCAGGGAAAAAGGTATGAAAGGAGTACATTATGAAAGAAGTTCATACACTTTATAAACTGATTTTGTTATATCTGCTGAACAGAGTGGAGTTTCCACTGACGAATGGACAGATCTGTGCATTTGTGGCAGAGGAACAGTACACTGATTATTTTACGGTGCAGGAGACACTTGCAGATATGGTGGAGACCAAGCTTCTGGAGACAGAGACTGTACGGAACAGTACGTACTACCGTCTGACAGAGAGCGGAAAAGAAACATTAAGTTATTTCAAGGATGACATCTCCACGGCGATTCGTAAGGATATCGAAGTCTACCTGAAGGAAAACAAAATGAAGCTGCGGGATGAGAATGCAGTACTGGCAGACTACAGCAATCTGGAAGAAGGTGGCTTCAGGGTGACACTTCAGATCAAGGAAAAGGAAGCTTATATTGTGGATCTGAAGCTGGTTGTGCCGGATGAGAGACAGGCAATCAAGTTGTGTGATAACTGGAAAAAGAAAAGTTCACAGATTTACAGTCGTCTCCTGAAGGATCTGATGTAAAAGAGAGTAACTGTTCAGAATTCACTGTCCCGCGCTGTGAAGGTACTGAACAGATACAAAAAGGAGATATATGAAGATTTTACTGACAGCAGTGAATGCAAAATACATTCATTCAAATCCGGCGGTTTACAGCCTGCAGAAGTTTACCGCAGAGTATGCGCCGGAGTATAAGAAGGATATCGAACTGGCAGAGTTCACTATCAACCATTATGCAGATGATATTTTGCAGGAGATCTATCGCAGAAAGCCGGATGTGGTGGCATTTTCCTGTTATATCTGGAATCTGCAGATGATTGAAAAAGTACTGGAAGATCTGCCGAAGATTCTACCGGATGTGCAGATCTGGGCGGGAGGACCGGAGGTCAGTTATGATGCACCGGATTTTCTGAAAAAGCATCCGTGCATGACAGGCGTGATGACCGGAGAAGGAGAAGAGACGTTTCTGGAACTGGTGTCTTACTACCATGGACAGAAAACGCTGAGAGAGATCCGGGGGATTACTTACCGGGATATAGAACAGAAGATTGTGGTAAATCCGGGGCGTCCACTTTTGGATATGAACCGGATTCCGTTTTTGTATGACGATCTGGAGGATTTTGAACACCGGATCATTTATTATGAAAGCAGCAGGGGATGCCCGTTTTCCTGCAGCTACTGTCTGTCTTCCATAGATAAAAGCGTCCGTTTCCGAGATGCGCAGACGGTGGTAAAGGAACTGCAGTTTTTCCTGGATCGGAAGGTGCCACAGGTAAAGTTTGTGGACCGGACTTTTAACTGCCGGCACAGTCATGCGCTGACAATCTGGAATTATATCAGAGAGCATGACAATGGAATCACGAATTTTCATTTTGAGATAGCGGCGGATCTACTGAATGAAGAGGAATTATCCCTCCTGAATACCATGAGACCGGGGCTGGTACAGCTGGAGATCGGTGTACAGTCCACTAATCTTCGCACGATTGAGGCAATCGACCGTGTGATGGATTTTTCCCATCTGAGTAAAGTGGTGAAGCGGATTCAGGCAGGAAAAAATATTCATCAGCACCTGGATCTGATTGCAGGGCTTCCATGGGAAAATTACGAGAGTTTCCGGCAGTCATTTAATGATGTATATCATCTGTATCCGGATCAGTTCCAGCTTGGATTCCTGAAGGTTCTGAAAGGATCCAAGATGCAGGAAAAGGCAGAGGAATATGGTATTATTTATCATTCACAGCCGGTGTATGAGGTATTTTACACCAACTGGATTTCCTATCAGGAGATTCTGAAACTGAAAGAGATCGAAGAGATAGTGGAAGTCTATTACAACAGCGGTCAGTTCACGAATACCATGCGGCATCTGGAAACAGAATTTCCCGATCCGTTTACCATGTATCAGAGCCTTGGAGAATATTATGGCGAACAGGGCTGGTGGGGACAGAGCCATTCCAGAATGCAGCGTTTTGAAATGCTGCGTGGATTCATTCATTCCGTCAGCGAAGATCCGGTATATGATGAACTGCTGCTGCTGGATCTGTATCTGAGGGAGAATAGTAAGAGCCGTCCGAAGTGGGCAGCAGATCTGCAGGCAGAAAAGAAGCAGTTCCTGGACTGGTTTAAGATCGAGGCAGAGCAGCACAGTATATTAAAAGGTTATGAAGGATACAGCGCCAAGCAGATGATGAATATGGTACATCTGGAGCGGTTCAGCATTCAGATGGCACAGATCTGCGGCTGGACTACGGGGGAGATGGCTGACAGAGACACATGCTGGGTATTATTTGATTACCGGAACCGCAGTGCACTGGATCAGAATGCAGGTATTTACTTTATTAAGAAAAATGACCATAATTTTTCATGAAAAGTTCACTTGATAGATACAGGAAAATGACATAGAATAGATAAGAGTATATTGGAAAATGCAGGGTATTCCAGAGAAAGAATGAGGTGAAAGATATGTTAGATATGAGAAATACAAAAACAAAACGTACTATTGCGGCGGTAGTAGCAATTGTTCTTATTATTGCCATGGTTGCAACTATGATTATCGGAGCATTCATGTAATCAGGGCAGCCTGGGGAATATCGGGAGGTAAATATGATTTTTGGGAGAAAAATCCTGACGGCGGCAGCCGTTGCGGTCTGCATCAGTACTGTGGGGAAAGTACAGATGGTGCAGGCAGAAGACCGGATCGGTCAGGGTGTTTCTATTGAAGGCATTGATGTGTCCGGCATGACTTATGAAGAGGCACAGGCAGCAGTGCAGGCGAAGGTGTCTGATATGCAGAATTCTACGATTGAAGTGAAGATTGATGACCAGAGCGTGGAAGCAACTGCAGTAGACTTCGGGCTGCAGTGGAAGAACAGGGATGTGACAAAGAAAGCCATTGAGATCGGCAATTCCGGCAATGCCATCAAAAGATATAAGGACAGCAAGGATCTGGGACAGGAGAAGAAGGATCTGCAGCTGGAATTTACGGTGAATGATGAAGCGGTAAAGACATTTGTGGAAAAATGCAAACAATATGATCAGGATCCTGTGGAGGCATCCATTGAATCTGACGGAGGCGGCGGCATCAATATGCAGCCGGGTCAGGACGGAATTGTAGTGAATGTGGATGAATCGGTACAGATTCTGGAAGATTACATAGCCAATGAGTGGACCGGAGCGGCAGATTCCAGTGTGGAGTTGTCCGTGCAGGTACAGAAGCCGAGTGCAAGCGAGGAAGATCTGGAGACGATTACCGATGTTCTGGGTACTTACACTACTTATTATGGTTCCACTTATGGAAGAAATACCAACGTAGAGCGTGGAGCTGAACTGATCAACGGACATCTGATCCGTCCTGGAGAGAGCTTTTCTGTATGTGACCATCTGGTTCCGTTCAGTGCCGAGAATGGTTATGAACTGGGCGGTGCGTATGAGAATGGCCGTGTAGTACAGGAGTATGGCGGTGGTATCTGTCAGGTATCCACCACATTGTATAACGCTCTGCTTCTGGCAGAGATCGAAATTGATGAGCGACATAACCATACCATGAGCGTTCATTATGTACCACCATCTATGGATGCGGCGATTGCAGAAGGCAGTATGGATCTGGTATTTACCAACAATCTGGATACACCGATTTTTATATCCGGATATGCCTATGGCGGTGAACTGACCTTTACCGTATGGGGGAAGGAGTATCGTCCGGAGGATCGTTATGTATCCTATGAAGGCGTGGAGACCAGTACGATCCCGGCACCGACTACTACACTTTTGTATGCAGATGATGAGCAGAATGTGGGATATTTTAACCAGGTACAGTCAGCTGCACCGGGAAGTACAGCTGTATGCTATAAGTATGTGACATACAATGGAGAAACCACAGAGGAACAGATCAATTCCAGTACCTATGAGGCATCTTCGAATATTTACGAAGTGGGAACCATAGGGGCATCGGATGCACTGCTTCAGGCCATTGCTGTGGGAGATCTGGCAGCGGCACAGCTTGCGGCAACCGGAACAGTGACGATTCAGACAGAGACGTCAGATGGTACCCAGCAGAGTGAATCCACTGCTCAGACAGACGGACAGACAACCACAGACGACACCACGAATGATGTGACAAATGATGTAACGAATGATGTAACAAATGATGATGCCAATAACGCTACAGGCGGCATCTATACAGATACTACGGATGGGGAGGTCTGGGTTGATAACGGAACAACAGATGATTCTGTGACTTCAGATGACGGAGTGGCAGAATGGTAAAGGAAGTAAATAAATGAGAACTGGCAAGATATCAGAGAATGTATTAAAGCGTTCTGTTTTGAAAAGATGTAAGTCCAGAAGAGAGGAAGTGGCGCAGGGACCGGCAGTCGGTCAGGACTGCGCCATTATCCGCTCAGAGGGAAGCACATTTACAGTCATGCATACACAGACTTTCACAGCAGAACGCATGGAGAAAATAAGATATGCAGTCATAGACGGCGTGAATAATCTTTGCTGTGCAGGAGCAGAAGCGGTTTCTGTGATGCTGGCAGTGATGCTTCCGGAAGACAGAGAAGAAGACTGCCTGCGGGCAGTTATGGACAGCGCAGATGCTGCTTGCCAGGAATGCGGGGTTCAGCTGGCAGGTGGACATACAGAAGTATCGGCAGCAGTACAGCAGCCGGTGATCACCGTAACAGCACAGGGATTTGCCTTAAAAGAGTTTCACAGGACGGCAGATGTGAGGACAGATCTGGAACTGGTAATGGCAGGCTTCCCTGGTATGGAAGGAACAGCATTACTGGCAAGGGAAAAAGAAGAAGAGTTGAAGAAAAGATTTCCGTTGGAACTGGTTGAGAATGCCATGGAGTTTGACAGGGATCTGTGCAGGCAGGAGGCTGTCAGAATCGGCTGGGAATGTGGAGCTGCAGCAATGCATGATGTATCCCAGGGCGGTGTGTTTGGAGCACTGTGGGAGTTCCTGGAGAGTAATGGAACCGGCATGGATGCGGATCTTCGTAAGATTCCGATCCGGCAGGAGACAATCGAAATCTGTGAGATCTATGGCTGGAATCCGTATCAGCTCCTGAGTGGCGGATGCATCCTTATGGCAGTACCGGATGGACAGAAGGTTACAGACCATCTGGAAGCATCCGGGATCTGTGCAAAAGTGATTGGAAGAACAACAGCAAAGAAAGAAAAAGTTCTGCGGAATGGAGAAGAGATGCGTTTTCTCGACAAACCTGCGCAGGATGAGATTGAGAAGCTAAAATTCTGACGGAGGAAGAGAAGAAGATGGCAAAGCTGAATATTGTGTTATTTGAGCCGGAGATTCCGGCAAATACAGGAAATATCGGAAGAACCTGCGTGGCAACGGGAACCAGACTGCATCTGATTGAGCCGCTGGGCTTTCGTCTGAATGAAAAGTCTGTGAAACGTGCCGGCATGGATTACTGGGAGCACCTGGATGTGACCAGATATATTAATTATGAGGATTTTCTGGCAAAGAATCCGGGAGCTAAGATCTATATGGCAAGTACCAAGGCACCGAGATGTTATACAGAAGTGCAGTATGAACCGGACTGCTATATTATGTTTGGAAAAGAAAGTGGCGGAATTCCGGAAGAAATCCTTCTGGAGAATCAGGAGACTGCGGTACGGATTCCTATGATGGAAGAGATTCGCTCCCTGAATCTGGGGAATTCTGTAGCAATTGTTCTGTATGAAGCATTGCGTCAGAATCAGTTTTCCCAGATGCAGTTAGAAGGACATCTGACAAAATATGACTGGAAATAGTCAAAACGCCCCAAGGTCATTCCTCACCATTATGCAAGTACAGGCGGGCTCAGACCTTGTGACACTGTAATCATCTCATGTGGTAACGGCAAATTTATAGCCAACACCCCAGACGGTGGATAAAGACCATGTTTCATGGTCTTTTATTTTTTCGCGAAGTCGCTTAATATGCACATCTACGGTACGGGGGTCACCCAGATAGTCGTAGCCCCAGACATAATCCAGAAGCTGTTCTCTGGTAAAGACCCGGTTGGGGGAAGATGCCAGACAATAGAGAAGTTCCAGTTCTTTAGGCGGAAGGGTAAGAGGTTCTCCGTCCAGACGGACAGTATAGCTGGTCTGGCTGATAAAAAGTCCAGGATATTCCACATAATCACCCACGGCATCATCCGGTGCGTCATAATTCATCTCTGGATGGTAGCGGCGCAGGACGGCATGAATGCGCGCCTTTAATTCCCCCTGGTCAAAAGGCTTTTCCACATAGTCATCGGCGCCCAGTTCCAGCATCTGGATCTTATCCTGCGTCCTGGTGTTAGCGGAGAGGACAATGATCGGTGTAAGTGAAAGCTTACGAAGACCGGCACACACATCCGGAGCGTTCATTCCCGGCAGGAAGTAGTCCAGCAGAACCAGATGGGGCAGATAAGACTGGAAATCTGCCAGGGCAGATTCTCCGTCCAGATAAACCTTCGTCTCATATCCGTCGTTATTCAGAAAAGCGGATACCTGTTTGGCTGTGATCATATTGTCTTCGATAATCATGATTTTCTGTTTCAATGTAAGAATCCTTTCTGTGCTGTAAAAAACATTGGCTGTAATCTTACGGTTTGAAATGCTATTTAAACGTTACAATGGTAACCCCGGCATCGCCTTCACCGAATTCTCCCAGGCGGTAGGAGGCAACGTGTTTTTGCCTACGCAGATAGTTCTGCACTGCTTTTCGCAGGGCTCCGGTTCCTTTTCCGTGTACCACACGGACACTTGGCATATGGGAGAGATAGGCGTCATCCAGATACTTGTCCAGTTCTGCAAGCGCTTCATCCACGGTTTTACCCAGAAGATTGATCTCAGTGCTGACAGAAGCAGACTTAGACATCTTGATCTTACCGGTTCCGGTGCGGGTCGTTCTTGGATTAACCGTCTCCACATCGGGAATCAGTTCCAGGTCGCGTAAGTTTACCTGAGAACGCATAATACCCATCTGTACAAAGAGATCTCCTTTGGCATTTGGAAGGGAGCTGACCGTGCCCTTCAGGTTCATGCTGAGCACACGGACGCTGTCACCCAGGTGGATATCCTTTGCCTGTAACTGTTTGGATGAGGCTGTTTTTTTCGTCGGTTTGATGGTCAGATTCTTCTCCACGGAAGACATCTTTTCACGGAGACGGTTACGTTCCTGTTCCATAGCACGGGAATCAATGCTGGCTTTTCCGAACTTGTTAAAGTTCTTAATTGTAGTATCGGCATATTCTTTCGCATCCCGCAGGATTTTATGCGCCTGTTCATTGGCATCCCGCAGAATCTTTTCACGGCTGGCATCCAGAGACTCCTGTTTGTGTTCCAGACGGTTCTTCAACTGCTCGATCTCCTGTTTGTAATGATTGATCTCATCCTGCTCTTTTGCGATGGTAACACGGCTGTTTTCCAGATCAGCAAGGAGAGATTCGAAGTCTTCATCCTGCTGGCTTAAGTTGCCTTTGGCTTCTTCAATAATGTAATCATCCAGCCCCAGCTTAGAGGAGATTGCGAAAGCATTACTTTTTCCCGGAATACCGATGAGCAGATGATAGGTCGGGCTCAGTGTCTCTACGTTGAACTCACAGCAGCCGTTTTCCACTCCCGGTGTCGTCAGGGCGAAGACCTTCAGTTCACTGTAGTGTGTGGTCGCCATGGTACGGATACCCTGGCGGTGCAGATTGGATAAAATCGCAATGGCAAGAGCGGCACCTTCTGTCGGGTCTGTACCGGCACACAGCTCATCAAATAGAACCAGAGAGTGTGGTGTGGCTTTTGCCAGAATATTTACAATATTGGTCATGTGGGAAGAGAAGGTACTGAGACTCTGCTCAATGCTTTGTTCATCTCCGATATCGGCAAAGACCTCGTCAAATACGGACAGCTCAGACTGGTCAAACGCCGGAATATGAAGACCGGATTGTCCCATCAGAGTGAAAAGTCCCACAGTCTTCAGAGAAACGGTTTTACCACCGGTATTTGGTCCGGTGATAATCAGAAGCTCGAATTCTTTTCCCAGACGGATGTCGATCGGTACAGCTTTTTTCTTATCCAGAAGAGGATGACGGCCTTTTTTGATATTAATAATGCCCTTCTGGTTAAATACCGGTTCACTTCCGTTGTAAGAGCGGGAAAGCTGAGCGCGAGCAAAAATAAAGTCCAGACGGGTCAGAAGCTCCAGATTTGTCTCCAGAGGTTCCAGTTCAGCAGCGGCACGGCTGCTCAGGGTGGACAGAATCACTTCTATTTCTTTTTCCTCACGCAGCTCCAGCTCATGTAGTTCATTGTTCAGCTTCAACACAGCCATTGGCTCAATAAATAAAGTAGAACCAGTGGAGGACTGGTCATGAATCATACCCTGTACCTGACCACGGTATTCTGCTTTTACCGGAAGACAGTAGCGGCCGTTTCGCATGGTGATTACCGCATCCTGCAGATAAGTCCGGGCAGAGCCATTCACCATGGAATTCAGCTGTGCATGGACTTTGTCATTCATCTGGCCGATGGAGCGGCGGATACTCTTCAATGCAGGACTGGCATCGTCACTGATCTCATCTTCGGATAAGATGCAGCGGCGGATCTCACCAGCAAGAGGTGCCAGTGGCTGCAGTGCCTGAAACATCACATCCAGTGCATCGGGTTCTGTCTCATCGTTATCCTTACGGTCATAAGACTTGGCACGGCTACATACATCCAACATTTTGCTGATGTGAAGCAGCTCCTGTGTACTGAGGATGCTGCCCACCTCCAGACGCTTCAGAGAACCGCGGATATCTCGGACACCGGAAAAGGACAGGCTGCCCTTCTGATAGATTCTTGCCAGTGCCAGGGAAGTTTCATGCTGCATGGTGCGGATTTCTTCAATATCTGAGGAAGGAACCAGGTTCTTACACAATTCCTTTCCAAGGAGAGAACCGGCACAATTCACCAGCTGCTCAATGATTTTTTCATATTCTAAAGTTTTAAAAACCTTGCTGTTCATGTAAATCTCCTAAAACAATTATTTGGTGTGTTAAGTATACCACAAAAACATTGAAATTCCCATAGAAGATGTTGTAAGATAAATGATACCAGAGTCAAAAGTCTGAAACTACGATGTGCTTGCACAGGAGTGGTTTTATGACCCACCACGATATACGAATATCGTGAGGAGGATTGCGAGAGTGCGCAGCATGTAGCAATCCGCAAGGTATCATTTATAATAGACAGAAAGAATGAAAAGAGGAATAGTATGAAGTTTATCGGACAGCTCCATGAGGGAGACCGTATCAATGATATTTATCTTTGTAAGCACAGACAGGCAGCTGTGACAAAGAATGGAAAGTCCTATGAGAATGTAATTTTACAGGACAGAACAGGCACCATCGATGCCAAGATCTGGGATCCGAATTCCAGTGGTATCGATGATTTTGATGTATTGGATTATATCGATGTAGTAGGAGATGTGAGCAATTTCCAGGGTTCCCTGCAGGTATCCATCAAGCGGGTACGCAAGGCACAGGAAGGGGAATATGATCCGGCTGACTATCTCCCTGTGACAGAAAAGGATGTAGATGTGATGTATCAGGAGCTGCTGAATATTCTGGCAACGGTGAAGAATCCGTATCTGACCCAGTTAAATGACATGTATTTCCGCAATAATGAATCGTTTGAAAAAGCATTTAAGTTCCATTCTGCAGCCAAGTCTGTTCATCATGGATTTGTGGGTGGCCTTTTGGAGCATACCTTAAGCGTGGTAAAATTCTGTGATTATTATTGCACCTGCTATCCGGAGATGAACCGTGATCTCCTGTTGACGGCAGCAGCATTTCATGATGTGGGAAAGATGAAGGAACTGTCTACTTTTCCGGAAAATGATTATACAGATGATGGTCAGCTTCTGGGACATATCTATATGGGAACTGAGCTGATCCGTGCAAGCATCCGTCGAATTCCGGAATTCCCGAAAAAGCTGTCCAGTGAACTGTGCCACTGCATTCTGGCGCATCACGGAGAACTGGAATATGGTTCCCCGAAGAAGCCGGCTCTGATGGAAGCAGTTGCGCTAAATCTGGCAGACAATACCGATGCCAGGCTGGAATCCTTCCGTGAGGTATTAAAATCTGCGAAGGACAATGACGGATGGCTTGGATATAACAGACTGTTTGAAAGTAATCTGCGAAAAAGCAGTAATGAATAACTAGCGGAGTGAAGATGAAAAAAGACGATTTGTTACAGGTACAGATAGAAGATATCGGTTCGGACGGACAGGGAATCGGAAAAGTAGACGGCATGACACTTTTTGTGAAGGATACCATCATTGGCGATTTGGTAGAAGCAAAAGTGATGAAGATGAAAAAGACTTATGGTTTTGCCAGACTGATGAAAGTACTGCAGCCGTCCCCTTATCGTGTGACGCCGAAATGTCCGGTGGCGAAGCAGTGCGGAGGATGCCAGATTCAGGAGATGGACTACGCAGAGCAGCTTGCCTTTAAGGAAAATAAAGTGAAAAATAATCTGATGCGGATCGGTGGATTTGCAGAAAAAGAGATCCCTATGGAACCGGTAGTGGGTATGGACGATCCTTGGAGATACCGCAATAAGGCACAGTTTCCCATTGGGAGAGATAAGAATGGGAACATTGTGGCAGGATTTTATGCAGGCAGAACCCACAGCATTATCAGCAACCGGAACTGTTACCTTGGCGTGGAAGAGAATAGGGAGATTCTGGATATCGTGATCGCACATATGGAGCAGTATGATATCGATCCATATGATGAAGTGACCGGGAAAGGGCTGATGCGCCATGTGTTGATCCGTTATGGCTTTACTACAAAAGAGATCATGGTCTGTCTGGTGTGCAACGGTGCCCAGATCCCGTATACGGAAGTGTTGTGTGAGACACTGAGCCATGTTCCGGGCATGACCAGTATTTCTCTGAATATCAACCGGGAGAAGACCAATGTCATTTTGGGAAACAAAGTGAAGACCCTGTGGGGACAAAGCTATATCGAAGATTATATCGGCAACGTAAAATATCAGATTTCTCCGTTGTCTTTCTTTCAGGTAAATCCTGTGCAGACGGAAAAACTGTATAGTCTGGCACTGGAATATGCAGATCTGAAGGGAGAGGAGACCGTCTGGGATCTGTACTGCGGGATTGGAACCATTTCTCTCTTCCTGGCACAGAAAGCAAAACAGGTCTATGGTGTAGAGATTATTCCACAGGCTATCGATGATGCAAGGAACAATGCCAGAATCAATGGCATCACCAATGCAGAATTTTACGTAGGAAAGTCCGAAGAAATTCTGCCACAGAAATACAGGGATGAAGGTGCTTTTGCAGATGTAATCGTAGTTGATCCGCCAAGAAAAGGCTGCGACGAGGCACTTCTGTCCACCATTCTGCAGATCGCCCCGAAGAGAGTGGTCTATGTAAGCTGCGACAGCGCAACACTGGCAAGAGATCTGAAGTTCCTGTGTAGTCAGGGGTATAAGCTGGAACGCTGCAGAGCGGTTGACCAGTTCCCGATGAGTGTGCATGTTGAGACGGTTGTTCTTTTGTCCCAACAAAAACCAGATGACACGATAGAGATCGACTTAGACTTAGATGAGCTGGATGCAACCAGTGCAGAGACGAAAGCGACCTATCAGGAAATCAAAGATTATGTGCTGAAAGAATTTGGCTTGAAGGTTTCAAATTTATATATTTCTCAAATCAAAAGGAAATGTGGAATCGAAGTAGGAGAGAACTATAATCTGCCAAAGACAGAAAATCCAAAAGTGCCACAGTGTCCGAAAGAGAAAGAAGATGCTATCAAGGCTGCCCTGAAATATTTTGCGATGATTTAAGGATATCGCTGATTTCAAGGAGGAATAACACATGAAAAGCACATTTGAAAAAATGGGTGGAACCTACACACTGGGAGCAGACGGAATTTACTATCCGAATCTTGTCAGTACAGATGAAGAACCGCATTATGGGAAATATGGAATGATGCGGAAAACGTATCTGAAAGAGCATCGTCCGGCAATGTATTCTCTGTATATGTTGGAAGACAGATTGACAGAACATCTGAATGCGGTGGACGATGAAGCGCAGGAGCGAATGGATATTCTGATGCGTCAGATGATGGAGCAGCAGGGCATTACGGAAGAATTGAAAGCTCGTGATCAGATGGCATGGGGTGGAGCTGTAAATAATATCCAAAATGCAGCAGAAGAGATTGTGTTAAAAGAATTGATTTATACTTAAAAAAGAGGGCGGCAGCATTTTGACTGTCGCCCTTTGATTGATTATTTATGGATATTTCTTTTCTAATTCTTTTGGCTATATCCAATGGTACTTACTACTAATGAAATTCCGAAAATTATTACTGAAACAATAGCGGCAACTATCATATATGAGTAAGCAGAGTTCAACATTGCAGATATTCCCGGTCCATCTTCAAAATATTTTACAAAGTAAAACATGGGGATTACCACAATCAATCCCATAGTTTGTGCAGAACGAAAACCAAACCAATAAGTTAATGGCAAGCAAATTCCTGTCCATATCAATGGGATAATAACTGCTGCAACAATCGAAAATAGCCAGATAAGCATATCAAAGTTTTGAAAAATCACACTGGATAAACCGTTGAACGCAATACTGCCTAAAATGCTGATTGCAACAGTATATAGTACGGAAACATATTTACTCGCAACAACAGTAAAACTGCTTATCGGCATAGTTAATTGATATTTTTTCCAGCTCGCCTTTTCATCACTTGCGAAACTCATAATATTTTGCATACCGATTGTCATTGCAAACATAACAGAAGCAAATAAGCCAGCATAAATTCCTGCGTTGAAGATAAGCAGAACAATAGCCGCTACTGCAATCAGAATAAGTTTCTTGTCAATGCTTTTGAAGAAAATGGATGTATCTTTATAAATCAATCCTCGCATGATGTACCTCCTTTCACATAGAAAAGCATAATATCTTCTAATGTGGCATTATCCACAATAATATTCTTATATTTCTTTTTGAACACTTCCTTGTCACGGACAAGACACTCCACGCTCATATTTGTAGTTCGGTGTATGATATAATCATCAGCGGAAAACTGTGCAAATTTTTCTTTTCCACACTTGGATACACCATAATTGTAAACAAGATTGTCCTTTTGTTCCTCAAAAACAATTTTGCCCCGATGAATTAAAATCACATAGTCTGCAATTTTTTGTATGTCCGAAGTAATATGCGACGAAAAGAAGATAGAGCAATCTTCATCTTGGATAAATTCCAAAAATAGGTCTAATACTTCATCACGCACAACGGGATCGAGACCTGTTGTTGCTTCGTCCAAAATCAACAGTTTAGGTCTATGTGCTATAGCACAAATGATAGACAACTTCATTTTCATGCCTTTAGAAAATGTGCCAATCGTTTTCTTGGTCGGGATTTTGAATTTTTTCAAGTATCGCGAGAAAAGGTCACTATCCCATGTCTTATAAACTCCTTTCAAGATTTTTTCAATATCTGCGGTTGTAAACACATCATGAAAATTACATTCATCAAAAACAACGCCAATATTTTCTTTGACAGTTGGAATTGTATGGTCTATTCCAAAGACTTGTATCTGTCCGCTATCTTTGTTTAGTTCATTTAATATCAGATTGATAGTAGTGCTTTTTCCTGCACCATTCTCGCCAATAAAGCCTACAATCCTGCCTTTAGGGACTTTGAACGAAACATTGTCCAAAGAAAAATCTTCAAATTGCTTGCATAAATTCTGCACCAAAATGTTGTTATCCATACCTGTCACCTCTCGTTATTCCTCGTAAAATAGTTTTAGGATATTCGTCATTTGCTCAAGACTAATGCCATGTGATCGACCAATTTCTGCGACTTTTTGTAAAAGTTCTTCAGCAATTCGTAACTGTTCCTCTTGAATAAATTCCCTATTCTGTGATGCTACAAAACTGCCTTTTCCAGATACAGTTTCTATAAATCCATCTCTTGTTAAATCCTCGTATGCTCTCTGAACGGTAATAACACTTATATGCAAATCTTTTGCTAAAGCTCTCATAGAAGGTAGCGCTTCGCCAGCGGATAATGTGCCGTCCATAATAAAACTTTTTACTTGCATACAGATTTGTTCGTAGATAGGCTTATCACTGCTATTACTTATGATAATCTCCACTTTCTCACCTCACTGTGTGTACTTATCGTAATAATCGTACTTATTCGATAAGTACAGTATAGGTGTTTTATGTAGTAACGTCAATAGGATTTTTTGATGTTTTAGAGGTTGGAAAATATTTTAATTAAATCGTTGTTAATCAAACAAAATGCCTAACTGCTGTTTTTATATCTGTCATATGGAAAAGTCAAAGCAGATACATTTCCTGCCTGTCCATCGTCTGTAAATATTCCCAGGCTCTCCGTTGCTGTTCTTTGTCCAGATTAAAACGCAGGTTTGTGTTGCAGATATTGTTCTGCATGGTTTATCCCCTCCTTTTTTCGTATTGATTGATTCAGCAGGTCGTACCGGTGTGGTACTGCTCTGCTGTGGGATAAGCATACGAAAATCGGAGGAAAAAGGCATTGAGGGGAAATTGAGCTGGAATTGAGAAAAAATAAACTTTTTATTGATAAATAAGTTTAGATACTAACTCTTTTGTCGTTTTGGTTGTTAATTATATTAAAAGTAGAAATATTTTGATAATGAAAGTGTGGGAGAGAAAATGAACAAAAGAAGATACAGCAATCGTAGAAGAAAGAATATTTTACGAGTATATAACAGGAATTAGTAATGAACCATGGCATTACCGTTATGTTGGAACGACTGTCGCTAAAATAATGAAAGAAGAAAATTTATGTTTGGAAGAATATTTAGAAAAATATAAATAAAAACAAAAGAAAATCCTAACTTTTTTTATAGTAGGATTGTTATATTATTTAGAAAACAGAGGGAGGCAAATTTGCGAATGGAATACAAAACTGATTCTTTGTTAGTACATCTAGCAAGAGCAGGAGATGAAGATGCTTGTGAAAAACTGGTCAAAAAATATTACTCAAGTATATATCAATATTGTTTGCTACATATCAATGATCCCTATGAGGCAGAGGATTTGACACAAGAAGTATTTACACGTTTCTTTTCCAATTTATATAGATATAAAGAATATGGAAAAGTTAAGAATTATCTTTATACAATTGCCGGAAATACCGTTAAAAATTATTACAAAAAGAAAAAAGATATTCCATCAGAGGAACTGCTAAAATCAGAGGACTGTAGTAAAAATCATGTAGAAGAGCTAGGAGTCCGATTAACTATTGAACAGGCAGTGAGAAAGTTACCGGAAGAAATTAGAGAAACGGCAGTTTTATATTTTTTTCAAGAATTGAAACAAAGGGAAATTGCAGAATTACTTCATATAAAACTTTCGCTTGTAAAATATCGAATTGGAAGAGCAAAAGAACTTTTGATGAAAGAGTTGGAGGTGAAAAACTATGATGAAATATAAGCAACAAATAAAGGAATATAAAGAGGAGATTGAAAAAAAATATGTAAGGATTGAAGCAGAAAACAGAACAGTAAAAGCATGTCAGAATATTTTGTCAGAGTCAATTTTATCGAAACAATCGCATAGAACATCTTATTTTGAATTTTTGTATGAGCAGACAAAATTCATAAAAAAAAGATGGTGGATTTTACAAGGTTGTATTCTTATGTGTCTATGGATATGGTTGAGTAATTATACGTCAGACATAAAAGATATGATGAGGATTATGGGAATATCTGCCACAATATTTGTGGTTCTGATTGTCCCGGAAATTTGGAAAAACAGAAGAAATGGTGCGATTGAAATTGAGCAGGCGTCTTATTACACACTGCGTCAGATTTGTACAGCAAGAATGTTAATGTTTGGAGTAGTGGATCTGGTGATTGTTATGGTGTTTTTGGCAATTACATATCAAACAACAATACTCTCGTTAAGTGATTTGGTGGTTAATTTTTTGCTTCCAGTAAATGTTTCATGTTGTATATGTTTTCGTGTATTGTACAGCAGATGGGAAAAATCAGAATATATAGCAGTGCTTTCCTGTCTGGTATGGGTTGGTTTATGGATGATGATTGTTGCAAATGATGTTATTTATCAGAAAATTGTAACTCCGGTATGGGTGGCTATGCTGATATTGACTTTTGTATATTTTGTTTTTTGTGTTCAGAAGTCATTAGTATTTGATGAAAAAATTTTGGAGGATTACACGTATGAAATTAGAATTTAAAAATGTAACAAAACAATACGGAGAAGTAAATGCTGTTAATAAAGTGAATTGTGTTATGGAAAAAGGAATTTATGGACTGCTTGGAGTAAATGGAGCAGGAAAGACCACATTAATGCGTATGCTTTGTACGATTGTTCAACCATCAGAAGGACAAATATTATGGAATGGTAAAGATATATGGAAACTAGGAGGTGAATACCGAGACGTTCTGGGATATTTACCACAGGATTTTGGATATTATCCAGATTTGACCGTATATGATTATATGATGTACATTTCTTCTATAAAAGGGTTAAAAATGTCGTTTGCCAGAAAAAAAGTGAAGCAATTATTAAATCAAGTAGGAATGGAAAAATTTAGTAAAAGAAAAATGAAGAATTTGTCTGGAGGAATGGTTAGACGTGTAGGAATAGCACAGGCGATGTTAAACGATCCGCAAATTCTTGTCCTGGACGAACCTACCGCTGGATTAGACCCGAATGAAAGAATACGTTTTCGTAATTTAATTAGTGAATTGTCGGAAGAACGTTTGGTGCTCTTGTCTACACATATTGTATCGGATATTGAGTACATTGCGAATAACATTATGTTAATGAAAGATGGAGAACTTTTTTATGCAGGTACTGCGGAAGATTTAGTATCTTCTATGAAAGAAAAGGTATGGCAATGTAATGTTTCGAGAAGTATGATAGACAAATATATGAATGAATATTTGGTTGGAAATATAAAAACAACAAAAACCGGAGCAGAGCTTAGAATTATTTCAATAGAAAAGCCAACAGAAGATGCTGTGGCTGTAGAAAAAAATCTGGAAGATGCATTTCTATTTTATTTTGGAGAAAAATCGGAGGAAAAACAAGATGCTTAAATTAGAATTAAAACGAATTTTTTCAAAGAAAATTAATGTATTTGCAATCGGATTGGCATTGATACTTGCTGTCATTTTTTGCGGATTTGCAGTTACAAGTAATCGCTATGTGGATGAGAATGGAAATGCTAGTACTGGAATTATGGCAACAAGAAAACTTACAGATAACAGACGAGCATGGAAAGGTACATTGACAGAAGATGAACTTGGAAAGGTTATAGAACAAAATAAAAATGCGGTGACACAATCCTCAGAAGAAAATGCGATTTATGGAACGACATTACAACCGATAGATGATATTAGGGGTTTTATAATATCGGTATTAACACCGGATGCAGAATATGATGAAAGTGTTCTAAATCAAATTACAGAAGAAAATATACAAGAGTTCTATGACACTTATCATAAAAATATGGAAAAGATGGCAGAAGAATATGGAAAGACTTCTGTTCAGAAAAAATACTTGGAAAAGAAATATAATGAAATAAAATTACCAGTAGAATACGAATCTTATAGTTCGTGGGATACTATGATTATGTATGTAGAAACGTATTCCATTATTCTGGCAATCATAGTTGGTTTTATTTGTGCTGGAATATTTGCAGATGATTTTCAGACAAAAGCAGATGCAGTATTTTTCTCTACAAAGTATGGACGTACAAAAGCTGTTAAAACAAAAATACTGGCAGGAATAGCTACGACAGTTATGATTTATTGTATGGGAATTATATTACTTAGTGTGATTTGTTTTGGAATTATGGGAACCAGTGGTATGAATACACCCTATCAAATGTATCAGGCATATAGTATTTACATTATGTCATATGGACAATACTATTTGTTGACAGTTGTATGTGGATTTATAGCCAGTATGCTGGCGGCTTCAGTGTCTATGTTAGTAGCGGCTAAAATGCATACAATTAGTGTCGCTGTTTGCATTCCGTTCTTTTTATATTGCTTATTGCCATTTATAGGACGGGCACTTTCTGGGTATACAACGCTTTTCAATTTGGTACCAACAATTTTGACAAATGTACAGGCAAGTGTAAAAGTCCCACTTATTTATCAGATTGGGAATTGTGTATTTCGACAAATTCCGCTTGTAATGGTAATGTATACAGTGATGGCAATAGCCTTACTGCTTTTTATTTATAAGAGTTTTCGCAGATACGGAAATAAGTAAAAATTGTATTCATACTCATGAAAAACAAAGTATTTTCTGGAAAATCAAAGCATAATTTAAAGATTTACGGCGGGCAAGTTGCCCGCCGTAAATTGTACTTATTTTGTTAAAAGACCGGATAGAGTTTTTCCAATGGAAAATCCAATCTGTGGATATAACTCTTGAATCTCCCGATATTTTGCTTCAAGCATTTCTGGTTCATCAGCCCAGATCTTTTCATATATTTTGAAAGCTCTTTTAAAATGTGTTTTGGCTTGCGGAAGATTGGCAGTCATCAGATAAATGGTTCCAAGGGTTTCCTGTACTTTGGCATAATCCAGACAGTCATCGGAATGGTATTCCTTGATGATGCCGGATAATTTTTGTAATTCGGAGATTCCTCTTTCGGGTTCCTGCTGTTTTGTCAGGAACATTGCATAATTGGCAATCTGAGGTATGCTGTCATTTATATGAAGCAGGTTAAATTGGTCAAGCAGTGAGATACTTTTTTCCATGTGTTCTCTTGCAAGATCGGGATGAGCGTTCATGCGGTAAAGTCCACCGAGATTGGCATGAAGGTTGGAAACAAGGCGAGCATTGTCAGCAGTGATAGTTTCTATCTGGGCAAGTGCATCCTTTTCTAGTTTTATTGCTTTTTCAGGTTTGGTTTCAAGAGTTGCCTGAAAATCCAGTAATAATGCCCGGTCAGAGTAGGTGCCAATACTTTTTCTTTTTCGCATCTGAGATGCTGTCATCCTGAATGAATAAAGTGTAAATATCTTGTATAGCCATATTACAGTCAGACATCAGTGGAAGAAGATTCTGGTGGATAGTATGAGCTAATTTTTCCTGATTGGATGGCTTGGAATAGTAAGCGGATATTTTTAAAGTGATTGTGTCAATTTACAATCAAATTCTATTCAATGTGGTTTTCCGGCAGGTTCTGTAAAATAAGCTCAGATCAAAACAATAACAGGAGGAGCTTATGCAACAGAATATTGAATTTGAGCGGTGCATTGATTTTCTGGTACGGATGATTGATAAGTACGGCGAAGAAGTCCTCCGGGAGTTGGAGGAAAAAAACAGAATAAGGAAGAAAAAACAGCATAGAATACTTCTGAGCGGGTATGGCTAAGAATGTTTTGGCGTATTGACAGGACATTTAAAATGACGTATACTAAGCTCAGTGATCGTTCTGTAGAAACTTGCGAAGCCTACAGGCGGGGGAGAGCCTGCGGGTCTCTCCCTCTTTTGTTTTAAGGAGAAATGATATGCAGACACCGAAAAAATTCTCTTCTTTTAGTGACCAGGTTTCCTGGATCAGTGATGAAAAGGGAATAAGAATAAAAGACAGAGAATATGCGGAAGAGATGTTACGGCAAATAGGATATTTTCCTCTTATGGGAGGATATAAACATCTTTTTAGAATATCGAATACAAAGAAATATAAAGCAGGAACAAGTTTTGAAGAAATAGTCAGTCTGTATAAGTTTGATGCAGAGCTTAGAGAGTTGTTCTTTAAATATTTACTGCAGATTGAGCGACAGATGCGTTCTTTGATGTCATACTATTTTACTGAAATGTATGGAGCAGAGCAGAAGCAGTACCTGGACGCTAATAATTATAATAATACAAAAAGAAATCATGCAACAATCGTAAAGTTGATAGCGACCTTGAAACGAGCAACAACGACCACAGATTATACATATATCAACTATTACCGCAAGACATATGGTGAAATTCCATTATGGGTTTTGGCAAATGTACTTACGTTTGGAAACTTATCAAAAATGTTCCGAGTATTTCCTCAATCTTTAAAATCAAAAGTATCAAAAAACTTTGAACCTTTGAATCAGCATCAGATGGAGCAGTTTCTATCTGTTCTCACTAAGTATAGGAATGTATGTGCCCATGGGGAACGACTGTTTACATACAGAACAGTAGATGCTATTGCGGATACACCGCTTCATAAAAAACTTTCATTACCACAGAGCGGTAATCAGTATGAAAAAGGAAAACAGGATCTGTTTGCTGTGGTGATTGCTTTTAGATATCTATTACCTGGAAAAGATTTTCTGGAATTTAAAAGAAAGCTTATAAAAGAGATTGACCGAGTAAACAGAGAGGTAGAGCATATAAGCGAAACTGAATTATTGAATAAAATGGGTTTCCCGAAAAATTGGAAGAATATTACCAGATACCATTTAAATTAAAGAAAAATCCTCTAAGAGATAGTGAAACACTTATTGTCTTAGAGGATTTTTTGTATTAATTATAGGATTGACAAAGAAATGAGTCAATAAGAAAATAAGTATTGAAAATAGTTGGAATGAGTACTGAAATAAAGTTGGGACAATAAAACAGAATTATATTGCGAGGAAAATTATGAAGAATAAAAAGATAAAATGTGATATCTATACCAGAGTATCCACAACCATGCAGGTGGATGGCTACAGTCTGGATGCTCAGAAAGAAAAACTGAAAAGTTATGCGGAATTTCAGAACATGGAAATCGTAAATGAGTATTCTGATGAAGGTAAATCTGGAAAGAGCGTAGAGGGCAGACCGGAATTTCAGAGAATGTTGGATAATATTGAGAATGGAACAGATAAGGTACAGTTTGTATTGGTGTTTAAGCTTTCCAGATTCGGTCGTAATGCGGCAGATGTTTTAAATTCTTTGCAGAGGATGCAGGATTTTGGAGTGAATCTGATCTGTGTAGAAGATGGGATTGACAGCTCAAAAGATAGTGGAAAGCTGATGATTTCTGTTCTGTCTGCGGTGGCAGAGATTGAACGGGAGAATATCCTTGTTCAGACAATGGAAGGACGTAAGCAGAAAGCCAGGGAAGGAAAATGGAACGGTGGGTTTGCTCCATATGGCTATGAGCTGGTAAATGGAGAATTGCAGATCGCAGAAGACGAAGCAGAGATTATTCGTCTGATCTATGATAAATTTATTCATACCAATATGGGAATCTCTGCGATTGCTGCATGGCTGAACCAGCATGGATATAAAAAGAAAAAACGACAGAATAACACTTTGGACGCATTTGCCGCTTCATTTATAAAAGGCGTTCTGGATAATCCGGTATACTGTGGAAAGCTGGCTTATGGACGAAGGAAGAACGAGAAAGTATCTGGTACAAGAAATGAATACCGTATTGTAAAGCAGGAAAATTATATGCTGCACGATGGTATCCATGAAGGGATTATTTCGGAAACAGACTGGGAGCTGGCTCATCAAAAACGGGAAAAAACAGGTGTGAAATATGAAAAGACACATAGTCTCGATCATGAGCATATCTTATCTGGAATATTGAGATGCCCGTTATGTGGAAGCGGTATGTATGGGAACGTGAACCGAAAGAAAAAGAAAGACGGAACCTTATATAAGGATTATTTCTATTATGCCTGCAAACATCGTCGTCTGGTAGATGGTCATAAATGTGGATATCGTAAACAATGGAGCGAGGAGAAGGTTAACAATGCAGTGGAAGAAGTTATTCGGAAGCTGGTGAAGAATCCTAAATTTGAAGAAGCAATTCTGAATAAAATCGGTTCAAGAATAGATACAGAAGAAATAGAAAAAGAGATTGAAAGACTGGAAAAACAGCACAGGCAGCTGACCGGAGCAAAAGCAAGACTTGGACAGCAGATGGACAGCCTGGACATCATGGATAAATTTTATGAAAAGAAATATCAGGATATGGAGACACGCTTATATCGTTTATATGATGAAATTGAAGGCGTGGAGAACAGTATAGAAGAAGTTAAGAATCGCCTGCTGAATATCCGGCAACAGAAAATATCAGAAGAAAACGTCTATCAATTTCTTTTATATTTTGATAAACTATATGATAAGTTCACCGACCTGGAGAAGAAAGAATTTCTTAACAGTTTTGTAGAACAGGTGGACATTTACGAGCAGGAGCAGCCAGATGGCAGATTCCTGAAGCACATAAAGTTCCGCTTCCCGGTGTATTTTGGAGACAGGGAAATACAGGAACTTTGTTGGGACAACGAAAGTACCGTTGAGACAGTATGTTTATTGTCCAAACTCCACGAAGCGAAGCATCATGTGAATGTGACACTTGACATGGACGAGATGGATTTAACGGCGGCTGAGAGGCGCTAAAGGTCCAGGGGACCTTTGCCCAGCGCGGACCGAAGCGGAGCGTAGACAGGCTACTTATGAGGAGATAAAGAAGTATGTGACAAAGCATAATGATGGGATGAAGGTATCTAATCTGTATATCGCACAGATAAAGCAGAAGCATGGAATTATAGAAAGAGAGAACTATAATAAGCCAAAATCTGAGAAGGGCGGACAGCCGGAATGCCCAAAAGAAAAAGAAATAGCGATTGAAGAAGCGTTGAAGTATTTTCAGATGATTCCAAGTGAATCATAGGCTAACTTGGCTTATCGGATGGAGAAAATTCAACTAATGTTATTGAGCCTTCGGACATTGGGAACAAAATCTGATGTTCGTAGGCTTTTTGTTCATGACAATAGAATGTTTGCGGAGCGTGCATTCTATTGTATACAGAAAAATTTTTCGCAGATATAATAAACATGACATATAGCTGTCGTGTTGAATCAGGTATAATATGTATGGAGTGTAAGAAACGATGAAAATAGATAGACTTATCGGTATATTGTCAATCTTACTGCAGGAAGAAAAGACAACGGCTCCTGAACTGGCAGAAAGATTTGAGGTATCTCGAAGGACAATAAATCGGGATATTGAAGACCTTTGTAAAGCAGGTATTCCTATAAAAACTGCACAGGGTACCGGTGGTGGTATCAGTATTATGGATGGATATCGTATGGACAGGACGATTTTGAGTTCCAAAGATATGCAGATGATTCTTGCGGGTTTGCGGAGTCTTGACAGTGTGAGCGGAAGCAGGTACTACAGTCAACTGATGGAGAAAATCCAGACCGGATCATCAGAGTTCATCAGTGGAAGAGACTCTATGCTGATTGACTTATCTTCATGGTATAAGGGTTCTCTTGCTCCAAAGATCGAGGTAATACAGAGTGCAATAGAAAACAGGCGCATCATACGATTTAAGTATTATGCTCCGTCCGGAGAGAGCAACCGAAGGGGAGAACCATATTATCTGGTTTTCCGGTGGTCGAGCTGGTATGTATGGGGGTGGTGTTTAGAACGTAGAGATTACAGGCTGTTCAAACTGAATCGTATGGATTGTGTTGTTGAAACAGACCGTGGATTCCTGCGTAGAGATGTACCAATGCCGGATTTGTCAAATGAGAAGATATTTCCGGGTGGGATAAAGGTAAAAGCTCTTTTCACACCGAATATGAAGTGGCGGCTGGTTGAAGAATTTGGACCGAACTGCTTTACAGAAACGGATGATGGAAGGCTGCTCTTTTCAGCAGACTATACGGATATGGAAAACCTTGTGACATGGCTTATGACATTTGGAGCAAAAGTAGAGGTGCTTGAGCCCGAAGAAGTACGGAACATTATTCGCAGGAATGCAGAGGAAATATTAAAAATCTATGGAGGATTATGAAAATGAGATTAGACGGTTTTGGGTTGTTTGTTGATGATATGGCAAAGATGATTCGTTTTTACAAGGATGTTCTCGGATTTGAAATTAAGGAGAGAATACTTCCAATGTTTATCTTGTAAAAGACGGAACACTTTTTTACTGTATGGACGGAATGATTTTGAGAAGATGACAAACCGGCGATATGAGTATATCAAGGGTCTGAATGGTCATTCTGAAATAGCTCTATATGTTGATACTTTTGAAGAGGTGGACGAGGCATACAAGAAGGCTGTGGAAAATGGTGCAACATCTGTGCTTGAACCGGAACTTGAACCTTGGGGACAGAGAACCTGCTATATTGCTGATCCGGAAGGAAATCTGATAGAGATTGGTTTCTGGAATAAGCCTTATGAAGAGAAGGACTTAGAGGGGGTGTAAAGGATATGGCTTTTGACTACAAGAAGGAATATAAAGAATTTTATATGCCGAAAGGCACACCGTCTATCGTAACTGTTCCGAAAATGAACTATATAGCGGTAAGGGGAAGCGGCAATCCAAATGATGCAGACGGAGAATACAAGCAGGCTATCGGACTTCTGTATGGAATTGCATTTACGATTAAAATGAGCAAAAAGGAAGATCATCAGATTGATGGATATTTCGATTATGTCGTGCCGCCATTAGAGGGATTCTGGTGGCAGGATGGAGTATCCGGAATTGATTATGCTCGTAAGGAAGATTTTAAGTGGATCTCTGTTATTCGATTGCCGGATTTTGTTACCAGGGAAGATTTCGTCTGGGCTGTCAGGAAAGCTACGGCAAAGAAAAAGCAGGATTTTTCTAAGGCTGAGTTTTTTTCCTATGAGGAAGGTCTGTGTGTACAGTGTATGCATATCGGAGCGTATGACGATGAGCCTGTTACGGTAGATGCAATGCACAGGTTTATGGAAGAACAGGGATACGCATTGGATATAACGGATCGGAGAATGCACCACGAGATTTATCTGAGCGATGCGAGGAAAGTAGCGCCGGAGAAGTTGAAGACTGCAATTAGGCATCCGATAAAGAGAGCCTAAGGGTGTGGAGGGAAATAATATGGCATCAACAAAAGAGTATTTGGATTTTGTTATGGAACAATTATCAGGATTGGATGAAATCAGCAGCAGGGCAATGATGGGCGAATACATCCTTTATTACCGTGGAAGGATTTTTGGTGGAGTATATGATGACAGACTTTTGGTGAAGCCGGTTCCGATGGCATTGAGGCTGATGCCGGATGCCGAGATGGAACAGCCGTATCATGGTGCTAAAGAAATGATTTTGGTTGATAATGTAGATGATCGGCAGTTTTTGTGTGAACTGGTTGAGAGTATGTGGGAAGAATTGCCGGAAAAGAAAAAGAAGAATATACATTAAGAACTAAGACTTGACAAAATCAAACCAATACTCTATATTTAGCAGTGGAGATTCTATACCCAAAAACAGAAAACGTGAATGCGCAAATGAAGCTCAAACCCTTGTGGTTTGGGCTTTTTCTAATTTTGATAGAAACTTGAGAACAATAATTTTCAAAAAGTCAATTATCAATTTGTAATGTTTTTTGAAGGAAAAAGTTCACAAAAGCATTTAGGCAATATTTACAAATTTTTTGAAAAAGGAATAGTTTCGCAAGAGTAACAGAGTGGCAATCGAGTAATATCGGTTGCTTTTTTGTTGCCCAATTTTAGAAAATGTCGATTGCCCCCCGGAAGAATGATTTCTAAAAATTACAAATTTGAAAAGAAATGGAGGAAAAGAAAAGTGAAAGAGTATTCAAAAGGAATTTATGTAAAATTCAAACCGGAAGAGGTGGAGATACTGCATAATCGAATGAAGGAAGCTGGAGTTCAAAACATGAGTGCATATATCAGAAAGATGGCATTGAACGGATATGTGATTATTCCTGAGTGGCCGGATTTGAATCAGGTAATATCCTTGCATTCAAGGATTAGTAATAATCTCAATCAGTATGCAAAAATCTCTATTGAAAGAAAAGTTGCAGCATGATACTATAACCGCATAGACGGATGAATAAATTTATAAATACGGATATGTACGGAATGTTGATGGAGGAAAAATCATGATTATCAGTGAAAGAATTTTTTGTGTGATGGAGCAGAAGAACATAACGCAGTTGGAACTCTCAAGAAGGACCGGGATTGCAACAAGTAACATCAGTGACTGGAAGAAGAAAAAGACGAATCCCAAAGCGGACTGTCTGTTGTCTATATGTGATGCATTGGAGATTACTCCCGAACAGCTTTTGACTGGAAAAGGAATTGATCCGGAATATAAAGATGCAGACATGGATTATGAAGTTACCAGGTCGGATATTAAGATTTTAAAGCAGATTCACAGCCTTGGAGATGCGCAGTATAAAAGATTGATGGCGTATATGAAAGCCTTGCAGAAGTTGGAACAGATGGAGAACATAGTGGAGGAATAGAGATGGCAAATAAAATAGTTAGGGAAATTATTCACGCAAAAGGAATTGATATTGGGATTTACACGAAAGATTTTGAAAATGAATATATTTCGTTGACAGATATTGCAAAATATAGAAATGATAATGATCCCAGATTTGTCATTCAGAACTGGATGCGAAACAGAAATACAGTTGAGTTTTTGGCTGTTTGGGAAGAACTTCATAATCCAGATTTTAACCGTGTGCAATTCGAGGCGGTTAGAAGTGAGGCAGGATTAAACAGGTTTGTTATGACGCCAACCAAATGGATTGAACAGACCAATGCTATTGGAATAGTGTCAAAAGCAGGCAGATATGGTGGAGGAACTTATGCACATAGCGATATTGCAATGGCATTTGCTACATGGATTTCTCCGGAATTTCAACTGTATATTATGAAAGATTACCGCAGGTTAAAACAAGATGAAAATAGTCGATTTTCATTGGACTGGAACTTGAACAGGGCTTTATCAAAGGTGAACTACCGTATTCACACGGATGCGGTGAAGGAAAATTTGATTCCACCAAAGCTCACACCGGAACAGATTGCTTATACATATGCCAGTGAAGCAGATCTTTTAAATGTTGCTTTATTTGGTCAGACTGCAAAGCAATGGAAAAATAATAATCCAGGTAAAAAGGGGAATGTGCGTGATGATGCAAATTTAAATCAGTTGTTGGTGTTGGCAAATATGGAAAGTTATAATGCTATTTTAATTGAGCAGGGGAAATCTCAATCAGAAAGACTTATATTGCTTAGAAATTTGGCAATCAGGCAGATGGATACATTAGTCAGTATCAATCTGTCGGCAGTTTCGGCACTTCCTGGAGGTGATATGTAAATTGAAGAAAGAGAAAATCAAAGTATATTTATACACCCGTGTCTCGACAACCATGCAGATAGATGGCTATTCTCTGGATGCACAGAAAACAAAAATAAAAGCGTTCTGCGACTATAATGAATATGAAATTGCCGGTGAGTATGAGGATGCTGGAAAATCCGGCAAATCAATAGAGGGAAGAGTTTCATTTAATCAGATGATGGAGGATATTAAGTCAGGAAAAGATGGAGTATCTTATGTGCTTGTATTTAAACTTTCCAGATTTGGAAGAAATGCGGCAGATGTACTTGCAACATTACAAGTAATGCAGGATTTTGGAGTGAATCTGATTTGTGTGGAGGACGGAATAGATTCATCCAAAGATGCCGGGAAGCTTATGATATCTGTTCTGTCAGCAGTGGCAGAGATTGAACGTGAGAACATTCGTGTTCAGACAATGGAAGGAAGGATGCAGAAAGCCAGGGAAGGTAAATGGAACGGTGGTTTTGCACCATATGGATATTCTCTCATTGATGGAAAACTGGAAGTCAATGAGGAAGAAGCAGTTGCCATCAGAATGATATTTGACCAATATGTAAATACGGATTTGGGTGCAAATGGAATTACAAAGTATCTTGAAAATCATGGAATCCATGCATCATAAGTTTGATACATATTAAAAATTTGGGAAATTTTCCGGATCCTATTGTAATATTTTTTCATCCATAGTAATATATTAATACAGAGATAACCAGATGTATTCTGGTGGAAAGGCACTTGCGGTAACGCAGGTGTTTTTTAATATTAGCTCATCTGCCATGTGTAGAAGGAGTTCCTGAAGACGTTATGCTTGCGCATGGCGTTTTTTGCTTTTATAGGATTAATTATTAATAGGCGAGAAATAGATGGATTATCAGGAATTTCAGGCAAAAATAGCAGAAGAGATCAAAGGGTATCTTCCTGAAAAGTATGCAGATACAGTTGTCAGGATGGAACAGATAACAAAGAATAATGGGGTAACGTTGAATGCCCTTCAGGTCATGTTTCCGGGGAACATATAGCTTCTTCCATCTTAGTTAAACGATTTTGTAATCAGTGTTTTCCAAAATGGTTGATCCCTATGGCTACCGGGATGCGGTGAAGAACAGGGAAGAAAATATCAGCAAGATTTACAGTGACTTGCTAGGGTTTTAAGAGCCTTTTTATGACTTTCTGTATATGGTACCAGTCTTCATTTTTTTCCCACCCAAGAGATTTATTTACGGCAAAATTTCCATGGAGTATATAAAGGAAAATTTTTTCTGCCTCCCATTCGTTAACATGATAGGTTCTCATAATTTCTGGAATACGCTGCGGTTTTTGTATTTGATACAGCTTTCTGAGCATATGGTGGGATAAGCTTTCGTCTAGAAAAAGGATTCGATATTTGGGGTTGCTGGCGGCGCGCTGACAGGCAGGAAGCAGGGCGTCGGGATCAGGATTCATTTCTTCGATGCTTTTTTCGTTTTCTATGTTCCGATTGAAGATGGAAGAGGAGAACGGTTGGATGGCGTCAAGTTCTGTAAGTCGGAGGGCGTCATCCAACAGTTCATCTAATACATCGTCGATATTATTATAATGCAGGTAAAAAGTGGCTCTGGTAATCTCGGATTGTTTGCACAGGGCGGTAACGGTTATCTTTTCATAGGGTATTTTCTTGAGCAGCTCCAGAAGCGCATCCTTAATGATACCTTTGGTTATGATGGTTCTTCGGTCTGTTTTTCTTCGTGTCAATTTGATTTTCTCCATAAAAGTGCTATACAAAAAACGATCATTTGTAAAGAACTGTTCCTACCCACATGATGTTGGATAGGAGTTTCAAGGTTATATACAGTATAATCATTTCAATACAGAGTGTCAAGAAAATGACACATGGAAAGGAGATTATTTTGTGGGCGTATATAAAGAAATAGCAGCGAAATTGAAAGAGGCAGATGCAATTCTGATCGGTGCAAGTAATGGATTTTCCATCTCGGAGGGACTTCATATTTTTGCGGATAATGAAGTTTTTGAAGAGGTTTTCGGAGATTTTAAAAGGATCTACGGGATTCGTAATATACTTTCGGGTTTTTTTGCCAACTGGCCATCTGAAGAAGTGAAATGGGCATTCTTAAGCAGGCTGATCCATTATTATAGTATTGGCTATACGGGCAGTCCAAATACAGAAGCATTAAAAACGCTCATCGGAGACAAGCCGTATTTCTTTGTGACTTCCAACGGAGAAAATCATTTTGAACTTGCCGGATTTTCCCCGGACTGCATCTGGGAGATTGAGGGAAGCTGGAAGGAAATGCAGTGCGAGCAGGGCTGCCATGATACCCTGTATCCCTTATTCCCTCTGATTCCAGAAATGGCAGCGTCCGAGAAGAATATGAAAATCCCATCGGAACTTGTGCCCAGGTGCCCGAAATGCGGCGGGACTATGATTGGACATTCTCCCCAAAGGTATATGACGGTAGCAGACAGGAAAATACAGAGGCGGTTTCAGAATTTTGTTCAGAAATATCATGGGAAAAAGATGGTTGTTCTGGAGCTGGGAATCGGTTGGAGAAATCAACTGATCAAGGCGCCGATGATGAATTTGGTTCAGGAGGAGCCTTACGCTACTTATATTACGATCAATAAAGGCGAGATCTATATTCCGGATGAGATTGCGGCAAAATCTTATGGTCTTGACGGAGACATGACAGAGATATTGGAACGGCTGAAGAAGGCGACGGAAGAAAGAAACGAAGAATGGAGGAAATGAAAATGAGTATGTATGAAAATCTGGTTATGCAGACGCAGATGAATTATTCCAAATATTATGGAAGGTATGCCGCCGGAAAAACGCCGGTCAGATTAAGCGATAGAAAGCCGTTGCCTTACGAAAAGCAGATTGAGAAAATGAGCGAAAAAATAAAAGAAGCAGATTGCATTGTAGTTGGAGGAGCTTCCGGATTGTCCGCCGCGGGAGGCGGGGATTTTTACTATGAGGATACGCCGTCCTTTCGCCGTTATTTTGGGAAGTTTGCAGAAAAATACGGGTTTCAGGGAGCATTTGCAGGTATGGGACATCCGTATAAAACCCGCGGAGAATTCTGGGCTTATCTGGCTACCTTCCTGCATACGACGCAGACTGCGCCCATTAGGGAACCCTATCTGGATTTGGACGCCATTTTGCAGGGAAAAGATTTCTTTATTCTGACTACGAATCAGGACACACAGTTTGTCAAGATTTATCCGGAGGAGAAGGTGGCACAGATTCAGGGGGATCACCGCTTTTTCCAATGTTCCAAACAGTGCTGTGACCGGATATGGGATGCAGTAAAGCCGGTAGAAAAAATGATAGAGGCTATGGGAGACAGTACAAGGATTCCCGAAGAACTGATCCCACGCTGTCCGGTCTGCGGTGCGGAGGCGTTTCCGTGGGTGCGCGGTTACGGTAATTTCCTGCAGGGAAGAGAATACGATGAACAATATCAGAAAATCTCAAAGTATATCATGAACAACAAAGAGAAAAAGATACTCTTCCTGGAACTGGGGGTGGGGAGAATGACGCCGATGTTTATACAGGAACCTTTCTGGAACCTGACGCTGAACCTTCCGGATGCCTATTATATTGCCGTAAACGCACAATATGATTTCCTGCCCAAAGACATAGAGGAAAAAGGAATGGTCATTAAGGGAGATATTGCAAAGGTGCTGAAAGATGCTGCAGAAGGGATGTGAAAAAATGGACAGCTTTTTTAAAGATACGCTTCCGCACAACAGGGCCTTTAGCGAGATGCTCCGTCCTGCAAAGGAACAGGTAAAACATCTGTCCCCGGATAACATAGCTCAAAGAAGCGGAGCAGTCTTTCACAAAAGTGATGGAGTATTGGAGTTACAAAGCCTGAACCAAACAGTTCGGATTACAGTTCCTGAATATACATTTTCTCCCAGGCTTGAGGAATGGCATCAACTGGTGATTCTTCATTATTTGGCTCTGGCAGACGGGACTGCGGTTTCTGATCAGGTCATTACGTTTGGAGGCTTGAAGGATGGCCTTATCAGAGGGACGAAGTTTGACCATGACATGGAAAAGGAACTTCAGAGATTCCTGAATGGAAAAACACCGGATTGCATTCGGAAAATTTGCAAAGCACTTGGGGCAGAATTTGCAGACAGCAATGCCGATCTGTGTGCAGTATTTCACTTTCTGCCAAACTATCCGGTCTGGCTGAAGATATGGTTTGCGGATGAAGAGTTTGAAGCGTCCGGGAAGCTCTATCTTAGCAGAAGTGCTGACCACTATCTGAGTATGGAGGATGCGGTTACAGTTGGAGAAGTTTTTTTATCAAAACTAAAAATACAGGAACAAACCGCTTGATGAACACATCAAAGAAGCCGGGTCATTGTCAAAAAGAACGTAAAAAACCTACAGAGTCTCTTCTCGCTGGTCATGTATCAGGAAGGTTTCCAATCCCCCCTTGATAAATTGATCAATGGTCTGCTGTATTTTCGTCCAGTCGTTGCAATGATTTTTGAGCATTATGCGGTTGATCGCAAGGCATCCGTTCATTTGGAAATAGAAAACAGCTTCAGCTTGTTCAAAGGTCAGGAGGCTGTTTTTCATCAGGCGTGTAATGAAATCCTCCTTGCCGAGATCCGCCAGTTTTTCCAGTATCCGGGAGGAAGTAATATCGTCAAAGAAAAGTATCTGGTAATGAGATGAGGAACGTATTTTTTCACAGAACGGATAGGTGCAGTTTAACTTGTAAGGGCAGAGTACATGATCCAGAACGCTTGATGTATCTGAAAGAAAATCCTCTAATATATCATTTAGAACGTCATCAATGTCGTAATAATGAAGATAGAAGGTACCCCGATTCATTTCTGCTTTTTTACATATTTCTGTCACGGTAATTTTACTGTAGGGCTTGGTTTTCAGTTCATCCAGCAGAATATCTTTAATGGCTTGGCGTGTGTATCTGGTGCGCCGGTCGGTTTTATGTGTTTTATCCATAAGGCTCTCCTGTAATTTATATACAATTTTCGGATTCTGTTCAGAAACCTATCAATGTGAAAATATTGACGATTGAATTATCGGATAGGTTTATTATAATAAGTCAGACGTTAAAAATCAACACTATGTTCAGAAAAAGAACATGATGTATAAAATGGAAAAAGGGGTAACAAAATGGGATATATCATAGCAGTTGCAGGAAAAGGCGGCGTAGGAAGCGATATTGAAGGTAACAGATCGTAAGAAAGAGAGCTGAAAGTTAGGAGGATGAAAAATTGCCGTTTGATTATGCAAAAGACAATATGGAGAGAAGACCGTATGAGTTTTATATAGAGAAATACCGGCAGGCCGATCCCATAGAGATCAGTAATCGACTGGGTATTGCATATGACGTTCAGAAATCGGAGTTCGCCATATTTTTTATGGGTGTTAATTACCATGTTTCCTATCCGGATTTTCGGGTAAGTCATGAAGAATCGAAAATGTGTTTTTATCCGCTGGAAGAAGATATTTATGCGAAAATATTGGTTTTGCGGTATCTTCTGAACGCCAACGTATTTCCACACAACGGGGATTTTTGTGCGTATCGTGAACTTCCATCGGGAGAATTGTATTATCGGCAGTTTCAGGGAAGATGCGTTTTTCGATTGAACCGTAAATATGGGAACAGGCTGGAAACAATAGAACATATTATGGATACTCTTGGCGCTGCGCAGGTTCATATGGCTGATAAGGGGTATGAACTGGAGATATTCGAAAATCTTTATCTGAAATTCCTTTTTTGGGAAGGTGATGAAGAATTTCCGGCATCTTCACAGATTTTATTTTCCAGTAATTTTCCGGCGGCGTTTGACGCCTATGATCTGACGGAAGTCGGAGAAATCTGTATTAATACGTTTAATGAAATTGCAAAGAGGCTGTAGGAGATAAGGCATTCGTTTTTTCAGGGGTAAATGGAGAATTGCAGATTGCAGAGGATGAAGTGGAAATTATTCGTCTGATCTATGATAAATTTATTCATACCAATATGGGAATCTCTGCGCTTGCTGCATGGCTGAACCAGCATGGATATAAAAAGAAAAAACGACAGAATAATACACTGGACGCATTTGCCGCTTCATTTATAAAAGGCGTCTATAGCTGTTGCCTGTGAAGCTCGGATGACTGCAGCAATATTAAGCTGGAGCTGTGCCTGATAGTTGCTGTTGTCACCGAGCAGTTGATTGAGGGCTTTGACTACGGCATTTCCATAAAGAAGCAGATGTGTCATCAAGGTCTCTCGGAAGACAAAGGAGATCCTCCTGTTTGAAAAAGAAAAAAGATGAAATAAATTGGAAAACATGTCAGAAATATTTTTAAAGAGAGAGAGTTAGAAAAAGAGTCAGTGTAGGCAAAATTTGCCTACACTGCTACTGATGGAAAAGTTTACAATGTAGATTATTACAATCTTGATGTTATTATTTCTGTTGGCTATCGTGTAAAATCAAAACGAGGAACACCGTTCAGAATCTGGGCAACTGGGATTTTAAAAGAATACATGAGAAAAGGTTTTGCTTAACAGTTATTGCGCATCCCTTAATTGCTCTACAACGCTGCATTTTGCTGCGTTGTCATACATCATGCAGGGGATCAGCCACCCCAGCAGAAGAAATACCGGAATTGTCAGCAGGACAGGCAGAATGGTGAATCGATACTCAAAGAACCAGAACATACTGCCCAGCATTTTTCCTGCAAGAGGTCCCACCGCCAGCGACAGAATAAAGGCCGCCGCTACAGAAGACATTGCGTAAAACAACCCCTCGTAGATCAGCATGGTTTTGAGCTGCCGGTTCGTCATTCCTACAGCCTGAAGCACAGCAAATTCACGGCGGCGGGAAAGAATACCGGTCATCATGGCGTTGAAGAAATTTAAGAGTCCCACCAGCCCAATGATAGCACAGAGGATACCACCTATCAGAAGGAACATCTGCCGGAACTGAGCAAATTCAGAGCGAGCCGTGGCCTTGCTTTCATACATCAAGGGCGAAAACTCACCGGCAGTGAGCTTCGATAGATATTGCTCTGCTTCGGCCTCGTCCGCTTCGTCCGCTGTGTCGAACAGGTAGAGCAGCGGAATGGCCGCACCACCGCTGTCCCGCTGTGCGGTATCCACAGACAAAACTGTCTCATATCCAATACCATCATAACGATAACTCATGGAATACGGAAGCTCTACCAAGGCGCAGACCGTGTACGCTACATCTCTGGCTCCATACAGTTTTTCCTGAAGGTACTCCTCCGGTGTATCTTCGGTGCAGAGTTCCCCGGTGCGGCTGTCGATATATTTCACATCGTCCGCATAGGTAGCGGTGATCGTGTCTCCCACCTTGGGGTAGTATTCAAGATTGGGCAGATTACCGTAGTCATCTAAGGAAACCGCAATGGCAATGGCGTTATTGTCCGGCTCCAACATGGGAGAAATATCTCCGTCGAACACTTGCAGCTTGTCAAACAGACTGTTATCCAGAGCCTCAATTCTGGTCTTTCCCATCACCATATTGCCCCGGTGCTCCAGACGGCTCATATGGCTGTCCAACTGCTCGGCGCTTTCGTAGCTTGCATAGTCCTGCCGCAGAGCATCCTCCGTCATCCACAGATATGCGGGTTTTCGCACAGCATATCCCGTGCCGGAAAGACTGGCCTTTGTGTTTGCTGCGATCTCTCCGATCTGTTCTGGCGTGATGAATTCATCTGCTGAGTTGTAACGGAAATAGTCGGGCGTGCTGACGATAAAATCGGCGCAGGTCTTGGCGGATACATACTTCTCCATGCTGAAGCCGCCTACAAAGGTACACAGCGCATTGAACAGTGTCACCGACAGTGCCAGAGACACCACCACCAGTACCGTCTTTTTCTTGTTTCGTCCCAAATTGGCAAAGGCCATCTGATGGAGCTTCGCTCCCCGGGTGCTGCGCTGTTTTTTCTTGGTCTGCATTGCATCCGTATATTTGGTAGCCTCCACCGGAGAGACCTTAGCTGCCATTTTTCCGGGCTTGGAACAGGACAAGAGCACTGTCAGCAAGGCGAATAACATAGAACCAAGGAAGATCACAGGCGATGTGCTGATGGTGGTGATGCCTGCATCCAACTGGGTGGAGCGCAAGACAACAGGCACCAGAACAGCGCCGATGCCGTAGCCCAGCAGCAGCCCTGCCGGAATGCCGATCAGACAAAGCAGAAGTGCCTGCTGGCGAATGATACGTTTGAGCTGCCGGGGCGTTGTGCCAATGGTTTTCAGAAGTCCGTAAAACCGGATATCCCCTACAACAGAGATCTGGAAAATGTTATAGATGATAAGATACCCCGTGAAAATCACCAGCAGCAAAAAAGCCGCTATGGCGATCACAAGTTCCGGATCAAGCTTCGACTCCAGCTGGGATGAGGTATATCCCCAGTTGACGCCGATCCGGACGCTGTTGGGATCGGTATAGCTGTCCCATGTGTAGCCAAGATCGGTATCCACCTGCTCCATCTGCCCTTGAATGTTTGTGCCGGAGGCCAGCATGACATTCAAATCGGTGCGGAAAGGCTGTAAACCTGTTTTCACTGCCTGCGCTTCGATGTCATCTGCGTAATCACGGCTGATGTTGATGTAATGAACAGGCATTAGTTCATCATAGTCCCAATAGCCCACCAGCGTAAAGGTATCTGTTACAGTAAAGGCGGTTTGATCCTTGTCCGTAATGGAATAGGAAACCGTGACCTCGGCGCCCAGCTCCGGCGTTACGCCAAGTAGCTGCAACGCTGCCGTATCCATGGCTACCTCTTTGCCGCTTTCGGGCATCCGTCCGGTAGTAGGGGTTGCATAGCTCCATTTAGTGCAGTTGGCATCCATGTAGCTGATCTCTGCCGGTATTTTGGCAAAGACCCCCTCCGCAGTGATACCGATTACCTTCCGTACCCCCGCAGCCTTCACCTTTGGGTGGGCAGCGATGCGTTCCGCCTGCTCGGGGGAAACATCCTTAAAAGTGCCGTGTGCATAGCCGCCTACCTGCCGAAACTGGTAGGTTTCATAGCTGGCGTTCAACGACAAGACAATGGTGAACATGGACGTAAATAGCAGCGTTGTCAGCGCAATGGCAAAAATAGCGATCAGATTGCGGCGACGGTTCGCATAAAGAGATTTTAAGCTGAGTTTTCGAATACATTTTCGATTTTTGACATTCATCGTAGCCACCTCCCGTTAGTTATGGGAGACGATCCGACCATCTTCGATACGGATAATGCGGTCTGCCATCTGCGCAATTTCTTCGTTGTGAGTGATCATTACGATTGTCTGGGCGAACTTTTGACTGGTGACTTTCAAAAGGCTCAATACATCCTGGCTGGTTTTGGAATCCAGATTGCCGGTGGGTTCATCTGCCAGAATGATAGCGGGTGCTGCCGCCAGCGCACGGGCAATGGCTACCCGCTGTTGCTGACCGCCGGAGAGTTGATTGGGCAGCGCATCCAGACGCTCATCCAGCCCAAGGGTCTGTACAATCTGCTGTACAAAATCCTTATTGACATTGCCACCGTCCAGCTCAATGGGTAGAACAATATTTTCATACACATTCAGCACCGGAACAAGATTATATGCTTGGAACACAAAGCCGATTTTCCTGCGGCGGAAGATGGTCAGCGCTTCCTCCTTCAGGGAGAAAATATCCTGTCCGTCCACCATGACCGTGCCACTTGTAGGGCGATCCAGCCCGCCCAGCATGTGCAGCAGCGTGGATTTGCCGGAGCCGGATGTGCCGACAATTGCAACAAATTCGCCCTTCTTTACACTTAAATCAACTCCATCCAACGCATGAACTGCGTTATTGCCGGAGCCATAAATCTTTTTCAGGTTTTTTGCCTGTAAAACTTCCATAAATGAGTACCTCCATGAAAAAATCTGTATGTATGAAAGGAAATGATCCTTTGATACATACAGATTATCGCATAGGAATCTTTCCACATTCTTTCCGGCGGAAAATGAAATCTAACAGTTTTGATAGAATTGTTGTTATTTCGGCAGAAATATGGAAAACGTACTTCCTTTTCCCGGAACGGAAGCAACCTTGATATAACCGCCCTCGCCGGATATGATCTGTCGGGCAAGGTATAAGCCGATGCCGACCCCTTTCTGCTCCTGAACTGCCTTTGAACGATAAAAACGGGCAAAGATCTTTGCCTGTTCTGTTTCCGAAATGCCTGAACCGGTATCCGATATATCAATCCTTGCAAACATTTCATAGCTTACAGCAGAAATAGTAATGGTGCCATGCTCTGTATATTTGATGGCATTGTCTACGATATTAGCCAGCGCTTCCGCTGTCCATTTGAAGTCGAATACAGCAAAAGCATCGGTATCCTGCATTTGCAAAGACAATCCTTTTTCAGAAGCCTTGGCGGCATATTGTTCTACTACGCTTTCAAGCAGCGGCTGTAGCGCTGCTTGCTGAGGGGAGAGTGAAATGATCCCGTTTTCCAGTCTGGAAAGCTTTACGAGAGAATCGATCAAAAATCGCAGCTTTTCCGATTGTTTGTACAGCGCCTCCACATTTGCCTTCGCCGATACAGGCAGAGTTTCCTCCATCAAAAGCTCGCTGTATAACAGCAGATTTGCAATCGGCGTTTTCGTCTGGTGGGAGATGTCCGCAATCAAGGACTTAATTCTATCTTTCTCCTGTGCTACATTTCGAGAAGATGCTTCTGCTGCAGAAAGATAGTGCGCAAACTTCGTTTCCAATGCAGACAGCTGGCTTTCATCAAAATTGGTTTCAGAAAAGGAGCCGGTCATGGCAGCGTCCAGCATCCTTTCGATTTCTTTCATCGTTTTTCTGACCTTTCTCCGCTCCCATAATACAACAGCTATCGTCGCCAGAAAACATAGCAGTATGATCACAATGCCGGTTTTATTCATCTTTTGTTACCCAGCTATAACCGATTCCATAGACAGTTTTTATGTATTTCTGTGCGCCAAGCTTATCCCTCAGACGCTTGATCGTAACAGACAAAGCATTTTCATCCACATATTCTGCGCCATCTGTCCAGATCCGGTCGACAAGGTCTCCGCGGGTCATGGTTCGACCACGATTTTCAACAAGCAGACGCAGTAATTTTTGTTCTGTTTTACTCAATTCCACTTTTGAATCTCCCACATAAAAGGTCATAGCCTCAAAGTCAAAATGAAATAGATCAATATGGATCGGCGCATTTTTATGGTTTGACGCTTGCTTTCGCAGTTGGGTATTCACCCTTGCCCGCAAAACCGAAAGAGAAAAGGGCTTGGTAATGTAATCATCAGCGCCCCTCTCCAGTCCGTCTACGATGTCCAGATCGGTGTCATTGGCAGTCAGCAGAATAACAGGAACTCCGGGCATGTTTTCCTTGACCTCCCGGAGCAGCTCAAGCCCACTGCCATCCGGCAGATTGATATCCAACAGAATCAGGGATACACTGCCGCAAAGCAGCTGTTCCTTCGCCGTTTTTAGGTCTTGGCAGGATATAATCTGACGGTCATCTGCTTTCAGTGCTTTGCATAAGCCTTGATTCAAACCGATATCATCTTCAACAATCAGTAATTGCTCCATATATCTTACTCCTTCATTATTCAAATGCCACCATCGCATGAAATAGCTTTGTCAGAAAATCCTTGTTATCGACATCATTAACCAACAGCATTTCTTTTGCACCTTCATAAGGCAATTCATAATTTGCGTCTGGCATAAGTGAAATGGCAGATTTAACAGGCTTTACAAGCAGCCTGTCCTGTTTTTTCATTTTTCTAATTATATCATATAAAAAGGATGCCGGTAAACTGATGATTTCCGTGTTGTCTGCGGTGGCAGAGACTGAGCGAGAAAATATCCGCATACAGACAATGGCAGGACGTGAGCAAAACAAATATCTTAATCGCAACGGATTTGTGAAGAAGCTGCGGCAGAATAACACCATCCCCGGATTTTCAGGGAACTTCGTGCAGGACAGACTGGATAACCTGTATGATAAGATTGGGGATATAGATGACCGGCTTCAGGATGTAAATGAGAAAATCCGTATGGCCTATGAAAATCAAATTATTTCAAAATAGGTCTGTTAAATTCTCACATGTTTTGATAAAATATACATCATTGGACACGAATATTGGCATTTCAGGTGAATTAACTGAAAAGAACGCAAAATTTAACATAACAGGGGGAAGAACAATGGAACATCATGAAAAACGAAGTACCTTTTCCGGTAAGCTGGGATTCGTACTTTCAGCAGCAGGCGCATCCGTAGGCCTGGGGAATATCTGGAGATTCCCGTATCTGGCAGCAAAATATGGCGGAGGAATCTTTCTGCTGATTTATATTATACTGGCGCTGACCTTTGGATATACCATGATCGTAGCAGAGACGGTGCTGGGACGTATGACCAGGAAAAGTCCGGTGGGAGCCTACCATTCCTTTGGAAAATCTGGATGGCTGTCCTTTGGCGGCTGGATCAATGCCATCATACCGGTACTGATTGTACCGTATTATTCCGTTATCGGCGGCTGGGTCATTAAATATCTGGTGGAATATGTGATGGGACACGGACAGGCACTGGCGTCAGATGGATATTTTGGGGCTTTTATTTCTAATGGGGTATCCACAGAAGCCTGTTTTGCAGTCTTTACGCTGTTCACTGTAGCAATCATCTATGCAGGTGTGCAGAATGGAGTAGAACGAGTATCCAAGTTCATGATGCCGATTCTGGTAGTATTATCCATCGTGATTTCGGTATATTCCATTACCAGACCGGGCGCATTGGAAGGTGTAAAATACTTCCTGATTCCGAATCCGGCGAACTTTTCCTGGATGACCGTTGTGGCAGCCATGGGACAGATGTTCTATTCCCTGTCCATTGCCATGGGAATTCTGGTGACATTCGGTTCATACATGAAAAAAGACGTACCGATTGAGGCATCCACGAAGAATGTGGAGATCTTTGATACTGCCATTGCCATCATGGCAGGACTGATGATCATTCCGGCGGTGTTTGCCTTTTCCGGTGGGGATCCGGATACATTGCAGGCGGGACCGTCACTGATGTTTATCACAATCCCAAAAGTATTCGCCAGCATGGGAATGGGAACTTTTGTGGGAATCCTGTTTTTCCTATTAGTACTCTGTGCAGCAGTGACCAGTTCCATTGCCCTGACAGAAAGTGCTGTGTCCACATTTCAGGATGAACTTGGCTGGAGCAGAAAAAAAGCAACTGTGATTGTGGCAGTTATTATGTTACTGCTGGGAAGTCTGTCCTCTCTGGGATACGGTCCACTGGACTTCGTGAAGATCATGGGAATGCAGTTCCTGGATTTCTTTGATTTCCTTACAAACTCTGTGATGATGCCAATTGCAGCAATTGCAACCTGTCTGCTGGTATCGAAAGTAATGGGAATTCAGAAAGTAGAAAAAGAAATGCTGCTGGAGAATGGAACCTTCCGCAGAAAGAAAATATTCGATTTTATGATACAGTATTTGTGCCCGATCTTTGCGGCAATCATACTGTTCAGTTCCGTAGCAAATGCATTGGGATGGATTTCCATGTAAAAATGTATTGACATTCGGGCAACGATCACTTACAATCAACCACAAGAGCAAGGAGGCTTAAAAGAGTCCCTTGCTTTTTTTGTTTCCCCCCGCAACAGTTATACAAAATGACAGAACTGTCTGCGAAAACTATACATTTTGCACATCCATATGGTTTCTGTAAAAGAAAATATAATTCTATATTGACAAAAAAATGTTGAGCCTATATCATAGAATTATAAAAAAGTTACAGAAAACGAGCCTATATGAAGAATATCAAGAGAACATCACTTCAGACAGAAGTTATAGAGTATATTAAAAACTATATAGAGGAGAATCGGCTTCAGTCGGGAGATAAGTTACCGTCCCAGCAGAAGCTGCAGGAGATGATCGGTGTAAGCCGCCCTACTCTGCGGGAGGCAATGAAGGTTCTGGAAACCAGAGGCGTGTTAAAAGCAGTGAATGGCAAGGGAATATTTGTCACATCCACCGGAGATCAGAATATGATATCGCTTCTGAATTTCACGAAGGAGAAGCAGAATGTACTGGATGTACTGGAAGTTCGCCGGATTCTGGAGAAAGAGATCGTACGGCTGGTAATTCACCGTGCGACGGAAGAAGAATTGGATGATCTGGGAGAGACAACCCGTCTGCTGATGCAGTTATTTCATGAGGGAAAGCAGCAGAACCATGTAGATCACAAGTTCCATAACACCATCTATCGTCTGGCACACAATGACGCACTGTACCAGTTGATCACATCTCTGGAGACAACGATGGTTAACTTCTGGGAGTATCCGCTGGATCTGGAAGATCCATTTCTCAAAAGTATTCCTTTACATGAGAAGTTATATTTCGCTATCCGGGAAAAGAATGTGAAGAAGGCACAGTCCATCAATGAGAAGCTGTTGGATGAGGTTGAATATGAGATCAGCCAGAAATACTAGAAAAGAAAGCAGAGTTGCATCTGCTTTTTAAAATTCTGTAACCTATATGATAGCTTACAGGTTGAAGGGAGAAACTATGACAGACCAGAAAGAATATCTGAAAAGTGACAGCCTGATTGCTGCACATTATGGCGAAGAATATGAGCATTATTACAATGCCATAGTGCCGCCGGTGTTTATGAACTCACTGAATGTGTTTGAGACACTGGATGATTATTATGACTTTGACCGGACGGACAGACACAAATACTGCTACGGAAGAGTACAGAACCCGACAGTAAGGATACTGGAAGACAAGATCGCAGCACTGGAACATGGATGCGGGGCACTGGCACTGGCATCCGGTATGGCGGCAGCATCGACTGCGGTATTCAGCACCATCAAAGCAGGAAGTCACGTGGTCTGCCTGAAGAATGCATACGGTCCGTTAAAGGATCTGCTGACCGGGTACTGCAGGGAACACATGAATGTGGAGACTACCTTTGTAAAAGGCGTAGAAGTATCTGAATTTGAAGCAGTTATTACAGATAAGACCGATCTGGTTGTACTGGAAAGTCCGTCATCACTGGTATTTTCCCTGCAGGATATCCGCAAAGTATCCGAGATTGCACATGCACATCAGGCAAAGGTCTATATTGACAATACCTACTGTACACCGTTATATCAGAAGCCACTGGATATGGGCGCTGATATTGTCATGCATACCACATCCAAATATATCGGAGGACACAGTGATGTGATCGGTGGAATGCTGGTGACAAAGGATCCGGAACTGTTTGCAAAGCTTCTCCATAACAGAGAATTGTTTGGCGGAATCGTCGGCCCGATGGAAGCATGGCTGATGATCAGAGGACTGCGTACCATGGCAGCGAGACTGGAACAGCACCAGAAGACGGCTATGGAAGTAGCGAAGTTCCTGGAAGAACAGCCAATGGTAGAAAAAGTATATTATCCGGGACTGCCTTCTCATCCACAGTATGAACTGATGAAGCAGCAGCAGACCGGTAACTGTGGATTATTATCCTTTGAATTAAAGGGAACACTGGAGCAGGCAGTAAGATTTGCAGAAAGTCTGAAGATATTTAAGATCGGTGTTTCTTGGGGTGGATTCGAGAGTCTGGTATTCCTGCCACATATGAGACTGGACGACCAGACATGCGAGGAACTGGGAGCATCCCAGAGAATTGTACGAATTCACTGCGGACTTGAGGGCACTGAAAGCCTGATTTCAGATCTGAGATCGGCTTTAGAGCGAATATATTGATTACAACCGGACTGGGAATCCTTGTAATCAAAATGGGTGTCAAAGCACCTGAAACTACATATTTATTTTAAAAAGGGAGGACATTACACATGAACAAGAAAAAAATCACTGCTTTTGCAATGGCAACACTGGCTGCATGCAGCATGTCATCCATCATGGCACTTGCTGATGATCAGGTTACTATCACAATGGTAGAATCTCTGACAAGCCCGGAGAGAACAGCAATTCTTCGCGAAATTGCAGATAACTATCAGGCTGACCATCCGGATGTTACCATCGAGATCGTATCTCCGCCACTGGAAAATGCTGACACCAAGATCACACAGATGCTGATGAATGGAAGCGGAGCCGATATCGTTGAAGTACGTGACTCAACGATCACACAGTACGCATCCAATGAATGGCTGGCAGATCTGCAGTCTTACATCGATGCATGGGATGAGAAAGATACACTTTCCGAGTCCGCAGATGAAGTTATCCACTATTACAAAGATACCGCATACATGATCCCTTATGGATTCTATCAGAGAGGTCTGTATGTACGAAAAGACTGGTTCGAAGAAAAAGGACTGGAACTTCCGACTACATGGGAGGAACTTCTGGAATCCGGTGAAGCATTGACAGACGAGTCCGCAAACAGATACGGATATTCCTTCCGTGGTGGTTCCAGCGGATATCAGTATGCAGATACCATTTACTGGAGCTGGATCGGAATGGATAAAATTGCGGATCCAAATGCTGCATATTTCCTGAAAGACGGAGATGGCGCGACTATTTTCACACTTCCGGAGGCAAAAGAAGCACTGAACTTCTACAAAGAACTGTATCAGAAAGCATCACCATCTGACTCCATCGCATGGGCATTCTCAGAAATGGTTCAGGGATTTGTCGGTGGAACTACCGCTATGCTGATTCAGGACCCGGAAGTTATTGCAACCTGCACAAGCGATATGGAAGATGGATCCTGGGCACTGATCCCATTCCCTAAGGGACCTTCCGGACAGGCAGTATTCCCGAACGGTTTCGCAGGCTGGGGTATGACATCCTTCACAGAGCACCCGGAAGAGACAGCAGACTTCCTGCTTTACTTATCCAATTCCGAAAATAATACATATTTTGCAAAGAATTATTCTACGATTCCAATCCATACGGATGCTGCTGACAGCGATTCATACTTCTCAGAAGGTGCATTCTCCATGTACATGGACATGGCTGCAGAACCTGAAACTTATTGCCATGCTGCATACCCTCAGATGTACGAAGCATTTGCAACATACAAGACAGAAGTGGATACCATGTATCAGAAATTCCTGACTGACGAGATCACAGATGATGAACTGCTTCAGTGGTTAGATGACTTCTGGACAACTGCTTATGCAGAAGAAGGCCAGCTCTGGTAAGAAGTTTTATCAGAAATGGATGTAACAGAATAAAAAGCATGCCATCGGTTCCTTATAATGGCGCCGATGGCGTGTTTCTTTGAAAGGAGACACGAATGAAAAGTAAATCCAAACTAGCAAAAAAGAGGCGCAGGTTCGTCATACTGATGCTGCTGCCATCCATTATTTTTCCACTGATATTTACATACTATCCTATGGTTCGTGGTTCCATGATGGCATTTCAGAATTATAATCTGATGAACCTCAAAAATGTACAGTGGATAGGTCTTGATAACTTTAAAAATCTGTTAAAACCAAGTATTGCGAACTCCTTCCCGCTTACGGTTATGAACACAGTAAAATGGGTTGTGATTTCTCTGTTTTTCCAGTTTACCATCGGTTTTGCAATGGCACTTTTGCTCAAGAAGAAATTCAAAGGTTCCAATATCTATCAGGGACTGATCTTTTTCCCATGGGCAGTATCCGGTTTCATCATTGGTATTATGTGGCGCTGGATGTATAACGGAACATCTGGTGTGTTCAACGACATTCTGGTTAATAAACTTCACATTCTCAGCCAGCCTGTCGGATGGCTTGCTGACAAACACATTGCATTATATGCATGTATTATTGCGAATATTTGGTATGGTATTCCATACTTTACAATAATGATTACTGCGGCACTTCGTGGTGTATCCGAAGATCTGTATGGCGCGGCATCTGTAGACGGTGCCAACGCCCTTCAGAAGTTCATCCACATTACAGTGCCAAGTATCAAGTCTGTTTTGTTACTGACCGTACTTCTTCGTGTCATCTGGATCTTCAACTTCCCGGACCTGATTTACTCACTGACTCAGGGCGGACCGGCAGGATCTTCCAACATCATTACATCTTACATGATGCAGTTGGTACAGAGTCTGGATTACGGCATGGCATCAGCAGTCGGAGTTCTCTGCATTCTCTTCCTTGTTATATTTGCGGGAATCTATCTGGCTGTGACAAAATATACAGAGGAGAACTAAATTATGACAGCAAAACATAAAAGAAGTATTTACAGTGTTCTGAAATTTATTGTACTTGCACTGTTTCTGGTTATCGTCATGTTTCCGTTTGTATGGATGCTGCTTACATCCTTAAAGGGATCCCAGGGTGAGATCTATGCCTTCCCGGTAAAATATCTTCCGAATCCGGTATCCTTTGTAAACTACGCATCCATGCTCTGGAAAGGAAGCTTCGGCACTTATATGCTGAACTCACTGTTTGTTTCAGCAATTGCAGCAACCTGTGCAGTACTGATTGCGGTTCTTTCCGCATACGTCATCAGCCGTTTCCATCTGAAACACAAGAATTTGGTGATGATGTTTTTTCTGGTAACTCAGATGTTCCCGACCTTCATCATGCTGGCTCCGCTGTACCAGATGCTGGCTTCCGCAGGTATGCTGAACAGACGTACCACACTGGCGTTGTTATACACCAACATGATGATACCTTTTTCAGTGGTAACACTGGCAGGATTCTATGATGCAGTTCCGACTTCACTGGAAGAAGCCGCATGGATTGACGGATGTGGATATTTGTCCTCTCTGTTCCGCGTAGTAGTCCCGGTGATCAAACCAGGTCTGGCATCTACCTTTATTTTTGCATTTATCAACTCCTGGAATGAACTGTTCATGGCAGTCATGTTTATTGATGTGGACAAATACAAAACCATACCGGTAGGATTGAACGCCCTGATCCTGAAATACGATATTAAATGGGGAGAGATGGCGGCAGGTACGATTATGTCACTGATTCCGACCATGATCCTCTTTGGTTTCTGCCAGAAGTATATGATCGAGGGCCTGACAGCCGGTTCCGTCAAAGGATAAGGAGCAGCGAATGAGTATTCAGTTTGAAGTAGAGAGAATGGAGCGTCTGGCAGCAGACCTGGATCTGCTGCGGATATCCGGTCAGATTCCGGTAACAGACTACCTGAGAAAAGAAGGAAAACAGGAAGACGGTGCCATCTGTGATACAGAAGGGTGGACACCGTGCTGCATCAGCGAACCGTGGTCAGAGCTGTGTGAATATCGCTGGTATCGTACCAGGGTACAGATCCCGGAAGAGATGGGTGGAAAACGTGTGGAATTCCGTTTTATCACCGGAAGAGAAGGACAGTGGGATGCCACCAATCCACAGATGCTTTTTTATGTGAATGGCAGACCGGTACAGGGCATTGATGTGAACCATCGTCAGGTATTGCTGGAAGAAAAGGCAAAGGCAGGCACCTGTATAGACATTGCATTTCTGGTATTTACCGGAAGTGTGCCGGGTGATTTGATTATCCGCACGGATCTGATTACCGTAGACTGGGAAACCGAGCAGGCATATTATGATTTTCTGGTTCCGGTACAGACCGCCCGTTTATTAAAAAACAGTGATTACGAGAATTACAGAAGAATTCTCACCCGACTGGCTCCGGCGGCAGATATTCTTGACCTGCGCCAGCCATATACGGAAAGATATTACGCTTCTCTTCACAGGATGAGAGACATTCTGAAAGAAGAATTTTATACAAAAGTAGATGAAAATGCACCGGTAGTCAGTGCCATCGGTCATACGCATATTGATATTGCATGGCTGTGGACCGTTGGTGTGACAAGAGAAAAAGCAGTACGCAGTTTCTCCACGGTGCTGGAACTGATGGATCAGTATCCGAATTACCGTTTCATGTCCAGTCAGCCGATTCTGTACCAGTTTGTAAAAGAACAGGAGCCGGAATTATATGAGAAGATCAGAGAAAAGATCCGGGAAGGACGATGGGAGACAGACGGAGCCATGTGGCTGGAATCTGACTGTAACCTCCCGGCAGGAGAATCTCTGGTCAGACAGGTGATGAAGGGCGAACAGTTCTTCATGGAAGAATTTGGCATTCCGAGCAAATGCCTTTGGCTGCCTGATGTATTCGGATATTCTGCAGCCATTCCGCAAATCCTGAAAAAAAGTGGTGTACCATATTTTCTGACGACTAAGATCGCATGGAATCAGTTTAATCAGCTTCCAAATGATACCTTTATCTGGAAGGGAATCGATGGCAGTGATGTCTTTGTTTTCATGCCGACGACCTGTGACTTTGATAAGACCCTTGGACTGAATATTTCCTTTACCGACACCAGAAATACCACCACATACACCGGCATTGTGAATCCAAATATGACACTGGGGACGTTCAAGCGTTTCCAGAACCGTGACCTGACAGAAAATACACTGATGCTGTTTGGATTCGGGGACGGCGGCGGTGGTCCGACCAGAGAGATGCTGGAAGAGGCAGAACGTCTGAAATACGGCATGCCGGGGATTCCAAGGCTGGTGCAGGAACCGGAGCGTGTATTTTTTGACCGGATACATGAAGAGATTGCATCCAGACCGGATATGCCGGAATGGAATGGCGAGCTGTACTTTGAATACCATCGGGGGACATTGACCTCCATGGGAAAGAACAAACGTAATAACCGTAAGAGTGAGATCCTCTATGAACAGCTTGAGACGCTGGGGGTTATGGGAGAAGCATACGGGCAGGAATATCCGGCAGAAATTCTGAAATCTGGATGGGATATCATTTTACTGAATCATTTCCATGATATTATTCCTGGAAGTGCCATTGAAGCGGTATATGACCAGACAGATGTGGAATACGTGCAGATCCGACAGGACGGTATGCGTGCACTGAGTCAGCTTACGGATGGTATCGCAGAAAAGATTCATGGGGAAGATACACAAAATGGGGAAGAAACGACGATTTTTGTGTATAACACACAGGGATACGACAGAGACGATGTGGTGTGCATAGATGCAGAAAAAGTGAAAGGCTGGAATCGGCATGTCACAGCCATGGTGGATGCAGAAGGTAATCTGTCTCCGGTTCAGTATGCAGCCAATGGAGATCTGCTGTTCTTCGCACAGGCAATACCGTCAGTAGGATACAAGTCTTTTGTACCGGTGATGGGAGAACCGGACGCAGAACAGAAGAAGATCTGGGACGGCAGTTTTGAAAATGCATATTACCGTGTGCAGTTTGATGATCAGATGAGGATCACCTCACTGGTAGAAAAAGAAACAGAACATGAATTTATCAAAGAAGGAACCACAGGCAACCGGCTTGTGACTTACGAAGACCGTCCAATGAACTGGGATAACTGGGATCTGGATATGTTCTATAAGAAGAAACCCTATGAGGCAGATGAAGTATCTGCGCCGGAACTGATGGAAGCAGGACCGGTGCGGACCGTAGTGCGGATCCGCAGAAGGTTTGCAGATTCCATTGTCGATCAGGATGTGATTTTGTATCCGGAATTGCCGCGTATCGACTTTAAAACATCCGCAGACTGGCAGGATCATCATGTACTGCTTCGGACACTGTTTCTGGTAGATGTGAACAGTACGAAGGCATCCTATGAGATCCAGTTTGGTAATGTGGAACGTGAGACGACGCACAACCAGAGCTGGGATACTGCCAAATTTGAGGTATGTGCCCATAAATGGTCAGATCTTTCAGAGCAGGGACTGGGAATCAGCCTGTTAAATGACTGCAAGTACGGACACAGTGTGCGGGACGGCGAGATGGGTCTGACCCTGATCAAGTCTGGCGTGTATCCAAATGAAAATGCAGATATCGGTCATCATGAATTCACTTATGCGATCTATCCGCATGCAGAAAGATGGCAGGATGCAAGAACCATAGAGATGGCATATGACCTGAACATACCGCTGCATACCAGTATAGTGGAAGGGGCAGATATCCGCACAGAGAGTTCCATGATAGCCATAGCAGAGGATCACTGTTTCTTCGAGACCATCAAACGTGCCGAGGATGGTGACGGATATATTCTCCGTATTTACGAGAATAAAAATAAGAGATCGAAGATCCACATTGCAGTGAATCTGCCAGTCTCAGAAGTAATCGAATGTGATCTGATGGAACGTCCGCTGGCTAAAGTGTCATTTGAGAATGGAGTACTGGAAGACAGCATCAAACCATATGAGATTAAGACCTATCGTTTACATCAGGCATAGAGAATAAATAACAGATAGCAGAGGAACACCCTCTGCTATCCTTGTCTGAGAAGAAAAAGGCATAAGAAGAAGGGGCTTCAAATGCGGGAAGGAGAAAAGATGAAACAGGAATGGTGGAAAGATGCAGTAGTGTACCAGATCTATCCAAGGAGCTTTCAGGACAGTAACGGAGACGGAATCGGTGATATCAATGGGATCCGGATGCATTTGGATTATCTGAAAAATCTGGGTGTGGACGTGATCTGGCTGTGTCCGGTTTACAAGTCCCCAAATGCGGACAATGGATACGATATCAGTGATTATCAGGATATTCATCCTGATTTTGGAACGATGGAAGACTTTGACCGGCTGCTGCAGGAGGTGCATGAGCATGGCATGAAGCTGATTATGGACCTGGTTGTGAATCATACATCAGATGAACATCCATGGTTCCGGAAAAGCAGTTCGGCAGAAGAGACATCTTATGATGACTATTATATCTGGAAGGACAGACCAAATAACTGGAAATCACGTTTTCAGGGAAGTGCCTGGACTTATGATGAAAAAAGAGGACAATATTACCTGCACATCTATACAGTGAAGCAGCCAGATCTGAACTGGGAAAACGAAGCTGTCCGCAGGGATGTATACAAAATGATGAACTGGTGGGGAAAGAAAGGAATCGATGGATTCCGCATGGACGTCATTTCTATGATCTCCAAGGATCAGTCTTATGCAGATGGACCGGTGGGAGAGCATGAACAGTTCGGTGATGGATCTTCCATGTATATAAACGGTCCGAGAGTACATGAGTTCCTGCAGGAGATGAACCGGGAAGTGATTCAGAACTTTGACTGGATGACGGTAGGAGAAGGTGTTGGAGTGGATACCAGAGAAGCCTGTCTCTATGCCGGATTTGACAGAAAGGAACTGAACATGATGTTTCAGTTTGAACATGTGGAGCAGGCAAAGGGACCTCTGGGAAAATGGACAGACCAGAAACCGGATTTTCTCAGGGTAAAAGAGATCCTGGACCGCTGGCAGACAGATCTGGAAGGAAAGGCGTGGAACAGTCTGTTTGTGGAGAATCATGACTATGCAAGATCGGTATCCACATTTGCAGATGACAGAGAAGAATATCGGGAATTGTCTGCAAAGATGCTGGCGATTGCACTGTATATGATGAAGGGAACCCCATATATCTACCAGGGACAGGAACTGGGGATGACCAATTACCATGCTTCTTCCATTGATGAATTGCAGGATGTGGAGAGCAAAAATGCTTATCAGTTCTATGTGAATGCAGGGGAGGTCTCCCCGGAAGAAATGCTGAAGTATGTGAACTGTGCCGGAAGGGACAATTCCAGGACACCAATGCAGTGGGATACAGAAGAAAATGCCGGATTTACCCATGGCACACCGTGGCTTCCGGTAAATACGAACTATACGTATCTGAATGCAGAGGAACAGACCGGGCGTACAGATTCTGTCTTTACTTTTTATCAGCAGCTGTTGGCATTTCGAAAGTCTGCACCGGCAGTTTTACGGGGCAGCTACCGGATGATCGGGAAAGAACATAAGCAGCTACTGGCGTATTTTCGGACAATGGGAGAAGAGACGTATCTGATTCTCTGTAATTTCAGTGAAAAAGAACAGTCTACAAATACGCTGAAGCTGAGACAGCAGACAGAGGCACAGGGAAAAGCTAATTGGAGGCAGGTACTCGGAAATTATCCATCCGGTCACAGTGTGGATATGCTTCGTCCATATGAGGGCGTAATCTGGAAAATGGAAAAGGAGTCTTAACAGGATGAGTATTTTAATCAATGAAAAAGAGGGAATTTTTCATCTTCAAAATCAGAACATCAGCTATATCATGAAAGTGCTGCGAAACGGGCAGCTTGGTCAGATCTATTTTGGCAGAAGACTTCATGACTGCACAGAATATGATCATCTGGTGGAACTGGGACATCGAGATATGGCACCATGTGTATTTGACGGAGAGACAACCTTTTCCATGGAGCATCTAAAGCAAGAATATCCGGGGTTTGGAACCGGAGACATGCGATACCCGGCAGTAGAGATCCGGTGTGCAGATGGCAGCCGTGTAACAGAGTTCCTTTACGATCATGTGGAAGTGCAGCAGGGCAAACCGAAGCTTGACGGACTTCCTGCGGTTTATGTGGAAGAGGATCAGGAGGCAGAGACTCTGAAGGTTGTACTGAAGGATACGGTAAAAGGCCTGAAACTGGTGCTTTCCTATACGATTTTCAGAGATTTCCCGGTGATTGCCCGGAATGCATGGATTCAGAATGAAGGGGAACAGAGTGTGAATCTGGAAAAAGCCATGAGTGTCAGTGTGGATTTTCCAGACTGCGATTATGAAATGTTTTATCTGTCAGGAGCATCCTTAAGAGAACGGCATCCACAGATACAGCCGCTGCATCAGGGAATACAGGATATTCACAGCCTGAGAGGACACAGCAGCCACCAGTTCAATCCGTTCCTTGCATTAAAACGCCTGGATGCGGGAGAAAAGAAGGGCGAAGTCTACGGATTCAGCCTGGTATACAGTGGCAACTTCCTGGGACAGACAGAGGTCGATACCATGGGAACCACAAGGGTGATGATGGGGATTCATCCAACAGGTTTTTCCTGGCCACTGGCACCGGGGGAAGGATTTCAGACACCGGAAGCCATATTAGTCTGGTCAGATCAGGGACTGAACGGAATGAGTCAGACATATCACACACTTTACCGGGAAAGGCTTGCCAGAGGGTACTGGAGAGATCGTGAGCGCCCAATTCTGATTAATAACTGGGAAGCCACTTACATGAACTTTGATGAAGAAAAGATCCTGTCCATTGCAGAAAAAGCCAGGGAACTGGGGATTGAACTGTTTGTTCTGGATGATGGATGGTTTGGCAAGAGGAACGATGATACCAGTTCGCTGGGAGACTGGGATGTAAATCCGGACAAGCTGCCTTCCGGCATAGCAGGACTGGCACAGAAGATCCAGGATATGGGAATGCTGTTTGGACTGTGGTTTGAACCGGAGATGGCCAGTCGAGACAGTGATCTGTTCCGAGAGCATCCTGACTGGATTCTCGGAAGCCCTGACCGCCATATTTGCAGCGGCAGACATCAGTATGTACTGGATTTTTCCAAAGAAGAAGTGGTGGATTACATCGGAGATAAGATGGAAGCCATTCTTTCATCCGGTCCGATCTCCTATGTGAAGTGGGATATGAACCGCAGTATTTCCGATCTGTATTCCAGAGGAACCGATCCTCTGCAGCAGGGAACCATTTATCACAGACAGATTCTGGGGATTTACCGGCTGTATGAACGGTTGATTCAGAAGTTTCCACAGGTTCTGTTTGAATCCTGTGCCAGCGGCGGCGGACGTTTTGATCCGGGAATGCTGCATTATGCACCGCAGGCGTGGGCATCAGATGATACCGATGCATCCCAGCGGGTACTCATTCAGTATGGCAGTTCCTATGTCTATCCGTTAAGCTCCATCGGAAGTCACGTATCAGCATGCCCCAATCATCAGACCTTCCGCAGTCTGCCTCTGAAGATGCGTGGAGATGTGGCGTACTTTGGAACCTTTGGATATGAACTGGATCTGAATACCCTAAATTCAGAAGAACAGAATGAAGTAAAAGAACAGATTCGGTTTATGAAAAAATATCGACGGCTGATTCATAATGGTATATTTTATCGGTTAAAGAGTCCATTCCGGAAGAATGCAGATCAGGTACAGGATGCGGCATGGATGGTAGTATCCCAGGATAAAAAACAGGCACTGCTGGCATATTACCGGCTTCATCAGCCTGTCAATGTGGGATATCAGAGAATAAAACTGGAAGGGTTGTCAGAAGATATGCAGTATCATATCAGTGACAGAACATATAGTGCTTATGGTGATGAACTGATGCAGATCGGTCTGGATGTGTCAGACTGGGCCTGTGGTGTCCGGTGGTCAGAGCAGCCACAGGGCGAGGGCGTATCCCGCATCATTTTACTGGAAGCATAGCTATCCGGGGACGTATAAAAGTGGCTTTCAAAGCCACTTTTATACGTCCCCATTGGTTTATCCGCCGATATATTCGCTAATTACAGAAGTGAGTGCCGGGAGAATCTGCTGTTTTCTGGAAAGCAGATTCTCCTGGAAAGAATGTTCTCGTCCATCTGCATTTGGAAAAGCTTCCGCTGCCCACGGAGCACGGGTTCCACCGGCATAGATCACAGATCCATTTTCCAGGATACTGGTGAAGACCAGCACAGCCAGATCGATATATTTTTTCTGGGCAAAACGGTCCAGAGCGGCTGTGATCTCTTTGGCATCTCTCTGGGTATCTCTGGCAGATGGCACAATTACCTGAGATATGGACAACTTACAGGAATGGATATCATAGATCTTCAGATCCTGATTGATCATATCCGGGAAGCTGACCTTATCCTGGTTGGAAGTAATGGAGAACATCTCCTGAGCAAACTCCTCAATATCCAGATCAGCAATAGCCGCCAGAATATTGGCAGTACTGATATCTTTCTCCGTTGTAGTCGGAGAATGGAAGTCCATGGTATCAGACAGCACCGCCCCAAGCAAAAGGCCTGCCAGATTTGGCGGGATCGGGATCTGGTTTTCCCGGAAGATGGTTGCCACAATTGTAGCAGTAGATCCTACAATCTCATTACGGAATGCTACCGGCTGCGAAGTGGAAAAATCGTTAATCCGGTGATGGTCAATAACTTCCAGAACCTGGGATTTTTCGATGGCATTCACAGACTGGGAAAATTCATTGTGGTCCACCAGAATCAGCTTCCGCTTCGGGGCATCCATGATGTGGTATCTGGAGATATAGCCCACCAGCTGATCATTCTGATCTACTACAGGATAAGCGCGGTAACGATTGCGGAGCATTTTGACACCGACGTCCTCCGCAAGCTCATGATTGTGGAAGAATATAGGATTGCGTTTCATAATTCGCTCCACAGACGGGGCAAAATACAGGTAACGTGACGTATTCATAGTACCATGACCGGAAAGAATAATCGGACAATGGTGTGCCTTTGCCTCTTCAATGACACTTTCATCCACCTTATCAGCCCATACAATGATCAGCATGCCGGCACCGAGCTGGATACACTTCTTCTGTGCCATGGTATCGGCACCTACGATGACAATTCGTTTTTCCACATCATAGCGGTCCAGACGTTCCGGCATAGTCATGGCAATGATGCTTACTTTACCGTTGATCACAGCGTCAGCGTCGTCATAGAGAATCTGGCCGTTTAATGTCTTACGGATATTTTCAGAGGAAGTATGCGCCAGAATATCAATGGATCTGGCTGTGTCATCCAGACCAACGACAGCTACATCGGACTTTGTGACCATTCCCAGCAGATGCTTCTCCTCATCTACCACGCCGCAGTAGGCGCGGTTGTTTTGCTGCATGATCTGCAAAGTCTCATAAATAGTAGTATCCGGAGTAATGGATACCGGTGAATCCATCTCGATCTCGGACAACTTCATCCGGGCATCCTGCAGCAGCATCGGGGCTTCAAAACCAAAACGATCCAGCAGATAACTGGTCTCTGCATTCAGAGAACCCAGGCGGCATGGAATCGTCGGAATTCCCATAGATTTCTTAAAAAATGCATAGGCAATGGAAGAAGCAATGGAATCTGTATCCGGATGCCGGTGCCCGGTGATATAGACAGGGTTTTTCTTTTTCATGAAATATCCTCCCATACAACATAAATTCAGAATCCTGTCTGCTCTGTAACAGGAATGGTCTATAGAGATAGTTTACCAAAATGTGGACAAAATTGACACAAAATTATTTCATAAGCATCAGAAATTATTTTGACCGTCCGGCTTTTTGAACTTGCGGGAAAAAACCTGTCATGTTAAAATGTAGACTATAAAAAAGACAAAAGCAACAAATGAGCAATAAGAGGATCTTAGATGAAGAGAATTGTCCTATGTGATGATGTGGAATTGGAACGGCAGATTCTGAAAGAGTTATTAACGTTATATTTTGAAGAAATGGGAGAGGAGATCTCAGTTATTGAATACGAATCAGGTGAAGCACTGATTACAGATGTGGAAGAAGGTCTTCTGGAAGCGGACCTGTTATTTCTGGATATTTTTATGAAGAATATGAATGGCATGGAGACCGCCAGAAGGTTAAGAGAAATGAAACGAAAAGGACCGATTGTATTTTTAACTGCGTCTCCGGATTTTGCCATAGAGAGTTATGAAGTACAGGCATCCGGCTATCTGCTGAAGCCCTACGATGCAGAGAAGATCAAGGAACTGACAGCCAGACTTCTGAAGGATGACAGCAAGAGACGGATAGCAGTCAAAAGCAAGCGCCAGTACCGTTATCCATACATAGATGATATTATGTATATTGACAGTGACCGCCATATGGTGACACTCCATATGAAGGATGGCACCGAGATTATTACGCAGGAGAAGCTGGGAGATCTGAAGAAACGAATTGGAGACAACAGATTCCTGCATTGTCATCAGAGTTATCTTGTGAACATGGATTATATTCGTGATGCACAGGATGATTTTATTCTGGCCGATGATACCACAGTACCGATTCGTGTGCGTGGAAGAAAAAACATCATTGATAGGTATCACAATTATTTTTTGAGTCATAATGAACAAAAAGAAGAATGGAAAAGGAAGAGAGATCTGTCTGTCATCTGACAGCGCAGTGATCCTCTTCCTTTTTGTGTCCTGTTTATTTGATTGCATCCAGAGCGTTGGAGATATCTGCAATCAGATCCTCTTTGTCTTCCAGTCCCAGACTGATGCGGATCAGTTCGGCAGGTACACCTGCTTCAATCAGCTGTTCATCTGTCATCTGGCGGTGTGTGGAGGTGGCAGGATTCAGGCAGCAGGTACGGGCATCAGCCACATGTGTCTCAATGGCACCCAGCTTCAGATTCTGCATAAATACAGAAGCCGCTTCACGTCCACCCTTTAGTCCGAAAGATACGACACCGCAGCCCCCATTTGGCAGATACTTCTGGGCGCGGGCGTAATATTTGCTGGATGGAAGTCCTGAATAATTCACATAAGCAACCTTTGGATGCGCTTCCAGGAATTCAGCTACAGCCTGTCCGTTTTCCACGTGTTTTGGCATACGGACATGAAGAGATTCCAGACCAAGATTCAGGATAAATGCATTCTGTGGAGACTGCATACAGCCCAGATCACGCATCAGCTGTGAGGTACATTTGGTAATGAAAGCACCTTCTTTGCCGAATTTCTCAGCATAAGTGATACCATGATAGCTCTCATCCGGCGTGCACAGTCCCGGATACTTATCTGCATAAGCCATCCAGTCAAAGCGTCCGCTGTCTACGATAGCTCCGCCCAGAGCAGCTCCATGGCCATCCATATATTTGGTAGTGGAATGAGTCACGATATCGGCACCCCATTCAAAAGGACGGCAGTTTACCGGAGTCGGGAAGGTATTGTCCACGATCAGCGGAACGCCATGTGCATGGGCAACTCTGGCAAATAACTCAATATCCAGAACAGTAAGAGCAGGATTGGCAATGGTCTCACCAAACATCAACTTAGTATTTGGCTGGAATGCGGCATTCAGTTCCTCTTCTGTAGCATCAGGAGAAACAAATGTAGCAGAGATTCCCATCTTTTTCAAAGTGACGGCAATCAGATTAAAAGTTCCACCATAGATAGAAGAAGATGCTACGATGTGATCTCCGCATTCACAAATATTAAACAATGCAAAGAAGTTGGCAGCCTGTCCGGAAGATGTGAGCATGGCAGCAGTACCACCTTCCATAGCGGCGATCTTGGCTGCAACATGGTCATTGGTAGGGTTCTGGAGTCTGGAATAAAAGTATCCGGAAGCCTCCAGGTCAAAAAGCTTACCCATATCTTCGCTGGTGCTGTACTTGAAAGTTGTAGACTGTACAATCGGGATCTGTCTCGGTTCACCGTTGCCAGGGGTATATCCTGCCTGGACACATTTGGTACCCATTCTGTAATCGTTCATAATAATCTCCTTAAATAAAAAAATGTTATATCTATCGTACCATCTTGCCAATGCCTTTTCAATAAGCAGAAAAAGTATGATAAACTAACTATTCTGACAATTTGATGAAAATATAAAAAAGATCAGAAATAAAGTTGACAAATAAAAAATATTATGATATTATACAATTATCAAAAGAAAAGACAAATAAAAAAGAAAATCCAAGAAAGAGGTACAGTCCAATGAGATAAGAATCTTTAGCCAATGGGAACCTTACAGAATAAGAAGAATATCTGAAGGAAGATGATGAAGATGAAAGGCAGAGATCCATAACGAATGGACACAGAAGAAAAATACTAAGACAGGAGGTATAGTCCAAAAGGAACATAAGGTACCAAATTCACAGACAATGAAAGTTGAAGGTGTAGACAATGAAATTACAGGAAATTCATTAAGAGCCCGGTCGAGAGAAAAAAGAATCGATCGGGCTCCTTTTATGTGTTAAAATATACAGAAGAAACACATGAAGGAGAAGCAATTATGAATCCAAAAACTTTGATACAGAATCTTGCAGTGGCAGAAAGATTGAAGGATGCCACCAGGCACTGCTATACATCCGGTGGCAGACATGAGAGTGTGGCAGAACATTCCTGGCGTATGACCCTGATGGCATACTGGGTGAGTGATGAATTCCCTGAGGCTAATCTGGAGAAATTATTCAAGATGTGTCTGATTCATGATCTGGGCGAAGCATTCACCGGGGATATACCAAGCTTTGAAAAGACCCAGGCGAATGAAAAACAGGAAGCAGAATTACTATATGAGTGGACCGGCTTACTACCGGAGCCGTTTGCATCCGAGATGACAGCACTGTATCATGAGATGGAAGAACGGCAGACACTGGAAGCACGCATATACAAGGCACTGGACAATCTGGAAGCATTGATTTCTCATAACGAATCCGACCTCAGCACCTGGATTCCTCTGGAATATGATCTTCAGATGACCTATGGCAATGACAAAGTGACATTTTCCGAATATCTTACCCAGCTCCGTGATCAGGTAAGAGAAGACAGTAAAAGGAAGATCGCAGAGGAAGGCGATAACAGACCAGAGAAAAAAACTGACATTTGAAAAAAATAAGAAACTGGTTCTTTAAAAATAATGTTATTTCTTCTATTATAAAGCGAATGCAAAAAGAACTGCACAGGGTCAGCCAGAGCTGACCGGAAGGAGAGGCATTATGAAAAAGAATACAGCAAAAAATGTTACTGTCAATGCACTTTCAATTGCATTAGTCTGTATTGCAACCATGGCAATTCAGATCCCGATTCCACTGGGATATATGCATCTGGGAAATACCTGCATACTTCTGGTAGCGGCATTGTTCGGACCAGTTACAGGGCTGCTGGCAGGCGGCATCGGATCCGCACTGGCAGATATGCTTACCGGATATGCACAGTGGATCATTCCGACACTGATTATCAAAAGCATTATGGGATTTGCGATCGGAGCAATTGCATATAAAAAAGGAAACAATCTTCACATGGTATCTGTCAGAACATTTCTCGGATCAGTGGCAGGCATTGTCATTATGATCTTTGGATACTTTGCAGCAGGAGCCATCATGAATGGCAGTATCTATACCGGATGGACACAGGTGCCGGGACTGACATTGGAAGGCGTCATTGGTATGGTAATATTTTACGCAATTGGACTGGTGCTGGAAAAAGCCAACGTGGTGAAAGTACTGAATCTGGAAAACTGATAACAGAATACAGTCAGAGAGAAAAGACCGAAGGTTATACTCAATGGCATTAAGTTAAGAAAATCTCACATCACAGAAATGTGGTGTGGGATTTTTTTTAATAAACTATTGACAAATCAGTCATAAAATGCAGCCGCTTTAGCTACTTCTCAAAGTTCTCAGTAGCTAAAGCGGCCCTTGTAATTAGAAAACATCTATTTACAAGGAGGAAATCGCATGAATAGGAACTCACAGAAATTAAGGGATTTATT
>NZ_JACRSZ010000013.1 GCF_014385005.1 Jingyaoa shaoxingensis | reverse complement strand
GCAAAAAATCACACTGCGGAGAAGAGAAAACAATTTCGTCTTGAAAAGGAGAAGCCGATACTGGAGGCATTCTGGAATTGGCTGGATCAACAGCGCCCAAACAAGGGAACCCGTTTGGCGAAAGCGGTGAACTATGCCCAAAATCGGAAAGACACCCTGATGACCTATCTGGAAGACGGTCATTGCAGTTTATCCAACAATCTTAGCGAGAATGCAATCAGACCATTCACTGTTGGCCGGAAGAACTGGCTGTTCAGCGCCAGTCCTAAAGGAGCCACCGCTAGTGCTATTGTGTATACAATAGTTGAGATGGCAAAAGCGAATGATCTGAATACCTATAAATATCTGACATATCTCTTATCACAACGGCCAAACGATAAAATGTCAGATGAACAGCTGGAACAACTTGCTCCATGGAGCGAGACTGCGAAAATGAACTGTCAAAACTAAAATAAAGTAAAACGCTTGCATCTATCATTTTGGTGCAAACGTAATTTACGAGTAACGTAGCAATATTTTGCGCTTACACTACAAGTACTCCTCCATTACATCGTCCCCCACCAGTTTGCTTCAGATAGCTGTTCTGGTTTAAGAGTCCGGTAAGTGAATCCAGCTGATTCCACATCTCATTACAATAAATAAAATACAATACCGACAGCAACGTTACACATAACCAGGTAACGTGGAGTTCAGGAAGCGCCACCTGGATGGTTGTTTCCACCATCACAAAAAGAATCAGTGGATAGATCAGCAGTCTGCTGCGGTTCTGATACTCCCTGGCAGTGACAATCGTAGATGCTGAAAGGTACAAAATTGCCCCAAAATACATGATGACATATATGCAAAAATGTGGGCCTCGTGAATAAATATTATCTGCATTCACGGAAAATACCATTCCGTGTGGGATAGAAGTGAACTACTCGGCAACTAAGTTGCCAGAGCATCTGAAATCTGGCGAGATGCCGCCTTTTTTCAGGGTGCGTCCATGACACCAATACTGCTTACCTTTCGGCTATGCAGCTACTTTTATTATTTCTGGATTTTTCAGTCCGGTTACGGACAGTTTCTTCTGCTTTCCGGATACGGAAAGATATTTCCGCAGGATATTAAATGCGCCTACTGTATCTGCGTTAAATCTTACTCCGCCAGTTATATACATACCCCGCTCTTTTCGATTTGACGCTTCTGCATATTTTTTTGATACTTCCGGTGATAACGGACTACACTGACTGGTATAGCTTTCTTCCTGTTTTATCAATTGTATTCCATACAGTTTCAGTTTATATTCCAGCATGATATACAGCCTGTTATATGGCAGTCCGTGGAACTTCTGGTTGGTCTTATGCCCCATATCTTTTTCTTTACGGATATTTCGGATGTCTCCCACAACCACACAGCGGATATCTTCTTTTCTGCAATATTCTGCAATCCATCTGGTCACTTTGTGAAGGTAATCCTTTACTGTATTCTGCTTTTTCCTGTAAAGTCTCTGAATATGTTTCGATGATTTTGGGTATTTTATTCCTCTTTCCGATTGCTGCGCATACCATACAGACTGTACTCTGGCTATCTCTTTATGAAAATATCTTTCCAGAGAAAGATATTTTCTTCCCAGGATAAAAGTCCTGCCATTTCCAGAATCATAGCAGGTCATCAGATTATGAAGTCCCAGATCAATAGATAAATAATGTCCATTCTGGGAAAGCTCTTCCGGCTCTTCAATCTCATAGATAACAATAAGATCGCATGTTCCGTTTTCCGGTGGATAGATCCGCAGCTGTTTTATACGATCCATGTCCCTGAAAATCTTATTTTCAAGATATAGAAATTTTTCATGGATCCCGTATGTTTCTTCCATGTAGCTTTTCAGCTCCTTTGGCAGAGACAGCCGCAGCTGGTCTGAACCTTTCTCATGCCGGATCCCCATCTGCATGTATGTGACCGGTATATTGTCCTGTTTAAAACGGGGCGGATTTGGTTCGTTGATCCCTCCGGTCTTTTTCAGTACATAAAATGATTTCCATGCTTTATCCAGCTGTTTGCAGGTCTCCTGCGCTGTCTGTGACGGAAGCTGTTTATACCACAGATTTTCTTTATGTACTTTTTTCTGATAATACCAGTCAGGATACTTTTCCAGTCCCAGTTCCTTATAATGACGCCGTTCGTAGTTGCAGATATTCCAGAGTTTGGATGCTGCATAACACATATGTCCTATGATATTGGAATATTCCGGCCGGATTTTTACAGATGTTCTATGTGACAGCAGCATTCCTCTCTCCCCTTCAGACAGTCACGCGAACTGATATTCACAGTCCGCTTTAAATTAATACGACTTGCTCTGATGTTCAATATAACGGCGGATATTTTCCTCAGATACAGATCCGATCGTTTCCACATAATAGGAATGGTTCCACAACTCTCCCTTCCATAGCTGGTTTCTTATTTCTGGAAAACGTTCGAACAGTTTTCTGCCGGTGATTCCCTTCAGATACTTAACGATTGCTGTTATGGACAGCTTCGGTGGAGCTGATACAAAGCAGTGGACATGATCACCTTCGCCACATTCGAACAGATGAACGGTAAACCCCTTATTCTCAGCAATCTGCTGCACCAGTTCCTGAAGATATTCCTCGATTTCTGGTTTTAATATCTTCCTCCGGTATTTCACTGACCATACCATATGGTAGTTGATATTACACACACAAATCCTGTAATGTATTAGATTTTCTTTCATGCATATAGTATAACATAATGAGTAGAAACACACAACAAATATTCGAACATATTTTCGATTGATTATATGTCAGTTACAGCATTCATATCAAGAGCCGGGAGATTATTATATTATTTTCACTGTGCAGATATGCACAATCCTGCGCTTTCATCTCGGTAATTGAATTGCCGAGGATTCCCGCTTATTGTCCTAAAAAGAAACATCAAATATCCTATTTCACAACAAATCGCTATCCCGATCTTACGTCGAAAGGCTGTTTTTCTGTCCAGGACATACACAAGACAGATCGCCACTGCCGGTGACAGACCAAATCCCAGATAGTTGGCTGCAATATTCAGCCAGCGATAACCTGACGGCAAGCCGTCCACTGCAAGGGTAACAACTTCCAATATCGAAATCCCTGCGATTAAAAGATAAGCCAAAAAAAAACCACGCTTTTGTTTTTTACTAAGCGATTCACTCAGATGTGTGAGAATGCACATAAAGCATAAAACAAAAAGATCAATTGTCGTTAACACAAAAAAATACCCATTCATTACAAACTTTTCCATTCATTTCAATTCCCAACTACCGTTGCCTGTAAATATCTATTTTGTTGTTCCACAGTTACGAATTTTAATTCCGGGTTAAATATCGATGTACAGCCTCATTTACTTACTACATAGTAAAATCCCACATACACTGCACTTAGAATCAATGATATATGGGATTCATAAGCTTTATTTTTTCAAGACTTCCTGTAATGTCGGAATAGAGTCTTGCGCCCCTTCTCTTGTTACTACAATCGCAGACACCTGATTGGCGAATTCTGCTGCTTCTTCCAGTGTTTTTCCATCTAATATCATAGCTGCCAGTGCTGCCGTGAAAGAATCTCCCGCTGCCGTAGTATCTACTACTTTCACTTTTTTCGCCGGGATATGAACTGCCGTCTTATTTTCAGCATCCAGATATGCACCTTCACCGCCTAAAGTAACCAGAACATTTTTCACACCGTGATCTTTTAAGATCTGCACTGCTTCTTCCAGATGGTTCTGTGCATCTGCAATGCCGGTCAGACGTGATAATTCAGATTCATTTGGCTTGATGATGTCTATATACTGATAAAGTTCTTCCGGGAAATGCTCCGGTGCCGGTGCCGGATCCAGAAGCACAATTTTCCCCAGTTTTCTGGCCAGCTTCACTGCATAAAGAACCGTATCCATTGGAATCTCCAGCTGAAGGATCACAATCTCACATTCCTCAATCAGATTGCGGTGTGCTTCAATATCTTCAGGTGTAAACTGTGCATTTGCTCCCTGCACCACCACAATGCTGTTATTCCCTTCTTTATTTACTGTAATAAATGCTGTTCCGGTGCTTACGTTCTCTTTTGTGAGCAATCCGGATACATCCACCCCAGACTGCCGAAGGCTCTGACGCTGCATCTCACCATAAGCATCATTTCCGATGGCTCCCAGCATGATTACATCCGTGCCAAGTCTTCCCGCTGCGCAGGCCTGGTTGGCACCTTTCCCACCGGCAACTAACTTCATACCATCACAGAGAATCGTCTCCCCTGCTACAGGCATGTGATCCACCTTCATTACCATATCGACATTCAAACTTCCGATTACTAAAATCTTACCCATTATGAAAAACTCCTTACAACCCATCAAGTTCTTTTATATTGCTTAACCTGAAGCAATCAAGACATTTGATGAGATATCTACATTAGTAGAAATTCTTTTATATTGCTTAACTAGGTGATGCGTTATGATGACTCTTGCTATCTACATTAGTAGAAATTCTTTTATATTGCTTAACAATGTATTGAAAAGGTTGTTATAACGGGAATCTACATTAGTAGAAATTCTTTTATATTGCTTAACCAGTATGGATTCGCTGATGAAGTCCGATCTACATTAGTAGAAATTCTTTTATATTGCTTAACTCCTACATCGTGAATATTCACAATTTTGAAGCTATTTTTCTTATTTAAACTCATTCTTTTATCACATTTGCACACATCTGGTTAGGCAATATGTTCTTTTTCTTTTATTAAGACTGAGGTTTGCGTTAAGTTATAATTAGGAAATCCGTTTCATCGTTTTTCGCATACCCGAACCGCATTACTTCACAACTGGATGACATTTTGAATATGATTACGCTATCTGTCTGAGCAAACTTAGATTCATATTTGTTCTTCAAATCGTTTACTATATTATTTACGATTCTTTGGCTATTGTCAATCTCAAAAACAGAATACTGAATTCGATGTCCGAATCGTGACAAATATTTTGCAAATTTTACCCGCAACTTATCATCGGATATATCATAACTCACTATAATCATTTTATGTCTCCCTTCAAACAACAATTTCATCATTATATTTTAGATGTTATGCCTTACACATCAAACGTGTTTCGTATTTTACACCTTATATAGTAAAAATATGGGTAGTTCTTCTACACTTCTTCTCTTCATAAAATATCGATAGTATTGTTGCACATACAAAAAAATATCATCTTTATATTCTAAAATTGCCTTCATAAGAAACTGTATGTATTCTGGATTTTTTTTATATTTGAGGCACCATCTCTGATCATATACATCAAAATCGTCCACTTTACACTGACCCAGATTAATTGCTTTTCTGATCTCATAGTCCACGATCGGACGCATCGGTTCCATAATATCGCATACCAACGACTTTCTCATATAAAAGCATTTATGAAATACACCATAATAAGTATCAAAGCCATACACTTGCAGCATAGCATCTACAATATTAAAAAGTATAGTGTATCCAATATCTAATGTAACATTAATGTAATCATTTTTGATTCTAGGTTTTCGTCCATTCCACTGTACATTATCAAACATCCTTGGGAAATATACTCTGGCTGCATTTCCTTCTATCCCCATGATTTCAAGATATTCCAGATTCTCTTCCAACTGCATCTGAATATCATCCAGTAACTGAATTCCCTCTTTTAAATATTCTGTCTTACGTCTGATATTCCGCAATGCCTGAGCCTGATTTTTGATTTTATTCTGCTCAATTTTTCTACCGATCTCATCTCCGTCATAATCATACTGGTGACGACGCAATAACGTATTTCCTTCCATTCTTGAACCCAGTACCTCATACACCTTAAATGTCGTGCTCATTAAGCAAATAGAAAATCCGAATTTCTTACTTCTCTGTATCAGTCCACTGGTGATTGATATATTTCCAATTACACATATCATAAATAATCGATAACAAGTAGACTGATATTTTATTTTTCCTTCTTTGTCCTTTACCACAATATTATCATTAGAGAATGAAAGTTTCTCTCCTGCATTAGTAAATAAAAATATAATCTGCTTTTTCTTGAAATCATTGGCATTTAACATCTTATTCTCCTCTGTTTAAGGATCTGTCGCAGGCATCCTCATAGATACAGTTTTTACACTTTTCTATGTTTGTCTGGTAAAAAGTTTCCAAATTGAATGTTCGCATTTCTTCTATTAAATGTTCAAATTTTTGCAGCATGTTGGGATCCTTTTCAGGTAATGCTATCTTATAATTTTTATTATCATCCATGCTTCGTATATAAAGTTCTTTCACTTCATATCCCATTTCTGTCATGGCGTAATACTGCGCATATAGCTGAAAAATATATCCCTTATAAATCTGTCTGACATGCTTTTTTCTTTCAATCAGCCTTTTCTTGTCACTTTCATATAAATCAATTTTTCCACACAAACCATACTTTTCCGAATAAACATCCAGTGACATCATAGCACTTTTTCTGGTCGAATATTTTTTCTCATCAATTGTTTCATGAGCTTTCGTTCCGTTTATCTGTGCGGATGATTGATATAGCAGGTTGTCCTGGCTTCCATATAATTTATGAAAATATATGGAAACCGGGCAGAATATAAAATCATTTAAATTCGAAATGATAATCAGATCTTCCATCTATCGGTACCTTTTATTCTGTATATAATCAAACCAATCTGTATTATTTAATCGTAAGACATCTGGTGATAATACCTCTTCTTCACTCCAGTTTTTCTGTATAGCCTGCATGATATATAAGCCTTTTAATGCAATGCAGTATGCACCGTTGGCATCGGCATCTACCGGCAGAATCTTTTCTTCCTCATCGTCTTTATCTCTGTACTTAAAAGAATCAAAAAATTTTCCCTCTTCATTTAATACCGGGGAGAGCAACCGGTCATACTCATCATCTACCGCCTCACTTTTGCTGTTACGTAGCTGCACAGTAAAACGGACTATTCTTTGCAATTCACAGAACAGTTTTGTATTGCTTACTTTTTCCAACTCCGGTAAAAGATTTTGTCCTGACCGAAACTCTATACCTTCCGCTTCCAATATGTTCGACATTTCTTTTGTCAGATCCAGTTCTTTTCCGGTATCACGCACACGTTCATTAACAAACTCTTTCTGTGTTCTGGTTCCATTGGTATAAATAGTCCAGTTGTTTCTGGCTAGTGTCACATTATGTGTAGCAAAGTTTGCGTAATCAAAGCTGAATCGAAACAACTGTTTTTCTACATCATAGCAAATCTCATCAAACGATAAGATAAATTCACGCTTTGCCTGATCGGTTGGATATGCCTTGTGATTGAATATATCCACAAATCCGGTAGTTGGATCTATCTTTGAAGTAAATGCAGCTGGAACATAGAAAATCATTCCACACTGTCTTCCCATTTTCTTCACAGAATCCGGAATATAGGCTAACTGATAACCACGCAGTACGCCACCATCTTCATCTGCTGGACGGTCTTTGAAAACGAGGTAATTCAGCTTTTGAATCAACATGTTTTCGAACTTCTGATAAATCTGTCGCTCTACTTTAAAGCGCCCCAGTTTAAATCCATAATTCAGATCTTCTATCGCTATGATTGCATGAAATTCTATCATCATTTTAGCTATTTCATGTATCACTCCTGACAGGTATCCTTCCTTTAAATCCTTGATCTGCCCAATCTCCTTCCAGTTTTTTCTGGCTTCATCTCTATTTTGTTCTCTTTCTTTTAACTTTTCTTTGTAATTATATTTATTTACCACATTGAAAGATTTCTGCTCTATGATCTCTCCCTTCATATTGATAACAGATACATAGATGAGGTTCCGTTCCCCTCTGTCTATACCAATCACATGCATATCATTCTGATGCGCAATATATCTCTGTGCAACGGAATTTAACGCTTCTTTTCCTGAAGCCCTGTAATTAATTGTAATTGGAAGGTGAATAAAAAACTTGTCCACACTGTAGCGATAATCTTTCACAATATCTTTTTTCGTCTCATGGTAGACTGCTTTTTTCAAATATTCCTTTGCTTCTGCCGATAGTTCTCCCTTCAATCTATGATTCATGTAATTATAAATTTCCTGATACGCTTTCTCCGGAATGTTCGCTTTTACAGTTTCTCCATGCATTTCTTCCATATACGTGCGGTTCACAAGTATAGTGCCTTTTTTGTGAATAATCGGCTTCTTTACACTGGATTTACGGAAAAAGATCTCTGCCTCCCCATTTAATTTCAGCACCTGTTCTCTGGCATTTTCTTCACTGAACAGATTTTTCAGATACATGGTATGTAGATTCTCTCTCCCAGTGCTTTTTTCCGAGAAGTCCTTATTATAAATCTGAAATAAATAAAGTTTTCCCTCTTCATTTAAACGATCAATATCTGCTTCTTTTATATAAGTCCAGTCTATTTTGTATCCTTGTTCTTCTACCTCACGATAAAAGCCACTGATATCCTGATAGGTATCTGTATCAGAAAAATCGAATCCAAATATTTTCCAGTCTGGATTTCGCTCTATTCCAGATTTGAAATAATCAATTAGGTCATGACAAAACTGCAGATCAAATTTTTCTTCTGATTTTATATGTCTGCGTTCTTTATAGCCATTGATGATATACTCTGATGGCAGATAGGTTTCCATGCCTTTTTTACTGAGCAGGACTTTAGGAAGCATTTTGTTAGCTGATGGAAGATAATAATATACCATTTTTTTATATTCTTTTCCTCCAAGAGGCTGTGAATGCCCTTCTATGATTTCTTTTTCTGGTTTTTGTGCAGGATTAAAAATTCCAAGATAATATTTTCCTGCTTTTTGAAGCAAAATCGCATTATAATCATATTCCTTGCTCTTTGACCAGCCATTTGCAAGTGTCGGTGTGCCAAAATTCAATTTTATTTTGGTATCAGAATACGGCTTCTGTGTCACATAATTTCGCACTTTATTATATAACGGCACAATGTCCTTTATCTCCTCGTACAGGTCATCCAGTTCACCGTAAAAGTCTACCTCTTTTTCTACAGTCTCTTCTATATAGAACCGTTTTATCCAGTGAAACAGGTTCATATAATTGTCTAATACATCTTTTATTTCTGTAGCATATTTTTCATTTTCAATCAGGTTCACTTCTGGATGATATTCTAAAGGATGTACTTCTTTTAACAAAACAATATTCTCAATCTCTGCAATATACTCTTCGGGTTTTCTTTTGATTTCCTCTGTGCTTGCATATTCTTCCAATAACCGTTTTATTTCTGACAATGATTTCCATTTATCAGCTTTTACTGCAGCCTTCACTTTTTGAGCTTTCCGCTCGCCCTTTCCGGCTATCTGTTGTTCATAATAATGTGTCAGACTATCGGTAAGTGTGTTCCAACTGCCACACAGGTGATTCGATATTTTTTCATAATAAGGCGCTGTGATATAGATCTTGTTCAAATCGAAACTATCTGTGCTGTTTTTTAATACAGCAATTCGTTCCATCACCTTTTTATCTATAACATTTTGCAGGAATCTGTTGACGGCCTCATATACTTCTGCATCATTATCATACTTTCCCGGAATTTCAAAAGATGTAGAAGTTTTGCTTAAAATCTGTTTATGTAACCTCTTCATACGATACAGGTTCCAGTTTTTCTTTTCTTTCTGGCAATATTCCTTCATATATTGATTTACTACACCACATATATCATTGTAATGTTCGATTTCTTTCTGCGTCATCAGCATCATATAATAATCTACTATAAAAATATGTGATAATTTCCATTCAATAAAGCAGTCTTCGTTTTTTCTCTCTATGATACTGATCTGGCTTTCTGCATCTCTCTGAATGTTTTGAAAAGCCACTATATTTTCTAAAAAGATCTCTGCATTTTCATGCACAACTCGATACCCAATAGCAGTGACCATGGCTTCTTTCGCGAAAACATTTTTTCTATTTGAAAAAAAATCATTAAATGACGAGGTAAAACGATGGAACAATGCAACTGTCTCCAGATTCTTCTTTTTTTCTTCTTCACTGTATTCTCCATTTGTTTGGATAAAATCTGGCAGAATTCCAGAAATCATTTTTTCTTTAAACATTTCTGAAAACACTGCATCATCTGATAAGTATTGGTAAATCTCTTTGCGCTTCTTCTCCTGGATCTTTTCTAATTGCTTTTTTGTAACATCCGTCTGCTTCTTCTTCACTTTTTCCAACGCATCAAATAACTCACACCAGTTAATATTATGAACATCTCTTAAATGTACATCAATATAATTCCTATAGTAATCATCCATGATTGCTTTCAGTTCTTCTCTTTTTTCTGCTCTTAGAGTATCCTTTTCCAAAATACCATGTTTCTGTATATATTTCAAAGTACTTCCAACCGGTATCAAACTGTTCCGTAGTGTTTTACTTGAACTGCTTAAACCAATCAACTCTCTATATCGATTATACATATTCTGATTATTCTTCTCAAAAGAACGTTTACCTTCCATCCTGTTGTTTTCCCCCTATAATTTTTTATTTATTGCTGTTGTTCTCTCTTTTCAGTGTATCTTATTCCTAATATTTTTTCAATTCTTTTCTATATATATGTTATAATTTATACTATTTATCAAAAAAATAACACCTCATAAGGTGCTACTTTTTAACAAATATATATAATCTACAACAGTAGAAATTCTGACATATTATCTGCCAACCGCAAAAGTGTTTTATAAAAACCCCTCAGCCACCGCTCTTGCAGTCTCTAAGGGGTTCTTTTATGTTCTTCTACGTGAGACTATTGATTAGTCCTGTACGTATGGCATCAGTGCAACGTGACGTGCTCTCTTGATTGCAGATGTAAGAGCTCTCTGATGTTTTGCACATGTTCCTGTGATTCTTCTTGGAAGGATTTTTCCTCTTTCAGAAACGTATTTCTTTAATTTGGCTGTATCCTTATAGTTAATTTCATTATTTTCTTTACCGCAGAATACACAAACTTTTTTTCTTCTGCGTCCGCCTCTTCTCTTCATTGGAGAGTCGCTTCTATCACTTCTATTGTAAGCCATGATTCTTACCTCCTATCGAAATTCTAGTTAAACGGCAGCTCCTCATCGATACCATCCGGTATATTCATGAATCCGTCTCCTGCTGCGGCACTAGGTGTCGGTCTGCTCGGTGACGGTGCTGCACTATAGCCGCCTTCTGATGCTCCGGATGCATTCTTGCTCTCAGCGAATTCCTGTTCTTCTACAACAACGTCTGTTGTGTAGACCTTCATTCCGTCCTTATTGGTATAGCTTCCTGTCTGGATACGACCGGTAACCGCGATCTTGATTCCCTGACGGAAATATTTCTCTGCAAATTCTGCGCTTCTACCGAATGCAACGCACTGAATGAAATCTGCGGTTGCTTCTCCATCACGTTTAAATCTGCGGTCTACAGCCAATGTATATCTTGCTACTGCGGTAGCATTCTCGCCTGCTGAGTAACGAACTTCCGGGTCTCTCGTTAAACGACCCATTAAAATGACTTTATTCATTCTGATCTCCTCTTATTATGCGTCCTGTCTAACACACAAATATCTGAGAACGTTTTCCATAATACGAACATGTCTTTCCAGTTCTGCCGGGCAAGTAGCCTCTGCGTCGAACTGAATGAAATAGTAAAAACCTTCGCTCATTTTCTGAATGTCGTAAGCAAGTTTCTTCTTACCCCATTCGTCAACATTCGTAATTGTACCGCCAAAACGTGTAATATACTCTTTTACTTTTTCTACGGTAGCTGTTCTTGCGTCGTCCTCAAGCTTTGCGCTGACAACAACTGCTAATTCATACTTGTTCATGCGTTTTGCACCTCCTTGTGGTCTCTGGCCCCTTTCCGAAAAAGGAGCAAGGAATTGAAATATATCACGAATATATACTTTAGCACAGAAAGTGCCTGAAATCAAGCACTTTCTGTAAAAAATCAAATATTGTTTTTGATAAAAACAGTTATTCCCTGTCTTTTATTTAAACTCGATATTTATATACTGTGTACGTTTCAGTTTCGTATTTTCTGCACATACCCAAAGATAAAATCCTTTTCCTCCGGATATCTTCACAGATCCACCGTTCTTTAATGCCTTGTCCTTATTCCAGTTTCTCTGTGAATAAGATATTGTTCTCAATTTCCAGCCTTTTTTCAGATTGAGTTTTATTTTCTGCTTCTTGTTCTGGTATTTGGAATAACTCAAGTATATAGTAGTTGCTTTATTGAAGCGATTTCCTTTTATTGTTGTCTTTCCAATTTTTACAGATGAAATAGGATTTTCATATTTCAGAATCGTAAGTTTTGTTTTATAGGTTTTCTTTCTAATCTTGGTTGTAATGGTTACCTTACCAGGCTTTTTTGCATGAACCCAGATTACACCTTTTTTTACCTTCACTGTCGCAATTTTGGTATTACTGGATTTTACAGTTGCTTTCGCCTTTCCTACTGATCCGATATTATAATCTTCATAAGTACCCGGAATCAACAGATTCGTCTCACTTGTGTGTATGTCATAATAGGTTTCTGCTGCCATTACCGGAATGGCTGTTACCATAATCATTACTGCCAGTAATATGGATATTGTTCTTTTCATCATTTTCTTCATAATTGCAATCTCCTTTTCTTTTTCTGTTATTCTTTCTTTGTCAGTCCTCTGGTATTTTTCTCTACCAGTTTCCGGGATACCATGACCTGATGTCCGCATCCCAGACACCTCAGCCGGAAATCTGCTCCCACTCTCAGGATCTCCCATTCCTGGCTGCCGCATGGATGTGGCTTTTTCAGTTTTACTATATCACCTACGTCATACTGTAAACGTTCCATTTTCATCTCCTGCTATTGAATTTCAATACTTTCAAATACTTTTCCGATGCTGTTCTGAATTACCAGATCCGCATTTTTATCTCTGGATGTTACGCTCTTGTTGATTACCACCAGATGTTTGCCACGGAAGTAATCAATCAGTCCTGCTGCCGGATAGACCACCAGTGATGTTCCACCGATTATCAGTACCTCTGCCTGAGAGATGTACTCCACGGACTTGCGCAGTGTGTAATCATCTAAGCCTTCTTCATACAGCACGACGTCTGGCTTGATGGTTCCGCCACAGGTACAGGTCGGCACGCCTCCTGCATGAAGCATATATTCCGCATCATAAGACTTATGGCATTTCATGCAGTAATTACGCAGAACGCTTCCGTGAAGTTCCAGCACTTCTTTACTTCCTGCTGCCTGATGAAGCCCGTCAATATTCTGGGTAATCACAGCCTGTACATGTCCCTGTGCTTCCCACTGTGCCAGACGCTTGTGTGCCATATTAGGTTTTGCATCCAGGCACAGCATTTTTTTCTTATAAAAACGATAAAATTCCTCTGTATGATACATGAAAAAGCTGTGACTCAAGATTGTCTCCGGCGGATAATCATATTCCTGATGATACAGCCCGTCCACACTTCGAAAGTCCGGAATACCGCTCTCCGTAGAGACTCCGGCACCACCGAAAAATACCACTTTGCTGCTCTCCTGAATCCATTTCTGTAAAGTCTCAATTTCTTTTTCCATGTGTTATTCCCTCTTTCCTGCCTTAAAACTCAGTCTATCCGTTCCTCTGTTTCATAGCCACCTGCTTTAGGTACCGCCTGGTAGGTTCTGACTCGTTTTCCCTGTACAATAAACCTGGTTGCCTCATTACCTGTACAGGTGGACAGGGTCACTACCGTATCGGTATAATCCACATCTACGCCGGTATCATATAATGCCTGATCCTGTGCACGATAAATGAATTCCCGGAAGTCTTCTTTATCCCGGAAGGTAATCTGATAATCCTGCCCGAACTTGTCCACTTCTGCACATGCAAAAATCTCGTATTTATAAATTCTGGTCGGTGTATAGATCCAGAAATACGGACTTTTCTGGTATACTTCCTGATCCCGGTAATCCTTCAGACTGCCAAACATAGAGCCATTTTTCATGTTGTGTCCATATACAATGGTATTACGCTGCCCAAAATTGCTTTTATTCATATAATCCATGAATATAGAACCAGCAAAATTATCTGTCCTCTGGAAGGTCCGATGCAGATAATAATCATTGTCTTCGCCCTGTACAATCGGATAATTGATGGTATCCACAGCTTCCATCTCCAGCCAGCCAATCACATCCGGGTTAATTTCCTGTAGACTGTCAAAATCAATGGGATTTTCCATGCTCTCAAACCGACTGCTGCCACTGTGCTCCGTCAGTTCTGCATCTCCCCATTCATCTCCCATGGTATCATTGGCATCCATGGAATCTTCCAGACCTTCTGTCACTTTTTCATTGTCTGCATACTCTTCCAATGCCGTGTATTCATCCACTCCGGTCTTATAGTCCAGATAGATGGTCACCAGCTTCCATGCAGCGAAACAGAAAATACCGATTGCAATTAACAGGATCAGTGTACTGATTACATTCCCGATCCCGCCTTTTTTCTTCTGCCTCTGTCCTCTTCTTGCCATAGACTTCCCCCTTACACTTTTCTTCGATTCTTTTTCCCACTTTCTGACTTCTTATTTGTTCCAAGCCTCTGATGACGTGTCATTGGATCCTCTTCTTTTGGCTGTTCTGGCGGCTGAACCTTCTGCGTCGGGTTACTGATTCCCGGAAGTATAACGGTAAATGTGGTACATTCCCAGTCGCTTGCTGCCTCAATAATACCACCGTGTAATTCTACGATACGCTTGGCAATAGACAGTCCCAGTCCGGATCCGCCGGTCTGGCTGGATCTGGCATTGTCCACACGGTAGAACTTTTCAAAAATGGTTTTCAGGTTCTGCTCCGGTATCTCATGACCCTGATTCTTGAATGTAATGACGATGTCCATTCCCTTGGCTCTCGCCTCAATCTGGATCTCTGTATCTGTATAACTGTAAGCTATAGCATTTCGAAGCAGATTATCAAATACACGGGCAAGCTTGTCCGGATCCCCCAGTACCATAAGATCATCATCTGTCTCTATGGAACAGGTCAGATATTTTGCCCTCAGGACACCATAACTTTCATCTGCCAGCTGTTCCAGCATCATGGACAGGTTCAGTTGTTCCTTCTCCAACACAATATCCTGCAGGTTGTATTTGGTGATCTCAAAAAATTCATTGATCAGTTCCCGCAGTCGTTCTGCCTTTTCCAGGGTAACATGAATGTATTTCTGCCGTTCCTCATCGGCTATGGTTTTTCTCTGATCCAACATAGTCAGATAGGCAACTACAGAAGTCAGCGGAGTCTTCAGATCGTGTGCCAGATAAACGACCAGATCATTTTTCTTCTGTTCACTGATAGCAGTCTCCATCTCCTTACGCTTCAGCGTCGCCCGCAGTGCCATCAGCTTATTTTCCAGTGGCTTCAACTCCGGTACCAGCACAATCTGCTCATCATCTTCTCTCTGAATTGCATCAATTGCCGCTTCCACACTGCTCAGGTAATGCAGCATTCGCTTGATCAGAAGATTGTAAAAAATCAGAAACAAAATAATAAATCCCAGTATCAGGAAAAAATCCTTATGATCCATGAATATTCTGCCGTACCACTCATTGGCTGTCACTGCATCCATATTGGTGCTGGTGAAGATCCCCATGATGAAGTTCGTAAACAAATCCTGAAAGATACCGTCAATGAAAAAATGGACAATCCCCTCCCCTATGACCAGTGTCAGAAATGCCACCAGCCCTGTACGAATCAGAATTGTCCTCTTTAGCTTCTTATAGTTACTTTTCAACCTTGTATCCAACTCCCCATACGGTCTTTATGAAGTCTGTCTTTCCCATAGAGCCGCCCATCTTCTCACGAAGGTGACGGATATGTACCATTACCGTATTGTTGCTCTGTTTATAATATGTCTCATGCCATACCTGTTCAAACAACTGCTCTGAGCTGATTACCTGTCCACGGTTCTCACACAGAATCCACAGAATATCGAATTCGATCGGTGTCAGCGTCAGTTCCCGTTCGTTAAACTGGCACTCATGGGTGCTGCGGTTCATCACCAGACCGCCGAAATCTATGATATCTTCCTGTGGCTTGGTTCCTTCATTGTATTTGGTGACACGGCGAAGCTGCGCTTTTACCCGTGCCATCAGTTCCAGGGGATTAAATGGCTTTTCAATATAGTCATCTGCCCCCAGAGTCAGTCCTGTGATCTTGTCCATGTATTCGGTCTTAGCCGTCAGCATAATCACAGGGAACATATAATTTTCTCTGATTTTCTGTAAAATCGTGAATCCATCAATGTCCGGAAGCATCACATCCAGGATGGCGAGAGAAGGATGTTCCTTCTCTACTGCCTCCAGAGCATCTTTTCCATTGTAGCATTTGACCACTTCAAAATTCTCATTCTGAAGATAAAGTCCGATGACGTCGGCAATCTCCCGTTCATCATCTACTACAAGTATCTTATCCGACATAATTTCCTCTTCTTTCTTTTCTGGTTACAATTCACAGTTCCCTACTGTTCTTGGGAATGGAATGGCATCTCTGATATTGGCCACACCGGTCAGATACATCACGCATCTTTCGAATCCCAGACCGAATCCTGCATGACGGGTGGAACCGTACTTACGCAGATCCAGATAGAACTTGTAATCTTCTTCTTTCATTCCCAGTTCGTTCATACGAGCCAGAAGCTTGTCGTAATCATCCTCTCTCTGAGAACCGCCGATGATCTCACCGATACCAGGAACCAGACAGTCCATAGCAGCAACGGTCTTGCCATCTTCATTCATCTTCATGTAGAAGGCCTTGATCTCCTTCGGATAATCGGTTACGAATACCGGTTTTTTGAAGATCTGCTCAGTCAGATATCTTTCATGCTCGGTCTGCAGGTCGCATCCCCAGCTTACCTTGTAATCAAAATTGTCATTGTTCTTTTCCAGAATCTCAATGGCTTCTGTGTAGGTTACATGACCAAAATCAGAAGACACTACACTGTTCAGACGATCGATCAGTCCCTTATCCACAAAGTTGTTAAAGAATGCCATCTCTTCCGGTGCATTCTCCATCACGTAACGGATAACATATTTCAGCATGGACTCTGCCAGTACCATGTCATCCTTCAGATCTGCAAATGCGATCTCCGGCTCGATCATCCAGAATTCTGCTGCATGACGTGCAGTGTTGGAATTCTCTGCACGGAAAGTCGGTCCAAATGTATAGACGTTACGGAATGCCTGTGCAAAAGTCTCTGCATTTAACTGACCGCTTACGGTCAGGTTGGTGGATTTGCCGAAGAAATCCTGTGTATAATCTACTTTTCCATCCTCTGTCATCGGCACATTTTTCAGATCCAGTGTTGTTACCTGGAACATCTCGCCGGCACCTTCACAGTCACTTCCTGTGATCAGTGGCGTGTGTACGTATACGAAATCTCTCTCCTGGAAGAATTTATGAATCGCATAAGCAGCCAGGGAACGTACACGGAAGGTTGCCTGGAACATATTGGTACGAGGACGCAGGTGGGAAATAGTTCTTAAGAATTCCACACTGTGTCTCTTTTTCTGTAATGGATAATCCGGTGCAGAAGTTCCTTCCACTTCTACGGAAGATGCCTGAATCTCAAACGGTTGCTTTGCCTGTGGTGTCGGTACCAGTGTTCCTTTTACGATCACGGCTGCACCTACATTTAATTTGCAGATGTCTGCAAAGTTCTCCAGCTGATCTGCAAACACTACCTGCAGTGTCTCAAAAAATGTACCGTCATGAAGTACCAGGAATCCAAATGTTTTGGAATCACGAATGCTTCTTACCCATCCGCCTACGGTTACTTCCTGATTCAGGTACTGTTCTCTATTTCTATAGATTTCTCTTACTGTAATCAAGTCCATATCTCCATACTCCTTTTTAAAGAATCCTCTATAATGATTATACGGATTACTTCGTGCACCACACTCTCGTAATTCGTCCCCTATATTCGCATATCGTGGTGCTGACGCTCCACTTTTATGCTCATATCGCGGCGTGTCCCAAAGTCAGATTTCACCCTGTGCGAGCACAAATGAAATCTGACTTTTTGACACTGTAATCATAGTATATCCTATTCTGAAATGCGGTGCAAGCTGAATTACACCAACTTTCCCTCATTCTGTCTAATATTTTGTTTGTGGTCAACCAGTTTTAATTTCCATTTTTTATTTGCGTGATTTATTCAAATGCCTTTATTATCTGTATTTTTCATTATTCTCATTCATAATTTCCAAGATTTTTCATGATTTCATATTGAAATTCAAAAGGGATCAGTATATACTATCCATAAAATGATTCGGAAGCTTTTCCGGAACGCATGTTATGAGCACTATACATTAATATAACAAGATATAACAAGATAAAGGAGTATTATTATGAAGACTTTTAAAGAAATCAATCCTTCTCCTCGTACACTGATGACACCAGGACCTGTTGAAGCAGATCCTCGTGTATTAAAGGCTATGTCCTCTCATATCCTTGGCCAGTTTGACCCGGAATTCACTGATCTGATGGCTGAAACTCAGGAAATGGCACGTATCCTTTTCCAGACAGAAAACAAACAGACTTACTGTGTAGATACCACTTCCCGTGGTGGTCTGGAAGCAGTTCTGACCGGCGCTATCTGCCCAGGTGATAAGGTTCTGATTCCTGCATTCGGACGTTTCGGATATCTGCTCAGCGAGATTCTGGAAAGATGCGGCGCTGACATCACACTTCTGGAAAGAGAGTGGGGAACTGTTTTTGATCCGGAAGAAATCGAAGAAGAATTAAAGAAGGGCGGCTACAAAGCTGTTGCCTGCATCCATGGTGAAACTTCTACTTCCATGATGCAGCCAATGGAAGAACTTGGCAAGATCTGTAAGAAATATGATGCTCTGCTGATCGTCGATACGGTTGCTACCATGGGTGGTGTTGATATCCCGGTTGATAAATGGGGCATCGACGGATGTATCGCAGGTACCCAGAAATGTATCTCCGCACCATCCGGATCTGCACTGATCACATACAATGACAAGATCTCCAAGATCGTAAATGAAAGAAAGAAAGTTGAAAAAGGTATCCGTACCAGCAGTGATATCGATGGTACTCTTCCACAGATTCCAAGTAACTATCTGGATATCGCACAGCTGGAAGATTACTGGAGCCCACGTCACCTGAATCATCATACAGAGGCAACTTCCATGCAGTACGCTGTACATGAAGCACTTCGCTGCATCATGCTGGAAGGTCTGCAGGAACGTTTTGCACGTCATGCCCTGAATGATAAGGCTCTGTGTGCAGGTTTGCAGGCAATGGGTCTGAAGATCTTCGGTGATCTGAAGCACAAAATGCCATGTGTAACTGCTATCTGCATTCCGGAAGGCATCGATGGACCGACTCTTCGCGGACAGGCCCTGCGTGACTTCGGTATCGAGATGGCTACCTCTTTTGGTCCTCTGGATGGCAAGATCATCCGTATTGGTAACATGGGTTACTCCAGCCAGAAGAGAAACATTCTCTTCACATTAGGTGCTATCGAAGCAGTCCTGATCGACAACGGCGTAAAAGTACCGGCCGGCGAGGCAGTTGCTGCAGCACTTCAGGTTTACAAGAACGCATAAGACGAAAAAATCCGGGTGGATTTTAAATCCCCCGGATTTTTTTATTTACGCGAGCAACAAGCCAAAGTCTGTGCTTGCACAAGACCTTGGCGACTGCCGCGATAACTTGAGAAACTCGCGGAGCGTGTTTCTCATAGTTTTGCATGAAACACATCGATGCCATACAGATCGCTGCTGTGATCGGTAAACGCAGGGAACAGGAAGCCACATCTGGCATCCCCCGGTTCATAATCTCCTGATACCGGACAGATGGCACATATTAGGAAATTGTACACTTCCTCTGAATCCCACAGGCTTTCTTTATCTTTTGCCTTTACCGGCACATCATAGCTTCCGTAAAACATATAGATAGCATAATCTCCGGATGCGCTGTACTGATCTGACACGAATTCATAAAAGGATTCCAACAGAGCATCGTTTTTTAATTCACTGTTGCGCAGTTCCATCAGTACGCTCCAGACATTGCCCGGTTTTTTCGCTTCTTCTGAAAAATGGTATAATTTTAATTCTTCATTTGTCTCTGAAAAAGGAATGGCTTTGGCTATCTTCAGATTCTTCTCCTGATCTGCTGAAGACAGCTTCTGAAAATGGATATTGAAAGTGCCGTCAATGAATCCGTCTGCATCCAGATAGGCTCCTGCTATTCTGTGAAAGCAGTTGCGCTTCACAGTCATTCGTCTGGTCAATTCCAGCATATCTTCTCTGTTAATTTTCTGCATGTCTACAACTCCCGGAACAATTCAAAATGTTTTGCCAGCCATTCTCCCATCCAGCTGATAACCGGTCCCAGCATGAGTACCATTAACACCGTAACTACTCCAGGTGTCTCTCCCAGTATCCATCCAATCAGCGTCACAATCAGATCGAATGCAATACGAATGGTTCGAAACGGTACGTTCGGCAGTCTTACAGAAATCAGATATGGAATGGCATCGTACGGTGCTGTTCCCATATCCACATCCATATAAAGAGCTGCGGACAATACAAATAAAATGATTGCCGGAATCAGCACTCCGATCCGTACACTCCATAACTGAAACATCTCCATTGGAAGAATCCGATTCCACAGCCAGGTACAAAAATCTATTGTATAACCTATTAAAAACATGTTAAATAAGGAACCGAATCCAAAGTTCGTTGCACCAAAGATCAGTACGATAACCAGCAAAATAATATTCATCAGTGCCTGCCAGTTGCCCAGACTCATATGCAGCTTTGCTGCAACAGCACGGTTCATCAGCGTACATGGGTCCGTTCCCAGATTTACCTGTATCAGGAAAGATAAAGTCACGCCCATGCTCAGAACTGCCAGCAAAGCAATGAAAAGTCTTGGCCAGAAATTCTTCTTTCCAATAAATCCACTCAGTAAATTTTTCATCATTCTCCTCTTTTCCTTTTCCTTTTGTTGTTCCATGGAGATCTTCCCTGCATCCTATGGAAATTGTCTGTTTTCTCGTATATCTGCTATTTTTCTTCTATGAGCTGATACATATCGGAAGAAATCCCTGCAATGTTACTCTGCGCCGCTCCCACATCAGACAGATTCTCTGACATAATACACAGGATATACGGTATATCCGCAAATACAATTGCAGCATCGTTCTCTACCGTATCCAGTTCACCTGTTTTATTGGCGCTTTCCACGCCTTCCGGAAGACCTGCCGGAATCTTGTGTGTACGCTGCTGATTCTTCAGAAATCCCAGCATCTCCTCTGCATGAGGCAGTTCTCCCTTATATACTCTACGCAGGAATTCTGCACAGTCACTGACCGAAGTCAGATTATCCCCGTTATCTGCCGGTGCCAGCAGCATACGTCCCATGTTGGTACTCTCGTAGCTGTTGGATGCACAGTATTCATTTACCACCCCGCGGCCTGTGGCATCATCTCCGTCTCCCAGATAATTCGTCAGGGTGTTGGCTGCTGTATTATCGCTCACCGTAATCATATCTGACAAAAGGCTTTGTATCTGATCTTCACCATAAACCGCTGTCAGACTGTCATAACTGTCATACACTGCACCCATGATGAACAGCTTAATCAGGCTTGCTGCCTGCATAGACTGATTGTTCACCGTACAGCTGTCTTCTGTATTTAAATCCACGACTGCTGCTGACCAGTTCTCACCGGCTCCGGCACGAACTGCCAGATCCTCTGCCAGTTCATTTTCAATTCTGTCCATATCCGCAGATGATGTTACGGTCTCTGTCGTACTACTGTTCTTCGTATCTGTTTCCTGCTCGCTCTGTGATGTATTCTCAGTCTGTTCCTCTGCCTTCTTTACTGGCACTTTATCTTCGAAATAATCATCTATTCCATTGGCAATTCCCTCTGCCATCACTGGCTGAAAGGTCTCATCTGCCATCAGAAGATCATCGTTCTGATTGCTCATGAATCCCATTTCCAGAATCGTCACCGGAATGGTACTCCAGTTGATGCCGGACATGTTATCGTAATACTGCACTCCATCATCTGCGATCCCTGTGCTTTCACAATAGGCCTTTAAGATATCTTCTCCCAGTTCATAGCATTCCTCATACATATATCCAACATACGGATTACTCTGAGACGGCACCATGGCAAGTGCGCCATTCACGGATGTATCATCACTGCCGTTGGCATGAATCCGCACCAGAATATCCGCACCTTCCGCTGCAGCCAGCTCTGCACGTTCTTTATTGCTGATGGCAGTATCATGGTCTTCTCTGGTCATCACCACTTCATAGCCACGATCCTCCAGTTCGTCTCTTAATAAAAGCGATACCTGCAGATTTAATTCATATTCATTTAATCCACTGAACTTTCCGGTGGTTCCTGTGGTGGCTTTCGCCTTTGTCTCAGAAGATCCCGGTGCCGACGGCTCCTGAGCACTCATATCCACCCAGCTGCCCTGATGCCCCGGATCAATTGCAACCTTCCAGCCATTGAGCTTCTCTGTTGCAGCTTCTGTACTCTTTTCTGCGTCTCCGACTGTCGTCTCTGGCTCTGCCACAGAAGTTCCGCCCTCTCCAATTCCAACCAAATGTCTGGTTCCGCCTGCTGCCAGCACACTGCTTCCCAGCGCTGCACTAAAGAGGCAGAACGCCACTGTAACTGCATATACATTTCTTTTTTTCATATATAAGATCTCCTATTCTGTCTCTTCTCCCATTTAGTTTATGTCATTTCACATCCTATAACGCTCCGGACATCATTTGTTGCTGTCCACACTCTGTGAACAGCAGCCTTTTTCTCTCACCGGTAATTATATCTTCCTGCTGCTCTTTCCAGATGATACTTCATGGCCTCTGCTGCGCCTTTTCCGTCATGTTTCAGAATGCAGTCATAGATCCGGCTGTGTTCTTCTTCGCTTTCCTTCAGCTGCTGTGCATTGACCATACCGCTTCCACTGACATGTCTCATCAGACTGCTGATGGTCTGCATCATACTCAGAATTACCGTATTCTGGGAACATCTGGCAATCCCCTGATGGAACTCCAGGTCTGTCTCCAGAAAAGCTTTATAATCCTGTTGGGCATAGGCGCAGTTCATTTTCTCATCTACCGCTTTTAAGTTTTTCAATGCGTCTGTATCTGTACATTCAGCCGCCAGCTCTGCCGCCTTTACTTCCAGGAGATTTCGTACCGTCAGAATGTTCTCCACCTGTTTTCCATTTAAAAACAGGGACCAGGATAATGGGATAATAAAAAAGTTGGTCTCATCATTACTAATATAGGTACCCTGTCCCGGACGGATGTCGATCATTCCCAGCACATCCAGTACCTTCAGTGCCTCCCGGATTGCAGAACGTCCCACACCAAGTTTTGTCGCAAGTACACGGTCCGACTCGATCTGATCTCCTTTTTTCAGCTTATGATCAAAAATCTGATCTGCAAAATACATGGTCAGGCGATACAAAAGCTGGTTAATATTTCCCTTGCGCATACCATTTTCCTGAATTTGTTTATTTCTGGACTGGCTTGGAATCAGCATATCGATTTTTTCCGCAAATTCTGCAGAATCCATAGAAAAAATCATAGAATCCATCGAAAGCTGTTCGGCTATCGAAAGCACCACATCATTCAGTCTTACTCCTCCTCTGGATTCCAGATTCGAGTAGGTGGCAATACTCATGCAGGGCATCCCATTTTCTTCACTTAAAAAGCGTGCAATAAATTTCTTCTGTGTCAGTCCGAGATACCGTCTCAGATATCTCAGATTATCTTTTTTGTGACTTGAATTCAAATTCGTCGACTCCATATGTCCTCTTTCTGTCTGCCGGCCATTTCCCGGTCACTTCTTAATTGTATCTATTCAGTACCTCCACAAATTCGGACATGAGTTCCGAACCGTTATCTCCAACCTTTTACTTTCCATGTATCCGGTCAATCAGATACATCTTCACAGGTGAGTATAACATCGCTGCCACAATCATCAGAAATCCCACCGTGCACAGTCCATTTCCATCGGACTGCAGTCCTGTTACAATCAGTACGCACGCCACTGCAATCACCAGAAATGCAATGGTCAGACGTCCCGCTTTCGTCTGAAAAAATCCTTTTTGTCCCATTTCTTTCCCCCTAAATCATTGTAAGCAGGTACCCTATTATACCGATAATCGCGGTACCCGTCAATGTAATCGGCATGATCTTTTTGATTACTTCACCTTCCTGGCCAAGAATATTGGCTGTGGTCGTTCCCAGAATAATTTTACTTGGTGCAATCGTACTTCCCACTGCACCTCCGGCTGACTGGGCGCCCAGAACTACCGATGCATCCACATTCAACAAATTTGCCGTAGTTGCCTGAAAGCCGCCAAACAAAATGTTGGAACTCATGTTACTTCCTGTCATAAAGGTTCCCAGAAGACCTATAAATGGTGCCAGCAGTACATATACTTTTCCCAGTACACTTGCAATACCGTTGGCCAGCACAATGGTCTGTCCGGTTCCGTCCATGACCTTCGACATCATAACCAGACCAATCACAGAAATGCCGGACGGCATAGTCATGGAAATCGCATTCACAAATACTTTCTTTACGCCATCTTTTTTAATCCATCCCTTTTTCCGGTAATATATCAGGCCAATCACCGCAGATAAGAACAGGAACATTCCTGCATGGGTAAACGGACGGATCGGTGAGTAGCAGTCAGATGCTGCATTCACTCTTCCATAGCCGGTGACAGTCTCCGGAAACGGCAGTCCCAGTGCCACTTGATTCAGCACCGTATTTAACGGCTTAATCAGCAGTACCGCCAGTGTAATCACTGACAGCAAAATATATGGTACAAATGCCTGTAACAGCGTCATATCTGTGGATTCCTGGATGTTTTCTTTTTCCGTATGCTGACGGTTCATAATCGGGCTGTCTTCTACACACCATTCTTCTCCGTAAAATCTGGTCCGTCCTAGGAATAAAATTGCAATCAGTGAGACGCAGGCCGGCACAAAACAGGACAATGTGGTATTGATCTGACTGAGAAGAAGTTCTCCACCGCCCTGAATTGCAGACAGCAGCAAAATCGCCGGAAAGCCTTTTTTGATGGCCTTTCCTTTTCCATAAAACCAACAGACTGCAAATCCGCTGACTGCATTCCAGAACCAGATAAAGGCCGCTGTCCAAAACGCTGTCATCAGATAGTCTCCTGTTCCCTGTGTCAAGCCTGCTGACATAGCAAGGGCATCCCATGCTGCTGCCAGTGTTCCGTAGGTATTTCCCCAGGATTCGCCAAAAAGAGGGAGGACGACGGCCCACAGAGGATTGACCCCGATTCCGATCAGGAGCGGAGCACCTACCGCATCAGGAACACCAAATCCGGTGATTCCCTGTAAAAAGCTGGTGAATACATATCCGATTGCCAGTACCAGAAGCAGTTCATTTGGCAGGAACTTCTTCAGACCGTTTCGGATTACCTGATAGGCATTGGCTTCATTTCCCACCTGATACAGTAAAACAGCAGTCCAGATGATAATCAGAATCACCAGCGCACTCCAGAATCCCTTGGCACTCTCCGCTGCCAAAAGACGCACATCTGCTTTATAAAAGCAAAGACCTGTTACAATCGCAATGATAAGTCCCACCGGGGCAGCTTCTGTGGCTCCCCACTTGAACTTTAACATCAAAATCAGCAAAACAATGATTGGCAAAAATGCCATCAGCCACATAAATGGTGTTACCGGTATGTTCATAATATCTCCTTTTCTTTTGCAAAAATGCTCCGGAGCCCTGCTCTTGCTGCAAAACCCCGGAGTCTTTTTCCTTCTCAAATCCATCAGGAATGTATCATGGTTCCTGTTTTTCCTGCAATTCCCTCTGCTGCTTTATCCAATAGGGTAATCAGAGTACTTTTTCCTTCCCCGGATCTGGCGAAGCGTACTGCTGCCTCAATCTTCGGAAGCATAGAGCCTTTGGCAAATTCGCCCTGCTTCATGTATCTTTCTGCCTGTTCCACAGTCAGATCAGAAAGCCACTGCTGGTCTTCCTTTCCAAAATGGATGGCTGCTTTTTCCACTGCTGTCAGAATGACCAGATAGTCCGCATCCAGCTTTTCTGCCAGCAGACTGCTGGCGTTATCTTTATCAATGACTGCATTGACACCCTCCAGACGGCCATTTCTGGATACCACCGGAATTCCCCCGCCGCCACAGGTGATAACGATATGTCCTGCCTGTAACAGCGTCCGGATCGTCTCCAGCTCCCGGATCCGTTTTGGCATCGGGGATGGCACCACAATGCGGTAACCCCTGCCCGCATCTTCCATACAGGTAATGCCGTGCGCCATATTTTTTTCCGCTTCTTCCTTTGTCAGGAAACGTCCAATTGGCTTGGTCGGATTCTGAAATGCCGGATCCTGTTCATCCACTTCTACCTGCGACAGAATAGTGGATACTTTTCCGTCAATTCCACGGCTGTATAATTCATATTTAATGGCGTTCTGCAAATCAATGCCAATATATCCCTGGCTCATGGCCACGCAGGTCGGCAAAGGCACCTGTTTATAATTTTCGTGATGTACCATCAGACTATCCATAGCATCCTGTATCATGCCAACCTGTGGTCCGTTTCCGTGGGTTATGATAATGTCAAGTCCCTGAGAGGCCAGATCCACAATTACTTTTGCAGTCTTTGCCACTGCTTCCTTCTGCTCTTCCACATTTTTGCCCAGAGCGTTTCCACCCAGAGCAATCACTACTTTTTTCTTTTTCATTGTTTCACACCATGATGATATTTCTACGCTTCAAATCCCAGTTTCTTTGCATAGGCTACGATGGCTTTTTCAAAGCATTCCATTGGCGGATGTACCGTTCCGGCACCTACCTGGCCGTAACCTGCAATCTTGTGTGCAATACCGGTATTGATCACCGGAGTGATGCCTTTTTCCACTACCAGTCTGGCATCAATCCCCAGGCAGGTTCCCTGGAAGTTCCAGGTCGGAATGATAAAGTTCGGATTGTGATCGATGGTGATCTCTGCCATCTCGTTGCTGACACGAAGAGCATCTTCGTATCCACCGGCTCCTACGAACCGGGTAACGGCAGGAGCTGCGATCATGGCCATACCACCAACACCGAAAGTCTCTGTGATTGCACTGTCTCCCATATCCGGGCATCCGTCCTCTTCATCATATCCGGTGAAATACAGCCCCTTTGGTGTATTTACCGGACCTGTGAACCATTCATCACCCATACCTGCAATACGGATACCGAATTCCACACCGTTACGGCACATGGCTGTAACGATGGTTCCATCCGTGATGGTACGTGCACCGTCCATGACAGACTTAGCTGTTGCCATCATGATATTCAGGAAGAACTGGTCTGTATCTGCCAGGAACTTGATCACGTCATAACGGTCTTTTTCAGACATATCCAGCTTTGTAATCACCGGAGCTACTTCCTTCATAAATGCCAGGGATGCGGCAATGTTTCTCTGGTGGAATTCATCACCCATGGCTACTGCCTTGGCTACCAGTGGATTGACGCTTAAACCACCCAGCTCTGTGATGGCACGATCCAGCGTTGGGCCAAGGACATCACGCATCCAGCGGAGACGATTGACTACCTCTTCGGAATAAGCACCAAATCTCAGTACTTTTCCGATACCTTCATTCATGGTACAGTATGCTTCATTGCCGTCTGTCTCATTTTTGACTACGAATACCGGCATGTTGGCAGAGGTGATACCTCCCATCGGTCCTACTGCATTGCAGTGATGGCAAGGGATGAACTTCACTTCACCGGAAGCCAGCAGTGCTCTGGCATCTGCCTCGTTATCTGCCCATTCTTCAAAAAGAACGGCACCTACGCAGGAACCCTGTACAGGATCCGGCATATTTTTAAATTCAATAGGCGGACCCGCATGAAGAATCACTTTTCCTTCTGCAATCTGCGGGATCACTTCTTTGGCACGTTTTACATGTTTGATTACCGGCTGGCTGGCTACTACTTTGGCAATGACACGCTTGTTAGCTTCATCAATACCTTCGTAATTTCTCAGGAAATTCAATGTCTTAATCAGACGTACATCTCCTCCTGCTGGCGGCATCCAGTCATACTGTACCACTTCACATCCGAAGTCCTCTGCTACTTCTGCAAAGCTCTTTAAGCCTACGTTGATGATCTTCGGCTTCTGAGAAAGCAGCTGCATCAGTTTTTCGGAAGGTTCTGCCTTTTCTGCTGCAATCGTTTTCTTTTCACGAATCTCTTTTACAGGCTCTTCAAAGTCCAGACCCACTGCCTGGATCGCAGTACGGACTGCCAGTTTATTATTCTCGCAGACAATCACGCCTGCGTCTTTTAACTTCTTCACTGCTTCATCGTAGCCCTGGAAGTCTTTTCTGGTTCCGCATACAGTGGCTACGAAAAATACCTTTCTTCCGGCTGCGGCTGCTTTTGCTTTCAATTCTTCAATCGTCGGAATTAGTGCACCTGCCATATCTTCGTGGGAACCATATCCCAGCATGATATCAAAAAGAATCGCTCCGGTACTCTCATCGTCTACGGCTTCTTGCATACACTCAATACGCTTTGCAGGATCAATCATCGGATGCGGTTTACCCTTGGTGTAAGCATCGTCTCCCAAGTCGATGACTACGTTGCCATTTAACTGCAGCATATAGCCCTCGATATCTTCCGGAGGGATCTCACAGTTCATAGCATCCTTGATCAGCATAGCTGCTTCATTGGCCAGTGTTCCACCTGAATAATAAGCTTTGATGGTCTTCTGATCCTCTGACTTGTAGAATGCGGAACTGTCCACATCTGCTGTGGCTTCCGGGATCTCCTCTCCTCTTACCAGGCTGACTGCCAGACGGGCAGTCTCATCCAGTGTATAAGTATGATAGAAATTCTCTTCGTGGTATTCCGGTTTTTCTCCTAAGAACAGGGTAATGACCGGTTTGCTGAAATTACTCAGACGGGCTGAGATCTTTTCTCTGACTTCCTTTGCAGGTGGCTTGGAGATAACGATCAGTACCTTTACGCTGTCATCTTTTTCCATGGCATCGATCATATCCATCATGGTAATGCCGCCAACGGCTGTGGATAAATCTCTTCCTCCAGTTCCGATGGCATTGTTCACTCCTTCGCCCAGACGATCGATGATGGTGGTCAGCTCCTGAATACCGGTTCCGGATGCTCCGATGATACCGATGGAACCCGGTGCTACCTTATTCGTAAATGCTATCGGAACACTCTGGATAATTCCGGTACCGCAGTCTGGTCCCATAACAGAGAGTCCCTTTTCATGCGCCTTTTTCTTCAATGCCACTTCGTCTTCCAGTGTCACATTGTCACTGAACATGAAGACATTCATGCCTTCATCCAGTGCACGGTCTGCTTCCAGCGCTGCGTACATGCCCGGAATGGAGATGACTGCCAGATTGGCATCAGGCAGCTTTTCCAGCGCCTTATCCCAGGACTTCACACTTTCCTCTTGTTTACCTGCGCTGACCGTTGACTGCTTTTTAAAAAATTCTTCCGCTGTTTCCATAATCTGATCCAGAAGACTGTCATCCTCTACATCAGCTACTACCACCATATCATTGGCAGTTGCTTCCATCAGTTCCTGTGTATCCAGTCCGCTCTGTTTAAAAATATCTTTATTTGCCGGTGTTGCCATCATGATAGATGCCTTTTTTACGCCTTCCAGTGCGGAAATCTGGTTGGTCAAAAGCATCAGAACAACGGAATCATGATAACTGCCTTTTTTCACAATTGTCTTTAACATGAACATTCCTCCTGTTGTGGTCAGCCACTTTTTACTGTCTCTATTATGGCAAGAAGTATACTGTTTTTCAATAGATTTTTGAATTAATTTTCGAATATATGTGATGCATGATTGAAATACATTTTACGTTGACAAATTTATCTATTCTTTTTATAATTACCAATGTTAATTATCAATGGTAACTATATGATAAGGAGTTCTGTTATGACAATTGAACTGTTAAAACGTATGATGGATGCCTGTTATCAGGCAAAACGTATCCGTGATATGCTTCCTCCTCTGCCAGAAGGCGTGACTTCCTCTTATATTCAGTATCTGGATATCATTGAAAAGATGCAGCATCAGGGCATGCGGGTAAAGATTTCGGATATCAGCGACCGGTTATCTCTGCCGCGACCCGGTGTGACCAGAACGGTAAAAGAGATGGAGCAGAAGGGATATCTGAAAAAAAGTACCTCTCCGAAAGATGGACGGATTACTTATCTGACCCTTACAGAGACCGGAAAGGCACTTTCCCAGAAGTATAATCAGGAATGTTTTTCCATTCTGGCTGATTATACAGAAGAGATTTCCGAAGAAGATGCGGAATGCATGATCCGTACCATGGATCGACTCTATCATATTATGTGCGAAAGGAGAATCCATCTTGACAAGTGAAAAAAATGATTTTACACAGGGCAGTATTCTGAAAAAACTGTCTCTCTTTATGCTTCCGATTCTGGGAGCACTGGTGTTACAGGCTGCCTATGGTGCGGTAGACCTTCTCGTAGTAGGAAGATTCGGTTCTACCTCCGGACTTTCTGCCGTATCTACCGGAAGTCAGGTGCTGAATCTGGTGACCTTTGTGGTGACGCAGTTTGCCATGGGTATCACCGTACTGATTGCCCGATATCTGGGCGAAAAAAAACCGGAGCAAATCGGCTCTGTCATCGGCGGAGGTGTTGTGGTGTTTGCCATCATCTCTGCGGTACTGTTCATTGTTATGGTCGCATTTGCCCGCCCGATTTCTATTCTGATGCAGGCACCGACTGAAGCATTGGATCTGACTGCCAGTTATGTGCGTATCTGCGGAGGGGGAATTTTCTTTATCGTTGCCTATAACCTGCTTTCTGCCATCTTCCGTGGACTGGGTGACAGCAAATCTCCACTGCTCTTTGTTCTGGTTGCCTGTATCGTGAATATCTTCGGTGACCTGCTTTTGGTAGCCGGACTGCATATGGATGCTGCCGGAGCTGCCATCGCCACAGTCTGCGCCCAGGCTGTCAGTGTGGTATGTGCTATTTATATTTTACTGAAAAAGAATCTGTCATTTCAGATTCAGAGATCCGATTTCCGAATCAATTCCCAGTGCCGGAAGTTCTTAGGCATCGGACTGCCTCTGGCTCTTCAGGAATTCCTGACACAGGTTTCTTTCCTGGCTCTGTGTGCTTTTGTCAACCGGCTTGGTCTGGAAGCATCCTCCGGCTATGGTGTTGCCTGCAAGATTGTCAACTTTGCCATGCTGATTCCAAGCTCACTGATGCAATCTATGGCATCCTTCGTCTCCCAGAATGTGGGTGCCAACAATCACAAACGTGCCAGACACGCCCTGTTTACCGGTATCGGAATCGGTCTGTTCTTTGGCTGTATCGTATTTGTCCTTGTGATATTTAAGGGTGATCTGCTGGCAGGCTTCTTCTCAGCCGATCCGGCGGTTGTCCAGAATGGATTCGACTATCTGAAGGGCTTTGCACCGGAGACGATTGTGACTGCTATCCTGTTCAGCATGATTGGCTACTTCAACGGAAATAATCAGACGGTCTGGGTCATGATCCAGGGGCTGGTTCAGACTCTTCTGGTCCGGCTTCCGATGTCCTATTACATGAGTATCCAGCCAAATGCCAGCCTGACCAAGATCGGTCTGGCTGCACCGACTTCCACTGCAGTGGGAATCGTGCTGAATATACTGTTCTTCCTGTATTTTACAAAGAAAAACAAAGAGAAGAGTTTTTCTTAGGCATGTGCAGGAGAACTTAATCAGATATTGCTACCTCATCTCTAATATGCTAATATCCATTGGGGAAGGAGCTAAAATTATGTATACTATGAATACGATTTCGATAAAAGGCAGATTCTGTGAGAAATCTGCAACGATATACAAGAACCCGGACGTAATCTCAAGAGCCTGTATTCTCTACTTTCACGGTGGTGGTCTGCTCTATGGATACCGGTGTGATCTTCCGGAAGCACATCTGGAACAGTTCACATCTGCAGGTTTTCCGGTGATTGCCTTTGACTATCCACTGGCACCGGCCTGTGATGTGAAGGACATTCTGCAGGATGTGATTGATTCTGTAAATACTTATCTGACTGTGCCTGATTTGTTTCAGATAACTATGCCTGGATCTGATCCCCTGCCTTATGTGCTCTTTGGTCGATCCAGCGGTGCTTATCTGACGCTTCTGTCTGTTGCCAGCATAGGAAAACATGATTTTTCCATGCCAGATGACCTGCCTACATTAAAAAAGGCACCTGCCGGTGTCCTCTCTTATTATGGATATGGTTTTCTGGAAGATCTCTGGTATGAAACGCCAAGTCACTATTACCAGACACTGCCGGCAGTATCTGAATCGATTCTGGACAGTCTGACATCTGAGCCGCATACAGAAGGACCTCTGGATACCCATTATTCTGCCTATGTTTATGCAAGGCAATCTGGAAAATGGAAGTCTCTTTTCTTCCATGATCGTGAAAAATACTTTTTATTATACTATTCTCTGCGTCTGTGCAGTGAACTGCCATGTCCTGTTTTCTGCGCACACAGCACCGGAGATACGGATGTGCCATTTGCAGAATTCCAGAAACTGACAGAAAAATATCACGCAATCCGTTTCATTGCATCCGGCAGTCAGCATGACTTTGACCGGGATACAGACAGTGCCCAGACAAAAGAACTGCTGAAAGAAACGATTACATTTTTACATACTCTGATATAAGGACGGTATCCAGCCATGAATTTCATTCCATTTTTGATTATCTGCCCGCTTACTTTTCTCGCCGGTCTGGTGGACTCCATTGCCGGCGGTGGTGGTCTGATTTCCCTGCCTGCTTTTTTGCTTGCCGGACTTCCACCGCACAACGCTCTGGCTACAAATAAGCTGTCCTCTTCCATCGGAACAACAGCCTCCACGGTGCGCTATTGTAAGCACGGCTATTTTGATAAGCGACTCACCGTTCCCAGCATTCTCTGTGCTTTGATCGGATCTACCTGCGGAGCACACCTGGTTCTGCTGACCAGCGATACCGTTGTGAAAAAATTGATGCTGGTGGTTCTGCCTGTTGTTGCTGTCTGTGTGCTGACTGACAAAAAAGAAGCCACGCAAGTTGCCGCATTTTCCCACAGGAAACGAATGCTTATTGTATGCATCAGTGCTTTTCTCATTGGTATATATGACGGATTCTACGGTCCCGGTACCGGAACCTTTCTGCTGCTGGCGCTGACCCGTCTCGCCCACATGGATGTACGCACTGCTTCCGGCAATGTAAAACTGATCAACCTGTCTTCCAATGTTGCTGCGCTGTTTACCTTCTTATTCAGCGGGCAGGTGCTGTTCGCTCCGGGACTGGCAGGCGCCGCTTTCTGTCTGGCAGGACACTATATCGGCAGTGGGATGGTCATGAAAAATGGGACGAAAATTGTTCGCCCCATTATCATTATCGTATTAATCTTATTATTTATCAAAGTAATCTCCGGGAACTAAGTTCTCCCGGAGATTTTTTCATTTATGACCTCAAAGGATCAAATCTTCTGGATCAGTTCGTATAATACCTGTACTGCTTTGGAAAATGCTTCATACTCGGTATGTTCTACCGGGCAGTGGCTTCTGCCATCTTTGCTTGGCACAAAGATCATGACAGTGTCAATGGACTGTCCGATGGCAAGAGCATCATGTCCGGCACCGCTTGGCATTCTTTTGTAAGAATATCCCAGGTCCTTGCAGCTTCCTTCCATGATATCCAGCATAGCCCCGCTTAACTGCACCGGTGTGATGGTCAGCTTACGGTCAACGCTGTAAGTTGCCCCTGTTGCCTGTGTCTCTTTATCCAGTTCTGTCATAATCTGAGATGCAATCTTGTCAATGATCTCATTTTCTGTGGAGCGAATGTCAATACTGAAGTCTACAGACTGTGCCACGACGTTCATGGCACTCGGTGTTACCTTCATGTATCCTACCGTTGCTACAGTACCTGGTTTTTCTGCTCTCGCCATATCACCAATCTTGCTGATGACTTTTGTCGCAATATCTACTGCATCCTGGCGCATATCCATCGGTGTGGTTCCTGCGTGGTCAGAACGTCCGTTTACGGTAATCATATATCTCTGAATTCCCACGATACAGTCTACCAGTCCCAGTTCAATACTGGTTGCATCCAGTACCGGTCCCTGCTCGATATGAAGCTCAACAAAATGTCCGATGGATCCTTCCGGCCATGCTGCATTCACCAGATCTTCCGGAACCAGACCGTAAGACTTCATGGAATCATATACAGAGATATCATCTTTATCGGTAAAGTGCTTACACTCTTCTACCGTCATCTGTCCCAGCATACACTTGGATCCGAAGTAGCCGGTTCCGAAGCGGCATCCTTCTTCATCCATAAAGGCTGCCACGACAAAGTCGCATTCCAGATTCTTGCCCTCTTCGTGGAGCATTCTTGCCAGTTCTACTGCACAGATGACGCCGGCAATTCCGTCATAATCTCCTCCGTTGTATACAGAATCATAATGAGATCCTGCCATAATGCATGGAAGACTTCTGTCCCTTCCCGGAAGAACACCAAAGATATTTCCCACACAGTCTTCTCTTACTTCCAGTCCTGCCTCTTTCATGATCTTTTTCAGATATTCAGCCGCATCTCTTGTTTCTCTTGTAAATGGCATTCTGGTACATCCATTACCAGGTGTTGCGGTAAAAGTTTTCAGGAAATCCAGATCATCTGCGATCTCTGCTGTTATTTTCTTTAAATCCATATTTTTTCTCCTTTATCTCTTTATTCAAGGAAAGCGAACCCATATCGTTACAGGTCCGCTTTGCCCCAATCTTTTTTATCGATTTTCATATGAAACTGTCTTCTTTTCGTCATATACCTCTTTATCAAAGACACCACATACCTTTGATACGATCATACCAACCATAACGTCCACGTCTACGTTCATCAGTGTACGGAACATACCGGAGAACCAGTCGATGCCGATCAGGATTGCAACAGCTTCGGTAGGAAGTCCCATAGTTGCTGCAAAGAATGTATAGGTAACTACCATTCCACCAGGAACTACAATGGTTCCCATACACATCAGGCATGCCAGAAGAATGGTCATGGCAAACTGTGACATGGTGAAGGTCATGCCGGTTGCCTGGCTCATGAAAAGCATAGCCAGCACGTAACACTGAACTGCACCACAGCTGTTCATAGACATGGTGATCGGTCCTACAAAATCAGATACCTTACGGTCTACACCAAACTTGGTTACCATATCTTCCATCTTGGTCGGCAGACAGATTGCAGAAGATGTGGTAGTAACTGCCATCATAGACATCTTAGAATACTTCTTTGGCATCTTTGCCGGGCTGACACCACAGAATGCTGCGGTAAACGGTCCGTAGATCAGGAACTGGATCACGTCACCAACTAACAGGCATCCAAGGAACTTCAGCATCGGAAGAATAACGGTAAATCCTGTACCGCCTGCCACATCTGCCAGCAGACAGAAGATACCGATCGGTGCAAGGTTCATAACGATCTTGATGATGTTCATGATAACACCGTTGATAGCTTTGACCAGATCCATTACCATGTCATTTCCGCTTGTTCTGCCATATGATCCGGCACATACACCGAAGAAGATAGAGAACAGAATACATGGCACCATATCACCGTTTGCCATAGCACTGAAAATGTTAGTAGGTACAAAGTTAGTCAGTGTCTCGGTAATACTTGCGGATGCAACCTCTACGGCAGCCGCTTCTGTACCGATGGTCACACCTACACCTGGTTTTACAATCAGTCCAAGCGCAAGACCCAGACCAGCAGAAATCATGGTAAATACGATAATACAGATAAACGTTACCAGTCCCATCTTTCCTGCACCTTTTCCCTCAATTCCGCCGATGGCAGCTGCTACGGACGTCATAACCAGACATACCACAGACATCTGAATCAGACGGATAAAAATGGTGCCGATGAACTTCAGATTGGATGCCCATGGTCCTACAATGGATCCAAATACAATTCCGGCAAGTGTGGCTATAATAATCCACGTTGTCAATGACAGTTTCTTAGTTTTCATGTTCTCTCCTCCTCAAATGTATATACACCGTCATAACAGGAACTATCATTTCCCATTATACAAAAAAATAGTAACCTCAGGTTCTCACCCTGCAGAAATAACACAGTTATTTCTGCTGCGCTGACCTGTCTTCTTTGACCGACCAGACACATTTGTTGAAATCTTCCGTTACTGTTTTCTTGTTCCATGTGTTTTCTAATGGACATTATATAATAAAGAGCATATAAAAACAACCGGAATTTAATCGTTATTTTTTCATCATAGTATCTGATTTTTCTTATTTTGTGCGGATGTTCAGCTTTATGCATTAATCAGTCCAGCAAAATTCATTGAAACTTAACCGGACTGACAAAGATGCCATGACCAAAAGCCTCTTCTTTATACCTGCCATTTTCTGCCACAACCTTTCCACGTATAATCGTACAAATCGGAGAGCCTTTTCCGCTTTCTCCCTCAAAACAGGATACATGTCCTTTGGTAAAAAGTTTTTTCTGATCACAGATCCATGGTTTTTCCGGGTCTACGATTACCACGTCACCATCAAATCCCAGTTCAAAAGCGCCCTTTTTTCCATATAAGCCGAAGATCTTCGCAGGATTATAATCCATCACCTTTGCAATCAAAGTCGGACTTAGCTGTTTTTTGTGTACAACCAGATCAAACATCATTGGAAGAAAATACTGAATGGCATTTAGTCCTCCCCATGCTGACCAGATATCTTTTGTCTGATTGTCTTTTTCTTCATCCGCTGCCGGAGAATGATCACTTCCGATGCAGGATAATGTTCCATCTAAGACATAATCCCATAGTTTTTCCATATCTTCTTTTTTGCGCATCGGTGGTGTACATTTGGCCGGTGCCCCTTTTTCCAGCACAAATTCTTCCGTATATCCCAGATAATGAGGGCAGGTTTCCGCAGTAACCGGAAGTCCTTCATAAATAGCTTCCTTTACCAGCTGTGCTGACATTGGATGACTGACATGACAGATATGTACCCTGCCTCCGGTAATGCGTGCCATATCAATTACATTCTTCACTGCCACATATTCCGTCCAAACATCATGTGCATCCAGAAAATCCCGGATTTTCTCTTTCTCTGATCTTCCTTTTTTTGCTTTCATTTCCTTTGTAAGTTCTAATATCTGCCCATATTCTTCACAGTGAAACCCGCAAAGTGCTCCATATGATAACTGTTCACCATGTTTTCCATCAGCGGAACGGCGCGCTCTCCCGCTGCCAGTATGGAATATTTATTTCCCAGCATCAATGCCGTGGCAATAGCACTCTCTGCGATTCCCACCACTGCGCCGTCCAGCATTTCTTTTAATGCATCGTGCCCGGGATCTCCAAAACAGGCAATCAGCACTCCGTCATACTCTGCTTCTTTTCCTGTCAACATATCTATCATCGCATTGGTCGCAATTGCCGTATCATAGGCCGATTCCAGAGATTTCGGTCCGTACGCCGGATGTACCGTCTCCACTTCCACATCTGCTCTTTTTATGCGGTTTACCGTCGCCCTCACATCTGTTGTCATCTCTTCTGAGGTATTGGGATTAATTACCAGTATTTTCTTCATGCCGTTTTTCCTCCGTATGATTCATAGAATGTCTTGTAAAAAACAAAAAGACTGTAAAGAACAGCATTGTTCCCACAGTCTTCTTGGATTTTATTTTTGTCTACTATATTACATCTCTAATTAGATGAAAAGTATCTTTTCATCTGATCATTCAACTTTTTAAATCTGTTTCAGTTTTTCCAGCGACATCAGTAAGTAACTGAACATTAACAGGAGACAACTTATCCATATTACAGATATTCCATATTTTACTGATAAATTCCCTCCTGTACCTGCGCCAAGTGCAAACATAAGAATAATTGCAAAATAATGAATACTCTTTTTTAACTGTTCCGGTTTTTTCTCCCGCATATAAACGGACAATGCATCCACGCCACTTCGCAGATTTCCGATACACATGGTACTTGCGTAGGCATATCCACCTACTTTTCGGAATCCCTGCACCTGCATGGCACAGGTGAAAGATACCAGTACGGTTGCCACAATATTATACTCTTCCGGAATAAACCCGACTATAAAAAGGGTCAGAACTTCGATTAACAAAATTTTCTGTCTCCAGTGTATTCGTTTTGCATATTTATAACGATGCTGTATCTGCTCCGTAACCAGCACCCCCAGAACAAATGCTATGACAGGTATCAAATAATGCAGCATGGTCATCCATTCTCCTGACATAAAAGACTGACTCATCAATACCACATTCCCTGTCTGCGCATTTGAGAAAACTCCTTCTCTGGTATTATAGGTATATGCATCCTGAAATCCACCGGACAGTGCCAGAACCGCATTGTTTATAAATGCTTCCGACATCTGATTTTGAGGAAGGCGGAGCCTATGCCTCGTTTCTTCCATAAAATCCATACCTCATTTTCCATTATTCATTATGCTGTCTGAGATATTCTGCCCGCCCGCTTTCATACAGATTGTTTCCTTCGCTGTCGATAATGACTACCAGCGGCATATCTTCTACATACAGTTTTCTCAGTGCCTCTGCTCCCAGATCTTCATATGCGATCAGTTCTGCTTTTTTGACACATTTTGCAAGAAGTGCACCTGCTCCTCCGATTGCTCCAAAGTATACACCATCGTATTTCTTCATTGCTTCTACTACTTCCGGAAGACGTGCCCCTTTTCCGATCATTCCCCTTGCCCCCACAGACATCATGGTTGGCGCATATGCATCCATACGTCCGCTGGTTGTCGGGCCTGCTGATCCGATAACCTGCCCCGGTTTTGCAGGAGTCGGTCCTACATAATAGATGGTAGCATCCGTCGGATCGAATGGGATCTTCTCTCCTCTTGCCAGTGCCTCGCACATTCTTTTATGACCGGCATCTCTGGATGTATAAATCGTTCCCGTTACCAGTACTTGATCTCCTGCATGAAGTGTTTTGGCCAGTTCTCTTGTCAGTGGGAGCGTAATTTTTCTTCTTTCCATCTTAGATCACCTCCGATTTATGACGGGTTACATGACAGTTAATATTGACTGCACATGGCATACCTGCAATATGCGTTGGCATAGTCTCAATGTTCAGTCCGATTGCAGTCGTCTTTCCACCAAATCCCTGTGGTCCGATGCCCAGCTTATTCACCTTTTCCAGCATCTCTTTCTCCAGATCTGCATAGAACGGATCAGGATTGGCAGAATCTACCGGTCTCATCAGTGCTTTTTTCGCCAAAAGCGCTGCTTTATCAAAGGTTCCGCCGATTCCCACACCAACTACCATAGGCGGACATGGATTCGGTCCGGCAGTTTCTACTACTTCCAGGATAAAATCTTTGATTCCCTGCAGACCTGCTGACGGCTTAAACATACGAATCTGGCTCATATTCTCACTTCCGAATCCTTTTGGTCCGACCGTGATTTTAATATTTTCACCCGGCACAATTTCTGTATAAATCATGGCCGGTGTATTATCTCCCGTATTTCCACGGCGTACCGGATCTTTTACAACGGATTTTCTCAAATATCCTTTGTCGTATCCACGGCGGACACCTTCGTTGACTGCATCTGTCAGATTGCCTCCTGTCAGATGTACATCCTGTCCGATTTCCAGAAATACACATGCCATTCCTGTATCCTGACAGATTGGAACACATTCATTATTTGCAATTTCAAAGTTTTCGATAATGTTATCCAGAACACCTTTTGCGATTTCTCCGTCTTCACATGCACGGCAATTCTTAATTGCACATTTTACGTCTTCCGGAAGGTGTTCATTGGCTTCCATACAAAGCCGTTCCACCACATCCGTAATCTGTCTTACTTCTATCTCACGCATTGGAATTTCCTCCTTTACCGCTGTTCGTGTCTTGCATAATGAGGAAGCAGAAGCGGTGAAACTTCTCCAGTCTCTACGCCTGCTTTCTTTAATTCTTCATCGTATGCATAAATATGATTCAGATTCGGTTCTCCCAGGTTGATCTCTTTACATTTGGCAGCTGCTTTTTTACCTGCATTTCGGCCAAATACGATGACATCCAGAAGAGAGTTACCCATCAGTCTGTTTCTTCCGTGGATTCCTCCTGCTGCTTCACCGGCAACTAAAAGGTTTGGGATTTCTTTTGTGAATCCGTCCCCGTCGATTTCCAGTCCGCCATTCTGATAATGAAGTGTCGGATAAATGACGATTGGGACCTTTCTCATGTCGATGCCATAGTTCATATACATACGGAACATTGCCGGAATTCTCTTTTCAATGGTACCTTCGCCGCCAATCAGTTCAATCATAGGCGTATCCAGCCATACTCCCTGCTGTCCTCCCGGTACTTCTACTCCACGTCCTTCTCTGCACTCCCGGATAACACCGGATGCATTCACGTCACGTGTCTCCAGTGGATGAATATAAGCTTCACCCTCTGCATTTACCAGCTGTGCTCCAACGGAACGGACTTTTTCCGTTACCAATGCTCCAAGAATCTGAGATGGATATACTGCTCCTGTCGGATGGTACTGAATGGAATCCTGATAAAGAAGAGATGCTCCTGCACGGTATCCCAGAACAAGTCCATCTGCGGTCGCACCGTAATGATTGGATGTCGGGAATCCCTGATAATGCATTCTTCCTGCACCACCAGTTGCAATGACAACTGTTTTGGCTCTCGCAACGGAATAATCACCGGTTTCCATATTTAGAAGAACGGCTCCTGCCACTTGTCCCTTCTCATCTTTCAGAAGTTCTACGGCTGAAGTAAATTCTACTACCGGAATGCCCAGATTTATCACTTCATCTCTTATAGTACGCATAATCTCTGCGCCGGAATAATCCTTGGCAGCATGCATTCTCTTTCTCGAAGTACCACCACCGTGTGTGGTTACCATTCTTCCGTCTTCTTCCTTATCGAACTCAACCCCAAGTTCGTTCAGCCATTTGATTGCATCCGGAGCTTCCATAACCAGTCTCTTTACCAGTTCTGGTTTGGCTGCAAAATGGCCGCCTCCGAAGCAATCCAGATAATGCTGTACAGGGGAATCGTTTTCTTTATCTGCTGCCTGGATTCCTCCTTCTGCCATCATGGTATTGGCATCACCGATACGAAGCTTTGTTACGATCATAACATCTGCACCGGCATTATGTGCCTCAATTGCACAGGAAGAACCTGCCCCGCCACCACCAATGATCAGTATATCTACATCATAATCAATTTTGGTAAGGTCAATCTTTTCCTTCATAAGACGGCTTGTAGAATGAAGCATATCTGCCAGCTCCAATGGAGCCTTCTGACCTTTATTCGGTCCCACTTTAATCTCTGCAAATGCATCTGGATTATAATCCGGATGGAACTCTTTCAGAAGCGCATCTTTTTCCTCAGCAGACAGACGTCTCGGTTCTGTCCCCATACGTTTCTCTCTGGTTGCTTCTACCTTTTTGACCGATTCCATCATATTTTCTGGATATGGTGCATACATCTTTCATGCCCTCCCTATTTCTCAATATCTCTGTTATTATAAAGTTCCTGCATTTCCGTAAGCGGCTTCTGCATGATCTGTTCAATCAGTTCATCATACTTACCTTCGTGGATCTCTTCTACTCTCTCTGTAAGATGCTTTGCCTCAGGAGCAATATATTTTCCGGTAAGACGTCTTGCCAGAAGTCCTACCATTGGATGAGAAATACCTGCAGGACATCTTACACTGCAGCATCCACAGCCTACACAGTCAAAAGATTCTTCTGCACATTTTTCAAATTCGCCTCTCTGAGCATATGCAATATACTGCATAACATTCAGATTCTGAGTACATGCTTTTGTACAGGCATTACATCCGATACAGCTGTATATTTCCGGATACAATTCCATCATAATCTGCTGTTTTGCCTGGATTTCATTAATGTTATAGGTTCTTTTATCGGTTGGGAAGAATGGGATACTTGCCACATACATTCCTTCCTGAACCTGTGTCTGACAGGCCAGACAGGTTTTCAGCTCATTCTGTCCCTTAATTCTGTAAATGGTTGCACAGGCACCACAAAATCCGTGACGGCAGCCACATCCTCTTTTCAGAGTATATCCGGCATATTCCATGGCCGTCATGATTGTCAGTTCTGAAGGTACACTGTATTTTTTACCGAAAAAATATACATTCACCATGTTTTCCATATTGGTAACTTCCTTTCCTAGTACTCATTAGGTAATTCTTCTATTTCATCATAACGGAACACCGGACCGTCTTTACAGACATATTTGGAACCGATATTGCATCGTCCACATTTTCCAACTCCGCACTTCATACGCAGCTCCAGAGTAGTATATACCTGTTCATGGGTAAATCCAAGTTCCTGAAGTCCTGCCAGAACAAATTTGATCATAATAGGCGGTCCACAGAGAAGCGCTGTCTTGTCTGTGTCAAATCCCAGTTCTTTTACGTAATTCGGCACGAATCCCACATGACCGTCCCAGCCTTCCTGTTCACGGTCAATGGTCAGATATACATTGACGCCCTCTGTTTTCATCCAGACCTCCTGGATTTCTTTTAACTGAACCAGATCATCTGCGGACCTTGAACCGTATACGATATCTACGGTACCATAATCATCACGGTTATCCAGTACGTAATTGATCACGGAACGCAGCGGTGCAAGACCGATACCACCGGCAATAAACAGAAGATTTTTTCCTTTCAGTTCTGTTTCCACCGGAAAATGATTACCGTAAGGTCCTCTTACTGTAATCTCGTCTCCTACCTCCAGGCTGTGAAGGTATTCCGTAAGCATACCACATTTTTTGATACTGAATTCCTGATATTCTTTATTGGTCGGTGAAGACGTAATGGAGAACATTCCTTCACTGATCCCCGGTGCACAAAGCATGGCACACTGACCAGGCATATGATCGAACAGTTTTCCTCCTTCCGGTGCATTGACACGAAATGTTTTTACATCCGGAGTCTCTTCGCGGATATCGGTAATCACTCCTACTTTAGGAATCAAGGTATCCAGCGTGTAATTTTTATGACAGGTACATTCGCTCATTATTTTTCACCTCCCGCCTTCTGAAATGCTTTTACTACCTTCACAATATTTAAAGATGCCGGGCATTTTTCCACACAACGGCCACATCCCACACAGGAATACATGCCATCGTTGTTTGCTGGGAAATATACCAGTTTGTGCATAAATCTCTGACGGAATCTCTGCATCTGACTGGTACGGTTATTGCCGTGTGCCATCATGGTAAAATCAGAATACATACAGGAATCCCAGCAGCGATACCGCTGTATGCCATGACCGGTATCGTAATCTTTGATATCGTAACACTGGCAGGTCGGACATACGAATGTACAGGTTCCACAGGCCAGACATGGTTTATACAACTCTTCCCATACCGCAGAATTAAATCTCTCGGTCAGTGCATCCCCATTCCATCCTTCCATGGAAAGTCCGGAGTATGGAAGCTTTTCTACAATACTGCGGATTTTTGTTTTTTCTTCTTCTATGGTTTCTTCGTCTTTCTGATCAGCTCTCTCCAGAAGTTCTTTTACACTTTCTGTCAGTGTCTGTCCTTTTTCTGTCAGTGGTTTCCAGTACAGTTCTTTTTCTGTCATCCATACAGCGACATCTGATGCCGGATCCGCACAGTCGATACCAAATACTTTACAGAAGCAGGATTCTTCCGGTTCATGACATGCCATGGCAACAATGGTTCCATGTTCTCTTCTGGCTGCATAATAGGTGTCTACAGGGTCTGCCAGAAATACTTTATCCAGCACTTTTATACCCTGTACATCACAGGCTTTCATACCAAATACGACGAAATCTGCTTCTTTCAAAGTTCCTGGTTCCACAGATAATTTTCTGCCTTCTTTTTTTACGCTGTAAAGATTCTCACACTGCGGAAAAAAGGCATCTTTTGGTGATTTTACTGTTTTCAGAGTATTCAGATCCACCTGTGCATCTTCACTCCACACTCTGAAATTTACCTGATCACTTACTTTTACCGGCAGGTAAAGTTCCTGGCTGGCCGCAATCTTACGGAATAATGCGGACAGATTTTCTTTTGCGATCTTATACATACATTATCCCCTCTTTCCTACGATACTCGGTTCTGCATCCTCAAATGTATAACTTGTCAGCGGAGCTTTTGATGTGGTATCCTCTCCGGCCTGATATTCTCCGTACAGTTCATCAATGTCTTTGATAAACTTTCGATTAAACAGATGCAGTGGAATTCCCTGCGGACAGACTCTGCTGCATTCTCCGCAGTCTGTACATCTTCCTGCAACGTGGAAAGCGCGAATAATATGGAACATCTTTTCTTCAAAAGAGTCTGCATTTGCTTTCTGTGAACTGTCAAACTTATTACTGTCAAATACACATTTTCGGCAGCTACATGCCGGACAAACATTTCTGCAGGCATTACAGCGGATACATTTGCTCAGCTCACTCTGGAAAAATGCAAATTTTTCTTCCGGACTCATTGCCTCAATCCGTTTCACTTCTTCGAAACGGTCTGCATCCTTTGTGTCCTTTGATTCGCCAATCAGCTCATCATAGATTTTATGTTCCTTTCCTTTACAGACATGGCATCTTTCCAGCATGGCGTCTGCATAGGCACATGTTTTTTCACCATAAAGGGTCTGAATGGTCAATGTATCTGCGTCTTCTGTAAGTTCGGCACCGGAAATGCTTTCGATTCCCTTGATACCCATTTTTCTGATTTTTTCAATATCCAGCTTTCCTTTACATCCCACACCGATAATATAGGCTTTTTCTCTGTCCACACGATGTTCTTTGATCAGTTGATTAAAGCTGTATGTATCACATGGTTTCAGACAAACCATTGTCTTTCCTTCCAGTTTGGAAGCTTCTATCATATATTTGCTTAAATTTGCACCGCAAAATCCGTTGTATACAAAATCCTTCAGGGATTCTTCTGTCTCAAAATAAGCCGGTTCCGGATTATAAGGCAGGTCTCCGGCTTTCCATCCAAGAACACGGGCAACGGTTCCGTCAGCCAGTAATTCTTTTGCACGATTTATTATTGCCTGCATCTTAAATCCTCCAATCTCACATTTTTACCCAGTGAACGAACTTTTTCTACAAATTCATTCATTGTCTGGGAAAACTTCACACCCTCTGCTGCGGATACCCATTCTACACGGGTACGTCCATTTTCCACACCGATATAATCCAGCATGGAGAACAACAGAGTCATACGTCTTCTTGCGTAGAAATTACCAGTGCTGTAATGGCAGTCTCCCGGATGACATCCACACAGGATCACTCCGTCAGCGCCCTTTTCAAATGCTCTCAGAATAAACATTGGATTCACACGGCAGGAGCATGGGACACGAATGATTTTTACATCTGCCGGATAAGAAAGACGGCTGCTTCCGGCAAGATCGGCACCTGCATAACTGCACCAGTTACAGCAGAATGCTACGATTTTCGGTCTGAATTCTTCTTTTTCTTCTATCGACATATTGCATCTACCTCCGCGATAATCTGTCTGTTTGAGAATCCCTGCAGGTCCATGGCTCCGGACGGGCAGGCAACGGTACATGCTCCGCATCCCTGACACAGTGCACTGTTTACTACTGCGATGCGGCGTTCTTCACGAATACCGTGGTCATTTACCTGTTTTACTTCATATGTAATTGCTCCGTAAGGGCAAACATTCGCACAGGTGGAGCATCCATTACACAAAAGTTCATCAGACTGAGCCGTACAAGGATTGGTCATCAGTTTGTCCTTTGCCAGAAGTCCAATCGCTTTGACTGCTGCTGCACCGGCCTGGGCTACTGTCTCCGGAATATCCTTAGGTCCCTGGCATACACCAGACAGGAAAATACCTGCTGTCGGAGACTCTACCGGTCTGAGTTTTGCATGTGCTTCTGTCAGGAAATTATTGGTATCAATACTTGCTGTAAGCATGGTCGCAATCTTGCGCACATCCGGATTCGGTTCAATTGCAGTGGCAAGAACTACCATATCTGCTTCTTTCAGAATCTGCTTATTATCCAGAAGATCTACACCCTGCACCAGAAGCTTTCCATCTGGCTGTGGAAGAACTTTTCCAACCTGACCTTTGATATAATTCACACCATACTGCTCTACCGCTCTTCTGTAGAACTCATCAAAGTTCTTTCCTGGTGTACGCACATCTATATAAAATACAGTTACGTTGACATCCGGATATTTATCACGGATCAGCATGGCATGTTTTGCAGTATACATACAGCAGATTTTAGAGCAGTAACTCTTTCCTCTGTCATCTGCGCATCGGCTTCCCACACACTGAATAAATACCATCTCTTTTGGTGCTTTTCCATCAGAAAGACGTTCAAGGTGTCCTTTAGTAGGTCCCGCAGCATTCATGATACGTTCCAGTTCCAGAGAGGTAATCACATCTTTACTCTGATTGTATGCGTATTCATCGTACTGATCCAGTTTGATGGTATCAAACCCTGTTGCCACTACAATTGCGCCATATTTTTCTGTTACGATTTCGTCCTTCTGATCGTAATCGATAGCTCCTGCCTGACATACCTTTGCACATGCGCCACATTTACCGGTCTTAAACTTGATACATGCTTCACGGTCAATGACCGGAACATTTGGAATAGCCTGTGCAAATGGTGTGTATATAGCACTTCTGTTATTTAAGCCACGGTTAAATTCATTCGGCGTCTTTTTGGAAGGACATTTTTCCTGACAGACTCCGCAGCCGGTACATTTATTCATATCTACGCTTCTGGCCTTTTTACGGATATCTACTGTAAAATCACCTACGAAACCGGATACTTTTTCCACTTCACTATAGGTATAAATCGTAATTTTCTCATGGGCTGCAGCTTCTACCATCTTTGGTGTCAGAATACATGCAGAACAGTCCAGTGTCGGGAACGTTTTATCCAGCTGAGACATTCTTCCGCCAATACTTGGTGTTTTTTCTACAATATCTACCTCATATCCTGCATCAGCAATATCCAATGCTGTCTGAATTCCCGCAATACCTCCTCCGATAACCAGTGCACGTTTGGTAACACGGCTTTCACCAGGCTGCAACGGTGTATTTAAATTTACTTTTGCTACGGCAGCTCTCATAAGGATCACTGCTTTTTTCGTAGCCTTTTCCATATCTTTGTGAATCCAGGAAACATGTTCACGAATATTCGCAATTTCTACCATGTATGGATTCAGTCCGGCACGCTCTGCTGCTTTACGGAATGTGGTTTCATGCATACGCGGGGAACAGGAACATATTACCATTCCTGTGAGATTCTTTTCTTTGATGGCTTTTGCAATTAATGCCTGTCCTGCTTCTGAACACATATACTGATAATCTTCTGCATGAACAACGCCTGGCTCCATCATAGCCATTTCCACTACTTTTTTCACATCGACTGTCGCGGCAATATTACTTCCGCAATGACAGACAAATACTCCAATTCTCTGCATCGATCTTATCTCCTGTATCTTCTGAATGCACTGACTAACAACTGCTGTGGAAGATCCGGATCCAAAAGTTCCGGAATCTCATCTGGTGAAAGATGGCTCTGTTCTCTCTGGCGAACTACAAGCTGCCTTGCTGCATCAATCAGTTTTCCAGGTTTGACATCTCTTGGACAACGCTCTACACAGGCAAAACAAGACAGACATTTCCAGAGAGATTTGGAATTAACCAGTGACTCGATATCTTCATTTACCACATAGGACACAAACTGATGTGGTTTGATATCCATCTCGTTAAATGCCGGACAGGACGCAGAACATTTTCCACATTTCATGCATTTCAGCGGATTCACTCCACTGATTTCTTTTATTTGTTCTGCCTGTTTCTTTTCATTTATCACTGTTTCTCCACCTCCCTGTCCACTTCTTCTTTTACTCCGAGAGCTTCTGCCAGAAGCTCTGTAAAGTAATGTATCGGAAGTTTTCCATTCTTATTCAGATTGTACAAACACAATGGACAGGCAGTAATCAGCATATCTGCTCCAAATCCTGCTGCACTGTCACAGATTTTGTTGCACATGTTCTGAGTCATATCTTTTTCTTTCAGAGAAATATACCCTCCACAACATTCATTTCGATATGGGTACACAACCGGTTCTGCCCCGATAGCACGAATAAAATCTTCTAAAACAGAAGGGTTTTCCGGATTATCAAATCCCATGATCTTTCCCGGTCTGAGAAGCAGACACCCATAATAAGCACCGATCTTCTTACCTGTCAGCGGATTTACGACTTTTTCTTTTAGTCTGTCAAATCCCACCCGGTCACGAAGCACTTCCAGATAATGAAGCACTGTTGTTTCTCCTGCATAAGGAGTTTCAAGCTGCATATAGTTATTGGCTCTGGTGCGAATATCTTCCACATTTTTCATATCATCATTGACACGTTTGATGACATGATGACAGGCAGAACATAATGTAACAAGATCCTGTCCTTTTTCTTTTGCATCATTCAGTGCCCTGACGGATGACAGTTTTGTTGCAATCTCATCTGTCCCCAAAGGATATACTCCTCCGCAGCACTGCCAGTTGTCAATTTCTTCCAGTTCAAAACCAAGTGACAATGCGGATGCTCTTCCGTATGCATCCAGCATCTTTGCATTTGTTCTTAATGTACATCCTGGAAAATAGCTGTACTTCATAAGATTCTCTTCCTTTCTACCACTCAATCTGCGCAATTACTGACTTCAGTGTATCTGCACTGGCTTTCAGTTTTTCAATCTCTTCTTTTTTCATTCGCATCGGAAGTTTTCCCTGAATTCCATTTGGTCCAAGGATCGTAAGTGTACTCAGACATACATCTTCAATTCCATACTCACCGTGCATCATAGATGATACGGTTGCAATAGAATCCGAAGAAGCTGCTACTCTGGCACAGATTTGACAGACTGATCTGGAAACTGCATAAAAAGTTGCACCTTTATTTGCAATAATTTTTCCGCCTGACTTCTGTACATAGGTCAGCATCGCTTCCTTATCCACTGCCTCAATATCTTTTCCACGGGCTTTCATAAGCTCGTAAAATTCATCTACACTGACGCCGGAGATATATGCTCCTGACCACGGAATGAAGGAACTGTCTCCATGCTCTCCAAATACATAGGCATGTATATTTTTCTGTGCAACACCAAAATGATCTGATAACGCAAATTTCAGTCTTGCAGTATCCAGAATAGTACCGGAACCTATAATCTGTCTTTCCGGAAGTCCTGATATTTTTGTAAACACATAGGTCATGATATCTACCGGATTACTTACGATAATATAGATCGCATTTGGCGCTGCTTTTACAATCTCCGGTGTAATACTCTTTAAGATGTTCACATTGGTCTGGGTCAGTTCGATTCTCGTCTGACCTGGTTTTCTGGCAATTCCAGAAGTGATGATCACAATATCAGAATCCTTTGCATCTTCATAGTCTCCACATACAATTGAAATCGGATCTCTGAAACAGGTTCCCTGTTCAATGTCCATGACTTCTCCCTGAACCTTTTCCTTGTTGATATCAATCATTACAATCTCTGATGCAATGTTCTCTCCTGACAATGTATAGGCAATCGTCGCTCCCACACTGCCTGCTCCAATAATCGTAATTTTACTACCCATATTCTTCCTCCTATGAAATAAAAAAAAGCCTGTGTTCGCAAACACAAGCATACCCAAACAGACTATGAGCTGTTATCGAAATTCCTCATAGTCTTTTGATGTTTATGCTGTATCTGGAGCACATCTCATACCAGGCAGGTTTCCTGACTCACAGATCATCACGTACCTTTTCCTTCTCACATATTTCGATTTTATGCAATGGATTCTAAAGGCATATTTCCTGTTTACAGTGACCAGTTCGTTCAGGCTTTTCACCTGATTCCCTCTTTTTCGCAAAGGTAAAGAAGCTATCCTTATCTTTCACCTGGTATGCATATATTAAGTTTTCCATGGTTAATATAATAACACTGTTGTTATTTTTTTGTCAATTCATTTTTCTGTTTCTTTTTTTCATGACTTTTCATTATGATTTTCATCTGATATGATAATAGAAAGTTTGTAACTGTTCAGAACCATTGTGAAGGTACTGAACAAATACGAAAGTTTTTAATTTAAACAGGAGTCCTCCTATGCAGCTTACTATTTTACAGGCGTCTGAATACGCATTTGACATTTTGAAACATACACCTGCTACCCCCATCGTTCACTCCATTTATCGGAAAGCTGTGAATCTGAAAGCAGGAAATCAGTTGCTGACCCTCCAGCCACGCGGTTCTGTCCTTTCTCCCATCAGCATGATTACGGCCTGTACGGAAGGGGAACTGGCAGAATTGCCTTTTGCTGCCCGTAAAACACTGTCCGTTACATTAAAGACAGAACATACTTCCCGTCAGGATCTTTTTCTTTCTGCCAGAAAGCTATCTTCCCATGTCTATACAGAAAATCTGCATAAAAAAATCCGCCAGGCAATTGCCATGGCGGAAAACTCAGATCTGCCACCCCATATGCGTGGTGTGGAGCTTATTTTGAATCAACCGGATCTCGCGGAAGAATCACTCTATATGAACGCCGTCCAAACCATCCTGCTGCAATTCCGTCAGGCAATTGGTGACTCTGCCAAAATGGCTGATACTTTGTGTCGACTGATCGGACTTGGCATTGGGCTGACTCCAAGTGGTGATGACTTTCTGTGTGGATTCCTTGCAGGGCTGCGGATGTCTTCATCTGTGTCATCTCAAATTCTTACGGTTAAATCTGATAACTTCCGGCAGATTCTTGAGAAAAAGATCTGCTCACATCTGAACCGTACTAATGAGATCAGTGCTGCTTTTCTGCACTGTGCTGCACTTGGTCAATTCAGCATCCCAATACATCTGCTGCTGAGTTCGGAGATCACTGCCGAACAGATTTATCAAGCATTCTCTGGCATTGGGCATTCCTCAGGTATCGATACCTTATGTGGGATCTATGCTTCTTTCCCGAATGTTGCAAGCCAGATGCCAGACAGTCATTCCCGGATAATACAACAGCCTTCTCAGTCCTGAAAATCGCATAACTTTCCGAATCTCTTCTCTCATCTGCCCATTATCATTCTTTCTGTGATTTTTTCTGCAGTACAGAGAAGTCATTTTCTCTACTACCTGTTGTTCTCTGATACGTTTTCGTTCTGTTTTATTCATATTTTCCAGTCTTTTATTCCGCCGTGTCTTTCACGAATTACACCTTAAACCGATATCCCGTTCGGACCACCCCGGAATCCCTCTTTTTACCATATTTTTCCTTGGAAAACCCCTTTATTTATGGGAAGAATTCCGCTTTTTTCCTTTTATATTTTTCTAATCGACTCTTTAACCTTTTTTGTTTTTGTAGGTCCTTTGGTAGTTTTTGCAGTAGTTTTTAAAAACTACCAGAATTTTCATCAAATTTCACGTTTTTCAGAAAGTGCTCCGCAAGCGTCTGTATTATTTCCCTTTTTCAAGTACAAATGAGGATAGTATACTTTCCGAAGAACACCCCACTTTGCACTTTACCAGAGCATTATCGCAGCGCTGTACTGGCTCCTGATCCTGATCTTTTACAAGCTTTTTTCAGCTCTTACCTTGTATTCCATAAGCCGGAAAACGTAGTCTGGCATTGATCTTTTTCCAAACTCCCAATCAGTAACTGTACAATACGGGATGCCAAAGTATTCGCAGAATTCTTTTCTGTTCATACTCATGCTTTCTCTAAGTGACTTTTCTTCTTTCTGAACATCCATGATTATAACCACATCTATCAATAGCAGATTATCATTTCAAGAATGCCTCGGCATTCTTGCTGCGAGATGCGCGTCATGCAAAGCATGACATATTTCTTTTACGCATCTCTGCAATCCTGCCGGATGCTATATCAAGTCAAAAAATTATTCAACTCACAAAAATATGTTTTCGTAAGTTGAATATTATTCTATCTTGTGTTATATTCTAAATAAAGAAAGACATCTGCTGTAACAGATGCCTTTCAACGGAAAGTATCCATTCCAAAAGTGGATGCTCCCAAGCAAGGTGTTATTGCACTCTTACGAGCGCCGCCTTACCTGTTGGCAGACAGGTAAGGCATTTTTATTTTCTTCTGCTATTTCTCTTATTATCGAGAAAGGTCAGAAACGCAATTACTAATGTACCAAAGGATATCAGCAAGCCGATAATCCCGATGAATATCAAGATGATATCTGCACATGTCATAACTACACACCTCCCTTCCTATGTATTCCGGCAAGCCGGTCATTAAGCTCGGGAGGCTACCACCCCTGTCATGGGTTCCGTATTTCAAATCTTATCATATCTCTGTATTCATTTCAAACACAACCTTCAAAAAGGTAACGCTTTTCCATTCGATTTTTTGAGTTCTTGAACAATTGTTCCACCGATATAGAATTAACACACGCTGCCCCTTTCGTTACATTTCAAATAGTTTATGTAATTCCATAGCTTTCCCTGCGCAAGGAAAGACAAACATTATAAATTACTCTATTCAAACGAAGCTGACGTCCCAGATCAATCGTCACGATGTACATGTTATCGCTGATTCTCTGCTTAATTCCCGGGTATCCGGTCTCCTTGTACAATTCTTTCTTCATAAAGTTATTCCTCCATCCTGACGCGTTCGCGACATAAATTTCGATTTTGGTAGTTTTTAAAGAAAAAAGCCACTCTTTAAAGGCTAAAGAATGGCTTAAATACAATGAAAAACAGTTTTTTGATTCACAAATTACACCTTAAACCGATATCCCACACCCCAGATAGTCTCTATATACTGCGGCTTGGCAGTATCAAATTCGATCTTCTCACGGATCTTCTTGATATGCACAGTGACCGTTGCGATATCTCCGATGGATTCCATATCCCAGATCTCCCGGAACAGTTCTTCCTTGGTGAATACATGGTTCGGATTCTCTGCAAGGAAAGTCAGAAGATCAAATTCCTTGGTGGTAAAGTTCTTCTCCTCTCCGTTGATCCAGACTCTTCTGGCAGTCTTATCGATCTTGATACCACGGATCTCAACAATATCATTTTCCTTCACATTGGAATTCACCAGCCTCTGGTAACGTGCCAGATGTGCCTTGACTCTTGCTACCAGTTCACTTGGGCTGAACGGCTTAGTCATGTAGTCATCTGCTCCCATACCCAGACCACGGATCTTATCAATATCATCTTTCTTGGCGGATACCATGAGAATTGGAATATTCTTGGTCTCTCTTACCTTTTTGCAGATCTCGAATCCATCCACTCCCGGAAGCATCAGATCCAGAATCACCAGATCAAAGTCTTCTTCCAACGCCCGCTTCAGACCAGTATCTCCCTGCTTTTCTGTCTCTACCTGAAATCCACTGAGTTCCAGATAATCCTTCTCCAGTTCCGCAATACTTTCTTCATCTTCTACAATTAAAATCTTACTCATCAGAGCAGCACCTCCTGATATTTTCTTAATACAAAGTACATAACGGTTCCCTTGTCCAGCGTACTGCTGGCCCAGATCTTCCCGCCATGATCTTCGATAATCTTTTTCACAATAGACAGTCCAATACCACTGCCTCCCGCAGAATGTCTGGATGCATCCGCCCGGTAAAACCGTTCAAAGATATTCGGCAATTCCTTCGTTCCTATTCCCCGGCCATTGTCCTCGATCTCTATCTGTACAAAATCCCCGACATCTTTTACCCGGATATCAATCCGTGGCTCACTCTTATCCATATATTTTACTGAATTGCTGACGATATTGTTGATTACTCTCTTAATCTGTTCCGCATCTGCAATAACTTCCACATCGTCAGCCACTTCATTGGTATAGGAAAAAGCAAAGCCCTTGGACTCCAGTTCAATTCCCATCTCTTCTACACAGTCTTCAAAATAATCCTTCACATTAATCTTGTTAAACGTATATGGGATACGATTTGCCTCAATCTTGGAATAAAAGTTCAGTTCATTGATCAGCCGGTCCATATCATTGGTCTTATTGTAAATCGTACGGATATAGCGATCCATCTTCTCCGGAGTATCCGCCACTCCATCCATAATTCCTTCCACATATCCCTTAATCGCAGTCAATGGGGTCTTCAGATCATGGGAAATATTGCTGATCAGTTCCTTGCTCTCCTGGTCATACTCCAGCTTCTGCTCCGTACTCTCCAGAAGCCGCTTCCGCATCTCTTCAAAGTCCCGGCACAGATCACTGATCTCATCGTCTCCGGTTACTTCCATGGTGAAGTTCAGATTGCCTTCAGCGATCTTGTGTGTGGCATTGCGAAGCTTATTCAATGGAACACTGATACCTGCATAAATCCACAGCATGAGGATCGCTGCCGTCACCACAAGAATAATGATGATAATCGCTGCCATATCATATAAAAAGCTGCGTAACTCCGGTACGATCCCAGAAGATCCATCAGTAAGCTCATCTGCCAGGACATCCTCGTCTCCATAGCCACTTTGCAGTAACAAGGACTGCTCCGCTCCGTCCTGAGCAGGTGCTTCTGTTATCTGCTCCTCATCCACACCAAGTTCATTCTGCTCCTGATAAGTCTGATACTTCTGTGCATACCGCTCCAATGCCTTAAACTGGCGATTACCCACAGTCAGCATGACCATCGTCATCAGCATAATCGGAATAATCAGAATTGCTGCAAACGCTATAAATAATCGTGTCTTTAACTTCATAAAAAAACTCCCTTATGATATTCCTCAATTTAGTATACCATAAAGGAGCTTTGAATTCATCTAAACAAAATTTTATAATTATAAATATTTTTTCAGATCTTCGACTTTATCCAGTTTTTCCCATGGAAGATCCAGATCCAGTCTTCCGAAGTGTCCGTAAGCTGCAGTCTGCTTGTAGATCGGACGACGCAGGTCAAGCATCTTGATGATTCCAGCCGGACGCAGATCAAAGTTCTCACGTACGATTTCAGTGATCTTTTCATCAGACAGCTTACCGGTTCCAAAAGTATCTACCATAACGGATGTAGGCTGAGCAACACCGATAGCATAAGAAAGCTGCACTTCACATTTATCTGCCAGTCCTGCTGCAACCACGTTCTTAGCTGCGTAACGTGCTGCATAAGCCGCGGAACGGTCCACCTTGGTGCAATCCTTACCGGAGAAAGCTCCACCGCCGTGTCTTGCATATCCACCGTAGGTATCTACGATGATCTTACGTCCTGTCAGACCACTGTCCCCGTGAGGTCCGCCAATTACGAAACGTCCTGTTGGGTTGACGAAAAACTTGGTATCTTCATCGATCATTTCCTGTGGCAGAATTTCATCGAATACATATTTCTTGATATCTGCATGAATCTGTTCCTGAGATACTTCCGGGTCATGCTGTGTGGATAATACCACTGCATCCAGTTTTACCGGTTTGTCATTTTCATCGTATTCTACTGTTACCTGAGTCTTTCCATCCGGGCGAAGATATGGCAGTGTACCGTTCTTTCTGACTTCTGTCAGACGGCGTGACAGCTTGTGTGCCAGTGCGATAGGATATGGCATATATTCTTCGGTCTCATTGGTTGCATAGCCGAACATCATACCCTGGTCTCCTGCACCGATTGCTTCGATCTCTGTATCTGACATCTGATTTTCTTTTGCTTCCAGTGCCTTGTCTACACCCATGGCAATATCGGTTGACTGTTCGTCAATCGCTGTGATCACACCACAGGTATCTGCATCAAATCCGTATTTTCCTCTGGTATAACCGATTTCACGAATCGTCTCACGTACGATCTTCTGAATGTCTACGTATGCTTTGGTGGTAATCTCTCCCATAACCAGAACCATACCTGTTGTGGTAGCTGTCTCGCAGGCTACACGGCTCATTGGATCCTGTTCCAGTAATGCATCCAGAATTGCATCTGAAATCGCATCACACATTTTGTCCGGATGTCCTTCTGTAACGGACTCGGATGTAAATAAACGTCTTTCCATCTTTCTTTTCCTCTCGTAATAAAATAAAAATGATTAGTTACTTAGCCCGGTATTTCCTGATCTCGAGGAATTCATCTACATGTGATGCACATCAGATTGCTGCGCACTTTGTGCTCCCGCAATCTGCACGAACATCAAAAAATGTCCGCTCGAATAAGCGGACATTCTATCATCTATGACAGTTCATCCTCTTATTGTTCGATTGCTCGCTCAGGTTGGCACCTTCCGCTGTGCGGGGTTGCCGTGGTTTCTCAGGTCCTCTGTACCTCCACCACTCTGAATAAGAGAAATACCGTATCTGTTCAGTCTCCTTACAATGGATTCTGAATAGTTACAACATTCTTTATGCTGTTTTATCTGTGCGACATCTGTATCACACGCATATATAAAGATATACCCAGAAAACTCTTTCGTCAAGGGCAATCTGGGTATTTTATATATTTTTTATAAAAATTCCAGGTATACAAAACAACTGCTCCTGATGACGCAGGTGATTTAGCCTACTCTCAGCTTGAACTTCTGGATCTCTTTTTCACTGGATACGCGCTCGATCTCAGCTCCAAGTCCACGCAGCTTCTGCTCGAAATTCTCGTAACCACGCTGGATATATACGATATCGTCTACGATCGTGATGCCTTCTGCTGCAAGCCCTGCAATGACAAGTGCTGCCCCTGCACGAAGATCCGGTGCACTGACTCTGGCACCCATCAGCTTCTCTGTTCCATAGATCACTGCGGTGTTGCCTTCTACCTTAATATCTGCTCCCATACGGATCAGCTCGTCCACATACTTGAAACGATTCTCAAAGATGCTCTCTGTCACGATACTGGTTCCCTTGGCAATCGCCAGTGCCACACCGATCTGTGGCTGCATATCAGTCGGATATCCAGGATATGGAAGAGTCTTCACATTCGTATTGTTCAGACGTTTCGTAGCCACTACACGGACTGCATCATCAAATTCCTCTACCTCACATCCGATCTCAACCAGCTTCGCAGTGGTCGCTTCCAGATGCTTCGGAATAACGTTCTTGACAATCACATCTCCTCTGGTGGCTGCTGCAGCGAACATAAAGGTTCCTGCCTCGATCTGATCCGGAATAATGGAATACTCAGTAGCATGAAGCTTCTCCACGCCACGGATACGGATCACATCAGTACCTGCACCCTTGATATTAGCTCCCATGCTGTTCAGGAAATTCGCTGCATCTACAACGTGTGGTTCCTTTGCCGCATTCTCAATAATCGTACGGCCTTCTGCCATCGCTGCTGCCATCATGATATTGATGGTTGCTCCTACAGACACTGTATCCAGATAGATATGGCTTCCTCTCAGATGATCTGCTTCTGCGATGATCGCTCCGTGAGAAATACGTACCTTGGCACCCAGTGCCTTGAATCCCTTCAGATGAAGGTCAATCGGTCTGCTTCCGATATTACATCCTCCCGGAAGCGGCACTTCCGCCTTCTTGTACTTGCCAAGCAGTGCGCCAAGCAAATAATAGGATGCTCTGATCTTCTTAATATATTCATAATCAACACTGACACTGCCAATACCTGATCCATTGATCAGTGCTGAAGTTCTGCTTACTCTGGTGACACTGGCACCAATCTCACTGATTGCTTCTAACAGCACGTTGATGTCCTGTACGTCCGGCAGATTGTCTACCCGTACAGTCTCATCTGTCATAATTGCTGCAGCAAGAATACCCAATGCCGCGTTCTTCGCACCGCCGATCTCTACTTCTCCGGCCAGTGGATTCCCGCCTTTGATTATATACTGCTCCATTAGACACCTCTAGATTTATTTACACTCTTCCCAATTCTCCAAGTTACAATCCCATTCTTCAAGTGTATTCGGAATGGATATTAAGTAATCTGATATTCCAGAAGCGACTCTTTTCCCCTGCTCGCTTCTACCCCTTATAAAATATCTTTATCCATTATACCACAAACTTAAAATTTGTAAATAAGAATTCACATTTTGCAATAATTACGACTAGTTTTGAAACTTTTTTGAAACACTATCTTGTACCAACTGTCCAATTTTTCCTGTTTCTTCACTAGATATAGTAACCTATCTTACAACTTTTTACACAAGGGAAAAACAGGATATACACAATTCTTCTGTTTTGCGCATATCCTGCTTTTTAATTTTTGTGTATCTGTTCCGTACCTTCACAGATTAGAACTTTTCACTTGTCCATTTTGCAATCTCTTCATCGGTACCGAATACCTGATGCTGTCCACCCATGCTGTGATAACTTCCCACATTGTAATCGATGCCGCTGGTGGCATAATCGTAGGTCATTGATTTGCGGTTTTTTTCTACTCTCGGATTTGGCTCCGGGATCGCAGATAACAGACTTCTGGTATATGGATGTACCGGATTAGCAAAGATCTCATCCGTAGTTCCTGTCTCCAGAAGATGTCCCAGATGAAGTACGCCAATGCGGTCGGAAATATATTTTACCATAGACAGGTCATGGGCAATAAACAGATATGCCAGCCCTGTCTCTTCCTGAATATCCTTCATCAGATTGACTACCTGTGCCTGAATGGACACATCCAATGCAGAAATACATTCATCTGCAATGATCAGCTTCGGATTCATAATCAGTGCACGGGCAATTCCCACACGCTGTCGCTGTCCACCGGAAAACTGATGTGGATAACGCGCTGCATGCTCCGGTGCCAGTCCTACCTTTGCAAGAATATTCTTGATGATTGTCTCTCTTTCCTCTTTTGTCTTATATAGATGGTGGATATCCAGACCTTCTCCCAGAATATCACGCACCTTTTTTCTCGGATTCAGAGATGCCATCGGATCCTGGAAAATCATCTGCATCTGGGTACGAAGTGCCTGATTATCCGCTTTGGAAAGCTTGCCGCTGATATCTCTTCCATTAAAATGGATCTCTCCTGCAGTCGGGTCATACAGACGAATCACACTACGCCCAATCGTAGATTTGCCGGAACCGGATTCTCCTACCAGTCCGTAGGTCTCTCCCGGATAAATATCAAAAGATACATCATCTACAGCCTTTACGGTAAAGGTACTGCTGACTTTGAAATACTGTTTTAAACCTTTGACGGTAAGGATCGGCTCTGCATTATAATTCACTGCCATTTTTCTTTGCCTCCTCCTTCATTCGTTCAATTCGAGCTTTCAGTTCTGCCGGCATCTCTACCTTCGGAGCACGCTCATCCAGCAGCCAGGTTGCTGCATAATGAGTATCGGTTACCTGGAACATCGGAGGTTCCAGCTTATCATCGATCTCCAGTGCATAACGGTTACGCGGTGCAAATGCATCTCCTGTCTTTTCGTGAAGCAGGTTTGGCGGAGATCCCGGAATAGTATACAGTCTGCGATCGTCGGTATTCAGATCCGGCATGGCAGATAACAGTCCCCAGGTATATGGATGTCTCGGATCATAGAAGATCTCATCAATGGTTCCTTTTTCCACAATTTTACCTGCATACATTACATTGACATAATCTGCCACTTTTGCTACTACACCCAGGTCATGGGTAATGTAGATAACAGAAATGCCTCGTTCATCCTGAATTCGTTTGATCAGCTCAATGATCTTGGCCTGAATGGTTACATCCAGCGCTGTGGTCGGTTCGTCACAGATCAGCAGATCCGGATTGCATGCCAGGGCAATAGCGATCACTACACGCTGTCTCATACCACCTGATAACTGATGCGGATAGTTTTTCATACGTTTTTCTGCATCGGAAATACCAACTTCCTTTAACAGCTCCACAGCCTTGTCCCAGGCTTCTTTTTTCGGAGTCTTAAAGTGCCATATCATGCCTTCCATGATCTGCTTTCCGATAGTCATGGTCGGATCCAGACTGGTCATCGGATCCTGAAATACCATGGCAATTCGTTTTCCGTTGATATGTTTACGGATCCATTTCTTATCTTTGGTCAGGATATCTACCGTCTCTCTGCTGCCGTCTGCATGGGTATAGGTAAACTCGATGCTTCCGCTGTCTACGGTGGCATTGGATGCAAGGATTCCCATTGCAGCCTTCATGGTAACGGATTTACCAGAACCGGATTCACCAACGATGGCAACGGTCTCTCCCTTATAAAGGTCGATATTTACGCCACGGATGGCATGAACCGGTCCGGCTGTGGTCTTAAATGTGATATCCAGATCTTTAATTTTAAGAATCTTTTCTTTTGTTTCTGACATCTGCACGCACCTCACATTTCTTTCATTTTCGGATCCAGTGCTTCACGAAGTCCGTCTGCTACCAGGTTAAAGCTCAGCATCAGCAGTGCCATAACGATAACCGGAGGGATGATCTGGAACGGATGCGTTGTAAAACTGTTAAATCCTTCTGAAATCAGTGATCCAAGAGAACACTGTGGCACCGGAATACCAAGACCGACGAAGCTTAAGAATGCTTCGGTGAAGATCGCAGTCGGAATGGAAAACATTACCTGTGTAATGATCGGTCCGATGATATTCGGTAAAATCTGTTTAAAAATAATGAAGAAATGTCCTGCGCCCAGAGTTCTGGATGCCAGAACGAATTCCTGTTCTTTTAACTTCAGCATTTCTGCACGAGCAATTCGGCTCATGCCGACCCACTCTGTCAGCATGAGTGCAAAAATGATGGTCAGCATACCTGGTTTTAATACCAGCAAAAGTAATGTTACGATAACCAGTCTTGGAATACCGTTGGCAATCTCCAGAATACGCTGCATGATCATATCTGTCCGCCCACCAAAATAACCGGAGATCAGGCCGTAACTCATACCGATAATCATATCAATCAGAGCCGCCGCAACTGCAATGATCAGGGAGACTCTTGCGCCTTCCCAGGTACGGGTCCAGATATCGCGGCCAAAGTTATCACTTCCAAACCAGTAATATACGTCAGTCAGATTGTTCTCTGTATACTTGTCGAATTCTTTTGTTCCGGAAGAAGTAGTCATTCTCTCCACACCATCGAAAATCCCCAGTTTTTCCAGTCCGGGTACACGCGGTGCAAAGTTCTTCTGACTCAGTTCCTGACCGGAATAGGTGTATTCATTCATTCCCGGTCCTGCAATTGCCAGTACAGTAATAATAATGATCAAAAGCAGTCCCACAAGTGCACTGGTTTTCCGGAAAAATCGGATGGTTACATCCTTCCAGAAACTCTGTGCGGCAAAGTTGGTATCAATGGTGATCTCCCCTGCATTGTCCTTCAGCCGGAAATCAGCGTCTGTCGGAACATATGTACTCTGTATTGTCTTTACTGTCTGTTCACTCATTACGTTAATCTCCTTTCTTGGCGAGACGGATTCTAGGGTCGATGACACCATAAAGCAGGTCTACTACCAGCATAATCGCAATATACATTGCGGAATAAATGAAACTCAGACTGATAACTACGTTGTAGTCATTGGACTGGATCGCATTGACCAGAAGACTTCCAACTCCAGGGATGGCGAAGATCTTTTCTACTACCAGAGATCCTGTCATCAGATCTACAATCAGCGGTGCCAATACGGTTACAATCGGAATCAGGGCATTTCGCAGGGCATGACGGAAAATCAGTGCCGAACCGGATAAGCCCTTACTCTCTGCCAGAAGCATGTAATCACTTCCCAGTACCTCCAGCATCTCACTTCGTGTGAATCTGGCAATGGATGCCATGGTAAACATAGATAGGGAAATACTCGGCAGTACGCTGGATCCCATAACATCTTTCTGACTGAACAGCATCGGAAACCACTGTAATTTGAAACCAAAGTTATAACTTAATGCCAGCGCAAATACATAGGAAGGAACTGATACACCGATAACAGAAATAATAGTTGCCAGTGTATCCCAGATGGTATTATGCTTCAGTGCCGCCAGAAGTCCCAGTAACAATCCTACGATTGCACCAAGGGCAACTGCCATACCACCTATACCGATGGAAATTGGCAGACGTGTCTGGATTAACTGAGAAATCGGTGTATTCTTAGAGATCTTGTAACTGACACCGAAATCTCCCTGCAGCATATTTTTTACATAATGGAAAAATTGAATTATAATTGGCTTATCCAGTCCGTACTTGGCATACAATGCAGCTCTCATGTCGTCATTCAGTTTCTCATCGTTGAACGGAGACCCAGGCATTAACTGCATCAGTATGAACAATATCAGCAAAATTGCCAATAAAGTAAATATGAAGGTAAGCACTCGTTTCAGCGTATACTTTTTCACTTTTCTTCTCCTGTTTTATCTTTTTTCCTGTATTACGTCAGATTGCTCACGTAAACGGAAAGCCGTACGAAAGGAAATCATCCCTTCGCGCGGCTTCCATACCTTTTACAAAAAGATATTTTTCTTTAGATTAGTCTTCTTTTACAACATTCTTGTATACACGGTTCAGTGCTACCGGATGCTGTTCCAGACCTGTTACATTGCTGGATATCATCTGTGCATTTGCTGCTGTATACAGAGGGAAGATCACTGCATCGTCCATAACGATCTTTTCAGCTTCATACATCTTAGCCCAACGTCCTTCTGCATCAGTACACAGATCACCTGTTGTGCATTCATCAATCATTGCATCATAATCAGCATTGCTCCACAAACCATAGTTGTTGGAGTTGTCTGTTACCCACATGCCAAGGTATGTCATTGGGTCAGCATAATCTGGTCCCCAACGGGTAAGAGCTACTTCAAAATTACCATCCTGCATATCTTCTACACGCTGTTTCTTAGGCTCTACAACCAGGTTTACTATTAAACCAGGAAGTGTGGTCTCCCACTGCTCTTTCAGAACAGTTGCCACCTTCTGTGGTGCATCATCAGCATCAACGATCATATCCAGTTCGATGCTGTCTGTTCCCAGTTCTTCCAGACCTTTTGCCCAGAAATCTGCTGCCTTTTCCGGATCAGTTGCACATACATCTGAGAACATTTCCTGATCTTCAGAGAAGTCAGATCCATCAGGACCTGCTGCAAACTGCATTGGAACTGCAGTGTAAGTCGGAATGGAACCATCTTTTAATACATCATTTGTGATGGCTTCACGGTCAATTGCCATAGTCAGAGCCATACGGATATTCAGATTCTGCAGTTCTTCTACTGCAGAGATGTTAGGGCTCACATACCAGAGATATCCGGCACCCTGTGATGAGAATTCGGGATCATCTTCTACCTGATCTACCTGTTCACCATTTACAATGGTCATATCCAGGGCACCTGTCTGATAACTCATCAGTGCAGTCTGGGAATCCTGAATTACCTGGTAATTAATTCCTTCCAGTGAGATGGAATCTGCATTATAGTAATCTGCATTCTTGGTAAGGTGGAATGCTGTTGCTGCAGGTTCGTAATCATCCATTACGAATGCACCATTGGAAAGGATGGTGTCAGGACTGGTTGCAAATGTATCGCCACATTCATTAAAGAATGCTTCATTTACCGGGTAGAATGTCGGGAAATACATCAGGGATGTAAAGTAGCTGACTGGTACATTCAGTTCAACTTTCAGTGTCTTGTCGTCAACTGCTGTAACACCAAGTTCGCTCTTGTCCATATCACCTGCGATAATCTCTGCTGCATTCTTGATCTGTCCGATATCACTCATCATATAAGAATATTCAGAAGCTACATTTGGGTCTACGGCTCTCTGCCATGCAAATACGAAGTCTGCTGCAGTTACCGGTTCTCCGTTGCTCCAGTTTGCATCTTCACGGATATGGAAAGTGTAAACGGTTCCGTCATCTGAAAGATCATAAGATTCTGCTAATGCTTCTACGGCTTTTCCGTCTGCATCCATCTGCATCAGACCATCTGTATAATCTGCGATAACTTCAAAAGAAGTACCATCTGTTGCGATCTGTGGATCCAGAGATTCTACCGGTGTCTCCACCATGACATTCAGATCTGAAGCCATAGCAGATGCTCCCAGCACACTTGCCGCTGCCATTGTCATTACAACAGCGCTTTTGAGTTTGTTCATAATATCTCTCCTTCCGTGTACGCTTCTCCTGTACATTTGTTTGCGTACAACATATTACATTTATTATATATGGTATGGAGAGATTTGTCTAATTCAAATACTTTATCACGTTAATGCATTCTATGCATAAAGTATCATATCATCGTCTCTTTTTTCGTACAGAGTATCCGAATGTCCCAAGTGTTTCCCCAAGTGTCTTATATTCTCCATGGGAATATGCCATCAGACCGGTGTCATTCAGATGAAACTTTCCTTTCTCATCCAGGTAGGATTCGTCTACATGTACCTGCAGTACTTCTGCCACAAACATATGATGAGACCCCAGTTCCAGAATGTTCTTCACCCTGCATTCTATATTAACCGGGCATTCAGCAATACCAGGAACATGAATCTGTACCGACGGTTCTTCCGTAAGGTGCATTTCCTTGAATTTATCCACATCCCGTCCTGAACGGACACCACAGTAATCCGTTGCCTTTGCCAACTTCTCCGTGGTTAGATTCACAACAAATTCTCCCGTCTCACGGATGATATCGTAGGAATAGCGCTCCGGTCTGACAGAAATATACAGCATGGCCGGGTTCGTACAGACTGTTCCTGTCCATGCAATCGTAATAATATTTGCTTTTTCTCCCGGGCGCTGGCAGCTTACCATCACTGCCGGAAGCGGATAAACCATATTTCCTGCTTTCCAAATCTGTTTTGACATAATCTTCCTTTCCATTACAAGAGGTCCCGTTTCAGGGACCTCTGTTTTTATTTCTGCAATTTACTTAACAGGCTCGGTATGAGCTGCTTCTTTCTGGAAATCACATTCGGCAATATGACAGAACCATCTTCCACATCCATACCGAATGCCTCTTTTACTGTCTTTTCTGCTCCTTCTCCTTCACACAGCAACTCCGTTGTTTCGCTCATAATATTGGTCAGCATGAAAAACAGCATATTCAATCCCTGTTCTTTTCTTGCTTTGCCCAGATATTCTTTAAGCTTACTCTTGGCAATGTCCAGATCAGACTTTGCCATACAGCTGATCTGCGCTACGCCCACATTCATCTTATCTACTTCATAGACCTTAAAGTCCTGAAAAAAGATCTGTTCTGCGGTCTTACTCTTCATATTACTGCCGGCTTCAAACATGGCTGTTGCGAATTCTTCGCAGTCTACACCAGCTATCTTTGCCAGATATTTCGCTGCGTCACAGTCTACCGGAGTGCAGGTTGGGGATCGGAACAGCAAAGTATCAGAAATAATTGCCGCACACAACAGACCTGCGATATGCTGCGGAATCTCAATTCCTTTTTCACAGAACATCTGGTAAATAATCGTTGCCGTACAGCCAACCGGCTGATTACGGAAAAATACCGGCATCACGGTCTCCAGGGATCCCAGTCTGTGATGATCGATAATCTCCAGAATCTGACCATCTTCGATGTGATCTACTGCCTGAGATGCTTCATTGTGATCTACCAGAATCAGTCTGCGCTTCTTGATTCCCAGTAAGTTTCGTCTGGAAATCGTACCCACATACTGCTCCTTCTTGTTCAATATTGGGAAATCTCGATGACGTTTGCTCGCCATAATGTCTTTGATATCATCTGTGAAATCATCTTCATGAAACAGAATCAGATCCTCTGCCTTCATGAAGTAACGGATCGGCATACTCTGATTAATCAGATGTGCCACTGTGTAGGTATCATACGGTGTGGCAATAATAGAACAATTCTTCTCCCGTGCCAGGATCTGAATGGTCTTCGTCACCTTAGCATCTCCACAGAGAATAATACATCCTGCATTCATCTCTATGGCACAGATCTGTGTCTCATACCGGTTCCCCAGAATGACCATATCATCCGATTCTATGTATGCTTCCATAACTTCCGGGCTGGAAGCTGCCACAACTACCTTTCCCTTTTCAAAATAAGCTTCTTCATCCCCGACATAAAGTGTTCCGTCCAGTGTCTCAAGAATATTCTTATACTGTGTTCTTGCCTTGGACAGAATCGCACTGTCAATGACTGCCATATAGGATCTGGCAATATCGCCGATACTGATCAGACCTTCCAACATATTATCATCTGTTACAATCGGAAGGGTTGTACCCTTCGTCTCATTCAAAATGGTCCATGCCTTTTTCAGAGAAATGTTCTTTTTCACACCCTGAGTATGGCGGATCTCCATATCACTGACTTTGGTCTTTACATTTGGAACATATTCCGGTGTCTTCACCTGAAAACGATCCAGCACATACTGTGTCTCTGTGCTGATACTGCCTGCTCTCTTCGGTACAAACTCCCCTTCATCTGTCTGATTCTTCAGGTACGCATATGCGATTGCCGAGCAGATAGAATCCGTATCCGGATTCTTATGTCCAATGACATAAATCTGGTTCTTCGTATTTTCATCCATACGATGTCCTCCCGCATTTTCTTTTGCTGCCATCAAAAGAATATATGCCTCACTAATTTCAATATATCACACATTCCAATTATCTGGCAATCATTTTGTAATCTTCACCGGACTTTATGAGCTGACCGCGTTGATGTGAACAGAATGCAGGCACAGACCTTGGTTCGTTGCCCGCATAAATGAGGAGTGCCCCCAGTGTCTGGTACACTGGAGGCAATTATGAAAAAATTTATCTATTTGTCTGTCTCATCTTTTGTAACTGTCTATATGATAACAAGTAATTATGAACATTCTATGAACATTTTATAATTTTATTGTTATTTTTTATATTTTTTTTAATCGCTCCTGCGTTTTTTTGTGAGTTTATAACAGTTTTTAAGAAAGTTTAATGTTGGCAAATAAAGATCCAAGATTGGTTGTCAGTTCTTCGCTCTCCGGTAATTCCACGGTTTCTTCCTGAATCTCTTCTGCTGCCACATCCTGAAGCGCTTTCATGCTCAGACTTAATTTGCCGTCTTTGACTGCTACAACCTTTACTTTTACTTCATCACCTACATGAAGTACCGCTGCAGGCGTCTTAATTCTCTTCTCGCAGATCTGTGAAATGTGCACAAGACCGGTCAGTCCATTACCAAGATCAATAAATGCTCCATATGGCTGAATGGATTCTACTTTTCCTTCTGTTACCAGTCCTACCTGTACATTAGAAATTCTTGCTTTCTTCTCTTCTGCTTCTTTTTCACGCAGAATCTCTTTTGCAGAAAGTACCAGTTTGCCGTCTTCCTCATCCACTGTAATCACACGGACTTCCAGTTCTTTTCCAAGCCAGTCATTCAGATCATCTTCATCTACATAGTCCAGTGCCAGCTTGGATGCCGGGATGAATCCGCGGATATCTTCTACATAAGCAATCACTCCGGATTTTACCACTCCGGCTACTTTTACCCTGATATTCTCCTGACTGTCCTTCAGACTTCTCAATCTGTCCCACGCTACCTGATTCGCTGCATCCTTCTTTGACAGCATAATCTGTCCCTGTCCGCCATCTCTTCTGACTACCGTTGCTGAGATCTCATCACCAACCTGCACTGCTTCTTTCAGATTCAGGGTCGGATCTGCACTGAAATCTTCCTTCCTGATTACGCCTTCTGTATAATACTTCAGATCCAGAATGACTTCATCTTCTGTCACATCAATTACAGTCCCTGTGATTACATCACCTTCGTGTATCTGCTTCAAAGATGCATTCAGTTCCTCCTCGAAGTCAGCCATGCTCATCTCCTGAGCTGCTGTCTCCATGCTCTCTTCGACTTCTCTTCTCTCTTCTGCCATCGTGCTTATCCTCCCGCGACCATTTTTTCGTTGCGGGAATCTTCCCACAACAGAAAAATTATACCATTTTCAGGTCACTTCCGTCAATTCCAGTTCAGCCGGTCAGCGAGCGCAAAATCCTGTTCCATATCAAACATCAGTACCTTTTCTCTGTCCACAATATAGAACCGTCCTCCGGCATACACGCCTCTGCACGCTTCTTGTCCGTCCCAGCAATTATTATCACTCATTGTATAGGTCAGCACGTTCTCAAATCCTTTTTCTTCGTCATAACGGAATACCATATATTCTTCATCGCAGACAAAACCGATCAGGTTCTTATCTGCGTCTATGGTGATTGCCTTATAATTGTAATCAAACGGCAGATAATATGCATCTTTTATTACATACTTATTCTCTTCTGTCACATTCTCCGGATCTGAAATATCAAACATGGATAATTTGACTCCGATCTGGCTTCCGGTATCCTCATCCGCTTCATAGCCAATACCCAGAAGGCGATTCTCCCCATACATATGAAGATAAGAGGAAAAACCTGATATCTTCAGTTCACTCAGGATCTCCGGATTCTCCGGATCAGAGAGATCTACGCAAAACAGTGGATCGGTCTGACGGAATGTAACAAAATATCCCATGTCCCCCACAAATCTTGCCGAACGAATGGTTTCACCACTGGCAATGTCTCTGATGGTGGATATCGTATTCATGTCCTTATCCAGCACAAACAGGTTGTTGCTCTCTCCGTTTCCATCCTCTGTTGTCAGTACCCGCAGATAACCATCATACTCATCCAGTGAAAATGTATCATTCAGATACCCCGGAAGCTCTGCCATATTCGACGCCGTAATTTCACCATCTACGCATGAAAACTTCAGAATCTGTGTGCTGCTTTTTCCATGTTCCCAGTTCTGACAGCAGATATACAGACTGTCTGTGCTCATATAAAAATCGGATGCACCGGACACAATTGCTTTTGTACTGACAGGGTTTTGCAAATCCGAGAGATCTGTTCCTGACACTACCAGGTAATCCGGCTGATCCAGATCGGACGGCAGATAGATATTATTCACCGTCACCTTTTCCTCATTCACAAACGGTATCACATCACTGTCATCTACACTTTCACCTATAGATGGACTGTACTGAGTCAGAAGATAAAAATAATTGCCATTCTTCCTGCTCTGACGGTAAGTTCCTTCCTGGGTCATTCTTTCCGTCTGTTGTGGATGCTCCCGGTCGGAGATATCATACACACTGACTGCCGCATACGTATAACGATCGACTGCATACACATCACTTTCCTGTTCTTCCATACTGCTGTAATAACCGGATGTCACCAAAATGAGCTGATCATCTTCCAGATAGATCTCTTCGATACTTTCATTCAGCTGATCCAGTGTAACCGTACTTACCAGCTTCATCTCAGAAGACTGTATGTCCACAATCTTCACACTGCTGTCGGACTTCAAAATATACAAATACTTTCCATCTGTCTTTACCACATCGCCTTCATCCACACCTGCTTCTCTCACATTGGTCTGAGAATAATCTGCTGACGAACTGACCGCCCCGGTATCCATCAATGCGGAATCAGCGGACGCCGATTCTTCCAACATCTCCACACTGTCTCCCAGTCCTCCCTTTGCATAATAACTTGTCTGGTACTGACACTCCTTCAGGGCATCATATAACTGTTCCTCACTGTCCGCCTGGGAATATCCTGTAACTGTCCCATCGTCCGCAGTCTGTTCACCCTCTGTCTGTGTCGTTTTCTTCTGTGCATTTTCTTCTTGCAGTTCATCTGCTGTCATCTCTTCGGTATCTGCTTCTGCAGTCTGTTCCAGCGTTGTCTGAAGCCGTGCTTCTGTGACATTGCCCGGCTCCTTCTGCATCCCAAGCTGAGTTCCTCCTGCCGCTACCAGTGCCATTACTGCCGCTGCTTCTATCCATCTTACCATGATCTTCCTCCTCTGTATCTTCTTCTGTCCTTCGATCTGACGCAGCTTCTCTTCCATCTTCTCTGCTGTCAGGGACTCCGGTACCTCGATATGTTCCGCAGAATGTCTGATCTTATCCAGTAATTCCTTCTGATCCATTCCGGTTTCCTCCTACTTTCCCAAATATCCTGCCATTTTTTCCAGTGCACGCTTCTGTCTGGAACGGACGGTATTATCGTTCATCCCAAGTGCTTCTCCAATCTCTCTGCTGGTATACCCTCCAAAAAGATTCATTGACAGAATCAGTCTTTCTTCGTCATCCAGTCTGGCAAATGCCGTACGCACATCTGCATCCTCGTCGTGATCCCTGACCGGTGCGCTTAAGTCCTCCGGCAGTTCTTCTGCTTTGTCCAGATAACCTTTCAGTCTCTGTCTGCATTTATTGGAAAGTATCTTAAATATCCAGGATTTAAATGACTCCACCTTCTTCAGGCTGCCAATCTGCGCCCAGGCATCTGCCACTGTATCACCGACTACATCCTCTGCATCCTGCCTGTTCTTTAATGTATAAAGAGCAAACCGATACAGATCCAGGTAATATTCCTGATACAGACTGGCAAATGCCGAAGCACTTCCTCTTCGTGCCTGACGCACGAGCCCTGTTGCTTTTTCCATCTCTGTATTGTTCTCCTCTGATCCTTGAATTCAAAAGATGCATGTAGATCATTCTGAAATAATTCCTGTACAGGGAATTCAGTTTTTTGATCCTTACATTTATATAGTGTCTGTTTTGTCCCGTTTTGTTGCAAACAATAAAAATCAGTTTAGGAAATGATACCAGTATCCGTTTTCCTCTTCCGTTTTCTTGAATTCCGGGAATCCATACATGGCCGCCAGATTCCGGTCCTGCACATTCCGGTTTAGTCCCGGCACCGCCAGTATATATCTTCCATCCTGATGTTTTCCAAGAAGCAGATGATGATATTTCATATATTTCTGCTGTACAAAAGGACTGCTGCAGAACATTCTCTCATAGTTTCCGAGGAAGGCAATATCTTTTGGTGCAATCTGAAGACATTCAAAGATCTCTCCATCCTCAAAAGGTTCTGTATGTGGATAATGATACCGGAACTGTGCCCATCTGCTGTCCAGCCGGGTCTGGCTGTCGGCTGTCTCTCCGACGGTTCCCACTTCCTGCGCTGCCACTTCCTGCACTGCCACTTTCTGTTCTACGTCTGCCGCATCCGTACTCTGTATCCCTTCATTTCGCTTACTGCCTGCCGCCGCTTCCATCGATTCTGTTACATTTCCCGGAAAATCCATATTTCCTGCCGGCTGTTCTGCCGAATTCACTGCGGAATCTGCTTCACCTTCCAACTGCATCTTCGACTCTCCAGCCTGCTTATCTTCTTCCGGAAGTTCCGTCACGAATTGTTTCCAGTCAACACGTCTCTCATCCCATATGGTCAGGAAATATTCCTGTTGTGGCGTGCCTGTTTCTTCTGTCTTCTGTACCCACAGGCCGCTCAGCCGGTCAAATGTATATCCCTTCTGACGGAACACTTCTTCCGGAACGGTCATCACTCCCTCACACAGTCCTTTTTTCAATACTGCAGTTCCCACAGAAATACCGTAAATCCAGTTGCCTTCATGGACAAATCCATATATGCTATATGTGCCATTCTTCCCTGAATCTGTCTGGATCTTCATCTGTATCCGGCAGATGCCGTTTCGGATATTCACCTTTACAAATCCTGTATTTTTCTTCTTGTCTCCATTCTGATACTCATAAATATATGCTATAAAATGGCGATATTCTGACATACCTTACCCACCTTTTTTGTTTGTGTAAGTATATGCCAAAATACCGCCATTATGCTGTATCATTTGTAACTGTTCAGTACCTTCTCGGTGAGACCTTAAACAGTTACTGTTATTTTACTTTTATTTTCAGTTTTGCAGTCTTACCCTTTGCTGATCGGACGGTAATCGTCACGGTTCCTTTTTTCCTTGCCGTGATCTTTCCCTTTGCGTTTACAGAAGCAATCTTTGGATTCGAAGACCTGTAGGTCAGTTTATCCGTTGCTGTAAGCGGGATCCGGCTTACCTTCACAACCATACTCTCGCCCTTCTTCAGTTCCACAGATGTTTTATTCAGGGAAAGTTTCCCGGTAGTTACCTGCCCCTTCTGCACCTTTACTTTGCAGGACGCTTTGGCGCCTTTCCGGCTGACTGCCGTAATCACCGCAGTTCCCCGCTTTCTGGCTGTCAGCTTTCCGGTTCGTTTATCCACCTTTACCACAGCTGTGTTCGAAGATTTCCATTCCTTTATGCCATCACCCGCTGTAATGGAAAGTACTTTTAATGCCGTGGTACTCTTTTTCACCTGAAGTGGCAGTGTGCCGGCATTCAGACGGATCTTATACTTCACTGACGCTGCTTTCTTCGACACGGTTACCTTGCAGGATGCCAGAGTTTTCTTCTTCCAGGATACCGTAATGGTCGCTGTTCCTGCAGACTTGCCTGTAATGTATACTTTTCCGGCACTTCCCATCACAGTTACATCAGCGACTTTGGTATTGGAACTGCTCCATGTCAGACCGTCCACCGGAAAAGCTGAAGGAGATATCTTAGCTGTCAGAGCTTCGCTTCCACCTGTGGTCAGCTTCATACTTCCTGCACTGAGAGTCACCTTCTTCGGTGCTGCGGCCTGTGTCTCACCTGACTTGTAAGCTGTCGCTGAAAGCTTTGGTGCATGGAAGGATTTATACTTCATATTGGAAAATCTTCCAGTTGGCATATGTTCCTGCCCTACCGTCCTTCCAGTCAGTCCTGCTGTAGAAGATCCCGCCAGAAAATAAGTTGAACTTGCCTGGCGTCCGCCATCTCCCCATGTACAGTCTACCAGATACCATTTTCCGTCTTCCATCTGCACATAGTTCCAGATATGATCTGTATACACTTCTCCATTTAATACCTGAGAACCTCCCTGTACCAGAAGACAGGCAATCCCCTTTTTCTGACATACCAGCTGGAACAGCCTGGCGTAGCATTCACAGACACCTTCATGCCCATACTTACTGAGCAGACCGCTGACAACAGTATGGTACACCATATGATTAACCTTACTGTCTGGTGGATATTCCACCAGACGATTAATGTCTTCATAGGCATCCTTTACAATCTCATACCTGTTCTTCCCATTCACCCCGGCATATAAATTCTTCAGCTGCCTGTCAGCTTCTGCCTTGTCTGTCCGGATTCCATTATAAGCATCCGTAAACCAGATCCTGATCCCAGTAACCCGGGAAGGTCCTGACTTTATGATTAAATTACACTTACAACCTCTCACCCAGTAGTTCTCACTGTAGTCAAACAGGAAAGCATCCAGTGCTCTTCCGATCTCTGACGTTAATGCTTCAAGCTTCTTTGAATTATTTTCCGGTATCTGATCGGCAAAATTAACCAGAATACCATTGCTCTGCACTCCTGCCCCCAGGATTTTCCCCTTCCGGCTATGAGACACAAGAATTGTATAGATTCTGCGTTCATTTTTCGTACTAAGCTGGCTGCCATAATATGCCGCTCCACTGGAATAACTTTGATTCAGCGTGGCACTGATTTCCTGTGCATCAGCCTGTCCTCCACAGAACAGACTGAAAAACAGTACTGACAGAATCCAGAGATACCTGTTTTTTATTTTATTCTGTATTTTCATTTTTGGAATGTTGTTTTTTCCTTCGCCGGTTCCGTCTTTGCAGATGCTGTACTTTTACGGGTTGTTGCTTTCTTTGTAACCGTCTTCTTTGCTTCTGTCTCTGCTTTTTCCGGTTCTGTGCTCTTTACTGCTGTGCTTTTCTTAGCTGTAGTCTTTCTGGCGGCAGGCTTTTTTGCTGCCGGTTCCTTTTTTTCATACTGAAATACTGCCACACCATAAGCCGGTAGACTATATCCGATAGAATATGGTTTACCGTCGTAGTCACCCTTTCTGGAACGATAGCTGGCTGCTCTCTTTGTTCCGGTTCCTCCGAAACGTGCCTCATCACTGTTCAGCACCAGTTTATAACTGCCTGACTGTGGAACGCCCACACGATAATCCGGTCTCTCTACCGGTGTGAAGTTCACCACAAATAACAGATTGTTCTTACCATCCTTAGAATGACGTACAAAACTGAAAATACTGCGGTCGCTGTCATCTGCATTAATCCATTCAAAACCTTTCCAGTTGTCATCTGTCTGATACAGTGCAGGGCTATCCTGATACAGATGCAGAAGCTCACGCACATAATTCTTCATCTGTACATGCTTCTCCTCTGCCAGAAGATACCAGTCCAGTTCTCTTGCTTCGCTCCATTCACGGAACTGTGCAAAATCCTGTCCCATAAACAACAGCTTCTTACCAGGATGTCCCAGCATAAAACTGTATCCTGCCTTCAGGTTGGCAAACTTGTCATCATATTCCCCCGGCATCTTATTGATCATGGATCCCTTCATATGTACCACTTCGTCATGAGACAGTACCAGCACATATTTTTCAGAAAATGCATAGGTCATGGAGAAAGTCATCTTGTTATGGTTATAGCTTCTGAAATACGGATCCAGCTTCATATAGTCCAGGAAATCATGCATCCATCCCATGTTCCACTTCATGGTGAATCCCAGACCGCCGTCTTCCGGTTTTCCGGTTACCCGCGGCCATGCAGTGGACTCCTCTGCAATGATCATAGTACCGTGATTTCTTCCTGTCACAACGGTATTCAGATGTTTGAAAAACTCAATGGCTTCCAGATTCTTATTCTCACCATAGATATTCGGTACCCAGTTGCCTGCGCTTCTTCCGTAATCCAGATACAGCATGGAAGCTACCGCATCCACACGCAGTCCGTCAATATGGAACTGTTCTACCCAGTATAAGGCATTGGCAATGAGGAAGTTCTTCACTTCGTTCTTGGCATAATCGAATACTTTGGTTCCCCAGTCCGGATGTTCGCCTTTTCTCGGATCTGCATACTCATACAATGCTTCTCCGTCAAAGTCTGCAAGGCCTGCTGCATCCTTTGGGAAATGAGCCGGTACCCAGTCCAGAATGACACCAATTCCATTCTTATGGAAGTAATTCACCATGTACTGAAAGTCTTCCGGCGTACCATATCTGGCAGTCGGTGCATAATAACCGATTACCTGATATCCCCAGGAACCATCAAACGGATGCTCCGCAATACCCATCAGTTCTACATGGGTATATCCCATATCCTTCACATATTCGGTAAGTTCATGGGCAAATTCACGGTAATTGTAAAATCCGTCCGGGTCTTCTTCTGTGGCAGGATGCTTTCTCCAGGAACCCGGATGTACTTCGTAGATTGCCATTGGCATCTCATCCACATTCTTCTTCTCTCTGGCCTTGATCCATCTGGCATCTGCCCATTTCAGCTTGCTGATATCCGTGACTCTGGATGCAGTCCCGGGACGGAATTCCGCCTGATTGCCATACGGGTCAGCCTTGTACAGCTTCCTCCCATCTTTTGTCGTAATAAGGAACTTGTACAGTTCCCCCACTCCGATACCTTCCACAAAAACTTCGTAGATACCGATGCCGCCTACGCAGCTCATCTCATACTTTTCATTTTCTTCCCAGTCATTGAAGTCTCCAACTACGTGTACCTGCGCTGCATGCGGTGCCCATACTGCAAAATAGACACCTTTTTTTCCTTCATTGGTTGCAACATGTGCTCCCAGTTTCTTGTAAATATCATAATGTGTGCCCTGTCCGAATAAATACTGGTCCAGTTCTCCAATACGCACTTCTTTTAATTCCATGATTCTTCCCCCTTTTCTGATTACGTCCAGATCCCATGCATAAACTGATGGATCAGACTGCTTTTCTTTTCTTCTGATACGGTGATGTTCCCATCTTCCGGCTCCTGATAACCAAGAAATAAAATATAATGGTTGATCAGACCCAGGAATCCTATGGCAAACTGATTCTGTCGTCCGTTCATGTTGCCAAGCTGTCCGGATGCCTGTTCAAATAACTGTACCGTAAGATTGTACAATTGTGTGATATAAGGTCTTACCGCCTCATATACTTCATTCTCTTTTGCCGAATAGCTGAACGCCATCAACAACATGTACGCCTGATGATTCTGATTGGCAAAATCAATCAACGTTCCTGCAAATGCTGTCAGTGATTCTTCTATTCCATTCTGAAATCGTGCATTTTCCGACAATCTGGAAAGAAATCCGGATAATTCATGCTCCAGAAGTACTTCCAACAAGCCATATTTACTTCCGAAATAATGATACAGAGTCGGCTTCGTGATCCCTGCGCTCTGGCAGATCTCCTGTATACCGACTGCATCGTATCCCTTGTGATAAAACAGTTCCAATGCACATCTCAGTATCTTCTCCCGATTGTCCATTCTTTTCTCCGTGTAAAGCGGACATTCGCAATCCGCTTCGCTACTTGCTCATGAACGCAGTCGCTTCGCGATCTGTCAGTGGTAGCTTTCAACTCCCACTGACATAAGCATCCCCCTCACCCGCCGCTTAGTGCTCCGCGCACTTGAAGCGGTGGAATGCTTATCTGCGTTCAAGTCATTATTTTCTGTTTCATTTCCAGTATACCGAACGGTATATTCTATGTCAAGGGAATTAAAAAGATACCTTATAAAATCAGCATTCCGCTTCTTTTACAGGGTATCTATTTGTGTAGGTTTTCCGTTCTATTTAATTTTTCCGAAATATTTGCCTTTGATAATGATACGGTCTTCCTTATCATAGCGCTTACCGGATACTGTAGAGAACAGCTTGCCAAGGCTGAACTTGTTGGCCTTTTTGATTGCCTTGTCCATGATCTCTTTTACATCCAGAATTGCTACCGGCTGCTCTGCATTCTGAAGCATGCCGATTCCGTCATAGAGTGTCAGTACCGCAGTATCATCCATTGCACAGTCATTCTGGAGTGCATAATATTTACCGAACTCGACAAGTTCGTCATTTGTCAGTGTCGGTACATTCATTGTGATATCAAACTTCTGTGCAAGCTGTGGATTGCGCCCAAGCAGATCCATAAGATATCTTCTCTCATCTTCCAGAAATACTACAAGCCCGTCTGTCTTGAAATTCATTGCCATAGAAAGCTGTGCCGCTGCATTGTCACTAAGATCTCCTGCTTCTTCGATAATCAGAATGCCACCTGCGATCTTGCTGACTGTCGCTGCGATATCTTTGTTATTCAGGTCTTCTGCATAGATCTTCGCAACCTTTGCAGTCTGCTGTCCTTTACATCTTCCAATGATGCGTGCCATGCCAAGAGCCAGTGTGGTTCGTCCGTTGCCGGCATCTCCAACAAGAAGTACATTTCCATGAGCTGATGTTTTATCAGCCAGAATACTTCTCATAATCAGAGTAACTGCTTCGTCCACCTGTGCATTCATACCACGAATGTTGCTCCAGAAACCAAGAAAACTCTTTTCCTTCTCATCCAGTCCGTTTCTCACATAACTCATAGGATCAATCTTAGGCTGTTGTGGTTCCTCCTGGACTGCTTCTGGCTGTGCCGCTTCCTGCGGCTGTACCTGAATCGTTTCTTCCTGTACCTGCTGCTGATTCTGCGCCGGTTCTGTTGCCTGTGGCTGTGCCGGTTCTGCTGCCTGTGGCTGTGCCGGTTCTGCTGCCTGTGGCTGTACTGGTTCTGTTACCTGTGGCTGTACCGGTTCTGTTACCTGTGGCTGTACCGGTTCTGTCATCTGTGGCTGTACCGGTTTTTCTTCTTTAACAGGCACCGGGTCTGCTGCAGGCACTTCTCTTAATACCGGTTCTTTTGCCATCTTCGGTGCCTGAAGCTGTTCATTCTTTAATTCCCTCTGTCTTGCTGCAAGTTCAACTGCATAAGTTCTCAGATCCTTGTTGCCAATCTCCTTGCGGATGCTCTCAGAAAGATTAATTGTCTCTGCCGCCAGAATATCCTGCTCTGTCATCTGCCTGAATGATGGCTGTGGCTCTTTTGTTTCCTGAACAGGCTCTGCTTTTACAGCCGGAGTCTCTTCCTGTGCTACAGGAGCCTCTGGCTGTGCCTGTGCTGCCGGCTGAGCTGAGACAACAGGAACTGCTTCTTTCTCATCCTCTTCTACTTCTTCCCGCGCCTCTTCTTTTACATTATTAATTAGCAGATCATCAATAGACATCTGTCCTTCAATCTGTTCTTCCTCTTCTTCTTTTGCTGCGGCTGTCTGTTCCATAACCGGAGCGCTCTCCAGTTCTGCTACCGGCTTGTCCTTCCGAATGCCTGACAAGATCTGTCTCATACTGTTTGCCAGTTCATTCTGCATCTCAATCGTATTGAAGTCTTTTGCTCTGACTGGCTCTTTTACATCTGCCTGCTCAGTCTCTTCTTTATGTTCTGTTACCGCTGCCGCAATCTCTTTTTCCGTATCCATCATAATACTGTCAGCAATGACTTCTGTTTCAGACTTCGGCATCTCCTTCATAATCTCTTCATCCAGTGTAGGGACTGCTGCCTCAATGGCTGCCTCTTTTGTCTCCATGTCCACAATACTGCTTGGGTTATCATAAATCGTCTGCTGTTCCGGAGTCAGTGGCGCATACTGCTTCTTTAATTCCAGAGCCTGTACCACATATTCCCCATTATGGAACCAAAGGGCAAGATCATCACATTCCGCAATACACTTGTCAATCATACCTGCTTCTGCATACAGCTTCGCCAGCTCATATGCCCACTGCTCGGTATATTCCTGACTCTTCAGTTCTTCCAGCACCTGGATCTGTTCTTCTACAGAAGAGCCTCTTCCTTTATAAATCTCGTATTTTAATATATATCTGTTATTATCATGAGGAGCCAGATTTACGTATTCTGTATAGTATTCTACTGCGTCGTCAAAATCCTGTGTCTGTACGCATGCTTCTGTCAAACGATATAATATCTGTCTGCTGGATGGTGAGCGTCTGTATGCACGGTATAAGATATTCTTGCTGTCTTCTGCCCGTCCCACGATCTCATAGATCTCGCTCACCAGACAGAGCGTACGCACACTTCGTACTCTTTTCCATTCTATGGTATCAGCAATAGCTGCTGCTTCTTCATACTCCTCTTTGTCTACCAGCTTTTTTATTTCTTCCAGTTTTGCCTGGTATTCGTATTTATCCACTTTCTGTGCACCCCTTATATCTATTATTTAACATAGTTGTAACAATTCTATCATAGTCATGTACCCTTGTCAAAGGGAACGCTCTATGTTTTCACACTTTTCTCACAATTCCTTTATTTTACAAATATGTAACGTTTTCCACTCCCCAAGGACGTGATTACATAAAATTATGAATTTACCACTTTTCTCATACATGGAAGGCTATGGTTATGACCGCAGATTATATTCGTTTTGCTGCTCGCCATAAACCATAGCCTTCCTCGCATTATAAAATATTGGCAATTTTATGATTCACATGAAATTCACTTACCTTATATGCCACACCCAGTGCCGCTGTTTGGTTATCCATAACTCTAACTTAAACAAGAAAAAGAGCATCACTCCATAACTGACTCATCAGTTATTTTACGATACTCTTATAAAAATACTATTCCTGTGGATATTTTAACCCCCAGTCTTTTCGTAATCGGTCACACTGTTTTAACACATCTTTTGTATCTTGCCATGTCATAAGCGGAGATTCTTTTCATCCTTCTCTAAGGCATTTATTCACATGTGCTATCTCAAACCAATATCCCTGATCCTCCATACCATCCATCTACTGTCTGAAGTACTTTTTTCTCAATATTGTAACTTTAATTTCCAATTACGATTTTCAACTGGGCAGGACGCCAGAACTTTGGAACTAACATATATTCAGTTTCATTTTTTCCCTGTATTCAAACCAGTCAAAATCTGCCCCTCGATGTTCGCCTGTAAAATCCTGACAGCAGATACCGACAAATGCTCCGGTAAAGCGCTCTATTCCTCTTTCTTTAAAATATTCATCGGAAAGTCTGCTGTAATCCTGAACATCTCCTACCTGTATCCAGTTCTGTCCGTCCATAGACACGCTGAACTGCGCTGACGCCCAGGATACTTTCACTTTCAAATAAACAGCTCCGTTTTCCGGTATTTCTATATCTTCCTTTAATGCATAGGTAAAGTTATTCAAATCATTGCTGAGTAAATTCACCACTCTGTGCTTCTTTTCATCACAGCTGACGTACAGATAAAAATAATTCATCGTATCATAAAAGCATGCCAGTCCTGCCATCTGCTGGAAAGATATTGGTGCAAACTCTACTTTTGTTTCTGCTTCATAACAAAAATGCTGCTGCCGGCGTGCCAGAAAACTCTGATAGTGTTTGGAACTCAATGATTCATGTCCATACAGACGCAGAAATCCTGGTCTTTCTTTCAGGGAATACATATCTTCCGTAAGCGGAACACGAAGTGACTGTAAATGTACATTCCACTTTTCCTGATCAAAATCATCTCTCCAGATTTCTATTGCATCTTCCTGCGGTACTTTTTCTGTTCCTCCATGCAGTACCGGCATTGCCACTTCTGTCTTTGCGGTATGGCTTCCATCTTCCAGACGGAGCCATCCCTCTTCGTTCCATTTCACTTTCTGAATGGCCGTTTCCCTTCCCATAACAGATCTTCCCCTGGATGGAAGCGGTCTTCCACAGAGATGTACCATGTACCATTCGCCATTTGGCGTCTCTACCAGATCCGCATGACCGGTCCTCTGCAATGGCAGTGTGCAGTCATATTTTGATGTTATAACCGGATTTTCCGGATCGATCTCATATGGCCCTTCGATCTGCTTCGCCCTCGCCATCGTCACAGCATGATTATAGAAGGTTCCGCCTTCTGCCGTAAGCAGATAATAATATCCATTTCTTTTATAAATATGAGGGCCTTCCGTAGTACCTATTTTACTGCCATGGAAAATATAGTGGCTCTCTCCCACCAACTTTCTCTCTTTTGCACTGTATTCTGTCAGTGCAATTCCTGACCAGTATGGGAATCCGGCTTTTCCGCCATCTTTGTGGCTGAGTACCACATTTACCAGCCATTTTCTTCCATCCTCATCATGAAACAGCGACGGATCAATACCACTTCCGTTTAAATAAACCGGATCGGACCACGGTCCCTCAATGTTCTCTGCCGTAACCAGATAATTGGAACAATCCCAGAACCGCCCAGTCAGATTTTTTACATTAGTATACACAAGATAAAACAGGCCGTCATCATAAGTCAGACACGGCGCATAGATTCCACCGGAATCCGGTACACCTAACATATCCAGTTTTTTCCGATCATCCAATGGATGACAGATCAGCTCCCAATGCTTTAAATCTCTGGAATGATGTATCTGTACCCCTGGAAACCATTCAAATGTGGATGTTGCAATATAATAATCATACCCTACACGAAGTATGGATGGATCAGGATTAAATCCTGTTAAAATTGGATTTTGAATCATATCAGACATACGCTCACCCCTTTACTGCTCCTGCGGATATGGATTCTGGAAGCTTCTTACTTACCAGCATATATCCAATGATACTTGGAATGGTTGCGATAACCAGACCTGCACCAATTGGCCCCCAGCTTGTGGCATATTCTCCTACCAGTGACATAATACCAACGGTAAGTGTTTTATATTCAGCTTTATTGATAAAGGTATTGGCAAACATCAGCTCATTCCAGGTATCCAGATAAGTAAAAATTGCAACCGTTGTAATGGCAGGTTTCACCATAGGCACCATAACATACGTAAAATTCTGTCTCAGGTTACAGCCGTCTATGATGGCTGCCTCTTCCAGTTCCAGCGGCACCGACTTAAAAAACATAGTCATAATATTGGTTGCCAGTGCCAGTCCAAATCCCACATAAGGAATAATCAATGACGCCCTTGTATTCAGAATTCCCAGCTTGCTGAAGTTCAAAAACAATGGGAGCAAAGATGCGTGAACCGGAATCATCATACCGGTAGTAATAAACAATAAAAAAGCATTGCTGTATTTCCATCTTAATCTGGCAATTGCATAAGAAGCCATAGTGGATAAAAGGATTACAAAGAAAATACTCAATCCGGTTACAATAATGCTGTTGAATAAATAAGTTCCGACTTTTGCATTCTTAAACGCTACTACATAGTTTTCAAATACCCACGGTTTTGGAAGTCCCAGTGCGTTCCCACCGAAAATCTGTTTATTATCTTTCAGGGAAAACATGATTAACCAGAATAGTGGATACAACTGTACCACTGCATAAATACATAATGCAATAAATACTACGACTCTCGCCGGCCTGATTGCCTGTCTGTTTTTCATTTTCATCACCTCACGCTGTTAATATGTATACTGTGTTGGTTTCCATTTGTTCAAAAGAATGGTAAAGATCAGACATTCCACTACAATGAAGATTGCCATAGAACTTCCATAACCATACAGATTCTTCTTAAAAATAGTCGTATACATTAACGTACTTGTTACTTCAGTTGCATGATCAGGACCACCATTCGTCAGTACATAGATGGTATCAAAAGCTTTTAACGCTCCGATTACAATCATAACAACTGTCGTTTTAATTGTCGGAAGTGATAACGGAATAATCACTTTCGTTGCCACCTGCAGTCTGGTTGCTCCGTCAATCTCTGCTGCCTCGAATACATCCGCCGGGATTCGTTTAATAGAGGAATATAACAGAAGCATGTAATATCCCACATACTTCCAGATCATAGCAATAAATACACAAATCAGTGCAGTATCCATATTTCCCAGCCAGGCGATCTTTGTCTGTAATATACCGAGTTTGGAAAGGATAGCATTTAACAATCCGTAATTTGGATTATAGATCATGCTCCATAACTGTCCCATTACTACGGAAGAAAATAAGACCGGAATAAAAAAGGCTGTTCGGAAAAAGGCTTCTCCTTTTATTCCTCTTGCCAGGATAATTGCCAGTACCAGCGCCAGTACCAATTGTATCACCAGTGACATTGCCGCCAAAATCAATGGATTTATTACTGCTTTTAAAAATCCATCTGTATTTCCGATAAACAGGGATTTATAATTTCCAAGACCCACAAATATTTTTTCTGAGATTCCATCCCAGGAATACAAACTATAATGAAAAGACATTACAATCGAAGATACTACTACAAAAAGGAAGATAATCAGTTCCGGCAGTATAAACAATGTAATTGCTTTCTTGTTACTCAACATTTTATTCATATGCGCTCCTCTTTCTGCAATACACTTGCTTCCCATTTCTATAAAAAGGCATAATTTTAGCAGGTTAAATACCCATATGTATCACGGATATCTAACCTGCCAGTTCTTACTGCATAATTTCTGTATTCATAGATACATATTCTTCCGGTGTAATATTACCCAAGAACAACTTTGATGCTGTATCCAAATGTTCTGTTGCCTGTTCCGCAAGAAGTGCATTATCCCACCACAGATTAATACCGCTGCAATCTTTATACAGATCATAAACAGATACCAGTAATGTATTCTCAATCTGGCTTACGTCCACATCTGTTTTCCATGCCGGAAGACCTGCGCCGCCAAGGAATACATTTTCAGAAAGTGTTTCACACATATATGCATATACTTCTACTACTTTTTCCGGATTTTCTACCTCGCTGTTAATCATAAATGTCTGATCAGCACCGCCAAGGAATTCTGTTGCGGCTCCGGCTGCACCATCAACTGCCGGGAAGTTTACAACTATTACATCATCCTTCACCTCGGAATCCATCACATTTGCACAGTACCAGCTTCCGCAGAAATACATTGGATATAAACCGGACGCAAATAATGTATAAGCTTCATCACGGCTTGTAGATGCTGCTCCTGCATCAAAGGCACCTGCATCTACCAGTTCTTTAAACAGCTCTGCTGCCTGAAGATCAGCTTCTGTATCATAGGTTGCTTCTCCATTCAGAATCTGATTCACATAATCTGCTCCTGCTGTTCTCTGTGTCAGCTGATCAGTCCACCATGCAATATCAGCCGGATTCTTTCCGCCAAGGGCAAATGGTACGGTTCCCTGTTCATTGAATGCTTTTACTGCGTCCAGCAGTTCATCAAATGTAGTAGGGATTTCAATTCCTGCCTCATCAAACATTGCCTTGTTGCAGTAAAGTACACCCACATTGGTTCTCAGCGGATAACCATACAGTTTTTCATCATAGGTAAAGAATGCGTCGGAACCTGAGATGAACTTGTCCTTCGTCTCATCGGATGTATAATCATCCAGACAAAGCACCTTTCCTGCGTCTACCCATGTCTCGGAAAATCCGCCACCCCATGTGTAGAAAATATCCGGCAGTTCATTTCCTGCTGCTGCAGTTTTCAGTTTTGTCTTATAGGAATCTCCAGAATCTGCTACTGCATCCATCACAAATTCTACCTCTGGGAACTTTTCCTGCACCTGTTCCATTGTTTTTGCAAATGCTGCTGCAGTTCCTCCATTTCCTTCCGGCCATGTATGCCACATGGAAATGGTAATCTTCTCAGCATCATCTGCCAGTGCCGTAACACTCATTGATCCCATAGCCAGTGCTGCTATTGTACATAATGCAACTACTCTTTTTTTCATTTTCGCTTCCTCCCACTTTTCAGGTTCTTATCTCTCATCTGATGTACTCAGTATAGCGAAAAACAGTCTCTTTATAAACGGAATAAAGCCACTCTTTATTCCGTTATTTTTACCTTTCTGCTCTCATCTTTGTGAGATTCTTTCGTCTTTCTTCGATTTTTTTTACTTTTTTCTGTTTCTTTTACCTTGCATGGATGACACGGTATTCATTAGTTGTCATCCCATAAAATTTGCGGAAACTGGAGCTGAAATATTTTGCATCACGAAATCCTACTTTTTCACTGATCTCATAGGCTCTTAAATTCGTATCCAGAAGCATTTCCCCTGCTTTTTTCAGACGGAGATTTGTCAGATAGCCTGAAAAAGTGATCTCATTCCTCTGACGGAATAATCTGCTTAAATAACTGGAATTCAGATAGAATCTCTGTGCTGTGGAAGTCAGTGACAGTTCCTGATCCGCATAATGCTCTTCCAGATATTTCAGTATCTCCTGCATAATACTTCCATTTTGCGAACTTCTTGCACTGGAAAAAGCATCCAGCACAGAATGAGTCAGATTCTTTGTCATATTTTTTAATTCGCTGGCTGTTTCAAGACGGAACACTCTCTCCTGTGCCTTCATACAATATTCGAAAGTATCAGTATCTCTCAGTCCATTCTGAATCAGATAATTGGACAGATGATTTACAATCGTAGATACCATAACCCGAACCGGCACAATATCTGAACTATCCATGGATATCTGATTTTCCATGCAGTTTTCTATAATCTCAAACGCACCGGAAAGTCTTCCGGCTTTTATCTCCTGAAACAACCCGGATACAGCTTCTTCCAGAGAAAATGCTGCGTCCGCCTCCCCTGACCATACATAGCTGTACTGAATGATCTGGTTGTTTCCAAGTATTGTTCTGTAATGCACCGCATCCTTGGCACTCTGAAAAGATCTGCTAACACTTTTTAATGTATTTCCCGGCTGTCCGACTCCAATGGTAAAAGGGCAGTTCATCTGTTCCATAAACAATACTTTGATCTCTTCCAGCACCGGCAGGAGATCAAACTGCGGATTGTTGGATAACAATACATTACAGTAATTCAGATCATGGAATAAATACAGATGATCAATTCCCACCAGCTGCTTTTCCAACAGTTTTCCACAGGCAGATGATATTAAGAACGGATCTCCGTCTGTAATGTGAAGTTCAAACAATATAATCTGAAAAAAGGAATTAGAAAAAGAAACATCAAACCAGTTTAACTGCTTCAGTATATTTTCCAGATTGCAGTTTGGCTGCAATAACGCGTTCAGGCTGTTGGCAATCAGAAATGTTTTGTTTTCTTCCAGATAGTCTTTTGTTTCCTGATATTCTTTTTCCTTTTTCTGCTCGTTGCAGATTTCTTCTTTTATCTTCTGAACTGTTTCTATAATTTTTTCTTCTTCCAGAGGCTTCAGTAAATATGCCGATACACCTGCCTCAATTCCTCTTGACGCATAATCAAATACACTGTGACCGGATAACAACACCATTCGAATATATGGATACTTTTTCTTTGCAATTCTGCAGAATTCTATTCCGTCCATATAGTCCATGCAGATATCCGAAAAAACGATATTTGGCTGTAATTCATCCAGAAGCTGAAGTCCTTCTTCTGCACAGGATGCCTCCCCGCAGATCTCAATTCCCAGACTTTCCCAGTCTACGATAAACTTTAAAAGTGTTCTGATATGTGCCTCATCATCAATGATAAACAATTTTAATTTTGCTGCCACTTCTATGATTCCCCTTTTTCATTTTTCGTAAATTCACTGATTTTAATCTCTATTTTAAGCCCCGGATCATTATCAAATATATTGATTTTACACGCCTCACCATAGAATAGCCTGAGCCGTTCCAGTGTCGCCGCAAGTCCAAAGCTCTTCGAAGAGCTATGGAAGGATGCCTCCAGCAGCTCCTGTTTCTGTTCTTCCTGCATTCCACGTCCATTATCTGACACCCGTATCACAAGCGTGTCATCCTCCAGCAGATGAAATGCAATTCGGATGATACCGTCATCCAGTCCATACACACCGTGCTTGATGCTGTTTTCCACTAATGGTTGCAAAATGAATTTCAGTATTTCCAGATTTTTCACCGACTCATCTATCTCATACTCCATCTCATAGCCGAGTTCTCCTGCAAAAGACAGTATTTTTATGTACTGATGAATGGTATTTACCTCATCGGAAATGGAAATAGTCGTTCTTCCTTTACTTAAAATTGTCTTATAATAGATTCCCATTGCCTGCAAAAGACGTCCTGCATTCTGTGTGTCTCCTGAGAGCACCAACACTCTCGCATGATCAAGTGTGTTATACAAAAAATGAGGTTTGAACTGATTCTGAAGTAAATTCAGTTCCAGATGTTTCCGGTGCTTTTCTGCAGCAATCTCCTGCTTCATCAAATCCGAAATTTCTTTTGCCATCTCATTGTAGCACTTTGCCAGACGTCCTATCTCATTTGACTCTGAAAACCTGGTCTCTATTTCAGAATAAGCTCCGGGTGCGAAGGAACTCATTTTATTTGCCAGTGTCGTGATCGGCTTTGCAAGCGAATGAGATACAAATAAAATGCCAATCCAGATCATTGTCACACTCAGAAAAAGTGTAAGAACAATTCCAGGTATTGCTTCCATCATACCGGTCTGTGGCATCTGTCCAACGGATCCTATGACAAGATTCCACTCTGGAAGTATTCGAAAAGACAGAATCTGTTTTTCCTTTTTTCCTCTCAAAATTATAGTTTCTTTTTCTGCAGTACTTTTTTGTATATAATCTGCTGCTTGAGCGATATCCTCCCCTAAAATATTATTCTCCTGCGCATCCAATATAAATCCCTGGCTGTGAAGCACTTTATCATCTGTAAAAACATTTATCAGATTTTCCATCTCAATATTCACAACCAGAAGACCTTTATCTTCCAATGTATTCAGATCTTTTATGATTCGAACAACTGACAGACCTTCTGTATTGTTATATATTTCTTTTGCATTAAAAACCATTGGTTTTCCTTCTGCGTCCCATACCTTCTGATAGCAGGGGAGGGATGTGATATCTGTATAAAGCAGATGCTTTCGATTCGAATATTCTGAAGAATAATGGTGTCCTGAAAAATCATATAAATATGCTGACAGACGAAACGGTGATGCAGAACAGAGATTATATAAAATATCTTCTACCGCAACCTCTCTCTGCGGAGACGTCCATGCGGTTGACAACGCATTCTGTACTGTCGTATTTCCCAGCACAGAAAATGACACCTTACTTGCTCCTTCCAGAACCGGAACCATTGCTTTATAGCTCAGATCCAGATTACTCGTCGCCATGCTTTGAAACTGTATTCTGTTTTTATGATTATTGTAATAGTTGGTAAACAGCATAGTCGGAACCATAACTATCAGAAACAATAACAGTGATATGGTAAAAAGATTGGTATGTATAGAATTGCTGTAGTATTTTTTTCGTATTGCCTTTATCATCCTGTATCTCTCCAGTCTCATATTTTCCTAATCCTATTTTAGGAGATTTTTTTCAGAATGGCAATCTTCTTCCTACATGACCAAAAACATGGTTGCCAGTATCCCCACAGCCGTTGCAATCAGTGCCCCTTTTACGGTATATCTCCCTTTTTTAATCTTTACTGCTGCAAAATAGACTCCCATGGTATAGAATACAGTCTCTGTACAGCTCATAAACACCGATGCCATCAGTCCGATCCTGGAATCTGGTCCATACTGCCGGAACAGGTCCAACGTCAGTCCCGTTGCTGCACTGGATGAAAAAAGCCGAACCAGTAATACCGGGAATATCTCCGTGGGAATTCCGGTAAATGAAAAGCATTTTTGCAGGATTTCTGTTATCTTCTCTAAGAGTCCGGAAGACCGCAGGACTCCAATTGCTGTCAGAAGACCAATCCATGTAGGGATCAGTTCTGCGGCTGTCCAGAGTCCCTTTTTTGCTCCTATCTGAAAAATCTCAAAAACACTGACTTTTTTTAATGTGCCATTTCCAACAATCACTGCCACAATGACTGGTATGACAATTACGGAAAGATATTCTGTTATCCACATAAAACACCCGAAACACCACTTTTTACAGTGTATGTTCCGGGTTCTGAATCATTACATTCTATGGTTCTTTTTTCTTACTAATACTGCCGTGAACATGCCAAGTGCTGCAAGCATTAGTACTACATACCATGTTACATTGGTCGTATCTCCTGTCTTGACTGCATTACCGCCGCCTGATGCAAGCTGTCTTGCTGCGGATGCAGATCCTCCATAATTGGCATATTCTGACTTATAGGATTTCTGCAGTTCTGACCTGGATACTGTCTGGGCATCTGCAGGTTTCTGCACATAGTCATTGGTGATCTCAGCAATCAGGTTCTTATTGCTGCTGTTCAGGTTCAGCCCCTGATCCGGATTATTTACCCTGAAAGTTGCACTGTCTCTCAGAGGTTTACCACTCTGATCTGTCTCTGCCACATAATAAGTCCCTGCCGGAATATTCTCAAAGGTTGCCTGTGCATAGACCTGATTCGTGGACATCACCAGTGGTTTTACACCTGCTTCTGTATATCTCTGATTCAGATCTTTATCCATAAACAGAGCACAGTAGAAAGTACCGTTAACTTTTATGGCTGTATTCTGGTAAGCAGCCCTCATAATCACACGAATCGTTCCATTGAATTTTCTTGTCTGCATGGTAACCATTGCTTTGTTTCCACTCTTATAAGTATGGAATGTACCTTTTCCAGCTTCATCATATCCGTCCGGAGCATTGGTTTCCACCAGAGTATATTCTGTCTCGGCTGCCAGTACCCCCTCAACCAGATGACCACCTTTCGCATCTGAAGTCCAGGAAACCGGATTACCATTTCTGTCCTTTACTACATTTCCATCCTCGTCACGAATCTCCAGTTTTGCGCCTCCCACATACTGAAGATTCTTATATTCATAAGTCTTTTTGCCATTCTTGATCACCTGTGTTCTGCTTTCATATCCTTTTCTGGATATCAGAACCTTCACCGTATCATCGGATATCTGTACCAGTTTCGCAGCTCTTGTGGAAGATGATAAAGTGAACATGGCTCCCGTTACATATTTTCCGGATTCATTAGCCGCCCCTACAATATATCCTGCCGGTGCTGTTTCCTGCTGCACGATATATGTCTTGCCCGGATCCAGAAGTCCTTTCACTTCTACAGGCTGGCTCTCTGTGGTAACTGTCTTCAGTACGGTACCATCACTGCTTTTGATATTTACTGTCGCACCTGCAATATAGCTTCCGGCGTATGGGGATGTCTCTGATACATTGTCGATAACCCCGACCTTCAGAACCGTAGCCTGATTGGTAAAGGTGATGCCCGGATTCTCTCCGGTCTCTTTTATAGTGTATCTGAAATTCTTACTCAGCTGAGCACTCTGTGCTGCATAATGCCCTGCTATATTTTCCTGCACAATTCGGTATGTCTCCCCTCTGCGGACATATCCGGTCTTCTGCACTTCTCCGTTGGAATCGGTGGTTCCGGAAATGAAGCGATACTTCTTATCCTTTACCTGTCCAATCTTTACTTTTACACCTTGTACCGGCTTGTTATTCTCATCTACAACTTTCACTGTTACAGTCATCGGCTGATAAGTTAATACGCCTTCTACCTGTGGTTTACTGTCTGTGATCTTCAGATCTGCTGATTTCTTTTCTTCGAAATAAGTCTTCGGAATCGTTGCTGTATCTCCGGTAATCGTATAGCTTCCGGCCGGAAGTCCCTTAATAATGGTCGTTCCCTTCTTATCTTCACTGGAAGATACTGTCAGCTTCACATTCTCTGCCATTGTGACAATATATTTCATTCCAGTAAAATAGGTCTTTCTGTTCTTCTGACTCACAGAGGTTACTTTTACAGTAGAATAGATGTTCTTTACCGTCAGATTCATGCCGGCTTCTTCAGCAGTAAGCGTTACTTTACCACTCTTCTGACCCCCTATCGCTTTTCCGGCCTTATTCTGATATACCGTATAATAATCTGCAGTCAGTCTGCTTTCCTTATCAGCAATATAATTACCACCTGCATCGATTACATAAGAAGCCGGCTCTTCTGTTTTACCTTTTGCTTCACTTTTTGCTTTAATGTCTCCATATAATGGAAGGTTTTCAATTTTGATTACAGATTCCTTTCCGCTTACCGGAATTGTGATGGTATTTTTCTTCACCTCAGCATCCTTTATCTCTTTACCGGATGCATCTGTGATTCTGATTGCCATATCTTCTTCTGTATCAGTCAGATCTTTCTTATTCTCTGCTGAAATTACCAGTGTACAGGAAGCTTTTTCCGCTCCCTGTACCCTGATCTCCATAGTAGTCACTTTTACTTCCGTGTCGTTCGTTTCTTTTGTCTGTACTGCAATCTTCTTTTCTGTCTGCTTTTCCGTCTGTGGTGCAATCTTTTTTTCTGTCTGTTTTTCGGTTGCCTTTGCTTTCTTCAACTGCTTGTTCTGTTTCAATGTCTTCGGCTTCTTTTCTGTCTGCTTCTCCGTCTCAGCCTTCTTCTCTGTTTCTTTTTCCTTTGTTACTGCAAATACATAATCAGAAAATCCATCTGTAGAAAACGTAATGATCTCTTTTCCGTCTTTTTCTTCTGTCTTGCTGATCTTCAGCTTATCGGCTTTCTGTTCTTCTGCAGTCTGCTTCTCCGTCTCGGCTTCACTTTCCTGCAATGCTGCTTTTTCTTTTTTCTTCTCCTCATCGGTTAAATCCCGGATATGAAATATCTCCAGGTCTTTTTCACTGAGATTTTTACAAAACTCATCTTTCTCAATCGAAAGTGTAACTTTTATATCAGCCTTTTCTCTGGATGTCAGTTCTATCTCTTTATTGTCTTTTTCAAAATGCAGATCGTAGATCTGATATCCCGCAATCTCATAATCTTCTGCTGCTTCTTTTGCAAGTGCCAGATCTTTTTTGGCTTCTTTGGAATCTTTCTTTACCACATCTGCCACCAATTCTGCACCCTTTGGCAGTTCCATATCATCCGGCAGTTCTACTGTAACCGTATAATTTTTCTCTTCTGCTGTATAGATTCCCTGTTCCTCTGTCTGTTCTTCTGTCTCCGTCGGCTTCTCAGACTGTTCTGTCGGCTTTTCTGTTGGTGTCTCGGTCGGGGCTTCTGTCGGAGTCTCAGTCGGCTTCTCTGTTGGGGGTTCTGTTGGCACTTCTGTCGGCTTTTCTGTCGGGGCTTCCGTTGGGGCCTCGGTCGGCGCTTCTGTTGGCGCCTCTGTTGGGGCTTCCGTTGGCGCCTCGGTTGGGGCTTCCGTTGGGGCCTCGGTCGGCGCTTCTGTTGGAGCTTCCGTCGGTGCCTCGGTCGGCGCTTCTGTTGGGGCTTCTGTCGGGGCTTCCGTCGGCTTTTCTGTTGGAGCTTCCGTCTCCACTGACTTTTTCTCAGCCCGCGTCTCTTCTACCGCCTGTGTTGCCACATCCTCCTCAGCCAGACCTGTGATACTGATATTTGAAAATAACATAGAGGCTGTCAGCAGTACTGCTGCTCCCCGTTTCCATCTATGTCTCATTATTTTTCCTCCATTTCCCCTGGTAGAATTTCATTTCTATTCCCAAGTATAACATGGTCAGTTCGTTTTTCCTATCTTAAAATTGTGAACTTTTCTTTAAGCTTTTTTTTGAAGTTTCCGTTATAACTCGTTTCCAGCCTCTGTGGATATACTCTGTTGCATACGGCTTTTCAGTTCTTTTGCCGCAGCACTTAAGGGATGCTGACGATCATATACCATGCAGACACTTCTTTGCGGTACACTTTCTCTCAGAGACAGTTCGATGATCTCTCCTTTTTCAATGGCTTCTCTTGCCATGGCTTCCGGCAGAAATGCCATTCCCAGTTCATTTTTTACCAGGGGCAGGATCTGGTCTGTGGTAGCTACTTCCGTATCTGGCATCAGCTCCAGCCCATGCCTTTCAAATATCTGTTGATAGAACTTCCATGTCTGAGTCTCCCTGCCAAGGCAGATAAAAGGATAATTCTGAACTTCTGCCAGTGACAATTCCTGACTTCCCAATGCCATAAATGTCTTTCCTCCCACCAGAATCTCCTGAAATGAATACAGATCTACTTTTTTTAACGGCGTCTCTACATCTGTTGGCGTCGTCACCACTGCAAAATCGATCTCACCATTTTTTACTGCCTGCACCGCCTGTGGCGTGGAATGATTGTAAATCTTCAGACGAATGCCTGGATATTCCATATGGAAAGTCCGCAGTTTTTCCAGAAGATAAATATTCAATGCCGTCTCACTGGCACCGATGGAGATGGTTCCATGCTCCAGTCCGCTGCTCTCATGCAGCTCCTCTTCTGCAGTCTGCAGCTGTTCCATGGCTGCAGATACCCGGATATACAGCTTCTCTCCCTCAGGAGTCAGCCGCACACCGCGATTAGTCCGAATAAACAGCGTGCAGTGAATCTCCTGCTCCAGAAGATTCATGGCACGTGTGATATTCGGCTGACTGTTCCCCATGGCACGGGCAGCCCTGGTAAAATTCTGATACTTTGCCACATAGTAAAAGATCCGATAATATTCCAGATTTACATTCATATTCTTCTCCTGCCATATTATATACTGATATCTAATATATCAATAATACTTTTTACATATTTCTATGTTCCATAGTATAATAGCTCTCGTTAAAAAAAGAAACACAATCTTTTACAAAGGAGCGAAAAAACATGTTAACTGCTGTAACTGGTATCAACTGGGGTGATGAAGGCAAGGGACGTGTTATTGATCTGCTTGCTGAAAAAGCGGACGTAGTTGTTCGTTATCAGGGTGGAAACAATGCCGGTCATACCGTTGTCACCAATCAGGGAAAATTCATTCTTAACCTTCTGCCTTCCGGTATTTTACATAAAAATGTAGTCTGTGTTCTGGGAGATGGCATGGTAGTGGATCTGGAACATCTGTCCGGTGAGATAACTCAGATCCGGGAAAAGGGTATATCCGTAGGACCGGAAAATCTGAAGCTCTCTACCCGTGCTACCATCTCTATGCCATGGCACCGGATTCAGGACATCCTGGAAGAGGATCGTCTCGCCAGGAGCGGTTCCGCCTTTGGTTCCACCAGACGCGGTATCGCCTATGCATACAGTGATAAATATCGTAAGAAAACTCTGCGTCTGGGTGATCTGCTCCATCTGGAAGAAGAATCCGTTCAGTCCCGTCTGAAGGTGATGCTGGATGCCAAAAATATGGAACTGGCAGGATGCTATCATCAGGAACCGATGTCCTTCCCGGCACTTCTGCTTTGGTGTCGGAAGCAGTCTGAACTTTTTGCACCTTATATCTGTGATACCGGAAGTTATCTGTCTGCATCTCTGTCTGTTGGCAAAAGGGTAGTGCTGGAAGCCCAGCTGGGTGCCATGCGTGACATTGACTACGGTATTTTCCCGTATACTTCCAGTTCCTCTACCATTTCTGCCTATGGTCCAATCGGCGCCGGTGTTCCCGGACACCACCTGGATCATGTAGTGGGTGTATTAAAAGCTTACTCCACCTGTGTAGGTGCCGGTCCTTTTGCTGCTGAAAAAGCCATGCCAGAGTCCTGGATGGAGAAGCTGAGAAGCGAAGGCGGTGAGTATGGTGCTGCTACCGGACGTCCACGTCGTGTGGGACCTTTTGATGCTGTTGCCAGTCTCTATGGCCTGAAATGTCAGAATGCAGACAAGATTGCCCTGACCAAACTGGATGTGCTCAGTAACATGTCCGAAATACCGATTATCACCGGATACCGTTATGAAAACAAACAGATGGATGCCTTTGATCCTTTTGAAAATCTGGATGACGTCACACCGGTCATTCAGACGGTTCCGGGATGGCAGAAAGACATTTCTACTATTCGTAAGTATGAAGATCTTCCATATTATGCACGGAAATATGTCGAAACACTGGAGCATCTGCTGCATGCGGACATTCAGTTCATCTCCGTGGGAGCCAAACGAGATGAATATCTGCTGAGAGGAGCATGGTTATGAGACATCTGATAGATCCTCTGGATTTTACACCGGAAGAAACCAATAACATCCTGGATTTTGCCGATCGGATCGTCACCAACCGTTCTGCTTATGCACATATCGCCGACGGCAAAAAACTGGCGACTCTTTTTTATGAACCAAGTACTCGCACCCGGCTGTCCTTTGAATCTGCCATGCTGAGCCTGGGCGGTCAGACTCTGGGATTTGCCGATGCAGAGCAGTCCAGCGCCACCAAGGGCGAAACTGTGGTAGATACTGTCCGTGTCATCAGCTGTTATGCAGATATTATTGCCATGCGCCATCCAAAGGAAGGAGCACCCTTACGTGCATCCATGTATTCCACAGTTCCTGTCATCAATGCCGGAGACGGTGGACACATTCATCCATCTCAAACACTGATTGACCTGCTGACGATCCGCCAGCGAAAAGGACGTCTGGATCATCTGACGGTAGGATTCTGCGGTGATCTGAAGTTCGGTCGTACCGTACACTCTCTTGTGAACAGTCTGGTACGCTATCCGGGCAATCAGTTTTACTTTATCTCACCGGAAGAGCTACGCGTTCCCGATTATCTGATTGACGATACACTGAAGCCATCTGGCATTTCTTATGCGGAAGTCACAAGTCTGGAAAAAACTCTTCCAAAACTGGATGTGCTGTATATGACCAGAGTTCAGAAAGAACGTTTTTTTAATGAAGAAGATTATATCCGCCTAAAAGGAACTTACATTCTGACAAAAAAGATGCTCCAGGCAGCCAGTCCTGACATGCCGGTTCTTCATCCACTGCCAAGAGTAGATGAGATCACACCGGATGTGGATACAGACAGCAGAGCTGCATATTTCCAGCAGGTTCAGAATGGTGTCTATATCCGCATGGCACTGATTGCGTCTCTTTTAGGTCTGGAAGATCCACTGACCGGAAAGAAGGTATTGCCATGTTAAAAATAGAATCTATTCAGAACGGCGTTGTTATTGACCATATCACCAATGGGCAGGGCATGAACATTTATCAGTTGCTGCATCTGGAAGACCAGAAACAATCTGTGGCTTTGCTGCAGTCTGTCCGCAGCCAGAAGTACGGTCACAAAGACCTGATCAAGATCGAAGGTGAGACCCTACCGGAACGTCTGGACATTCTGGGATATCTGGATGATAAGATTACACTGATTGTGATCCGTGACGGCGAAGTGGTAAAAAAATATCACCCGGTTCCGCCTGAATATCTGAAAAATGTTATTCAGTGCAAAAATCCACGGTGTATCACCAGTATCGAGATCGGATGTGACCATATTTTCAAAATGTCACCGTCCGGTATCTACCGTTGTATTTACTGTAATCAGAAGATTTCTGTTCATTAAGGGAGGCTGATTCAGAAATGAAAACTACTATTTTTCCAAGGGAAGAACATACACAGACACTGTTCCGTGAAATTCTTAAAAACCCTTCTGCCTGCGAACGTCTGCAAGATACATTCTGTGAATACCTGAACAACAACGAAGAAATCGGAGAGGTTCCTTCCCGGGATTTTGCAGAGGCACTGTTTCAGGCATACACCAATCAGGATCTGTCCGCTTTTCTGATGATCATCTGTCAGAATACTACGTTTGATCTTCTACGGAACGCATTCCTGATTCCTTACTGTTTTGATGCTGACAATATTCAGAATCCGGTGATCATGACAGACAGCTCCGGAGCCCTTCTCCCGGCATTCCCGCTGTCTGAACACGAACGGGATTACCATCGTTTTCTTGAAGCATACAAGATTCAGGGGTATCCGAAAAATATGTTTCTTGCACAGGCACATCGATACAGCCATTCTTATGATGAGAAAAATATGCATGTGATTCACCGTGTCCTGGAAAAACACACTGGTATTCTTATGATTCGTGAGCTTCCGGATTCTGTGAAGAAAAAAGAAACCGAGGCAGAAGTCTATGCTGCTTTATGGAATCTGATGATCCAGTTGGAAAACGAACTGCCTATGTCTTTCGTTTTCTACGGACAGGATTCCCTCGCAGAAAACCGGCAGCGGTTTGATGAAGTTGGCATCTTTCTCCCGAATTCTGTGTTTTTACGGGAACTGGAAAAACATATTGCAAAAGCAGAGGCGATTATTCATGAATACTAAGACTCCTTCCATAACGGCTTCCTCCTCTTTTGTGGATATTATGGAAAAAAATCATATGGAAATTCCATGGCACGATTATACCAATAATGACAGTGATGTTCTGATCTGCAAAGCCGGATTGATTGAAAAGGCTTCTGTCATAGGACGCGTAGGACTGATCATGCTTTCCTGTGGCACCGGTGCCTGGCGTGTCCGTTCCTCTATGAATAAATTATCACGGGAGTTAGGTGTAACATGTACCGTTGACATCGGTCTGATGTCAATTGAATTTAACTGTTTTGACGGTCATGACTGCGTTTCCCAGTCCTTAAGCATTCCCAATACCGGTGTTAATACATCAAAACTGTACCGAATGGAACAGTTTGTAGACAGTTTTCCGGATAAGGAAGCTCACATGACCGGCGAGGAGATTCATCAGTGCCTGGATCAGATTGAAGAAATTCATACCCTGTATTCTCCTTCCACCCTGGGTCTTGCTGCGGCACTTGCCTGCTGTGGCTTCACCTTTCTCCTGGGTGGCGGAATCTCTGAAATGATATTTGCATTTTTTGCAGCCGGAATCGGAAATGCATTGCGTACAAAACTGATCAAGCATCATTTTACGCTTTTCCTGAATGTTGCATTGTCCGTATCCACCGCATGCCTGATCTATGCCTGCTTGCTGAAAGCCGCAGAACTGATTTTTCATATTTCTGTACTTCATGAAGCAGGTTATATCTGTTCCATGCTGTTTATTATTCCAGGCTTTCCATTTATCACCAGCGGCATCGATCTGGCAAAACTGGATCTGCGATCCGGACTGGAACGGCTCACTTACTCCGTCATTATTGTTCTGGTTGCAACAATGTTCGCCTGGATCATGGCACTGATTCTAAAGCTGCAGCCGGTGGATTTTCTCTCCATCCATCTTGACACAGGAAGCATGCTGGTTTTCCGGCTACTTGCAAGCTTCTGCGGTGTCTTCGGATTCTCCATTATGTTTAACAGCCCGGTACCTATGACTACCACAGCCGCGCTGATCGGTGCACTTGCTAACACGCTCCGTCTTGAGCTGGTTGACCTTGCAGGACTCCCCCCTGCCGCTGCTGCATTTATCGGTGCACTGACCGCTGGTCTTCTGGCCTCTGCAATCAAACAGTATAATGGTTATCCAAGGATCTCCCTTACGGTGCCATCTATTGTGATTATGGTACCGGGACTTTACCTGTACCGTGCGATCTATAACTTTGGCATTATGTCCCTGGCAGATGCGGTCTCTTGGTTCGCTGCTGCAGCCATGATTATCATGGCACTCCCCCTGGGACTGATCTTTGCACGTATCCTTACCGACCGTACATTCCGGTACTGCACCTGATCATCAGGTGTATTACAAACGCAATTCCACATTATATTTGCCTGGATAGCCGAGGGAACGTGTTCTCATCTGATCCGCACCTTACAAAAAGTGTGATGGCACGTCATTTTTGAAGTGTGATGAATTTTTGATGAAAATTTTCTTAAAAATCCTCTGCGGGTATTGTCAGCAGAGGATTTTCATGCTATAAACATACTCGATATCCCGTAAATTATATAATTTATTTTAGAGGTGTATCTATGACGTATATTAAGAGTTTTTGTCAAAAATATAAGCATCTGTTCCCACTTGCCATATTTTTGATTTTTTATTTAACGGTATTTGGCTACGTGGAGAATCGTCCGATTTACCACATGCATCTGCTGGCTTCCAGATTCGATCATCTGATCCCTTTCTGTGAGGTATTTATCATTCCTTATATCATATGGTTCTTCTACATCACTTTCGGAGTACTGTTTTTCGGACTGGTGGAGAAAGACCGGGATCAGTATTACCAGTTATCTGTGAACTTGATGATTGGCATGGCACTGTTCCTTCTGATCTCTCTGGTATGGCCGAACGGACACACCTTACGGCCTGCTGTTTTTCCAAGGGATAACGTGTTTACCAGACTGGTGATTATGATCTATTCCTCGGATACTTCCACGAATGTATTTCCAAGTATTCATGTGTTTAATACCATTGCCATGCATACAGCAGTGAGACATTCTGTTATATTGAAGAAATATCCATGGGCGCAGAGGATCTCCGGTATCATTGCTATATCCATTGTACTCTCCACCATGTTTATTAAGCAGCACACTGTGATCGATGTAGTGGGAGCCATGGGACTCAACCTGATTACCTGGTATCTGTTATACCGTCAACCACAGTTTCTGACCTACATACACAGCCGTCGGGTTTGCAACCGGATGCCGAACCATACTCAACGTCAGACACAAATCAATGAAAAACGATAATATTTTAGGGCAGCACATAAATTGTGGCTGCCCTTTTCTATGTTATCATAATTGTTTTTCATCAGAGTTACATCTCTCTTCCTTTTTTCACACAGGCTTTGGATGCCTCGATCACGGCGCTTCGCATGCCTTTTTCTTCCAGCACACGAACTGCTTCGATGGTCGTTCCTCCCGGTGAGCAGACCATATCCTTTAAGGCTCCCGGATGCATACCGGTCTCCAGTACCATCTTCGCACTTCCCAGAACTGCCTGTGCTGCAAATTTATATGCCTGTGCTCTTGGCATACCGTCTGCTACAGCAGCATCTGCCATGGCTTCAATGAACATAAATACATATGCCGGTGAACTGCCGGATACTCCTACCACCACATCAATCAGAGATTCCGGTACCACTTCTGCCTTTCCAAAGCTTTCGCAGATCTCTTTTACCTGCTGCATCTCTTCCTCTGTGACCAGTTCATTTTTACACATTCCCATCATGCCTTCTTTGACCATGGCAGGTGTATTCGGCATGGTGCGGATGATCTTTTTGTCCTCTCCCAGCCGCTCTGCCAACCAGTGAAGGGTCTTGCCCGGTGCAATCGTCACTATAATCTGATCCTGCCGGATCTCTTCTCTGATCTCTGCAATTACTTCTTCGTAATACTGTGGCTTCACTGCCAGGAATATCACATCTGCAAAATCCACTACTTCTGAGTTTGTCCCCGCCACGCAGATTCCCAGTTCCCGACTGATCTTTTCTCTGGTCGCATCGGACTTCGCAGAAGCAATCATTTCCCCTGCTGTCACCTTCTTACTGTCCAGAATTCCTCTGATCATAGCAGTTGCCATATTTCCACATCCAATAAATCCAATCTTCATATTGTCTGTCCCCTTTCTGATTCACTCCACTGTCATCTGTTCCCTTTACTCTCCCGTCAGTTTCACTATCGTCATATCATGATGCACCGCTTTCAGGAATGTGTCTGTGATATCTTTTGTCTTAATCTTCAGACTGGAGGTATTCACGCATGGATGACATCCAATGTATTCCCCCTTTAACACATCTTCATCTACCAAAAGGCGCACATGGTTGTCCGGGTCATTCATCAGTCCCATGACACTGACCGCTCCCGGATGAATATCCAGATATTCCACCATATATTCTTCCGGTGCAAATGACAGTCTGGCACTTCCGATCTGAGGTGGAAGCTCCTTGGTCTTAAATGATTTATCCCCCGGCATCATCAGCAGATAGAATTCTGTTTTCTGACGATTACACAGGAACAGATTCTTACAGATCAGTACATTCAACACTGCATCGATCTCGTTGCATGCCTCCATAGTATCTGCATGCTCATGATCTGTTCTCTCATATTCGATTCCCAGTTTGTCCAGGAAATCATAAACTCTGATCTCCCGTTCCTGTCGTCCGGTTACATCCTCCGGTCTCCCCTTATACAGCTCCATCGTTCTTGCCTCTTTTCTGTCTTTTTATCTTATCTTTTAATCTTTTTTTATCCGCTTCTTCCGGTGTTTTTTCCTGTGGATTTCTGGCTTTTTCTTCTTCCTCTTTCGCCTTATCCATGGCTTCCAGTTCTCTACGCAGAATCCGCTCATCCAGTTTCTGTTCCAGATGCTCACCCGGTGAAAGCCGGGCAGATTTCTTTTCTACTGCCTTTCGCTCTTCTTCGTCCAGAAGCTCTGTCTTATTATTCCGGATCAGCCCACGTTTTACCAGCTTATGAATTAAGTCATAGATTACCGCAAATACCGGTACCCCAATCAGTACACCTACAAATCCGAAGAATCCACTGAAAACTGTAATGGAGAACAGTACCCAGAAGCCGGACAATCCCACACTTCCTGCCAGAAGCTTAGGTCCCAGCACGTTGCCGTCAAACTGCTGAAGAATAATGATGAAGATCAGAAAGATCACTGCCCCAATTGGATCTGACATCAAAACCAACAATGTGGCAGGCACTGCTCCGATAAATGGACCAAAATACGGAATAATATTTGTTATTCCGATAATCAGACTGATCAGTATTCCATTGGAAAATCCTCTGGTAAAAGTCATGATCAGACAAAAACCGTAACAGATCAGACCTACAATAGCACTGTCCAGGATCTTCCCGCTTAAAAATCCATCGAAAGTCTTATCCACAAAACGCAGTTCCTTCATGAAAACATCTGCATATTTGGGCTTCAGAATACTATATACTACAGCCTTGCCCTGACGGGCGAACTTCTTTCTTGCACAGAGGGCATAGACACATACGATGAAACCAATACCCAGATTGGATACAATGCCCACAAGAGAATTCAGAGTATTTGCCACAATGTTCTGTAAATACGGAAGCAGGTCGCTGTTTGCCCAGTCAACCATCTTCGTGCTGAGATCTTCTGCAATCGGTCTGACATAATTCTGTACCACGCCCTCACTATTCAGATAGGACGAAACCCAGTCGAAAAACTTATTTACCTGATCAGGAACCATACCTGCCAGCACAGTAATACTGGTTGCTACCTGCGGAATAACGGTTCGCAACAAGGTATATAATATGATAAATACCAGAATCAACACAGTGAGTACAGATATTCCGGTTTTGTGTTTTTTCCACTTTGCCGGGAGGAATGCTTCCCAGAACTTATCGAAGAAGTTGCATGGTGTCTTCAGCAAATATGCCATGACACCTCCATATATAAATGGCATCAGTATGTTAATGACGGTTCCTATATTCCGCTTAAAGGAATAGAAACGCAGTAACAGAAAGTAAAATGCAATGGCAAGTGCCAGTGCCAGAAACAGCTGCAACGACTGCTTCCATATTTTCTTCCATTCGTCCCAGTTCATCTGTCATGCTCCTCCTGTTGTTTATTACCACTCATCATACCCTGTTTTTTCTGAAAAAGCAACGAGTTGTTCTTACTATAAAAATCTCTTTAAAATATCATTTTCTTCCTCTTGACATATACCCATATTGGTATTATATTAACATATGAACAGATATTCATATGTTTTTAATGTAAATACAATTACTTCTATTATATAAGGAGGATTTGGAAATGAGCGAACACGAACATCTTCACGATGAAGAGCATTGTGGCTGCGGTTGTGGTCACGATCACGAACACGAGCATACACATGACGATCATCATGAGCATCATCACGAACACCACCACCATGATCACGACGATGACGAATGCGGTTGTGGCTGCAGTCATGACCACCACGATCATGTTCATGATGAACACGAGCATCATCACGAACACCACCACCATGATCACGACGATGACGAATGCAGTTGTGGCTGTGGCCATGACCACCACGCTCATGTTCATGATGAACACGAGCATCATCACGAACACCACCACCATGATCACGACGATGACGAATGCGGTTGTGGCTGCGGTCATGACCACCACGATCATGTTCATGATGAACACGAGCATCACCACGAACACCACCACCATGATCACGACGATGACGAATGCGGTTGTGGCTGCGGGCATGATCACCACGACCATGCACATGAAGAACATGAACACCATCATGAGCACGAGCATCATCACCATGAGCACGGCGATGGCGAATGTGGTTGTGGCTGCGGGCATGATCACCACGACCATGCACACGAAGAACATGAGCACCATCATGAGCACGAGCATCATCACCATGAGCACGGCGATGACGAATGCGGTTGTGGCTGCGGTCATGAACATCATCACGAGCATGAAGAACATAAGCACCATCATCATGCAGCCGGTCCGGAAAAGCAGGTTTTCATTCTGGAGAATCTGGGCTGTGCAAACTGTGCTGCCAAGATGGAACGCCGCATTAATGAATTAGATGATGTAGCGGATGCTACCATTACTTTTGCTACCAAGCAGCTTCGCATCTCCGGTACTCATCTGGATGCACTTGTTCCTCAGATTCAGGAGATCTGTGCTTCCATCGAGTCTGAAGTAAAAGTAGTTCCAAAGACTCCGGTTACCCGAAATGGTGGTGAAAGCCGTGTCTACATTCTGGAGAATTTAGGCTGCGCAAACTGTGCTGCCAAGATGGAACGCCGTATTAATGAACTGGATGATGTAACAGATGCTACTATCACATTTGCTACCAAGCAGCTTCGTATCACCGGGAAACGTCTGGATTCCCTGCTGCCGCAGATTCAGGACATCTGCGCCTCCATTGAATCTGAAGTGAAAGTAGTTCCAAAGGATCCAACCCCAAAATCTGCCGCCAAAGCAGATGATAAGAAAGATGAGAAAGCCGAGCAGAAAAAGACTCTTGCCATGATTGCAACCGGCGCTGTTTTATTTGTCATCGGCGAAGTTATGGAACATATGGGCGTGAATGGTTATGCACCGGCAATTGTCAATGTTATTGCTTACCTGATTCTTGGTCTGGAAATTGTTATCACTGCGGTGAAGAACCTGACACACGGACAGGTATTTGACGAAAACTTCCTGATGAGTATCGCTACTCTGGGTGCTTTTGCTGTTGGTGATTTCTCCGAAGCAGTTGGCGTTATGCTGTTCTACCGCATCGGTGAATTTTTCGAAGATATCGCAGTAGAACGAAGCCGTAATCAGATCATGGACGCTGTAGACCTTCGTCCAGAAACTGTCAATCTGGTGTCCGGTAACGATATCCGTGTGATCCCAGCTGAAGAGACCGAAGTTGGTGACGTACTTCTGGTTCGTCCTGGTGACCGTATTCCGCTGGACGGAACGATTCTGGAGGGTGACAGCCGTCTGGATACTTCCGCTATCACAGGTGAACCGGTTCCGGTTACTGTGAAAAAAGGTGACGAAATTGTTTCCGGTTGTGTCAATGTATCTGGTCAGTTAAAGATCCGTGTTGACAAACCGTTATCAGAATCCATGGTTACCCGTATTCTGGATTCTGTAGAAAATGCCGCTGCAAGCAAACCAAAGATCGACCGTTTTATTACAAGATTCGCCAGAGTCTACACTCCATTTGTCGTTGTTCTGGCACTGGCAACTGCCATTATCCCGTCACTGGTATCCGGGAACTGGTACTACTGGGTACACACCGCACTGACCTTCCTGGTTATCAGTTGTCCATGTGCGCTGGTACTTAGCGTTCCGCTTGCATTCTTCTCTGGAATCGGAGCCGGTTCCAAAAAGGGTATCCTGTTCAAAGGTGGTATCTCTCTGGAACAGCTTCACAATGTAAAAGCTGTCGTTATGGATAAGACAGGTACCATCACAGAAGGTAACTTCGTAGTACAGGAAGTGGTATCCGCAGGATCCCTTTCTTCCGATGAATTATTAACTCTGGCTGCCGGATGCGAGCAGATCTCTACTCATCCGATTGCCACCAGTATTGTAACTGCCGCACAGGAAAAAGGACTTTCTCTTGTAAAACCGGCAAAGCTGGAAGAAATCGCAGGTCACGGTATTTCTGCCCAGACTGATAAAGGTACTCTTCTGGTTGGTAACCGCAAGCTGATGGATCAGTTCCATATCGATCTGTCTGCTTACCAGAAAAAAGGCTTCGGAAGCGAAGTTCTGATCGCCTTAAACGGCAAGTTCGAAGGTCACATCGTGATCTCCGATACCATCAAGAGCGAGGCAAAATCTGCCATCGCCGCACTGAAAAAACTGGGTATTACCACTGCTATGCTGACCGGTGATGCACAGGAAAGCGCCGATGCCGTTGCTGCTGAGACAGGTATTGATGAAGTTCATGCAAAACTTCTTCCTCAGGATAAACTGGCTGAACTTCAGAAGATTCGTGCTGCTCATACCAGTGTGATGTTCGTTGGTGACGGTATCAACGATGCCCCGGTTCTTGCCGGTGCTGATGTAGGAGCTGCTATGGGAAGCGGTGCCGATGCGGCCATCGAAGCTGCTGATGTGGTATTCATGAACTCCAATATGGACGCCATTCCACAGGCTATCCGCATTGCCAATGCAACCAGTGCTATCTCCTGGCAGAACGTGGTATTCGCTCTGATCATCAAGGCAGTTGTTATGATCCTTGGTCTGACAGGACACGCATCCATGTGGTTCGCTGTATTTGCAGATACCGGCGTGGCTATGCTGTGTATCCTGAACTCCATCCGGATTCTGTATAAGAAATAAATTCAAAATATAAAAACTCCGCTGATACTTTAAAAAATATCATAAAGTATCAGCGGTTTTTTCATATACCTATGCCAAAACGCCTTGCAGAACAGTGTATTCTGGACAGTTACAATTTTTCAACTATCACCTTACATCTTTTCCTGCAAAATGCCATTCCGTAAATCAGTATATCCTGACGGTCATCATTACGCAGATATTCATCGTATCTGCGTTCTTTTATCTGCGCAATTGCCTTTTTACAGGCATTTTCCATAGCATCCAATGTTCTGGAATACTTCAGTTCCACAATCACCCCGGCATCCGGATCTTCTGTCTCTACAATAATATCTGCAAAGCCCTCGCCAGCTTCTACATTGGATTTTACCAGCCAGCCATCATTTCCTGCCAGAAGTCCTACCAGAAGTGTGTGGTAAGAATTTTCTTTTTCCTTCTCCGGAGCCTTCGTATCAAACACACTAACTGAATTGCTGAGCGTCTTTTTCAGATAAGACTCTATTCCCGTTACGTCTCCTTCCTCGAATGCCTTCCAGAATGCACTTAGCTGCTCTGTGTTGCTTAGAATCGTCCGTTTGAACCATTCCTGTATCTGAATCCTGAATACCTCCCGTACTTCCCTGTTCGGAATCACCAGTTTATATGCGCCATTTTCCGTGATTCCGGTCTGTGTCAGATATCCGGTAGTAAACAGCACACTCCAGAGATTGTCTATACTGTTATCGATCTCATCATAGGTCAATTCCAGATGAAGCTGCTTCTCAATTGGTTCACCGGCAATCAGACGCTCAATCTCATCCCTGGTTGTCTTATTTGCTTTATCAATAAAACGCTTTACCAGCCCGTTACCGCTGGTATTGATCCAATATGCCCGTGGCTTTGCTTTTGGGCTGTCACGAAGCAGATCCACATGATTGATCACATCCCACGGGCAATAAACATCAGTGTCACCAAAATGATATCCGTCATACCATTCTTTTATCTCTTCCAGATGAGACTCAATTCCATAGGCTTCCAGAAGTCCCTGCACCTCTTCATCTGTAAATCCAAACTGCTCGTCAAATCGTTCGTCAATGATTGATAACACTTTAAAATTATTCAGACCGGTAAAGATGCTCTCCTTTGATACTCTCAGGCATCCTGTCAACACCGCAAACTGCAGAAAATCATTGGTCTTCAGTGCCAGTCCGAACATCCCCCGCATCAGTTCCACCATCTCTCTGTAATAGCCGTTCTGAAAAGCTTTATCCAGTGGGACATCATACTCATCAATCAGGATCACCGTTTTCTTCCCGTAATTTTTATATAAAAACTCTGACAACATTTTCAGAGAAGAAACCAGGATTTTATCATTCATCGCGAACTCTCCATCCTGCAAAGCAATCAATTCACGATACATGTACTTCTCTTCGTCTGTCAACGAACTGCTGTCCAGTAAAAAATGAAATCGCATTGCTTCTCTTCCAATTAATTCGGTAAGCCGGTATTTTGCACTTTCAAAAGTCAGTCCTTCCACACTTTTCAGCGAAAGAAAAATAACCGGGAATTTCCCCATATATTCCGCGCAGAGCTTTTGATTATGAGAAATATACAGACCATCAAACAGTGTTGGATCTGTCCCCGTTTCAAAAAAGTAGCGGAGCATACTCATATTCAGTGTTTTTCCAAAACGACGCGGTCTGGTAAACAGATTGGCTTTACTCCAATGTTCCAGAAGCTGTTCAATCAGTCTGGTTTTATCTATATAATAAAAACCTTCCTGCCGGATTTCCTGGAAATTCTCAATGCCAACCGGCAATTTTAATTTTTCCATCAATGATCTGCTCCTTTCTTTTCACAATCTGACCGTCAGCACAGACATCTTGACTATACCACAGTCCAGATCTTCTCTGGAATCATTATAGCAAAGTTTTAATTTTTATCCCATTATATTTTTATAAAGTTTGCGGATGCCATAAGAAAAAAACAGCCTTCTGAAACTCTATTCAAAAGGCTGTTCTTCTCTTATTCTATTTTATTGTCTGCTTATGCGATTGCTGCGCCTAAGTCTTTCAGAGCTGCAGTTGCTTCATCGTCTGGAGCATCGTTACAGATTACGCTGTCACATGCCAGTGTGATTCCTGCGCCCTTAGCGTCTTCTTCCCAGTTTCTCATCCATTCGCCATCGCCCCATCCATAGGAACCGAACAGTGCTACTTTCTTGCCTGCCAGTTTGCCTTTGCATGCATCATACAGTGGCTGGAATTCATCTTCTTCCAGAACTTCATCTCCCATAGCCGGGCATCCCAGTGCGATCCCATCATACTGATCTACCATGTCTGCATTGAAGTCTGCACAGTTAATCATTTCTGCTTCTGCGCCTGCGCCTTTTGCTCCTTCCAGAACTGCTTCTGCCATTGTCTCTGTATTTCCTGAACTGCTCCAGAATACAACTGCTACTTTACTCATTTTAAATTCCTCCTGCTATTTTGCATTATTATTTAATTTAAAAAGTCATTTGACTTTCTTTTAACATTTATGATCCCTGGTCCTCAGGAATGTCATGGTGCCTTCCTGCCGTCTCATAGTTCCGGCTTCAGGCTGCCACGGTCAGCTTCAGGACGCTCCGTCCCTGCTGCCACAGACGCATATATACATCCTTGCATTTCTTGTATTTTGCAAAGGTTCGGACTGCTTCACACTCATTACAGTATACCTTCCAGCATCCGGTACATTTACAGTTGTGTCCGGCATTCTTGATAAAACCGATCACATCTCCCAGCGGATATCCCAGAAAAATTCCGATCTCATGAGGGAATTCCTCCTGAACCTGCAACTTACTCTGAAGTAACTTGAGGGCATCTTCCGGTTCCAGACTGGTGTATCCATATCTCTTCATAAACTGCGCTACTCCCGGTTTCTTCAGATCCCGCTCCAAAAACGACTTCCGGCACACATAGATCAATGCTGCTTTCTCACTCCTTCGCAGCTCCATTACAAAAATTCCTTTGTCATTCATCGACGCATTCCAGAGAGCAATCTGCTCCTGCACTTCCTCTTCCGAAGAATACGCATACGTAAACAGATTCGCCGTCTTAATCGACGCCAGCGTAGGAGAACAATGCTCCACCAGATACCGTTCCAACATACCCCAATACTCCTTATCTGTAATAAAAAGCTAATAATGTAAGTTCTTTATTACTTTTGTTAGGTTCTTCTAACCTCATAAATTACTATAATTCACACAGTAACTTCTGTCAAGATAGAACTTACAATTTTTAGCCATCCATCAATTTGTTTACAAATTCTTTTCAAGAATGCCTCGGCATTCCTGCACATAAAACATACATATATATTGTTCATCTGCTATGATGCAGCATTTCTATATTATGAAAGCAAATATATAATTCGTCTCCTACGCACAGAACACAAATGCATGTACGATCTGCTAAGATGGTAGGCAGATTTTGCAGCATCTGTGCATCTAATGACATCTGTGACTCTGCAATGCTTCTATCGCAGGGAACAGATGTCCATAGATGATGCCAGCAGATGCAAAAAATCAACGTATCCTAGCAGATCATACTGCATGTTGTTCGTTCGTTAATTAGATAGCCTATCATATTGCACGGTGTTCGTTCGTTGAAAATAAGTACTACATTGCGTTCTTCCATCGAAAGTCTTATAATATCTTTACTATAAGAATTCACAAAAGGAGTCCATTTTATGCAATCATCCAATGATTTACAGCAATTATTACATTCCATTGACCATAAAAGTTACCCGGCATACAAGTCTCTGAAAGGCACTTACCGTTTTCCAGCGTACACTCTTTCCATTGATCATGTGCAGGGAGATCCTTTCGCCTCCCCGTCTCACATCAGTGTCCAGGTACCTCTGAAGCGTGCCGGCTTCCCGCAATTTTGCCTTAAAAGTGCACTAATCAGGGTAACACTTTCTGATTACCTGACCCGCCAGTTTGCCGCACAGGTGGCAAGATTCTCTTTCCGTGCCAAAGGATCCGGCAAAAGTGGTCTGATCTCTGTCAGCCAGTGTGGACCGGAAGTACTGGCAAGAACTGCCTGCCAGATAGACAACGATCCACAAAATGGCTTAATAACTGCCCGCTTCTTTGTCGGTTTTCCGGCCAACGGCCGCAGTATCAATGCAAAAGAACTGGAAAAAATCTTATTTGATTTTCTGCCTGTATGTGTGGAAAAGACCTTTTATTACCGCAATCTGAATGCGGCAGAAGTGAAACAGACCATAGATCTGTGCGAAGATCAGGATACCATTCGTAAAGAAATGGAAAAAAGAAAACTGGTGGCTTTTGTCGCTGACGGAGCTATCCTGCCGCGAGAAAGCGGTGTATCTTCCCGTCCAATGAAAAATGCAAAAGCCTTCACTTCCCCGGAATCCTTGCGTGTCACTGTGGAACTGCCGCATAAAGGCACCATCACCGGTATGGGAATTCCAGAAGGCATCACGCTCATCGTAGGCGGTGGCTATCACGGCAAATCCACTCTGCTGAATGCTCTTGATATGGGTGTATACAATCACGTTGCCGGAGACGGGCGGGAATATGTCCTGACGGATGCTACTGCCCTGAAACTTCGTTCCGAAGATGGACGCTTTATCAAGGATGTGGACATCTCCATGTTTATCAATGATCTGCCAAACGGCAAAGACACTCGCTGCTTCTCCACAGAAGATGCCAGCGGAAGTACTTCTCAGGCTGCAGGCATCATCGAAGGCATGGAGTCCGGAAGCTGTGTGTTCCTGTTAGATGAAGATACTTCTGCCACCAACTTTATGGTGCGTGACGCATTCATGCAGCGTCTTATAGCTCCGGACAAGGAACCGATCACTCCATTTCTGGAGCGTGCCTGTGACCTGTATGCTCAGGCCGGTATTTCCACGGTTCTGGTTGCCGGAAGCTCCGGTGCCTTTTTCCACATTGCAGATACTGTCATACAGATGGACAGCTATGTGCCTGTGGATATTACAGAAAAAGCAAAAGCCCTGTGTAATGAATTTCCAATTCCTGAGACATCTGTCCGCCCGTTTGCAATGCCAGAGAGCCACCGCATCATGACCACTGATCCGAAAGCAGTAGGCAAAAAACGGGATTACCGCACCGGCGCTGTACGCGGAGAAGAAAGCCTGAAAGTAAAATTACAGGGAAAAGACGGATTTTCACTTGGGAAACAAACTGTAGACCTGCGTTATATTGAGCAGCTCATCGACTGCGAACAGACTGCCTCTTTAGGACTGCTTCTGAAATACGCAGTAGAAAAACTGGCAGATTCGAAAAAAACACTGCCTGAAATTGTACAGTTCATCGAGACACAGTTAGAAGAAAAAGGGCTGTATGCTTTCATGGAAGGAAAATACATTTCCGGCGGATATGCAATACCAAGAGTACAGGAGATCTATTCCTGCTTCAACCGGTATCGAAGGGCTTAAGACTTATCAAAATACAAAAGGTATATTTATTAAGTGCTTGATATTTATACTACGTGACCATCTATGGTTTATGATAAGCAGCAAAATAATTATTATCTGCGGTCATAATCATAGACAGCAGTAGAGTAGGCGGATGAAAATTTCATCCGCCCCTCATCAAACCGTGCATGAGGTTCTCCCTCACACGGCTTTCCGACATTCTTCTTTCTACAGCATTACGTCATGCTCTAGCCATTTTC
>NZ_JACRSZ010000012.1 GCF_014385005.1 Jingyaoa shaoxingensis | reverse complement strand
CACCGTCCGTATTCATAGTCATTGTGGATATTTATCTCCAAATGAATATGAGGAACAATATCTAAAAAATCTGGAAACGACTGTAGCAAGCTTAGCAAGTTAACAATTACATAAAAAGACAAAATTGGTTGCATTTAATTTGTACTTTTTCTTGACATAGGACCAGAAAAAAAGAAAACAGGCATAAAAGGATTTTTTCCAGAAAAATTGTTACTGTTTTGCCATATCCAGAAGAACAACGTGCATGGCATTGTCCGCATTGTAAAAAATATTGATGTGGATGGATGCTGAAGAGTAATTATAAAGTTTTACGACTTGTAGAATGTGAAAATGCTGTAAGGAGAAAGAGATGGAATGGTTTGGAATTGTAGCATTGTTGTTGATACTTTGTTATTCAGCGTATCCGGGAAAAGTAAAGCGTTTGGAAACGAAAATAAAACGATTGGAGAAAAAGCAGAGAGGAGTGGCATATATGTCAAAGCTGATAAATGATCTTGTAGGAAAACAATGTATTATCAGATCAGAGTTCATTTTTAGTTTTGCAGGAAAAACTGAATTATCCTGCAAGATTATAGATGCAGATGATGAATGGATAAAAATTTGTTATACAGAGAAAAAAGATAAGCAAGTAGTTAAGCTGATGCGGATTGAAAATATTGAATCAATAGAAGAACAGTAAGTTCTATTTTAGAAATTCAGAGAAGTAAAGAGCATGGATTATAATTTACAAAAAAATCAAAATGCAGAACAGACTTATCATTCTATTCGTAATTCTATTGTGTCGGCACAACATCGTTTAAGCACAGCGGTAAATTCTGCTATGGTAACAACTTATTGGGAAATTGGAGAACAGATTTTTAAAGCATGTGGAGAAAATGATCGTGCAGAATACGGAAAGAAATTATTGGAATATCTTTCTGAGCAACTGACCGCAGAGTTTGGAAAAGGCTTTGATAAATCGAATCTTCGTAAGATGAGGCAGTTTTATTGCACTTTTCCAATTCGAGACACACTGTGTCCTGAATTGAGCTGGTCACATTATCGTGTCTTGATGCGTATAAATGATGAACAGGCAAGAAGATTTTATATGGAAGAATGTGCAAAAGCAGCATGGAGTGTTCGTCAACTGGAACGGCAGATCAATACGATGTATTATCAGCGTATTTTAGCAAGCCAGGATAAGATAGCGGTTGCAAATGAAATTCAAACAACAGAGCCAAAACCAGAATATGAGAAAATAGTGAAAGATCCTTATGTTATGGAATTTCTGCAGATTCAGCCTGACACACATGTATATGAAGGAGATTTGGAACAGGCATTGATTGATCATCTTCAACATTTCCTTTTGGAATGTCTGGGGGATAAATAGAAATGAATGATAAAGTATTGCTATCCATATCGGAAGCAGCGGAACTGTTTGGTATTGGTCAGCACCGTCTGCGGAAAATTTTAAGTGATGATTATGAGTGTAAATATCATCTTATGGTCGGGCGGGTGATCAGAATTAAAAGGAAGCCATTTGAAGAGTATATCAACAGGGTGGAGCAGGTATAATATCGACAAAGTATCTCGGATGTGTTATGATAAATAATGCATTCGGGATACTTTTTTATTCATGATAATGGAATGCTCGAGAAGCGGCATTCTATTATATAAGGAGGATCTCGAATCATGGCAAATAAAACAGCAAATACCAAACACAAACCAGTAAGACGCGCACTGCGGGCAAATGAATACTATAATCCAAAGACGAAGCGATATGAATACCATTATATAGATGCCTTTGGAAAGAAAAGAGCAGTGAGCTCTTACATATTGGAAGCTACAGATCAGGTTCCAAAAGGAAAACGGGCAGGACAAAGCCTGCGGGAAAAGGAAGCAGAGGTAAACGCCAAACTAGTAAATAATCTCGATATTGATGGATCAAAACTAACGTTACTTGAGGTTATCGACCGTTATCTGAACAGTCTTTACAACAGAAAAGAACTCGCCCATGCAACGAAAGTAGGATACAATGTTACCATTAACTGCCTGAAGCAGTACCGACTGGGTTATATGGAGATTGGAAAGATCAAACCGGAGCATTGCGAAGAATGGCTTGCCGATATGAAGAAAAAATATCGGGGATCTTCCATACAAAGCCAGATCAGTTTAATTAAGAGATCTTTTGAATATGCTGTCGATTATGATTATATTGTAAAAAATCCATTCCGCAGAATTACAACGGACAGAAGTGACAGCAAAGTTATGGAGGCTATTTCGGTTGAGGATATGAACAGATTTCTTGACTTTTGTTCAAAAGATGCTCACAGTGCACACTGTTATAATATGATCTACATCTTATTCTGGACAGGCATGAGAGCATCGGAATTGTGTGGGCTGACACTGGATAATATTGATTTCGAAAATCACTCTATAAGGGTTGAAAAGCAGTTACAATGCATCGATCATACCCATGTGGTTGTGAAAACCAAAACACAAAATAGTGTTAGAAATATTCCAATGACTGACGGAGTATATAAATGTTTTAAAGATGTTGTGGAAAAGCGTTATCTGAAAGGCGATATCGAACCAGTGCGTTATGATGAGCGTGGCAATGCTTAGTGCCCAGCAGTTGGCAGAAATCAATGCGGTAGCCAGCGCTATCTGCTAATTAGTACGAAAAATAACGTACTAAAAATATACTAATTAGTTTGCTAAATAAAATGTAATTAGATGCAATAAAAAGTAATGAAACAGGCGTTAAATGATACGAATAATCGTTGATTTTACCGAAAAAACACCTGTTTAGAGGAGAAAAATAATTATGATTGGAATTATCGACTATGATGCAGGAAACCTTCGCAGCGTGGAAAAGGCATTACAGTATCTTGGAAAAGAGACGATCGTGACTCGCGATCCGGAGCAGATCCGTAAGGCGGATAAGGTAATTCTTCCGGGAGTAGGTGCTTTTGGTGATGCCATGAAGAAGTTACAGGAGTATCATCTGGATACGTTAATTCGTGAGATTGCAGATAGCGGGAAGCCACTTCTTGGAATTTGTCTGGGACTGCAGCTTCTGTTTGAAGAGAGTGAAGAGAGTCCTGGAGTGAAAGGACTTGGAGTTTTAGAAGGAAAGATCAGAAGAATTCCGGAAGGAGAGGGACTGAAAGTGCCACATATCGGATGGAATTCCCTGCATCTGGAACATAACGGAAGACTGTTTCGTAATATTCCGGAGAACAGTTATGTGTATTTTGTACATTCTTATTACCTTGAGGCAAAAGCCCCTGAGATTGTTAAGGCTTCTACAGAGTATGGCGTACATATCCATGCATCAGTAGAGAAAAATAATCTGTTTGCCTGTCAGTTCCACCCGGAAAAGAGTAGTGAAACAGGTTTACAGATTTTGAAGAATTTTGCAGAGATGGAGGAAAAATAAGATGTTTACAAAAAGGATCATTCCATGTCTGGATGTACATAATGGACGGGTGGTAAAAGGGGTTAATTTTGTAAATCTGCGGGATGCAGGAGATCCGGTGGAGATTGCTGCAGCCTATGATAAGGCCGGCGCAGATGAAGTAGTATTTCTGGATATTACGGCATCTTCGGATGCACGAGATACTGTAGTGGATATGGTGCGCAGAGTGGCAGAAAATGTCTTCATTCCATTTACTGTGGGTGGAGGAATCCGGACTGTAGAAGACTTTAAGGTATTATTGCGGGAAGGCGCAGATAAGATATCCATCAATTCTTCTGCCATTAATCGTCCAGAGTTGATCAGCGAAGCAGCTGACAAGTTCGGAAGTCAGTGTGTAGTAGTTGCCATCGATGCCAAGAAGCGTGCGGACGGCAGCGGATGGAATATTTATAAAAATGGCGGCAGGATTGATGTGGGTATCGATGCTGTGGAATGGGCAGAAAAGGTCTGCAGGATGGGTGCAGGAGAGATCCTTCTTACCAGCATGGACTGTGATGGAACCAAAGCGGGATATGATATTGAATTAACCAGAGCTATTGCAGAAGCTGTTTCGGTTCCGGTGATTGCGTCAGGTGGAGCCGGAACCATGGAGCATTTTTATGAAGCGCTGACAGATGGAAAAGCAGATGCGGCACTTGCAGCATCACTGTTCCATTATAAAGAACTGGAGATCAGAGAAGTGAAGGAATATCTGAGAGAAAAAGGTCTTTCAGTGAGATTGTGAGGAAAAGGAAATGGCAGCAATTACAAATGATTGGCTGGAGCCGCTGAAGCCAGAATTCTCCAAGCTATATTATCGAAAGTTATATCAGACAGTGAACGAAGAGTACAGGACACATCAGATTTTTCCACCTGCAGATGATATATTCAATGCGTTTGCACTGACTCCGCTGCATGAGGTGAAAGTGGTGATTCTGGGGCAGGATCCATATCACGGAGAAGGACAGGCGCATGGTCTGTGTTTTTCTGTGAAACCGGATGTGGAGATACCACCGTCACTGGTAAATATCTATAAAGAATTGCAGGATGACTGCGGATGTGAGATACCAAATAATGGATATCTGACAAAATGGGCAAAGCAGGGAGTGCTTCTGTTAAATACTGTTCTGACTGTTCGTGCACATCAGGCGAATTCTCACAGGGGAATAGGCTGGGAAGAATTCACGGATGCGGCAATCAGAATTTTGAATGAACAGGATCGGCCAATGGTATTTATTTTATGGGGAAGGCCGGCACAGATGAAGAAGTCTATGCTTACAAACCCGAATCATCTGATCATAGAGTCACCCCATCCCAGTCCGTTATCCGCATATCGGGGATTTTTTGGGAGCAGACCATTCAGCCGTACCAATAAGTTCCTGAAGGAACATGGTATAAAGGAAATTGACTGGCAGATTGAAAACATCTAGGAGGAGGAGAGAGAATGGGACATAAAGTAACAGATAAGATCCTGTTTGTTCTGGTAGTTGGAATCAGTATCGGCTTCACCTGGTTTGTAAGTGGTGGAGTATCCGGGACAATGATTTACAATTTCATTTTTCTGGGTATTATGATTCTTATTTACCTGTTCGGTATGTTTTCCGGTTTCGGGAAAATGGGAAGATACGAACGGGCATTTCAGAGGGCAACAGATGAGATAGAGCGTACATTTGAGACGCTTGATGTGGCAACAGGAGAAGAGGGAACACTTCCTGAAGAACTTTTTGGAATGTCACCGTTGGATCACCGTTATAAGGAATTCCGCACGTTTGTAAAGAAAAGCCAGAGCGGGCTGGCAGACATTGAAGACTATATCAATGAAGATGTAATGGAAAGTCTGATCAGCAAAAAGATGCTGGATATTATACCGGATATTCTGACTAGTCTGGGGATTCTCGGAACATTCATTGGTCTTGTGGTGGGGTTGAAGGGTTTTGAACCTTCCAATTATGAGGCAATGACAAGTTCAGTATCTTCTCTGGTAGACGGTATTAAGGTCGCTTTCCTGACGTCTATCTACGGACTGTCTCTGTCACTGGTATTCAGCTATGCATTAAAATCAGCCTACGCATCACTGACAGACAGTATGTCAGAATTCATGGATTATTTTCATAATCTGGTAATTCCTTCTGCTGAAGCAGAGACCCGGAATATTATGGTGAATTATCAGGAAGAGCAGACCAAGGCAATTCAGAAGATGACAGATCAGTTTTCGGAACATCTGGCGAACAGTTTTGAAAAAGTTATCACCCCTTCTTTCCGAAAGATGAACCAGTCCATGGATATTCTGACAGAGACTATGTCAAAGGGACAGGAAGAGATGATGAAAGGTCTTCTGAATGATTTCCTGTCTAACATGCGCGAGAATTTTCAGTTACAGTTTGATGATTTTAATCAGGCACTGGAAAGCATGACGCAGGCTCAGAAAGAGATGACGGAAGCCACCAAAGAACTATATAAGGCAACAGAGACAGATCTTCACAATGCTTTTTCGGAAGAACGGGATCAGATGCAGAGTCTGGTGAGAGAAATGGGCGCTATGCAGAAAGAATACCTTACTTCTGCGCAGCAGACCATCGATAATAACCAGAAGTATGGAGAAGTTCTGGATCACAATTACCGCCAGATTATGACCTACCTTCAGGATGCAGAACAGAGTTCAGCAAAATTCTGGGTGGCATGTAACCAGGCAATGCAGAAGTATGTCAGTGCGGCAAGTGTCAGTGTAGAAGGATTTGCAGCAGCGAGCCAGCATAATAGTAATCTGTATGAAGCGAATGAAAAGGTTGTACAGAGTTATAATGATCGTATGCAGGAGTTTGTTCAGTATCAGAAACTGACGGCACAGACAATGGAACAGGTACAGAACCTGCTGTACAATATCGTTACATCTCCAGACGAGACGCACCGGACGAATATCCGCAATATGGCAGTGAATAACAGTAATCGAGATATGCTCTTGCAGATTCAGAAGACGCTGGAAGAACAGGGAAACAGACAGGAAGAACTTCTTGAGACCATGGTTCAGTATATGAAGGAAAGCAGCCGCAGCGGAAAAAAGGGAAAGGGAATCTTCTTTAATTAATGCTGACAGGAGGAAGAGATGCGTAGGAGAAGAGAAAAAGAGAATACAGGTCATAATGTCTGGCGTTCTTATTCCGATATGATGGCAGGAATTCTTCTGCTGTTTGTACTGATTATGTGCGTGACTCTGTTTCAGTCTCAGATCAATTATGAGAAGAGCATCAAAGAGCAGCAGGAAAAACTGGTGCTGCAGGATGAGTATACGAAACAGATCATGGAGCAGCAGGGAGTGGTAGAAGATCAGCAAAACCAGTTATCTGATCAGCAGGATCAGTTGGCCAGCCAGGATGAACTCCTGGCAGCCCAGAAGCAGCAGTTGGATGATCTGGCAGCTCAGCTTGCGGATCAGCAAAAGAAGCTGGCAGCCCAGAGTGTGACTCTGGCGGATCAGCAAAGTGCTCTGGATGAGAAGACCACACAACTGGCAACGCAGCAGAAGCGGATCGACAATATTATTGGCGTGAAAGCAGACGTAATTGAAGCATTGAAAAAAGAATTTGCCAGCAACAGTATGACGGTAGAGATTGATGCCAATAATGGCGCTTTGGTTATGGATTCCAGTGTTCTGTTTGATTATGACGAGACAGAATTGTCCGATGCCGGAAAAGAGGTACTGGCACAGGTATTGCCAATCTACTGCAATGTGTTACTGGATCCACAGTATTACTCTTATCTGGCAGAGATCATCATAGATGGTTATACAGACAGTTCAGGAGGATATGAATACAATCTGGAACTGTCCCAGAGACGTTCGCTGGCAGTGGCAGAGTATCTTCTGGAATTATCCCAGAACTTCCTGTCAGAAGATAACCAGACACTTCTTCGGCAGAATCTGACTGTAAATGGTCATTCCAGCAGTAACCTGATCTTAGATGCCAACGGCAACGAAGATGCAGAAGCATCCCGCCGTGTGGAAGTGAAATTTCGACTGAAAGACGAAGAAATGATTGAAGAGCTGCGGGGGATTCTGGACACATCAGCTGAAGAGACACAGACAGAAAACACTACAGAAGCAGTGCAGGAATAAAAGAAATAATAAAGTAAGGACGAGAGGTTTGTGGATTAGAAATGCCATGAAACTCTCGTCCTTGTTTTTATCTGGCATCTGGCATGGCACGTAAGGCAGCAACTCCATATCTACATGGAATCACTGCCTTGAGATTCTTTATTTCTTCAGATTTCTTTGTGCCGTACTCAGCATCAGCTTGATACGGTTCAACTGGTTAACTTCACTGGCACCCGGGTCGTAGTCGATAGCTACGATATTAGCCAGTGGATACTGCCGGCGGATTTCTTTAATAACACCTTTTCCTACCACATGGTTTGGAAGGCAGCCAAATGGCTGTGTGCAGACGATATTATTCACACCTTCATGAATTAGTTCCATCATTTCTCCGGTCAGGAACCATCCTTCACCGGTCTGGTTGCCAAGAGAAACAATCGGTTTGGCATATTCAGCCAGTTCCCTGATATCTGCCGGAGTAGAGAAGTGCTTGCTCTTTGCAAACTCTTTTCTGGAGGTACCACGGATAAATTCCAGGAACTTGATTCCTGAATTACACAGGAAAGCAGTACGCTTGCTCATACCAAGTTCTTTTGCCTTAAAGTTGGAGTTGTAGAAGCAGTAGAACAGGAAATCCAGCAGATCCGGTACCACAGCTTCTGCACCTTCGGATTCCAGAAGTTCTACCAGATAGTTGTTGGCAGCCGGCATGAACTTAACCAGAATCTCACCAACGATACCGACGCGCGGCTTCTGGATATCCAGAATTGGCAGATTGTCAAAATCTGCAATGATCTCGCGGCAGAGTTTAGTAAATCCGAAATAAGTCGGATTTTTCAGACACAGAAATTCAATACATTTCTTCTTCCATTTCTCATGCATGGCATTGGCAGAACCAGGCACTGCCTCGTACGGACGCATGCGGTACAGACAGCGCATGAAGATATCACCAAATACCACACCATACATACCTTTCGTCAGCAGAGAAAGCGTGATCTGAAAACCAGGCTGTTTTTCCAGTCCGCTGACATTCAGGGAAATTACCGGAATGTCAGGATGTCCTGCTTTTTCCAGCGCGCGGCGGATAAAGCCAATGTAGTTGGTAGCACGGCATCCACCACCTGTCTGAGTCATAAGAATAGCAGTTTTGGACAGATCATATTTGCCGGACAATACCGCATCCATAATCTGACCGACCACCATCAAAGATGGATAGCAGGCATCGTTGTTGACATATTTCAGTCCCATATCAACGGCTTCACGTCCATCGTTATGAAGCACTTCAATGTTATATCCACAGGTCTTAAATGCAGGAACCAGCAGATCAAAATGGATCGGAGACATCTGCGGACAAAGGATAGTATATTCCTTACGCATCTCTGGTGTAAAGACCGCTTTTTCAATGCTGGATGGAATAATCTTACGCTGTTCATTCTGTTCCTTTTTAGCACGGATTGCAGCAATCAGAGAACGTACACGGATACGGGCAGCTCCCAGGTTGTTGACCTCATCGATCTTCAGGCAGGTATAGATCTTGCCGGAACCGGACAGAATATCATTTACCTGATCAGTAGTGACGGCATCCAGACCACATCCAAAAGAGTTCAACTGAATCAGGTCCAGGAAATCCACTGTTTTTACATAGTTTGCAGCGGCATACAGACGGCTGTGATACATCCACTGGTCACTGACAATCAGAGGTCGTTCCGGCTGATGCAGATGAGAAACAGAGTCTTCAGTCAGAACGGCAATACCATAGGAGGTGATTAGTTCCGGAATACCATGGTTAATCTCATTGTCAATATGATAAGGACGACCGGCGAGAACAATGCCATGCTTACCGTGTGCCTTCAGCCAGGCAATGGTTTCTTCACCTTTTCGATACATAGTCTCACGTGTCTTTGTCAGTTCCTCCCATCCAAGCTGTGCAGCCTCTTTGATCTCGGAAGCCGGGATCTCAGGAAATGCTTTAATCAGCTGAGAAGTTACGGTGTCCACACTGGTGAAAGCCATGAACGGATTGCGAAAATCAATATGTTCACTGCGCAGTTCTTCCACATTATTCTTGATATTTTCAGAATAAGAGGTAACGATCGGACAGTTATAATGGTTATTGGAATCCGGGAACTCATTTCGTTCATATGGAATGGCCGGATAGAAAATAAAATGCACTCCCTGTTGGATCAGCCATTCTATATGGCCATGTGCCAGTTTGGCCGGATAGCATTCGGACTCACTTGGAATGGATTCAATACCCAGTTCATAAATCTTTCTGGTAGATGCCGGGGAGAGTACCACACGGTAACCAAGTTTAGTGAAAAACTTGAACCAGAAAGGATAATTTTCGTACATATTTAGGACTCTCGGAATACCGACAGTGCCGCGGAAAGCCTGTTCCTCAGACAGCGGCTCATAGGAGAAGAGCAGCTGATTTTTAAATTCAAATAAGTTTGGAATGTCCGTATTTTTCTTTTCTTTTCCAAGACCACGTTCGCAGCGGTTGCCACTGACAAACTGGCGTCCTCCGGAGAAACGGTTGATGGTCAGACGACATTGGTTCGTACAACCCTTACATTTGGCCATCTTGGTGGTAAAAGTCAGGGCATTGATCTGATCGATTGTCAGCATAGTAGTTTTCTCACCATGGTAACGGTTTCTTGCAATAAGAGCTGCGCCGAAAGCACCCATGATACCGGCAATATCCGGACGGATGGCTTCGCATCCTGCAATACGCTCAAAGCTGCGAAGAACAGCATCGTTATAGAATGTACCACCCTGTACCACGATGTGTTTTCCGAGAGAAGAAGCATCAGATACTTTGATTACTTTATATAAGGCATTTTTAATAACAGAATAAGCCAGACCGGCAGAGATATCTGCAACGGAAGCCCCTTCTTTTTGTGCCTGCTTTACCTTGGAATTCATAAATACGGTACAGCGGGTACCCAGATCAATCGGGTGTTGAGCGAACAATGCTTCTTTTGCAAAGTCACTGACACTGTAATTCAGGGATTTTGCAAAGGTTTCAATGAAAGAACCACATCCGGAGGAACAAGCTTCGTTTAACTGCACACTGTCTACGGTCTGATTCTTGATCTTGATACACTTCATATCCTGACCACCGATGTCCAGGATACAGTCTACTTCAGGATCAAAGAATGCGGCGGCAGTATAATGGGAGACTGTTTCTACCTCGCCCTCATCCAGCATCAGGGCAGCCTTAATCAGTGCTTCTCCATATCCGGTAGAACAGGAACGAACGATCTTTGCCTTCGACGGCATAAGAGAATAGATCTCCTGAATTGCACGGATGGTTGTCTTTAACGGACTTCCGTTATTGTTACTGTAAAAAGAATACAGAAGAGAACCGTCTTCTCCTACCAGTGCTGCTTTGGTGGTAGTAGAACCGGCATCAATACCCAGGAAACAGTTGCCTTCATAAGTACTCAGATCATCTGTCATGACATTGTACTGACTTTGACGTTCATGGAAAGCATCATAATCTTTCTGAGAAGCAAACAATGGCTCCAGACGGGCTACTTCGAACTCTAGCTTAATCTTTTTAGAAAGTTTGGTAATCAGAGCATCTGTAGTAGTGACAGCTTTCAGATGACTGTTCAGGGCAGAACCAATGGCTGCGAACAGATGAGAGTTCTGCGGGGTAATGGCATGCTCGTCATCCAGCTTCAGAGTACGGATAAAGGATGCCTTTAACTCGGATAAAAAGTGGAGTGGACCGCCGAGGAATGCCACATGTCCACGGATTGGTTTACCACAGGCAAGACCACTGATGGTCTGATTCACCACTGCCTGGAAAATGGAAGCAGACAGATCCTCTTTGGTAGCTCCTTCGTTGATCAGCGGCTGAATATCACTTTTGGCAAATACACCACATCTGGCTGCAATGGAATATAAGGACTGATAATTCTTCGCATACTCATTCAGACCGGTGGCGTCTGTCTGCAGGAGAGAGGCCATCTGATCGATAAAAGAACCGGTACCACCTGCGCAGATACCGTTCATACGCTGTTCAATATTGCCGTTGTCAAAATAGATGATCTTGGCATCCTCACCGCCCAGCTCAATAGCCACATCTGTCTGAGGTATGTAATGGGATATGGAAGAGGATACAGCAATAACTTCCTGTACAAAAGGAACTTCCATATTCTTGGCAAGGGCCAGACCGCCGGAACCGGTGATTACCGGAGCAACCTGAAGGGTACCAAGCTGTGCCTCCGCCTTCTGCAGGAGACTTGCCAGTGTTTCCTGAATATTGGCATAATGACGTTCATAGTCTGCAAAAAGAAGATGATCCTGTTCATCCAGGATCGCAATCTTAACGGTAGTAGAACCGATGTCAATACCTAATCTATGTGTTGTTACATTGTTCATTAAAAATAAACCTCCATAAAACAAGTTACCTATTAAATGTATTTTAGAAACGTTTATCTGAGACAGTATACGACAAATTATCTGGAAGATCAAGTTGTAGATATTGTAAAATTTTTATAAACGTGGTACGATAGTTACTGTTCACTCCGTGACCGGCAACACGCTTCGCAATGCATAGAAATCATGTAAAAACAGGATTTTGTGCTGTATGTCTCAGGCTTTTTGTGACCATCGCTCACAGAAAACACCTTGCGAAACGGTGGCTGTGAACAGTAACATGATATTACGATTATAAGTCGCAAAACAGGAGGATCTATGTACCAGATTTTAGCAACAGAAGGAAAAGCAAAGCGTGCCCGGCTTGAGACAGTACACGGCACGATTCAGACTCCGGTATTTATGAATGTAGGTACGGCAGCAGCTATCAAGGGTGCGGTAGCCACTACAGACTTGCAGGAGATCGGCACTCAGGTAGAGTTATCTAATACCTACCATCTGCATGTCAGACCGGGAGATAAAGTAGTAAAGCAGCTTGGCGGATTGCACAAATTCATGAACTGGGATAAGCCGATTCTGACAGATTCGGGTGGATTTCAGGTTTTTTCTCTGGCAGGACTGCGTAAGATCAAAGAAGAGGGGGTATATTTTAACTCCCATGTAGATGGAAGAAAAATTTTTATGGGACCGGAAGAGAGTATGCAGATCCAGTCCAATCTGGCATCTACGATTGCTATGGCATTTGATGAATGCCCGTCCAGTGTAGCTGAACGTGATTATGTAAGAAAATCAGTAGAACGCACCACCAGATGGCTGAAGCGGTGTAAGACAGAGATGGCTCGTCTGAATAACCTGCCAGATACCATTAACCAGCATCAGATGCTGTTTGGCATCAATCAGGGTGCTATTTATGAAGATATTCGTATCGAACATGCACAGCAGATCGCCGAACTGGATCTGGATGGTTATGCAGTAGGCGGACTGGCAGTGGGAGAAAGTCATGAAGAGATGTATCATATTCTGGATGAAGTAGTACCGTACCTGCCACAGAACAAGCCAACCTACTTGATGGGAGTCGGTACACCGGCCAATATTCTGGAAGGCGTGGAGAGAGGTATTGATTTCTTTGATTGTGTATATCCAAGCAGAAATGGTCGTCACGGTCATGTATATACGAACCATGGCAAACTGAATCTGTTTAATGCCAAATACGAGCTGGATGATCAGCCGATCGAAGAAGGATGTCAGTGCCCGGCCTGCAGACATTATAGCCGAGCTTATATCCGTCATCTGTTAAAAGCAAAAGAAATGCTTGGTATGCGTCTCTGTGTATTGCACAATCTCTATTTCTACAATCATATGATGGAAGAGATTCGTGATGCTATTGAAAAAGGCCAGTTTAAGGAGTACAAAGCAAAAAAACTTGCCGGATTTGAAGAAACTACTTGATGATAATGTCATTTTTGTGTATTATTAACAGTACGGAGAATTTTAGTATCTGTGAAAGTACTGAACAGATACAAATTTTAGCAAAATAAAACGGAGGAAAATCACATGAATTTATTAACAGAAGCATCTTCCGGCGGAGGAATGTTACTCCTGCTGGTTTACGTAGTCGTCATTGGCGGTGCAATGTACTTTTTCGCAATCAGACCACAGAAGAAGGAACAGAAACGCCTCAATGCGATGCTTTCAGAACTGGAAGTCGGAGACAGCGTAGTAACAACAAGCGGTTTTTACGGTGTTGTCATTGACATTACAGAGGAAGACGTAATAGTTGAGTTTGGCAGCAACAAGAATTGCAGAATCCCAATGAAAAAAGCTGCTATCTCAGAAGTAGAGAAAGCAGATGCTGAATAATAATAAGCAGTAAAAACGCGGAGGACAGAGCATCAGTGCTGTGTCCTTTGTTTTATAATAGAACATATTTATAAGAGTGGGTATGTTCATTAGGAGGAGTGTATATTTATGAGTTACAATGTTGCATTGATTCCGGGAGACGGAATCGGACCGGAGATTGTGGAACAGGCAGTTCAGGTTCTGGATACTGCGGGAAAGAAGTTTGGGTTCACGCTGAACTATACTAAGCTGTTAATGGGTGGCGCATCCATTGATGTGCATGGAATACCGCTTACAGATGAGACCATCGAGACTGCGAAGAAGAATGATGCCGTACTGATGGGCTCTATTGGAGGAGATGCGAAGACATCTCCGTGGTACAAATTGGAACCATCCAGGAGACCGGAAGCAGGGCTGTTAAAGCTTCGCAAATCGCTGAACCTTTTCGCTAATTTAAGACCGGCATATCTTTATAAAGAATTAAAAGACGCCTGCCCACTTCGTGATGAGATCATCGGCGACGGATTCGATATGATGATTATGAGAGAACTGACCGGCGGTCTGTATTTTGGAGAAAGAAAGACCGTAGAAGAGAACGGGGTAAAGAAAGCAATTGATACCCTGACTTACGATGAAAATGAGATTCGCAGAATTGCAAAACGTGGATTTGACATTGCCATGAAGAGAAGGAAGAAAGTTACCAGCGTAGATAAGGCAAACGTGCTGGATTCCTCCAGATTATGGAGAAGCGTAGTGGAAGAAGTGGCAAAAGACTATCCGGAAGTGACACTGGAACATATGCTGGTAGATAACTGCGCTATGCAGCTGGTGCGGGATCCAAAGCAGTTTGATGTAATTCTGACGGAAAACATGTTTGGAGATATTTTATCCGACGAAGCCAGCATGGTGACCGGATCTATCGGTATGTTGTCATCAGCCAGTCTGAATGAGACCAGTTTCGGTTTGTATGAACCAAGCCATGGTTCTGCACCGGATATTGCAGGAAAAGATATTGCCAATCCAATTGCAACCATTTTATCAGCAGCTATGATGCTTCGTTTTTCATTGAATCTGGATGAGGCGGCAGATGCCATTGAGAATGCTGTATCCCAGGTATTAAAAGACGGATACCGGACCGGAGACATTATGTCGGAGGGATGTACGAAGGTCGGCTGCAAAGAAATGGGCAGACTGATTGCAGAGAGAGTATAGAAAATATAGAGAGTGTACAGAGTCAACGGGGCTGATGAATATGTGATATAGGAAACAGTCCTGGAGAATCAATGAATGAAACAGAAAGGCGGAATGATCATGAGAAGTGACGCAGTAAAAAAGGGGATGCAGCAGGCCCCACACAGATCCCTGTTTAACGCACTGGGACTGACACAGGAAGAAATGGACAAGCCATTAATCGGTATTGTTAATTCCTATAATGAGATTGTGCCGGGACATATGAACCTGGATAAGATTACAGAAGCAGTAAAGATGGGCGTAGCCCTGGCAGGAGGAGTGCCGAGAGAATTCCCGGCTATCGCAGTCTGCGACGGTATTGCCATGGGCCATGTTGGTATGAAATATTCTCTGGTAACCAGAGATCTGATTGCAGATTCCACAGAATGTATGGCAATGGCACATCAGTTTGATGCACTGGTCTGCATCCCAAACTGTGACAAGAATGTACCGGGACTTCTGATGGCGGCAGCCAGACTGAATATCCCAACTATTTTTGTCAGCGGTGGTCCGATGCTGGCAGGCCATGTAAAAGGACAGAAAAGAAGCCTTTCCAGCATGTTTGAAGCAGTAGGCTCCTATGCAGCAGGAACCATGACAGAAAAAGATGTTTATGAATTTGAATGCAATACCTGCCCGACCAGCGGTTCCTGTTCTGGTATGTATACAGCAAACAGTATGAACTGCCTGACAGAAGTTCTGGGAATGGGGCTGAAAGGTAATGGAACGATTCCATCCGTATATTCTGAGAGAATTAAGCTTGCAAAGCACGCCGGTATGCAGATTGTGGAACTGGTAAAGAAAAACATCCGGCCAAGAGATATTATGACAGAAAAGGCATTTATGAATGCTCTGACAGTAGATATGGCGCTTGGATGTTCTACTAACAGTATGCTGCACCTTCCGGCAATTGCTCATGAAGCAGGCGTAGAGCTGAACATGGACATTGCTAATGAAATCAGTGCGAAAACACCGAACCTGTGTCATCTGGCACCGGCAGGCCCGACTTATATTGAAGATCTGAATGCGGCTGGCGGTGTCTATGCTGTTATGAACGAATTGAATAAAAAGAGTCTCCTTTATACCGATTTGATGACTGTTACCGGCAAGACTGTAGCAGAGAACATTGCCGGATGCGAGAATCTGAATCCGGAAGTGATCCGTCCAATTGACAATCCATACAGTCAGACGGGAGGAATTGCTGTACTGAAGGGAAATCTGGCACCGGATTCCGGTGTTGTAAAGCGCTCTGCAGTGGTTCCTGAGATGCTGGTTCATGAAGGACCGGCAAGAGTTTTTGACTGTGAAGAAGATGCCATTGAGGCAATTAAGGGAGGAAAGATCATACCGGGAGATGTCGTTGTTATCCGTTATGAAGGACCAAAAGGAGGTCCTGGTATGCGTGAAATGCTGAATCCTACGTCAGCTATTGCCGGCATGGGACTGGGATCTTCTGTAGCATTAATCACAGATGGACGTTTCAGTGGTGCATCCAGGGGAGCATCGATAGGTCATGTATCACCGGAAGCGGCAGTGGGAGGACCGATTGCCCTGGTAGAAGAAGGGGATATTATTAAGATTAATATTCCGGAAAATAAACTGGATTTTGTAATATCAGATGAAGAACTGGCTGCACGAAAAGCAAAATGGCAGCCAAGGGAACCAAAGGTGACAACAGGATATCTGGCACGTTATGCAAAGATGGTAACATCTGGTAACCGCGGAGCAATTCTTGAGTTTTAGTCAGGAGGGATACTTATGAAGTTAAATGGATCACAGATCGTCGTAGAATGTCTGAAGGAACAGGGAGTAGATACTATCTTCGGTTATCCGGGAGGAGCAATCTTAAATATTTATGATGAACTTTACAAACACAGCAAGGAGATCACGCACATCTTAACTTCTCATGAGCAGGGAGCATCTCATGCAGCAGATGGATATGCACGTGCCACCGGTAAAGTGGGCGTATGTCTTGCAACATCCGGTCCTGGGGCAACGAATCTGGTAACAGGTATTGCAACCGCTTACATGGATTCGGTTCCTATAGTAGCTATCACAGCCAATGTAGGGGTTCCGCTTCTTGGAAAAGACAGTTTTCAGGAAATTGACATCAGTGGTGTGACTATGCCGATCACTAAGCATAATTATATCGTAAAGAACGTAGAAGTGCTGGCTGATACTATCCGTAATGCATTCCGTATTGCAAAAGAAGGACGTCCGGGTCCGGTTCTGGTGGATATTCCGAAGGATGTGACCGCAGCTGTAACAGAATATGAAGCAGTAGTTCCGGAAAAAATCGAGAGAAAAACAGATTATGTCAGAACAGAAGATCTGGAAAAGGCAGCAAAACTGATCAATGAATCAAAGAAACCGTTTGTACTTGTAGGCGGCGGGGCAGTGATTTCTGATGCGCAGAAAGAATTAAAAGAGCTGGTAGAAAAGATTGAGGCACCAGTCGGTGATACACTGATGGGAAAGGGCGCTTTTGATGGAACGGATGAAAAGTATACCGGTATGGCGGGTATGCATGGAACAAAAGCAACCAATCTTGGAATTACAGAATGTGATCTTCTGATTGCAGTAGGTGCCCGTTTCAGTGACCGTGTTGTTGGCAATGCGTCCAAGTTTGCCAAGAATGCAAAGGTTCTTCATATCGATATTGATCCTGCTGAGATTAATAAAAATATCGTGGTAGACTGCAGTGTAGAGGGCGATGCAAGAGAGGTCCTGAAGAAACTCAATTCTATGGTTGAAAAGAATACCCATAAACAGTGGATGGAACGCATTCGGGAACTGAAAGAGGAATATCCACTGAAATACGATCAGGAAGCATTGAATGGCCCTGCTGTGATGGAAGAGATCTACAAAGTAACCAAGGGTGATGCAATTGTAGTAACCGATGTAGGACAGCATCAGATGTGGGCAGCTCAGTACTATAAGTATAAGGAACCACATCAGTTACTGACATCCGGCGGGCTTGGAACCATGGGATATGGACTGGGCGCAGCAATCGGTGCCAAGGTGGGAAGACCGGAAAAGACGGTTATCAACATCGCAGGAGATGGCTGTTTCCGCATGAATATGAATGAAGTTGCAACAGCAGCAAGATATAACATTCCGGTAATCGAAGTAGTCATTAATAACCATGTTCTGGGAATGGTAAGACAATGGCAGACTTTGTTTTACGGAGAACGTTATTCAGCTACAATTTTAAATGATTCAGTGGACTTTGTAAAACTGGCAGAGGCACTGGGGGCTGTTGGCATGCGTGTGACAAAGAAGAGCGATTTAAAAGAAACGTTGGAAAAGGCAATTGCGCTGGGCAGACCGGTTGTGATTGACTGTCAGATAGACAGAGACGACAAGGTATTTCCAATGGTACCGGCAGGGGCTGCCATAGAAGAAGTTTTTGATCAGGATGATCTGAAGAAATAGAAAGACTACTGAAGCGCGTATCATGTGTTACATGATGCGCGCTTCCTGGCAAATAAAGGTTGACAAATTCTTAACGAAAGAGTAAAGTGAGTAGCATAAAAAGTTTCTGTCAGAAACATGAGGAGGAAAAATTATGAGCAGAGTTTACAATTTCTCAGCCGGTCCGGCAGTATTACCGGAAGAAGTACTGAAAGAAGTAGCAGAAGAAATGATGGATTACAGAGGCTGCGGTATGTCAGTTATGGAGATGAGCCATCGATCTAAGATGTTCGACGATATTATTCAGGAAACTGAGAAAGATTTACGTGATCTGATGCATATTCCTGACAACTATAAGGTACTGTTTCTTCAGGGCGGAGCATCTCAGCAGTTTGCGATGATTCCGATGAACCTGATGAAAAACAGAGTGGCAGATTATATTGTAACAGGACAGTGGGCAAAAAAAGCATGGCAGGAAGCACAGAAATACGGAAAGGCAAATAAGATCGCATCTTCAGAGGATAAGACATTTTCCTATATTCCGGATTGTTCTGATCTGCCAATCAGTGAAGATGCCGATTATGTATATATCTGCGAGAATAACACGATTTATGGAACAAAGTATAAAGAGCTTCCGAATACAAAAGGCAAGCTTCTGGTATCTGATGTATCCTCCTGCTTTCTGTCAGAACCAATTGATGTGACAAAATACGGAATCGTATATGGCGGAGTCCAGAAAAATATTGGACCGGCTGGTATGGTTATCGCAATTATCAGAGAAGACCTGATTACAGAGGATGTACTTCCTGGAACACCTACCATGCTGACCTACAAGACGCATGCAGATGCCGGATCCATGTACAATACTCCGAATTGCTTCTGCATTTATGTATGCGGTAAGGTATTTAAATGGCTCAAAAAGATGGGCGGTCTGGAAGCTATGAAAGAACGCAATGAGAAAAAAGCCGCAATTTTGTATGATTTCCTTGATCAAAGTGAGATGTTTCGTGGAACAGTAGAGAAAAAAGACCGTTCTCTGATGAATGTACCATTTGTAACAGGCAACAAAGAACTGGATGCCAAATTTGTAAAAGAATCACAGGCAGCAGGTTTTGAGAACCTGAAAGGACATCGTACCGTAGGCGGTATGAGGGCCAGTATTTATAATGCAATGCCAATCGAAGGGGTGGAAGCTCTGGTGGCATTTATGAAGAAGTTTGAAGAGGAGAATAAGTAAGATGTATCAGTATAGCTGCATGAATGCAATTTCAGAAGTTGGATTGCAGAAGTTTACAGACAAATATGTAAAGACAGAACAGAAAGAAGAAGCGGATGCATTACTGGTACGCAGTGCCGCACTTCACGATATGGAATTTTCCGATAAGCTGGCGGCTATTGCCAGAGCAGGTGCCGGAGTAAACAACATTCCACTGGAGCGCTGTGCAGAACAGGGAATTGTGGTATTCAATACACCGGGAGCCAATGCCAACGGAGTAAAAGAGGCAGTGATAGCAGGGCTTCTGATGTCATCCAGAGATCTGGTAGATGGCATTAACTGGGTAAGATCAGAAAGTGGTAATGAAGGTATTGCAAAGCTGGCAGAAAAGGAAAAGAAAAATTTTGCAGGAAGTGAGATCAAGGGTAAGAAGCTTGGTATTATTGGCCTTGGAGCAATTGGTATTTTGGTGGCGAACACCGCTGTACACCTTGGTATGGAAGTATATGGTTATGATCCATATATATCAGTAGATTCAGCATGGAACCTATCCAGACAGATTACGCATATTACAGACGTGAATGACATTTACCGTGAATGCGATTATATCACCATTCATGTGCCGCTTCTGGACAGCACAAAAAAGATGATTAATGAAGATGCCATTACTCAGATGAAGGATGGAGTCATTCTTCTGAATTATGCGAGAGATCTTCTGGTAGATGAAGAAGCAGTGGTAAAGGCAGTGCAGTCAGGTAAGATCAGACGATATATGAGTGATTTCCCAAATCCGACTACCGCCAGTGTGAAAAATTGTATTGTGACACCGCATCTTGGTGCTTCTACCAGTGAATCCGAAGATAACTGTGCAGTGATGGCAGTGAAAGAAGTGATGGATTATCTGGAGAATGGTAACATTAATCATTCTGTAAACTATCCGACCTGTGATATGGGAAAATGCAAAGGAGTATGCCGTATAGCGATTAATCATAAGAATATTAAAAACATGATCGGTCAGTTTGCATCGGTGCTTGGTGAGGCAGATATGAATATTGCGAATATGGCAAATCAGAGTAAAGGTGAGTACGCATATTCATTATTTGATCTGGACACACAGGTAACGGATGAAGTAGTCGATAAACTAAAAAATATACAGGGTGTTTTGAAAATCCGTATTCTGTAGAACAGGAAAAGAGTTTTGGGAAAATTCCCGGAACTCTTTTTTTTCGTACACTTCTGTGCTATGATAAATGGAAAAGCTGTATCTGCAAAAGATGAAAACAGATACAGAAAGTTACAGCAAACAGAGGAAAAAGAAATGGCAAATATTTATGCATTTCGGGCAGTCAGACCGAAATACTCTCTGACAGAGCATTTTGCGGCATTGCCTTATGATGTTTATGATGAAAAAGAAGCAAGATTAGAAGTGCAGCGGGAGCCTCGAAGTTTTCTTAGAATAGACAGAGCAGAAACACAGTTTGAAGAATCCACAGATATGTATTCTGACATTGTATACCAGAGAGCGCATGATACTTTGTGGGAACTGGTAGAACAAAAAGAATTAATCCAGGATACACAGGAAGCGTATTATGTCTATGAGCTTACTATGAATGGAAGGGTGCAGACCGGACTGGTAGCATGCGCAGATGTGGATGATTACCTGAACGGAGTGATCAAGAAGCATGAAAATACCAGAGAAGAGAAAGAACTTGACCGCATTCGTCATGTAGATGTCTGCGATGCTCAGACAGGTCCTATATTTCTGGCATACCGCTATGACCCGGTTGTTGGAGAGACTCTGAAAAAGGCAAAAGAGTCAGAGACGATTTTTGACTTTACTTCCCCGGATGGCATTCGTCATCGAGGGTGGACAATCAATGATAAGACTGAGATCGACAAAATACAGAAGGCATTTCAGAAGATTTCCCGGATCTATATCGCTGATGGACATCATCGTGCTGCATCTGCAGTGAAAGTATCTTTAAAACGTCGAAAGGAACGGGCCGAGCATGGAGAATACAGAGCGAGCAGTGAATCAGATCATTTTCTGTCTGTCCTGTTTGCAGAAAATGAACTCTGTATCATGGACTATAACAGGGTGGTATCTGATCTGAATGGCTTTACAAAAGAAGTATTTCTGGAAAAAATAAAAGAAGTCTATCAGATCAGAAAGATGCCGGAAGGACAGCAGATACATCCATCGCAAAAAGGTATGCTGGGCATGTATCTGGAAGGTAACTGGTATGAACTGCGCATTCGTGAAGCATACTGTTCCAAGGATCCGGTTTTGGGACTGGATGTATCCGGCCTGCAGCAGTATATACTGGATCCGGTTCTTGGAATACAGGATCCCAAGACTGACAAACGGATTTCTTTTGTGGGAGGAATTCGTGGACTGGAGGAATTAGAGCGGCAGGCAGATCAGTGCGGTGGAGTTGCATTTGCCATGTTCCCCACATCCATGGAAGAACTTTTTGCTGTGGCAGATGCAGGCAGACTGATGCCGCCTAAATCTACCTGGTTTGAGCCAAAGCTGAGAAGTGGCTTGTTTATTCATTCTATAAAAGAATCATAGTAATTATTCGGAAAAACAGAAAGGTAACGGGCATGTCAGAAGAACACATAAAGGAACAGGGAGCGCACGAGCATATCCTGGAAGATGGGACAGTTATCGAACATAGCCATCATTCTCATACACATACCCATGATCCGCAGCAGATCAAAGCAGTGCTGAATCGCCTTTCCAGGGCAATTGGTCATCTGGAATCCATCAAGAAGATGATTGAGAGCGGAAGAGACTGCAGTGAAGTGCTGATTCAGCTATCCGCAGTCAAATCGGCCATTAACAATACCGGAAAGGTAATTCTGCAGGATCATATCCAGCATTGTCTGGTGGATGCAGTGGAGACTGGGGATATGGAAGCAATTGAAGAGTTAAATAAGGCAATTGACCGATTTATGAAGTAGGTAAAAATGAAACAGGAATTACAGATTATCGGGAGAATTCGAACAGATTTTCCTACTAAGTTTGGGCTGCCAAGGCAGGGGAATTTTGCAGAATCCCTGACAGGCAAGATTATTATGGAGCCGGAGTACCGTAAAGCAGCAGCATTTAAAGGAATAGAAGAGTACTCTCACCTATGGCTGTTGTGGGGCTTTTCAGAGGTGAAAAGAACCAAATGGGTACCGACAGTAAAACCACCTCGTCTGGGTGGAAAGATTCATAAGGGTGTATTTGCCACAAGGTCGCCATTCAGACCGAATCCGGTGGGATTGACTTGTGTCAGAATTGAAGATATACGGCTGGATACACCCGAGGGACCGGTGTTGACGGTATCTGGAATTGATATGATGGATGGATCACCGATTTATGATATCAAGCCTTATCTGGCTTATGCAGACGCTTATCCGAATGCCAGAAGCGGGTTTGGAGCAAAAGTAAAGGATCATGTATTGGAAGTGGACTTTCCGGAGAAATGGCTGCAAATGCTGGATGAATCTAAGCGGGATGGTGCCATTGAGATGCTGCGGCAGGATCCCAGACCACCATATCACAATCATGCAGACCAGATTTATAAAATTGCATTTGCAGATGTAGATATACATTTTACAGTAGAAGATGATAAACTAACTGTGTGCAGAGTGCTCTTTCTTGGGGAACAGCAGAGTTAAATCTGGTTAAAGAAAAATGCAGTATCTGGATTGAGGCAGAAATATTACTGCTTTGTGCGCAAGTTACAAGGGGGACAACAAAGAACATTATGGCTGAAAGATCAAGAGGAAGAAGAAACAGAGACAGAAGAGAATATGTGCCGGAGAAAAAAAGGGCCGGAAAAGCAGGAAAGAGAATAGCCATTGGGATTGGCGCAGTGATATTGGCGGCTGCAGCAGGTGTCGGCGGTTATTGTACTTATGACCGGATTATGGATGACAAGACCATGGGATGTAAGATTTCGGTATATGGAGTGAATGTATCCTGGCTGACAGTAGAAGATGCAGCAACAAAACTGGAAGAAAAATTCCAAGATACCACAGTAGAATTTGATGAAAATGGGAAAAAGGGATACAGCGTTTCCTTAAAAGATGCTGGTTATTCGTTGGATCAGGAGGCACTGAAGAATGAATTGCAGCGTCTGAAGGACAATCGAGAACCGTGTAAAATCTTATTTGAGGAAGAAAAGAACTATACTGTTCCATATCAGGTACAGTGGAATGATGGACAGATGAAGAAAGCGTTTGCCGGAGAGAATCTTATCACGGATCAGGCACGTGTCTCATCTACGGATGCTTACATAACATATAATGAAGATACCAGGCGGTATGAGATAGTACCATCTGTTCTGGGAACGGAAATAGATGATGTAAAGCTGCAAAATCAGACACAGGAACAGCTGAATACCAGTTTCGGCGAAGATCTTCTGAAGTCCAAAATAGTGGTAACTGTAGATGAAAATGTATACAAAACAGCGGCAGTAACAGAGGACCAGACAGACTTGAAGGCACATCTTTCTGAACTTAACGGTAAATTGGAAAGTTATGAGAATGCAGAAGTAACCTATGAGTTTGGATCGGTGACCGATGTACTGGATTCAGCAACGATTCAATCCTGGGTGAAAGTAGATAATGAGAATATTACATTGGATGAAAGTGCCATGAGAGACTATATTTCAGGACTTAGTGCAAAGTACAATACTCAGTATGTACCGCGGAATTTTACCACTTCGAATGGCAATCAGGTGGTGATTGAGAACAATGAATATGGTTACTGGATTGACGAGGACGGAGAATATGAACAACTGGTGAAAGATCTGGAAGGTGGACAGCCGGTAAGCCGAGAACCGGTGTATACCACGGCGGGGAATGGACGAGATGGAGATGATGACCTGGTAAACGGATATGTGGAAGTGGATCTGACAGGTCAACATCTGTGGCTCTACTATGAAGGTCAGCAGATTCTGGATTCTGATGTAGTAACCGGTCAGCCGGTTGGTATTAACAAGAAGACCGGAGAACAGGAAGACTGGTCCACTTATGAAGGATCTTATCCGATTGCTTATACGGAACATCCGGCGACCTTAAGCAGTGATATTTACGGATATGAGGTAGATGTACAGTACTGGATGCCATTTGTATATGGGCAGGGACTGCATGATGCCAGCTGGAGAAGTGCATTCGGCGGCAGCATTTATCAGACAGACGGCAGTCACGGATGCGTCAATCTGCCGCCACAGGTAGCAGCAACTATCTATGATTATATTGATGCAGGATTTCCTATTATTCTGTATAAATAAGTAATTGGGAGACTCCAAGTGGAGTCTCCCAATTATGTTGAATATAGTAAGATATGAAAAGAAAAAGGCAATAAAAAAGCTCCTGGCCGGATTCGAACCGGCGACCTACGCATTACGAATGCGGCGCTCTACCAGCTGAGCTACAGAAGCTTATATCAGATGAACTCTGACACGTATGTTATTATACTCAAAAAGGATTATAATTGCAAGGGTAAATTTGAAATAATTTGTCCTAGACTATTTGACGGAATTCGTATAGAATAAAAAGAGCGAATGGTACCTACGAAGAGATAACGGATACCATGAATGTTTGAAATGAATCGAGGAGAGCAAGATGAGTAAAGTAAGAACAAGATTTGCACCAAGCCCGACAGGGAGAATGCATGTCGGTAACTTAAGAACAGCATTATATGCATATCTGATTGCAAAGCACGAGGGAGGAGATTTCCTTCTGCGTATTGAAGATACAGACCAGGAAAGATTTGTAGAAGGCGCGCTGGAGATCATTTACCGTACTCTGGAGGATGCAGGACTGAAGCATGATGAAGGCCCGGATATCGACAAGGGGTATGGACCATATGTACAGAGCGAGCGTCAGGCGCAGGGAATCTACCTGAAGTATGCAAAGCTGTTGATTGAAAAAGGAGAGGCATACTACTGCTTCTGTGATAAAGCGAGACTGGAATCTCTGAAGCAGGTAGTTGCAGGAAAAGAGATATCCGTATATGACAAGCACTGTCTGCACTTAAGCAAAGAAGAGGTAGAAGCTAAACTGGCAGCAGGTGTACCATATGTCATCCGGCAGAATGTTCCGCAGGAAGGTACGACCAAGTTTGAGGATGATATTTATGGAACGATCGAAGTACCGAATGCAGAACTGGATGATATGATTCTGATCAAGTCTGATGGATTTCCAACCTACAACTTTGCCAATGTTGTAGATGACCATCTTATGGAGATCAGCCATGTGGTAAGAGGAAATGAATATCTCTCTTCTTCACCTAAGTATAACAGACTCTATAATGCATTTGGATGGAAAGTGCCGGTATATGTACACTGTCCGCTGATCACTGACGAGAACCACAAGAAGCTGAGTAAGAGAAGTGGTCATTCTTCTTATGAAGATCTTCTGGAGCAGGGATTTTTGTCTGAAGCGATTATTAATTACGTGGCACTTCTTGGATGGTGTCCGCCTGAAAACAGAGAGATCTATTCTCTGGAAGAACTGGTGGAAGTATTTGACTATCATCATATGAGCAAGTCACCGGCTGTATTTGATATCAACAAGCTGAAATGGATGAATGGTGAATATATGAAGGCTATGGATGATGACAGGTTCTATGAGATGGCTCTTCCATATATGAAGAAAGCAGTCACAAGAGATCTGGACTTTAAGAAGATCGCAGCTATGGTAAAAACACGTATCGAGATCTTTCCGGATATTATGCCTTTGATCGACTTCTTTGAGGAAGTTCCTGAATATGATGTGGCTATGTATACACACAAGAAGATGAAGACCAATGCAGAGACTTCTCTGGCAGTATTAAAGGAGATTGTACCAGTTCTGGAAGCACAGGAAGATTACAGCAACGATGCTCTCTATGAACTGCTGGTAGGTTTCGCAAAGGAACATGAGTACAAGAATGGTTATGTAATGTGGCCGATCCGTACTGCTGTTTCCGGAAAGCAGATGACTCCTGCCGGTGCAACAGAGATTATGGAAGTACTGGGCAAAGAAGAGAGTCTGAAGCGTTTACAGGATGCGATTGTAAAACTGGAGAATGCATAATTATGGCTTTTACACAAGCACAAAAAGAAGCAATTACACATTTTCAGGGGCCTGCCATGGTTTTGGCAGGCCCTGGTTCTGGTAAAACAACCGTCATCACACACCGGACCAATTACCTGATTGAACACTATGGTATCCATCCGGGAAATATTCTTGTGGTGACATTTACCAGGGCAGCAGCGGAAGAGATGAAAAAACGGTTTCTCGCGATGCGAAAAGAGCAGCGAACAATGGTACGTTTTGGCACCTTTCATTCCGTGTTTTTTGAGATACTGAAGTATGCCTATGGTCTGACAGGAGCTAATATTGCGGGGGAAGAGGTCTGCTATGGATTTTTAAAAGAGATTATCTCTAAAATAGATCTGGATGTGGAAGATGAAGCTGATTTGCTGAAAAGCCTGACACAGGAGATCAGTACTGTAAAATCTGAACAGATTCCACTGGAACATTATTATTCTTCATCGGTTTCGGATGAGGTCTTTCGTCGTATTTATCAGGAATATCAGAAGAAAATGACAGAGAAAAACCTTCTGGATTACGATGACCTTCTGGTATGCACATGGGAACTTCTGACTCAGAGGGCGGATATCTGTGCCGGATGGCAGAAGCGGTACCGGTATATCCTGATAGATGAGTTCCAGGATATTAATAAATTGCAGTATGAGATCATACGGCTCCTTGCGAAGCCGGAAGACAATCTGTTCATCGTGGGGGATGATGATCAGTCTATTTACCGATTCCGTGGAGCTAAGCCGGAGATTATGCTTCAATTTCCCAAAGTTTATCCGGATGTACACAAGATTATACTGGATTATAATTTCCGGTGTCCTGGCAATGTCGTAAAAGCAGCGGCAAAAGTCATTGGAAGGAATGTGACACGTTACGATAAAGAGATCCGGGAGGTGAAAGGAGAAGGGGAACCAATTGAATTCCTGAAATTTCCGAATCAGAATCAGGAAAGTCTCTTTATTATGAAAAAGATCAGAGAATATGTCAGTCATGGAGGACGGTACGATCAAGTGGCGGTTCTTTATCGCAATAATATGGACGCACGGGTAATTTCCCAGCGTTTTATGGAATATAATGTGCCGTTTTATATGCGTGATGTCATACCCAATATTTATGAGCACTGGATTGCCAGAAATATCATTGCGTATATGAAAGCGGCAGAGGGAGATCGTGACCGTTCTGTGATTTTACAGATTGCGAATCGCCCGAAGCGGTATATTGGACGGGAATGTCTGGATGAATGCACAGTAGATTTTGAAAAAGTACGTCGATATTATGAAGACAAATACTGGATGATAAAGAAGATAGACCAATTGGAATCAGATCTGGCAGTGCTTAGACGTATGGATCCATATACAGCAATCAATTATATCCGTCATGGGATCGGATATGAAGGTTATCTTCAGGAATATGCAGATTACCGAAAGATTCAGGCAGAAGATCTGCTGGAATTTCTGGATCAGTTACAGGAGAGTGCCAAAGGTTTCAAAACAGTTCAAGAGTGGTTTGCACATATTGAAGAATATGGGAAGATGCTGAAAGAACAGAATCAAAAAGAACAAAAAGCAGATAATCAGGTAACATTTTCTACGTTACACAGTGCCAAAGGACTGGAATATCCATATGTGTTCATTCTGGATGTAAATGAAGGAATTATACCTTATAAGAAAGCTGTGCTGCAGTCAGATGTGGAAGAGGAACGCCGGATGTTTTATGTAGGAATGACGCGTGCATCAGAAAAGCTCTGTATCTGTTCCATAAAGGAAAAAAACGGAAAACCCCTGAAGGATTCTCCGTTTTTAATGGGACTTGATGATTGATATATAATTAAACGAATTGCTTTGTGCAATGAACTCCCGTAATTATTCCACGATATCATCCAGATCCATGGTATTGAATTCCTGTGTATCCAGCCAGTTATCAAAGCCTTCTGCAGCAAGATCGTATTCATCATCATCTTCGATATTTTCCAGAGAAGGATTGCCGTTTTCGTCTTTATAACGATACAGGAAGACTTCACCGTCTTCATTTTCACCGTCTTCATTCAGTGGAAGCAGAGCAATATACTGGTTGCCGCCAACCGGGAAAATGGTAAGGATGGCACATTCCAGAACCTCATCGTTATCTAAAGTAAGAGTAACGGTTGCCTGTCCTGGTTCGCAGTCGCTGCCGCATGAAGAGCAGTTGCCATTGCATCCTGCATCAAAATTCTGATCACTCATGTTCATACCTCATTTCTTCTTATTTGGCGGATTAATACATCCGCACTTTAGATCCACTTTATCAGAAAAGGGATATAAATGCAACAAAAGAATGCAACAGATTTTCAGACAATTCGAAAAGTTTTATGGGATTTTGAAATGGTATATGATATACTGATATAGATAAAATAAAAATATTCCACACAGAGCAGATTCTTACAGAAAGGGAATAAGAAATACAGCATGAGTAACAGTTTAAAAACAGATGAAAAAACAGAAGGTTTTTATGAACCGGGAGTAAGAAGAGAAACGGATGGAATTCGCTTCAGTGTAGCGGCAGGTTCGGAACAGCAGGTTTCCCTGCTTCTGTATGAGAAAGCGAAGCAAGATTCTGTAACGGAAATTCCATTTCCACAACAGCAGGGAAGCGTTCGTTCGGTGAAAGTGCTGAATCTGGATTGGACGCAGTATCGCTACAATTACAAGATAGATGATAAAATAGTTCCAGATGAATATGCCAGAGGAATATGGCAGGATTGCACTGGAAATATTTTGTGTGAAATGAATTTTGCGCCATATTCATGGAAAAAGAGCAGACGTCCTCATATTCCATATGAGGAGGGAATCATGTACCATCTTCATGTGAGGAATTACACAATGAATGAAAAATCAGGTGTTGCGCATCGGGGAACGTTTCTTGGATTGCAGGAGAAGATCCCATATCTGAAAAAACTGGGAGTCAATCAGATAATTCTGATGCCGGTTTATGAATTTCTGGAAGAAGAGAAAGAACCGGAAAAAATGCAGACAGGAAAGCCGGCAAAGAGAAGACCACAACAGAAAAATTATTGGGGATACAAAAAAGGCTTCTATTTTGCTCCAAAGAGAAGGTTTGCAGCAACAGATGATCCGGTTCTGGAACTTAAAAATATGGTGAAGGCATTTCATAAACAGCAGATGGAGATTATTATGGAAATGTATTTTCCCCAGGAAGTACCTCTGCGGGAGCAGATTGAGGTATTAAGATACTGGATGGAAGAGTATCAGGTGGATGGTTTTCGAATTATGGGCGACACAGATCTGGCACATCATTTGAGCATGGATCCACTGTTTTCTGAGGTAAAACTGATATCTTATTATTACGGAGATCTGTCTGTACAGAATGGACGGAATCTGGCAGAGATGAATGATGGATTTTTGAATGATATGAGAAGGATTCTGAAAGGGGACGAAGGCACACTGGAACAGATGGCGTTTCGAACCAGAAGGAATCCATCCACCTGTGCAGTTATAAATTATATTACCGGGCATGACGGATTCACTCTTCAGGATCTGGTATCATATGATCAGAAACATAACGAAGAAAATGGTGAAATGAATCTGGATGGATGTAACTATAACTACAGCTGGAATTGTGGAATAGAGGGAGAAACGAGAAAACGGGATATTATGACACTGCGTACTCGGATGAAGAAGAATGCGATGCTTCTGCTCCTGTTTTCACAGGGAACACCGATGCTTCTGGCTGGTGATGAGTTTGGAAATACGCAGAAAGGGAATAATAATCCTTATTGTCTGGACAATCCGGTATCCTGGGTAGACTGGGATGGGTATAAGCGCAATCTGAAGTTTGTTCATTATGTAAAAGCCTTGATTGCTATCCGCAAATCAGAGATGCTGCTGCACCGGAAAGAAGAATACAGTTTTATGGATCAGAAGGCGTGTGGGTATCCGGATTTGTCCTATCACGGAAATAAGGCTTGGTATGCAGATTTTGGATATGCACAAAGGAGTCTGGGAATGTTGTACTGCGGAAGTTATGTTCAGGAAAAACATTTTCTGTATGTGATGTATAATCTGCATCCTCAGGCGCAGGAACTGGCACTGCCAAAACTTCCGGAAAAGATGAACTGGTATAAGCAGATTGATACGAATTTAAAAGACAGTATTCAGGATAAGAAAGAGCAGATAGGACAGAAAGAAAAAACGGTAGTTGTGCCGGGAAGAACAATTGTAGTATTAACAGGCGAAGAGGAGTGATAACAGAGATGTGGGATCCGGCAGGACATTTTAGAACGATTACAGAACATAAAAAACTGGTGATGGAACATTGTTTTAAACTGGGACTTTATCGGCAGGGATTGTTGCATGATATGTCCAAATACATGCCTTCAGAGTTTCTGGTGGGAGCAAAATATTATCAGGGTGACCGAAGTCCCAACAATGCCGAGCGGGAGGAGAAGGGATATTCTGCTGCATGGCTTCATCATAAGGGAAGAAATAAACACCATTTTGAGTACTGGATTGATTATCAGATTGATGATAAGGATCATGCCATGGGCGGCATGCGAATGCCGAGAAGGTATGTGGCAGAGATGCTGGCTGACCGTATAGCAGCATCTAAGGTATACAATAAGGACAAATATACCCGTCATGATCCGCTGAATTATTTCCTGAAAGGGAAGGATCATTATATGATGCATCCTCAGACTATGAAAGAGATCGAACATCTCCTTCAGATCCTGGATGAGCAGGGAGAAGATGCCTGTTTCTGGTATACCAGAAATGTCTATCTGAAAAAAGAACCACTGAAAAAGCACAGGAAAAAGAAATCATAGATTTCCCCCCTTTCGAATATACTGGAATAGTATCGAAAGGGGGTTATTTCATGCGCAAGATTGCGTGTTTTATTCCGAAGTGGCTGGAAACATTACCGCAGGATCATGATATGAAACAGCAGTTTATTCATATTTTGAAAGAGCAGTTAAAAGATGGAGAGAAAGAAGAGTGGCAGAACAATTTTGTAGAAAAAATGAAAGCCCTGCCCTTCGTAAAAAATGTGTTTATAGAAGATACACAGGAAGAAGGAATTCTGAGAGTTCAGATTGCGGTAAAAGAAGAGTACTATTATGCCATGTTATCAGAATTATCTGGAATTACGATTGATGGGGAATATCAGCTGATCTCACTGATCAGGGAACTTTGCGGACGGAAAAGGGAATATGAAGCAGTTGGGGAAGCTATGAAGTCCGTCAGAGAAACCGGCTATGGAGTAATTCTTCCGGGAAGAGAGGATGTACGCTGGGAAGAGCCGGTAATGACTCACAGTGGAAACCGTTATGGCGTAAAAATGAAAGCTGCAAGTCCGACGATTCACCTGATTAAAGCAGAGATTGATACGGAGATTGCGCCGATAGTAGGAAGCGAGAACCAGGCGGAGGATCTGATTGCATATATCCACAGTGGAACGCAGGAATCAGAAGGAATATGGGAAATTAATATATTTGGAAAGACGGTAGAACAGCTTTTGCAGGAGGAAATGACAGTGAAGCTAAACCAGTTTGGAGAAGAGAGCCGTCAGAAGATACAGAAAGTGATAGGCAGAGTACTGGATGAAAATAAAAACGGAATGATCTGCCTGATCATATAGCATGTGGATTTTGTATAAAAATACCAGAAAACAGAGAAAATTGCGATATATAATATGTCACATACATTGACAATTATAAAAAAAGGATTTATAATTATCACAGAATTTTAATAGAATTGTAACAAAGTTTTTTCTTAAAAAGGAGAAAACTACTATTTACGCAGGGAGGAAGAAAGATGAAAAACAAAAAAAGGGGGATTCTGGCAGTAACATTTTTATTGCTGCTATTGATGTGTCTTTCGGTTCAGGCTAAGGCTTATACCGGGTTTAAGACATCAGCGAATGGAGTGATCCGGTATTATGACACCAACGGTAAGGTAGTAAAAGGCAAGTGGTTCAAAGTAAATAAAAAGTCGTATTATGCCAAGCCGGATGGAAGTCTTGCAACAGGTCTCATCCAGATCAAAAATAAATGGTACTATTTTAATAAGGCAGGTGCCAATGTCAGAGGCTGGAAAACGATAAAAGGCAAGAGGTATTATTTCTTTAGTAAAACAAAAGCTGCATTAACAGGTCTGTATACATTTAAGGGTAAAAACTCACGTTATTATAATAAGACAGTCTATTTTGATAAGAATGGCGTGCAGCAGACCGGATGGAAGACCATCAAAAAACATAAGTATTATTTTGATGACTATATGAGAGTCGGCTGGCTTACGATAAATTCAAAGAAGTATTACTTCATTAAGTCTTCGCCAAGAAGAGGTCAGATGGCAACCGGAGTATTTTCCATCGGAGGAAAGCTCTACTACTTTGATCCGGATACAGGAGAACTGCAGACCAATACAAGAGTGGAGTACAATGACAGAACCTACACGGTTGATGCACAGGGCGTGTGTACGGTTGTACCTGAGGACAGCAGCCCGTCTGCTGAGATGCTTTTTTTCCTGAGATTTGAATCAGGTTCTTCTGCTTATAATCAGACTGGAGGAGACCATGGATGCGCCTGCGGAGCATATCAGTTTGACTACCGCTATTCTCTGAAGCCATTTATAACCTATGCATACAGAGAAAATCCGCTGGTATGCAAGGAATTCAAGCCATTCTTGAAACTCAGCAGCTCACAGCTTAGGAGTAACAGTAAGTTCTACAAAGCATGGCATCAGGTATATAAGCGCAACAAGAGAACCTTTTCCGCATTGCAGGATACTTATGCGAGAATCAATTATTATGACAATGCAGAGAGAAAACTTCAGCTTTCAGGAATTGATATTGCATCAAGATCAGACGTAGTAAAAGGTGCTGTGTTTAGTTATTCCATTCAGCATGGCATGACCAGTGCTGTAAATGCAGTAAAAGCAATCAAGCCGAAGAGTGCCATGTCAGATGCAGCATTTTTGAAAAAGCTTTATAATTACCGCAAAAAATCTTTCCCGTTATATGCAAGCCGCTATACACAGGAATATAAGCTGGCAATCAGTGTTCTGAAAAAGTAAAAGATAAAAAGACCTTTGTTATCGTCACATTACAGTCGGCAGCAGAGGTCTTTTTTGCACGTTTTACAGCTCTTTGATAACGCTTGACACATGCCTGTGAGTTTTTTATAATGAAAAAGATGACCAGGGGGATAAAAATATGAAAATTAACAATAAAGAATACAAAATTACATCAGTAGACAAAAAAGCAGAAGCACTGTGTCAGAAGAGATGGGACAGTATTGCAAAACCATTACACAGCCTTGGAAAGATGGAGGATTATCTGGTGCAGACTGCAGGCATCATCGGGGATGTCAATGTGAAGTTTGATAAAAAGGCATTGATTGTCATGTGTGCAGATAACGGTGTGGTGGCAGAGGGAGTTACCCAGTCTGAGCAGAATGTAACGGCAATTGTATCCGAGAATTTCCTTTCCGATAAAGCAACAGCGGCAATTCTCTGCAGGCAGACCGGCGCTGAGATTTTCCCGATTGATATCGGTATTGCGGTAGATACGAAGTTGGAGAATCATAAGATTGCCTATGGAACCAGGAATATGGCAAAAGAACCAGCCATGACAAGAGAAGAGGCAGAACGTGCCATGGAAGTAGGTATTCAGAAGGTCGCAGAACTGGCCGGAAAGAGCTATAAGATTATAGCTACCGGAGAAATGGGAATCGGCAATACCACTACCAGCAGTGCACTGGCATCCTATTTTCTGAATGAAGATGTGGAGAAAATGACAGGACGTGGAGCAGGCCTTACCAGTAAGGCACTGGAAAAGAAGATTGCAGTGGTGCGAAAGGCCATAGAGGATTACAGTCCGTCGTTTACGGATGCAGTTGATGCACTGGCTGCACTGGGAGGGTTTGATATTGCAGGTCTGGCAGGTGTCTTTATTGGCGGAGCCATTTACCATATTCCGATTGTCATGGATGGATTCATTTCTACCACAGCTGCGCTGACTGCTACCCGAATTTGCCCGGAATGTGCAGATTATATCATGGCTTCACATGTATCCAAAGAACCGGCGGCAGAAAAGATCCTGGCAGCTTTGGGAAAAGAAGCGGCGCTTTACTGCGATATGTGTCTGGGCGAAGGAACCGGAGCGGTGACTCTGTTCCCGATTCTGGATCTTGCAGTTGAAATCTATGAACAGATGAGCACATTTGAGGACATTGACATTGAAGCGTATGTGGAGCTGAAGTAGGTAACATTATGATGATAGTAGTGACTGGTGGCAGCGGCAGTGGAAAATCTGCTTATGCAGAAAAACAGATTCTGCAGTTTGGAGAGATGCCGCGCTATTATATAGCAACCATGGAAAACCGAGATGCTGAGAGTCAGAAACGCGTTGACCGGCATCGGGCAATGAGGGCAGATAAGAAGTTTGTTACGGTGGAATGCCCATATGATCTGCAGGAAATACAGTTGGAAAAGACGGGAGCAGTCTTGCTTGAATGTATGTCGAATCTGGTAGCAAATGAACTGTTTGTCAAAGATGGCATGGTACATATGGAGCAGACAGTGGAAAAGATCGTGCAGGGAATTCAAAGACTGAAAGCACAGTGCAGACACCTTGTTGTAGTTACCAATGAAGTGTTTTCTGATGGACTGCAGTACGATGAATGGACCGGAGAGTATATTCGCTGTCTCGGAATGGTGAATCAGCATCTGAGCGAACTGGCAGATCAGGTAGTGGAAGTTGTTTATACGATTCCAGTCATGCAGAAAGGATGAGTTATGAATCTGATATATAATATGATCATTGCATTTGCAATGTATTCCAAGATTCCCATGCCTCATATAGACTGGACGAAGGAGAGGATGCGCTATGTGTTCTGTTTTTTCCCAGTTATTGGAGTGGTGCTTGGTATTGCAATGGTACTTTGGGAAAAATACGGCATGCTGCTGACAGGGAATGAAGATTTCCATACGGCGGTACTGATTCTGATTCCGGTGATCATTACGGGAGGAATTCATTTTGACGGATTTCTGGACACCTGTGATGCTCTGAGTTCTTATAAGACGATGGAAGAGAAGCTGGAGATCCTGAAAGACTCCCATGCGGGGGCATTTGCCATATTGATGGGATGCTGCTATTTTATACTGGATTATGGAGTGTTTCATGCAGTTGATATGCGTGCAGTACGTCTCCTGGCAGTCGGATATGTACTGTCCAGATCCTTAAGTGGACTGGCAATTGTAGCCTTTCAGAAAGCCAGAAAAAGCGGACTTGCGGCAACATTCTCTGATTCAGCGCAGAAAAAGACAGTAGCAATAACCATGATTGTCTATATTGTGGCATGTGCAGCAGTGATGATCGTGACAGAACCGGTTATTGGTACGATTTGTTTTATTTCAGCACTGATGGTATTTACATGGTATCGTGTGATGTCTTATGGCAAGTTTGGTGGAATCACCGGAGACCTGGCAGGATTTTTCCTTCAGGTATGTGAACTGGTAATGGCAGTAGTGACTGTGACAGCAATACATTTGATAGGGTAAGAAAATGGAATTAATTATAGGCGGAGCATATCAGGGTAAAAAAAATACAGCACAGAAACTGTTCGGACTGAGGAATACGGATATTCTGGATGGGGAAAACTGTAAAATTGAAGATGTTTTTTCATGCAGGGCAGTCAGTGAATTTCATATGCTGATCCGCAGAATAATGGAGCAACAGGAAAGTCCGGAAGATTTTTTTGAACATCTTAAGACGGAAAATCCGGGAGTCATCCTGATATCGAATGAGATTGGATATGGTATAGTACCGCTGGAGCGATTTGAACGGGACTGGAGAGAAAAGACAGGACGGATCTGTTGTCTGGCTGCACAGGAATCAGATCATGTGATTCGTGTGCTGGCTGGCAATCCGGTCTGTATCAAAGGAGAACAGATATGGTGATTTATCTGATACGGCATGGGATGACAGCAGGGAATCGGAAGAAACGATATATTGGCAGAACAGATGAGCCGCTCTGCCAGGAGGGGAGAGAGCGGTTGGAAAAGATCAGAGAACGGGGTTTGTATACAGAACCCGTTCTGCTATATGTCAGCCCTATGCTGCGCTGTCTTGAGACGGCGCAGATACTTTTTCCGGGGATGGAACAAAACGTTATTGAGAACCTGCGGGAGTGTGATTTCGGAGAATTTGAGAATCAAAATTATCTGGAACTGGCAGGGAATGCAAATTACCAGAAATGGATTGACAGCAATGGCATGCTTCCTTTCCCGGGAGGAGAATCCAGAGAGAAATTTCAGACAAGAAGCGTGAAGGCATTTGAAAAACTGGAGCAGTTCTGGAAAGTGAATGGATATCAGGGGCAGACGGCTGCACTGGTTGTCCATGGAGGAACGATCATGAGTATTCTGGAAAAAGTTGGTATACCGAAAAGGTCTTATTATGATTTCCAGACAGGAAACGGTGAGGGGTACCGCCTGGAAGGGGAAGATGGAAGCTATCAGTACGAGAAGATCTGTTATACACAATAATCGAACATATGGTTGATATTTGTAAAAAGTCGTGGTAAGATGACTTGATATCAAAAACAGGAGCAAAAGAAAATGATTGCTTTTTTAAAAGGAAAAATTGAAGAACTGGAAGAGACGAAAGCGATCGTAGACGTGAATGGAGTGGGCTATGGGGTCTTTATTACCGGACGGGATGCGGGTATATTGTCGGGAAACAGAGAGACAGTAAAGCTGTACACCTATCTTCAGGTGAGAGAAGATGCTATGCAGTTATATGGCTTCCTGAAAAAAGATGATCTGCATGTATTTCAGCTGCTTCTCGGCGTGAACGGAATCGGACCGAAGGCTGCACTTGGAATATTGTCGGTACTGTCAGCGAATGATATCCGTTTTGCAGTACTGGCAGGAGATGCCAAAGCTATTTCCAGGGCACCTGGAATAGGAGCAAAGTCTGCACAGAAGATTATTCTGGAACTGAAGGATAAATTTGATCTGCAGGAGACATTTGACAGTTCTCTGGCAGAAACAGAGAACGATGCAGTAGTGACTGCCGGTGACAGACAGATACAGGATGAGGCGGTACAGGCACTGGTAGCCCTGGGATATCCGGCAGGAGAGTCGCTGAAGGCAGTACGCAGTGTACAGCAGACAGAGAATATGACGACAGAAGATCTTCTGAAGGCGGCACTCAGGAATATGTCTTTTTAATTTTAGGAGAATAGAATGGATAGAAGAGTGATTCAAACAGAGGTTTTGCCGGAGGATTCCCACATTGAGACGAGTCTGCGTCCGAAGATGCTCAGAGACTACATTGGTCAGGAAAAGGCAAAGAAGAATCTGAAGATCTATATTGAAGCGGCAAAGCAGAGGGGAGATTCTCTGGATCATGTACTGTTTTACGGACCTCCTGGTCTTGGAAAAACAACACTGGCAGGAATTATTGCCAATGAGATGGGCGTGAATATGAAGGTAACATCTGGACCGGCGATTGAGAAGCCGGGAGAGATGGCGGCTATCCTGAATAATCTCCAGGAAGGTGATGTACTTTTTGTAGATGAGATTCATCGCCTAAACAGGCAGGTAGAGGAAGTGCTATATCCGGCAATGGAAGACTTTGCTATTGACATTATGATTGGAAAAGGCGCGGCGGCTCGTTCAATCAGACTGGATCTGCCCAGGTTCACACTGGTGGGAGCAACTACAAGAGCAGGACTTCTGACAGCACCTCTTCGTGACCGTTTTGGCGTGATTCATCATCTGGAATTCTATACAGAAGAAGAACTGACAACGATTATCTGCAATTCGGCGAAGATTCTGGATGTGGAAATTGACCCGCAGGGAGCGCTGGAACTGGCAAAGAGGTCCAGAGGAACGCCGAGACTGGCGAACCGCCTTCTGAAAAGAGTCCGGGACTTTGCCCAGGTGAAATATGACGGGAGAATTACAAAGGAGACGGCCAGATTCGCCCTGGATCTGCTGGAGGTGGATACCTATGGACTGGATGTAACGGACCGGAATCTTCTGACTACTATGATAGAGAAATTCCAGGGAGGGCCAGTGGGACTGGACACCCTTGCGGCAACCATCGGGGAAGATTCTGGCACCATCGAGGACGTATATGAACCTTATCTGTTAAAGAAGGGATTCCTGATCCGGACGCCGAGAGGAAGAATGGCAACAGAGAAAGCTTATCATCATCTGGGGTTGCAATTCCAGTAGAAGTCCGTTATACTGATGCTATACAAATGAGGAGGAAGTGCTATGTCAGCGAAGAACCGCACAGAAGTGGTTATCAATGGCCAGATTTTTGTGATCAGTGGTTATGAAAGTGAAGAATATATTCAGAAGGTTGGCTATTATCTGAACAATAAGCTGACTGAGATTCAGAAGCTGGAGAGTTACAAGCGTCAGTCCAATGACATGAAGAGCATCCTGGTTCAGCTTAATATCGCAGATGATTATTTCAAGGCAAAGAAGCAGGCTGAGGTGTTGGAGGATGGGATCGCTTCCAGAGATAAGGAGATATTTGATCTGAAGCATAGTCTGATTGATATGCAGCGCCAGCTGGATGATTTGAAGAAAAAATAAACACAGGCTGCAGAATCCTCTGAGAAGGGATTATGGCAGCCTTCTTTTTTATATCAGATGTGAAATGACTCTCACCTCTGTAGGTGGCGAGCAACAAATCAGTATCAGTGGTGGGAGTCAATCATGCAGGAACTGCATTCCTGCAACAGTGGAAAGGATTACATGAATGAAGGTTGAATTACTGGCACCCGCAGGCTCCTATGAAAGCATGGTGGCAGCTTACAGTGCAGGGGCAGATGCTGTATATATAGGCGGCGCGAAGTTTGGAGCCAGGGCATTTGCAGACAATCTGGACACAGAGCAGATGAAGAAAGCAATCGACTACGCCCATATTCGTGGCAGAAAGCTGTATTTGACGGTCAATACCTTGTTGAAGCAAAAGGAAACAGAAGAATTGTATGATTATCTACTGCCTTTTTACAGAGAAGGGCTGGATGCTGTTATCGTGCAGGATTTTGGCGTTTTCCAGATGGTCAGGGAAGCATTTCCGGATATGGATCTCCATGCCAGCACACAGATGACAGTAACAGGTGTCAGAGGTGCAGCGTGGTTACAGGAACGGGGAGCGTCCAGAGTAGTGACTGCAAGGGAACTTTCCATGGAGGAGATACGGAAGATCCATGAACAGGTTCCGGTAGAGATTGAAAGTTTTGTACATGGAGCACTTTGTTTCTGTTATTCAGGGCAATGCCTCTTAAGCAGTATGATTGGCGGAAGAAGCGGAAACCGGGGCAGGTGTGCCCAACCGTGCAGACTACCATACCAGCTTTATGAAGAAGACAGTTTGTTATCAAGGGATCCGTATCTGATGAGTCCTAAGGATATGTGTACTCTGGATCTGATTCCGGAGTTGGTAGAGAGCGGAATTTATTCCTTTAAGATGGAAGGACGCATGAAGAAACCGGAATATACAGCGGGGATCACTTCTGTGTATCGAAAATACATTGATCAGTATCTGAATGATGGAAAAGAAAACTTCATGGTTCGGCCGGAAGACAGAAGCCTTCTGATGGATCTGTATAACAGAGGGGGATTTTCGCAAGGATATTATCAGCAGCATAATGGAAAAGATATGATGTCTATGCAGCGCCCGAATCACTGGGGAACAGAAGCGGCAAAGATGATATCTGCCGGCAGGGAGACAAAGTGGAAGGCACTGGAGGATCTGAATATCAGAGATGTTCTGGAACTGAGAAGCGCAAAAGAAAAAAGAGAGTACACACTGTCCCAGAATGTGGCAAAGGGTGCCGTATTTTCGATGAAGACCGGGAACGGCAGAGAAAAGAATGGAATGCTGTTATACCGTACCAGAAATGAAAAGCTGATTTCCGAGATCCGTAAGACTTATCTGGATAATCCTTATAAAGTCGGGATTGACGGGGAATTACTATTGCAGAAGAAATGTGCCGCACAGCTTCAGATCCGGTACAGGGACATTTATGTTTCGGTAAGTGGAGGAGAGGTGCAGAGTGCACAGAAAAGGCCACTGGAAGAAAAAGATGTAAGAAAACAGATCAGTAAACTTGGACAGACAGAATTCAAATGGGAAAAACTTCAGATCCGTATGGATGAGGGGATTTTTCTTCCGGTGCAGGAACTGAATGAATTGAGAAGAAAAGCGATAGAAGAACTGACAGAAGCCATTCTTCAGAAAGAACGCAAGTGTCAGAACAGGATACTACAGACAAGGGAAAAACCTGAGACACAGAAGCAGACAGATGCTTTGTTCATCACGGCTCAGGCGGAGCGAAGAGAACAGCTTGAAGAGATTCTTGTATGCAATAAGATCAGAAGAGTCTGCCTGAGCAGTCTTTTGTATCCGTCAGAAGAAGCTTTTCTTGGACAGGCGTCAGAAGATGTGAAAAGATGCCGGGAGTCAGGAAAAGAGAGTTGGTACGTGATGCCATGGATCTTCCGGGAAGAAAAACGCAATTATTTTCTGCATATGGAGAAATGCAGACACATTCTGGAGCAGTTTGACGGGATACTGGTTAAGAATCTGGAAGAGATCCAATATTTACAGCAAATATCATATTGTGGTAAGATAGCACTGGATCACAATATGTACATCTGGAACAGGGAAGCAGTCAGCTTCTGGCAAAAGGAAAAGATTGACTGGATGACACTTCCGGTCGAACTGACGGACCAGGAAATGAGACCGCTGTCATCAGCCAGAAGAGAAATGATTGTTTATGGATATGCACCGCTGATGGTAACGGCACAGTGTTTTCAGAAGAACACAACCGGATGCCGGAAAAAGCGTAAGATACTGCATCTGAAGGATCGCAAGGGCAAATATTTTCCGATAAAAAATGACTGTAGTTTCTGTTATAATATTCTCTATAACAGTACGGTGACAGAACTGGCAGATCAAAGCAGATCCATTTCACAGATTGCGCCAGAATCTGTCCGTCTGAGTTTTACCATAGAAGATGCCAGACAGACCAGAGAGGTGCTGTGCAGATATACAGAAGTATTTGCAGAGCATAAAAATGTGGAAAGTCCATCATCGGATTTTACACGGGGACATTTGAAACGTGGAGTAGAATAAAGGGGAGATAACGTGGTTAGTTTAATTATCCAGTTTTCGAGATATGCGATTATTATACTTATGGCAATTTATACCATGCAGAGTTATATCGTATTCAGCAAAAAAGATGAGGACGATAAAGATTTCCTTTTTGTCAGACAGAATCTGATGATGTTTATGATACATTTTATTGCATTTATGATTATGTATCTGAAACAGGAAGATACCAATCTGATGTTTCTGTATGGTGCCCAGTTTATTTATCTGGCGGCCACACTGGTGTTTTTTCGGAATCTGTATCCGAGAGCGTCCAAACTGGTAGTCAATCATATGTGTATGTTGATTATGATTGGGTTTATTATGATTACCAGGCTGTCGTTTGACGAAGCTGTCAAGCAGTTTAAGGTCGTAGTAATTTCCACGGTAATTGCACTTTTGATTCCGGCAATCATCCGGAAGGTGCGGGTGCTTACCAAGTGGACATGGCTGTATGCGGCAGTGGGGATTGGAGGTCTGGGCCTGGTTGCAGTTGCAGCACAGGTGACATATGGAGCCAAACTGGGATTTGTGATTGGCGGTATCAGTATCCAGCCATCAGAATTTATCAAGATTATTTTTGTATTCTGTATTGCCGGCATGCTGGGAAATGCTCAGTCATTTAAAGATATTGTAATTGCAACGGTAGTTGCGGCGCTACATGTGCTGATTCTGGTTTATTCCACCGATCTGGGTAGTGCGCTGATTTACTTTGTCACCTATCTGGTGATGTTGTATGTATCTACCAGAAAAATGATTTATGCTATGGCTGGTGTGGCGGCAGGATCTGTAGCGGCAGTGGGGGCTTATCATTTGTTTTCCCATATCCGGCAGCGTGTACAGATCTGGCAGAATCCATTTGCAGATTATTCGGGAAACGGATATCAAGTAGCGCAGTCTCTGTTTTCTATGGCAGCAGGTGGCTGGCTGGGAACGGGAATTATGAACGGAACACCGGACAGTATTCCTCTAGTTGAAATGGATTTTATGTTTTCTGCCATAACAGAGGAACTGGGAGGCTTGTTCTCGATCTGCATGATACTGGTCTGCATGAGTTGCTATATTATGTTTATCAATATTGCAATGCGCCTGTCCAATCGCTTTTACAGACTGGTAGCCCTGGGGCTTGGAACTATGTACGCCGTACAGGTGTTCCTGACAGTCGGTGGCGCCATGAAGTTTATCCCGATGACAGGTGTCACGCTTCCACTGGTAAGCTACGGTGGAAGTTCAATGCTCAGTACGGTAATGATGTTCGCGATTATACAGGGGCTTTATATTCTTCGGGAAGATGAGGAGGAGCAAATTGAGAGATTCAGAGAAGAAAGAGAATGGCAAATGGAACAGAACAGAATGTACAGATGAAGAAAAATCCATTGACATTCCGTCTTTTGTAAATGGTTCTTCTCATGAAAACGCGGAACAGGAGATGTTCCGGGAAGAACCGGAGGTCAAAGAAAAGAAGAAAAAGATCTATGAAAAGCATGTGCCGAAAAAAGTAAGAAACAAAGCATATGTGAGAATGGCATATCTGTTTTCGGCAATGTTTCTGTCATTGGTTGGATATCTGGTATATTTTAATGTAGTGCTGATCGATGGTGTTAACCGAAACCCAAACAATTCCAAGAGAGACGCTCAGGAAGCCTATGTAATCCGTGGAACAATCTATTCGTCAGACGGAGAAGTTCTGGCTGGAACAAATATAGATGAGGAAGGCAATGAGATCAGGGTGTATCCGTGGAGTAATGTGTTTGCACATATTGTGGGTTATACTGTAAATGGAAAATCAGGTCTGGAAGCCATCTATAACAACGATCTGATGACTTCAAATTCTTCTATACAGGATCAGGTGGGAAGTGAAAAAAATAATGAAAAACTCCGGGGAGACAGTCTGGTGCTTACATTGGACAGCCGACTTCAGGAAGCGGCATATAATGCACTTGGAGCATACAAGGGCGCAGTTGTGGTGATGGAACCTTCTACGGGTAAGGTGCTGGCAATGGTGTCTAAGCCGGACTTTGATCCGAATGATATGGCAAATCAGTGGGAGATTCTGAATGCAGATGATTCTCAGAGTCCTCTGTTGAACCGGGCAACACAGGGGTTGTATCCTCCGGGATCTACATTTAAGATTCTGACAACACTGGAGTATCTGAGAGAATTCCCAAATGATTATATGAATTATACTTATGACTGTCAGGGAAGTATGTCTCAGGGAGATGTTACGATCAAATGTTACGACTATGAGGTACATGGATTTGAAGATCTGCAAGGATCTTTTCAGCATTCCTGTAATACTTCGTTTGCTAATATTGGTCTGCAGCTTGATAATGACAAGTTCGCACAGATGTGTGAGTCTGTGATGTTTAATGGCAAGCTGCCTACTGTATTGCCTTACAGCAGTAGTCAGTTCACGCTGAATGGAAATTCATCTGTTGGTGAGACGATGCAGACGGCAATCGGACAGGGGGATACGCTGGTATCTCCGTTCCACATGGCACTGATTGTATCGGCAGTTGCCAATGACGGAGTACTGATGACACCATATTTTGTAGATCATATTGAGAATTCAGATGGCATTAAGGTCAGTGATACAAAGGCCATACAGTATAAGAAACTGATGGAGTCTGATGAAGCCCGGATTCTGAATGAGTATATGCAGAGTGTGGTAAATGGTGGAACGGCCAGTTCGCTAAGCGGAATGGGATATTCCGTTGCGGGAAAGACCGGGTCTGCCGAATATGAAGTGAATGGAAATACCGGATCGGAAGATAATTTTTCCACACATTCCTGGTTTGTCGGATTTTCCAATGTAGAGGATCCGGATATTGTAGTAAGCGTTATTGCGGAAGATGGCGGAACCGGAAGTTCTGCTGCCGTACCGATTGCAAGAGAAGTGTTCAATTCTTATTATAATTATGTGAAGACATACTAGAATTATCAGTAAAAGAAAAAAGTTGCGGATTTCTGTAAAAGGCTGTATACTAATACCATGTTATGAAACACAACGCGGACAGGAGGAATTGCAATGATTGAGGCAACGAGCTGTGGCGGTGTGGTAATATTTCGGGGTAAGATCCTGTTATTGTTCAAAAGTTATAAGAACAAGTATGAAGGATGGGTCTTGCCAAAAGGTACCGTAGAACCAGGAGAAGTGTATACAGAGACGGCATTACGTGAAGTACTGGAGGAGACTGGAGCCAAGGCGACGATTGTAAAATATATCGGAAAGAGCCAGTATTCTTTCAATGTACCGGAAGATGTAGTGGAAAAAGATGTCCACTGGTATCTTATGCGCTCAGAGAGTTATTACAGTAAACCACAACGCGAGGAACATTTTATTGATTCAGGGTATTATAAGTACCATGAAGCGTATCACCTTTTAAAATTTGCCAATGAGAGAACAATGCTGGAGAGAGCATATGAAGAGTATCTGAACTTAAAAAAAGCAAATTTATGGGGCGGAAGTAAAAAGTATTTCAAAGGGAAAGACTGATGAGAGCTTCATCGGTCTTTCTGACTATAGAAGGAAGAGAAAGGGTAACTGTTCAGAACCCAATATCTGTGAAGGTAGTGAACAGATACGAGAAAGGTCAGATATCCATGGACTGGTACAGCAGATTATATATGGACGATGGGCTGGAAGAAAAAAAGGAAAAACTGATACACAAGATTGAACATGCAGCCGGGACACCGGGAGTGTATTTGATTACACTCGCATCGAATGAGAAGAATCTTCTGGATATTTTTTCAGCAGACCAGCTTCTGTGGCCGGTAATGCATCGTCTGTGTCCGGTAATTATAGGCATGACACGATCCTATGACAGTGCAGTGGAACTGGCGTCTTCTATCATACTGGAATCTTACGAAAAAACAGGGACATTTCGGATAGATACATTTTTAAGGCAGAGACTGGATGAGAACGAGCCATATGTGGTACATTATCCGTTAAAGAAAAGAAAACGCAGGTGGGGATTCCACTTCTGGGGAGAGTAAAAGAAGCATATGCTGCACATATTATTTTTGATTTTAAAGATAATTGGAATATTACTGCTGGTTGTTCTCGGATTGATATTGTCAGTGCTTGCAGTTGTGCTGCTTATTCCGGTCAGATATCGTGTATCTGCAGAGAAGGGCAGTAAGATACAGGCAGAGGGGAGTCTCTCTTGGCTGATGGGGATGATCCGCATACAGGCCGGGTATGACGGGGGGCAGACGGGAATAGATCTGTTCCTATTTGGAAGATCCCTGCTTAACCGCAATCCTAAAAAGCAGAAACCCGGGAAAAGACGGAAGAAAAGAGCATCAGAACAGCCACGGAAGACAGAACAGCCGCAGGAGATAAAAGCTGAATGTCTGCGGGAGACAGAATCAGAACAGCCACAGGAAGATCAGTATGTGCCGGCAATACCGGTGTTACTGGAAAAGACAGATCAGTCAGAAAACAGTGTGGATATGAATGAGCAGCCTGAGCAGTCGGGAGAAGATGCCGGACAGGCGGATGAGAAAAAGCTGACAGGGATCATATGGAAAAGCATAACAGAAAAGCTGGAAAAAGTTCCACGAAAGGTACAGGGCATATTGCAAAGTATCCGGCAGAGCTTTCAGCGCATTACAGAGGCAGGAAAGAAGCTGTCGGACAGAAAAGAGAAGCTGAAGACTACGGCTGGCAGATGGCTTGATTTCTGGAATCTGGAAGTAACACAGGCTGCCAAAATGCATGTACTGAGGGAAATACGCTATCTGCTTCGCCATATTTTACCACGAAAAGCGGAAGGCCAGATTCTAATCGGAATGGATGATCCTGCAACAACCGGTCAGGTACTGGGTATACTGTATGTATTATCTGCATTCACAGGAAACTGCCTGGAGATCAATGGAGATTTTGAAAGGGCGGTGCTGGAAGGGCGTTTTCAGATAACAGGACATGTGAGAATCTGCCACATTGCCAGGGCAGCATTATCTTTGCTTGCGGATAAGAATATCAGACAGACAGTGCGGTCATTTCGACAAATGACTGTGTAAGAATCACAGGTAACGGTTCAGGATCGATTGCCCCGCAAGGGTACTGAGCAGTTTCAATCACAGAGTAAAAAGAGATGGACAGACAGAAAGGAGAAGGAACATGGCATCAGAAAATAATTTTCAGTCAAAAGTAGAGTCGTTATTTAAGGGGATGGATGGATACATTCATTCCAAGACGGTTGTGGGGGATGCGATCACAGTAGGAGATACGATCATTCTTCCGCTGATCGATGTATCCTTTGGCGTAGCAGCAGGAGCGCTGGAGGGGAAGGATAATAATAAAGTAAAGAATAACGGCGGCGGAGGAATGGGATGCAAAATGACTCCAAGTGCTGTACTGGTGATTCAGAATGGAACCACAAAACTGGTGAATATCAAGAATCAGGATGGATTGACCAAGGTGCTGGATATGGTGCCGGATTTTGTCAATCGCTTTACATCCGGAAGCAGTAATGCGGCAGCGGATGCTGTCAAGGCAGCCGAAGCGGTACAGACAGATAATACAGAAGAATAGTCACAGATTTTGAAAAACTGCATAAGATAGAAAAAAAGGGAGTACACATATGAAACGTATTGCAGGATATACCCTATTCTGGATATCGGTCGGAATGCTGATCGCATTACTTATCGCAAATACGTTCTGGAATGTACTCCTGATTTTTTTACTGCTGTTGATTGGATATAATCTGTTTGTATGTTAAAAAAGAGCCGCTTTTCAGCGACTCTTATCTGTTCTTATTACGCTCTTTCAACTTTTCCGGATCTTAAGCAAGAAGTACATACATACATCTTCTTAGCAGCTCCGTTCACTTTAACGCGAACAGATTTGATGTTGGATTTCCACATTTTATTAGATCTTCTATGGGAGTGGCTCACGTTGTTTCCGAAATGAGCGCCCTTATCACAAATTGCACATTTAGCCATGACAGCACCTCCTTATATCTTATTAGTTCGTACTTAAAGTGTACAAACTGACAACAATCGTATTCTAACAGAAATAAATATATTTTGCAAGTGGAAAATGAAAAAAGATATTTCCTTTTTCAGAAAAACTTGTTATACTATGGAATGAGTATCAAGTAGAATGATATCTGGAGGTAGAATATGAAGGGACGTATGAATAACGAACTTGGTTCAATTTCGATTGATTTAGATGTTATAGCAACCTATGCGGGCAGTGTGGCAGTGGAATGTTTCGGAATAGTCGGTATGGCAGCATTCAGTGTGAAAGACGGTCTTGTAAGATTGCTTAAGCGCGACAGCTTAAAACATGGAATCAATGTAACTGTAGGGGAAGATAACCGGATTTCCCTTGATTTTCATGTGATTGTTTCATACGGAGTAAGTATTTCCGCAGTTTGCGAGAACCTGATGGAAAGCGTAAAATACCGCGTACAGGAATTTACCGGTATGGAGATTGATAAGATGAATATTTATGTAGAAGGCGTAAGAGAGATTGATTAAGGAGGACCTCTAAAAGTGGGTAAAAGTACGATAAATGCCGAACTGTGCGCTAAGATGTTTCTGGCAGGTGCAAAGAATCTTGAGGCAAATAAAGAATGGATTAATGAACTGAATGTATTTCCGGTTCCTGACGGAGATACAGGTACCAATATGACGCTGACCATTATGTCAGCGGCAAAAGAAGTGGCAGGATTGGAAACTGTGAACATGGAGACGCTGGCAAAGGCAATCTCATCAGGATCTTTACGTGGGGCAAGAGGAAATTCAGGTGTTATCCTTTCTCAGCTTCTGAGAGGATTTACCAAGGGGATCCGCGATACCAGCGAGATTGATGTGATTACCATTACAGAGGCGTTCCAGAAGGCTGTGGCGACTGCATATAAGGCAGTTATGAAGCCAAAGGAAGGAACGATTCTGACCGTAGCCAAGGGATTTGCAGACAAGGCAACTGAACTGGCTCTTACAGAGAACGTTGAGATGGAAGAGCTGCTGGATACTTCCCTGAAGTATGCAGAAGAAGTGCTGGCTAAGACCCCTGAGATGCTTCCTGTATTAAAAGAAGCCGGTGTAGTAGACTCCGGTGGACAGGGACTGATTCAGGTATTAAAGGGTGCTTTCGATGCTTATCTTGGCAAGGAAGTAGACTACACCATTGAGAAGCCTGAGAGTACCGGAGAACCTGCGCAGGCAGATACCAGAACAGAGGCAGATATCAAGTTTGGTTACTGCACAGAGTTTATTATTATGACTAAGAAGCCAATGCAGCAGGCAGAAGAACTGAAGTTTAAGGCATTTCTTGAAAGTATTGGAGATTCTATTGTAGTAGTTGCAGATGAAGAGATTGTAAAGGTGCATGTGCATACAAATGATCCTGGTGTTGCGATCACCAGAGCACTTACTTATGGTGAGCTTTCCCGTATGAAGATTGACAATATGAGAGAGGAACACCGTGAAAAGCTGATCAAAGACGCCGAGAAGCAGGCGGCAGCACAGGCGAAGCCGGTTATGCCTCATAAAGAGGTGGGATTCATTTCTGTCAGCATTGGTGACGGTATCGGAGAGATCTTCAAAGGTTTGGGTGTGGACTATCTGATTGAAGGCGGTCAGACTATGAACCCAAGTACCGAAGACATGCTTAATGCCATCGCAGAGGTCAATGCAGATACCATTTTCATATTCCCGAATAATAAGAATATTATTCTGGCTGCAAATCAGGCACAGGCACTGACCGAAGACAAGAAGATTGTGGTTATTCCAACTAAGACTGTTCCACAAGGTATTGCTGCAATCATCAGTTTTGATCCGACTGCATCAGCAGAGGAAAATGAAGAGAACATGAAAGAAGCGCTGTCTGTGGTGAAGACCGGACAGATTACTTATGCGGTACGTGATACACATATTGATGACAAAGAGATTAAAGAAGGCAATATCATGGGAATCGGAGATGATTCGATCCTGGCTGTAGGTGAGGATATTGCAGAGATAACCAAGGAAACTATTGATCTGATGACAGATGAAGAAACTGAACTGATCAGTGTGTATTATGGAGAGGATATCTCAGAGGAAGATGCTAATGCACTGGGCACCGAACTTCAGGAAAAATATCCGGATTGTGAAGTGGAAGTATATGCAGGTGGACAGCCTATTTACTACTATGTGGTATCTGTAGAGTAGAAATCTGTATTAGAAAATAAGAAGGTAAGAACAGGGTGACAGATAAATCTGCCACCCTGTTTTGAGGAGTAGAAGAATGGACAGATTTGCATCGGTAGAGCAACTAAAGGGTGTAGGGGAAAAATCAAAAAAAATGCTGGAAAAGCTGGAGATTTATACAATAGATGATCTTCTGACTTATTATCCCAGAACGTATCGGAAGTTTGAAGACTGTACGTCGACAGAAAAGCTGAAAGAAGGCGAGACAGTGGCAGTCTGTGCTCAGGCAGTCAGACCGTTGACAGTACAGTATGTGAAGCGAATGCAGATTACGACAGCATGTCTGTCAGATGGCAGCGGTGAGGTTCTGGCAAGATGGTTTCGTATGCCTTATCTGAAGAATACAGTTTTACCGGGAAATTACTATGTGTTTTATGGGAAAATCAGCCGAAAGGGAACCAGTCTAATTCTGGATCAGCCGGCGGTATATCAGCCGGAACAGTATGAAGAAATGCGTAAAGTGCTTCAACCGGTTTATATGCTGACCAAAGGAATTACGAATCATATGCTGACCAAACTGATTCACCAGGCGATGAAAGAGATCGATCTTTCCAGGGACTTTCTCCCGGAAAGCGTACGGCAGAGCTATCACCTTGCAGAATATGATTATTCTATGGAAGAGATTCATTTTCCCAGAGATGAACATCACCTGAAACTGGCGAGGGAAAGGCTGGTATTTGATGAATTTTTTCTGTTCATTCTGGCACTTAAGATCTGGAAAGAGAGAACGGAAGAGAAACAAAGCGCATTTAAGATGAAACGAGATGAACTGACGGATGTCATAGAAAGATTGGGATATGAGCTTACCGGCGCACAGAAGCAGGTGTGGGCAGAAATCCTGGATGATATGACTGGAGGCAGGGTAATGAACCGGCTGATTCAGGGGGATGTAGGATCAGGAAAAACGATTATTGCATTTCTGGCAATGATCCTTGCGGCAAGGAATGAGGTGCAGAGTGCACTGATGGTTCCGACGGAAGTGCTTGCCCGCCAGCATTATGAGGCGTTTCACAGACTGGCAGAGACACAGAATCTTAAGATATGTGCGGTGTTGCTGACAGGGGCTATGACTGCGAAAGAAAAACGCATTGCTTATGAAAAAATATCCACGCATGAAGCAGATATTGTGATTGGCACCCATGCAGTGATACAGGAAAAAGTAAGCTTTGACCGGCTTGGACTGGTGATTACAGATGAACAGCATCGTTTTGGAGTTCGGCAGAGGGAAGCACTGGGGGAAAAATCGGAGACAATGCCACATACCATGGTTATGAGTGCAACTCCGATACCACGAACTCTGGCGGTAATTCTGTATGGAGATCTGGAAATATCCACCATAGATGAACTGCCATCCAACCGTATTCCGATCAAAAACTGTGTGGTGAATACTTCCTACCGGAAAAAAGCGTATGATTTTATCAGCCGGGAAGTAAAAGCAGGTCATCAGGCATATGTGATCTGTCCAATGGTGGAAGAAAGTGAGATGATAGAGGCAGAGGATGTTATTTCTTATACAGAGAAACTGAAACAGGAACTTTCACCGTCTATTTGTGTGGAATTTCTTCATGGAAAAATGAAGCCGAAAGAAAAGAATGAAATCATGGAGAGATTTCTGGAAAATCAGATTCAGGTGCTGGTATCCACGACAGTAGTGGAGGTTGGAGTAAATGTACCAAATGCAACGGTCATGATGATTGAAAATGCAGAACGTTTTGGCCTGGCACAACTGCATCAGCTCCGTGGACGCGTAGGAAGAGGCGGAGACCAGTCTTATTGCATCATGATTAACGGAAGCGAAAATGGAAGCAATCAGAAGCGCCTGGACATTCTAAACCGCTCGAATGACGGATTCTATATTGCCGGTGAGGATCTGAAGCTGAGAGGTCCGGGAGAACTGCTTGGTGTCCGGCAGAGCGGAGCTATGGAATTCAAAATAGGAGACATTTATTCAGATGCAGAGATATTGAAAAAAGCAGGAAAAGCAGTCAGTAGAATAAGAAAAGAAGATCCGGAACTGGAGCAGTCATGTCACAGGGAATTGAAGGAAAGGATGGATTTTTATATGAAAAATGAACTGAAAAATCTGAGTCTGTAAATATGGGAAAAGGCAGCCGCACGTTTATGCGCCTGCCTTTATCCTGTAAAGAGTGATTACTGCATACTGTTCTGGGACTTGCTGCTCATCTGTCTTTCCTGTTCTTCGATCATTTTTTTTACCATATAACCGCCGACAGAACCGTTCTGTTTGGATGTCAGGTTTCCGTTATAACCGTTGGTAAGCGGAACTCCCAGTTCGTTTGCCACTTCATATTTGAAACGGTCTAATGCTCCTTTTGCTTCTGGTACCGCTGTGGTATTAGATGAACGACTACTCATATTTGTTACCTCCTTTGTAATGGTGATCTGCAATTTTTGATTGCAAGGATAGTATGTGAAATATGACTTTTCTTAAACTGGGAGTTGTTTCAAAAAGCGGAACAATTTACAAATATACAGATAATTTTATAAAATATTTGATATTACAGAAAATTATGATATAATAGACAAAGTAATATGGGTTAGTATGGGGAAAGGGATGAAATTATGAAAATAGGATTTATTGCACACAACAGCAAAAAAAGCCTGATGGAAAACTTTTGCCTTGCTTATAAAAGAATACTCAGTAAACACGATTTATATGCAACAGGCGGCACAGGAAGAAAGATAGAAGAAGTGACGAATCTGAAGGTGCATAAGTTTCTTCCGGGAGCAGTCGGTGGAGATAAGCAGTTTACAGAGATGATTGAGAGAAATGACATGGATATGGTTATTTTCTTTTATAATCCACTGCTTCAGGATCCAAGACAGGCAGATATCGACAGCATTACAAGATGCTGTGATAAGTACAACATACCGATTGCGACGAATATTGCGACTGCAGAATCCCTGTTGCTTGGGCTGGCAAATGGAGATCTGGACTGGAGAAGTATTGTATAATACCAGAGACCATATTTTAGTTGAATACAAATAGCAGGGGGAGAATATATGTCGATCAATGACGTCTCGAATTTATTTATGTTTATCGGAGGATTGGGAATGTTCCTCTATGGAATGCATGCCATGTCAGGAGGAATACAGAAGTCTGCCGGAAGCAAGATGCAGGAGCTGCTTGGGATCCTGACCAATAACCGTTTGGTTGCTGTTCTGGTCGGTGCGGGATTGACGGCGATCATACAGAGTAGTGGTGCTACTACGGTTATGGTACTGGGATTTGTAAACGCCGGTATTATGAGTCTGCCACAGGCAGTTGGTGTTATCATGGGTGCAAATATCGGTACCTGTATCACAGCGTGGATTGTATCACTGGGGCAGTTAGGAGACAGCTTCAAGGCAATATCTCCGTCACTGTATGCACCACTGATTCTTGGAATTGGCGTATTTATTACCGTATTTTCCAAGTCATCCAAGAAAAAGACCATTGCTGAGATATTGATCGGTCTTGGACTTCTGTTCATCGGTTTGGATTATATGGGATCGGCAGCAAAGAGCTATATGGATTCCCCGATTATCACAAACGCATTTATGGCAGTGGGAAATAATCCTATTCTTGGTATTGCAGTTGGGCTGATTGTTACAGTGATTATGCAGAGTTCCTCTGCATCAGTCGGTGTTCTTCAGACTTTGGCAGCGACAAGTGGAGCAGTAACCACCAGTGCAGCAGTATTCATCTGTCTGGGGGCAGACATCGGATCCTGTATGCCGGCAGTACTGTCCAGTATAGGAGCTCAGAGAAATGCCAAGAGGGTAGCTGCAATTCACCTTATCTTCAATGTAATTGGTGCAATTGTGCTGGGAACAGCAGGATTCATTCTGTTCCGTATTATGCCGGGATTTGCACATGCACCGATTGACAGCGTTGGTATTTCCATATTCCATACAGGCGCTAAGATCGTGGATGTTATCATACAGTTCCCGTTTGCGATGGGACTGGTAAAACTGTCAGGTCTGGTTGTAAGAGAGACAGAGGCCGATCGCATAGCAGAAGAGAACGACGAAAAGGCAACACTTCGTCATCTGGATCGCCGTATCTTAAAATCTCCGGATTTTGCTGTGGAAAATGCAATTAAAGAAGTAGTGCACATGGGTGAGATCACCAATGAGAACTTAAAAGATGCCTGTCAGGCAGTGATGAGTTATGATAAGACACTGATTGATAAAGTACTTTCCACTGAGAAGACAATTAATAAAATGGAAGAATTGATTACAGAATATCTGGTTGAGATTGAGAATCTGTCCCTGACAGAAAAGCAACATGAACTGATCAAGAATCTGTTTTATTCGGTAAGTGATATTGAACGTGTGGGCGATCATGTGGAAAACATTGCGGAACTGGTGAACGTGGAGGAGCCGGAACGACGAATCGTCTTTACTGAGGAAGCAGAAAGAGAACTCTCTGAGATGATGAGTCTGGTAAAAGACAGTTTTACCTGTGCAGTGCATGCGATTGAGACAAGTAATATTGACCAGGCCGTTCTGGTTGGTAAATATGAGGAGCGTGTAGATGATATGGAAGATGAACTGAGAGATCAGCATATTGACCGTATGGCAAAACAGCTCTGCAAGCCGGTAAGCGGTGTGGCATTCCTGGATATTCTTACGAATCTGGAAAGAATATCGGATCATGCATACAATCTTGCAGGTTATGTAATCAGTGAAAATGAAGGATAAAAGTTATGAGAGTAATTGCGGGTTCGGCAAAACATCTGAACTTAAAGACAATTGAGGGACTTGATACCAGGCCAACGACAGACCGTATAAAGGAGACATTGTTTAACATGCTGCAGACGGACATTCCGGGATGCAGATTCTTGGATCTTTTCAGTGGCAGTGGGGCAATTGGTATAGAAGCATTAAGCCGGGGGGCGCGGGAAGCAGTATTTGTGGAGTCTAATCCGAAGGCGGCAACCTGTATCAGAGAGAACCTGCAGTTCACACAGTTGCAGGAGCATGCTGAAGTATTACAGACAGATGTTTTCCAGGCACTTGGGCGTCTGGCAGGACGTGGGGCCTATGATTTCATTTTCATGGATCCACCCTATAACCATGAATGGGAGAAGCAGGTACTTCGGGCACTGCAGAATTCTGATCTTGTGGATGCATATACCGTGCTGATTGTAGAGGCTTCGCTGGAGACTGGATTCTCCTGGGTGGAATCAATGGGCTACAAGATTAAAAAATACAAAAAATACAAGACAAATGCACATGTGTTCATCGAAAAAAAGAGCTCAGATGATGCAGTGAGGGAATAGAAAAGTATGAAGAGAGCAGTATATCCGGGAAGTTTTGATCCGGTTACGTTAGGACATCTGGATGTGATGAAGCGTTCGGCAGCACTGGTGGATGAGCTGGTTGTGGCTGTCTTGCAGAATAATAAAAAAAATCCGTTGTTTTCTGTAGAAGAACGTGTTAATATACTTAAGAAAGTGACAAAGGATATCAGCAATATACGAGTAGAATCCTTTGATGGATTATCCATCGATTTTGTAAAAGAATGTCATGCGCAGTTCCTGGTAAGGGGACTTCGCGCAATTACGGATTTTGAGTATGAATTGCAGATGGCGCAGACGAATAGAATTATGGATCCGGAAATTGACACGATATTTTTAACGACCAGTCTTGAGTATGCTTACCTGAGTTCATCAACAGTCAAAGAAGTGGCTTTATATGGAGGAGATATATCAAAGTTCGTTCCGGAAGAAGTTGTATCAGAGATTAACAGAAAAATGCAGAAATAATTGGTAAGGAGAGATAAGATGAGCAGCAGAATTGAGCAGATTATTGAAGAAATCGAAGAATACGTGGACAGTTGTAAGTTCCAGCCACTGTCATCTACCAAGATCGTAGTGAACAAGGAAGAGTTGGAAGAACTTTTGAGAGAACTTCGTATGAAGACTCCAGATGAGATTAAGAGATACCAGAAGATTATCAGCAATAAGGATGCGATTCTTGCCGATGCACAGACAAAGGCCGATGCACTGATTGCCGATGCAACAGAGAGACAACAGCAGATGGTAGAAGAGAGTGAGGTTATGCACGAAGCAAGAAACCAGTCTCAGCAGCTGCTGGATCAGAGCCGTCAGCAGGCACAGCAGATTCTGGATTCCGCTACAGAAGATGCCAATAATATTCGTATGAGCGCAATCAGCTATACTGATGATATGCTGGCAAATCTGGAACAGATCATGAGCCATGCATCAGACACAGTGAGTTCCAAGTATAATACATTCATTAACTCCATTCAGTCATGTTATGATATCGTTACCAAGAACAGAATGGAACTGTCTCCGCAGACACAGAATACTAGCAATTATGAACCGCAGGATTATGCTGCGGCAGACGAAGAGGCTGAAGCGGAAGAATAAGAGAAACGTTTTTTAAAGATGTACAGAATTTGAATATAGCAGATAATATGCCAGGGCAATGAGTGAAATCATTGCCTTGGCTTTTATATATTCTGGCAGAGAGGTACCTGTTCGCTGCAAAAAAGCGGAAGACTGAAAAGCACTGCAGAGTCCACCAAAGGAAATGGAAGCGGTCAGGAGGATCCCTCTGAGAAAAGCAGGGCAGGAGAGTAGAGCAATCTGCTGTGCACCACAGGAAATCTCCAGAACAGCTGACAGTGTCGCCCTGGCTTCATCAGGTAAGAAGGAAACTGCATATACAACTGAAGATAACACAGAAAAAAGAACCATATATCCGCCAATTTTCAAAATCTGTAAAATACTGTCTTCCAAAGTATGATCCAGAAGCAGCAGGAAAGAAAAACGAGTGGATTTCTTGCGGCTCCGGTCAGGTTGTGCGATAGCTTTCTCTGTATAGGAGAGCCTGCTGCCTGTATTTTTACGAAAAATGGCTGTGACAGCGCCATAGGTCAGAGAAGCACCATATATGATCACCATGCATGCAGACGCAGCTACAGAGTTCCGTAAAAGTTCTGTACAGACATAGTCGACAAGAAAACTGGGACTGACGTTATTAATAAATCTGGCAAGAAAGTGTCCTTCTTCCTGGGAGATGAGACGATCATCTTCCAGATCGGCAATCGTTTTCACTCCCATGGGATATCCGCATACATAGCCCAAAAGCAGAGCATAGGATCCATAAAAAGATAAATCAAAAAAGCTTCTGCACAGAAATGCTATGGGTTTCAGAATGAAGTAAAGGATATCTGTAGAGATCAGTAGCCTGGACAGAATCATAACCGGGAACAGTGCCGGTACTACAGAACCAGACCATAACGCCAATGCATGAGTGCAGGCGTACAACCCGTTTTGTGGAAATAACAACAGATACAGAAAAAGAAAACAGATAGTAAATCCGGTCAGAAAATGCTTCATAAAAACCCGCCTTTGCATTTGAATTGAAAAAAGGACTGTGGTATACTTTATTTTGATTTACTCTGCAATAGAACAGAAAGCAGGTGTTAAACTATGAAAATACAGTTATGGAGAGAATTCCTGGATCCTTATGATCTGGCTGTAAAAGAACTGATTACTAAATTCGAGCATTTAAAATACGAACATAAAGCAAGGGGGCTGTATTGCCCGATTGAGGAAGTCTCTGGTCGTGTGAAGTCGGTATCCAGTATTCTGGATAAACTGAAAAAGAAGAATCTGGAGTTGGAACAGATGGAGCAGGAACTGGATGACATTGCAGGCATCCGGATCATTTGCCAGTTTGTGGAAGATATTGAAAAAGTAGTATCGATTATCCGATTTCGCGCAGATATGGCAGTTCGTGAGGAAAAGGATTACATTACCAACGAGAAGACCAGTGGGTACCGCAGTTATCACATGATTGTAGATTATCAAGTGCAGACTCTGAATGGACCGAAGACACTGAAGGTAGAGATACAGATCCGTACCATGGGAATGAATTTCTGGTCTACCATAGAACATTCCCTTCAGTATAAGTATAAGCAGAATATACCGGATCATATCAAGGAGAAGCTGTGCAATGCAGCAGATGCTATTGTGGTATTGGACCGGGAGATGTCAGAAGTGCGCAATGAGATTATGGATGCGCAGAATTCTATGCAAATCCGTGCGAACATTGTGACAGAGATCCTTCTGACCATACAGAATCTGTATGCAGTGGCGAATAAGCGTGATGTGGCGAAGATCCAGGATGAATTCTATGAAGTCTATGAGAAAGATAATCTGGAAAAGCTGATCCGTTTTCATAAGAATCTGGATATTATTGCAGAAGGATATAAAGCACAGGGGATAGAATTTAAGGTATGGCAGAACGATTAGACAAATTCCTGGCAAATGCGGGAATGGGAACCAGAAGTGAAGTAAAGAAAATGTTGAAGCAGGGGAGAGTACAGGTGAATGAGCTCTTCCCCAGAGGTGGTGAAACAAAAGTGGATCCGCAGACAGATCAGATTCTGGTTGACGGGAAATTGGTAAGCAGCGAAAAACATGAGTATATTCTGCTGCATAAACCGGCAGGATATCTGACGGCGACCAGAGACGGATCAGAGAAGACAGTAATGGATCTGATTGATTCTCCAAGAAAAGAGCGGCTTTTTCCGGTGGGAAGGCTGGATAAGGATACAGAAGGGTTGCTTTTGATCACAGATGACGGAGAACTAGCGCATCAGCTGTTGTCTCCGAAAAAGCATGTGCCTAAGACCTATTTCGCGAAAGTGTCTGGCATTATGGAACCGGAATGCATACCGTTATTTGAAAAAGGGCTGGACATCGGGGATGAGAAGCAGACACTGCCTGCAGGGCTTCGTATATTAAGTACAAATGAAGCAGAGAATTACAGTGAAGTTGAGATCACAGTCAGAGAAGGACGCTATCATCAGATTAAGCGTATGTGTCATGTGACCGGGCATGAAGTACTGTATTTAAAGAGAATCTCCATGGGAAGTCTGAAGCTGGATGACAGCCTTGCGAAAGGAACCTTCCGGAAACTGAGGAAGGAAGAAACAGAGAATTTAAAAAAAGTTAGGGGAAAAGAATGACAAATGGATTTTTGCCGGTGTCAACAAAGGACATGGCACAGCGAAAGATAAAGCAGCTAGATTTTGTATATGTAACAGGAGACGCTTATGTAGATCATCCATCCTTTGCTCATGCAGTGATCAGCAGAGTGCTGGAGCATCACGGTTATTCTGTGGGGATCATTGCACAGCCGGACTGGAAAGATGACAAGAGTATTACCGTACTTGGGGAACCACGTCTGGGTTTTCTGGTATCAGGTGGGAACATGGACTCCATGGTCAACCATTATTCCGTATCTAAAAAGAGACGAAGAACGGATGCCTTTTCTCCCGGAGGAGTCATGGGAAAGCGGCCGGATCATGCAACGGTTGTCTACTGTAATCTGATTCGTAAGACTTATAAAAAGACACCAGTGATTATCGGTGGAATAGAAGCAAGTCTTCGCAGACTGGCACATTATGATTACTGGTCAGATTCTCTGAAACATTCTATATTACTGGATTCCGGAGCAGATCTGCTTTCATATGGAATGGGAGAACGATCTATTGTTGAGATAGCTGAGGCACTGGATTCCGGACTGGATATCAAAGATATTACCTTTATTGATGGAACAGTATACAGAACCAGTCATCTGGAAGATGTCTATGATGTCATGAAACTTCCATCCTATGAATCTCTGACAGAAGACAGATTGAATTATGCAAGAAGCTTCTATATTCAGTACTGCAATACGGATCCATTCAGTGGCAAGCGTCTGGCAGAAGAATATCCAAATGGAATTGCTGTAGTACAAAATCCACCGCAGAAGCCTCTGACGCAGGATGAAATGGATATCGTATATGGACTGGATTACCAACGTACCTGGCATCCGATGTATGACTGCGATGGCGGAGTGCCGGCCATTGAAGAAGTGAAGTTTTCACTGGTCAGCAATCGGGGATGCTATGGCGGATGCAATTTCTGTGCACTGACATTTCATCAGGGAAGAATCATTCAGACCAGAAGTCATGAATCATTGCTCAATGAAGCAAAAAAATTCATTGAGGATAAAGATTTTAAAGGCTACATCCATGATGTGGGAGGACCGACGGCGAATTTCCGTCAGCCATCCTGTGAGAAGCAGCTGGAAAAAGGGGTCTGTGTGAAAAGACAGTGTCTGTTCCCAAAGCCATGTAAGAACCTTCAGGTGGATCATTCTGATTATCTGCAGCTTCTGCGCAAGCTCAGAGCTTTGCCAAAGGTGAAAAAAGTATTTATTCGTTCCGGTATCCGATTCGACTATCTGATAGAGGATAAAGATGATACATTTTTCAGGGAACTGATACAGTATCATGTCAGTGGACAGCTCAAGGTAGCACCGGAGCATATTTCAGATGAAGTCCTTGAAAAGATGGGAAAACCGGAGAATGCTGTGTACCGGAAATTTGTGGACAAATATAAAAAGCTGAATAAAGCTTATGGTATGAATCAGTTTCTGGTGCCGTATCTGATGTCATCTCATCCGGGGTCTACATTAAAAGAGGCGATAGATCTGGCTGAGTACTTAAGAGATTTGGGCTATATGCCGGAACAGGTGCAGGACTTTTATCCGACTCCGTCTACCATTTCCACCTGTATGTATTATACCGGAGTGGATCCGAGAACCATGCAGCCGGTCTATGTGCCGAAGAATCCTCATGAAAAGGCAATGCAGCGCGCCCTCATTCAATATAGGGATCCGAAGAATTACGATCTGGTAAAAGAAGCACTTTTAAAAGAGCATAGAGAAGATCTGATTGGATTTGGCAGCGAATGCCTGATTCGCCCGAGGAAAAATATTGGCCAGAGAGACCGGAACAGAGAAAAACAGCCGGCAAACAGAAAAAATGCCGATCAGCGAAGCAGTACAGACGGTATCAGAAACCATGATACCAGAAAAAATGGAAAAAGTATGGGAACTGGAAAGAAAAAGACCATCCGAAACGTACATCAGATGAAAAAGAAATAGGAAAGGCACAATTATGGCAAAAATACAAAAAGGTGATTTTGGATATATTAACAGTCAGAAGAAAAAAAGAGTGGCTATTACAATACTGATGTTTGCTATTCCTGTCATTATTTTTCTGACGGGATTATATATTACTCATACAAGAAAAAATATGTTTACGTTGGTAGCAATTCTTGGCTGTCTTCCAGCGAGCAAATTTGCGGTAAACATGATTATGATCTGGCTTCAGAAGCCGATTACACAAAAGCAGTACGATGAGATTGCAGCACATGTTAAAGATATGACGGTAATCTACGAAGCAACCGTCAGTGCATACGAGAAAAATACACCGTTCGTCTGCATGGTGATCAGCGGACTGAATGTAGTCGGTTTTACCCAGAGTCCGAAATCAGATCCTTCTTTTGCAGAACAGCATATCAAAAAAATCCTTCAGGGAAATGGATTTCGGGCAAATGTGAAGATCTTTACGGATCAAAAGCAGTTCCTCAGAAGAGTGGATGAACTATATCCGGATCATCTGGAAAAAGAAGCACAGGTGCCATTTACGCCAGATGAACGTTATCCAAACGCAACCAGAAATGAACTGGTAAAAGCGGTCATTCTGGCTATTTCCATCTGATATCAGGGAAAAGGCAGGAAACGGAATAATCCATGGAGGACTCATTACAGATTAATCAGGAGATAATTATGAAAGAAATTCTGGTATCTACAAATGAAGCAGGACAACGGTTAGACAAGCTGCTGGGGCGCTATTTAAATACTGCGCCGTCCAGCTTTCTCTATAAGATGCTTCGAAAGAAAAATATTACCTTAAATGGAAAAAAGGCAACCGGAAAAGAAATTCTGGAAAAAGAGGACAGCATCAAGATCTTTTTCAGTGATGACACCTGGAAGAAGTTCAGTACCGTAAATATAGGAGAAAAGAAAGAAACGAAAGTTTCAGAGACTTTTGCGAAGATTCCGTCCCTGAAAAAAGATCAGATTATTTATGAAGATGAGCATATTCTGCTGATCAATAAACCAATCGGTGTACTTTCTCAGAAAGCACAGCCTGAGGATATCTCTATTAATGAACAGATGATCGCTTATCTGTGCGAGAACGGTCAGATTACAGCAGAAGAACTTCAGACATTCCGCCCGGCCGTGTGCAACCGTTTGGACCGGAACACCAGCGGGCTGGTACTGGCAGGAAAGACCCTGGCAGGTTTACAGGCACTGTCAGAGATGTTGAAGATGCGTTCAATGCACAAGTATTACTGTGCACTGGTAGAAGGGCATATCGATCAATCCAGCCGGATAGAAGGGTATTTGTTAAAGGATGAAAAGACAAATAAAGTAAAGATTCTGAAAGAAGACGTACCGGATGCAAAGAAGATTATTACAGAATACCATCCGATAAAGCAGCTAAAGAATGCAACACTTCTGGAGGTGCTGTTGGTGACAGGACGTTCTCATCAGATCCGTGCGCATCTGGCAAGTATAGGACATCCGATGATTGGGGATAGCAAGTATGGGCATGTACCGGTGAATCACTATTATGAAGAGCACTACAGGGTGCGCAGTCAGATGCTTCATGCGCAGCGGGTAGTATTCCCGGAACTTTCCGGAACATTTTCCTATCTTTCAGGCAGAGAATTTACTGCACCGCTCCCGGGAGAATTCCAGAGAGTCATGAAAGGAGAAGCATAATGTCAACATGGAATTCCAGAGGCTTACGAGGATCGGTATTAGAAGATCTGATTAACCGCTCCAATGAGATCTATCTGGAAAAGGGACTGGCATTGATACAGAAAATCCCCACACCGATTACGCCCATTCAGATGGATAAACAGAGCCGGCATATTACACTGGCCTATTTTGAACAGAAAAGTACGGTGGATTATATAGGCTGTGTGCAGGGAATCCCAGTGTGTTTTGATGCCAAGGAGTGCAGTAGTGATACCTTTGCTCTCCAGAATCTCCATGAGCATCAGGTACGCTTCATGACAGAGTTTGAAAAACAGGGAGGTGTGGCTTTCCTGCTGATCTATTACAGCAGCAAGGATCTGCTTTATTATCTGACCTATCATGATATGATGAAGTTTTGGAACCGGAAGGAAGCGGGAGGCAGGAAAAGCTTCCGCATGGAAGAACTGGATATGGAATATACACTGCAGCCCAAACATGGAGTTTTTGTTCCCTATCTGGATGGACTGCAAAAAGATTTGGCACACAGGGATTGACAATTTGCCCTTAGACTTTTATAATGATACGGTGATTTAGCGAATTAACACTGCACTATAGAAAAGTGCAAGGAGAAGAAATTATGGAAAGATTATTACATACACCGGATGGTGTCCGGGACATTTACAATGATGAGTGTGAGAGAAAACTGAAGCTCCAGAATAAGCTTCATGAAGTCCTAAAAGGATATGGCTACCGAGACATTGAAACCCCGACATTTGAATTCTTTGATGTGTTTAACAAGTCAGTGGGAACGACTCCCTCCAAGGATCTATATAAGTTTTTTGACCGGGAAGGAAATACACTCGTGCTCAGACCAGATATTACTCCGTCTATAGCAAGAGCCGTATCCAAGTATTTTCAGCAGGAAAAGGGCGAGATCAGACTCTGTTATCAGGGCAATACTTTTATCAACAATTCCAGCTATCAGGGCAGACTGAAAGAAACGACGCATCTTGGAGCAGAATTCATCGGAGCTGATTCTCCGCAGGCAGATGCAGAGATTGTTGCCATGGTGGTGGACTGCCTGAAAAGTGCAGGATTAAAAGAACTTCAGATCAGCGTGGGACAGCTGGACTATTTCAAGAGCATTTTAAAAGATGTGATCATTGATGAAGAATCAGAAGGGAAATTAAAGGATTTTATAGCTAACCGGAATATTTTCGGTGTGGAATCCATTCTGGATCAGTTAGAGATTCACGGAAAAGTAAGGAACGCACTGATGGCACTTCCGGAGCTGTACGGTTCTGTGGATATTCTGGAGAAAGCGATGGAGTATGCGACGAATGAAGAAGCAAGAGCAGCCATTGTACGGTTAAAAGAGATCTACCGCATTCTGGAATATTATGATGTGGCACAGTATGTCAGCTTTGACCTGAGTATGCTGAGCAGATATAATTATTATACCGGTATCTTTTTCCGCGGTTATACATACGGGAGCGGAGATGCTGTGGTAAAAGGTGGGCGTTATGATAACCTGCTGAAGCATTTCGGAAAAGATGCTCCTTCCATCGGATTCGTAGTGGTAATTGACGAATTGCTGTCAGCATTGAAGCATCAGAAGATCGAACCGGAAGGCTGTGATGAGATCCTTATCGTACCATATGACAGTAATCATGAGCGGATCGCCGTACAGCTTGCATGTACCATGCGCCATCAGGGCAAACGGGTGGTATTAAAAGAATGTAGCATAGGATTCGGACCGGAACAGGCTACCATGCTGAACAAGCTGATGAAAGAATATCTGACAGAAAAATAGGGGAAAGACTGATGCGTTATTTAACATTTGCACTGACCAAGGGAAGACTTGCCAAGCAGACCCTTGCTCTTTTGGAACAGGTAGGTATCACCTGCGAAGAGATGAAAGATACCGATTCGAGAAAACTGATCTTTGTAAATGAAGAACTGAAGTTAAAATTTTTTCTGGCCAAGGGACCGGATGTGCCGACTTACGTAGAATACGGGGCAGCAGATATCGGTGTGGTAGGAAAAGATACCATAGATGAAGAAAACCGTAAGCTTTATGAAGTACTGGATCTGGGATTTGGAAAATGCTGCATGTGTGTCTGCGGACCGGCTGAGGCAGCAGAGCTTCTGAAGCATCAGCAGCGTATTCGTGTGGCAACCAAATATCCGAGGATTGCAAAGGAATATTTTTATAATAAAAAGTGTCAGACAGTTGAAATTATTAAGCTGAATGGCTCCATTGAGTTGGCACCTATCGTGGGACTCTCTGATGTGATTGTAGATATTGTCGAGACTGGATCAACCCTAAGGGAAAATGGTCTGCAGGTACTGGAAGAAGTATGCCCGCTCTCGGCAAGAGTTGTAGTAAACAGAGTCAGCATGCAGATGGAGAGCGAACGAATTACAGAGATTCTGAATAAATTAAAAACAGTATTATAATCACAAAATTACAGTACAGGAGGAGTCAGAAATGAGAATTGTAACACTGACACAGGAGTCTAAGGATAATCTTCTGGAAGATTTGTTAAAAAGAAGTCCGAACAACTATGGTGCTTATGAAGATAAAGTAGCTGCGATTGTAGATGACGTAAGAAAGCGTAAAAATGAAGCAGTTTTTGAATATACTGAGAAGTTTGATCATGCGAAGATCAATGAATCCAATATCCGTGTGACAAAGGAAGAACTGGAAGAAGCCTACAGCCAGGTAGATCCGGAGCTTCTGGAAGTCATTCGTAAAGCACTGGTAAATATCCGTTCTTATCATGAAAAACAGAGACGGACAAGCTGGTTTGACAGCAAGGAAGACGGAACCCTTCTTGGTCAGAAGATTACGCCACTGGCAAGAGTTGGTGTTTACGTACCTGGTGGAAAGGCTGTGTATCCTTCTTCTGTATTGATGAATATTGTGCCGGCAAAGGTAGCGGGTGTAGGGAAGATTGTTATGACTACACCGTGTAATGCGGAAGGAAAAGTGAATCCTACCACGCTGGTGGCAGCAAACGAAGCCGGAGCCGATGAAGTCTACAAGGTAGGCGGAGCACAGGCAATCGCAGCACTTGCTTTTGGAACAGAATCCATTGAAAAAGTAGACAAGATCGTAGGACCGGGTAATATCTATGTGGCGCTTGCCAAAAAAGCAGTGTACGGTTTTGTCAACATTGATTCTATCGCAGGACCAAGTGAGATTCTGGTGCTTGCTGATGAGACTGCCAATTCACGTTTCGTGGCAGCGGATCTTCTTTCCCAGGCGGAACATGATGAGATGGCATCCGCCATCCTGATCACGACAAGCATGGATCTGGCAGAGAAGGTATCGGAAGAGGTGGATGGATTTATGAAAGTATTATCCAGAAAAGAGATTATCCAAAAATCACTGGATCAGTTCGGATACATTCTGGTAGCTGAGAATATGCAGGATGCTATTGATGCGGCAAATGAGATCGCTTCTGAGCATCTGGAGATCGTAACAGCCAATCCATTCGAGGTGATGACTAGGATCCGTAATGCCGGAGCAATCTTTATTGGAGAATACAGCAGCGAACCTCTGGGAGACTATTTTGCAGGACCGAACCATGTACTGCCGACTAATGGAACATCCAGATTTTTCTCACCGCTGAATGTAGATGATTTTGTAAAGAAATCCAGCATTGTTTACTATTCCAGAGAAGCACTGGAAGCAGTACATGAAGATATTGAGAAGTTTGCAAAGGCAGAGCAGCTTACAGCTCATGCTAATTCTATACATGTAAGGTTTGAGTAATGTCAGGGGGCAGCGCTCTTGGATGTGAAACAGAGAATCAGGCGCATGGCATAAATGAGGAGGAAATATATCATGGCAGATCGCAGCGCAGAAATCAAAAGATTTACATCAGAGACAGAGATTAAATTAAATTTCTGCATTGACGGACAGGGTGACTTTCATCTGGATTCCGGCATTCCATTTTTTGATCATATGTTAAATGGATTTACCAGACATGGATTATTTGACTTAAGCGGAACGATACGGGGAGATATTGAGGTAGATTCTCACCATACAATAGAAGACACCGGAATTGTCCTGGGAGAAGCAATTAAGGAAGCAATCGGTGATAAAAGAGGAATCCGCAGATTCGGACAGGCAATTCTGCCGATGGATGATGCGCTGGTACTCTGTGCCATTGATCTGTCCGGAAGACCGTATTACAGCTCAGATCTTACTCTTACCTGTGAAAAAATCGGAGATATGGATGCAGAAATGGTACGTGAATTCTTTTATGCCATTTCCTATTCTGCAGGAATGAACCTGCATTTTAAGCAGTTATCCGGTGTTAATAACCATCATATTGCAGAGTGTGCATTTAAGGCATTTGCAAAAGCACTGGATATGGCAACCGGATATGATGAAAGAATTACAGGAGTACTGTCAACGAAAGGAAGTCTGTAAAGTATGAAAGAATCTAATGTAAAAAATCTTCTTGCACATATTTTTATGAAAAACGGGAAAGCAGTAACCGGGATTACGAATTTTCATATTCTGGGAGAACGTTCTATTCCGGAACTGGCAAAATACTATGAGCATAAAGGCGCCGATGCACTGATTCTGTTTGATTTATCGAAATCCGAAGAAGAACACAAACTTCATCAGAGAATCATCAAATGTCTGTGTGGAAGAAGCCAGATTCCGGTAATTGCGGGCGGACATATAGAGGGACTGCATGATATGGAAGCGCTGGTGGATATGGGGTGCAACCGAGTATTTCTGAATATGTCAAAAGAAGAGAACAGAGATCTGCTGCCAGAAGCATGTAAACAGTTTGGAAAAGAACATATCGCTGTCTGCATCAATGATTTTACTTTCCCTAAAGAGGAAAATGATCGCATTGAAAAGTATGCAGAAGAGGTAATTCTTCTTGGAGATAACCGTCACCTTTATGAGGCTGTGCGCAGTCTTCCGGTTACCTGTATCCCTCTGATGGATCTGGTGGATTATCAGAAAGTATATGTATTATTAAAAGAAGACAATGTATCCGGTATTTCCGGCAATGTGATTTCTAATACAGAAGTAGATCTTTTTGAATTAAAGGATCTTCTTCAGATGAAGGGAATTCCTATGAAACAGCAGAAGTCTGCTATTGCCTGGTCAGAATTCAAGCTGAACAGTGACGGGCTGATCCCGGTTATCGTACAGGATTACCGCAATGGAGAAGTGCTGATGCTGGCATACATGAACGAGGAGGCTTTTGACAAGACTGTTAAGACAGGGCGTATGACCTACTGGAGCAGAAGTCGTCAGGAGTTGTGGACCAAAGGAGAGACATCCGGGCACTTTCAGTATGTGAAGCGGCTGTCCATAGACTGCGACAATGATACCCTTCTTGCTTATGTTGTGCAAGTAGGAGCAGCCTGCCATACAGGTAATCGAAGTTGCTTTTACAGGGATCTGATGAAGAAAGAGTATGATGCCATTGATCCGATGAATACACTTCAGCATCTGTATGAAAATGCACAGAAGAAAAAAGAAACATTGATTGACCATACATCTGTTAAGAAACAGGCAGCAGACGTTCTGTATCATATGACAGATCTGATGGCAGAATATCAGGTAAGCTGGGAAGATGTAACAGAAGAGATTGACAGGAGAGAAAAGAAGCACAAAGAAGGTTAAAGAATCGGTTCTGACAGATATTGAGACGGAGTTTTTGCAGAGATAGCAAAAGCTCCGTCTTTTACCATACCAGAAAGGTATGATAAAAATACAAAAACAGTATTGCGGTTTGACGAAAAATAGAATGAAATATGTTGAAAATTATGCAGATTATACTATAATAGATATGATGAAAACACATGGGAGGTGTTGTTATGTTAAGTTTTATTATTTGTTTTGCCCTGTTGTTAGGTGGGTATTTTGTCTACGGCAAAGTAGTGGAAAACACTTTTGCACCGGATGACAGAGAGACACCGGCAGTCAGGATCAATGACGGCGTAGACTACGTTGTCATGCCACAGTGGAAGCTGTTCCTGGTACAGCTGCTGAATATTGCAGGACTGGGACCGATCTTCGGTGCTATGCAGGGTGCCCTCTGGGGACCGGTAGTGTTCTTATGGATCACGTTTGGTACCATTTTTGCCGGTGGTGTACATGATTATTTCTCCGGTATGCTTTCTGCGAGAAATGATGGAGCATCCATTTCTGAGGTATGTGGTATTTATCTCGGTGGCGTGATGAAAAATGTGATGCGTGTATTCAGCGTCGTTCTGCTGGTTATGGTAGGTACCGTATTTGCGGTAGGACCTGCAGGTTTGATTGTAACACTGTTAAAGAACGCCGGTATCAGCGGAATGTTTTCCAGCACAGAAGTATGGCTGTGGATCATTCTGGCATATTATTTTATCGCAACTTTTATTTCTATTGACAAGATTATCGGACGTATTTATCCAATATTTGGTATTTGCCTGATTGTTATGGCAGTTGGTGTTATCTTTGGTATCTTTACCAATCCTGCATATACCATTCCAGAGATCTGGAGTAACTTTACAAATATGCATCCGGATGGTAAACCGATCTGGAGTTTCATGTTTATTACCGTAGCATGTGGTGCGATCTCTGGTTTCCATTCCACACAGTCACCGTTGATGGCTCGTTGTATGAAGTCTGAAAAACAGGGACATTTCGTATTCTACGGTGCCATGGTAGCAGAAGGTGTCATCGCTCTGATCTGGGCAGCAGCAGGCTGTGCAGTATACGAAGTAACCGGTGGACTCAGCACAGGATTAAAAGAGATCCTTGCAAATGGTCAGTCCGCAGCGATCTATGATGTATGTATTAAGACAATGGGTTCTGTAGGTGTGGCTCTGGCTATGGTCGGTGTTATCGTTTGCCCTATTACTTCTGGTGATACGGCATTCCGTAGTGCCCGTCTGGTATTGGCAGACTGGTTCAAGATTGACCAGAACAAGATTCAGAAACGTCTGGTACTTTGTGTGCCATTGCTGGCAGCCGGTGCATTCATCGGACATTTGGATTATGCGATTGTATGGAGATACTTCAGCTGGACCAACCAGACTCTGGCAATGATCGTATTATGGACTGCAAGTATGTATCTGTATCGTGAGAAGAAGAATTACTGGATTACTGCAGTACCGGCAACCTTTATGAGTGCAGTATCCATGACCTATTTTGTATGTGCATCTGAGTGTCTGGGACTTTCCACCACAATTGCATATCCGGCAGGAATCATTCTGGCAGCACTGTTTCTTGGTATCTTTCTTCATGCAACAAAGAAACCAGTGAAAGCTGCGTAAAGAATAATGTAGCCGGGAAGATCTCAATATGAGACAAATCAGCTGACTTACATAGATCAGGCGGGGGATGGACTCTCGCCTGGTCTGTTTTTAAAAAGTCTTGGCATTGAGTTGCGGGTACCGCACATCAGATCAAAATAAGTGAAAAGAGAGAACAGATCATGATTTTAACAAAGAAGCTTGGAGAAATGTCGCTCCCAGAGGAGGAAATTAAACAGGATAAAAAGAATTGTCGAAAGTTTGGTCCGTGTGGTATCGGAAAGAAAGCACTGTATCTGAATAGCTTTTATATTGATCGTCAATATTATGTGCCAATCAAATCGGTTAACAGAATTTTTAAAAGAGTGGCTATGAGTAAAGGTGGATTTACCGGAAAGGGAATTTTTGGTACACTGCCATATCTGGTAGTGGAGTATGATAACGGAAAGCAAAAGCAGTGCAATTTTAAGCACGAAGAGGACGTGGATCGTCTGCTTGCTTTTGTGGAAACGAATTTTCCCAATATTCCACTGCATAGTGTAGAGGCAGAACGGAAGCTGGCAGAGAAAGCCCGACGTCTGGCTGAAAAGAAACATGTATCCAATTTGTCAGACGAAGCAAAAATGAGTATCCAGAATCTGGAGAAGGCAGAAAAATATCTTCACAGAAAGTCAGATCTGTATCTGGATTTGAGTCAGTCAGCCAGGAAGAAGCGTATTTATGATCGTAGTAATCCGGCTTATAAATGGGTTGCACTGGCGATTACGGTCATGGGAGCAGGAGCATTTGCCTATGGTGTTTATTCACTGATCACCCATGCAGGATTTGGCATTTACTTTTTGTTATTTGGTCTGGCAGCAATTTTCCTGTTTGCAGGAGCCAACGTTTTGCCAACATCAAAAAATAACAGAAAATATCTGGAACAGAAACTAAAAGATTCCATATATGCTATGGAACATTATATTCAGACCTACCCGGATTTTCCGGTTCCGGCTTATTATGCCCATCCGATCGTTCTGAAACGTATGACAGAGATTTTAAAGGAAGGACGTGCAGAGAACCTGGAAAGTGCCCTTCAGGTATTGAAGCTGGATTTAAAAGCATTAAATTCTAATGTCGTGGTAGAACAGGAAGAATACGATGAAGTAGTGGCAATTAAATCAATGTTTCTGGTTATGGATTATAAATAAAAGAATAAAACACAGCAGCTGTAAGAGAAAAGCATCTATGGCTGTTGTGTTTTTTTATGCGGCAGGAAAATCTGTCTGAATGCACATTGGCAGCTTCTTTGTTCTTATGTTAGAATAGAATCAGGAAATAAAAATGGCGATTACTGTAGAAATTATGAGGTTATGCAATGGAATTGAAAAAAAATAAAAAATTATATTATTTGGTAATCAGTGTCTGTCTTCTTATCTGTGCAGCGGTAATCAGAGAACTCGCAAGAGAAGAAGACTATATTTTGCTGGAAACAATATTACAGTTCAGTCGCCATCTGATTCATGCCGGTTTATTATTTATCTGGATGAGTACCATAAAGCAGAGGATTATGCAGGATTCTGTCAGACGTTATTTGCTGGCCGCCTGCAGTTTGTTGATATTGTGGCTGTACATCCGAACCTGCAAATGGATGTTTTTCCCATCTGATACCTGGGCAAATCGATACTGCTGGTATGCATATTATATAGCATTGATTTTTGTACCATTGTTTGGTGTATTTGTCATTCAATGTCTTGGAAAATCAGAGGACTATAAATTACCTGAAAAATGGAAACTATTGTATCTTCCGGCCATAATATTGTTATTACTGGTATTTACCAATGATCTTCATCAGCTTGTCTTTGATTTTCCGGACGGATCAGCATTTTCAGATGATTATTATACATATGGTTCCTGCTATCTGCTTGTTTCAGGGTGGAGTATTTTGCTTGGACTGTACTTCGTTTTGTCATTATTGAGGCAATGCCGTGCACCGGGGCGTCCGTGGTTTCAAAAAATCCCGGTTCTGGTTATGCTGTTAGAAGTTGCCGTTACTATTTTATATTGTATGAATATATTGAAGTGTGATGTGACTGCACTGAACTGTGCTATGATTGTTCTTTTGCTGGAGAGCTGCATACAAAGTGGATTGATTCGTTCGAATTCCCAATATGACCGTTTGTTTGAAATTGCAAATATTGAAGCACATATAGCAGATGAAAAGGGAAAGGTGCGTTATGTATCCGGACAGGCACAACAACCGGAAGCACAAGTTCGGACCTGGATGACTGATTTAGAACATGAAGGTATCGTCATGGATGGAAAAAGACTGAAATGTGCAAAGTTAACAAGAGGATGGATTCTCTGGTGGGAAGATGTTTCAGAAATCATGACATTTACAGAAGCTCTGGAGAACACCGGAAAACAATTATCTGAAAAAAATGATTTGATGAAGGCGGAACTGGAGCTTCGCGAAAAGAAGTTGCAAGTCGAAGAAAAAAATCGTCTGTATGACCGTATTACAGAAGAAGTCACAAAACAGTTAGATCAGGTAGAGCAGTTATTAAAAAAGAAAGATGTAAAGGAAGAACAGAAGCAGCTGGCGCATATTTGTGTATTAAGTGCCTATATCAAACGGAGATGCAATCTTGCATTGCTTGCAGAAAATTCAGCCCTGCTGCAGGCAAAGGAATTAAGTTTTTGTCTGAAAGAGTCTGCTGAAATGATGCAGCTTTATGGAACAATGGTTTCCATGGACAGTTCTTGCCAGGGAGAAACGAAAGCAGAATATCTGATTGCTGTATATGATACATTTGAACAGCTGATAGAACAGATACTGGATCGGACCGATGCAATGCTTTTAAATGTTCACGTGTTAAATAATCAAATCTGTATGAAAATCCAGATAAATCTGGAAAACGCCTGGAATATACCAGAATGGAACTACTGGTATGCAGTGGGAGGCAGCGTGAATATAAGGCAACTGGAAAAAACCTGGTATTTAGAATTTACATAACTATTCAGCAGCCACTGTAACTGTAAAGGTACGGAACTGTTACGAATTTATAAGGAAATCAGATTAAGTGTGAATAGAGGAGAAACTTGAGAATGACTACAGTATCACAAATGTCGGATGTTACAAGGGGGATGATTCTTCTGTGTCTATACGGGCTTTTTCTGCTTCAGTTTGGATGTATGATGACAGGTGTTTGGAAAAAAGAAAAAACAAAACTCAAATATTGTCTGAGTGTTTTAGTGATAACAGGAATCGTATTGTTATCATTTCGTGACGTGAATCAAAAACTCTTTTTTAACAGGTTATCAGATGGAAAGATCATAGAGATGAAAATCAGCCAGTTACCGATATGTGGTGTCATATTAATACTGTTAAGTCTGACGATACTGACAGGTATAATGATCTGGCATCTGATTCATTATGAAAGAAGTACACTGACAAAATCTGCTATAAAAGAAAGTGTAGAATGTCTTCCGATGGGACTCTGTTTTTTTACAGAACAGGGATTTATATTGTTGTCTAACTGGAAAATGGAACAGATATGTCAGGAGTTGACAGGAAAAGATCTTCAAAATGGAAATGTTTTCTGGGCCAGATTATCAAGAGATCAGATAACGAATCATGCAGAACCGGTATGGTATGAACGAACACATTGTTTACGTATGAAAAATGGAGAAATTTGGTCTTTTGAAAAACAACTGTTGAAAATGGATACAAAAGACGTGTGGCAATTGACAGCTGTAAATATTTCAAAATTGTATCAGTTATCACAACAATTAAAAAAAGAAAACAGCCAGCTTACAGAAATGAATCAGAGACTGAGACAACATGGAGAAAATATGGATGCCTACGTGCGCAGTCGAGAAATTCTGGAAACCAAGATTCGGATTCACAAAGAGATGGGGCAGGCACTGCTGGCATCCAGAGCATATCTGACACAGACCGAATCTGTCATCGAAAAAGAAAGCGTACGAAAACGCTGGGAATATGTTGTTTTGCTTTTGAAAAAAGAAGCTGAGATTTCAGAAGAAAAAAATGAATGGAAACAATTTATAAAAACAGCAGAAGATGCAGGCGTGAAGATCATCGTACATGGGGATATTCCAACTGAAGAGAAGCAGATGGAATTGTTAATGGCGGCAGCTGCAGAAACATTGACGAATGCAGTACGTCATGGCGGAGCAGATCAGCTGCGGATAGAAATACAACACGTAACCAACTGGAACATATTTTTTACAAATAATGGGAAAAAACCGGAATCTATTGTGACAGAAGGCGGTGGACTTGGTTCTCTGCGTATTCGTCTTGAACAATCCGGTGGAAGTATGAATATTTTTACGAAACCAGAATTTGTTCTGGCAGTCACTTTGCCGGAGAAAGGAGTAGAATATGATACCAACTCAAGTACTGATTGTAGAAGATGATCCTATGACCAGAACACTTTTCGAAATTTATCTGAAAAACAGTGAACGGTATGTACTGGCAGGATCAATTGAAAGCGCATCTATGGCAGAATTGTATTGTCTGACTAGACAGGTAGATTTGATTATTATGGATGTCTGTACGGCATTTCATGCAAGCGGGCTTATTGCTGCAGAAAAAATAAAGAAAAATCATCCAAGAATCAAAATTTTAATGGTGACCAGCCAACCTGAATGCGATTTCATTAACCGTGCAAAAGCAGCAGGAGTAGATAGTTTCTGGTATAAGGAACCTTCTTCTGAAGTGATTTTAGATTTGATTGACCGCACAATGAACGGAGAGCATATTTATCCTGACAGTACTCCATACCGGAAGATCGGTGAGGCACTCAGCACAGAATTTACAGAACAGGAACTGAAAATTTTAAGAGAGCTGACCAGTGGAGATACGGATGAGGAAATTGCGGCAAATTTGCATTTATCTATTTGGACTGTGCGGAAATATGTAAAGCAAATGTTGGAAAAAACACAATTTAAGTCACGTACTCAGCTTGCAGTAGCCGCAAGAGAAAGTGGTTTGGTTATCAAAGGTTATTAAAGAATATTCATAGTTGTGTATACTAATATTAGGATGGGAACTTTTATCAATTTTTTTTATAATAAAGAAAAAGTCCAGGGAGGTGTAATGTATGGGTTTTTTAGGTAAATTATTTGAAAAAAAGGTATGTGATATTTGTGGCGGCGAAATTGGAATGCTGGGGAACAGGAAACTGGATGATGGAAATCTGTGTAAAAATTGTGCCAAAGAACTTTCACCATGGTTTTCCGATCGCAGACACAGTACAGTAGAAGAAATTCGTCAGCAGTTAGCTTATCGGGAAGACAATAAGAAAAAAGTACAGATGTTCCAGATCACAAGAGATTTTAAAGGCAGCAATGCACATGTATTTATTGATGATCAACACGGATGGTTTACCATTGCATCCCGGATCAATGTAGAAAATAATCCGGATATTCTGGAACTGTCTCAGATCACAAGCTGCCGTCTGGATGTGGAACAGGATCGTACAGAGGAATTTTATGAAGATAAAGAAGGAAATGAACAGAGTTATGATCCACCAAGATACAGCTATTCTTATGACTATAAAATAGAAATCGGTGTTCGCGCTCCATGGTTCAATGAAATGAGAATGTCCCTGAATACATTTTCCATCCCGGAACATGACAGAGGACGAATTCTCGACACAGAAAATCTGGGAAATCAGATTGTAGCCGCACTGACACAATGTCAGCAGCCTGGAAATATGGGAATGGCCGGAAGACAGATGGATGACATTGGTCAGCAGACATACCAGCAACAGGTTGGACAACAACCGATGTACCAGCAGATGGGGCAGCCAGGTTGTCAACCTCAGATAGATACTCAGCCAGCTGCAAGAATCAAATGTGATAAATGTGGATGGACACCAACAGATATGATCAATATTCCGAAGTTCTGCCCATTCTGCGGAGATCCAATCGACTGGAATGATCAGGTTTTGTAATGTATCAGAAATTAACAGATAGAATCAAAAGGATGAGGTGATGAAATATGGCAGATACAATGGAATATAAATGTCCATCCTGCGGTGGTTCAATGGAGTTTGACAGTAAAACACAGAAATTAAAATGTCCATTTTGTGCTACGGAAGTAGGAATAGAAGAATGGGAGGATGTTCAGGAAGAACAGGCCGGTATGCAGCAGGGGGATACCTGCTGGGAAGCTATGGGAGGCGATTCTTCCTGGACTCGTGAAGAAACAGCAAATATGGCTGTCTATTCCTGCCAGTCCTGTGGTGGAGAGATTGTCGCAGATAAAACGACAGGTGCAACTGCCTGCCCATACTGTGGAAACCAGGTAGTTATTAAAGGTACATTTTCAGGTGACCTGAAACCGGATTATATCATACCGTTTAAACTGGACAAAAAAGCGGCAAAAGCAGCCTATAAAAAACATCTTACAAAGAAAAAATTCTTGCCTGGAATTTTTGCAAAAGAGAATCATATCGATGAAATCAAAGGTGTGTATGTACCGTTCTGGCTGTTTGATACGAAAGTTCATGCAGATGTGAACTATGAAGCAGAAAAAGTGAAAGTCTGGACATCTGGTGATACAGAATATACCGAAAGAACAACTTATGATTTGGGAAGAAGTGGATCTCTGTCGTTCGAGCACCTTCCGGTAGACTGTTCCAGAAAAATGGATGATAAACTGATGGAGTCTATTGAACCTTATCAGTTTCAGGATGCCGTTCCATTTAAGGCGGTTTATTTGTCTGGATATATGGCCGACCGATACGATGTCGAGATGACAGAAGGGCGAAAACGAGCAGAAGAAAGAATCAAACGAAGTGCAGAAGAAGCGTTAAAACCTGGAATTTCAAAATATGATTCTGTAGAAACCAAATCCAGTGATGTACATATTGTAGATGCCAGATACTGGTATGTGCTGTATCCGGTATGGATTCTAAATACAACATGGCAGAAAAATCAATATATTTTTGCCATGAATGGGCAGACTGGAAAAATGGTAGGAGACTTGCCCTTTGACAGAGGCGCATTCTGGAAATATGTGGCAACCAGAGGCGTTGCAATCGGAGCTGTACTGTATGCACTCATGTGGATGATTATATATATGGTATAGGAGGGCAGACAGATGAAGAAAACTATTTCAAAAATAAAGCTCTTATTGTCGATGGCACTGATGTTGACGATAATATCCGGAAGATTTGTAGGTGTAAATGCCATGTTTTCGGACACACAGTCAACACCTCAGAAAGAAGTATCGTCCTATGAACGTCTGAAAGATGAGGCTGGTCTTTTAAGTGAAGATGAAGCAGACAGTCTGTTGGCGCAGCTGGATGAAATCAGTGAACGGCAGAGTTGTGATGTTATTGTCGTAACAGTGGCATCTCTGGATGGCAAAACAGCTGAAAGCTATGCAGATGATTATTTTGATTTTAACGGTTATGGACTGGGTCAGGACGGAGACGGAATTCTTTTGCTTCTGTCAATGGAAGACCGCGATTGGGCAATTAGTACCCACGGTTTCGCAATTACAGCCTTTACCGATGCAGGACAGAACTATATGACGGATCATTTTTTATCCTATATTAGTGATGGAGAGTATGCACAGGGCTTTCAGAAATATGCAGAATTATGTGATCAGTTTCTGACTCAGGCGAAAGAAGGAGAACCCTATGATGCAGACAATCTTCCCAAAGGTTCCGTGGCTTTTGTCTGGCTCCCAATAGACATTGTCATTGGCTGTATCATTGCTTTTTTCAGGGCACAGGGCAAGAAGAAGAGTCTGAAGACAGTAAGAAAAAAAGTAAGTGCAAGAGATTATATTGTACAGGGAAGTCTGAAAGTCAGAACCGGCAGAGAAATTCTGCTCAACCGTGTAGTTTCATCCAGAGATATCTCAAGTTCGGATAGCAGTTCTTCTGGTTCCGGTGGCGGAAGCAGTACTCACACCAGCTCGTCCGGGGAAACTCACGGAGGATCCAGTGGAAAATTTTAATGTAACTGAGGAGAAAGTATAAAAAATGAATCCATATCTTGGAAACAATGCAAAAAAAGTGAAACTATCATCCTATATGATCAGCATTTTCTGTGTGCTTTGCGTATATGCATCTGTTAAGGTTGTGAAAAAAGATATCTGCACTGGAGAGGAACTGTCCGGTATCATAGCAGGACTTGTGCTTATGGGACTTTTTCTGTGGCCGATTCTTCGTACAATTCGTAATTTCGTACGCTATAGGAGAACACAGAAGATCGCAGGATGGTTATCTTATTATGAAGAAGAGGAGGTCAGTTTTCAGAAACTGGAGACGGAACTCGGACGTAATGTACCTGCTCAGATAAAATATCTGGTTCAGAAGGGATATCTGCAGAACCTGAAGATAGATATGGAGAAAAAATGTATAGAGATTATGGCGCCGAACAAACAGGTAGAAGAACAGATCTATCAGGATCGTATTTGTCCATACTGTGGAGCAAAAAACAGAACGGTAAAAGGTCGTGTAAGTACCTGTGAGTTTTGCGGACAGAAGATTTAACAGATGGGAGAGTTCTCTTTCCGCTAAATAAAAAGCAGGGAATTTTAATGAAGAAGGGAGGGTGCGTATGATGAAAAAAACATGCTGGTTGTTTATGATACTGATATTGCTGTCAGGAGTGTGTGTATCGGCAGAAGAAACCATCTGGAACTTTGACAGCGAAGCGTATACATTGCGGGAATATATGGGTACAGACACAAATGTAGTGGTTCCGGATACACTGGATGGAGTACCCGTCAAAGTACTGTATATGAGTTGTCTGGGAAGTTCAGATACGCTTACCTCTGTGGTTCTGCCGGACAGTGTGACAGTACTTCGAAACGGTGCTTTAAGCTTCTGTGAGAATCTGACACAGATTACGCTATCCGAGAATCTGATCAGTATTGGGCGTGGGTGTCTTGGCAGTAACCATGCGATGACAGAAATCACCATACCGGCATCTGTCTGTTATATGAGAGGAGATGCGCTCGGTTTCTGCTTTAATATGCAAAAGATTGTATTTGAAGGAGCCTGTCCTATATTCTACTCACAAGCCTTGCGTGCACTTCCGGATGATGTGGTAGTTTATGTACCGAATGATCAGCTGGAAGCATATAAGAAGGTGTTTGAAGAGAACGATCTGCTGCTGGAGATTCAGCCAAGTGGAAAGCCGGCTGTGCTGCACACCCCTGACGAATACCTGGATACAGAAAATCTGATCTTCGACCCGGAAACAGGAACGATTACCGGTTATGAGGGAACAAATGCAAGACTGACGATTCCGGAAACGATTGACGGAGTGCCGGTAAAGTCAATTGGAAAAAGAGCATTTGCTTTTCATGATATTCTGTCGTATCTGACACTTCCGGAAGGCCTGGAAGAAATAGAAGACGAAGCCTTCACAGATGTACAGACTTTGTATTATGTGGAGTTCCCATCTACCTTAAAGAGGATTGGCGACTATGCATTTAGAGGTTATGGCGGAGATGATCTGAATTTACCGGAAGGTCTGGAATACATTGGAGAAGGAGCTTTCATTTATACAGCTCCGACGCAGGATCTGATCATTCCGGAAGGAGTAAAAGAAATTGGTCCGTCTGCATTTGCTTCGATGGTATGGACATCGAATGTATTTCTTCCATCTACACTGGAGAAGCTGGATGAAGAATGCTTTAAGAATGCCAGTCTGACATATGTTTATATGGATGGTAAGACTCTTCCGGAGATTGCAGATACTGCCTTTGCAGAATGCAGCAATCTGAGAGATATTGACCTGAATGAATACTGTACCAAACAGCAAATGCTGGATGTACAGGAGATTGTGGATGCGCAGGGGCTGGAATGCCGGGTATGGAGAAATCAGAACACAGAAACGGTGGCTGCGCATTTTTCCACAGTAGAAAATCCAGATGATCCGAATACACTATATATCAGTGGATATGAGGAAGATCTGCCAAAGGTACGCAGCTACGGTACTTATTCAGACGATGAGAAGGAATGGAAAATTACAGGAATTGCAGACGGTGCGTTGAAAGGCGACCAAACGATTACCTACTTTGCAGTCAATCATAATGACCTGTTTACTTATATTGGAAAAGAGGCATTTGCAGAAAGTATTGTGGAGCATGTGGATCTGTTTGATTCTGTGACTACCATTGGTGCAGAAGCTTTCCGAGACTGTACAGAGTTGAAGGAGATCACGATTCCGGCATCTGTGACAGAGATTGGAGAAAATGCTTTTGCAGGATGCAGCGGCCTGACGCAGGTGAATATTTTATGCGATGTAGGATTGCTTCCGGAAGGAGCTTTTGCTGGATGTGAAAATCTTACAGAAGCTACTGTGATGACAGGAAGCATTCCGGCACGGCTTTTTGAAGGATCAGGACTTACGACGCTGCATATGGGAGACAGCGTGACGGCTATTGGTGCAAGAGCATTTGCAGGAACTTCACTGAATGAATTTATTATACCAACAAATATTCCGGTTAACGGAGAATCACTGGAAGGTGTCAGTCCGGAGTGTATCAGGGTCAGTGCCGATGCAACGGATGAGCAGGTGGCAGAATGGGCTGCAGTATTAGATTATCCATGGTATGACACGCTGCACAGGGTCGGAGAAGAATCGTCGTTAATAAAAATGCCATATGAACCATTGGCAGAAGACAACTTTGAATTTGATCCGGATACCAGAACAATTACAGCATACACCGGAACAGCAGTGGATGTGATTATACCGCGCACAATCGATGGAATTCCTGTAGAAAATATATCCTACAATGCCTTTGAATGTGCCAGAGATTATCTCACTTCAGAGATGGCAACCAATCAGGAGGAAGGCGACTGGATTCCAATGCGCTGTCTGATCCTGCCGGAAACACTGAAATCCATAGAAGATAGTGCTTTTATGGACTGCCACGATCTGGAAACCGTCATCTGCTATGCACCGTTGGAAAATACCAATAACGGTGTATTCCAGGAATTACAGGGACTGAAAACAGTGATCTTTGTAAATGGTGTTCGCCAGATGGATAATTATCTGTTTAATTACTGTAAGAACCTGAAGACAGTATGGTGCAAGAATCAGGTGGACCGTATCGGAATGCAGTGTTTCGGAGTAACTGGTCTGGAACAGATTTGTGTGAATGCAAAGGATATTGATTACAGTGCTTTTATCGGATCTGAGTCATTGAAAGAAATTCATATTCGCAGTGGAGTGGAGCGTTTGAATCTGACAGCATTTGGAATGCTGTCAGGAATCGAAACCATCTGTCTGGAAGGGATAGATCCAAATGTATTGGAAACAGACTGGGTAAACTTAGAGAACAGCAGTGTTACCATTCTGGTACCGGAAGATACTACAGATGAACAGATGCAGCTTCTGGCACAGAAGTTCCAGGGATCTGCGATTATTACAGATGCGTCCCAGGTAAAGAGAGGTACCTGTCAGATGCCGGAAAATCCAATGCCGGATATCGCAGAGATACTCAGTGCCTATGGACTTTCCTGACGGAATATGACGGATCATTCATAAAACGGTAATACTTGCTGCCAGATAAAAGAGATCTCTGGCAGCAGAAAATAAAAAAATATATTTTATCAGAAAGGAGATGTGTACACATGACAAAGAAAATGGGAGTTTTTGCGGTAACAGGAATGATGGCTGCTATGATGGCAACAGGAGTATTGGCTGAGGATCTGACCAAAGAAGATGTATCCGGTCTCTGGTATATTACAACAATGGAGATCGAAGGAATGACTATGAGTCCGGCTGATATGGGCCTGGAAGCCACATTGGAATTTGGAGACGATGATGCCTGGGAAATGACTATGTCCGGTGAAGATCCGGAACAGGGAACCTGGGAACTGGCAGGAGAAGAGATCATTATGCATTCGGATACAGCTTCGGATGTTAAAATGGCAATCGATGAAGAAGGAATGTTAATTGGTGATATCGACAGTACGATCATGACTTTCAGCAGAGAAAAACCGGAAGCAACCGACTGGGCATCGATCATCGGTAATCCGGTGACAGACGAAGTGGAACTAAGCGACTTTGCAGGCACCTGGAAAATCATTGCTGTTGAGATGGATGAGATGGTAATGTCTTCTGACACCTGGGGAATAGAAGCTACATTAGTTGTGAAAGAAGACGGTACAGCATCTCTGGAATTAAAGGATCAGTTTAACGATTCAGAACCGACAAAGACAGAGCTGAAAGGTACACTGGAGGATCAGACATTGAAACTGGAACTCATCGATGACAGCGAAAGTCATTTCGGTCTCTTCCTGAGTCCGGATAATCTGTCCCTGAATCTGCAGGATACTGGGCTTCTGAAGAATATTGATTATATTGATTCAGAAGAAGAAGGCGCTGAACCAGAACCAAATTCTATCGTATATTTTGAAAAAGCAGAATAAACAGGAACAATTGATCATTTAAGTAAAGAATATTTTGAATAAGTAAAAAAACAGGCGGTGATTTCACTTGATTATGGAATCGCCGCCTGTTTTTGAATTTTCAATGACCTCTTTTTGACATTTCGTGCCAAAAAGAGGTCATTGGTGCCAAATATATTGTTTTAAACAACTAAAAACGTATACTTATTTAGAAATAGCATTTTTTTATAGATCTTTCTAAAAATGTGTGAAATTAAACGAATGGAGGAATCACAATGATCATTAATAAAAAATCAGAAGGAACAAAATTAGAAATTCTGTTGGAAGGAAGACTGGATACCACAACTTCTCCGATGTTGGAAACAGAATTGAAGCAATCAATCGATGGTCTTACAGAACTGATTTTTAATTTTGAAAAATTAGAATATATATCCTCAGCAGGTCTTCGTATTTTACTTGCTGCTCAGAAGATCATGAATAAACAAGGAAGTATGGTTGTAAAAAATGTAAATGAAATTATTGCCGAAGTATTTGAAGTTACTGGATTTTCAGATATTTTAACAATTGAGTAAAAAGGAGTATTCTCTCGATTGAAATGTGAGGAATGAAAGAGAAAAAGAATGGATACGAATTATTTATGCGAACAAAAACTAAAAAGAGAAAATCCACACCTACATAAACTGTTTGGAAACAGTGTGTTTTGTGTCCAGCAGATGCTGGTAAAATATCAGAATATTTTTCCTACTTATACAGATCACACAGCACTCCACTCATTAGAGGTAATTGATTTTTGCAATCATTTGATCGGCAGGAATATTGACCAGATGAATGCAGATGAGATCTATGTGCTTTTGATGGCAGCCTATCTTCACGACAGTGGGATGGGAATCACTATGTCTGATTATGAGAATTTTCGAAAAAGAATAGATTTTGAAGATTATTTCGATACACATTCGCAGGAAAACATTCCGGACATTATCAGGGATTTTCATCAGGAATTCAGTGGTGAGTATATAAAAAAGTATGCAGAACTTTTTGAAATACCGTCACAGGAACATCTTTTTGCAATTGTACAGGTTTCAAGGGGACACAGAAAAACAGATTTGTGGGATACAGAAGCATATCCGGAAGAATTCTACGTTCCAAATGGAAATAAGATTCATCTGCCCTATCTGGCATCCCTTATTCGTCTTGCAGACGAACTCGACATTGCAGCTGACAGGAATCTGCAATTTATGTATGATGTAGAAATGATTGACAATGAATACAGTCGGTTGGAGTTTAAAAAACATCAGGCAATCCGTCAGTTAAGTATAAATGAAGATTCTCTTATTATGATCGCAGACAGATCAGATGAAAGTGTGTATCAGAGCATATTAGACCTGAAAGAAAAATTAAACCAAACCTTTCAGGAATGCAAGAAGGTTGTCAGAGAAAGAACACCGTATCGTATCACACAACGAGATATTTTGATTCAACCGTACAATAGTTTTTTCTTAGAAGAGGCAGAGGTAAAAAGACTGGCTATACAAGGAAGACTGCTTTCAGAATATGAACAGCCGGTATATCAAAAGATCATGAATGAAAGAAGTGGGTTAACACTTTTAGATGTCGGATGCAACAATGGATGGAAAACGAAAATGCGTTTTTCTAATGAGAATTTTAAAAAAATTATAGGAATAGATTGTCTGAGACCACTCATTGAACAGGCACAAAAAGAATTAGAAGACAACGTATTTTCCTTTTACACCTGTAATGTTATGGACACAGATTTTACAGAAAATCTCAGACAAATCATGCGACAGGAAAATCTGGATACATTTGATATCATTCACTGTTCATTTTTACTGATGCATACAGAAAGACCAGATGATATTTTAAAAAATCTCAGACCCTTTTTGGCCCGGGACGGAAAACTTATTGTGATAGAAGCAGATGATATGGAAAGCTGCATGTTTCCTGACAGTGAAGGATTATTTCAAAAATTTCTCGAAATACTTTTAAATGATCCATATGCAGGAAAAAGAACAATGGGTGCGGAATTGCCACAGTTATTATCAGACAATGGATATACAGATATCCATTGCGAATGTTCAAAAGTATATTCTTCCGGCAGCGAAAAAGAAAAGAAAGAACAAATATTTGAAACCTTCTGTTCTTATTTACCAGAAGACTTATTGTTACTTAGGAAACAAAGTAAACTTTATCAACGTGATTGGGAATGGGTAAATCAGAATTTCAATAAACTTCATAAACAGATGACAAACGATGAATCAACGATTTCCATGGGAATAAAAATATACACCTGTGGAGGAGAAACATATGCCTGATACAAATTTACAATTAACTTCCCTGTCAGCCGAACTTCTGGAACCGGCATTGGAAATCTGCGAAACATGTATAGGGAAAAATTTATACACAAAAGAAATCCTTCTGAAAGCAATTACGGATCCGAAGCAAAAATTTCTGCTTTTAGTAACATCAGAAAATAAACCGGTCGCATATTTTTATTTTCGTTTGATAGAAATAGAAGAAGCAGAAAAACTGGCAAAGATATCTCTGTCAAAATTGAAAAATCTGACAGGAAAAGAAAAACCGTTATTCGGAAATATGCAGTCCATAGGTATCATACCTGAATATAGAAACCGCCGATTATCCAACTATCTGGTGGAACAATGTCTGCAATGGCTTATCGAAAAGACAGAAGCAGATATCGTCATTGGCGTATGTTGGAAACCCGGCGGAAAAGTTCCAATGGAAAAAACATTGAAAAGATATGAATTTTCCCATTTGGCAGACGTAAGACGTCTATGGTATGACCGGGTAGATCTGATCTGTCCCGTCTGCAGGGGGCGATGTGAATGTGATGCCGCAATTTATTATAAACGGTTAGAGAGGAATGTAGCACAATGAATTCAAAATTATTGTCGAAATTTGTATTGTCTTTAGGTGTGCTGGGTGTCGCTTTAACGGTTACAATTTCTCTGTTCAGTTATCTGTCTTCCAAAGAGTATCTGGAAGAAATGTATGCTCAGAGAGTCGTCAGCGGAAGCAAAAGTGTAGCAACTATGCTGGATATAGAGGATGTACGTGCGATTATTGGACCTGGCGGTGAGGACAGTGAGGTGTACAGCCATGTGGAATCTATGTTGAACACTTTAAAGAAAGACGGGGACATTACATATCTGTCATTGGTAATTCCAGATGAAGACAGTGTAACTTTTTATATTGACACATGTGTACCGGAAATCGGTGATAATCCTGCGAATAAATTGACTTATGGAACAGATGTATTATACACAGACGCAGCATACGATGAAAATGATTTGCAAAAATATTATTATGTATGGAACCTGTATGCCGAAAACAGAGGTACGGATAAGCCAATTGTGACGGATAACAGTTACGGATACAATTATACGGCTGTTTCTCCGATTCTGGACGAACAAGGTGAGGCAATTGCCGAAATACAATACATCTTAGATATGCAGGCAGTTCGTGACCATTTAAGTTCTTTTCTGTATAAGATGCTTGGAATTTCATGCACTATCATATGTGTTGCATTGCTGTTATATATAATGTTAATGAAATGGATGGTGTTAACTCCGATAGAAAAACTTTCCAGATTTACTACTGAAATAATAAAATCTGGAAATTTTAAAAAACAGGAAATTGTTATCAACACAAAAGATGAAATAGAAGATCTTGGAAATTCTTTTAATGCTATGCTGAAAAAACTGGAGGATTACATTGGAAATCTGACTGCTGTCACTGCTGAAAAGGAACGCATTGGTACAGAACTTAATGTTGCAACACATATTCAGTCCTCCATGCTGCCATGTATTTTTCCGGCATTTCCAGACAGGAATGAATTAGATATTTATGCAACTATGACACCAGCCAAAGAGGTTGGCGGCGATTTCTACGATTTTTTTATGGTAGATGAAAGGCATATTGCAATTGTAATGGCAGATGTTTCAGGGAAAGGTGTTCCGGCAGCATTATTTATGGTAATCGGCAAAACTCTGATAAAAGATCATACCCAGCCCGGTCGTGATCTGGGAGAAGTTTTTACGGAAGTAAATCATATTTTGTGTGAATCAAATGATAACGGAATGTTTATTACCGCATTTGAAGGCGTTCTGGATCTTATAACAGGCGAATTCCGGTATGTAAATGCAGGACATGAGAAGCCATTTATTTACCGTAAAAGCGAAGGATACGAAGCATATAAAGTTCGTCCCGGCTTTGTATTAGCAGGCATGGAAAATATCAGATACAAAGAACAGATAATTCAGTTGCATATAGGGGACAAAGTATTTCTATATACAGATGGTGTAACCGAAGCAATGAATAAAGAACATCAACTGTATGGAATGGACAGATTGCACCATATTCTGAATCAACAATGTCAGACATGCAGCCCTGAAAAAATATTGGAACTTGTGAAGGCAGATATTGATGCTTTTGTCGGCGACAACGATCAGTTTGATGATATCACCATGCTGTGTCTGGAGTATACAAGAAAAATGAAGGAGTAACCTGTGAAAGAGATAACCATAGATGCCTTAATCGAAAATATAAATACAGTAACAGCGTTTGTAGATGATCTTCTGGATGAAATAGATTGCCCCATGAAGTCCAAAATACAGATACATATTGTGATTGATGAAATATTTGGAAATATTTGTCATTATGCATACAAAGACTCTGTTGGAACTGTAACAGTCAGCGTGGAGTTTCAAAATACACCGAAGGCAATCTGTCTGACATTTACAGACAATGGTATTCCTTATAATCCACTGGAAACAGAAGATCCAGACATCACGTTATCCTCAGAAGAAAGAAACATCGGTGGTCTTGGCATTTATCTGGTTAAGAGGAATATGGATGAAATAAAATATGAATACATAAATAAGCAAAACAGATTATGGATGGAAAAAAAACTGTAAGAAATTGGAGAAAGACGAATGATTATACGGAATAACAGAGAGGAACTTGGGAAAGCATTACAATATGTGGAAGACGAGTTAAAAAAATATAATCTCAAAAGCAGAGAAGCCACAATGACCATGCTTATGGCAGAAGAAAGTATTGTATGTATGATGAGTCATACAAAAGAGCATGAAAATATAGAGATCGTGTTTAAGAAGCTATTTGGTAACATTTCTCTAAATATAAGCGCGCGTGGTGAAACCTTTGATATATCAGAAGAGAGCATATTGATAGGTGATATGGATTTTGACGGAGTAAGCGGCGACGCAGAGGCAACCATCCGAAATCTGATTATTCGTTCTCAGTCAGATATATTTCAATATAAAAATAAACTGCATCAAAACACCATACGCCTGATCGTAAAACGTTCCGAGCGAATGCAGCTTTATTTGACATTGGGCGCAATGCTGTTTTCTATTATTTTAGGAATTGCTTTAAAGTTATTATTATCAGCATCTGCCCAGAATATGCTAAACGAGTACTTACTGGCACCTGTAAAAGTAATGTTTTTAAATGCATTAAAGATGATTGTTGGTCCGGTGGTATTCTTTTCTATCGTCACCTGTCTGTCTCAATTTGACAGTATTCAGGATTTGGGGAAAATCGGTCTGAAAGTGATGGGAATGTATCTTTTTACCACACTTCTGGCAGTACTTGTCGGTATTGGTGTGTTTGGACTGATACAGCCGGGTGATGCATCTCTTTCTCAGTATGTAACAGATGCCGCCTCTAAGACGATTGAGACTGCCGGCAGTACAAGTATTTCATTGTTAGATACCGTTGTAAATATCGTACCATCGAATATTGTAAAACCCTTTTTGGAAGCGGATATGCTGCAAATTATTTTTATCGCAATTATTTCCGGTGTGGCAGTTGGAATGATTGGTGATTATTCAAAAAGTTTGAAGAACCTTTTTGAAGCCTTTAATATGTTATTTTTGAAAATTACCACTCTGATTGTAAAACTTATACCACTGGCTGTATTATGTTCCATGACGTCTCTCGTTATGCTTACAGGAACAGAAACGCTGCTGGCCATTATGAGCTTCTTTGGAACATTCATATTGGCACTGGCGACTATGTTAATGGTTTATTGTGCATTAGTGTTTATCATAACCAGATTAAATCCGATCATCCTGTTAAAAAAACATGCATCTGCAATGATGGCGAGCTTTAGTCTGGCATCCTCCAATGCGGCAATGCCATTTAATATGAAATCGTGTCAGCGTTTGGGAATATCTCCTAGAATATGTTCATTTTCCATACCTTTAGGAGCTACAGTAAATATGGATGGTTCCTGTATATATATGGCAGTAGCAGGATTGTTTTTAGCTAAAGTTTTTGGAATTCATATGGGTGGATCCGAACTGTTTTCCATGATATTTTCGATCATAGTTCTTTCCATCGGTGCGCCGGGAATACCGGGGGCCGGACTGGTCTGTCTGTCCGTACTCCTGACCCAGATTGGTGTTCCGGCAGAAGCACTGAGTCTGGTAATGGGAATCGATTCCTTATTGGGAATGTTCCGAACTGCTGTAAATTCTGCCGGAGATGTGGCAGTATCCCTTATAGTAGCAAAATCAGAAAAATTGCTGGATACGGAGAAATATAATAGTTAATTGACATGTTATTAATTGGCATGTTATCATAACACACTGAACAGAAAGGGAATGAAACCTATGAAACATAAATTACGGAATATAATAATCATGAATATGCTGATGATCCCTGCCATCACATTGTCAGGTAACACAATTATAAGCGTTCAGGCAGAAGAAGAAACAAATTTTTCAGCAGAAAATGAAACGGATTTACAGACACTTTTCAATGATGCGGTAGAAGATGCAATAATCATCGAAGAGAATGAAATCCTTCCGGTAATAAGTCTGGCAAAGGGTGAAGAATATTCTGTCTGTGATGAAGATGGGCGAATCCTTCTCTATACCTTTCATAAATATCCGGACAGTTATCCAGACGGTGCCAACGTAACACTGGAATGGGGAAATGTATGGACATTTACAGGCGGTGAACTGGAAGACTGGTATCAGGAAAACAAAGAGAGTGTGACAGACTGGCAGACAAGAATGAAAGAATTAATCGGTCTGCGCCCGGATAATGAATCTAATTACTTTACTGCCATGTGGGCAAATCCGGAAGATATTTTCCGACCGGCATATGTCTCTGATATCGAGACAACAGAAATGACAGATTCTTTTTCTGATGATGTCAGTGCAGAATATAAAGAGTGGTTTGATGCGAATATTATCTCCAGCTATTTTGATGGAAAATATCCATGGACCAGACTGGGATACACCTATGACTGGGCAGACAATGGCGAAGACTACGGTCTTTCTGAATTTATTATCCAAAAAAACAGTGACGTAAAAGTAGCATACACCGTTACTCTGGAAGAGATGCTGCAAAAATTAGAGCAGAATTCCTGGAATCCACAAACAGAATCATAACGATATCTTGCAAGAAGAGGGGGAGTTGATTTGCAAAAGAGAAAATGGAGCAATAGTATATTGCTGTTACTGGTCATTTTTTTGCTGACCGGATGTGGCAAAAACACCCCTGAAATGGAATTTGCCAGTGTGGATGAGGCGAAAGAAGCGTTGAGCACGGCATCTACTGTCGAGATCTATACAGATCTGTATTCCAAACGCAGAGAAACAAAGATTCTTGCAGATGGAAAGGTAGCTGGTTATGTGAAGTGGAATACGGTCTATATAGGTGATCAGGAATGGTTTTCTGTTGATTATACAAATGACGTAAAAGGTGAAAAGTCTGCTACCGGATACGGCTATTATGACGCAGAGGGGAACTGCCTGGGATATGCACAGGAGCGGTATCTGGATCTGGAGGATGGTGGCAGGGAACCATTTCTGGTTTTTCTGGATACAGATGGCACGATGTTGGACTATTTCGGCAGCAAAGGCGCATGGGAACTGTATGACGGAGACGGCAACCGGATTGGAACCGGAAGGATCAGCAGAGATGGCGTAAGTCTGCTGGAAATCAATTATACGAATATTTACCGGACTGTTTTTAAAATTGATCGGACAGAAACCGCGTACATAGATTTTATGGATTTGATGGCGATGAATGAAGTCCTTCAGTCAAATGAACGTTTTATTGATGATAGTCCGGTAAATACCGGTGTACAAATATATGAAACAGTGGCGTTTATAGCAATATTAATTATGGCTATTGGTGGAACGCAGTGGAAAAAGAAGAGAAAAGAATAAGACATTCATGAAAAAGGAAAAGTTAATGATATATGCGGTGCTTTTTCTATAATTATAATTTATAGGAATTTTCCTGCGATCAGCAGCGATTTTAAGTTGAAACATACGTAAAGTTGCGTTAGACTATAAGAAAAGACGGAGGTGAACGTAATGTTTAAGATTAATCCATACAGACCGGGTGCGGGATTAATGCCTGGATATATAGCGGGAAGAGATGAAGATATTCAGAATGTGGAGCAGATGTTTGAGGCTTTGACATTGAATATTCCAACGCAGTCTATTATATTCAGCGGACTTCGTGGAGTGGGAAAAACGGTATTAATCAATAAACTTCAAAGTATTGCCGAAGAAAAAGGAATTTTTTGCAAACATATCGAGATCGAAGAGAGAAATGATTTTATATCACAGATAGCAGAATGCTCTCAGGCATTTTTAAGAACAGTAAGTGCAAAAGAAAAATTTAAGCACTTAGTGCAGAAGCCGTTGGATGCCATCAAGTCCCTGATGATTTCATTTAATCCAAATGACAATACATTTTCACTTTCCCTGCAGGACAGAGAATTGTACCTTTCCAGCAATCTGACTCAAAGCCTGACAGATGTATTTACCACGATTGGAGAGACTGCGCAGAAAACAGACACTCCGATCTGTTTCTTTATTGACGAGATTCAATATATGAAGCAGAACCAGCTTGGATCTTTGATAGCAGCCCTTCACCGGACGAATCAGTTAGGATATCCGGTGATGGTAGTGGGCGCCGGACTCCCTAAAATATATAAAATGCTTTCTGATGAAAAATCCTATTCTGAAAGACTGTTTTTATATAAGCAGGTGGATTCTTTAACATACGATCAGTCTAAAAAAGCAATCGCGGAACCAGCTAAAAAATTCCATGTATCCTATACAGAAGATGCTGTTGCGAAAATCATAGATGTTACGAAAGGTTATCCATTCTTTATTCAGCAGCTTTGCCAGATTGTATATAAAAAAACAGATTCTGACAAGATCGAGATTTCAAATGTAGAGTCCTGTATATCTGACTTTCTGAAAACATTAGATGAAGGATTCTTCAAATCAAGATATGAGAGATGTGCCCAGACGGATAAAAAATTTGTCTTTGCAATGGTAAAATGTGGCGGGTTGCCTTGTACGATTTCCAATGTTGCAAAAAATCTTCATAAAAATGTAAATTCTATTTCCACAACCAGAGCGCAGCTAATCAATAAAGGAATTATCTATCCGGTAAGATACAAAGAACTGGATTTTACCGTTCCTGAATTTGCAGGATATATCCAGAGGCTGGATGAATACAGACAGTGGTGTGAAAGTTAATGATGTTGCCCGGATTCGTCCGGGCAATATTTTTACATATGAAGACTTTATTTGCCCTTGAACTTCCTCTATATTCCGTATATAATAGGAATACTGTGAAAAAATAGGTTTTCACGCGTACCCGTTATTAGGATGATTTCTGAAAGGAAAAGTATGAGAAAATTAGCGTTAAGCGATGAGATTTTACTGAGTATTGAGAAGCCGGCGCGTTATATCGGCAATGAAGTGAACTCAGTGATGAAGGATAAAGAAAAGATTGATGTCCGGTTTGCCATGTGTTTCCCGGATGTCTATGAGATCGGTATGTCCCATCTTGGCATTCAGATTCTTTACGATATGTTTAATAAGAGAGAAGACATCTGGTGTGAACGCGTCTATTCTCCATGGGTAGACCTGGACAAGGTGATGCGGGAACAGAATATTTCGCTGTTTGCACTGGAATCCCAGGATCCAATTAAAGACTTTGACTTCCTTGGTATTACCATCCAGTATGAGATGTGCTACACCAATATTCTTCAGGTCATTGACTTAAGCCAGATCCCTTTAAAAGCTACGGATCGTGGAGAGGACTGTCCAGTTGTCATCGGCGGTGGTCCTTGTACCTACAATCCGGAACCGCTGGCAGAATTTTTTGACCTGTTCTATATTGGGGAGGGTGAGACGGTTTATTTCAAACTGGTGGATCTGTATAAAGAATGTAAAAAGCAGGGACTGAGTCGTAAAGAGTTCCTGTATCAGGCGTCAAAGATCCCTGGCATCTATGTACCAATGTTTTACGATGTGACTTATAACGAAGATGGAACCATTGCAGATTTCACACCAAATCGTGAAGGTGTACCGAAACAGATCGAGAAACAGATAGTGATGGATCTGTCTGATGCTACCTATCCGACTGCACCGATCGTGCCATTTATCAAGGCTACTCAGGATCGTGTGGTTCTGGAGATTCAGAGAGGATGTATTCGTGGATGTCGTTTCTGTCAGGCTGGTATGCTGTATCGTCCAACCAGAGAACGTGATGTGGAGATGCTGAAAAAGACGGCCATTGCCATGCTGGAATCTACAGGGCATGAAGAAATCTCTTTGAGTTCCCTGAGCTCCAGTGATTATTCCAAGCTCCCGGAACTGGTGAACTTCCTGATTGACGAATGCAGACAGCGTGGGGTAAATATTTCCCTGCCATCTCTGCGAATCGATGCTTTTTCTCTGGATGTGATGAACAAAGTACAGGATGTCAGAAAGAGCAGCCTGACCTTTGCACCGGAAGCAGGATCCCAGAGACTGCGTGATGTCATCAATAAGGGATTGACGGAAGAGATCATCATTAAAGGTGCAGGAGAAGCCTTTGAAGGTGGTTGGAATAAGGTAAAACTATATTTTATGCTGGGGCTGCCGACAGAGACACCGGAAGACCAGAAGGAGATCGCGCATCTGGCCGAGAAGATAGCAGAGCGTTATTATGAGATCCCGAAGGATCAGAGAAATGGAAAGTGTCAGATTACGGTCAGCACATCTTTCTTCGTGCCGAAGCCATTTACCCCGTTCCAGTGGGCAAGAATGTGCACCATTGACGAATTCCTTGGCAGTGCCAGAACTGTTAACCATGAGATCAAGGATCAGTTAAATAAAAAGAGTATCCGTTACAACTGGCATGAGGCAGATGTTTCCGTACTGGAAGGTCTGCTGGCAAGGGGAGACCGCAAAGTGGCAGAGGTGCTGAAGGATGTGTACGAACATGGCGGTATCTATGATGCATGGTCTGAGACCTTTGATAATCAGAAATGGGTGGATGCCCTGGAGCGTACCGGTACGGATATGAATTTCTACGTACACCGAGAAAGAAGTCTGGAAGAAAAGCTGCCATGGGATTTCATTCAGATTGGTGTGACGAAAAAGCATCTGTTAAAAGAATGGGAAAGAGCCCATCAGGAAGAAGTAACGGTGAACTGTCGTCAGAAATGTGCAGGCTGCGGTGCAGCATGTTATAAAGGAGGTGTCTGCTTTGAAAATCAGAATTAAATTTGCTAAACAGGGCGTGATGCGATTTATCGGACATCTGGATATCATGCGTTATTTTCAGAAGGCTATGCGCCGTGCCCATATCGATATTGCATTTACAGAAGGCTTCAGCCCCCATATGATTATGTCCTTTGCAGCACCTCTGGGTGTTGGACTGACCAGCAACGGAGAATACATGGACATTGAGATCAAATCTCCGATTGCTTCTGCAGATGCCATAAGACAGTTAAATGAAGTCATGGTAGAAGGCATGGAAGTCTTAAGTTTTCGCCAGATCGAAGAGGGCAAGGCAGGTAAAGCAATGTCTCTGGTGGCTGCCGCAGATTATACGGTATCTTTCCGCCCTGGATATGAACCGGCAGATGGATGGCAGAAGCGCCTGGAAGAATTTGCAAAGAAAGATTCCATTGTAATTCTCAAAAAGACGAAGAAAAGTGAAGTAGAGACCGATATCCGTCCGATGATTTATGCGTTATCCGTGGATGGAGATAACGTGCATATGACACTGGCTACCGGAAGTGCAGCCAACTTAAAGCCGGAACTGGTGATGAGTGCATTCCTGAAAAATGAAGGATTCGAGCTGCATTCCTTTGCTCTGTCAGTGAACCGGGATGAGGTATATGCGGACATCGGAACAGAAGAGGAACGGAAACTGGTATCTCTGGAAAGTCTGGGTGAAGACATTGTCCTCTAAATTAGTCATTACTTCTTATCATGAGGGACTGGCTTCTGTTACATTTTCAGACCGCCATCCCGTCGATATTTGCCTGGAACAGCCAGAGGCTGGATATCAGGTAGGAGATATTTATATTGGCAGGGTACAGAATGTGGTGAAAAATATCCGTTGTGCCTTTCTGGATCTGGGAAATGGTGTGACAGGATATTATGCACTGGATCAGCGGATGGCACCGTTCTATACGAAAAAAGGTGCATCCCAGAATATCCAGCAGGGTGATGAACTGCTGGTTCAGATCAAAAAGGATGCAGTGAAAACAAAAGCTTTGGCTTTATCAGCCGAGCTTACCGTATCCGGACGATATCTGGTGGCAGTCATTGGCAGCCGGCAGATATCCGTCTCCTCCAAGCTAAAAGCCATTGGGGACGGTGTTAACTGGCACTCTTTGCTGTCTGTGGACGAAGGCGTTGGCTGGATTGTCCGTACGAATGCGCAGGAAGCCACAGGAGAGCAAATCCTGCGAGAAGCAGAGTATCTTCAGGAATATTGCAGGAAGCTTACGGATACCGCCATACACCGTGTCTGGGGCACCTGTATGCACAGCACCGGTGCGGAATATCTGGATCTGATCAAAGGCGCCAGATCAGGAGAACTGGAAGAGATCCTTACTGATTCTGACACTATCTACGAAAAGGTAAAAAGCTACCTGAAAGGCTTTCAGCCGGAAGATCTGGACAAGCTGACTTTTTATCAGGATAAGCTGCAGCCCTTGTATAAAAAGTATCCGGTGGAGACAGCAATTGACGAAGTGCAGCGGGAGCGGATCTGGCTGAAATCCGGCGGTTATCTGGTGATCCAGATGACAGAGGCACTGACCAGCATTGATGTGAATACCGGAAAATATGACGGAAAGAAGCAGTCAGAAGAAACTTTTCTGAAAATCAATCTGGAAGCTGCAAAAGAAGCTGCCAGACAAATCCGCCTGCGCAATCTGGCAGGTATCATCATCATTGATTTCATCAATATGAAAAAAGAAGAGAACAACGAATATCTGCTTTCTGAGATGCGAAAGTTCTTAAAACAGGATCCTGTACTGACGGTTCTGGTAGACATGACTCCGCTGGGGCTGGTGGAGATCACTAGAAAACGAACCAGAAAGACCGTAGCCGAACAGATGAAAGCACTGGAAAAAGTCTCAGAAAAATAATCGAAAAAAGATCAGAAAAATAGAAAAAAGCATTGACAATGTGAAAGAGTTATGCTAGATTTATGAAGTATGCCGCATAATGAGGTTCAAATGCTGCGATGCAGCTACCGTATTTAGCGAGTAATGATAATAGGAGGTGCCATATGTACGCAATTATTGCAACAGGTGGTAAACAGTACAAAGTAGCCGAAGGCGATATCATTAACGTAGAGAAGCTTGGTGTAGAAGCAGGTGAGACTGTTACTTTTGATCAGGTTCTTGCTGTAAGCAATGATGGTCTTAAAGTTGGTGCTGATGTAGCAGACGCTACAGTTACAGCTTCAGTTGTTAAGAACGGCAAAGCTAGAAAAGTGATTGTTTACAAGTACAAGAGAAAAACTGGCTATCATAAAAAGAATGGTCACAGACAGCAGTACACACAGGTTAAGATTGAAAAGATCAATGGTTAATCTTTATGATTAAGATTACTGTGTATAGCAGACAGGATCAATATACAGGTTTCCGCAGTGAGGGACATGCAGGATATGCAGAGGAAGGATATGATATTATCTGTGCCGCTGTGTCTGTATTGTCAGTGAATCTGGTGAATTCTATTGAGGAATTTACAGAAGACGGTATGGATGTGACGTCCGGTGACGGACTGATCGAACTGAGATTAGATGGTGAGCTTTCCCAGGAAGGTCAGCTTCTGATGCGGTCCTATATATTGGGTGTTCAGTCTGTACAGAAGACTTACGGTAATGAGTATATTGAATTAGTATTCAAGGAGGTGTAGGACATGTTAAATATGAACCTTCAAATCTTCGCACATAAAAAAGGTGTTGGTTCTACAAAGAACGGTAGAGACTCCGAATCTAAGAGATTAGGTGCGAAAAGAGCTGACGGACAGTTTGTAAAAGCTGGAAACATCCTTTACAGACAGCGTGGTACAAAGATCCATCCAGGATTAAATGTAGGACGCGGTGGAGATGACACATTATTTGCTACAGCAGATGGTGTTGTAAGATTCCAGAGAAAAGGAAGAGACAAGAAGATCGTTTCTGTCATTCCTGTAACAGAAGAGTAAAAAGTTGGCTTCAAATCGTTTCGGTTTGAAGCCATTTTTGTACGGAGGTAAAATATGTTTGCAGATAGAGCGAAAATCACGATTTGTTCCGGCAAAGGCGGCGATGGACATGTCAGTTTTCGAAGAGAGTTATTTGTAGCAGCTGGCGGACCGGATGGCGGTGACGGAGGAAAAGGTGGTGACGTCATTTTCGAAGTAGACAAGGGAATGACGACGCTGGGAGAGTACCGTCACAAACATAAGTTCAGTGCGCAGCCAGGTGAGAATGGTGGGAAATCAAGATGTCATGGTGCAAATGGCTCCGATATAGTATTAAAGGTTCCGGAAGGAACTGTCATCAAAGATGCAGAGAGTGGCAAAGTTATTGCTGATATGTCTGGCGATAATATGAGACAGGTCATCTTAAAAGGCGGAAGAGGGGGGCTTGGCAACCAGCATTTTGCTACCGCTACTATGCAGGTGCCAAAGTATGCACAGCCAGGTAAGCCGGCACAGGAACTGGTAGTTACTCTGGAACTGAAGGTGATCGCAGACGTGGGATTAGTAGGATTCCCGAATGTGGGTAAATCCACACTGCTGGCTCATGTAACCAATGCCAAGCCAAAGATTGCCAATTATCATTTCACCACATTAAGCCCGAATCTGGGTGTGGTAGACTTAGATGGCAGCGGATTTGTCATTGCAGATATTCCCGGCCTGATTGAAGGCGCATCTGAAGGCGTGGGACTTGGACACGAATTCCTGCGTCACATTGAGCGTACCAAGGTCATGATCCATCTGGTAGACGCTGCATCTACAGAAGGAAGAGATCCGATTGAAGATATCTACAAGATAAACGAGGAATTACGTGCTTACAACGAAGAGATTTCAAAGAGACCACAGGTCATTGCTGCGAATAAGATTGATGCGATCTACGCGGAAGAAGATGAAGACCCGATTCAGAAGCTGAAGGATGAATTTGAACCACAGGGTATCAAGGTATTTCCGATCTCAGCAGTAACCGGTCAGGGATTGAAGGAACTACTGTATTATGTACGTGATCTGTTAAATGAGCTTCCACAGGAACCGGTAGTATTTGAACAGGAATTCTTCCCGGATGAAGTAAGAATCGATGACAATCTTCCGTATACGGTTACCAAATCTGAGGAAGACGATCATACTTATATTGTGGAAGGGCCTAAGATTGAGAAGATGCTGGGTTATACCAATCTGGAATCGGAAAAGGGATTCTTATTCTTCCAGAATTTCTTAAAAGATACCGGTATTTTACAGGAACTTGAAGACGCAGGCATACAGGAAGGTGATACTGTCCGTATGTATGGTCTTGCATTTGATTATTATAAATAAGAGGAAAATAGCATGACAAGTAAACAGAGAGCATATTTAAAAAGTCTTGCGATGACCATGGATCCGATTTTCCAGATTGGAAAATCCAGCCTGACACCGGAAAACACAAAGGCAATCGCAGAAGCTCTGGAAGCGCGGGAATTGATTAAGATCAGCGTTCTTCAGAACTGTATGGATGATCCGAAGGAACTGGCACAGGTAGTATCTGAACGCACCAAGTCTCAGGTAGTCCAGGTGATCGGCAAGAAGATTGTGTTATATAAAGAGGGCAAGGAAAACAAAAAGAAAATCATGCTTCCAAAATAATGAGGGAAAACCAATGAAGAGAAAAATAGGCATTTTAGGTGGAACATTTGATCCCGTTCATGTGGGCCATTTAATTCTCGCAGAGCGGGCCTATTATCAGTTTGGTCTGGAGGAAGTGCTGATTATGCCATCTGGTAATCCGCCACACAAAAGGAACCGGATCAACAGGGCATCTCTGGAGGAACGCATCGAGATGGTGCGTCTTGCCATTGAGGACAATCCTCATTTTACCCTTTCTCTGGATGATGCCCATGAGATGGGGTATTCTTATACAAGAGAGACCCTGGAGAGATTAACAGCCCAGAATCCGGAGGTAGAATACTATTTTATCATGGGTGCAGATTCCCTGTTTACCTTCGAAGAGTGGAAGGATCCTGATCAGATTGCCAGACTGGCAGTGCTGGTAGCAGCAGTCAGGGATCATGTCAGCGATCAGTCCATGGAACTTCAGATACAGCATCTGACACAGAAATACGGGGCTGATATCCGGGTACTGGATGTACCCAACATGGATGTGTCATCCCGCATGCTGCGTGACTGGATCAGAGAGGACAGGAGTGTACGGTATTATCTGTCAGATTCAGTGATATCTTACATTAAGAATACTGGACTGTATCAGGGCTAGAATATTCCCAGACAAAAGAAAATCAGGAAGTGTAGATCTAAGATGAGTTATAATTTTTCAAAAACAAAAAAAGCATTGCGCAAATATCTGGATCGTGATCGTTTTGAACATTCAGAAGGGGTCATGTATACAGCAGCAGCGCTGGCTATGCGGTATGGAGAAAACCTGGAAAAAGCTCAGATCGCCGGTATTCTTCATGACTGTGCCAAATGTATACCGGACAATAAAAAACTGAAGATCTGTGAAAAAAATCATATTGAAATCACAGAAGCTGAAAAGTGCAGTCCTTTTTTGCTTCACGCAAAAGTGGGTGCCTATATTGCAAAAGAAAAGTATGATATCGAAGACGCGGAGATTCTGGATGCCATTGCATGTCACACCACAGGCAAACCGGCTATGACGCTTCTGGATAAAATTATTTATATTTCGGATTATATTGAACCAATGAGAAGTAAAGCATCGAATCTGGAAGAAGTGCGGAAGATGGCGTTTGTGGATCTGGATGAAACACTGTTTAAGATTCTTTCAGATACTCTGGTGTATCTGGAAAAGTCTTCAAAAAAAATGGACCCGATGACCATGCAAACCTATGAATACTATAGGGAGCAGAGAGATTCTGCAAAGTAAAGGAGAACCGAATGGAAAATGCAAAGTCAAAAGAGATGGTAAAACTTGCAGTACAGGCACTGGAAGATAAAAAAGGGGAAGATATCAAGGTTATTGATATTACAGGAGTATCTGTCCTGGCAGATTATTTTATTATTGCAAGCGGTACGAACAAGAATCAGGTACAGGCTCTGGTAGATAATGTAGATGAGACACTGGGAAGAGCCGGCTATGAAGCAAAACAGATGGAAGGTTACGCAACTGCCAACTGGGTACTGTTGGATTACAGTGATATTATTGTACATGTATTTGATTCAGAGAATCGTCTGTTCTATGATCTGGAAAGAATATGGAGAGACGGCAAGACCATTTCACTGGATGAGCTAAAGTAAAAGAAGGGTTCAGCCATGGCTGCCCTGGGGATAATTGGACATTGTAATAAAGTGCAAAAACTAAGACCGTATAGAAGAGACATGTTCTTCTATACGGTCTTTTGTCATATCTGTCTAGTGAAAGAAACGGAATACACCGATAACTTTGCCCAGAATCTGTAATTCGCCTTGTACAATGATTGGTTCCATGGCATCATTCTCCGGCTGGAGACGGTAATAACCATCTTCTTTATAAAAAGTCTTGACCGTAGCACTATCATCAATCAGAGCTACTACAATCTCTCCGTTCTCAGCAGTGGATTGCTGCTGCACAAGAATCTGATCACCGTCCAGGATACCTGCATTAACCATACTTTCCCCTTTCACATTCAGCATAAAAGTCTGGCTGTTTGGCATAAATTCAGCCGGAATTGGGAAATAGTTCTCTACATTCTCCACTGCAAGAATAGGTTCGCCGGCTGCTACACGGCCCACAACAGGTACATTCACCAGTTCTCTTCTCGCAAGATTAAAATTATCATCCACGATCTCGATGGCTCTTGGCTTGGTTGGGTCACGACGGATATATCCGTTGCGCTCCAGAGTCTCCAGATGTGAATGGACAGAAGAGGTAGACTTTAGATTCACAGCATCGCAGATGTCACGGACTGTAGGGGGGAAACCTCTGTTGATGATTTCATTCTTGATATATTCTAAGATCTCAGCCTGCTTCGGACTGATTTTTCCATATGGCATATTTTGTGTCCTCCCGAACATGTATTCTATTACCAGTATATAATACTTTTCCCGGAAATGCAACGAAAAAGGACTTGAGAATTTGAAAAGAATAGTGTAAGATAAAAGAAGTTGTACGACTGGCGGATTAGTAGGGCAAACCTACAGGGAGTACAACGTTTCTTAAGCCGACCGCCTGGGTGACGTCTTTCAATAAGTGCGTCCCCAGGTTTTTTATTGTCTGAAAATCATCTTACAGTAAGGTGCACTTAATAAGGACACTCTATTTTACCAACTGAAAGGAGAAAACTTATGAAAATGTTATCATTAGAGCAGGAATTAAAGGAAAACGCATATCCTGGAAGAGGAATTGTCATCGGTAAATCCGAAGATGGAAAATATGCAGTGACTGCTTACTTTATTATGGGACGCAGCGAGAATAGCCGCAACCGTGTCTTTGTGACAGAGGGAGAGGGTATTCGTACGCAGGCATATGATCCATCCAAGCTGACGGATCCAAGCCTGATTATTTACGCACCGGTACGTGTACTTGGAAAAGAAACGATTGTAACCAACGGAGACCAGACCGACACGGTATACGAAGGCGTATCCACGGGACTTACATTTGAGCAGTCATTAAGAAGCCGCGAGTTTGAACCGGATGCACCGAACTATACACCACGTATTTCCGGCATGCTGACAGTAGAAAATGGCAGATTTGATTATCAGATGTCCATCTTAAAAAGTAATAACGGTAATCCTGCTGCCTGCAACCGCTATACATTTTCCTATGAAAATCCGGTAGCTGGTGAAGGACATTTTATCCATACCTATCTCTGTGATGGCAATCCGTTACCAAGTTTTGAAGGTGAACCGAAACTGGTAGCAATTCAGGATGATATTGAGATCTTTACTGAACTTTTATGGAACAGTCTGAATGAGGAAAATAAAGTATCTCTGTTTGTCAGATACATTGATATCGAAACTGGAAAATATGAGACAAAGATTGTGAATAAAAATGAAGCATAATGGAATAGGAGTGAATCATCGATGAAAGAATTACAGTTAAAATACGGTTGTAACCCAAATCAGAAGCCTTCCAGAATCTATATGAAAGACGGTGAACTGCCAATTACCGTATTATCCGGAAGACCTGGATATATCAATTTTCTTGATGCATTAAATGGATGGCAGTTAGTAAAAGAATTAAAAGAAGCTACAGGACTGCCTGCTGCCACATCTTTCAAGCATGTATCACCTGCCGGAGCAGCTATCGGTCTTCCTCTGACAGAGACGCTTGCCAAGATATACTGGGTAGATGACTGCGGTGAACTTTCTCCGCTGGCAAGTGCCTATGCAAGAGCCAGAGGTGCAGATAGAATGTCTTCATTTGGAGATTTTATTGCACTTTCCGATACCTGTGACAAAGACACTGCCATGCTGATCAAGAGAGAAGTATCCGACGGTGTCATTGCACCTGGTTATACCGATGAGGCACTGGAGATCCTGAAAGCAAAGAAAAACGGCAACTATAATGTGATTCAGATTGATCCGGCATACAGACCTGCGCCAATCGAGCACAAAGAAGTCTTCGGTATCACTTTTGAACAGGGGCGTCAGGAACTGCCTATCAATGATGAATTGTTATCCAATATTGTGACCGAAAATAAAGAGCTGACAGAAGAGGCCATCCGTGATATGAAGATTGCCCTGATCACTTTAAAGTATACTCAGTCCAATTCTGTCTGCTTTGTCAAAGACGGACAGGCTATCGGTATCGGAGCAGGTCAGCAGTCCCGTGTACACTGCACTCGTCTTGCAGGACAGAAGGCCGATAACTGGCTTCTCCGCCAGAATCCAAAGGTCATGAATCTGCCATTTAAAGAAGGCATCCGCCGTGCAGACCGTGACAATGCCATTGATGTCTACATTGGTGAAGAATACATGGATGTACTGGCAGATGGAGCATGGGAAAAAGTATTTACTGAAAAACCGGAAGTCCTTACCAGAGAAGAAAAACGTGCATGGCTGGATCAGATGGATGGTGTAACACTGGGATCTGATGCATTCTTCCCATTTAGTGACAATATCGAACGTGCCCATAAGAGTGGTGTAAAATACATTGCACAGCCAGGCGGATCTGTAAGAGATGATCTGGTCATCGAATGCTGTAACAAATATCAAATGGTAATGGCATTTACCGGAATCCGGTTATTCCATCATTAAATTATACTGTAATAGATCAATTAAAAAGATGCAGATAGAGAGAATTCTCCGTCTGCATCTTTTTAATTTAAAAAAGAACTAAAAATATTCAATTAATTTCAAACTTTAGTTAGAACAAACTGACAGAAAATGAAAAATGATGAGTTAGTTGAAAATGAAATAAAAAGAAAACAAATGAAATAAAATGAATGATTTATATGTTGATAATGCACAATAATTATACAACAAAATTAGTAAAAATATAAAATATTATAATTTATGCGAAAATACGGTTGACAAAATATGAAAATATTACTATCATATGCTTACAAGATATGAAAATAAAAGAAAGGAAATGAAAAATAGTGAATTATGCAGGAAGAATTAATTCATTTATTTTCAAAGGTGGTACTGTTCTGGATGCTATAAAAGAATACCGTAAGATGAATGGATTAACACATCTGGAATTCAATTATCCGGAACATATTGCTGGATATGACCTGAACGATATCAAAGAAGCGATGGGAGACTTGAAGGTAAATGGATTTGCGATTCGATGGAGAAACCGATTTATCAATGGTAATTTTACAAATCCGGATTTACAGCTCAGACAGGAAGCTATTCAAATGTGCAAAGATGGTATAGATGCCTGCAGAGAACTGGGGGGTTCAGTAATTACACTGTGGTTTGAAAATGATGGATTCGATTACCCGTTTCAGCTGGATTATGAAAAAGCATGGGATATGATGGTAGACGGCATCAGAGAAGTAGCCGATTATGCACCGGATATGAAGATCAGCATTGAATATAAGCCATTTGAAGAAAGAAGTTTTGCAATGGTAGACAGCACCGGAATGACGATGCTGCTGATTGAAGAAGTGGACAGACCGAATGTTGGATGTACTCTGGATTTTTGCCATATGTTGATGAAGAACGACAGTCCTTCTTATGGAATTGCACATGCGGCAAGAAGAGGAAAGTTATTTGGTTTACATATGAACGATGGATATGGCAAACAGGATAATGGCTTGATTTTTGCATCTGTGAACATTGGACTGTGTGCAGAGTTCGTATATTATTTAAAAAAATATCATTATACCGGAGTGGTATTTTTTGATACTTTTCCAAGAAGAGAAGAGGCAGCGCCGGAAACACAGGCCAATATCGATGCCTTTGAAAAAATTTCACATTTGATTGATGAAATAGGAGTAGATAATATATCTGATGTGGTTTCAAAATGCGATGGTGTCAGCGCGTCTAAACTGATCCTGAGCCTGTTGAAATAAAAAACGAATATAATGTAAAAGGAGAAAAGAAAATGAAAAGAAGAAATTTAGCAGCAGCATTGTTTGCAACATTAGTAGTTGGAAGTGCATTTGGGGTATGTGCAGAAGATGAATTCAATCCAGACAAAGTAGAAGATGCCATGACAATCGAACAGGTACGTGAAACTTTAGGAGAAGAAGTTCCGGTTGCAGACGGTCTTTCCTTTGGATGTGTTATGAAATCTCTTTCCAACGAATTCTGGCGTACACTGGAAGAAGGTTACCAGAAAGCAGAAGAGAATGTAAAAGCAGCCGGTGCTGATTTTAGCGTAGAAATTGATGCTACAACAGATGAAGCAGATGAAATTGGACAGCAGACAATGACAAGCAATTTTGTAAACCAGGGAGTCAGTGCAATTCTTGCAAGCCCAATTTCCGACTCAAACCTGACATCTGCAGTAGAAGATGCTCAGTCAAACGGCATTCCGGTATTTAATGTAAATGATGGACTGATTGCAGCAGCAGAACATTATGTAGGACCGAATGCATACCAGAATGGTTTACTGGCAGCAGAATGGGTTTCTGATAAACTGGGTGATGAAGGACAGGTTGCCGTTGTAATTGGTATGGCAAAAGCATTTGCAGCAAGAGAAAGAACAGCAGGCTTCGAAGACTGGATTAAAGAAAACAATTCAGGACTGGAAATCGTTGCAGAACAGAATGCTGACTGGGATCGCCAGAAAGCAAAAGAATTAACAAATACATGGATTCAGCAGTATCCTGATCTGAAAGCAATTTTCTGTAACAATGATGACATGGCTCTTGGTGTTGTCGAAGCAGTGGAAGAAGCAGAAGCAGATATCCTTGTAGTAGGTGTAGATGGTATTGGTGAAGCATATGATTCCATTCGTGCCGGCAAACTGGATGCGACTGTTGACTCCTTCCCATATTATATGGCTCAGGTAGCGACAGAAGTTGCTCTTCGTTCCGCAGCTGGACAGGATATTCCTCGTGTAGTTGCAACTCCACAGGCTTTAATTGATTCTGAAAATGTAGATCAGGACGCAGCGGAAATCATTGGCTGGACAGATACTACTTATACTAAGGCTGAATAATTCAGAAAGTGCTGTAGCAAAATGGCAGATTTGATGAAATACTCATTTCTGCCATTTTAATAAAAAGAGGAGGGCGAGACAGTGGCAAAAGCAGTTGAGTTTGTCAAAATCAATAAGCGATTCCCAGGAGCGCACGTATTGAAAGACATTTCATTTTCTGTTGAAGAAGGTGAAGTACATGCTCTTTTAGGTGAGAATGGGGCAGGTAAGTCTACATTATTGAATATTTTGCACGGAGTATATCCGGAATATGAAGGAAAAGTATTATTACATGGAAAAGAAGTTGCATTTAAGGATGCAAATGATGCTATTGTAAATGGCAATATTTCGAAAGTACATCAGGAAACGCTGGTGGTAAAGGATTTAACAGTTGGACAGAATGTAACGATGGGGTATGAACCTCATAAAGGATTATTTGTAGATTTTAACAAGATGCACAAAGATGTAGATGAGATTCTTGTGGAATTGAATTGTAAATTTAAAGCGGAAGATTTGGTGAGTACACTGACATCAGGAGAAATGCAGATGCTGGCAATTGCCAGAGCTTTGTACCACCATTCAAATATTATTTCTCTGGATGAGCCGACGGCTTCTTTAACATTAAAAGAAACAGAAGCGTTATTTGAAGTTGTCCGTAAATTGAAGGCACAGGGAGTTACGATTTTATATGTAAGCCATCATCTGGAAGAAATTTTTCAGATTTGTGACAGGGCAACCATTTTACGGGATGGTGAATATATTGAAACATTAGATGTATCCAAAACAACCAGAGAAGAATTGATTCATGCAATGGTAGGACGTAATGTCGCAGCTGTAGCAGGTCGTCTGAAACCGAGTCCGAAAACAGATGAAATTGTTTTAAAAGTAGAGAATCTTTCCAGTGGCAATAATTTCCATAATGTCAGTTTTGAACTGCATAAAGGAGAAATCCTTGGATTTTTCGGGCTGGTTGGAGCGGGACGAACGGAAGTTATGAGAACAATTTTCGGAGCAGACAGAAAGACTGGCGGAACGATTCAACTGAAAGGAAAAGAAATAAAAGGCAGATGGAATACAACAAAAGCTTTGAAATCAGGAATCGGTCTTGTACCGGAAGATCGTAAAACACAGGGATTTTTGTCACTGTCTTCCAATACGGATAATGTAGCTATTTCCAGTTTAGAAAAATATTTAAGTGGCGGCTTTATTGATGAGAAAAAGAAAATTCAAAATGCTGAATATTTCTTTGAGGAAATGGATGTACATCCAAGAAGAGTAGATTACCTTACCAAAAACATGTCAGGTGGTAATCAGCAGAAAGTAATTCTTGCAAGATGGATGTCGACGGATGTGGAAATTATCATATTTGATGAACCAACCAAGGGCGTTGATGTAGCCGCAAAAGCAGAAATCTATCGTTTGATGGAAGAAATGGTTGCAGAAGGAAAGAGCCTGATTGTTGTATCATCAGAACTTCCGGAAGTTATCGGTATCAGTGACCGTCTGATTATCATGAGTGAGGGGCAGATTACCGGAGAACTTACCAGGAAAGAAGATTTTATAGAAGATAGTATTATGAACTTTGCTATAGGAGGAAACTAAGATGAATAAGTTTATCGCAAAAAATAAGCGTGAGCTTGTTGTTGCACTTGCAACACTGGCAATGGCTGCAATTTTTACTATTATGAATCCGGCTTTTGTTACGTGGAATAATATTTTAACCGTATTACAGCAGATGGTATTAAATGGAATTCTGGCTGTAGGAATTATGTTTACTATTATTACAGGCGGTATTGATCTTTCCATCGGATGTACCTATGCAATTACCGGTATTTGCGTTGCATGGTGTACAGTTCATGGTGTGAATCCATTTCTGGCAATTCTCATTGGTATTATAATCGGACTGATTCTTGGCGCATTTAATGGTTTCCTTGTTACAGGAATGAAGCTTCAGCCTTTTATTGCAACGTTAGGAACCATGAGTCTTTATCGTGGTATTGCATATGTAGTAACCGGTGGTATACCTGTGACCAATGTACCTGACAGCTACAGAAATATCTTTAACGGAAAAATGGTATTTGGTCTGCGATATTATATTCTTGTTATGGTAATTGTGTTTGTAATAGGTTATATTATTCTTGCAAAAACAAGAACAGGTGCATATTTATACGCAGTTGGAGGAAATGAGGAAGCTGCAAAACTGTCTGGTGTAAATGTTGTGAAGACGAAATATATTGCCTATATTGTCTGTGGAATCTGTGCAGCAGTAGCCGGAATGGTCATGCTGGCATCCCTTGGATCAGCAGAAGCGACAGCGGGTAACGGATATGAGACGAATGCCATTGCGGCAGCTGCAATTGGTGGAACAAGGATGGCCGGAGGACGTGGAACTGCGTTCGGAACCTTTATTGGGGCACTGATGCTGGCAGTATTAAAAGTAGGAATGGTTGTTATCAATGTAGATTCTTTCTGGCAGTATGTAGTAACAGGTCTGATTATCATTATTGCATCCTATTTTGAATTTATGCAGGCTGATATTGCAGCATTCATGGCTCGCAAATCAAACAAATAAGGAGTAACAGATGCGTAAAAAAGTAATTGTTGTTGGTAGTCTAAATTATGATATTTTTACAAAGATTCCGCACAGACCAGAGCTGGGTGAGAATCTTCCGGTAGATGAAGTATCCTTTTCAGCAGGAGGCAAGGGCGCCAATCAGGCGGTCCAGGCAGCAAAACTTGGAATGGAAACTTATATGGCAGGATGTGTTGGAAGTGATGCCATGGGAGATATGCTTCTTGCATCAGCAGAAAAATTTGGTCTTCATACAGAATATATCCGAAGAACAGAAGAGCCTACCGGTATGGGACTGGTCAGCGTACTGCCTGATGGAAGTGTTTATGCCAATATCATTCGTGGTGCAAATTTTGCGATTACCAGAGAAGATGTTGACCGGTTGGGATCACTCTGGGATGAAGCTGGTTATGTTATGATCCAGATGGAAATTCCAATGGATATTAACCGTTATGTGATTGACAAAGCAAAAGCCCATGGGTGTAAAGTAGTTCTGAATGCAGCTCCTGCAGAAAAATTTGAGAATGAATATATGAAAAAATGTGACATTCTGGTTGTAAATGAAGTGGAAGCAGGTTTTTATGCAAATGAAGTGATTGATAGTCTGGAAAAAGCATGTCGGCTGGCAGATAAAAAGGCTGCTGATATGGGAAATAGCTGGATTATTACTATGGGAAAACAGGGTGCGGTAGTAAGTAACGGGCAAAAGCATGAAGTAATACCTTCTGAGAAGGTAAATGCCATAGAGACCACTGGTGCAGGAGATTCCTTTATAGGTGGAATGATATATGCATTAAATCATGAAATGGATTTATTTGATGCATGTAGATTTGCCACAAAATGCAGCGCAGTCACAGTAAGCAGAGTAGGTGCCCAGGATTCCATGCCGACACTGAAAGACCTGAATACGAAACAATAAAATGGGATGAAACGCCTCCCGGCAACAGTTTTCTGTTTTCCGGTAACCGGAAATATTCGGATATTGCGGCAAAATTCCTGAATTTTCTCCAGAATTTCACAGGAAAGCAGAAAACTGTTTTAATGAAAAGAAATAATATGATACAATAATATCATTAAGAGAATGGGATGGTGTGAGTATGATTCCTTATGAAAGAAGACAGCGGATACTTCAGAAGCTGGAAAATAGAGACGTAGTAACAATCGAAGAATTGATTGGAAGTATTGAAGATGTTTCTGAATCTACAATACGAAGAGATTTAAAATTACTTGCAGAAGAAGGGCACATTAATCTAATGAGAGGAGGCGTGTCCATTGTAAAAGAAGGATCTCTGGATACACAGGTAGATTCCAGACTTCTTTTGAATACCGATGCAAAAGAAAGTATTGCAAGATGTGCGGCAGAGCTGGTATTTGACGGTGAAGTAATTTATATTGATGCCGGATCTACGCCATTGAAAATGATCAAATATCTCAGAGATAAGGACATTACGATTGTTACGACTAATGTACTGATTTTCCAGGAACTTGCAGGTGCGAAGGCAGAATGTATAGTAGTTGGCGGAGAAGTAGATGTGTCCACCGGATCGGTGGTAGGAGCCCTGACAGTTTCTACTCTGGAAGACATGTTTTTTGACAGATCTTTTATTGGAGCAACCGGATTCTCTAAAAAGTCCGGAGTCAGTACCCCAGATCTTAAGGAAGCACAAAAGAAGAAAGTTGTGAAGAGAAATTCCAAGCATACTTATGTGCTGGCAGACAGTTCAAAAGCCGGAAAAATGACAATGTGTAAAGTGTTTGAACTGGCTGAGGTGACCGTTATCTGTGAAAAAGATATTGACTTGCTTCATGACTGTGGAAATTATTATATAGCAGAATAAAATATAGAAAAAATGTAGAAGCCGCATGGGAAAACCTACGGCTTCTTTTTATAAAGGAGGAAAAAATGATAACAGTAGCGTATGTAGGATTTGGAGTTAGTGTAAGGGAATATCATATTCCTTATGTGGAAAACAGAGATGATGTAAAGGTAAAATATGTTTTTCGAAGGGAAGAAGATATTGCACAGAATGCAGCTTATGAGCCATTTTATCCGGAAATCATTTTTACAACAGATTTTAATCAGATCCTGAATGATGAAGAAGTAAATCTGGTAGTAGTAAATACTCCGGATCAGTTTCATGTGTTTTATGCAAAACAGATTTTAAATGCCGGAAAGCATGCATTAATTGAAAAACCTTTTGCGCCAACAGCAAAAGAAGCCAGGGAAGTATTTGTTCTTGCCAAAGAAAAAGGTCTGATTTGTATGCCAAATCAGAACAGGCGATTTGATGCAGATGTATTGGCTGTAAAAGAAGTACTGGCCAGTGGAAAAATTGGTGATCTGGTAAAACTGGAAAGTCATTATGACTATTTCAGAGAAGATGGATGGTATCCATATTTTGGAACGTTGTACAATCTGGCAGTTCATACGATTGATCAGGTTATCAGTATGTTTGGTATGCCAGATCAGACGCATTTTGATGTAAGAAGTATTCATCATCCGGGAAAAGCAGATGATTACTATGATCTGGAATTTTATTATGGAAACAGCAAGGCAACTGTAAATACCAGTATGTGTGTTATGATTGATTATCCAAGATTCACAGTGCATGGAACAAAGGGAAGTTTTACGCTGCCGCCAGTGGTACATAATTCTGGAAAGAAGAAAGTAGTAGGACGTCATAAAATCAGTAGGGCTAACGCACCAGAAGACAGATGGGGAACACTGGTTTATGAGAATGAAAACGGAGAACGGGTGACAGAAAAAGTGCCGGTAGGATGTGCGCATTATGAGAGAATTTATGACAGCCTGGTAGATGCAATTGAACACGGAAAAGAGAAATGTGTAAAAGACGAAGAAGTGATTCGCGTTCTGGAAATTCTGGAAGAAGCTACCGCAGTTGCAAAATCGCACAGTCCGGAAAACAGGTAGGCTAAAAGCAGAAAGGAAAATTCAATGATAAATGAAATCAGACTTGGCACTATTGGAACGGGAGTTATTGTACATTCTATTTTAGACGGAGTAAAAAGAACAGAGGGAATTCGTCTGTCTGCCGTATATTCCAGAAACAGGGAAAAAGGAGAAGCCTTGCAAAAAGAATATGGTGCAGAAAAAGTATATACCGATCTGAATCAGATGATGTCGGACCCAGCCGTAAATTTTGTCTATGTGGCATCGCCAAATAGTCTGCATTACGGGCAGACAAAAATGGCACTGGAACATGGGAAAAATGTGATTTGTGAAAAACCTTTTTGTACAGATAGATCACAGATAGAAGAATTGAGAGACATTGCCAGAGAAAAACAACTGTATTTGATAGATGCAACTCCAACGGCTTTTTTACCTAATTTTCAGATATTGAAAGAACAAATTCATAAAATAGGGAATCTCAGACTCGTATTATGTAATTACAGCCAGTATTCCAGCAGGTATGATCAGGTATTAAAAGGAAATATCCCAAATGTATTTAATGCAGAATTTGCCGGAGGTTGTTTGCAGGATATCAATTATTATAATGTGTATTTTAATATTGCATTGTTTGGTAAACCGGAGCAGGCAGTTTACTTTGCGAATATGTGTCCGGGAAAAGTAGATTCTTCCGGAATTATGCTTATGAAATATCCTGGATTTGTCAGTGAATGTGCAGGGGCAAAGGATACATGGGGAGTGAATTCAGCTCAAATCGAAGGAGATCAGGGTTATATTTATGTGAGAAATGGTTCAAATGGAATAGAGCATATTGAAGTGGTCACCAGACAGGGCAAAGAAGAATTTAACGTGCAGTCTGATCTGGATCGGTGGTATTATGAAGTGCAGAATCTGACAAAAAAAGTGCTGGAAGGAGATCAGAATTATTTTACGGAACGGTTATCTGTAACAGAAAATGTTATCGACATAATTACAAAGGCTCGAAAAGAGGCTGGTATCTGGTTTGCGGGAGAACATCATGAAGGAAGATAAACGGTGTATCATTGGAGTGGATATTGGTGGAACCTTTTTCCGAATTGGCGCTGTTGACCAGGAACAGAATATTTTACAGTTTCAAAAGGTCAGAGTCAGAAATGTAATACATTCTGAAAATGTACTTGACGATCTTTGTAATTTCCTGATAGACTTTATGACCAAAGTACCATATAAAGCAGAGGGGATTTCTATTGGGTTTCCTGCTACCATAGATCGAAACAGAACTATGGTAGTACAGGCACCGAATATCAGGTTTATGGAACAGCTGCCAGTGAAGAAATATCTGGAAGATGCATTTCATATACCGGTATATATAGAACGTGATGTATGTATGACAATGGAATATGATCTGCAAAAGTATCACATTCCAGATTGTGAACTGGTCACAGGATGCTATTTTGGTACCGGAATTGGAAATGCAGTATATTTAAATGGCAGACCATTGCTTGGAAAAAACGGTGCAGCAGGAGAGATCGGTCATATTCCGGTGGATGGAAGTAAGAAGATATGTGGATGTGGAAATGTTGGATGTATGGAAAGCCTGGCGGGAGGAAAATACCTGAATGAGCTGGCAGAAAATGCATTTACAGGACTGCCAATCGGTGAAATATTTACTGTCCATGGAAATGATCCACGGTTGAAAAAGTTTGTACAACGTATGGCTCAAACTGTTGCGACAGAAATTAATATTCTTGATCCTGACTACATGATTATAGGTGGCGGCGTTCCAAATATGAAGGATTTTCCAAAAGAGTACTTTATAGAGATGACTCATAAATATGTTCGTAAACCGTTTCCAGAACAAAATCTGACACTGATATTTGCAGAAGATCTGGAGGAAAAAAGTGTTATTGGTGCTGCTTTGTATGCAAGAAAAATGAAGGAAAAAGCATAAACAGAATGGAAGAGTATTTACCTGTCATAGAAAAAAAGTTTCATCGGTTACTGGTAAAAGGAAAAATTGAGAGACGAAATGCACATGGTACGTCACCGGTCTATCATGCAACTGCTATTATTATAGCAGTATTGCCTGATGGGAAAATACTTCTGTCAGATAAGACAGAAAAACAACGGGCGAAAGGGCAGAACATCCCATTACAAAATCATATTTATGATACCTTTGGCGGACATATGACTTATGAAAGAATTCCAGAAAAAGAGTTGGAAACAGGGATTAGTCTGGATACGTTTAAAAAATGTGCCTGCAGGGAATTGTATGAGGAACTTCTTGTAGAAGAAGATGGAAAAAGATATGGGATCAGAGTACGAGATGAAAATCTGGAGACAGTAGGTTTTTATGAAATGGTAAATGACCATAATAAAGAATATTCATGGGTATTTTTACACCGACTAATGTATAAGAAAAAGTATGTATCTGAGGATACACTGGAGACGCAAAATGGATGGATGACAATACAACAGCCGGTACGAGCATTTTCCTACAAAGAAATACAGGATATTTTTCAAAATAATACAGACGGAAATTTTCTCTCAGATGGACTTGGCAGAGTATTAAGAAAAGATGACAGATTAAAAAACTATATTAATAATCAATAAACAGCAAAACCTCAGTGTGACAACGCTGGGGTTTTCATTTTGAAAAACAATTTGAAGCTTTCAGATTGCACGATGACAAATATGCAGAAAAATGCTATGATATCAAAGAGTAAGTCTAAAAGACATGAGGGAGATAAAATGGACGAAGAACATAGCAGAGAAAATCTTCAAAAAGAAGAAAAAAATATAGAAGAGCGCACTGTAACAGAAGATAAAACAGAAGAGAGCAGCTCAGCAGGAGAAGCAAACGGGGAAGAGATTGCAACAGCCAAACCGATAGCGCGAGAGGCGTGGAATGCGGTATACAGCCGGGAAAAACGCCTGGAAGAGTTACGCAGAAGGCGCATGGAAGCGGCATCAAAGGCAACCAATCAGCAAAAGAAAGATCCGAAACAATTAGTTCAGAATGATGATCATTCAGCATCCAGTGCTGATATAGAAAAAAAGAATCATCATTTGGCATCCGAGACAGAGACGTGTTCGATGGCTGATGCACCAGAAAATGATACGGAAGAAAAAACAGTAGAAGAAAAGCCAAAGAAATCTTCAGCAAAATCGGTTCCAGGCGGTCTGAATCTGGAAAAGATTAAGAAACAATTACGAAGAAATATAACTTTATGGAAATCCGAACGGGAAATGCAAAAGAAACGCCATGCCAATATTCGCACAGAACTCACGCCTCAGGAGTATGGAAAGTATCTCGTCCGGGAATGGTTTGGCGGTGAATGGAAGACCAGTATCATTACACCGATACTTGGAGTTGGCGTGTTGATTCTGTGCATGAATATGATTCAAGGAGCAGCAGGGAAGAGTATTCCTGAACCGGAAACAGAGATACAGACCGAATCGGAGACAGCTTACGTATACCCGGAAAAGGACATAACCATCGGAAGTACCGGCTGTATGCTGCTTCATTCCCCATTCATAGACTCTTATCCGGATGCAGAAGGTAATTATGATTTTTCAACGATTTATAAATATATTACACCGTACTACAGTGCACCTGATTTTATGACTTGTGAGTTTGAAGGCTCTTTGGCAGGTCCGGATGCCGGGTATTCAGGATATCCGTTATTTCTTTCTCCGGACGTGATTATTGAGAATATCAAAGACAGCGGCGTAGACCTTCAGTTTCTGGCAACCAATCATGTATACGATGGCGGTTCAGATGGATTTCACCGTACTATGCAGGTCTATGATGAAAAAAATATCGCATTTTCCGGTATCAGGGAAAACAGTACCGCTAAGCAGTACGTGGTGGAAGATATCAATGGTGTGAAAGTAGGATTCATTGATTATGTCTATGAAACAGATGGAACAGGTACCAATCTGAATGGTATTCCACTTGCAGAAGATGACTGGGATCTGGTGAATTCTTTTGATTACAATGATCTGGATAGCTTTTATAAAGAAATGCAGAGTAATATTGCATCCATGAAGTCTGAGGGTGCACAGTTTATTATTGCACAGATGCACTGGGGGATTGAATATCAGTTAGAAGAAGCGGATTATCAGGATGAGATGGCTCAAAAACTATGTGATCTGGGAGTGAATGCGATCATTGGAGGACATCCTCACTGTGAACAGCCGATCGATGTGTTGGACACCTCTGATGGCAGCGGTCATATGTTCTGCATTTATTCTGAGGGAAATGCATTAAGCAATCAGCGTACTTATCTGATGGATGAAATGCCAACCGGACATACGGAGGATGGAGTAATGGTGACACTGACACTGCATCAGAACAGTGATGGCAGTGTAGAGATCAAAGATGTGGATCTGCTGCCAACCTGGGTATACCGTTATCAGGATAATGACGGTTCCAAGTATTACATACTTCCACTGGATGATGTGGAGAATCTTGAGAAGACAACCGGTATCAGTGATATTCAGCAGGAAGCACAGGATTCCTATGATCGTACCATGGAAGAATTAGGACCCGGACTGGAAAAAGCAAAACAGATATTTGGAGGCAGCAGTGTGTCAACTGCCACGGCAGATAATAAAACCAGTAATACAGGCACTGGAAGCAGTCTGATGAATCTGGGAGTGGAATAAAACAAATGAATCAAAATATAGAATCCTTCAGTCATGTTGTGGCTGGAGGATTTCATATTTTAAATGAGAATAATATAGATAACCCTTGTTTTCAACAGAAGAACAAATGTTCGAAATAAGTTGACAAACATATGTTCTTGCTGTATAATACATTCAAACAGAACAAATGTTCTGAATTGAATGGGGGATAAAACATGAGTACACAAAAGAAACTAAGAAGAAAGCAGATTAAAAGAAATAGACGAATATCCTTATGTATATCCATATTGTCTGTTTCTTTTTTATTGATTATTTTTTTATGTAATTTTAAAGTGACTGCAGAGAAACCTGCTATTTATAAGTACTATACAGAAGTCCGTGTTGATCGTGGGGATACCTTATGGAGCATCGCAGACCGGTTTATGACAGAAGAATATACTTCCAGAAGAGCTTATGTACGAGAGATTCAGCAGATTAATAATCTGGGATGCGAACTGCAGTATGGGAAGAGAATACTGGTACCGTATTACTCAGAGGAAGTGAAATAGCCATAAATGTTTGTTTTTAAAAATTAATGAAAGGCTTAGTCACTGTTGCCCTGAACTTGCCAGAAAAATTTATCACTGTAACGAATTTGCATATCTTCCCAATCCATGAACAATACATAAAATACTTTTCCGTATTGCTGGCTTTCTACAATTCTTCCATGATCAAGCACAGAAAGGTAAGTTCCGTCAGCTTTTCGAAGATGAAAATGAATATAGTCATTTTCATTACCGCTGTCAATCTGTTCCCAGATATTTGATTCTATCTGTTTTTGTTCGTCTTCACGAATCAGGTTACGGAAACTTTTTTTAGTAAGTCTGAATAATTCATCTAAACTTTTATATCCGGTCATATGAAGAAACTCAACGTTTGCATAGAATAGTTCATCATCTTCTTTGGCTGCTCTATATATAATAAATGCACCTGGAAGATGTTCAGAGATATCTTTAAGAGCAAATCCAAGTTGTTTGCGGACTCCTGATTGGAGCCCATTTCTGTAAGCCATACATCCATTTTTTCCATGAAGTTTTATTTCATAAAGAGCTGCATCTGCACAACGCATAAGCTGTGAATGGTTTGCTGCAAATGTTGGATATTCTGCATATCCGAGAGATATATAAAAAGTATGTTTTTCACCGTGATATGAGAAAGTCTTTGGAAGCATTGTAAATTGTTGTAGCTGTTTATCTGCTTCTTTCAAGGTACAATTTGGTAAGAGAATGCAGAATTCATCACCACCGTTTCTTCCCAGTAATGCATCGGATGAGAAAAAAGCCTTCATGCTGTCTGCAATGGCATTAAGTTAAGAAAATCTCACATCACAGAAATGTGGTGTGGGATTTTTTTTAATAAACTATTGACAAATCAGTCATAAAATGCAGCCGCTTTAGCTACTTCTCAAAGTTCTCAGTAGCTAAAGCGGCCCTTGTAATTAGAAAACATCTATTTACAAGGAGGAAATCGCATGAATAGGAACTCACAGAAATTAAGGGATTTATT
>NZ_JACRSZ010000011.1 GCF_014385005.1 Jingyaoa shaoxingensis | reverse complement strand
AAGGCTAAGTTTAAGTTGGGATGATAACATTTCAACCTCCGACAATTATGATACCTTAATTATATCAGATATATGATTTTACGACCACTTTTTCAGTGGCGTCCTTTAGGTGGCGAGGAGCAAATTAGTATCAGTGGTGGGAGTCAATCCCCCATCTGATATAGCCTCCGGCAGGATTGCAGAGATGCGCAAAAGAAATATGTCATGCTTTGCATGACGCGCATCTCGCAGCAAGAATGCCGAGGCATTCTTGAACTCAGAATCGATTTTTCAGAGATATATAAGATACATGTAAAGGAGAAGGAATATGGGAAAAGTAGTAGATTATCTGGAGAAATACTATAAAGAAACCAATTATAACTGTGCAGAAGCAGTATTCAGCGCAGCAGCAGAAGCGTGGGACATGGATATTTCCGATGATGTCATCCGTACTATGGGATGCTTTGGAGGCGGAATGGGATGTGCCATTGTCTGTGGTGCAGTGACAGGAGGAAGTGCCGCTCTCAGTTATAAATTTGTAGAAGGAGACGGGGGACATACCAGCCCGGCGATGATGAAGAAGGTCAGAACCTACATCCGTAAAGTAAGAGAAGCTTTTGGATCCGAGGACTGCAAGGATCTGAGACCTCAGTTCTACAATAAGGAAGAACGCTGCTTTGTGACGATTTCCAAAGTGGCTGCCATTCTGGATGAAGTGTACGAAATGGAGGATGAAGCATGATTCACGAAATTGCACCGAAACATATGGATAACCAATATCATGAAAAAGAAGTACAGGATGACAGCAGAATCTGCTTCTGTACCGGAAGAAAAATACTGGGTCGTATAAAAGACGGTATGCTGGTATGGCCGCTGTATCGTGAAGTGAAAGATCGGGCAGGAGAGTGTACCTATCTGTTTTCCATCAGTGGCAGGGATTATTTCTTGGCAGAAGGAAAAGAAGAAGGGGAAATAGAGGATGCAGTCTGGATGGACTGGAGAGACATCCGTGATAAAGAACCGACTGCAGAAGCTTTTGCAGGAATGACTGCCATGCACCTGAGCCAGTGGCACAATTCTGTGCAGTACTGTGGATGCTGCGGTGCGAAGACAGTTCATGATAAAAAGGAGCGGATGATGCGCTGCCCGTCCTGCGGCAATATGATGTTTCCAAAGATTTCACCGGCTATTATTGTGGCAGTAACAGATGATAAGAACCGTCTGCTGGTAACAAAATATGCAGGAAGAACATCAGATCAATATGCGCTGGTGGCTGGATTCGTAGAGATCGGTGAAACACTGGAAGAATGTGTACAGCGTGAGCTGATGGAAGAAGTTGGTATCAGGGTAAAGAATATCTGTTATTATGCCAGCCAGCCATGGGGATGTGTTGGCAACCTGATGGTTGGATTTACAGCAAAACTGGACGGAAGTGATCAGATTCATCTGGATAAGACAGAACTGGGACTGGCCAAATGGCTGACACCGGAAGAAGTTCCTGAGATTGATGATAACAGCAGTCTGACCAGAGAGATGATCCGCAGATTTAAACATGGATGTCTGTAGACAATAAGAAAAGACCGATGGCAGAAAGAACTGCCACCGGGAAAGCGAGGAGAAAATGGAATTCTGGGATATATACGACAGTGAAAAGAAAAAGACAGGGAGAACGATGAAGAGGAATGACTGGTGTCTTAAGGACGGAGAATACCACCTGACGGTATTAGGCGTGATTATGCGCCCGGATCACAGATTCCTGATTACGAAAAGGGTTATGACCAAAGCCTGGGCACCGGGCTGGTGGGAAGTGTCCGGCGGTGCTGCCATGGCAGGAGAGACATCTGAGGAAGCTGTCAGAAGAGAGATTCAGGAAGAGACAGGACTGGATGTGGCTGGCTGCGAGGGCGGATATCAGTTTTCTTACAAGAGAGAGAATCCTGGAGAAGGAGATAACTACTTTGTAGATATCTATCGTTACACTGTAGACTTCCCGGAATCGGATCTGCATCTTCAGACAGCGGAGACTGACGGATACCGGCTGGCAACAGCAGGAGAAATCAAAGAACTGGCTGATCAGGGAATTTTCCTGCATTACGACAGTATCAAAAAGGTATTTGACGTATAAAGAAAATGATTCATATGTAAGAAAAACAGTCCATGAGAAGACAATGCGTGAAGCTTCTTATGGACTGTTTTCCTATATAAGATAATCTGACTCAGATTATTTTTTCCGCTTTTTATTGACGTAATGGTTCAGAATACCGCCACCGATAATAATAATCAGGGCCATAATCACCACACGTTTTGATGCTTCCTGTGGCATCTGACTGGTTGAACCAATGGATTCTGAATAAAAAGTAAATGTATAATTTACTTCATGAGGCGTTCCCATTGCAGTGGTATCTGCGATCACAGACATTTCTTCATCCATTTTGGTAACCGGAATGTGGAAACTGGATGCCATGTTATCTTCTGATTCATTCAGATAGGTTTCCCCGGCAACAACCATATAATCATAATTGGAACTGCTCCAGGTGATATCTGCATATGCATGACCGTTCTCTACGGTAAGAATTGTCGGGGATACCACACTTGCTTTGCCGCTGCCGCCGCTCATGGCCAGTTCAATGGAGTATTCTCCGTCTGTCAGATCCAGCGTAACCGGATCAGCTTGGGTGTGGGCTTCCAGATTGAAATCCTCGGTTGAAGTATCGGTAAAGGCGGCCATGGCAGAAGCCAGTTCCTGGTAATGATCTGGACTCAGAGTGATATTCAGATGTCCATCGTCTACACTTACAGAAGCATCATTCAGAGATACAGAAGAGGAACCATCTCCAATCGTAACGGAATAGGTATTATCATTCGTCACGGCATCAACAGAAGCATCAGTGGCTGCCGCTGCCGTAAGCACATCGGAAGAGATGCCGGGACAGACTACAGCCCAGAAAATAACGGGAAGAAAAATTCGTTTCACAATTGTATGGTATTTCATAATCAAACCTTCTTTGTTATTAAAAATAGGCATGTTATAAAGTAAAAAACATACCAGATTTATGATATCATATGCTGTCTGAAGTGTAAAGAACAGCCAGTTCTTTCATTGAAAAAGAATGGAAAAAAGAGTATAATAAAAAGATATGGATAAATGGAGATAAAAGATGATTGAAATAAAAAACCTTACAAAAAGATTTGAAGATTTTACGGCCGTGGACAGTCTGGATCTGAAGATAAAGACCGGAGAATTTTTCGGGCTGCTTGGACCAAACGGAGCAGGAAAGACCACGACGATCAGTATGTTGTCCACCTTATTGCTTCCAACGGAAGGAGAGATCCTGATTGACGGAGAACGTCTGACCCGTAAGAATCCGGCATTGAAGCGTAAGATCAGTGTTATTACCCAGGAATATTCCATGCGACAGGATATGACTATGGATGAGATTATGGAGTATCAGGGAAGACTGTATTTTATGCCAGTAAAAAAGATCAGGGAGAAGTCAGAGGAACTACTGGAATTTTGTGATCTTTTGCCATTTCGGAAAAGAACTGTACGCCATCTCTCCGGCGGAATGAAACGGAAGCTGATGGTATGTCGTGCTCTTCTGACAGATCCGGAGATCCTTCTTCTTGACGAACCGACTGCCGGGATGGATGCGTTATCCAGAAGACAGATGTGGAATCTGCTACGCCAGTTGAATGATAAGAACCTTACAATTCTTCTTACAACTCATTACATGGAAGAGGCTCAGTCACTTTGCGAGAGAGTTGCGATGATGAATCATGGAAGGCTGGAAGAGGTAAATACGCCGCAGGGTATGATAGAGGCGCTTGGCTGCTATACAGTAGATCAGATGACAGTATCTGGAACTGTCAGTCGATATTTCCATGAACGTTCCGATGCCATCACGTATCTTTCTTCTCTGGAAGGTAAATGTACTCTGCGTGATACCACATTGGAAGATGTGTTTATCGAGAGGGCGGATAAGAACAAATAAAAAGCAGGAGAATGAATGAATGGGAATCATAACAATACTCTGGGAAAAGTGGCGGGAATTCCGCAGAGATTTTTATAAGATTACACTTGCTGCCATGATTGCGCCGCTGATGTACCTGGTGGTGTTTGGTATGGGAATCAAGACAGTTACCAACGGTCAGCCATACCTGAATTTCCTGATACCGGGGGTAGTGGCACTTACCACCATGAACGGAAGCTTTAATGCCATTGCGCAGAATCTGAATGTACAGAGGCTCTATGAGAAAGCATTTGATCAGGTGATGATTTCTCCGACGCCTCTGTGGCAGTTTATTGTGGGGCAGATCATTGGGGGAAGCCTGCGTGGACTGTATGCAGGAATTGTAATATTGGTGCTGACTATTCCAATTGGAACCGGGCTGGTTTTTAACGGATATTCTTTTCTGATTATGTTTTTAAATGGCGCCGTGTTTTCCACTATTGGAGTGGTGGTATCCTTTTACGCAAGGAATCATACCGATGTGCCACGGTTTTCCAACTATATTATTATGCCAATGGCGTATCTGTGTAATACCTTCTTTTCTACAGAACAGATGCCTCACGGACTGCGGGAAGTCATCGGGGCATTGCCTCTGTCTCAGACCAGTGCCATGCTGCGCAGTATTGCGGCAGGAGAAGGCTGCGGATACACGGGCATTCTGATTTTGGGAGTCTATCTGCTGGTATTTGGTGCACTGGCATTTGCCTTTTTATATAAGAAGAAAAATCTGTAGAGGTGAGAGAAATGAGCGACAGATTAAAAGAGCAGATTCGGGCCTATCGACCGGTGAATGAACAGGAAGAGCGGGATAAAGAACTGATACTTCGCTGTCTGGAGACGGAAAAAGATATTTTTACCAGAGAGAATCACCTGGCACATATGACGGCTTCGGCGTGGATTGTCAATGAACAGCGTACAAAAGTACTGATGGCGTATCATAATATTTACAAGTCATGGTCCTGGCTTGGTGGCCATGCAGATGGAGAAACAGATCTGCTGAAGGTGGCATTAAAGGAAGCACAGGAAGAAAGCGGAATCCGGCATGTGAAGCCAGTCAGTGAGAAAATCTATTCCCTGGAAGTGCTGACGGTAGACGGACATGTGAAAAAGGGGGCATATGTCTCATCTCATCTGCATTTGAATGTGACTTATCTGCTTCAGGCGGAAGAGACAGATGTATTGCATATAAAAGAGGATGAAAACAGTAATGTGGCATGGTTTCCGCTGGAGGAGGCAGTTGCAGCATCCACAGAACCCTGGTTTCAGGAACATATTTACTGCAAGTTAAATGAAAAGCTGAATTACTGGAATCTAAAATAATTATAAAAATTAACAAAATCTTAAAAAATATCTGGTGAACCCGAAAAAATAATGCTATAATCACGCTGTATTAGATCGGTCTAACAGGGCAGAATCTGAAGAATGCCTTTGCAGACCGGACAACGGAGGATGTGTGAATGTCTCAACTGACAAAGAGAGCGATTACAGAATCATTTATGAAACTGATCAATCAGGTTCCATTTGATAAGATTACGGTGAAAGATATCGTAGAAGACTGTGGTGTGAACCGGAATACCTTCTATTATCATTACAGTGATATCTATGCATTGCTGGATGAGATACTGGAGAATGAGACAAAGCGTGTGCTGACAGAGAATCTGACGGAATCGTCCTGGAGAGATGCGATTCTGGAGTCCTGCTCTTTTGCTCTGAAGAACAAGAAGGGAATTTATCATATCTATAATTCTCTCAGCAGAAGAAAGATCGATGCCTATCTGTATCAGGTCATGGGGCGTATCATGTATGATTTTGTGAAGATGCAGGCAGAAGGACTTTCGGTGAAAGATGAGGATTTGCACCTGATTGCGGATTTTTATAAATGCGCTTTTGTGGGACTGATCCTGCAGTGGCTGGACAGTGGTATGAAGCAGGATCCAGAGTACATAGTAGATAAGATTTTTTCTTATCTGGAGGGCAGCACCAGGAATATGCTGGAAAATGCAGTGGAGAGAAATGACAGAAAATAAATTAAATTGTCTGATATTTGGGCAAAACGAGCTTCGTGCACAAAAATTGTGCAGGGAGCTTTTTTTGACCGTAGAATAAAAAAAAGAATTACGATAAGCTGTAACACGTAAAAAGAAAGAGAAGGACAAAGACAGTCAGAAAGGAGGCAGTTATGGATCTGATCAAGAAAGCAAAACATGCGTATATTACCATTTCCGTAGTCATGGTAATTCTGGGACTGGTGCTTGTGATCTGGCCTGAGATGTCTTTATCAGTATTGTGCTATCTGATCGGAGCAATGCTGATGATTGGAGGAATTGTCAAATTAATTGGGTATTTTTCAAAGGATTTATACCGTCTGGCATTTCAGTTTGACTTTGCATTTGGAATCCTGTCCATTTTGCTCGGTCTTGTTTTCATCATCCATCCGGAACATATTATATCCATCTTACCAATCGTAATGGGAATCTTTGTTCTGGTTGACGGTGTGCTGAAGATTCAGACAGCATTGGATGCGAAGACATTTGGGCTGACAACATGGTGGATGATTATCCTGCTTGCAGTGGCAACCTGTATATGCGGTCTTCTGTTGATTTTCAAACCATTTGAGAGTGCAGTGGCAATGATGATTCTACTGGGTATTACGCTTCTGATAGACGGAATACAGAATCTCTGGGTTGGAATCTATACCGTGAAGGTGTCCGAGAGAAATGTCATAGATGTTGATTACAAAGAATTATAAAGAGTTATAGAGAGTTTAGAGGAGGAGCACAGATTATGAATAGAAACAAGAAGATTACACAGGCAATGGCACTGGCAATGACTGGAATCATGGTTGCAAATGCCGGAATGGGAAGCGTGTATGCATCTGATGCGTCAGCAGCTTCAGTGGAAGAAGAGACAGAAGCAGTAACAGAAAAAGAAACAGAAACCGAAGTAGAAACAGAGACAGAAACAGAGACAGAGAAAAAGGAATCCACCAAGGAAGAAACTGTTTACGTAAAAGCATCTCCATCCGGTGAGACACAGGAGATCATTGTCAGCGACTGGCTGAAGAATACGGATGGCAATACTTCTATTTCAGATAAATCTGACCTGACAGATATTAAGAATGTAAAAGGTGATGAGACTTTTTCGCAGGATGGAGATACTCTTACCTGGGATGCCAATGGAAGTGATATTTATTATCAGGGAACCAGTACCAAATCTCTGCCGGTATCCGTGAATGTGACCTATTATCTGGACGGAAAAGAGATCTCAGCAGATGATCTGGCAGGCAAGAGCGGTCATGTAAAAATGGTATATCAGTATACCAATCATATGAAACAGGGTGAGATCTATACCCCATTCGTATTATTCACAGGAATGATCCTTCCTGGAGATAATTTCTCTAATGTGAAAGTAAGCAATGGTAAATCCATTTCTGATGGTGACAAGAATATTGTCATCGGTGTAGGACTTCCGGGACTGGAAGACAGCCTGAAGATTAAAGGATCTGATATTCTGGATGACATGGATATTGATTTGGATATTCCGGAAAGTTTTGAAGTGGAAGCGGATGTGACAGATTTCTCGTTATCTATGTCTATGACAGTAGCAACACCACTGAGTCTGGATGATCTTGATCTGGACAGCATCGATGATGAAGATGATCTCAAGGATAAGATTGATGAGATCGCAGATGCAGCAACACAGCTGGTAGACGGAACCAGTGATCTGGCAGACGGTGTACAGGAATTAAAGGATGGCTGCACCGATCTGATTGATGGAATCGATAAGCTGGATGACGGTGCAGGAGACCTGAATGACGGAGTACAGACACTGAATAATAAGAAGGGGGATCTGATCAACGGCATTAAGCAGTTATCCGACGGACTGAACCGGTTAAACAGCAAAAAAGGAGATCTGGTGGATGGTGTAGATCAGCTGGCAGATGGCGCCAAAACTCTGGACACAGGTGCACAGAGTCTGAAAGATGGTATGGATCAGCTGGCAGATGGTATCACTACTTTGGATCAGAACAGACCTGCATTGGTAAAAGGTTTACAGGCGCTGATTGATGGTGTGGCACAGATTGAGGACAATAAGAAAAAACTGACAAAAGGTGCAGCAGAAGTATCAGATGGAGTATCCACAGTAGATACTTATTTGAAGAAATTAGCAGAAGGAAGCAGTAACCTGACAGCGGGACTACAACAGCTGTTAAGCACAGAGACACAGGAAACATTAAAGAATGGACTGCAGACCGTATCAGGTGGACTACAGACTATGTATCAAAAAGTATATGCTGCAAATCATGCGATAACAGGTGTAGATAAGAGTGGATCTATTCCAACATTGACAAAAGGAATTAATGATTATGTATCAGGTGTTGATACATTAATAGCAATTATTTCTGCACAACAGCCATCTCAGCCATCAGGCGGAGAGAATCAGCAACCAGAGAATGGAGAAACAACAGGTCAGTCTGCTGAGCAGAATCAGAAACCGGTAACTGTTTCTACAGATGTCACCATGGATGTATCTTTTGCGGATGCCAATGCAGATGCTATTGCCAGTCTGGAAGCATCCATTGCAGGAGATAAAGCTGTACTGGCAAGTCTTCAGGATGTAAAATCACAGAAGAATGCGATCCCAAATGAGATGGCGAAGAAGTTTTCCAATGCATACAGTGCATACAGCAGCCAGCTTGATAACTGTATCGCACAGATGCAGAGTGATATTGCCAGCCAGGAGGCAACACTTGCAGCATTGAAAGAAAAACAGACGGTAACGGCTACACAGGAAGTAGAAGTGCCGGCAGAAGATCTGATCAGCACACAGGCTGATACAACAGGCAGTACATCTGCAGGTGGAACCGAGAGTGGTTCTGCAACACAGCCAACACCGGAACAGATCATGAAGACATTAAGTGTAAAAGGAAAAGAACTGACGGCAGGAGCTGCTGTATTGCAGGGAACGATGAATGATCTGGAAGCAGGACTGAAAGATCTTTCAGAAGGTGCAGCGAAGATTTATGCAACGCTGTATGGTACAGAAGATGGAAAAACCAAAGGTGCAGTAGAAACAATGGCAGAAGGCAGTGAAACTATTACAGAAGGTCTGACGACGCTTGAAAAACAGGTTTCTACCAGACTGGTGCCGGGCAGCAAGGCAATCTCAGACGGTGTATCTGAACTGTATACAAAAGGTATTGATGTGATTGCGGCAGGATTAAATCAGGTAGGTGCAAAACTTCCAGCTCTGAATACAGGCATCCAAAGTCTCAGTAAGGGTGCTTCCCAGCTTCAGAAAGGTACAGATTCACTGAAAGCCGGAACCAGTTCACTGGCCGCTGGAACCAAGTCTCTTCAGGACGGTGCAGGTACACTGGCCGATGGAGTAGAGAAGCTGACAGATGGCGGTAACCAGCTGAAAGCGGGCGGTAATACACTGGCAAGTGGAATACAGCAGCTGGCAGACGGAAGTGCACAGCTCAAGGACGGAACATCTCAGTTAAGAGATGGCGGAAGTGATCTGGATTCCGGTGTAGATGAACTGTTAGATGGTGCAAATGAATTAAAAGATGGCATGGAAGAATTCGACGAAAAAGCAATTCAGAAGATTGTAGACTTCGCAGATGAAGATCTTCAGGATATGATTGACAGACTGAAAGAGATCCGGGATGCAGGAGATGCATATCAACTTTTCTCAGATGGAGATCAGGACAGTGTCGGCAGCGTGAAGTTCATCATTGAAACAGCATCCATCGGCAATGACGACTGATAAAACAAAATTAAAAGAATTAAAATGGTAATACAGAGAGAACCGGAAATTTGTTGATAAGTTTCCGGTTCTTATTTTGATTGCGAGAAAATGTTCTGCAATTTATCAGGTATAGACCTGCGGAATTCTGAAGTTTTTGTGAAAATGTCCGCATTGGTTGAAATTCCCGTATGTTTTAGGTATAATAAACGAAGCTGGAGAGTAAAGTGAACAAAGACTCTGAAGAACAGGGGTTTTAAGTTAAGGAGTATAAGAATGACAAAAAAGAAGTTTTCAGTCCTGATGCTGGCAGGCTTTGTGAGCGCAGGGTGTACTTTAGGTATGCCTGTTTTTGCCGAGCAGATGGAAGGGGAAATGGAATATGGTATCGGAGAACCGAGGTATCCGGACAGTACAGTGCAGGCGGATCAGAATGCAATTTATGAAGATACGACGCAGGTGGATCAGAACATGGTTTATGGAGGCACTGAACAGGAGCCACAGACAGGAACTGATACCTGGGTACCGGATTACACAGAGAGCTATGACAGCAGTACGGAATATGCAGCAGGAACAGAATATAGTGAGCCAATAGAATATTATGACAATACTGAGATAAACAGTGAGGATACAGAGATCAGCTCAGAAACGGAGAGTGAGACAGAGAGAAGATATTACAAGGATGATCCTTATATAGAGATTCGCAAGACTGACAAAGTAAAATTTGCAGAAGACTTCGATATTCTGACGAAGGAAGATGCGGAAGAAGACTTTGCTCTTCTGGATTTTGATGAACTTCCACGAGCTGTCAGCCTGGAAGTGCCGTCAGTACTTCAGTTACCGGAGTTGCCTACAGGATGTGAGTCTGTAGCGCTGACCATGGCATTGGAGTATGAAGGATTCATGTTGTACAAGACGACTATTGCCAGAGAATTCCTGATTTATAATCAGGAGACAGATAACATGGCAATCGGATATATAGGGGATCCGTTCAGTGAAGACGGCGCAGGTTGTTTCGCTCCGGCAATCGCGGCTACGGCAGATAATTTCTTTGAAGATCAGGAAGCTGATTATGTGGCTTATGATATATCTGGAACAGAGATGGAAGAACTGCTCAGCTACGTGCAGGCGGACACACCGGTGGTTCTCTGGACGACTATGTATATGGCAGAACCGGAATTTACGGAAGATACCGCAGAGTATGAAGGGAAAACCTACCGTTGGTATTATCAGGAACACTGTGTGGTACTGTCAGGATATGATCTGGACAATAATACGGTACAGATCAATGATCCGCTGGAAGGCATTGTAACCAGGGACTATGATGAATTTAAGAACATCTATGATAAAATAGGAAAATACGCAGTAGTAGTAAAGAAAACTGCAGAAGAAAAATAGTATGAGGCGCCAGGATGAATATATTATTTTATTTGAAGCCAAAGAATGAGATCGTGTATTTGTATGACGATTTTACTCTTCGCCAGGTTCTGGAGAAGATGGAAAAACACAGATACAGTGCAGTTCCGGTGATCAATCGGAACGGAAATTATGTGGGAACATTGACAGAAGGTGATCTGCTGTGGCATTTAAAAGCTACCGGATTTCAGGAACTGAAGGAGATGGAAGATATTCCCATGACCAAGATCAGACGTTACTGGCATAATGAACCGGTAAATATTGACTGTAAGATCGAGGATCTGATTACCACGTCCATGAACCAGAATTTTGTACCGGTAATCGATGATAAGAAGATTTTTATTGGGATTGTAACCCGAAGAGATATTATTCAGTATTGTTACGATCAGGTGCAAAAAGAGAATTTAACGCGTTAAAGCGATTAAAGTTGACAAACAAAAATATAGTTGGTAGAATATAGAAAGTTTCAATCTGCGAAGATTCTGAGCAGATAGGAAGTTTACACAAAAGGGGTGAAAGAATGAATCAGAGAGTGTTATCCATGCTGGTAGACAATACATCCGGTGTACTGAGCCGTGTTGCAGGGCTTTTCAGTCGCCGCGGTTATAATATTGACAGCCTGACAGTAGGTGTGACTGCAGACCCGAGATATTCCAGAATGACTGTAGTAGTAAATGGAGATGAACAGATTCTGGATCAGATTGAGAAGCAGGTACGTAAGTTAGTAGATGTGGCGGATGTAAAGACTCTGAAGCCAGGAGACAGTGTGAACAGAGAGCTGATCATGGTGAAGTTGCGTGCAGATGCGAAGGACCGTCAGGGTATTAATGCGATCTGCGATATTTTCCGTGCCAAGGTTGTGGATGTGGCGAAGTCATCCATGATTATTGAACTGACAGGAGATCAGGGCAAGTTAACTGCATTTCTTGAACTGATCAGTGACTATGAGATTCTGGAACTGGCCAGAACCGGTATGACAGGACTGTCACGTGGTGCAGATGATGTCAGATATTTATAATTTAAAAGATTGCTAGAGGCGAAAGGTCTTTAACATATTTATGGTACGTGGATCGTATCGGAGAGCATATTTTCTATGGAGGAGAAACATAATGGAAGAAGCAAAGATTTATTATCAGGAAGACTGTAACCTTTCCATGCTGGAAGGAAAGACAATTGCAGTAATCGGTTACGGCAGCCAGGGACATGCACATGCATTAAATGCAAAGGAATCCGGATGCCATGTTATTATCGGTCTTTATGAAGGCAGCAAGTCCTGGGCAAAAGCAGAGGCACAGGGATTTGAAGTTTATACAGCAGCAGAAGCTGCAAAGAAAGCTGATATCATCATGATCCTGATCAACGATGAGAAGCAGGCAGCTCTTTACAAAAAAGATATCGAACCGAACCTGGAAGAGGGCAACATGCTGATGTTCGCTCACGGTTTCAATATTCACTTCGGATGTATCGTACCACCTGCAAATGTAGATGTTACCATGATCGCACCTAAGGGACCTGGACACACAGTAAGAAGCGAATATCAGGCGGGCAAGGGTGTTCCTTGTTTGGTAGCTGTTCATCAGAATGCTACAGGCAAAGCTCTGGAGATCGCACTGGCTTATGCACTGGCAATCGGTGGAGCAAGAGCAGGTGTTCTGGAGACAACATTCAGAACAGAGACTGAGACAGACCTTTTCGGTGAACAGGCCGTTCTCTGCGGTGGTGTATGTGCACTGATGCAGGCTGGTTTTGAGACTCTGGTAGAAGCTGGATATGACCCAAGAAATGCATACTTTGAATGTATCCATGAGATGAAGCTGATCGTAGACCTGATTTACCAGTCCGGATTCGCAGGAATGAGATATTCCATTTCCAATACTGCCGAATATGGTGATTACATCACAGGACCTAAGATCATCACAGAAGATACGAAGAAAGCAATGAAGAAGATCCTGTCTGATATTCAGGATGGTACTTTTGCAAAAGACTTCCTGTTAGATATGTCCAGCGCAGGTTCACAGGTACATTTCAAGGCTATGAGAAAGCTGGCTTCTGAACATCCATCAGAAAAAGTTGGTGCAGAGATCCGCAAACTGTATAGCTGGAATGGCGAAGACAAACTGATTAACAACTAATCAGATATGATGAAGAGAGTGTAGGAATGAGAATCCGGGACAGCATATACAGGTTGTTCCGGATTTTGTGCTGATAGAGACAGATCAGCGCAGAGAGTCTGATATATCAGATGTGAAATGACTCCCACCTCTGCAGGTGGCGAGCAACAAATCAGTATCAGTGGTGGGAGTCAATCCCCCCATCTGATATAGCCTCCGGCAGGATTGCAGAGATGCGCAGAAGAAGTATGTCATGCATTGCATGACGCGCATCTCGCAGCAAGAATGCCGAGGCATTCTTGAATAGAGGAGGAAAGAATCATGGGAATGACGATGACACAGAAGATTCTGGCAGCAGCGGCCGGGCTTCCATCTGTGGAAGCAGGACAGCTGATTGAAGCAGATCTGGATCTGGTGCTGGGAAATGATATCACATCACCGGTAGCGATCCATGAGATGGATAAGTTTACAAAGGAAGGCGTATTTAACAAAGATAAAATTGCATTGGTAATGGATCATTTTATTCCAAATAAAGACATTAAGTCAGCAGAGCATTGCAAATGTGTACGCCAGTTTGCAGCAAAACATGATATTACCAATTATTTTGATGTAGGACAGATGGGTATCGAACATGCACTGCTTCCAGAAAGCGGTCTGACCGTTGCAGGTGATGTAATTATCGGTGCAGACTCACATACATGTACTTATGGTGCCCTGGGAGCTTTTTCCACCGGTGTGGGAAGTACCGATATGGCAGCAGGTATGGCAACTGGAAAAGCATGGTTCAAAGTGCCGTCAGCGATTAAGTTCAATCTGATTGGCAAGCCGTCCAAATGGGTAAGCGGAAAAGATGTGATTCTTCACATTATCGGTATGATTGGAGTAGACGGTGCACTGTACCGTTCTATGGAATTTACTGGAGAAGGTATCAAAAATCTTTCTATGGATGATCGTTTCACTATTGCGAACATGGCAATTGAAGCCGGTGGCAAGAATGGAATCTTCCCTGTAGATGATCTGGCAATTGCTTATATGAAAGAACATTCCAAACGTCCGTACAAGATCTTTGAAGCAGATGAAGATGCAGTATATGATGAAGAATATACTATTGATTTAAGTGAATTGAAGCCTACGATTGCATTCCCGCATCTGCCGGAAAATACAAAAACAATGGATGAGATTACAGAGGATGTAGTCATTGACCAGTCTGTGATCGGTTCCTGTACCAATGGTCGTATCGAAGACCTGAGATGTGCTGCAGAGATCTTAAAAGGCCGTAAGGTGAAAAAAGGAGTGCGTTGTATCGTGATTCCGGCTACCCAGAAGATTTATCTTCAGGCAATGGAAGAGGGGCTGTTGAAGATCTTTATAGAAGCAGGAGCAGTAGTGAGCACACCGACCTGTGGACCATGTCTTGGCGGATATATGGGTATTCTGGCAGAAGGTGAACGTTGTATCTCCACTACTAACCGTAACTTTGTAGGACGTATGGGTCATGTAAAATCAGAAGTATATCTGGCAAGTCCGGCTGTTGCAGCAGCAAGTGCAGTGACAGGTAAGATTTCCACACCGGATGAACTGGGATTATAAGGAGGAGAAAGATGAAAGCACACGGAAAAGTATTCAAATACGGAGACAATGTAGATACTGATGTTATCATTCCGGCAAGATATCTGAATTCCTCAGATCCGGCAGAACTGGCAACCCATTGTATGGAAGATATTGATAAAGAATTTGTCAATAAGGTACACAAGGGAGACATTATTGTAGCAGATAAGAACTTTGGATGCGGTTCTTCCAGAGAACATGCACCGATCGCCATCAAGGCAGCAGGTGTAAGCTGTGTCATTGCAGAGACATTTGCCAGAATTTTCTATCGTAATTCTATCAACATCGGACTGCCGATTATCGAATGTCCTGCAGCGTCAAAAGGAATTGAAGATGGAGATGAAGTAGAGGTAGATTTTGACAGTGGTATGATCTACAACCGTACAAAAGGTACTGAATTCAAGGGACAGGCATTTCCGGAGTTCATGCAGAAGATCATTCAGGCAGAAGGTCTGATCAATTATATCAACAATAAATAGAACAAAAAGAAGAGGGTATACGGTTCATACCGTACGCCCTCTTAACTTTTGATCATATTCAGTAATCGGAGTGTTCTTTTACAGAAAACAGATTACTGTTTTTTCTTTTTGCGAAGTACCAGGATAACGATAATTACAATTGCGGCGCCTGCCAGGATAATAACAAATGGCAGAATCTGTGTCTGGTCACCAGTCTGAGGATTAATCCGGACAGCATCATTCGATCCGTCCGTGGAAGCACCTCCGATGGAGAAGGTAACACTCTTACTGTCAGCAATATCGGTACTCTGCCAGCTTCCGTCTCCGTATACCTGTTTCTGGAAAGTAACTGTAACGGTGTAAGTACCGGTCTTGGAGATGGAGAATGCACCACTGTAATTATCGAGCCATGTACCTGTTGTATTCTGAATAGACCAGGTAGAAGGAATGTAGCGGATATCATTATCAATCGGTGATGTGTTCTCGCTGGCAGCGCCATAGGCACTGAAAGTTAGTCGTGAATTAATATCATAAGTAGCACCTTCAGATAAGTTCTGGATTGCATTGTCTGTCGGATTGCCGACGATATTCAGATCACGTGTTTCACTGTAGTCACAATTATCACGGTGACAGTAACGCTCCTGATAACCGTGTGAAGTATAAGTAGATTCTTCAACAGTTTCCCAGTCATCTCTCAGATCATGTCCCAATGCAGCGCCTTCTGTTGCATTGCAGCGTGTACAGGTCTTTGGTGTTGTGCAGGTGGCTGGCTTCCAGTCATGTCCCAGTGCAGTTCCTTCTAATTCAGCACCGCAGACACTACAGGTGGCGTTCTTGGTACAGGTCTCATTATTGGCAGATACATGATCTGCATAATCACCGATAGTGGCACCACAGTTCTGACAGGTGGCAAGATGTTCACAGGTGGCGGCATCATAGTTGTGAGCCGCTTTTGTCAGAGCCAGATCCAGAGAATAAGTATCGGTTCCATCCGTGAAAGTGATACGCTTCGTAGCACCGTCAGTAAAGTCAGCCTGAGTCAGATCATAGCTCGTATCGTCAGAAAGAACAAATTGAACAGCGAGGTTGTCCAGTTCGGCGTTGCATGGAAGTTGGATGGAGGTAAGAGAAGTTACCTCACCGGCTGTAAAACTGACAGTACTGTTGTCATCAGAAGGATACTGGTAAATGACAGTATCATCATCCGCATTAAGGAAAATAAGTGATCCGGTCAGTGTCTGTTCAGCAGGTTCTTCTGGAGCAGCAGTACCTGAATCCTCTGAATTATCATCTTCAGCTGCGGCATCATCGGAAGTATCGGTATTGCCATCCTGAGCTGTGGCATTATTGGAAGTATCGATATTGCTATCCTGTGAGTCAGCATCATTGGAATCAGCTGCTGTACCATCCTGTGTTGTGATGCCGATGGCAGCGTCACCATTATTATCTTCAGCTACAGTATCATTGGAAGTATCTGATTGATCTTCCTGAGTATCAGTGGTATCTGAACCGTCTATAACGACTGGCTGGGAATCGGAATTCTCTGGCAGAAGAGTAACCGTTCCGTCTTCAGAATTCTTGTATTCTTCCTGATTGTCTGCATCAATAAGTGAATCATTCAGATTGTCAAAGATATTCACATCTTCTGCATCTGAAACAGAACCGTCCAAAGTAGCGTCGGCGGAATCTTCAGCATCAGAATCAGAACCATCCAAAGCGACATCACCGGAGCCTTCAGCATCAGAATCAGAACCATCCAGAGCGACATCACCGGAGCTTTCAGCATCAGAATCAGAACCGTCCAGAGCGACATCACCGGAATCTTCATCGTCTGAATCAGAGTTATCCAGAGCGACGTTAACAGAATCCTGGGCATCTGAGACAAGATCGCTTAGATCGACATCATCGTTGCTTTCCACATTGCCATCTGAGACATCGGCTTCAGATTCTGTCTCGGCTTCACTTTCGCTTTCTGTTTCTTCAGGTACAGCGGCAATCTGTACATCAATGGTAAGATCCTTGACTCCGTCTGCAAGAAGAAGATCATCCAGATCTTCATATTCCATGACGTAAGCTTCATAATCCGGAACAAACGTATACGTACCTTCTGAGGAAGCTTCCGTATATTCTTCATCTGTATCTGAATTTAACTTCCAGATGATGTTCTCCAGGGTCATGGAAGAGATTGCATCACTTCCATCTGATTCCCAATAGCCTTCTACAGTCAGATTCTCAGGAAGTCCAAGGTCTTCCAGAGCTGTTCCCGGTTCAGAAGTCAGATCACCGTATTTTTCTTTTGTCTGGTCATTGGTGAAGTGACCTTCGCTGTCTTTGTCAAAATTGACAAATTTTGTGATATAGAATACAGAAGAACTTTCTTCTGCTTCTGCTTCATCCAATGTCTCTTCGTCGACATATTCGTCATCGGAAAAATCCTCCTCTGCCCATGCAGGAGCAGAAGGGAACATGCTCATAATTAAGGAAAAAGACAGGATTCCTGAAGCACATTTTGCAAGCAGTTGATTATGTTTATGCATAATACCCTCCCCTTTCAAATTAAAATATTACATATATGTTAACACAAATGTAAAAGAAAATCTATAAAAAAAGCCTGAAATGAAAAAATTAAGAAAGTATTAATGGTTGACATTTTTACAGAAAAGTGTTATTTTAAACCTACGTCAAACAGAAAAAGCTATGAAGAGGAATAGTACTATTGTTCTTAGATACAGAAAGCTGCCGGGTGATGCGAGACAGCCGAGAGAATAACAGGAACTCACCTCAGAGCGGCTGCCTGAAAGCCACAGTTCAGCAAAGAAAAGTACAGACAGATGGTGAGTAGACGCAGACGGAGTCCTGACCGTTATCCGGGTAAGATATAAGATCCAGACAGATCCGTATCGATTGAGAGTATGAAGTTATTTCATAAATTAGAGTGGTACCGCGTAGGACAACAAGCAGTCTTTCGTCTCTAGTGACCGTAAGCAGTCACGGGATGAAGGATTTTTTTTATTTCACGGCAGATGTGAAATTCGCAGTAAAAGATGTAAAACAGTGAAAATGGAGGAAAAACACATGAAGGACTTTAAGAAGTATACCAGACAGTATTTTATGCCACCAGTGGAATGTATGGACTGGACAAAGAAGGAGTACATTGATAAGGCTCCGATCTGGTGCAGTGTAGACTTACGTGACGGCAACCAGGCACTGATCGTTCCGATGAATCTGCAGCAGAAGATCGATTTCTTTAAATTGCTGGTAAAGATTGGATTTAAGGAGATCGAAGTTGGTTTCCCTGCAGCATCAGAGACAGAATATCATTTTCTTCGTGCACTGATTGAACAGGATCTGATCCCGGACGATGTAACCATTCAGGTACTGACCCAGGCAAGAGAACATATTATTAAGAAGACATTTGAAGCGCTGGAAGGTGCGAAAAAAGCAGTGGTGCATGTATATAATTCCACATCTCTTTCCCAGAGAGAGCAGGTATTTAAGAAGTCCAAAGAAGAGATCCTTAAGATTGCAGTGGATGGGGCAGCATTACTGAAGAAGCTGGCAGATGAGACTGAAGGTAATTTCTCTTTTGAATACAGTCCTGAGAGCTTTACAGGAACAGAACCGGAATATGCACTGGAAGTAGTCAATGCGGTACTGGATGTATGGCAGCCTACATCGGATAACAAGGTAATCATCAACCTTCCAAGTACGGTACAGCATTCCATGCCACATGTGTATGCGAGCCAGATCGAATACATGAGCAAAAACATGAAGTACCGTGAGAATGTAGTACTTTCCCTTCATCCACACAATGACAGAGGCTCAGGCGTCAGTGACGCAGAGATGGGTATTCTGGCAGGTGCAGACAGAATCGAAGGTACACTGTTTGGAAATGGTGAACGTACCGGTAATGTGGATATTGTAACACTGGCAATGAATATGTATGCACAGGGAGTAGATCCGGAACTGGATTTCACTAATATGCTTGAGATCTGCGAACAGTATGAAAAATACACCGGTATGAAGATTGATATGAGAAGCCCATACAGTGGAGCACTGGTATTTGCCGCATTCTCAGGATCACATCAGGATGCGATTGCCAAGGGTATGAAATACAGAGAAACACATGACTGTGAGCACTGGACAGTACCATATCTGCCAATTGATCCTGCAGATATCGGAAGACATTACGAGGCAGACGTGATCCGTATCAACAGCCAGTCCGGAAAAGGCGGCGTAGGATACATTCTGGAACAGTACTATGGATTAAACCTGCCAGCTAAGATGCGTGAGGCAATGGGATATGCAGCTAAGGCAGCATCTGATGAGAAGGAAAAAGAACTGCTTCCGGATGAGATCTTCGAACTGTTTAAGGTCAAATACGAAGATATTACCACACCGTTCAATATTACAGAGGCACACTTCAAACAGCATAACGGTATCATCGCAGAAGTGATGGTAGAACATGATGGAGAGAAGAAGACAGCAGTTGCTTCCGGTAACGGACGTCTGGATGCAATCAGTAATGCACTGAAGAAACAGTTCCGTCTGGAATACCGTCTGGAGACTTATCAGGAACATGCATTGGAACAGAGCTCCAGTTCAAGAGCGATTGCCTATGTAGGTATCAGAGATGAACAGGATAAGCGTTTCTGGGGGGCAGGTGTAGACCAGGATATTATCAAAGCTTCCTATAATGCACTTGTCACAGCAATCAATAATATGCTGAATCATGTAGAATAATATAAAATAAATGTTACGAAAAAAGGCGTTATCCACACAAAAAAGCGGGATAACGCCTTTTTTGTCACAAAAATGTGAAAAAATATGAAAAATATCAACATAAATATTACAAAAATGTGAATAACTTGTTGACAAAGAAACAGAAATGAAATAAAATATCAAAAGATGGGAGTAACTATCAGAGAAAGGGAGGAAGAACAGCATATGGAAGTAGAAAATATACTTCTGGCGGCTATGTGTCGTATGATTCATCGAACCAGACGTGTATATCGGAAGCACGTTGCTGTTGTCCGCGTGGTATTTCTGGCAGCAATCGTATTTCTGTGCGCTTTGGGGGTTAGCGGGGGAAGCAGAATACTGATTTCGGCAGGGATGGGTAAGACATCCGGGTTGCAGACAGGAATAATAGAAGTTCAGGCCGCAGAGGTGGAAGAAACCGAAGCGACAGAGCAGCTTCAGGCAGGACTGATGGGAGTCGTAAATGGTGCAATTACCATGGACGCATATTCCCAGGCAGCGAGTGAGATAGACACTGCGAGTGCGAATGAAAACATACTGGTGGGTGCCGCAAGAGCGAGCCGTACAGAAAGGAGACGTACCAGTCTTGGTAAAAGTGCACAGTCGGCACAGAATGTGTTTTCTTATGCCAGAGAAGTGGTAAAAAGTCATCAGATGCCGGAGAGTGAGTATTACACGCTGCTGCAGATTGTAGAGGCAGAAGCAACAGGAGAAGACTTGGAAGGAAAAATGCTGATTGCCAATGTTATTATGAACAGAGTGAGGGATACGAGATTCCCAGACACAATAGAAGGCGTTGTATGGCAGCAGATTGATGGCTCTGCACAGTTTCAGCCGACCATTGACGGAAGAATCAATACCGTGGAGATTACACAGTCTACCATTGAAGCAGTGGACAGAGTACTGGCCGGGGAAGATGAATCCCAGGGAGCACTGTACTTTATGGCAAGGAGCGGCTCGGATGCATCCAGTATAGGATGGTTTGAGGAGAATCTGACACCACTGATGGTACATGGTGGACATGAATATTATACTTTATCAGATGATAAGCAGGTATCTTAACAGAAGGGCAGCGTAAGCTGTCCTTCTTGCTGCTATATCAGGTGTGAAATGACTCCCACATCTGTAGATGGCGAGCAATAAATCAGTATCAGTGGTGGGAGTCAATCCCCCATCTGATATAGCCTTCGGCAGGATTGCAGGGTTGCGTGACAAAAAAAGGTGTGCTATACTTGGTAAAAATGTCTGAAACAAGACTTTATCTGGAAGGATACCGGACAGATACGAATAAGAAAAGGAACGGTGGGAAAATGGAAGTATTATATAGAAGCACAAGAAGCACGGAAGGGACAGTGACCGCATCACAGGCAATTTTAAAAGGTCTGGCAGAAGATGGAGGTTTATTTGTACCACAGCAGATTCCGGCACTGGATGTGACAATGGATCAGCTCGCAGGCATGAGTTATCAGGAGACAGCCTATGAAGTAATGAAGCTTTTCTTTGCGGATTTTACAGAAGAAGAACTGAAGAACTGTATTGCAAGAGCCTATGATGATAAGTTTGATACAAAAGAAATTGCTCCTCTGAAGAAGGAAGATGGCGTCTTTTATCTGGAACTGTTTCATGGTGCAACCATCGCATTTAAAGATATGGCACTTTCGATTCTGCCGCACCTTCTTACCACATCAGCAAAAAAGAATCACGTGGAAAATGAGATTGTGATTCTGACTGCTACATCAGGGGATACCGGCAAGGCAGCTCTGGCGGGATTTGCAGATGTTCCGGGAACCAGAATTATTGTATTTTATCCAAAGAATGGTGTCAGTCCGATTCAGGAAAAACAGATGGTGACACAGAAGGGAAAGAATACTTATGTAGTAGGCATCAAGGGCAACTTTGATGACGCACAGACCGGCGTAAAGAAGATGTTTGGAGATAAGGAACTTGCAGCAGAGATGAATCAGGCAGGTTTCCAGTTTTCATCTGCCAATTCTATCAATATCGGTCGTCTGGTTCCGCAGGTAGTTTATTATGTATATGCATATGCAAAGCTTCGTGCAGCAGGGGAACTGGCTGAGAATGAACCGATGAATGTAGTGGTTCCTACCGGTAACTTTGGAAATATTCTGGCAGCATATTATGCAAAGAACATGGGTGTGCCGATTGCCAAACTGATCTGTGCATCCAATGACAATAAAGTATTGTATGATTTCTTCCAGACTGGGGAATATAACAGGAACAGAGATTTTATTCTTACAACCTCACCGTCTATGGATATTCTGATTTCCAGCAACCTGGAGCGTCTGATTTATAAGATCGCAGGGGAAGATGCAGATAAGAACAAGACTCTGATGCAGTCACTGACTACAGAAGGAAAATATGAGATCACACCGGAGATGAAGGAAAAATTAAAAGATTTCGCAGGTGGATTTGCCACAGAAGAAGAAGTAGCAAAAGAGATTGCCAGAATGTATGAGACATGCGGCTATGTGATGGATACTCATACGGCGGTCGCTTCCAGCGTATATCATAAGTATAGTGAAGAGAGCGGTGATCATACCAAGACTGTGATTGCTTCCACAGCAAGTCCTTATAAGTTTACAAGAAGCGTGATGGACGCACTGCACAAAGACAGCGGCAGCATGACAGACTTTGAACTGGTAGATGAACTGTCACGTATTTCCGGAGTGAAGGTACCGGCAGCGATTGAAGAGATCCGTACGGCACCGGTTCTGCATGATACCGTAGTAGAGACTGCGGATATGAAGAAAGCAGTAAAGAAGATTCTTGGGATCAATTAGGAGGGAGAGAACATGGATTCAATGTTTTCACTGATGGATCTGATTATCCTGGGATCAGGTGCATACATTATATACTGTTATTACCTTTTGAAGTTCAAAGGTGAGATCAAAGAAGGCTTACTGCTTCCGAAGGGCACGAATGTAAAAAAGTGTACAGACAAAGCAGCATATATCAAAGAAGTAGAGAATAAAATACTGCTGTATGGAATTGCAGTGCTGATATGCGGTGGATTTGGTGTTCTGGAGACCCAGACAGGATTGCTGGGCAAATGGTATCTTGTAGTTATTGCTGTTTTCCTTGCGGTAACGGTCTGGTTTGCAATGGTTGTGAAAAAGTCCGGAGAAAAATACTGGCCACAGACAACGAAAAAGCTGAAAAAATAATCTGTAAAAAGATTTACTGACTGCACAGTGAATAGTAACGGAAAGAATGATATACCAGATGATCAATGGTTTCGGGACTTGACTTTTGAGCCTCGGAATGCGATAATAATAAAAGATGAATCGTAAAGAGAAGTTGATCATTTGCCTGGGATGTTCGACAACTTCTACTGTTTTGAACCTACATTACTTTAAACGGGATTCTTATATTGCCAATTGGATGTCAGGCCCCCATTTGTCAGGGGAAGGCAGAAGAGCGGTTGCGGTTACCCACCTAGCTTCGCTAGGAGTCAAAAGGTAGGAACCGGCATTTTGGGTATTAAAAAAGGACCTCAGGGTCCTTTTTTCATTTACGCGAGCAACGAAATATATAATGAAATAAGAAGGAGATTGGGGAAGATGGGAATGAAAGTAAGTGATTTTGGCAGACTGTCAGACGGCAGAGAAGCAAAGCTGGTGACCATTGCCAACAAGAACGGCATGTCAATCGAAGTGACTAATTATGGTGCAACGCTGGTAGGTGCAGTAGTGCCGGATAAGAATGGCAGACATGATGATGTGGTTCTTGGTTATGCAGATGTAACTGATTATGCGAAGAATGGTGGATTTCTTGGAGCCTGCATAGGACGGAGCGGCAATCGTATCGGTGGAGCAGCTTTTGAGATCAACGGTGTGACTTATCATCTGGATCAGAATGAGAATAAGAATAATCTGCATAGTGGAAATAACGGATACGATTCTCAGATATGGGATATGAAGACGGATGAAGCAGCATCTTCTGTGACATTTTCCAGACTGAGTCCGGATATGGAACAGGGATATCCTGGTAATTTTGAAGTGTCTGTTACCTATACACTGACAGATGACAATGAAATTAAGATTCATTATGAGGGCAAGTCAGACAAAGATACCATTGCCAATATGACCAATCATTCCTATTTTAATCTGGAAGGACATGATAACGGAAGTATTCTGGATCATACATTACAGCTGGATGCAGATGGTTTCACAGAGATTGATGCAGAAGCGATTCCTACCGGTGTAATCGGATCCGTAGAGGGAACACCGTTTGATTTCCGCACAGCAAAGCGCATCGGACAGGATATTGAGAAAGATAATGAACAACTGAAGATGGGTGGCGGTTATGACCATAACTTTGCATTAAAACCGGACGGAACTGTGAAGAAGATCGCAGAAGTGAAAGCTCCGGTCAGTGGAAGAAAGATGGAAGTATTTACAGACTGTGTGGGCGTACAGTTCTACACAGGTAATTTCATTGAGAACTCCTGGATAGGCAAGGACGGAAAAGCATACCAGAAACGTGGCGGTCTGTGCCTGGAGACCCAGTTCTTCCCAGATGCAATCCATCATGAGAATTTTGTATCTCCGATACTGAAGGCAGGAGATATCTATTCTACTACAACCATCTATAAGTTCAGTGCAGAATAAGCGGCAATCATAAAACTGAAAAAGAAACATAGGATAAAAGAAACGGGTACAGAAAGTATGCCGTTTCTTTTTTTCTGGGAGAAAATGGGGAATATGAAGAAAATCATCATACTGTGTGGACTGCTGCTATTGACATTTTTCTGGGGAATACTGGAACTGAAGTATGGGAGCCATACAGAGAATCGGAAGAAGCTTATTACTGTGTTACAGCAGGAAAATATGGATCAGACGGGAACAGGGATACAGGAGGACACAGAAACACAGAAGGAAAATGTGGTACAGACAGCGCTGGGATCGGAGCGGGAAATCCGTGTACTTTTAAAAAGTGACGGATATGCATCGGAGTACCATACGGATATCTGCCTTACCAGTGACGGAGATTATAAGATCCGAAATGGGGAAAACAGCAGTCTGTGCAGAGCAGGAGAGGAGATTCGAATTACATCCCAGAGTGATCTCTTTGCAAAAGAGGATGTGCTGCAAGTTTCTTCTGATGGAGGCATGTTTTATTTTCCGGAACTGGGGAGGGCGGAAGAAGATATCGGATATGAGGGCAGTTTGGAGATACGAAAGACAGATCAGGGGCTGCTTTTGGTGAATGTGCTGTCGCTGGAAGATTATCTCTGCGGAGTATTGCCAAGTGAGATGTCGGCATCTTTTCCAACGGAAGCATTGAAAGCGCAGGCCATCTGTGCACGGACCTATGCTATACAGCAGCAGGAAAGTGGGCGGGCAAAAGCGTACGGGGCGGATCTGGATGACAGTACGTCCTATCAGGTCTATAACAATCGCTGCCACGGAGAGGAAACCGATCAGGCAGTAAAAGAGACAGCAGGGCTGGTGATGATGCAGGATGGAGTGCTGGCAGATGCCCGTTATTATTCCACATCCTGTGGCCTGGATCTTCATATGGATCTGTCAGAAGATAGCGTATTTGCGGCTTTTCTGCAGGAAGACAAGAAGCGTTCTGTGGAGGCAGAAGAACCCATGTATCGTTGGAAAACCAGCATCCGGCTGTCAGATTTGCAGGCAAAAACAGAATGGAAAAGAATTGAGAGCCTGGAGATTACAGAAAGAGATGACAGAGGTGCGGCAGTCTGTCTGGAAGTGGCAGGACAAAAAAGCACAGGGAGAAAAAGTGTGTGTGAAAAAATAGAAGGAGAATATCAGATCCGCCAGTTTCTGGCACTGGCGGATCCTGTGATTACCCTGCAGGATGAAAGCACCCGGGAAGGGTGGCAACTTTTGCCAAGTGCATTTATCCTTCTGAATCCGGTGACGGAAGAGGAGGGTCTTACCGGATATGAGATATTAGGAGGCGGATATGGACACGGAGAAGGTTTAAGTCAGAACGGGGCGAAACATATGGCTGAGCAGGGCGAAAACTATGAAGAGATTCTGAAGAACTATTATGGAGCAATCGAGATTGTCAGATATAGCTCATGAATCCCTTTCCTACGATTTCACTACTCTTTGTGATAGCTGTAAAGGCGGTCGGTTCCGTGCGGTGTATAAAGCGTTGGAGAAGAATAGCCTGCTTTACATCAACAACAGCAAGAATCACGGTACGGTTCTGATGAGAGTAGGCACCGACCGCCTGGTAAACGGTGGCACTGTGCTTCAGATCCTGCGTGATAAAATCACAGATTGGCTGCGGATTGCTGGATATAATGGTAAAAAATTTGTTCAGCTTCATGCGTTCAATGGCCTTGTCAATCAACAGAGTTTTTGCCATCAGTCCCAGAATGGAACACAGACCGGTGATGGTATCAAAAACCAGAAAAGAGATAATCACAACGATCAGATCTGTAAACAGTAAAGCAGTAGAAATATTCATAGTAGAATATTTTTTGATAATCATGGCAATGATATCCGTACCTCCGCCGGAAGCGTTTTCAAAAAACAGAAGAGCAGCTGCGATGGCCGGGAGGATAATAGCGAAGCAAAGCTCCAGCATAATCTCATCAGTCAGCGGATGAGACATTGGAAATGCTTTTTCAAAAATATTCAGTAAAATAGAAGAAAGCACTGTTACATAGGCTGTTTTGATGCCAAAATTGCGGCCGAGTACAGCAAAACCAATCAGCAGCAGAAGCAGATTGATAAACAGGTTGATCTGTGCCGCGGTAAATGGAAGAAAACGGCAGATAACAACGGCCATACCGGATACCCCGCCGAAAGAAAAATTGTTGGGGAACTTAAATATATAGATTCCAATGTCCATAATGAAAACTGCCACAGTGATAATGACATATTCTTTGAAAATCTGTGATACAGGTAAAGTTGCCTGATCTTTTGTATTCATGTACATACTCCTTTATAAATAATAAATATCGTTTCTTGTTCCCGGTAACTGTAAAGCTGATGAACAGCTGCGAAAACTGATAACTATACTATAATATTAGCATAACAGATCTGTACAATCAATAAAGTAAAGTGACACACAGACATGCATGTGCCATTGCGAAACAGGGAAAAACATGATAAGATAAAACGAATCTGTTCAGTACCTTTACAGTGGGGCTAAACAGTTACGATAAAACGATGAAAAACTTTACCGATCTGGAAGAGGAAAGAATGATGAAATTTCAGAGCATCAAAGAAATCGTGATGCGTTTTATGAAAAAAATGAAAAAAGACCGGGTCAGTGCAGCAGCGGCAGAATCGGCGTTTTTTGTAATTATGGGTTTTGTACCTTTTTTTATGCTTCTTCTGACGCTGCTTCAGTATACGGAACTGTCTCCGGAGATGCTGATGTCGATATTGATGGAGGTGCTTCCGGCAAGCTTTTATGATCTGATTGCAGAGATTGTAAAGGATCTGTTTACCCAGTCTACGGCGTTGCTCTCCGGAACTGTGATTGCAGCAGTCTGGGCCACCAGCCGAAGTGTACTGGCTATTACCAATGGACTGAATTCTGTGAGAAATGTAGGAGAGAACCGTAATTACATCTATATGAGAATGCGCTCCGGGATCTATATTGTATTTCTGGTAATTGCGATTTTTATGGCCATGGTCGTGCTGTTGTTTGGTAACTGGATTCAGGATCGTCTGCTGCAGTATATTCCGGTGCTGGGAGAGTTGACGGGACTGATTATTAGTTTTAGGGCAGTGGCATCCCTTGGAATCCTGTCACTGATCTTCATATCTTTGTATACAGCCCTGCCAAACTGTAAGATGTCAGTGATCAGGCAGATACCTGGTGCTGTTTTCACGGCAGCGGCATGGTCGATACTGTCTTATGGATTTTCCATCTATTTCAGTTATTTTGCAAAAAGTAACAGGGTCAGTGTATACGGAAGTCTGACTACGGTGGCCATGATGATGCTGTGGCTGTATTTCTGTATGTGGCTGCTGTTTTTAGGCGCAGAAGTGAACTGTTACCTGGAATATCCGGATTCTTTTATCACGGAACAGGTTTGATGTTACTGTTTAATCTGTGTCCAACAACGATTTGATACTTGACAAAAAAGAAGAAACAGGTATAGAATAGTCAAAGATATTGAGTAAATCAAAAGGCTATGAAAGTGTTCAGTAGAACCTTATTTTCCGACAGAGAGAGGCAGTCATCGGCTGGAAGCTGGCTCAGGTTCAGATAAGGATTTGAATTTCACACCGGAGCTGCATTCCTGAAGTGATTGATTAGGGAATGACGTATCTTGCACGTTACGCATGCCGAGTGCCTGTCAGATGACAGGAATCAGGGTGGTACCACGGATCATACAGCTTCGTCCCTATTTTGGGGATGGAGCTTTTTTTATCGTATGGGAGTCCCCCGTATGAATTTTAAAAAGAAGGAGAAAAAAGATGAAAGATAAACTGCAGGCGATCAGAGAAGAAGCCATGAAACAGATTGAACAGTCTGATGCTCTGGAAAAATTAAATGACGTAAGAGTAGCATTCCTTGGTAAAAAGGGAGAACTGACTGCTGTATTAAAGAGTATGAAGGATGTTGCTCCAGAGGATCGTCCGAAGGTAGGACAAATGGTAAATGAGACCAGAGTAGCCATTGAAGAAGTTTTGGATGAGACAAAGAAGAAGCTGGAAGCAAAGGCAAGAGAAGCACAGTTAAAGGCAGAAGTCATTGACGTTACACTTCCTGCAAAGAAGAACAATGTAGGTCACAGACATCCGAATACCATCGCGCTGGAAGAAGTAGAGCGTATCTTCATTGGTATGGGGTATGAAGTCATCGAAGGACCGGAAGTAGAATATGATGAATACAACTTTGAGAAATTAAATATTCCTGCAAACCATCCGGCAAAGGACGAACAGGATACTTTCTATATTAATAAAGACATTGTACTGAGAACCCAGACTTCTCCGGTACAGGCACGTACCATGGAAAAAGGCAAGCTGCCGATTCGTATGATTTCTCCGGGACGTGTATTCCGTTCTGACGAAGTGGATGCAACCCATTCACCATCCTTCCACCAGATTGAAGGCCTGGTAGTAGATAAGAACATTACATTTGCCGATCTGAAGGGAACACTGGAAGAGTTTGCAAAAGAACTGTTCGGACCGGAGACAAAGACCAAGTTCCGTCCGCATCATTTCCCATTCACAGAGCCAAGTGCGGAAGTGGATGTAAGCTGCTTCAAGTGTGGCGGAAAGGGATGCCGTTTCTGTAAGGGATCAGGATGGATTGAGATTCTGGGCTGCGGTATGGTACATCCTCACGTACTGGAGATGTGTGGTATTGACCCAAATGAATACACAGGATTTGCCTTTGGTGTAGGTCTGGAACGTATTGCACTGTTGAAGTACGAAATCGACGACATGAGATTGCTGTACGAAAATGACATTCGTTTCCTGAAACAGTTCTAGGAAAATACTGATTGGTAAATAGCGAAAGGGGATTATTATGAATACTTCATTATCTTGGATCAAAGCGTATGTTCCGGAACTGGACTGCACAGCACAGGAATATACCGATGCCATGACATTAACAGGTACAAAAGTAGAAGGATTTGAAAAACTGGATAAGAATCTGGACAAGATCGTGATTGGTCAGATCGAGAAAATCGAAAAACATCCGGATGCAGATAAGCTGATCATCTGCCAGGTAAATATCGGAACAGAGACCATTCAAATTGTAACAGGTGCTCCGAATGTAAAAGAAGGAGATAAGGTTCCGGTTGTTCTGGACGGCGGAAGCGTTGCCGGAGGCCATGACGGAAAGATGGCAGAAGAAGGCATTAAGATCAAAAAAGGAAAACTTCGCGGAATCGAATCTAACGGTATGATGTGTTCCATCGAAGAACTGGGATCTTCCAGAGATATGTATCCGGAAGCACCGGAATACGGTATCTACATCTTCCCGGAAGATGCAGTTGTTGGAGAAAGCGCAGTAAAAGCACTGGGACTGGATGACGTGGTGTTTGAATATGAGATCACATCCAACCGTGTAGACTGCTACAGCGTAGTTGGTATTGCAAGAGAAGCGGCAGCGACCTTCCGCAAGCCATTCTGCCCGCCGGTTGTAACTGCAACAGGAAACAGCGAAGATGTACATGATTATGTAAAAGTAACGGTACAGGATACCGATCTCTGCCCTCGTTATACTGCAAGAGTGGTAAAGAATATCAAGATCGCACCTTCACCGGTATGGCTGCAGAGAAGACTGGCTTCCTGTGGTATCCGTCCGATTAACAACATTGTAGATATTACCAACTATGTCATGGAAGAATACGGACAGCCAATGCATGCTTATGACTATGATACCATTGCAGGTCATGAGATTGTGGTAAGAAGAGCGGAAAAAGATGAAAAATTCGTTACACTGGATGGTCAGGAACGTACTATGGATGAAAACGTCCTGATGATCTGCGACGGTGAAAAAGCCATCGGTATTGCAGGTATCATGGGTGGAGAGAACTCCATGATTACAGACGACGTAAAGACCATGATGTTTGAAGCTGCCTGCTTCGACGGAACCAATATCCGCCTTTCTTCTAAGAGAGTGGGGCTTCGTACCGATGCGTCCGGTAAGTTTGAAAAGGGACTGGATCCAAACAATGCACAGGCAGCTATCGACCGTGCCTGCCAGCTGATCGAAGAGTTCGGTGCAGGTGAAGTCGTAGGCGGTATGGTAGATGTATACAGTAAGAAGAAAGAACCTGTCCGTGTGGTTTTTGAACCGGAAAAGATCAACGCTCTTCTGGGAACCGATATTTCCAGAGAAGATATGCTGAAATATTTTGATAAGATTGAGCTGGCATACGATGAAGCAACAAATGAGATCGTAGCACCAACCTTCCGCCATGATATATTCCGTACTGCTGACCTAGCAGAGGAAGTGGCAAGATTCTATGGATATGACAATATTCCTACCACACTTCCGAAGGGAGAAGCGACCACAGGAAAGCTGCCATTCTATCTGAGAATTGAACAGACCGCAAGAGATATCGCAGAATTCTGTGGTTTTTCACAGGGATATTCCTATTCCTTTGAAAGCCCGAAGGTATTTGACAAGCTGCTGATTCCACAGGGTGACCAGCTTCGTCAGGCAATCAGCATCTCCAATCCACTGGGAGAAGACTTCAGTATTATGAGAACCGTTTCCCTGAATGGTATGCTGAATTCTCTGGCATTTAACTATAATCACAGAAATAAGAATGTAAGACTTTACGAACTGGGTAACGTATATCTGCCAAAGGCACTTCCTCTGACAGAACTGCCGGATGAGAGAATGCAGTTCACTCTGGGTATGTACGGAGAAGGAGATTTCTTCACCATGAAGGGTGTGGTAGAAGAATTCTTCGAAAAAGTCGGACTTCGTAAAACTGCAAAATACGATCCAAATGCAGGCAAGCCATATCTGCATCCAGGACGTCAGGCAAACATCATTTATGAAGGAATGGTAGTTGGTTATATTGGTGAGGTACATCCGGCTGTTGCAGATAATTACGGTATTGGTGAAAGAGCTTATGTTGCTGTTCTGGATATGAAGAATATCGTATCTTTCGCAACTTATGACCGTAAATATGAAGGAATCGTAAGATTCCCGGCAGTAACCCGTGACCTGAGTATGGTAGTTCCAAAACATATTCTGGCAGGACAGATTGAAGAAATGATCGCTCAGCGTGGCGGTAAACATCTGGAAAGCTATCACCTGTTTGATCTTTATGAAGGTGCACAGATCGAAAAAGGTTACAAGTCCATGGCATATTCCATCACCTTCCGTGCAAAGGATAAGACACTGGAAGAAAGTGATGTGGCTTCTGCAATGAAGAAGATTTTAAATGGTCTGGAATCCATGGGTATTGTGTTGAGACAGTAAGGTAATACATCACTCAAAAATTGTGCACAAATGTGCGTACGCATAATTTTATAAACTAAAATCCGCCGGTATTTGATAAAAAGTACCGGCGGTACTTGCGTTTTTGCAGGAAATTCTATATGATAGCAGATGGAATACAAAGGTATGAGCATAAAGTGATAGGCAGGCAGGAATGGATTGCGTAAAATGCAGTCTGTCATGCAGAAATAAGAGGTATGGAACATGAAATTATACATTCTCCGTCATGGAGAAACCGATTGGAATAAAAACAAACTGTTACAGGGGAAGAGTGACGTCCCATTAAATGAAAAGGGAAGAGAACTGGCAAAGGCTTCCGCAAAGGGGATGAAGGATATTCCTTTTGATCTGGTCTTTACCAGTCCACTTGAACGGGCGAGAGAGACTGCCAAACTCGTTCTGGGTGACCGAAGTTTGCCATTTATCATAGACCACAGAATAGAAGAGATAGGATTCGGTGAAATGGAAGGAAAGCCTTGGAGAAAGTCAGAAGATTTTCCGGGAGATGAGAATATTTATCGTTTTTTCAATCATCCGGATCAGTATCTTCCGCCAAAAGGTGCCGAGAGCCTGACAGACCTTGCAAAGCGATGTGTAGACTTTATGCAGGATATCTGCAGCCGTCCGGAGTTGGAAGACAAGACCATTCTGATTGCTACCCATGGAGCAGCCACCAGAGGGCTGTTAAACAGTCTGAGAAACTGGAAGATGGAAGATTTCTGGGGCGGAAGAGTAGCACCGAACTGTGGCGTTGCCATTGTGGAAAGCCATGGCGGACAGGCAAAACTTCTGGCAGAGAATGTAACATATTATAATTAAATATCCTGTGCGTGGAGCGCACAGCAGAAAAGAGGTATTGTATTGAAAACATCAGATTTTTATTTTGATTTACCACAGGAACTGATTGCCCAGGATCCACTGGAAGACCGTTCTTCTTCCAGGCTTCTGGTGCTGGATCGTGAGACGGGCAAGACAGAGCATCACATTTTCAAGGATGTGATTGATTATCTGAATCCAGGTGACTGTCTGGTGATTAATAACACGAAGGTCATTCCGGCTCGTCTGTTTGGAAGCAAAGAAGGAACAGAAGCAAAGATTGAGATTTTATTATTAAAGCGAAAAGAAAATGATGTATGGGAAACACTGGTAAAACCTGGTAAGAAAGCAAAACCGGGTACCAGAATCTCCTTTGGGGACGGACTTCTGACAGGAGAAGTCATTGATGTGGTAGAAGAGGGCAATCGACTGATTAAGTTTACCTATGACGGAATCTTTGAAGAGATTCTGGATCAGTTGGGACAGATGCCACTGCCGCCATACATTACCCACCAGTTAAAAGATAAGAACCGTTATCAGACTGTGTATGCTAAGCATGACGGATCTGCAGCAGCACCGACAGCCGGACTGCATTTTACTCCGGAACTTCTGGAAGCCATCAAAGCAAAAGGCGTGAACATTGCCCATGTAACCCTGCATGTAGGTCTGGGAACCTTCCGTCCGGTAAAGGTAGAAGACGTGACCAACCATCATATGCATTCTGAGTTCTATATCGTGGAAGAAGATCAGGCAAAACTGATCAATGAGACAAAGCAGAGAGGTGGAAAGATCGTATCTGTGGGAACCACAAGCTGCCGTACACTGGAATCAGCAACGGATGAACAGGGAGTTCTCCACGCAGGAAGCGGCTGGACAGACATTTTCATCTATCCGGGTTACAAGTTCAAGATGATTGATCGCCTGATCACCAACTTTCATTTGCCAGAATCCACATTGCTGATGCTGGTATCTGCGCTGGCCGGAAAAGATAAAATTATGGCAGCATATGAGGAAGCGGTGAAAGAAAGGTACAGGTTCTTTTCATTTGGAGATGCGATGATCATTTTGTAGACCAAATTCTTACAAATGTAACTGACCGTCATAAATGTCGGTCACAAAAAAATTACCCGACAGGCGTATGCCTGCCGGGCGTTTTTATATACTGGAATATTCAAATGTTGCAGCAAGACCATTTCGGAAGACAATGGACTTGACTTTTCCGTTGTAGATCACAATGTTATCAATAACACTGACAACGAAAGTCTTTAGTACAGATGGATCTACAGACTGGGCGAGATTCTTATAATTGATATATAGCCGGTTGGAAAGTTTTTGCCCGATGATGAACTGAGAAGCTTTGGTGAGAAATTCACTGTCAGTCAGTGCCATTTGCACCTCTTCCGACTGGGCTATGCCAAGTTTGTCATTGACATCGGAGAGCAGGGTTTCCAGATCTGTTCGTTTTCGGATATATTCATTCTCGGAGATAGGACGGTCGCTCATGATGTAAGTGTTGAGCAGACGATCCAGCGCACGTTCCAGACGCTTTTTCTCTTTACGGAGACGCACAAGCTCTGGATCTACCTTGGCGGTCTTGGACTTACTGACAGCCACATCTTTTCCGTAAATCGCACCGCTGATATTTCCAGAGGAAAGAAGGTTGAAGAAACTATTCAAACCATCACTATCAATGGATATGACATTATGGAAAGCGTCGCCGAAGAGCAGCCGGTCTTGTAGCTGCGCCGGAGTCTGTATATCTTTAAATCCTTTCTGAGCATTCAGCATGTTCAAAATATAGTTGAATACGAACTCACCGACCACCGGGTCTGATGTAGATTTTCCTGTACATTTATTCGAAGATCTGCGGCGGGTAGGGCAAGGGTAATTAGAATATTGCCAGCCGTCCGCCTTTTTATTAGATACAGAGTTATTCAATGGTTTTCCACAGTTTCCACAGAACAGCAGACCACCAAAGATATGAATACGTTCCCGGGACGAAGCAGGAGCCATATCTTTTCGGTACCGCTTATTTGCTTTTAGAATGGCTTGCACTCTGGCGAACTGTTCTCTTGAAATGATTGCCGGGTGGTGATCCTTTACTATGATCCATTCACTTTCCGGCTTAGGTTTTGAACGATCGCCCTCACGAAGAGCATTATACCGATAATCTCCTACGTAAAAAATATTCCTGAGAACCAGATGAACGGTCACAGGTGACCATTCATGTCCATAACGAGAGATTGCGTTCCTGTCATTCAAAATTTTTGCCTCACGGACTATGCTGCGCTCCTGTTCATAAAGATCGAATATTTCCTGCACCAATACAGCCTCGCCTTTGTCGATCTCAAAAATCTGCTTTTCCTTTTTTTCACCTTCTGTTCGGTATGTGTATCCGAAAGGGACACATCCGCCGTTCCATCGACCACTTTGAGCCATAGCAATCATGGTGTGAGTAACACGTTCTGAGGTCATATTCCTTTCAAGTTCTGCAAACACAAGGATAATTTTGAGCATGGCTTCACCCATAGCTGTGCTGGTGTCAAACTGTTCGTTTTTACTTACAAACGTAACACCCAATTCTTTTAACTCTTTATACATCATGGAAAAGTCAAGCAGATTTCGGGAGATACGATCAATTTTCCAAACGAGAAGGTGAGAAAATTTGCCAGCTCTGATTTGCGACATCATATCTTGAAATTTGGGTCTGTCCATATTCTTACCGGAATACCCGGCATCTTCAAAAATAACGATATTCTCAGGCAATGCATTCAGCATCATTTGAGCGTAGGTCGTAAGCTGGGTGCGTTGCACGTTAAGAGACTCGCCGTTTTCCGCCTGCATAGTTGTGGAAACACGAATGTATATCGCTACTCTTGTCAATTTTGAAAATTCCATCAATGCTCCTTTCGTAAAATGAAAGCCGCCTGAGATCAAGCGGCCATCACTTCCAATATTGTTTTATCCAATCTTTTTCGGCGGCATTGCCGTGGCTTCAAAGTAAGAAGCCCATCGTATGAGATATACCCAAGCCTTTGAACGGCAAGCGGTATGGAAGAGGATTTCAACACATAATATTTCCACTTACTTCCTGAAGAACCAGAACGCCACTCTGAGCTTCCTTTTACACAGAAGATATAAATACTGTGTATATAGCTACTGTGGGCTGCTTGCAGCGGCAGCACAGTATGAGCAGGGCATGTGGGATCATAGGATTCAGCAAGTGAAGCTACGCTGATCCCGAAAGAATATCTGCCTATCTGTTTGCTTTCAAAATAAGCCATGTCAACGCCTCCTCTTGGAATAATCACTCAGCCGGACAACTTACTTTCATTTATCTTGGCTGCCATTTCACGCTCATACGCCACCTTGATGGAATCATAGATAAAATCCTGATTGGCTGGCGGGAGCTGCTGGTACATTGCCAGCATTTCACTCTCTCTGGTACGTGTTGTCGGGAACGAGGTTTCTCCTGTCAGCAAAAATTCTGGCGTTACTCCTAGAAACTGAGCAATCTGCATAATGTATTTTGCGGGCGGATCGCTGTTTCGCTGCTTCCATGCGGTTGTCTGTGCGGTTCCGATCTTGAGCAGCTTGCAAAGATCAGCCGGTCTTTTTCCTTGTTCTTCCATAATGGAGAACATTCTTTCACATATCGTCATAATATCTACTCCAATAACTTAAAAATGTATAAAAAGAGCTTTACAAACTTACAAACGTATGCTATCATCATAATAACTTACAAATGTATGCTAACAAGCACACGAACGTAAGCAGAAACACAGGTTCCGGGACGAACCTTAGAACTATTTTACAATCTTAACTTACAAATGTAAAGATTGAAATTCCAGAATAAAGGAGGGACAAACGTGGGAGAAAACAAGGAGTTTTCTGACTGGGTAAAAAGAGCGAAAGTTGCAACTACAGAAAAAGGCGTAACGATTGTAGAGATTGCTGAAGAACTTGGGACAGCGACCAATTATCTGTATGGCATTATGAGCGGCAGAGTTTTCTCACAGCCCATGATCCAGCGAGTAAGCGACTACCTTGGAATAGAGGGCGTTGCCAAACGTGATAAGAAAGAGCTGTCCGTGTGGTGCAAAAATGCGAAGATTGCAATGCTGTCACAGGGGATTTCTACAAATCAGCTTGCGGATAGCACTGGCATGAGAAGAGAGTATGTATCTTCAATTCTCAACGGACGTGTGGTTTCACAGCCTGCTATCCAGAAGATCAGCGATTTTTTGAATATTGCATGTAACGCTCTTTGATTTGTAACTATTGTAACATGAAACTATGGAGGACAGCATGGGTAACGGCTATAGGAAAGACGGTAAGAATGTATATTTTGAAGCCAGAAAAAAGGCTGCAATGTATAACGATACCCTAAGTAGCAGGGAAGGGGCTGCAAGGCTGCTTGGAATATCTGCTGCAACATTGACGGACTATGAGCGTGGGATCACGAAAGTAGTGCCGGTAGAAAATGTAGTGCAGATGGCAGAGCTGTATAGATGCCCCGAACTGGAAAATGGGTATTGTAAGCATGAATGTCCGATAGGCAGAAATAGACCAATAGCCACAGAGGTTCCAAGATTGGAGGGAACTGCGCTGCGGCTGATTAAGGAACTGAATGCCGATAAGCTTCAGGAACTAAAGGAATCTGTGGTTGATATTGCGGCAGACGGAAAGATCAGTGCAGACGAAAGGGACGGACTGCGAGAGGTTGTCCAGCAATTAAAAAATATACAGTACGCAATCAGTGAAGTGGTGTTGCTGACAGAAAAGGAACTCGGAGGGAAGGTGTAAGCATGAATGCGGAGGCAATGTTGGAAGTTCTGAAAAGGGATTTTGGGATAAATAACAGAGAAGAATTTGAGACAGCGTGCAAGAATTTCACAGGGCTGGACATTGGCATTTTTATTACACCGGTAGGGGAGGTAACGGAAAATGATGGTAAATGCAGAGAAAGTTATTTACAGACTGTTAATTGGTAGCGTAATCACAGCGGCAACATGGACTTTAATGACAGGAGATTTTGACACTGTGTTTGGCGTACTTACATGGTTTGCGATCACACTTTTTGTACAGGAAGATATTTATGATTTTGTAAGAAAGAAAAGACGGCAGGCCAGAAAAAAGAATTTTAAGATCCGTAAAGCGGCAGAAACAGATTCGAGAGAAAGGATGGGAGCTTAATTATGTGCAGCGTATGCAGAAGAAATCCCTGTGCAGCAGGTTGCCCCAATGCAGAGGAACCAAAACCGATACATATTTGCAAGGAATGTGGCTATGGCATTTATGAGGGCGACCATTATTACGACGGACCAGACGGATATTACTGTGAAGAATGTCTGGAAGATATGTCGGTTAAAGAACTGGTTGAGTTGCTGGGCGATGAACTGAAAACAGCATAAATACAAGATATGGAGGAATATGGGAATGAACGAATTACAGGTAAACGTAACACAGAAACCGGGTGCGGTGCAGTGGAACTTTGAAGAGCTGGTAAATGCTTTGCAGGCTCAAATGCAGCAGTATGAGGCCATGGTATATACAGAAGATACCGTAAAAGACGCAAAAGCAGATGTGGCGGCACTGAGAAAGCTGCGCAGCGAAGTTGAGAGCCGAAGAAAAGAGATCAGAAACAAATGTCTGGAGCCATACGGCGTAATTGAAGAACAGGCCAAAATCCTTACAGGCATGATTGACAAGCCGATAGCCAAGATTTCAGAACAGGTAGAGGAATACACTGAGAAACGGAAACAGGAAAAGAAAGAAGAGATTTTGGCTTTTATGCGCGATACCTTTGCAGATCTGCCAGACAATGTTTCTGCGAAGCTGCGCTTCAAGGTATATGATCCGAAATGGGAAAATGTGACAGCTACGAAGAAAGCATATAAAGACGCTATCACCAGCGCTTATCAGGCTACAAAATCTGATCTTGCGATTTTGGAAGGCGTTGATCCGGATTACAAGGAAGCTGCAATGCAGGCATATATCAAAGATTTGAGCTTGCAGGATGCTATGGCAAAGGCACAGGAACTTCAGAAGCAGAAAGAAATTGTTCTGGAAAATGAGCGCAGACGCAAGGCGGAACAGGAACGGCTTGAGCAGGAGAGAATTGCCAGAGAAAAAGCGCAGGCAGAAGTTGCGGCGCGGCAGAAGGAGGAACAGGAAGCGCAGGCACAGGCTGTCCCAGCATTCCCACCGAAGCAGGAATCTGCAAAAGCACCGGAAATGCCGTTTGGAGAACCGAGTGTGGGTGCTTTTGAAGCGGAAAAGGAAATTGCTGTGCGAGTTATGGTACCTGAAAGCCGAATGGAAGAGTTTGAACAGGCAATGCAGGATCTGTTTATGAGATATGAGGTGATTTGATGGCTGACACAGAGGTAAAAGCAGGAAAAATCTATGCGGCAATATCAAATGTGATGGCTGCGATCAATGCAGTAGGCAAGAACCAGAAGAATCAGAAACAGGGATTTATGTACCGTGGTGTTGATGATGTGATGAATGCCTTGTACCCGGCACTGTCCGAATACCATGTGTTTATAGTACCGCAGATCATTGAGCAGAAAAGAGAAGAACGGCGCACGAACTCAGGAAATGTGCTTTTGTATTCTATTTGTCAGATACGCTTCCGGTTCTATACGGACGATGGAAGTTATGTGGATGCCGTTACAATCGGTGAGGGCATGGACAGCGGAGATAAAGCTACCAACAAAGCTATGGCTGTGGCGTTTAAATATGCTTGCTTCCAAGTATTCTGCATACCTACGGTAGAAATGAATGATCCAGACGGCGATACGCCAGATCCTATTGAACCGTCACAGGAAGCGCAGCAGAAGGAAATTGACGCGGCAAATAACTCCCCGATTGATAAGACAAAGATTTCAGTGATCCGTAATACGATTGCCAGCAAGGGGCTGAAAGAAAGCAGCATTCTGGAACACTACGGAGTCAAGAGCTTTGAGGCAATGTCCTTTGGAATGTGGAATAATGCTATGCAGCTTTTGGGTAAGTATCCAGACAAAGCATAGCGGACGGAGGTCAGAGATGGTAAGAACGTCAGACGATAAAAAGGCATTTTACTTATACAATGATTACATAGACCATGTGAAACTGATGTCTGACGAGGACGCAGGGAAACTGTTCAAGGCGATCTTGGAATATGAGAACGACTTGGAAGTACAGGAACTTTCAGGGGTTGCAGCTATGGCATTTTCCTTTATCAAAAATCAACTGGACAGGGATTCCAGTAAATATGAGGAAATATGCAAAAAGAACCGGGCAAACGGCATGAAAGGTGGCAGACCCCGAAAGAATGCAGAGGAACAGCCAAACCGAACGGTTGTGGAAGAAAACCCAGAAAACCGGACGGTTTTAGAACAGGGAACAGAAGAAATACAGGACAAGAAGCCTGCGAAGAAAGCAAATTCATATCCTAAGAATTTTGAAGAGTTTTGGGCTGTATATCCACGGAAAGATGAAAAAGGTGTTGCCTATGCGAAGTATGCAGCAAGGATCAAGGACGGCTACAGCCCGGAGGAATTGCTGCAAGCGGCAACAGCTTATGCAGATCAGTGCAAACGGTTGAAAACAGAGAAACAGTTCACAAAGCAGGCAAAGACATTTTTATCCGACAAGGCACCGTTTGCAGATTTTTTAAAGAGCGACATTAAGCAGGAACCCGAAAACGATGGCTATGGAGAAGTGGACTTCTCAAAACTGGTGGAGGTATAGCATGGATGTCACAAGTTATCTTCCGATTGAACAAAGTAAAAATGCAGAAAACGTAAAAGATGGAGATTATCAGAAAGATGGACTTTGGTACTGTGGCGTTTGCCACAGACCGAAGCAGCACCGGATAGAGCTGGGATCGTTTAAACGGACAGTGTGGTGTATATGCCAGTGTGACGCTGACCGGTTACAGGAAAGAAAGGAAAAGGATGATTACGAGGAACGAATGCGATACGTGCAGCGGTTGAAAATGGCAAGCTGTATGCCCCGGGATTGCATGGAAGCGAGCTTTTCTGAGTACAGAGTCCGCAAGGAAAATGAGAAAGCGTTCAATATTGCAAAACGGTATGTGGAACGCTTTGGGACTATGAAACAGGAAGCACAGGGTCTTTTGCTGTATGGCCCACTGGGAACCGGGAAGTCCTATACAGCGGCGTGTATTGCAAATGCACTCATGGAACAGAGTGTGCCGGTAATAATGACATCCTTTGTAGAGATCCTGAAGGATATTCAGGGCAGGGGAAGCAAAGAAGCTGAATATATGGACGCACTGAATGCAGCTACCCTGTTGATTATTGATGATCTGGGCGCAGAGCGTGATTCAGCGTATGCAGTAGAAAAGGTATATAGCGTAATTGATCGGCGGGTGCGCTCCGGGAAACCAATGATTCTGACAACCAATTTAAAGGTGCAGGATATGGTTGGGTGTGCGGATCTGAGCTTACGCAGAATATACGACCGGATTTTTGAAAAGTGCTATCCGGTGGAAATGCTTGGAACGTCCTTCCGTTTGGAGGAAGCGGCAAGGCGACAGGCACAGATGAAAATGTTATTTGCTTAAAGGAGGAAAAGCATGGGAACGAACAAAGTAGGAGAAAACATCAAGAAGCTTCGGACGGAAAGCGGTCTTTCACAGAAAGAAGTTGCGCAGGCGATTGGCAGAAGCGAGAGCCAGATTGGTGCTTACGAGAATGGATCAGTGGATATGCCACTGAGCGTATTGTTCAAAATTGCAGCTTGCCTGAAATGTGCCCCCGAGGAACTGATTACTGGTAAACAGGAAAAGCCGGAAAAGAAGTGGGACGCGGAGTTGAAGATATTCCATCAGCAGGACAGATTGACAATGATTCAGATTCTTGCAAAGAACGGATATGAGGTGGGGCAGAACAAACGCTACCCGAGTCCAGACAGCAAGACACTGAGCTATTATGTACACGCAACATTGCTGGAAGATAACGCCGATACGTCCAGAAATGATAAGTAGGAGACGATATGCGGTATATAAGAAAGCCGGAAACGGTGGATGTATTTCAGTTTGGGGCAGATGCAGAAGTATCAGCCCCGAGCTGGTTTATGAAAGAACTGGAGAAAGAACAGATTTTCATTAACCGGGTAATCACAGACGGAGCGACCAAAGTTTACGGATGCACGATCACGACGGCTTATGGAAAACAGAGAGCGAAAAATGGTGATTATATTGTGCGTGCTGCGAATGGCAGCATTTTTCCGGTTAAGAAGAACATATTCAGAACACAGTATGAAAGGGTGAAAACATGAAAGTAGCATTTATTGTGGATGGAGAGCCAAAGGCAAAGCAGAGGCCAAGAGTTGTACAGACAGACCATGGATCCGTAGCATACACACCGAGGCAGACAAAAAATTATGAGGATTGGGTAAAGTGCTGCTATATCAATCAGGTAGGAAGAATAAAATTGCAGGCACCGATCAGAGCTACCATAACTGGCGTATTCCCTATACCGAAAAGCACACCGAAATATAAAAGGGTGAAAATGCTGGCAGGCGAGATTCTGCATACAAAGAAAATAGACTGCGATAATCTGGCAAAAGCTATTCTGGATTCACTGAATAAAATTGCTTATGATGATGATTCGGGAATTTCAATGCTGGTCGTTGATAAGATATATGGTGAAATGCCAAGAGTAGAAATCACACTGGAAGAAATCGGACAATAAGGAGGGCAAATGCGTGGGAAAGAAAGGATTGACTGACGAGGATGTTGCAATGATCGCAAGCGTAGCTGCGGAGAAAGCGATTGAGGCGTACAGAAAAAAGGAAGATTCGGAGCGAAAAAAGCGGGAACGTACTGAAAGCAAACCGGCAAAGACAAAGAAGCTGCTGACCGCATACCGCAGGATGAAAACGGATATTGCGGACACAGAGGAGCTGACAGAGGCAGAAAAGAGAGAGTTCCGCTGGCGGTTCATCGAAGATCTTATGGGAACGGCTGTGAGTAATTGCGACCGGACCGAAAAGGACATTGAGAAATATGAGACAAAGCGGAAACAGAATTTATTCTATGTGCAGATTATTGATCGCGCCATGAAACTGTATAAACAGGAGTGCGAAAGTTCGCCTTACGAGGAAGATGTTCGTCGGTACAGAGAGGTACATGCCATGTACATTGCTGATGAACCAAAGACCGTGCAGCAGATTTCTGAATTAGAAAATGTCAGCGACAAGACTGTGTACAATGATTTCAGAATTGCATGTGCCGCCATCTCTGTGTATTTGCTTGGAGCCTGAGTTTTACAGGCTTTATGGACATTTTACCACGCATTACAATTCGGACGCTCCCTATGGCTGTGAGGGCTTGTGGGAGCATTTCAAAATGTTTAGGTTTACCTTAGAAACGTACTGCGGTAATATGGTAGTGCGAGTTCCCATGGTTTCGACCATAGCAGGGGCAAGTATTTCTGTTCTTGTATCCTCCAATCACAAGGACACCAGAAAAAGCAGGTGGCTGGACTTACCGCCAGTCACCAATGCCCTGAGGAAAAATGCAGACCGCCGAAAAGGCGGTTTTTTTATACCCAAATTTAGGGGAAAGGAGAATACTATGAACGATAAGAATGCAGTAATGATGGAAAAGTCCGAGCTTATGAAGCTGGTAGACATCACACCATATGCGAACAATCCGCGAAAAAATGATCGTGCAATCGAGCCGGTGATGAACAGTATCAGAGAGTTTGGATTTAACCAGCCGATCGTTGTTGACAAAGATCATGTGATTATCGTAGGACATACCCGGTATCTGGCAGCGCTGGAACTTGGGCTTGAAAAAGTTCCGGTATATGTTGCAGCGCACCTTTCCGAAGAACAGGCAAGAGCTTACCGCTTGGCAGACAACAAGACAAATGAGTTTTCTGAATGGGACGCAGGCCTGTTGGAGCTGGAATTGGATGCAGTAGAAGATCTGGATATGTCTGATTATGGTTTTGAAGATGATGATGTAGAACTGGACATTCCAAAAGACAGTAAGGATGACAGCGAAAGTCTTGAAACTCAGGAGTACATGAAATTTGCCGGTCACAATGTACCTATGAGTGATTACGAGGTGGAGCTGCTGGAGAAGAAGTTGAATGAATATACCGATGAAACCGGTACTGCTTATGGCTTCGTGCGGCACATTCTGGAAGAATAATGCGGTTTATTGAAAATTATCCAATAGACCAGATCACACCGGCAGATTACAACCCACGTAAAATCAAAGAGAACGCTTTTGAGAAGCTACAGGAAAGTCTTTTGAAGTTTGGCGTATGCAAAGCTGTCATTGCAAACCTTGACGGCACCATCGTTGCAGGGCACCAGAGAACAAAGGCCATGAAAGCGGTTGGCATAAATCACTGCCCGATATTCATTCTGGAAAAGAACGTATCTTTACAGGATGAAATCAAATTCAACTTGATGCACAACAGCGTGGAAACGGAAACGGCAAAGATGCGTATTGACAATGCAGCGGATATTCCGTTTGGATTTACACTGGTGAAAAACGAGCATCTGGAAACAGTGCATAAGGGCAAAGGTTCCATTATCAAAGAAATCAGCCGTCTGATCTCAAAATACGGAGATTACGGAAACATTATTGTGGACGAGGACGGCAATGTGATCCACAATGCAGATTATGCGTATTGCTGCAAGTTGCTGGGAAATGATGTTGTGGTTTATAAAATGCACAATGAGCATGTGCGAGAGTTTCTGATGTATCTTGGCATTGATTATGGCGAATACAATTACGAGACCTTGGGAATTAAGCCTTATGTGCAGACGCATTGCCAAATGAGCCGCAACGGATCCAGTATCAAAAGCACGCTCTATGAGAATTTTGTAATTCCAAGCCTCACGAAATCAGATAGGCTTGTGGATTTTGGCGCAGGCAAATGTTTCTACAGCAAGAACCTGCGGCAGAAAGGCTACGACACACATTGGTACGAGCCGTTCTACAAAACGGAAGGAACTGAAAAGCTGAATGTAAGCGAAGTCGTCCGCATGATTAAAGCACTTAACAGGGATATAAAGGAAAAGGGGCTTTACAATGTGGTCGTGCTGGATTCAGTAATCAATTCCATAACGAGCAATGATTATGAAGACTGGGTGTTGACATGCTGCAACGCTCTGATGTCCCAAGACGGAACATTCTTCACCGGTACACGAAACCTGCAGGTCGTACAGGACAGAGGAAATCTGGAAACAAGTTCGGATTCTGTAAGATATATTGAATTTCTGGATAAAGATAATTTCAGCGCCACTTTCCGCAAAGGAACATGGACGATGCAGAAATTCCATGATAAAGAATCACTGACACGCACACTGAAAAGATATTTTGAAGATGTGCAGGTTGTTGATAAAGGAGCAACACAGATCTGGGCTGTATGCAGAAAACCGAAAGACCTCGGAAAAGAAAGATACGAGAAAGCGCTCGATATTGAATTCAATCTGGAATATCCCGGAGGATACAGACACAATCAACATGAGCGCTTGGTTGAGACTATTTTAAGTTATCATTGAACCAGTTAGCAAACTGCCAGTTCCGGCAAGTGCTGTAAGATTTATAAATCATCTTCGGGTGATGATTAAAACGAGGGTCGATAGGTAACTCAATGGCATCCTCTATTGTGATGGATATGCCATTGCTTTGATAAGTGAGTACATTTCCTTCACATGGTCGAAATGCGAGATGAAAGTTTTTCGACCAGTTATACGGATAGGCTACACCACACAGGTAGTAGACACTGTTCGAGAGGGGGATGTCTGCAGCTTCGGTGATACGGTTGTTGATTCGAGTATCATATTCACCGATAAGACATTTGGCACAATGCTGTGATAGATCGACATCCGTTACAGTTTTCAACCATAGATATTTGAATGTCGATGTGACCGTCATGTTTTTAATACGCATGATACATGGCCTCCTTTCACTGTATATTCTAACATATCCGAGGGGATACATAAAGCAAAATACAGACCGAAAACAAAGGTAGGAAAGTGAGGTGAGAATGTGGGAAATGAGGGCAATCTAAAGCCTGTCCGAACCGAGGAAGAAGCAAGAGAGAAGGGGAGGAGGGGCGGAATCAAATCTGGGGAGTCACGCAGGCGCAAGAGAGACATGAAAAAGGCAGCTCAGCTGCTCATGGGGCTGGATATAAAAAGCCCCAAATTGCAGGAGCAGGTGAAAGGCTATGGGCTGGAAGATGAAGACGTGAATAACCAGATGGCAGTCCTTGTTTCCATGTTCGTGCAGGCCACAAAGGGAAACGTCCGGGCAGCAGAGTTCATTCGGGATACGATGGGTGAGAATCCAGAAACTCTGTACAAGATGGAAGAGCTGAAGCAGCGCAAGCGTGAATTTGAATATCAGAAACAGAAAGACCGGGAACAGGCAGGAGGAACTGAGAATGATGCACTGAAAGCATGGGCGGAAAAGGTCAAATCTATGAGAGAAGGTGGCGACAGTGGATGATAAGTGGCTGACCGACTTCATAGAAGAATCCATACCGCTGTGGCTGAATGATCCAGTGCTGTTCTTCCGGGAAGTTCTTGAATTTGAGCCGGACGACTGGCAGGTGGAAGCGGCTCATAATATTCGGACTCACAACCGGGTGGCAATCAAGTCTGGACAGGGTGTTGGGAAGACAGCATTTGAGGCTGGCATCTTCCTGTGGTTTCTGACCTGCTATTACAATGCCAGAGTGGTAGCGACTGCGCCTACTCAGCAGCAGCTTCACGACGTTCTGTGGAGCGAGGTTGCAAAGTGGATGAATAATTCTCCACTACTTCCGGCATTACTGAAATGGACAAAGACCTATGTGTATGTCAAAGGCTATGAGAAACGCTGGTTCGCCGTAGCGAGGACAGCAAACAAACCAGAGAACATGCAGGGCTTCCATGAGGATAACATGCTGTTCATCGTGGACGAGGCTTCCGGTGTTGCAGATCCAATTATGGAAGCCATAATGGGTACACTGTCCGGTGACAATAATAAGCTGCTGATGTGCGGCAACCCAACAAAAACAACAGGCACGTTCTATGATGCTTTTACCGTAGACCGTGCCATTTTTGCGTTACAGACCGTATCCTCCCGGGACAGCAAGCGAACCAACAAAGACAACATTGCTTCACTTGACCGGAAGTATGGCAAGGATAGTAATGTGGTTCGAGTCCGAGTGGACGGTAAATTTCCAGAGCAGGAAGATGATGTATTCATTCCAGCTTCATGGATTGAAGACTCCATTTCTACTGAGATGGAAAAGGAAACGGCACTTGCTTTTGGAGTATATGTTTCTGAAAGCGGCGAGAAAATCCGAGATGTGCGCGGCGTGCTGACGATAGATATTGGGTGCGACGTTGCCCGATTCGGAGATGATAGAACCTGTATCACATTCAAGGTCAATGAGGTGGTACAGATCTACAAGAAGTACAACGGCAAAAATACTGTCTGGACAACCGGAACCATCTGCCAGCTTTACAACGAGTTGAAAAAGATATTCTGCTTTTCAGGAGTTATCCCTGTAAAGGTAGACGATGGCGGAGTTGGTGGAGGCGTTACGGATCAGCTCAAAGCTGCGAAGAAAGCAAACCCGGAAGTATATGGGGATATGGACGTTGTGCCTGTGAATTTCGGGCAAAGGATCAAGCATAAAAGATTCTATGACAGCACCACATATATGATGGGAGTTGTCCGGGATATGATACAGCCGTTTGACGAAGAGGGAAAGCCCCGGAAGTCGCAGCTGATTCTTCCAAATGACAACGATATGGTGGGACAGCTATCCTGCCGTAAATATGATTTCGTGGAAACCCGGCAAAAGGTGGAATCGAAAGCGGAAATGAAAAAGAGGGGATTAAGCTCCCCGGACGAAGCTGACAGCGTACTGCTTGCAGTATTGCCGGTCAAATCAAAGAAGAGAGGTGAGAAGAAATGAGTGATTCAGCAAAAACAGCAAAGCCACGTCCAGTCCATGCGAGAGTTATCAAGGAAATGCAGCCAGTACAGAAGCCGGTGCAGAAAGCAGAGACTTCCACGCAGATTGAAATTCAGGAAGCCTTTAATGGCAGCGAGTGGATTCAGCAGCCTATGGATCTGCATGTGCTGGAACGTTATGTGTCTGAAAGCTCTATCCTGCCTCAGTGTATTCATTCATACCGCAATAATATTCCGGGATTTGGTATTGGAGTCCGCTACATTGAAGATGTTGAGGAAACACCGGATATGGTAGATGAATTCAACAAAGCGGAAGAAATCATAGAGCTGCTTACCATTGAGCAGGACACAAAGGAAATCTTCGAGGACATTATCGAAGCGCGGGAAACCTACGGCATAGCTTACGTTGAAGTTATCCGCAATCTTGCAAATGAAGTGGTACAGATAGAGTTTATCCGTAACACTCCAAGCATAATGAAGACCGAACCACTGGAACCATATGTGCCATTTACCTATTACCATCATGGAACCAGCCTTGTAAGACAGCGGAAGTTCCGTAAATACCGACAGGACATTGGCGGGAAAACGGTGTATTACAAAGAATTTGGAGATCCAAGAATCATGGACCGGCGCAATGGCAAGTATCTGGAAACTGGTGAAGCTCTGGATCGTAAATGGCAGGCCAATGAAATACTTGAGTTTGCCATTGGAACCAAGCCATACGGTGAGGTCCGGTGGATAGGACAGCTTTTAGGAGTAGACGGCAGCCGGAGAGCGGAGAGCCTGAATAATAATTATTTTATCAACGGACGGCACACGCCGCTGCTGATTATGATTAAGGGCGGCACTCTGACAGAAGACAGCTACACAAAGCTTCAAGAGTATATGAACGGAATTAAGGGCGAGCAGGGGCAGCACGCCTTTATTGTTTTGGAAGCGGAAAATGCAGAGCAGCGCACCGATTTTGACACCAGCGACAAGCCGGAAATTGAGATCAAGGACATTGCCAGTATTCTCCAAAAAGACGAGCTGTTTCAGGAATACTTGGAAAATAACCGGAAGAGAGTGCAGTCAGCGTTCTTACTGCCAGATCTGTATGTGGGCTACACCACAGACTTCAATCGTGCTACAGCGCAGACGGCGAAAGAGGTCACTGAAGAGCAGGTCTTCCAGCCAGAGCGAATATCTCTGGCATGGGTGATAAACAATAAGCTGCTGAATGGCTACCAGTTCAAACATGTGGAGGCATACTTCCTTGCACCGAATATCACGAACCCAGATGATCTGTACAAGATTCTTACAGTAAGCAACAATGCAGGCGGACTGACTCCGAATAAGGCAAAAGATGTTGTTTATCGTATGCTGGGCGAAACCTCAGAGGATTACGAAGAGGAATGGGGCGACATTCCATTGAAGATATACGCTGAGCGGAACTCTTCCGTTGCTGATGTGAACGGTATCGCGGCGCAGCTTACGCAGCAAATTCAGAAAGCTCAGAGCAATAATACACCGGATGAAGTGGTTTCCGTAATGAAATCCGTCCAGAAGCTGTTGAAAGAGATCAAAGAGCAGGAGGGCAAGCAATGAAAATCAGTATCAAAACCAGCGATAAGAAAAACAAATATATGACTCACATCGTTGCAAATGGCATTGACCTTGGAATGTATGCCAGTGGCTATCAGCTCAAGCAGGAACCCGGGGAGATACCGGTGCTCAGTGTGGACATTCCTGTGACGGATATGGATATTGATCTGCCGGAAGGCTGTGTGATCGTAAGACAGGAGGGCAAGGAGCATGAAACTGAATGTGGATCCCCTGCTGGAAGCGATTGAACGGTACATTGTAAAAGCGGACGATGATCTGGAAGAACGGCTCAACGAAGAGGGGTATGTAGAGGCTGGCGTAGCGGTAGCTCATATAGGAACCATTGAGGACGGCGTGACGGCGGCAGTGGAGAACAACGTGGACGAAGTGTTGGCGAGATTGCAGAACGCATCTGGTGTAGACGATTTCGTTGAAACTGTATGGCCCGAAATCAGCAACTCAGATGAAATGGAAAAAGCTCTGCATGATTTGTTTTATCAGCAATTCGACGAACTGCTTCACAGATTTACAAAACAGTGGATCATATCAGCAGACCCGGAACTTGGAGAAGTGATTGACGATGGAATCACAAAACCAGCGGAGGCGTTTATCAAAGGGTGGAGCCAACAGCTTGCCAATCTCATGCACCTGAACACGAAAGATGGAATTGAAAAGATCCTGCTGGACGCACAGGAACAAAAGCAGACCATTGATGAAGTGGCACAGGCTATAGCTGACAGCGGAATCCGTGAATGTGGTTACCGAAGCCGCAGGGTTGCGGTAACGGAAGTTCTTCGTGTTGAGGAGTATGCACATCAGGAAGCCCGGATACAAAACCCGTCCTGCTACAAAAAAGAGTGGGTACATACCGGTGCGGCGCATCCGAGAGAAAACCATGTAGCCATAAGTGGGCAGCAGGTTTTCAAAAGAGAACCGTTCACACTTATCGGAAAGAACGGCGGCACTTATTATCCTATGTGTCCGAGAGATACGTCGCTTCCAGCGGAAGAAAGCATAAACTGCCATTGCATCACAAAGGACATTGTGGATCAGGAAATTCTTGGAATGTCGTTAGACGAACGTGTTTCCTTGCGAGAGAAATATATGAGCGAGGTTAATGCGGAGTATGATGCCTTTGAACAGAAATTCAATGAGGAACATGGAATCGAGGAAATGAGGGACGACCCGAGTATTACTTGGAATATGTACAATGCCTACTATGAGGCTTGGAGAAATGGAGAAATTTGAATGAAAAAAAGCGACACACAGCATGGGACAAGAGCACCGTGCTGTTTTTTATGCCCCATATTGAAAATCTAAAGAAAGGAGCAAAGCAGAAATGCGGAACAAAGTAGCGAAAGCGTATGCCATGACCGATGTCAAGCCGATATTCGTATCATTGGTTGACAAAGCTGCGAATCAGCGGCAGTTCCTGCTGACGAAATCGCAGGATGGCAGCGCAATCTTTCAGACCTATGGAAGAATCCTGAAAGCCGACAGTGAAGCACATTATGTGACTGGTATCGTATATGAGCCGATGGAAGAGGATACACAGGGCAATTATATGACAGCGGAAGAGATTGAAAAAGCGCAGCGTTGGTTTGCCAAAAATGCGAACAGCATTGATCTTCAGCACAACTTCGAGAAGATGGAAAGCGCGGCTGTGGTTGAGAACTGGATTGCAAAATGCGACTGCCAGATCAACGGACAGGATGTGAAAGAGGGATCATGGCTTATGACTGTTGAGGTATCCGACCCCGGCATCTATGAAGCTATCGAAAAGGGAGAAATTACCGGATTCAGCATGGGCGGAACAGGCGTTTACAGCAATGTGGATGATGATATTTCCTGCGACGAGCCGGTTACAAAAACCGGGCTGAACATCTTCCAGAAGATGGCAAAAGCATTTACAGCACCGAAAGCAGTACAGAAGGGTGCAGTCATGGAGAACTATAAAAGAACCAGTATCCATGATAACTTCTGGAATGCCTATTATGCACTGTCTGATTATCTGCTGGATGCCTACAATCCGGAAACCGGACGCTGGGAAATCCAGACAGACGAGGATGTGATTCGCAGCGCATTGGACGATTTCAACCAGATCGTCACACAGCTTCTCACCGGCAATGAACCGGTAGTGAAAGCCTTGAATGCAGCTTCCGTCGAAAAGGCAGCAGGTGCAGGAAAAGAAAACCTGAATGTTCTGAAAAGTATCTACCAGAATCTCGGAACATTCATTGAGAAATCAGAAGAACAGGAGGGAATGGAAGTGGAGATTACCAAAGCCGAATTAGAGACTATCGTAGCTGGCGCAGTTCAGAAAGCTATGGGAGCGAGCCAGAACGCTGCAAATCCGCCTCAGAACGCAGAGGGTGCAGCAATTACCACCAATGACGTTCAGAAAGCTGCTGGCGGCTGTGAGGGCGCAGAGGAACCCATTACAGCGGAAACTATTGAGAAAATGGTAAATGCAGCAATTCAGAAAGCAGTAAATCCGCCGGAAGAACCTATGACAATGGCAAAAGCGCAGGAGTTTGTAGAAGCTGCTGTAGCAAAGGCACTTGATCCGATTATCAAGAGCGCTGGTCTTCCGAGTAATTTAAACAATGCTGACAGCTCCGTTCAGAAAAGTGCGCCGGAGAGCCACTTTATGGACGGAGTTTTCTTTTAATCAAAAATAAGGAGGAATAGATTATGCCGACAAATAGAGAACTTCTTATGAGAGCTGCCGGTACTGCAATCAGCACCGGTTCACTGGCCGGCGGCGGACTCTTACAGCCGTATCAGGCAAGACAGTTCATCCAGCAGACTTTTGAGGCAACAAACCTTGCACCGCTGGTAAGACATGAGATGCGTGCGGAACGCAGAGGTGAGATTGATAAAATCGGTATTGCCCCGAGACTTCTGAGAGAAAAGAAAGAGAACACTGACGACGGCTACAGAGCTTCCGTAGCAACAAGCCAGATCAGCTTCTCTACCACACCGGTTAGACTTCCTTGGGAAGTTACGGAAGAAACGCTCCGTCAGAACATCGAGGGAGAAAACATGAATAAGGTTATCACAGACCTTATGACCGCACAGCTTGGTGTTGATATGGAAGATCTGTACCTGAATGGTAATGAAGATGTGTCCAAAGCGGCAGAGTTCAGCGAATCAAAAACATATGCTGCTGGCGATACCGTTACGCATAACAAGAAACTTTATATCTTCGACAAGGCACATTCTGCTGGTACATGGGCTGGGACAGACACTACAGAGATCGGAGAGGCAGCAGATGTTGATTTCTTAAAGGTTAATGACGGATGGATCAAACAGATCAAAGAGGGCGGCCATATACTTGATAAATCTTCTGAGGCTGAAATGAGCTTGGATATGTTTTATCAGATGGTTGCGTCCATCCCGAATAAGTACAACAACGGAAAACTCCGCTGGCTTATGTCACCGAGAAGAGCGCAGCAGTGGGAACTGTTCCTGCTGAATCTGGTCGCACATCATGGCGGCGCAGTGCCGGATAACATGTACACAGCACCGGTAAAAATCCCGACTGTTGAATGCCCGAGCATGAGCGACGATGTGATTCTTCTTACTGATCCGAAGAACCTGATCGTAGTAAACAGCTATACCGTAAAGATCCGCAGTACCAACACTGATAAGGAATCTATCATGATGGACAAGCGTTTCTATGTGGCACATCTGGATTACGACCCGATCATCGAGGAAAAGGATGCGACAGGCATCTTACTTCTGAAGCGGTAAGCAGGAGGGAACTGCTATGGTAAAAATCGGATTGATTCATGGCATGTCCTATAGAGACAGCCGAATATTTGCAACAAAGGAAAAGCCGGAAGTTTTAGTAGATGATATGGACGTTGCCAAACACTACGAAAACACCGGCTTTTTTAAAATCCTTGGTGAAGCCGGAACCGACACTGCGGCACTGAGCGCAGCATTGCAAAATGAATTTCCAGCAGATCTGTTTACTCCGCCGGAAGACGAGGGACCGGAACCTGTAGTGGAAGCTGGAACCGACACTGCGGAAGATGATGTCCTGACGAAGGAATTAAATTCCAAAACCGTTGCGGAGCTGAAAGAATATGCCTGTGCCAGAGGTATTGATACCGCTGGGTTAAGCAAGAAAGCTGACCTTGTGCAGCATATTTCTTCCGAGCAGAAGAAAGCTGATGAAGCAAGAGCGCTGCTTCGGGGTGAGTAATGGCTGCCCGCCCTTGGGTTACTCCTGAGGAAGTTATTCAGTACACAAGCCATGAGGACGTATTAAAAAGACCGGTTGAAAAGCTGGTCTTTGATATATCCCGGGCAGAGTTAAAGGTAATTGCCAAAACGAATAATTCTTTCGGAGAGGAATACCCGGAAATACCAGAACCGGTAAAGATGGCAGTGATCCTGCTGGCAGAGGCATATGCCAAAAATTCGATTGAAGCTACAAAGAAACAGATAAGGAGTGAGACTTTCGATGATTATTCCTATTCTGTGGAATCTGGAACGGTGGATATTGAGGGATTGGATATAGATGATCTGCTGGCAGAATATGTCCTTGCGAAAGGGCGCGGAAAGACAGTAATGCGAATGAGAGCTTTATGAGAGGAGGGGTTCTGTGTTTGAAGAATTTATGAATCACAAGTGCAATATTTACCATCTGAAAGATGGCACTGTGGACGTTGGATACGGAATCAAAGATGGAACCGTCAAAAAGACTGGAAGCACCGCAGTAATTAAAGAGCAGCCGTGCCACTTCCACACAAAGGTCGGAGATACGGTTCGCATAGTTCAAAACAAACCTTTTAGCTCTGCTGACGGAGAAATTAAGTTATCCCTGCCAGCAGGCGTAGACATTCGCAAAAATGATACGGTGGAGGACTGTGGCAACGGATTGAAATACCGGGCTGGAATCCCTCGCACGGTGCATGGAAACCACCACATTATCGTGGAACTGTACCGGGAAGGAGGAATTAAGGCGGCATTATGATTGATGTTAGCGAGCTGGAAACATTTGCCAGAAAGTGCGAAGCAATGCAGGCAGATTTGAAACCGTATGCAGGAAAAACACTGGAAGAGATTGGCGAAGAATTTCTTGATATTGTGCAGGCACAGATACAGAGTGCTCACAATGTTGATAAGGGTACGCTGCTGGGATCATTTGCGAAAGGCGGAGCCGGTAATATTTTCCAGTTGGATATGGGAGCATTGACACTGACAATAGGAACCGATGTCTATTATGCAAAATGGGTGAATAAAGGTCATGGACAGCAACCTGGCCGGTTCATTCCGGGCGTATGGGAAGGTTCACATTTCAGGTATATTCCCGGTGCAAAGACCGGAATGGTACTGAAAGCATCAGCGGTTCGAGGCTCCCATTTCTTTGATAAATCTGTAGAAGTGCTTGAGCGTATGTTCCCGGAAATGGCACAGTCAGCATTCGAGCAGTTCTTCAGCCGATATTTTTCATAAGAGGTGAGCAATGGAATCAGAAATTATATTAGAGCTTGAACAGAGCATCGCTTCTGTAATCCGGTATATCCAGAACAAAGCGGATAATAACGCTGCACTGTATTTTGATGATCTGCCGGAAGCCTTTGCTGTTCCATCTTTATATTTTCCAGTTCCAAGGACAGACACCAAAAAGGTTACGTTTGATACTTACCTTACGACCCTGTATCTGGACACATGGTTCATGGAATCCACAGACTGGCGAGCATATGCCGACGCTGCTACAGTGCGAGACAGTCTGATGATGGACGAGTGCAAAGTAAACCTGATGAATAAGGATGGAACATTGGACGGAAAGTATATCCGTCTTGCGAATCCGATTACTTCATCAGTAGATACAGGAATAGTGAAAATGACCTGCGCCATAAAACATTACTATTCTTTGAATCGGGAAACCGGCGGCACAGTAAATAAAATCAATATATCCGGGCTTTTTGGAACAGATGCAACGTATCAGGCATGGTACAAGGCTACTGAGGAGCTTCGGAAAGAACAGGAGGTACAACACAAATGCCTACAAGACGTACTGAACCGGCTGTAGCTGATACCGTGGAGGAAACAAAACAGGAAGCAGTACAGCAGGAAACTAAATACAGAATGGACAAGCTGCGTACCAAGTGTATGCAGCTTTTTCATATCACAACCAGCACCTTTGATGGTGCTATGTATGGTTGCACAGCAACCGAAATGACCATTAGTGAAGCGCAGGCCAGAATCAACAAATGGCTTGGAAAGGAGTGATAAAGCATGGCAGGAGGTACTTTTAAATTATCTTCACCGAAAGTAAGACCGGGAGCATATGTCGTTACCAAAAACGGAAAACAGCCGACAGCTTCCAATGCGCCGTCTGGTATCGCAATTATTCCGCTGATCGGATATGACTGGGGACCGAGAGGAGAGATGATCCATCTTACCAATGAATCCCCGGACGCTGCAAAGGTGAAATTCGGACGTTCCATTTACGACGACAATGAATGTATGGTTATGCTTCAGCTCATGTTCCTGAATGCTACTGAGGTATATACATATATCGCAGGCGGCGGAGAAAAGGCAAAAGGAACTATCACCTTAAAGAGCGGTACCGGCAATGTTACCGCAAAGTATCCGGGAACCCTTGGAAATAAAATAAAGGTTGTTTCCGTGGCAAACCCGGAGGGTGGATTTGATGTTTCCGTAGTTCTTGATGGATCAGAGGTTGAACTTATCGAAGGAGCGACGAAGGTTACTGATTTGAAATCTGATTATGTGGATTTTGCAGGAGAAGGAGAACTGGCAGCGTTTGCATCTGCATCTCTGACCGGCGGTACTAACGAAGATTCCAAAGTGAATGCTTCGGTAGCAACTTTCCTTGATATGGCAGAGAAAATCAAGTTCAACTGCATGGCACTTCCGACCAGCGAAGCCTCTTTGATTACCGCCGCTGTGACAAAGATTAAATATATTCGTAATTCTATAGGCTGGAAATGTGGTCTCGTAGTCGCAAATTCTGCCGCAGATTATGAGAATATTTACAATCTTACCAATGCTGCTGAATATGCAGGGGAGGAACTGACTATTCCGCAGTCAGTAGCATGGTTGGCAGGAGCGATTGCCGCAGCAGGCTACACATCTTCACTCACCTATAAAATTTTCACCGGAGCAACTGGCGTTGTCGGAGCAAAGACAAATGAAGAGGCGATTCAGGCAATTAAGAAAGGCGAAATCTTCTTTACTGTCAGCGAATCAGGAGATGTAATCGTTGAGTATGATGTGAACTCTAAAGTTACATTTACTCAGGACGATCCGGCGGATATTATGAAAGGCCGCCCTTGCAGAGTGTACGACAGCTTTGCAAATGATCTGCTTCTTACATTCGTACCGGGCAGATTCAACAACGATCCTACAGGATGGACTGTAATGGAAGGCCTGGGACGAGCAATCTTAAAGGCTTACCAGAACGACGGAGCAATCCAGAATGTAGACGAGGAAAATGATTTTCTCGTAGACAGGGGAGCTTCCACAGGAGACAGCGTATATATCTCCTGCGGTATTCAGCCGGTGGATTCTGCTGAGAAATATTACTTCACAGTAATTGCCCGGTAAAGAAAGGAGATTATTATGGCAGGACGTGTAAATAAAAGTCCTCTCTGTGCAAGAGAGGGAAAGATTTATATTGACGGTGCTCTTGTGGCTGATTCCTGCAAGTTTCAGTTATACGTTACCCCAAAAGTGTGGGAGGGTAAGACACTGAGCGAAAAAGGAACGAACCGTCGCTGGATCGGGTATGACATCACAGGTACTCTGGAACAGTGGAAAACAACAAATCTGTGGAAGAAAAAGGTACTTGATTATATCAAGACCGGCAAGACACCGGAGTTTAAAATTCAGGGAATCTGCGAGGATAAGAATTCAGACTATTACGACAAAAACAAAGGTGATTCCGTTACTGCGATTGGCTGTGTAATTACAGGCAAGATCGCTCTTATGGATCTGGACACTGATGGAGATGTCGTAAAAGATTCTATCGAATTTGGTGCAAAAGATCTTGCGTAATATAAGGGCATGAAGCAAAGGGAGGGCAGTGGCTCTCCCTTAAATTTTTGGAAAATCAATCATATGGAGGACAACAGATATGGATATGAATTTAAAAGCATTTATGAAAGCAGAGTTAAGAGAGAGAGGAACTGTGGAGTTTCCGGGCGTGCCTACATTCACTGACGAAAAAGGGAATCCGGTACCTTTCATCATTAAACAGCTCTCCATGAAAGAGATCAAAGAGATCCGAAACCTGTATAAAACCACAGAAGTTTTCAGAGACAAAAAGAATGGCAGCAGACCGGTTATTGAAAATGGACAGGTTGTTGTTCGCAAGGATTATGACGCTGAGAGAGCAGGCCTGCATATCATGGTTGATGCATTTGTTCAGCCGAAACTTGATGATCCTGAACTTATGGAGTTTTATAAGGTGAATGACCGTCTGGATATGCCGGAAACTCTTTTTGCAGATAGAGATGATTTTCGCTATGCGAATAAGTGCGTTATGGAAGCGTGCGGTCTTGCGGCGAAACAGGACGAGGAAGAGACTGTTAAAAACTTAAAAAACTAATGTCTGGTGCGGTACAGACACCAGACGGCACAGACTGGCAGTATGCTCATATTCTCTGGCAAAAGAGAGGGTTACGCATGGAAGAATTTGCCGAAATGCCAAGAAATGTGCAACTGGCCTATATCGCATCAGAAAGGCTTGCAAACGATTATCCTATTGAATCCTCCGACAGATTGGCAAAGGTCTACATAAAGACCACATAGTGGAGGTATGGCATGAGTGATGTTTCTGTTAGGCTTACATTGCAAGATGATGTGAGTTCAAAACTTTCCCGTGTTTCCTCTGCGGCACGAACATCTGCAACACAATTACAGCAGGTGGGGCAACAGATTGACCGGGCATTCAGCAGCAATTCACCTGAGCAATTTGCCAGCAGTCTTGGAAATGCAATGGATAGGGCGGCAAGCAGCATGGATTCTCTCGGAGATTCCGTTGGACAGGCAATGGAAGAACTGGAGCAAAGCTCCGCTGTTGATTTTTCCGAGGGATTTGAAAGTGCTGCTGATGGTGCCGATGAGCTTACAAGGGCGGCGGAGGATGCAGGGGAGAGTATTGGCAGCCTATCAGAATCCACCGAAAACCTTGGAGATAGCGTAGATGGTTTGGGCGACGGAGACGGTCTTGGGAATTTAGGAGAGAGTGCAGACGAAGCCGGAGCCAGTATGGGAGAAGCGGAAGGAAAGGCGAACAGCCTCGCAGATTCCCTAAAGAAATTATTTGCAGTCGTTTCAATGGCTGCCGTATTAAGCCAGGTCGGAAAGTATGCTTCGGACGCTATAGACATCGGCAAAGATTATACTGCCATGATGTCAGAGGTACAGGCGTTGTCTGGAGCTACCGGTAGCGATCTGGCTCTTTTACAAAATACTGCCAGAGAGTACGGCGCAACAACGGTTTTCAGCGCAACAGAGGCAGCCGAAGCCCTCAAATACATGAGCCTTGCTGGTTGGGATGCGCAGCAATCATCTTCCGCATTGGGAGGCGTGCTGAACCTTGCCGCTGCAAGTGGAATGGAACTGGGACAGGCTTCGGACATGGTCACCGATTACTTATCTGCTTTTGGAATGCAGGCTCAGGATTCGGTGTATTTCGCCGATATGCTTGCATATGCACAGGCAAACAGCAACACTTCCGCAGCGCAGCTTGGAGAAGCCTACCGAAACAGTGCGGCAAACTTAAATGCAGCCGGACAGGACGCAGAAACGGTAACTTCCATGTTGGAAGCAATGGCAAACCAAGGTTATAAGGGTTCGGAAGCTGGCACCGCACTTACCGCAGTTATGCGTGACATCACGAATAACATGGAAGATGGTGCAATCAAGATTGGTGAAACATCAGTGGCGGTATCTGACGCACAAGGTAATTTCCGAGATCTTACGGATATTCTTCTTGATGTGGAAAAGGCCACAAATGGAATGGGAGAAGCTGACAGAGCTGCGGCACTGGGAGCCACATTTACTGCCGATTCTACAAAGGGCTTGAACTTAATGCTGAATGAAGGCGTTGAGAACATTGCCAGATACGAAGAGGCGTTGCGTGGATCTACAGGCGCAGCAGAGGATATGGCTGACACCATGAACGACAATCTGAACGGCGACATGGCGAATATGAACAGCGCATTTGAAGAAATGGAGCTACAGACATTTGAAGCTATGGAAGAGCCAATGAGAGAGGGCGTTCAGTATCTAACCAATACCATTATCCCGATTCTTACGGAATGGGTACCGACTGCATTTGAGTCCTTTGCTTCCGGTGCGAATAAGCTCGGAAATGCACTGAAACCTTTATTTGAAACCATATTAAAAAATCCGCAGGCAATCACCGGGGCACTCACAAGCCTTGGGGCTGGCTTTCTTGCAATGAAAACGGTATCTACCGGAATGAATATTGCAAAGGCCGTTACTGACGCAGGCAGTCTGACAGGTGCACTGGGAAAATTTGCTGGATCACTTTTCAGCAATCCTTGGGCGGCGGGCGCAGCGGCAGCGGTTGCGGCGGTTACTGCTGTAGGAGTGGCACTCCACGAATACAGCGAAATGAATATTGACAGCAACTTACAGGCTCATTTTGGCACTGTAGAGCTGGACGATTCTCAGATCAAAGATTTTGCTTCCCGCATAATCAATGCGGAGTGGCTTGTAAATATCAATGCCGCACTGGGACATTTTGATAATGCGGAAGAACTGGTACAGCAGGCAGAGGATGCCTTGAAGCAGAACGATACGCTTGAGTGGAGAGCGAGGGTTGGTATTTCACTGACCGAAGACGAGCAATCCACATATATGTCCAATATCGAGACCTTTACGACCAACATTGAACAGGCTCTTTCGGAACAGACGCTTGCAGCGGAAATGACCGTCAAAGAGTTTGACATCAAAATGGCGGATGGTTCCAGCCTTGGATCTCAGATTGAGAAATGGGCGGAACAGGATCTCGGGGATATGCAGTATCTGTCAGCAGGTCTTACAAATCTGGTTCAGAATGCTTTGCAAGACGGAATCATTGATGTTGACGAGCAGGCTGCCATTGATGAATTGCAGACCAAGATCAACAATATTATGCAAGGCTGGCAGGAAGCGGAAGCACAAGCCGAAATGGACGTGCTGACGCAGAAATACGGTAGGCTATCGGGCAAGGATCTGACGGACGACACCTTTACCAAAGTTGTGGAGGAAGTCGGAAAGCAGAGAGAAACTGCAACGGCAGCACTGGAAGAATCTGAAAAGAAACTGTACACCACGCTTAATGCGCTGAACAGGCCAGATGCAAACGGCGTGCAGAGAATTTCTGATTCAGAGCTGGCAAATTACAAAGAGCAGGCAGGATATGCAGCAAGAAATAATGAAGCTGCTATGCTCGGAAACAGTGTTCAGTTTGAAACAAACACACTGTCGGACGCTTATGGAGAAAAGCTTCAGGAGAACTATTCCGCTATCCAGACGAATACGGATAACTTTCTGAAAAACGCGAACACATATCTGCAAAATCAGGACTATGGGGCGCTGGCAGACTCGCTGGCATGGGGATTTAATGCTTCCATGCAGTCCGCAAGCCTGTATGAAGAAATCATGGGTAGCGATCAGGCAGCAATGCAGGACATCTATAAAGCCATGAAACCGGACGTTGACAGCATGACAGGGCTGATTGATGAATACCGGGAAATGGGACAAGCTATACCTCAAGATGTTATGCAGGCGTTCAACGACGCTATGATGGTCGGTGCTGCGGCCGGAGATGCGGACGCTGCATGGCAGGTGTTCGCAAGTCAGATGGTAGCTGATCCAGCGAATGCAGCATTGGTACAGGCAATTCAAGAAGGAACGGTAAACGTACCAGATGAATTGCGGACGGCAATCGAGAGGGCTACTGCGGAAACCACCACTGATCCGGTGACAATCGAAGGTATGCAGGCGGACGTCGAGGATATAGAAGTCAACGAGGATCATGTCCAAGAACTGATCGACACTGCATTTGAAGGTCTCACCTATGTGGGAACCACAACTCTTGATGGCGGGGAAATTGCATTGCAGTACACCGTCAATGAGGGTGAAACGCTTTCTGGAATCATGGAGCAATATGGTGTAGTCTGGTCAAAAGTAAAAGACCAGATTGAAGCTGCCAATCCAGATATAGACGACCTGAATTTGATTTATCCAAATCAGGTTATCAATATCCCAGAGGCAATCGTTGAAGCAGCGAGTGTGGACGCAAGCCAAGTTGGTGAAGCAGCTAAAGAAGCTGCGGAAAATGAAACCGGGCAGACCATTGAGGAAGAGCAGTCAGTAAAAACCACTCTGAAAAATGAGGGTGTGGAATCTTCCGAAGTGGGGCAAGCGGCAGAAGCAGCGGCAAAGAATGAGACAGGAGAAGTTCTGGAACGCGAGCAACCTGTGAAAACCAACATGACAAATGCTGGCGTTGATGATTCGCAGGTTGCACAGGCAGCACAAGAACAGGAAACACAGGCGGAACCAAAAGAAACACAGGTTCCAACCACTATCAAATTCGAGGTCGCAAGTCTTGATGATAGCGCTCTTGCGTCTGCTATTTCTGAAAAATTGCAGCAGGGCGAGGCGGTGCCAGTTACCGTCCCGGCAAATGTTACGATTCAGGCAGGAACGATTGATGATGGAGCATTATCCTCTGAGATTGGTTCCAAACTGGGAGAACAGAACCCTGTTCCGGTGACAGTACCGGCAGACATTACAATGACCGCCGGATCTATCAACAGCTCCCCGGCAGTAGAGGCGGCACAGACAGATATAACATCTGCATTTGCGACAGCGCTTCCAGCAGACGGAACAGTTGATGTTACCCTCGCAAAAGGGGCGGACAATATTGCTGCACTGTATGCGGAAGTTGGCGGACTTGTGCGGAGCGCATGGGCTTCACCTTATTCTGCGTCTGGAGTAGTAAATGTAACACTGACAGCAAATTATTCTCTTGCGAACCCAACAAAGACAATCAGCTTTGGCGGCGGGGCAACTGGATCTGCAACGGTATCTGCTTCGCTTCATGCTCTTGGCGGTATCTTTGATGAACCGCATTTGGGTATTGTGGCAGAAGCCGGGCCAGAATCCATTATCCCTCTGGACGGTTCAGACCGTTCCTTATCACTGTTTGAGCAGACTGGCGAAATGCTTGGCGTTCTGAATAGTGGCGAGGGAAAGAGTGTGGAAGCACCAGTGCAAACAGCAAATGCACCTCAGAGCGTGTCACAGCCTGTAGGAAGCCCTCAAACCAGCGAAAGGATAATTAGGTTAGAGATAGGCGGACAGGGCAGTATAAACGTTTCTGGAAGTGGAGTTTCAAAAGAGAAGATTGTAGACGCTATGATGGAAAACCTGCGAGACGTATTTATGAATATCGTGCAGCAGGAAATTATTGAGGAAGGAGAAGGGGCGTATGAGTTTTAAAGCTTCCAAGTATACGATCTGGATGAATTACGACAACGATAAGAAGCAGTATCAAGTCCCGATGAATCCGGAATCAATACAGATCAAAATAGATGGCAAGGCGGTCACTTCTGACATTGACCGTCTTGGCACTCTGCTTCACAAGGGGAAGAGAGGACCGATGCAAATAAGCTGGTCTTCTTACTTTCCGGCAACCTATGGCAGCTATTGCACTTGCCAGAAAAAGAATTTCAAATCGCCACAGACAATGCACAAATGGATTCTGGCACTTATGAATGCAGCAAATCCACTGCATTTAGTCTTTTCTGGGGCATTCAGCTTGAACATATATGCTGTGATAACCAGCTATACCGCTACGGAAGAGGGCGGCGATGTTGGAACAATCAGCTACTCCATCACGCTGAAAGAGTATCGGTCAGTAACCATAAAGAAATACACGAAGCCGAACACCAAGAAAAAAGCCCCGGCAAAACAGACAAAAACAAAGAAAAGGGTAAATAACACCCAGAAGAAAAAGACTTACAAAATCAAACGGGGCGACTGCCTGTGGAATATTGCGAAAAAGTATTATGGAGACGGCAAAAAATGCACCAAAATCTATAATGCCAATAAGAGTGTGCTGAACAAAGCTGCAAAGAAACATGGGTACTCTAACTGCCGGAATGGAAATCTGATTTTTCCCGGCACGACGATCACAATACCGTAGGAGGCGTTATGGCAGATTATAAGTTGAAATTTATGATAGGCAGAGGGCGAACCTTTTACGATTATAGCGAGTTGGTTTCTTCCGTTACGGTATCCGGCAGGAAAGGCGCTGCACCAAGGAGCATTTCTGTTGTTCTGTTTGATTCGGAAGGGTATGCAATGAAAAGAGCTTTCGTAGACTGCGGAAGTGGCCAGACTTGCGTGCTGTATCTGGACGGCAAAGAGATTTTTCGAGGGCTGCTTATGACGGAAACAAAGAGCAGTGCCCGGAAACTCACCTTGAAGGCATGGGACAACTGCATATACCTCAGCAACAGCAAAGATTCTTTCAGCTACAAAAAGAAAACGGCAACTCAGATCTTTAAAGATTGCTGCAAGCGTGCTGGCTTGACGGTTGGTAGTGCAGTAGATACCGGAAAGAAAATATCAGAGCTTGTAAAATCCAATTCCACATACTGGGACGTGATTCAAGAGGCTCTGAGTGAAACGTACAAATCAACCGGCAGACGGTATTATGTCAGATCTGAAAAAGGGAAAATATATCTCTGGCAGAGAAAAGATGTGAATACCATGCCGGAACTGAGCGTTGCGACCAATACGGAAAGCTATGAGCAGACACGCTCCATTTATGACACCAGAACTCGGATAAAGCTGATTACATCCAAGAATAAAACCAAGAAATCGTATACCAATAAGGAATTGGAGAAGAAAATTGGTAAGTTTGCAGATGTTCAGTCAGTGGACAATGATGCAAGTGCAACGGAGCTGAACCAGAAAATTGCGACCTTCAAAGAAGAGAAGAGCGTAGTGGCACAGTCCTTAACATGGACTGGCACAGGGGATATTTCAGTAATTTCGGGCGGCTGTGTTCATGTGAAAATCAGTGCGTTAGGGCTGACGAAAGTAATGTATGTTGATGAAGATACCCATACATTCGAGAATGGAAAGCACCAAATGAAACTGAAATTGAATTATGTACCCGACTACAAATCCAGCAATGGTTCTTCAGGCAGCGGAAATAGCAGCACATGGAATAAAAAGTATCGGGTGACGGCGAGAAGCGGATTGTTTATCAGAAAAGAGCCAAATGGCACAAAACTTACAGCGATTCCATATGGAAAAACTGCGGAGGGGGATGGAAAATCCAAGAATGGCTGGCTCCATGTGAGGTATAAAGGCACTACAGGATATTCTTATTCTGGTTATCTGAAAGAAATCTGACAGGAGGCGTTATGGCAGCTACATCAATTAAGCAATTGATCCAGCAGATGGTGCAGCCGTATGTTCCGAAAATGGTAATCGGTGCAGTGACGAGCGTTGATCCCTTGCAGGTGACGTTGCAAAATGACATAAATATAAGCTTGTCGGCTATTTCCTTAACGGTACCCGACAGGCTGGAACCTTTAAATGCGGGCGAGCATTTCTATATGTTCGCCTTTAATAATGGAAAATCATACTACATGATGGATAGGGTGTGAGAATATGGACGAAGAATTAGATGAAATTGTCAGCGTTCCTTTTGACGAGGACGATATAGACGAATCAAATCAGGTATATCGCACCTATAAGATGGATTTTGAAAGAAAACGAATCGGGGGAATGATAGACGGGAAAGAAGCTGTGGTGCAGGCTATCTGGAAAATTCTGTCAACAACCCGGTTCGCTCATTTAATCTATGATGACCAGTATGGGTGTGATTTTTTCAACAAGATAAATGACAGTGGACTTACAGATGATTTTCTGGAATCTGATATGCCGGTAATGCTGGAGGAAGCATTGCTTTATGATGAACGGATTACTGGCGTTTCGGATTTTTCCTATGAGATCATATCTCACGACAGTGTTCATGTGTCATTTGTCGCAAGCACAATTTATGGAGATATTGAGATAGAGGGGGCGATAGCGGATGGCGATTAAAAATATTGGAGAGCTTGGGCTTGATGAAATTACAGAAGATTATCTGATGGCAGAGTGCGAAGATATGGGCGCGGAGCTTGGTGTAGACACACATCAAGGCAGCGTCTATATGGATGCCTGCTCGGGCCATATCATCCGAACGGCAAAATTTTTCAACGATCTTGCCACTGTAAACGAAATTCTTTCTATCCTTACTTGCACCGGCGACGTTCTGACTGAAAAAATGATGGAGCGTGGCATGGAAAGAAATCCACCGGCAGATACGGCAGCAACCTATTATGTGGAATATGTAGGAGCGGAACCACAGGTCGGCGATCTTATGAGCTGCGACGATCATTTCTTTACCACACAGAAGCTAAACGACAGATGGGTGATTGTGTCAGAGGAAACCGGAACGGATATGAACACACTGGTTCCGGGACTTCCGGTTATTCCAGACCAAGATGTGGATAATCTTATCAGTGCAACTCTGAAAGAACTTGCGGTGCCGGCAGTGGATATGGAAGAGGATGATTCTGCGAGATCCAGATACATAGATAAGCTGTCCGGGCCAGCGGAAAACGGAAATAAGGTGCAGATACGGTCGTGGTGTGAAGAAATTCAGGGCGTGGGGCGTACAAGAACCGTTCCACTGTGGAATGGAGATTGTACAGTTCTCGGAATTATCATTTCCACAGAGGGAACGGAGCCGGCAGAAAGCGTGGTTAAGCTGGTGCAGGATACCATTGATCCCGGCGCACAGGGCTTCGGAGAAGGGAAAGCGACATTCGGATGTTTCTTCACTGCGGTTGCAGCAAAGAAACAGGAAATCAGTATAAAACTGGATGTGACAAAAAAAGCAGAAAGCACCTACAACGGAATTCAGACGGAAGTATCAAACGCCGTGAAAGCATATCTGAAGGAACTGGCATTAAACTCAACTTCGGATGAAATTGTAATCAGATACAATAATGTGAGCGCCTTGATCTCCAACATTTCCGATATTGTTGATTTTGACAATTTGCTTGTGAATGGTGGAAAAGGAAATATCACCTGCGATATATACCACGTTCCGGTAATCGGGGAGGTGGAGGTCAATGGAAATCTTTAATAACCAGCAACGGAGCGGATATGAAGAAATCGTGAGCTATGGCCCGAAATGGTGGACTGAGTTCAGAGAGATGGATGCGAATTACCGATTCGCAGGGTGGACACTGGATTTGATGGCATACTGGCTGGAAAGAGTTGTGAATAATCAGTTTCCGGCAAATGCGGACGAAAGAACAATTACGACGGTATTTGAACCGGCGCTTAGAATAGAACCTGAGCCAGATGAAACGTTGGAAGAACGGAGAAAAACGGTGGCTGCATACTGGTCTGGGACAGGAAAACTGTCAAAGACGGTTATCCAGTCGATCATCAAAGCCTATACCGGCTGTGAGAGTGAGTTGTGGTGGAATGGTGTTAAGCTGCAAATCCGAATTTTCTGCGACGAGGACGGACAGTTTTCACAACGGAAGATCCATAACATTATCAGTCGGAGATACCCGGAGCACCTGTCGTTTACAATCCGGGATATGATCTGTACATTCGTTTTGAAAGAGCAGATTGTTTACAATAGGATAAGGCATAGGGCACAGATTACATGGTGGGACGGAACACTGAACGGTTCCAATGCTCTTGATGGGGCGGCAGAACTTTCAGCGGAACTTCCGCCATTTTTTACGTTCAAATATCCGATTGTGGTGGAGGCTGGAAATGAAATTGCATTTCCAAAGATGAAGTGCCGGGTGAGAATCCAGCATGAAATGCAGGCAGAAATATTCCCGGTTCATCGTGTTCTACTTAACTGGTGGGAAGGTTACGGAACTCTGGATGGAATGACGGATCTGGACGGCAGCCTATTATTGGATCACACAATGCCACCGATTGTTAAGGAAACATATCGCATGGATATAGGCGCACAGGAAGATATCGGAGTAAATCTTTTTATTCCAGCGCACGCAAAGCCATTGAATGGAGATTTTGCGCTGGACGGAACTATAAATCTTAACTCTGGAAGGGAGGAACTGTAATGGCAGGAACAACCGTTACGACAAGAGCAAAGAAGAAAATGTTGGAAGCAAGAGCTGGTATCGCAGCGCTTCCCAAAATTGTAGGAATGGCATTTGGTACCGGCGGCGTAAATTCCGCCGGTGAAATTGTGACACACTCACCGGATCAGAATGCACTTCACAAGGAAGTTCTGAGAAAGGACATCGACGGCTATACCGTGGTGTCTGATACAAAAATCCGGTATAGCTGTACACTGACAGCCAGCGAGCTTGCCGGTGAATATATTTCCGAAGTTGGCCTGTATGACGCACAGGGCGACTTTGTTGCATTTAAGGCATTTATGAAAAAAGGCAAAGACGGCGATATGGAAGCAATCTTCGAATGCGACGATACATTCTAAAATAAGGAGGCTACAAAATGAGCTTTTTTGATGTGAACAATGCGGTATTCAACGAATATCTGCGAAAGCTGGAAACAACTGACCGTAACCATGCGGACGTTTTCAATGAACTGTTTGGACAGCTCATTCAGAATGATGTTGCTCTAAAAGAAGCGGTCACAAACTTTGCCGGTACAAAAAATGAGCAGGCGTTATTCCTGCTGAATCTGCATAAGGATGGCAAGAAGTACGGCGTACATTTCGACAATTACGATGTGACACCGGCAAGCACTGGAACCCGACTTTATGATGCGGTTGGCATGACAGCAGCTCCGTCTACGAATACCGTTCGTGCGAAAAATGATTTCGATGGACGCGGCTGTTTTGCATATCTGGAAGTTAATGGATCTGTTAATGAAAACGGAGATTTTCAGGTTCAGTATATCAAGGATATTGATAATGAATTCTCCCGAACAAAATATGATACATGGTGTCTGTATCTTACCCAGTATGTATATCGCAAATTTGATGCAAACGGCGAGGACACTGTTGTTTCTGATACCAGACACTCTGCAGAATGGCTGCCAGAGGGCGGCGCAATCAGACCGGACGGAACAATCCGACCATTTGTGGCGATTGCAAAATATATGTCTGGTGACAATGCGGACGGTGTTGCGTCCTCGATCAGTGGTGTATCTCCGAAAAACTACAGCTTCCAGAGTTCCTTGACAAAGTTCCGGGCAAAAGGCACACAGTATTGTGCTGAGACTTCTCAGGATTCAGAGAGAATGACACGACTTATGGAGATTGCCTTCGCTACCAGACATAGCCAGTCGGTGATGGCAGGTTGTAACTGGTGGTGGACACAGACAACTGCCACTGTGCAGGAAAACGATGTGGAAAGAATCATTATTTCTAAAAGTGCGGCCAAAGAGTTTGTTGTTGGAGGAACTGTTTCCATAGGAAATGCCAACAGCCTTACAAGTGAAGGAAAGGCGAATAACGACCGAGGATCGAGTGGACTTCACGCAAAAGCGAATAAAGTAAAGATCACAAAGATTGAAGATTATGACAGCAATAATGCGGCTGTATATGTTGATAATGGAGGACAGAAATTTTCTACAGCGCCGACTTCTGTATCTGGCGTGACGTGTGAAACAATTATCAGTACGATGCCGTGGAACACAGGCGGATGTGATGATGTGCTTGGTTCTTGCGGATCCCCTGTGAGCAACACCAGCGGAAAAGAGCCATACATTTTGTTCGGCGTGGAAATGTCTTCTGGATTCTGGGAACCGAAAGGAAATACAGTCATGAAGATTGAAAATCATGTGATGCGTCCATATATCTGCTATGACTGTACGAAAATGACTACCGCAGGAGCTACAACTGACGATTGGATTGCTCTTGGTTATGCAATTCCGGACAACAAAGGCAGCTGGAAATATATCAGCAAGCTTGGTTATTCCGCTGATGATCCAGAAGTGCGTTATCCAGTTGAGGTTGCAGCAACTTCCAGCACTGGTTATGCTGATGGGCTTTACACAGAGAACCTCGAGACGACTGGCGATAGCCAGCGAGAGGTTCTTGGCTCGGGCTACCTGGGCTGCGGTGCGTCGGGCGGCCGTCGGTTTGCGCTCCTGACCGATGGGCTTTCCTACTCGGACTGGACCTGTGCCGCTCGTCTTTCTGCCTGCGGGCGTTGCGGACGCAAAGCGGCTGCGTAACGCCGGGGGTGAATTGCGATAGCAAGAGGGGATCTCCCCTTTTAAGGCAACATAAGAAATTGTAACTATCAACGATATTTCAACAGGACTTACAGCACAGTGGCTTCCGTTCTTGGCTCGGGCAACCTGAACAACGGTGCGAATGACGGCCGTCGGAATGCGAACCTGAACAATGGGCTTTCCAACTCGAACTGGAACTATGCCGCTCGAATTTCTGCATAACTTAGAGGTGCTGTATTTCGTTCCCTTAAAGGGAACTCCGAAAGGGCTGGGGCGGAATGCCCGAAATTGACGAACCAGCACCGGAGGCATGGCAACATGTCTCTGGCTCTGTGGCGGAAGTGGACACAGATGGGGGCTAGTAGTAAACCCGAACGTCCTTGAAGCAGAAAGAAAGAGAAACATGAAAACATATTGCAAGAGACTTGTGGTTTCGGACACAGACAGGATTTATGATGTAATCACAGATTATATGCACGATAAATACAGAAAGAATAGCTCTGTGAGGTTCTTTGCCTGCTATACCGGGGAAAGCCGGGAGCATGTAAAACAGTATCTAAAGCCGCAACTGACGAACCTAGAGCCGGTAGACCGTAAAGAGTTTGCGGCACTTAGCGTTGGCAATCTCCCTGAGAATGATTTCTGGAGGGCGGCACATTACAAGCTGGCGTTGGAAATGGCATATCATATCCGTACCAGAACCGTTAGGGAACATTTGTTGGCGAACACTTACGGACAGCCGTTGATCCGCTATACAAAGATCAATGACCCGGGAAGTGGAAAGGAACGTATGCTTGGGCTGGAAACAATATTGTTTCGCTTATATGAGCAGGTTGCAGCAAAGGCGGCGGAACCGTTGTTCAAAGCAAAGCTGGGAACATATCAGTGCGCTTCCATCAAAGGAAGAGGCCAGAACTATGGCAAGAAAGCAGTCCTGCGTTGGCTCTCTAATGATGTTGAAGGTACAAGATATAGCGCAAAGGCTGACGTAAAGAAATGCTATCCGTCAATCCGGCATGGAAAACTGTTGGAACTGCTGAAAAGAGATCTGCACAAATCGGATGAGTTGCTATATCTGTTTACTGTATTTATAGAGCTATATGAGGAATGGCCGTCGCCGGAAGCGTTGGCACCGGACAGAGGTATTCTGATAGGCTCTCCTGTATCAAAGGATTTATGCAATTATTTTCTCTCATACGCTTATCATTATGCAAGCGAGCGACTGGTTAAAGAAACCTGCCGGAGAGGGCAGACGAAAATCAAAAGGTTAATAGCACATGTCATTTTCTATATGGATGATATAACGATGTATGCAGCGAATAAAACCCATTTGAAGCAGGCAGTCAAAATGATGATCGCCTATATGCTGGAATTTCTCGACTTGAGAATTAAGCCAGACTGGATTATGCAGAAAACCATGTATGAGGATCAGGTTGGAAAAACAAAGGGTTCCCTACTGGATTTCATGGGATTTCGGTTTCATGGTGGAGATGTAGAAATGAAGTCGTATTTTGGGAGACAGAAAAAGCACAAGAAAGTATGGGTAACAATCCGCAGGAACATTTTTCTTACCGCACGACGGAAGATGAATAAATTTCTGAAACTGGTAAAACACCATGTTGCTGTAAAAATCAAATTTGTGAGGTCGGTCATATCTGCATATGGCTGGTTCAAAAATACCAATATGGTGAAATATCGGATCAGAAACAAGGTAGATGAACTTATGCGGATTGCAAGGAAAATTGCAAGCGATCACGACAAAGGAAATGGCTATGTTGAGAAAAAATATTTCAATATGTGGAGGCGATATTATGTACAAGGTTCAAAGTCCCGAAAAAATGGAAAAGGTAGTGTACAAGGCAAAACCGAATGGCGTAGCAGATGTGTGGCTCAGGAACAACCAGCATGAAATTGTACAGGAAATAGAAGATGGCCCGACAGGATATGAGGCTGATGAGATTTTTTGCAGGGTAGACGTAGCAGTAATTTCAGAAAAGGAAATTGCTGCTGATTTTGGTTTCTGGTTTTCTATGTTGGAACAGATTCCTGACTTAGATGCAAATGAACTTGGGATTGAAGCAAGAAGAGCTGCAAAGTTGTCGGAAGTGTCTGCAGCGTGTGAAGAAAAAATTGTTTCCGGCATCGACGTTAAAATTGGAGAAGAAACGCAGCATTTCAGCCTGACTATTCACGATCAGCTCAATCTCTTTGGCAAACAGGCTCAGCTCAACGCCGGCGCTGAAAAATGCGAATACCACAATGACGGCAATCCATGCAAGTTCTATACTGCCGAAGAAATGGGGCTTGTCGTAAAGGCTGCGATGGAGCATGTGTCTGTCCAGACCACCTACTGCAATAGTATGTACGACTGGGTAAAATCATGTACGAAAGCTTCCGAGATTGAAGCAATCCAGTACGGTGATGAAATTCCGGTAGAGTATCAGTCGGAAGTTCTGAAAGAATATTTGAAGGAGGCGGAGGTAAAATGAAGTTATTCCTGAAGAAGTTGTATAAGACCATGTATCTGTGGGCAATAGGAGGACTTCTTTATTGCCTTTTTGAATTGATTTTCAGAGGGCATACGCACTGGACGATGTTTGCCGTCGGGGGCTTCTGTTTCGTTATGTGTGGGCTTTTGAATGAGCATATCGGATGGGATATGCCACTTCCGTTGCAGATGTTGATTGGCTGTCTGGTTATTACCGGTACAGAGCTGATTGCAGGTGTTGTTCTGAATATCTGGCTTGGTCTGAATATCTGGGACTACAGCAATATGCCGCTGAATTTGTGGGGGCAGATCTGCTTACCGTTTTCATTCCTGTGGTTTTTCCTGTCAGCCGTAGCAATCGCACTGGACGACGAATTGAGATATAACATGTTCGGAGAAGAGAAACCACATTATTATTTCTGGAGGAAGAAATGATTAAGATAATCTCCCGGCTCTGGTCGAGCATTTATGACCTCTTGCTTTTGGTAAAAGGACAGGGAAATAAGACACTCGAACAGATTGAGCAAGACCTTGATGTACTCGAAATGCTTTGCCGTCCATACGCAGGCGTTGACGAGTCTGAGGATATATTCTTAGGAGAGGAGGTAAAAGCCAATGAGCATGAAAGAGTTCGTAGAGACTGGCGGAAGTGTCCTGCTGATTGTCCTCACGCTGGTACAGGTTGCTCCCATTAGAATCAACCCTTGGAGCGCAATCGCGAGGACGATTGGGAAAGCGCTGAATGCGGATCTCAACGAAAAAATGGATGCAAACGAGGCGAAAACTGCCCGGTATCGCATCCTTCGGTTTGATGATGAAATACGTCATAAGATGCGGCATTCAAAAGAACATTTCGATCAGATTATCGAAGATGTTGATACCTACGAGCGCTACTGTCAGGATCACCCCAGATTTCCAAACGGAAAGGCAGTATCTGCGACAGACAATGTGAAAAGGACTTACGAAAAATGCAAAGATGAGAACTCATTTCTGTAAAACTTACAGGAACGTGCAGAATAGCTCAAATTCGTTAGTTTTATTGTAGGTGATAATTTATGCACCAAAAGGAAAAAGAACTGCGCTGTGGGCTGTGACAAGCTCACGGCAGCATTATAAACAGGAGGAACATATCTATGAAGAATTTTAAAGTATGGATCAAAGCAGCAGGCATTCGCGCAGCGAAAACAATGGCGCAGACCGCAGTAGCATTACTGCCGGCGTCAGCGACCATTTCTGCCGTAGACTGGAAAGTTGTTGTGGGAACAGCGGCACTGGCAGGCGTGGCATCAGTGCTGACATCTCTTGCGGGACTTCCGGAAATTGAGGAAACTAAATAACGAGTTGAATAAACTCATAGATCAACTGAGGGGCGAGTAATCGCCCCTTTTTGGAGCAAAAACATGAAAACATTTGCGACGATTATTCTGGTGGGGCTGGTCTGCGTGGGCGGCTTCACTTTTTTATTAGCCCGGGAGCTCGGACGATTTATAGATGATGTGTGTCCTTATGGACGGAAAGGAGAACATGATGGCGACGATTAACATTGAAGCAGAGAAAAAGGCTTATAAGAAATTTATTGCTGCTGGCATGACACCTGCCGGAGCCTGTGGTTTGCTTGGCAATCTGGAAGCAGAAAGTGACGGATTTTATCCGAACAGGGTAGAGTACCTGTGCATTAAGCGGCTGAAAGAAAATGGGAAAACATATACACACGAGAGCTATACCACTGCGATTGATACCGGAAAAATCTCATGCGAAGAGTTCCTTCACCCATTAGCTGGGAAACAGTATGGTTACGGTCTGGCACAGTGGACAAGCCCGGGAAGAAAATCAAGACTGTGGAACTATGCGAAACAGAATGGAACGTCCATTGCGGATCTTGAAATGCAGCTTGAGTTCCTGCTGAAAGAACTGCGAGAAAGCTACAGCCCTGTGCTTGCGATTCTGAAAACTGCAACAACAATCCGGCAGGCATCTGATGTTGTCCTGAAGAAATTTGAGATTCCGGCAAATACTGGCGAAAGCGTATGCGCCGGCAGAGCGGCAAGAGGACAGAAGTTTTATGACACCTATGTGAAAGGAGCAAAGGAAATGACAGTACAGCAGAGAATTGAAAAGGCGATTTCATGGATGGAGCAGACTGCGAATGATGATAGCCATGGATATTGTCAGGATCACAGATGGGGAAGTGATGGAGATTATGACTGTTCTTCCGCAGTTATTACTGCATGGGAAAATGCAGGCGTTCCGGTCAAAACAAAAGGAGCAACTTACACAGGAAATATGCCCGGCGTATTTACGGCAAACGGATTTGAAGTTGTTACCAATGCTGTAAACCTTGCGACAGGATCCGGGCTGAAACGTGGTGATGTGCTTCTGAATACCACGTATCATGCCGCTATGTACTGTGGAAATGGAAAAGAGGTCGAGGCATCTATCAACGAGAAAGGCACTGCACATGGAGGCAAGCCGGGAGATCAGACTGGAAAAGAATTCTTGATCCGCAGCTACAGAAATTATCCATGGACACATGTTCTGAGATATACCGGCGGAGAAACCGCACAGGCTACCAAAAGAAATTATCTGATGAAAGGTGACACAGGGGTGGCAGTCAAAACCATGCAGCTCATGTTAATTGATCTTGGATACTCTTGCGGTTCCAGTGGCGCAGATGGCGATTTTGGAACCAATACAGATAAAGCACTCAAAAAGTTCCAGAAAGTAAACGGCCTTGAAGTTGATGGAAAATATGGCTCTGCTTCAAAGGCAAAACTGGTTGCATTACACAATGCAAAGGCTGCCGGAACAGGAAATTCAGCCAGCAAGACCCCTACATATACGGTTGGAAAGATTTATACTACCGCGGTAGATAATCTGAGAGTTCGGAAGGGCGCAGGTACAGATTACTCCGCAAAGAAATGGCAGGACCTCACCAAAAATGCGAGAGAACACGCTTACACGTCTGGCGAACTGAAAAAAGGAACCGAAGTTTCTTGTCTTGAAATCAAAAATGACAGCGCAGGAAATATCTGGATGCGGATTCCGTCCGGCTGGATCGCAGCGTATTACAAAAAGAAAAAATATGTCCAGTGAGAAAAATGTACCCCGGAGGCAATGTGCTTCCGGGGGCTTTTGACGTTGTGATAACCGTTCGGTTTTCTTGGATAATTCAAAAAACCCAAAAAACCCGATACAGATACGGATACAGAAAAGGATACAGACAAAGATACAGATACAGAAAGCAATTATTGCGCTGCATTATATGCAAGATTTAAAAGTGGCTTTGCCTTTTCATAGTCTTTTGCCGTTCTGATCGTAACCTGCAGGTCACCGGTTCCATAATGTCCAATGTTTCTCATATCTCTGGTAAATCCTTCTTCCAGCTCTATATCATCTGGATTTATTTTAAGGTGCAGCAGGATCATTTTCCTAAAAATCTCAATGCAGATAATGTTCTTTGTCTTGCGGTACGCGAGATATAATTTTAACTGGTTCGGAACAATATCGTCCCCAAGAGATTCTATGTAGTCACAAAGAGAGCGGTATATATCCTGCAATTCGCGCGGCGCAGCAGACAGCTTTTCCAGATGTGTTTTCTGATCGCCTGACTTCTTGGCAGCGGAACTGTTCGGAAAATCCGAATTGTTGAGCGGAATAGGCGGCACAGCAGGAGCGTTCAGATGTTCAAACAAAACCAGATCATTTCCGTATTTCTGATATCGCACCAATTTGATATTGCGCTGCATTTGATTTACGGCGTGGAGATCATATTTTGTGAAGCCACTTGCAATACAGATCACACATGGCATTGACCAGTCTATGGAAGTGGCAGTATCCTGTCCGAGAATATCCGCAACAAGGAGTTGAAAATCTGCCTTGTGATCCAGCAACCAGTCCAAATAGAAAAGCCCCTGATTTATGACATTTTCATTACTACTTCGCTTATATTCAAATATGACCGGGCAATTATTTTCATCTATGCCTATACTATCCATTCTGCCATTTGTAATGACGTATTCACTTTTTAGAAAACGCACACCAAAGAATGTGTCCATGTTATTTTCAATCAAAGTCTGCAATTCTCTTTCAAGAAGCACTTCTGAAGCAACCATTTGCCGGACCTCAGGGTTGACGGAAAAGAGTTTAATATCCGACATATCCATCACCGGCTTTCTGCAATTCTCTATCAATATCAATTTCGTGGAATTTCTCCAAACTTTCCGAAAACAGATCTATTATGGATTCATCATTCTGGAAGTACAAGAGTCCTAACATTTCTGAGACAAGAATCACATTCTGGCTATCGTCAATCCACATAGAGCAGCCGCCCCAACCGGTTGACGACTTCTCAATATCTGGATTTCCATACTTTTCCGAGATTCCATCGCATATATCCTCATAATTGGAATCGTCAATATCCATATCATATCCGCCCGACACCAGCTTATCGTTCAGAAACAGATATTCAACGTTGGTATCGTATGTATCCACAGAACCATTGCATATACACAGGTCTGTAAGTCCATCCACACTTCCTACTTCATCAATTCTATAATCTCTGTATTCCAGCATATCTGATGTGATTTCTTTGCTCTTTATATCGTCCAATGTTGTTCCCCAGTCATACCCTCGAAAGGAATCAATCTGGGATATTTCAGCGGCGGGTTCAGCCAATACCGTTGAACAGCCAGCAAAACAGAGACACAGGGAAATTTTTGCTATATTCAGAGAATTGTGCAAAAATTTCCGGGGGGGGGGTAAAATAAAATGTGATATTTTTTTCATACACTCTCTCCTTTGTGAGTTCACTTTTTTCTATCATCATATCCCAAAAACAGAAACTCTACAAGGAGAAAAGCACATATTATTCTGAATCAGATTCGCTGCCTTCGTCTGGAATATATTCCATAAGGTCCCCAGGCTGGCAATTAAATGTCCGACAGATTTTATTCAGAGTCTTGCTGTCAAGTCCGCCGGACTGATTCCGCAGGCGAGTAAGAGTTCCCTGCCCGATCAGTTTCTCTTGGCGCACCCGGTAGAAAGACCAGCCTTCTTCTCTCAATTTATCAAAAAGTTTCTGATAGCTTATCATGGCGATTTTCTCCCTTCAATCTGAATGAATGACTTTTCTATAATACAGATTCTAACACAAAATATGCACTCAAACAAGTGTATAATTTTGACAAGTTTAGACACTTAACTTTGTGCATGTCACCTATGGACTCGGCACTCAATCTAGTGTAGAGTAGAGATATAAAGAACAGGAGGACATGAACATGAAATTAAGAATTTATGATTGCTACTTAAATATTACAAACCGTGAGGACGTGCAGGAATGCACAGAAGAAAAGCTGGAGAAATTAGATGAAATGCTCAATGAGTTTGGAGTGTCACATTGCTTTTCACTGACCGGTACGCAGGAGGTTGAAGCCATCGAGAAATCAGGCAGAGAGTATTGCGTTACTGTAATGTATGAAGGAAGCGACGAAACAGTATTTGAAATGGTATACATGCTTTGGAGCAAAATTCATAGAGACGTAAGCGACGAGATGATTTACAAGGCTATGAAGAAAGTAAGTGCAAGAAAGGTTGGAGAGGCAGGTAAGAGCTGCTTCTCAGAAAGGAGTTAGCAATGGCAGTTATGACAATGAGACGGGTTATTGCAGCGGTCAATGATAAAACGGAGATTAAGATTTACAAAGATGGCACATTACTGGCTAAAGGTAATTGGTTTCAGGATCAGATTCTTGAGTACGTTGCGGAAAAAATGGTAGAAGCGGATTTAGATGGAGCTTGCAACAAGTGCAAGGTAACAATTTTGCGATAAAGAAAGGGGCTGCGAACAATGAAAAAGCCAGAATCACTGAATACAATTACAGTAGCACAGACAAGAGAAAAATACAGAAACAACCAAAAGTCACTTGACAACATGATGTACCTTGTGGCGACAGGGATTTACGAGGAGATTAAGGGAATTGCTGGCGAAAGCATTATAAATCAGGTAATGACAGAAATTTTAGTGCAGCAGGAATATATTCGTGAAAGAGAAAAAGCGAATTGGGGATGGGATAAAGAAAGCGTTGACTTTAGCAAACATAAAGACAGAATTGCTTGATTGAAAGGAGACAAAGGATGCTGGAAATGTTGATGAAGAGCCCGGAGGGCGCAGAGTGTGTGCTGGGGGCTATGGTAAAAATGTTTGGTGTACAGGATCTGGTTTGGTGCATTTATGATACGTTCTGCGAATCAGATCAGCAGGAATTTGTGACAGCAGCGGTACAGGCCTACGAGAAAACGCATAGCGGAAAGGAGAATGGCTGATGGTAGATAAGAAAAGTGCTTTCAAGATTTATGGTAGCTATGCAGAACAGGTTAACGCACTGACCGACAGCGAGGCAGGCAGATTGTTTAAGGCATTGGTGAATTATAAGAACGGCGAGGAGCCAAAGAACCTCAGCGGCATGGAACAGATTGCGTTCCTGTTTATCAGGCAGCAGATGGATTATGATTGTGAGAAATATGAGCGCCGCTGCGAGCAGAACAGAAAGAACGGCATGAAAGGCGGCAGACCACGCAAGGGAGCGAAAAAGATTGAAGGGGTATTAGAGACCACAAATGCAGAAAAGAGCGTTCCTGTGGACTGTGGCGCAACTACAGCGCAGATGGCAACTGACAGTGGCAACGATATACCGAAAGCAGTAAATATACCAGAGAAAAGCTATTTGCTGACCTTGCAGGAAGTTGGATAAGAAAAACCGGACGGTATGATTTATACGGCTGAAAAACCACTCGGTTTTCTGGGATATTTCCGAAAACCCAAAAAACCCGATACGGATACGGAAACAGATACAGACACGGTGACAGATAAAGATACAGATACCGAAACGGATAAGGAGATCAACTTACCTGTGTAAGCTATAAATCAAAAATAAATCACAAAAGTAAGTTATTTCTATTTACAAACTTACAAATGTATGCTAGAGTAGAGATAGAAATAAACGGAAGGAGGATATAGGAAATGGCACTGGTATCAATGCAGTTTTATGAAGACCACCGAGTTGTTGGACGGTGTGTATCAAGCACAAAGGCTGCACAGGCGATTCTTGTGGAAAGAGGGAAAAGAGCGGCAAAGCTATTAAGAGAAACCGGCGCACAGCACGTTCTCTATGGCTGCAAAATTTATTCTGGCGATACGCTGGTAGCTGTGCAGCTCTACATGATACCAATGGACGATGCAGAATTTGAAAGAGTTACCGGAAAAGCAAATCAGGTTATTGTTTATGCTATTCACAGACATGGGGAGGCAGTATGACGGAAGTAGGAAGAAAGAAAAGAAAGCAGCAGAAGAAAATTGAGATGCTGCATGAGAAAAAGCAGCAGGGCTTTAATGTTGATGCGGATCTTGAAATTGCTTACGACGAGCTGACGAGATTGGAGTGCATGGAATCTATGGGAATCCAGTGCGAATCCGAGGTGCCGATAACAGAAGATGAAGCGGAAAAGCAAGGGATGTCGGATCATGACATTGCTTTGGGCTTTATGGATGGAACTATAATTCCGACAAAAGATCATAAAACACCTGCAGAAAAATTGCATGGTGAAATCGTAGGATGGCGAACTGAACCGTACCATGATGTAGCAATTTATGAAGATGGCTACGAAGAATACAACTATATTGGAGATTAGAAAGGGAAAAGCCATGGCGTATAAGCGGAAGACCAAGGACAGATGGGACATTATGACAAACTGGGGATATGGCTGGGAGTGTGAAAACAGCGAATATACCCGGGAGGATGCAAAGAGAAGTCTGCGTGAATATCGAGAAAATTTGGCAGGAAGAGCAGATGTTAGAATGGAAAAGCATAGAGAGCCAATAATGGCATAACAAGGAGGAAAAGACTATGGCAGAAGAAAAGAAAAAAATTAATGAACAGGAAATGGAAGCACTGTGCAAGGATCTGTGGCCTCACATTGCAGAGATTCGCGAGCTGCTGGTAAAGCATGGCGTGGAAAAGACAATTTCATTGTCGGTATCGGCGGACGGCTATGTTAGTTTCGATCCGAGCGATTGTGACTGGGAGTTGGTTCAGATTTCGCCGGAAGATGGCCCTGATCTTCGCTGCACGATAAGAAGGAAATTGCTGGCATAAATGCAGGCTGTATTTGCTATGCTTGTACGACCAACAAATGTAAGTAAATTCACAAAAATAACTTAAAAAAGTATGTGAAAAGTATTGACAAACTTACATATGTAAGCTAGAATAGAGACAGATAAAAACAAGAGAGCTTTTACAAGGAGGATACGAGCATGGCAAATACAACATTAAGATTTAAGGATATGACTTTTGAAAAGGTTGAAAACTATGATCCTGAAAACACAGCAGCGGACAAGAACGGCATTGTTTCTTACTGGGCAGCAAAAACGCCGGATGGCGAGCAGGTGGTTACTGGCGAGAACAAGAAGAAATGTATTTCAGCAGCCAGAGCTTATGTGCATGAAGTCAATGAAGCTACTGAAACGGCAGAAACCAGCGAAGTTGTCGAAGAACAGGCAGCGGAACAGCAGGTGACAGAGCAGCCGGAAGTCATTGAGGAAGAAACGCAGGAAGTTGTTTCCGAAGAGGAAAAGGAAGAAATTACTGAAGCGGAAACCAGCGAGGCGGCAGCAGAAGAATCTGCTGAAGAGCCGGAGATCAATATGTGGCTTATGGGATATATCCCAAAGAAAAAGCAGCCGGCAATCTTAATGCTCCGAAAGGACGACGAGGGCTACTGGTGCAGAATTGGTAATGGCTTCATTGTAGAAACCGGAAAAGGTGAGGATGACGATATTATCCATGAAGCAAAGTGGAAAGAATTTCTGAAATCATTAAGAAATGTTGTCAAGGCGGCGTAAGCTGCATTGACAACAGAAAGAGGTGCTGATATATGAGTTGCGGTCACTTCAAACGAATCATTTTTGACGATTCAAAATTACATCGGTGCGAATTCTGCGGAGGAGCTGCACATTTTGAAATTAAACCCGATGGCAATTTTATGATTGGGTGTGAAAGTTGCAGTTATCATTTAGAAGAAGTGGAAGTGCTGGACGACAAGACTATTGATGAAAGAATAGAACATATTGCAAAGGTATGGAACCGAGGTTACTTTTATACTTTAAACAATACATTTTAGGAGGCAGAACAGATGGAAACAAGCAGAAAGAAGATGAAAGAGGAAGCGGTCCGCAGACTGCTGAAATGGGGACTGCACCCGAATGTGGTGCGTGAGTTCAAAGAGGAAGGCAAGCTGAACAGATCCGAAGGACCGGGACTGCTTTACTGGCTGACGGACGAAGAACAGCAGATTGTAAAAAGGTTTGAAAAAGACCATAACAAGATAGTGTATCACTTGATTAAAACTCCGACGAGCATAGGAATGTTGTACAATATCCTGTATGTTGGAGCTGATGTGGGCGAATGGACACTGGATAATGATGATTTGATGGCAGGCCAGCAGTTGGTGTATGTAAAAAATATGGACGCAGACGATTGCAGCGAATTTGGCAGCATTGGAATAAAAAGAACAGTAGCCGGAGGGCTTGAAAGAACATGGTAATACCGAAGTAATGCAGCGGTCTATTTTTTTACGGCAATGACTTACAAATGTAAGCTGAAATAGCTGTATAAGCATACAAAAACGAGCAGAAGGGAGGGCGAACATGTTCAGAATGGAGATTGAAACCGACGGTGCTGCATTTAAAGATCCAGAAACCGGCGGCGAAGATAAGGCTTTTGAAGGAATTGAAATTTCAAGAATCATGAGAAAAGTAGCGGCAGAGCTGCGAGAAGGAAAAGAGTCTGGATCAATTATGGATCTCAATGGAAATAAAGTTGGATATTGGACAAGGGAGGATGAAGAATAAATGCCAAATCATGTAAGAAATGTAATTAAAATGCAGGGAATAACAGAGTTTCCATTATTCCGAACATATGACGACGGAAGCAAGGGATTTGATTTCAATAAAATGATTCCAATGCCAGAGAGTCTGAATATGGATAGTGGGTCTATGGTAGACGACTATGCAATCTATTATTTAACTGATAGATGTACAGTGCCAGTAAGCAGAGTTTCAGCAGAGAAGAAAGCTGTGATCGCAAAAATAATCGCAAACAACATGTTTGGAAGCGAAGAATGGATTCAGAGGATGTTCAACAGGGTTATGGAGCAAGCGTTTGATGAAACAGAGTCAAAGCGCAAGAAAATGTATGAGGATGGAAAAACCTATGTGGAAAATCTCGAAAATTATGGCTACGCCTCATGGTATGACTGGTGCATTGCAAACTGGGATACAAAATGGAACGCTTACGACAACGAGACAGAAGGAACGGACTGTATTAAGTTCAGCACAGCATGGGCGAATCCAGAACCGGTAATCAGAAAGCTGGCAGAAATGTATCCGGGAATAAAGATTGAGCATTGGTGGGCTGATGAAGATACCGGAAACAATACCGGGTACAGAATTTTTGAGAACGGCAAAGAGGCAGAGGAATCAGTTGGATATTATGAAAATTGCTCAAAAGAAGCCTATAGCTGCTATGAGTTGTGCTGGGGTGAAATGTCAAAATGCTACCACAAGGACGAGAACGGTAACTGGGTACAGCATGACTGTAAAGGTTGCACAGGGTGCAGTTTGGGTACAGTATGATTGCAAAGATCACGCAGGAGGCAATTAAAGAAAGGAGAAAACTATGGGACAGTATTATAAGCTGGTAAATTTTGATAAAAGAGAATTTGTAGAGCCTTGGCCGCTGGATTGCGGCGCAAAGTTGATGGAATGGTCGTATTGCAGAGCTGGCATGGCCTGCGCTCTTATGAACTTGATCGCTGGAAGCTGGAAGGGCGACAGGGTGTATGTGGTTGGAGATTATGCGGATCTGGAATATAGCAATGAAAATTGGTTCGCTGAATACAAGGAAATGGCGGATAAACTTGGAACTGATAATGTATATGGCTATGCAACAGAGAATTTCAAGGATATTACAGAGGAAGTGGACGCAGAGTTCCATGACTGGAAGAGAATTTATAACCACCGCAAGAAGCAGTTTATTGATCTGAGTAAATGCCCGGTTGAATGGGTGTGGTGGGACGACGAAGCAAAGAAACCTGTTCTTTCAAGCGTTGCGCCGCTGGGCTTGCTGCTGGCAATGGGAAATGACAGAGGTGGCGGCGATTACAGTAGAAGAAATGGAGAGAATTTTAATCTGGTTGGAAGCTGGTGCAGCTCTACGAGATACATAGAGGTTTCCAATGATGAATGTACACCGACAGGATATGAAGAGTTTGCACCAGACTTTACAGAGAATGATCCGCTGATTCCATATACCAAAGCAGAGGAACTGATGGAAAAACTGAGAAAAGAGAAAATGAAAGATGATTGATGATCTGAGAAAAAATGGCTCTGGCTATTATGATGAAACTGCTTATAAGGCAATCAAAAATACAATGAAAAATCCAACAGGGGGGGGCTACACCATGAACAAGGGAGAATTTTTAGAGAAAGACATCGTAACTGTTGAATGCACAAATGGCGCACAGGACTTCTTGCTGTTGAAATGCCATGAAGATTATGCTACCGCTTTGCTGCTGAGAGACAAGAAGTACAAGGAAAATAACATCAAGGTTATTGGCAGATCTGTAATGTATGCGGACGCTGGCAGACCGGCATATGTTTACTATGACAAGATCAGCGGTTATGTGAAAACTATTAAGGATCAGGAATTTACAGATATTCAGGCCAGCATTGCAAAAGCTATGGGATTGGTAATTGACCGGGAAACAGCACCGACACCAGAATATGTTCCACAGGGCAGCGAATCTACGGTGCCGGAAGAACTGGAAATGTTGTGCAAGCAGGTTGCGAATTGCTGCAAGAAACTGGACGATATGCAGCCGGAAGTGCCGCAGGAGAATGTAGAAAAGTTGAAGACCAGCATTATCCGACTGGAAGCAGAACGTGATGTTTACAAGGAACTGTTTATGATGGCAAATGGTACGAAAGGAGATAACGATGGATCTGAAAATAAGTCCGAGAAATAAAAATGACCGAGGCGGGGTGGCGTGTATGCCGCTCCGTAGAAACGTCCCAGAGGGGCGAGAAGGTTGGAAGTTAACCACATGTCCTAATTGTGGAAGGGAGTGCTGGGAAATGCCCCTGCTGGACGTGGTAAAGGCACAGGGGGCTTCTGCATTGTGTACAGAGTGTGCATTGAAACAGGGAGCAGAAAAAACTATTGAGAAGAATATTGGAGCGTATGCGGTGTATCTGGCAAAAAAAGAAAACATCGTGAACATGAAAAGCAAATGCGGCAGTATGAAAGAATTGAATCGTGACCTGCAGGAATTTTTTGTGAAGTGCGGTGTCACAGATGAAGATGTTGCTGTTGTCAAGAAAAATGGCGAAGAATATATTGTGATCGAGGAGACTGTCGGGCAAAATATAATGCACATCATTACTGAAAAAATGACAGCACAGGGTCATATGACGTATGCGGTGGCGGAAGATTATCTGAAAAACGGAAGTGATCCGCTGGGAAAAGTGGATGTAAAGACGAATGCCGACCGAATCAGATCCATGACAGATGAAGAGCTGGCAGACTGGCTGAGTAATATGTGCTGCTTTGAGAAAGACGATGAACCGTATAAATCAATTTACAATATTGACAGAAATGAAGAAGAGGAAATCTATGATAGCTATGGCGATTTACTGAAATGGCTGCGAGAGGAGGCATAGCATGGGACTGACAATCAGAATTCCGGGAATGCGAGATACTTATAATTGCGGATATATTACATATGGCGTATTTCTTATGAAATTGGCAACAGCATACAATCAAGAAATGGGAGAGATATATGAAAAATATTTCAAATCAGCGATACCGCTTTATCCGAAATTAACAGATACGGAAATTGCAAGATACAATGAGCTGTGCAATCCGGATTTAGACATATTGCTGTTTCATTCGGACTGTGACGGAAAACTGACACCGAAGGAATGCAAAAGAATCTATAAGGCAATCAAAGATCTGAAAATGGATATGCCGGGACATAACTATGGCGACATGAAACCGTACAATATGCTGGAGCGATTCAAAATGATGTTCCTGCATTGCTGGAAATTCCGAGTGAATATGTACTTTGAGTGAGGTGGTTGGTATGTGCGACGGAATCAAATTGGTATGCAATGAAGCTGGGGAATGGGAGAAATACGACGATACTTGGGACATTACAATTCATTGCAGAGATGAACAGGAAAACGAAAAGATAAGAGCAATTCTCACAAATCTAAATCTTTCTGGGTGGATTGCGACAAAAGATAAGCTGCCAGAGAAATTTAAGACGGTTTTATGCTGGGCCAGAGACAAGACCATTGCAGGAGGCGAAACCTATATTCTTGGATCGCAGGATAATGGGTGCTGGTTCCTGAAGACTTATGATATTGCCACACAGAGCTATCCCGTGAAAGATTATGAGGTAGTTGCATGGCGAGAATTGCCGGAACCGTATGTGGAGGTAGAAAAGTGAATAAGCAGAGAAGAAAGAGATTAGGTAAAGCATTTGATCTTGTAACGGAAGCAATGGATATTTTGGAAGAGGTAAAATCTGAGGAAGAGGAAAGCTATGACAATCTTCCAGATAATTTCCGAGATGGTGACAAGGGAGAAGAAATGCAGAATTACATAGAAATGCTGGAAGAGGCCAGTGGCTATCTGGGCGACGCAAATAGCGTGATCGAACAGATCGGATGGACGAAAGAAGATTTTAACAGGAGGAATTTCAAAGATGAATAAGGTTATTTTGATGGGACGACTTACCAGAGATCCAGAGGTCCGGTATTCTTCCGGCGAAAATGCGCTTGCGATAGCGAGATATACTTTGGCGGTTGATCGAAGATTTCATAAGGACAATGAAGCGTCTGCGGACTTCATTGGCTGTGTTGCGTTTGGAAAAGGCGGAGAATTTGCGGAAAAGTATCTGAGACAGGGAACCAAAATCGTAGTCACAGGTAGAATCCAGACCGGAAGCTACACCAATCGGGAAGGACAGAAGGTATATACGACGGAGGTTGTTGTGGAAGATCAGGAGTTTGCAGAGAGCAAAGCAGCGAGTCAGAATAATTCGCAGACCAGCGCCGGAAACCGGCAGCAGCCACCGCCACCAATGCCCACTGATAAAGATGGATTTATGCAGATCCCGGATGGAATTGATGAAGAACTGCCTTTTAATTAAACATGAAGAAATCATAGCCGTTGTGTATGCAGCGGCTTTTGATTTACTCACAAATGTTTGTAAATAACTCACAAAAATGCGTTTTATCTATTTACAAACTTACATATGTATGCTAGAGTAGATACAGATAAAACAAAGGAGGGTACAAGGCATGAGAAAGAAATCTGGTATCTACAAGTATAACGGTAAGTGCTTCAGATATGATTACGAACATGCAATCGTAGAGTATGTGGCCAAGGCAACAGCACAGGAAAAGAAAGACAATGAGGAATGGATAGCAAAATTCGGTAAGCCTTTATGGGACATTGATGAAAGCGGCTACCTGCTGATCGACAGCATTGGACTTTCAAGAGAAAACTGGAAAGACAAAGAAGCCAGAAATGAGTATCTGGAAGAGTATTGCTACCAGCTTGAAGATTTTGTTGCAAGTGAACTGGCTGGAATGTTTTGAGAGAGGGGAACTGGCATGGAAAAAGATTACAGAGAGAAGATTAAGAAACTACTGGCACTGGCAGAAAGCCCGAATGAGCATGAAGCCAAAGCAGCATTGTTGAAAGCAAAAGAGCTGATGGCAGAGCACAAACTTTCTGAACTGGACGTAAAGGACGTAGGAAAGAAAGAAGTTAAAGAAGTCCTGCTGGAAGGTATGCAGGCAAGCACGAGACACAATCCTTGGATCATTCCACTGAGTACAGTTATCGGAGAAAATTATTGTTGCAAAGCCTTTAATAACAAATACAGTGGAAAACAGCTCAGAACAATCGGGTTCGTTGGATTCGAGGAAGACGTGCAGATCTGCGAGCAGGTGTTTCGATACGCTGTGAACTGCGTGGAATCAAAGCTGAAAGAAATCAAGAAAGAGAATGGCTGCTATAGCGCTCAATACCGCAAGAAGCTGTGCGACGGTTATGGTTACGGATTTATGGTCGGCGCACAGGAAGCCTTTGAAAAACAGAAGAAAGAAAACGAGGAAAAAGGCTGGGGACTGGTAATGGTTACGCCACAAGAAGTTACAGAACATATAAAAGATTTCAAGCACGAAAACTTCAACAAAAATGCCGGCAGCAAACTTGACGCTAACGCTTTTGGCATTGGGTACACGGATGGAAAGAAATTTGATCCGACAAAAAAGCTGGAGGCATAGCATGGACAAAGAAATGATAAAAGCCCTGCGGTGTCTCGGAAGCCAGAGCTGTATGGGAGACTGCTATGCTGATGTATATAACTACAAAAACAGATTCGACGTGAAAGCTGCATACATGTGCTGCGGAGAAGCAAACAAGGAAAATAACTGGATCGGCTGTCCGTATTATCAGAGTAAATATGAGACTTGCATTGATGATGGCTGCGAATGGTTGGATAAGGTAGCTGATATTTTGGAGGGAAAGACAGGAGGCAACGAAGATGGAAGGTAAAACTTTAAGGTTTGGCATAGAGGGCGCATGGCTGACTGCGTTTGTTCGGCAGCAGGTCTTTTCTGAGGGAAAAGATCCGAAACACATTGTTGAACTTATGCGTGGTTTTATGTGTGGAACAGATCAGGCAGAGGCAGAGATTGACAGGCAGGCGGAAGACGTGCTGCTTGGCAGGGCAGAGTTTAGAGGAAATCCCAGAGACGGTTCATGTGCCTTGCTATTTTTCCAGCCGGGGAAGAGCCTGGCGATTGGGATATGTTCGGAAAAATTGCGGAAATTATGAAGAAAAATAAACTTCTGGAAGATCAAGTGGCTGCTTATAAGGGAAAATATTCTGCGGCACTGGAAGCAATGTATGATTCTCAGAGAAACAATTTTCTGCAATCAATAGGAGAAGCACCAAAAGATACGATGCCGACAATTCTGCGAGAATTTTTGGATAGAGCCACTGACAACGAATCACACGAAACGGCTGACTATGGTTGGCTGGAGCCGGACGGCACATTCCATGAAGTGGAGTGGGGAGAACATACCAAATGGGCTGATGATTATATGCGCGAGCATATGACTGATGATGAGTGGCTGGAAAGCGAGTTTTATAATTCGGGAGATTATTTGACGCAGAGAGGCTGGGTGCTGCTTCATAACCCGGCACAGGGTATCGCTATTCCAACTAAAGACCCAACGAAACGATACACGAAAGCACAGCAGGACTTTCTGTATGGATATTATATTGACCGAAACCAAAGCGATAGAGCAAATGAGATTATGGAGGAATGAAAATGAATGAGAGCGAAAAAAGAGATGTGCAAGAATACGGAATAACCATAGGGAAGGCGTGCGCTGTTTTCCAGCAGATCAAGAGTGACAAGTACAGCGAGGACGAAAAGCTTCGGGCGATTTGGGCTGTGCTGGATATGCCGACACATAATGGCATTACAAAAGCTACGATTTTGGAAGCGTTCCGCTGGCTCTTTGATTATGCAATAGAGATTGATCCAGAAAGCGAGATAGAGAAATGACAGGAAAATGCGCTTTACCATCGGAGTTTTGCGGACATGATGATTGCTGCATATGCTGCCCGGAGAATGAAAGCTGCAATAGTCAGTGTGGAGAAAAAGATGGGCACGAATATGCAGAGGACTGTCCTTATTACTGGATACCAGAAACAGAAAAGGAGAATGAAGCATGACAGAGCCAATGATGATTACAAAAAATATGAGAAATGACAGAGCGGAAAAAGTCAGCAAAATTATTGAAAATATCAACAGGAATATTAAGAGAGCTTCAGAACAGGGACTGCATGAATGCTATTTTGCTTGTTCAAAAGATAGCTACTCCGAGGCTCCTTTTTACAAGGAGGTCAGAGAAAGATTTGAAAGCTACGGATACAGAATCAAACCTACCGGATATATTGATGGTGTATGGCAGAGAACAGAGCATATCGAGTGGTAAAGCAGAGACAGGAGAAAAAGATGTTCATACAGGAAGACGATCTGAAATTAAATGATTGGCAGTTTGCACAGAGAAAATATCTGCCCTATGAAACTAAGTTGCGTCTCTCACGAAAGCGCATTGAGGAATGGTATGACAACTGGGGCGGTCAAGTGTATTTGAGCTATTCTGGCGGTTTGGACAGCACAGCATTACTGCATATGATAAGAAAAACCGTAGGGCAGGAAGTTCCGGCAGTATTCTCAAATACTGGTTTGGAATTTCCTGAGATAGTAAGATTTGCACGTCGGGCCAGCGGAGAATTTGCCGAAATCTATCCCAAATGGAAAGATGGAAGCAGAGTTACATTTAAACAGGTAGTTGAGAAATACGGATTTCCTTTAATCAGCAAAGAGACCGCGCCAAAGATAAGAAAACTGCGGCATGGGAATCTATCAGACAGATACAGAAACTATTTGCTGAATGGCGATGAAAGAGGAAAGTTCGGTATGCTCCCTAAAAAGTGGAGATTTTTACTGGATACAAAATTTGACATTAGCGAACAGTGCTGTGACATTACCAAGAAAGGACCATTTAAAGATTATGTGAAAAGAACCGGGCGGGTGCCATATATAGGGACAACACAGGACGAGGGTTTCAGACGTGAACACCAATATGCTCATACTGGCTGCAATGTATATGATGGAAAAACAATCAAGAGCCAGCCCCTCGGTCCATGGACAAGGCAGGACGTACTTAGATACATAGTGGAAAATGATGTTGAGATATGTTCTGTATATGGCGATATAAAGCAAACACCAAGCGGCATATACTACACCACAGGCGAACAGCGTACTGGCTGCATGTTCTGTGCTTTTGGCGCACATATAGAAAAGTGTCCGAATAGATTCCAGCGAATGGCAATGACGCACCCAAAACATTATAAGATCTGCATGGAACTGAAAAATAACGGAGTAAGGTATCAGGATGCATTGGAAACATGCGGAATAGAGACCGAAACGTGGGAACAGAACGGACAAATGAATATAATGGATTTTTTAGCATAGGAGGAAAGACTATATGTACGATTGGGAAGATCAGGAGTTTTACGAAAGCAGCCAATATGCAGATGAAATTGAAGCGTTGCAATCAGCGATTCGTAGCTCGATAAGAAAAGAAGTTCTGGAAGAAATGAACCGGTTGCAGGAGGAAAATAAGAAGCTTCAGGGGATTAAGGAACATTTTGAGAGCGTAAAGAGAGATTATGAAAGAAAAAAATCAGAATGTGATCGGATTATTGCAAACGCAGAATATGATGCAAGAATAGCCAGATTTAGCGATTTGATGAAAGATCACAAAGTAATACGCTGGAAAGTGGACTGGGAATTGGCATATGGAGTTAAATGCGATATGTGCGATGATTCCAGACACATAAAGATAACACTTCCGTCTGGGAGAGTGGTTGAAGATAGCTGCAAGTGCAATACAAAAAGCCGACGGTTGTTTTTCCCGGCTCCGCGTGCATTGTATGAAATTTCTGATAGGAATGGGCTGATGGGATGGTATAAACAGTGCACTTCTTCCGATGGAGAAAAATATTATACTATTTCAGATGGATATTTCACAATATGTGACGGAAATAATAAAAAGGTAATGGAGAAATTAAAACGGCATGAAGAGGAATGGATTGACTATGCCTTATATGACAGCAAAGAAGAGTGCCAGAATATTTGCGACGAACTGAATGAAAAAGCAGGGCATCCTGAATGGATTTATAAGATGGATGGTACGCCGATAGTTGGAGAAGGGGGAATATTATGCGACTAATTGATGCGGACAAACTAATTTTGCATTTGAACGATTATGCACTGACAGAAGCACCGGACGAAAGAGAAAGTGCAGGTGAAAGAAGAATATCAAGCGCAGTATATTCTACGATTCAGTGTTGCATGAAAGCAGTAGAAGAACAGCCAACAGCATTTGATACTGATAAGATTATAGACCAATTAGAAGAACTGAAAGAGGAAGATATTTGCAAGAATATGTCATGTTTATTGTGCAAATATACTTCACAATGTGAAACTGGAGAAATGGGTGAAAAAGTTGCAATCGACAGAGCGATTGAAATTGTAAACGAGGCAGAACAGCTAGAGCAAAAAATCATTGGATTCTGGTAACAGAAAGACTGCCAGAGCCAGATAAGCTTATTTTAGTATCATTCAAAAACTGCTCATTTCCGATGATCGGAAGATATAAAGTTGATGGAGATGGCGGTGGCACGTTTAGAATCGGTGACGAGGACGAGAGTTTTATTGAGTACGATTTATATGTGAACGCTTGGATGCCACTGCCGGAATGCTACAAGGAGGAAAAAGAAAATGGATAAGCAGGAAGAAAAATGTGACGGTATTTGCTATGCGCCTGATAAAATGTGCCCATGTGTTGAATGGTGCGAAAAGACCAGAAAAGGAGAATTCTTGGCAACTATTATGGCAGCGTTTTTCGTGTTTGTGATAACAATGATGCTGCTACCGGGAATATTGATGCTGAATTTAGCTGATTGGATTTATGATCGGCTGTGGAGGTAGAGATATGGCAAGCCCTAAAGGCTTTATATTGTACCGGATATGGTATGGCGAATGTATGGCATATCTCGGGAGAACAAAGCAGCCGCTTCAAGCAAGGATCAGGGGACATATGTTCCAGAAACCTATGCACAGAGCAATCAGCATACATAATGTCACAAAGATAGAATATGCAGAGTTTCAGACGGAAGCAGATATGTTCCTGTATGAGATATATTTTATCAATAAGTATAAGCCACCACTGAATGTTGACGATAAAGCACACGATGATCTGACAATAACACTTCCAGAAGCAGACTGGAAAGAATTTGTTCCAGCGAACTGGGAAGAATGGAAGCGAGAGATAAGTGTGCCGGGCACAAAAGATACGGAAGTATGGAACAGGATAAGAAATCAGCGAGCAGCAGAGGCAGGCGGAATTACAGATCTGTTTTGTGAATGAGGTGACAAAATGAATATAAATGGCGAAAGAGTAGATATTTTAAAAGTCAAACATTGTGGATACGAAATGGAATATAGGTGTTATGTGGCACGAACACTGCGTGAGAGAAGTGGAACAGAACGACTTAAAAGCTGTTCTATAGTGATTGATGATTTGTATGATATTGAGAGAATCATAAGTGTGTTACAGGACATGCGGAACGAAATTATACGCAATACGGGCTGGCAAAAAATGAAATAAAACATTGAAAAAATTCCCTGCTGTGATAAAATAGCATTACACAACAGGGAATTTTAATAGGCATCGGCATTAAGCCGATATTTTTTGATCGAGAACCTACCTTATATAAGTAAGTTTTTGATTGTAAAAAGAATCATGCCGGATGCCATGCTGATATTGTAATGGAATTCTTGGATTGACAAATATAGCCGACAAGAATATAATAATAACACAAGACAGTCGGAACGATAGCTGAAACCTATCCGTTTCTGGCATTAATAGAAATTAGAGAAATAGCATCCTACTTTGTCAGAGCGGGGATGCTATTTCTTACTTTTCAGATTTAGAATTTCGATGATGAATAATCCTGTTGTCAAAATAACCATGAATTCTTCATATGTACTCATAAGCCCCACTCTTTTCTGCAAGACTCAGAAACGAGTGGTATCGCATCCTTCCAACTGTTTGAATAGAATATCACAAAGTGAAAAATGATGCAACAAAACATCGGGATTAAACATGGAAAAAGCCGAGGAACATGATCACTTGGATTTTATAATTATCTATTGTTGTATCAGACTTTTCAGTGATTCATAGAATTCCGGATAGCTGATTTTTACGCAATCAGCTCCTTCTATGGTGGTTTCGCCATCTGCACCCAGTGCCCCGACAGCGAAGCTCATGGCAATACGGTGATCCAGATGACTGTCGATCACTGCGCCGTGAAGAGGATATCCGCCTTCAATGATCATGCCATCATCGGTAGCTTCGATATGGGCACCCATAGCTTTTAGGTTCGTGACAACCGTGTCAATACGGTTGCTTTCTTTTACCTTCAGTTCCTGCGCATCTTTGATGATGGTAGTACCTTCTGCGAAGCAGGCCATTACAGCAATCATTGGGATCTCATCAATTAACGTCGGGATAATTTCTCCGCCAACGGTAACACCCTTCAAAGAACTGCTTCGAACTAGTAGATCGCAGGTGGGTTCCCCGCCACTGATCTTTTCATTCAGAATTGTAATGTCACCGCCCATTTCTTTTGCAACTCTTAAAATACCATCTCTGGTTGGGTTGATGCCTACATTTTTGACCAGAATTTCAGAATTCGGGATGATCAGTCCTGCAGCAATAAAATAGGCAGCAGAAGAGATGTCACCTGGGATTTCAATCTTCATGCCTTTTAAGTCTGGTTCTGGTTCGATGGTTGCGGTTGTACCAGATGAAGTAACCTTTGCACCGAATCCAGTGAGCATCAGTTCTGTGTGATTGCGGGAAAGAATCGGTTCTGCCACGCTGGTAGGTGCATCAGCATACAGCCCGGCAAGGAGTACACAGGATTTTACCTGGGCGGAAGCAACCGGAGACTGGTAGGTAATACCGTGAAGCTGGCTGCCGCAGATACGAAGAGGTGCACAGTCGTTTCCTTTTAGACTGGTAATATCTGCGCCCATCATAGATAACGGTGTTATGATTCGTTTCATTGGTCTGGTCTGAATGGAAGCATCTCCATTCAGGACAGTGGTAAAAGGCTGACCGGCCAGAATACCAGAGATCAGGCGAGTGGTAGTACCACTGTTTCCGGTATCCAGTGTATCCGTGGGTTCGCTCAGACCATGGAGTCCTTTGCCGTGAATCAGAATTCGGTCTGGGGTATTTTCAATCTCGATACCCAGCTTGCGGAAACAGGAGATAGTAGAGAGACAATCTGCTCCCTGTAAAAAGTTGGTTACCTCTGTGGTACCTTCAGCCAGAGAACCAAACATGACTGCCCGGTGGGAGATAGATTTGTCTCCCGGGATTGTCACTTCGCCTTTTAAAGATGTTACTTTATGAAAAATCATAATAGACCCTCGATTCAAAATATAATTAATATGGTAATTTCAAAACAGATATAAAAATCTAAACCTCATACACCGTATATCGGTATCTGCGCAGTTCTTCTGCAGCCCGTATTTTAGATTCGGCATCATAGAATTCCACCAACAGAACCGCATCTTCAAATTCTCTGTTATGGACGATTCCGATATTTTTCAACGTAATGCCTCTGCTTGCAAGAATCGTAGACAAAATAGCGATACCACCTGCCTCGTCAACTAGATCGCAATAAAGACGGTGATTTTTCTTGATTGGTCCGGCGGACAGATCAGAGAAAGAATTACGGTAATCTCTGGATTCGCGGAAGAGGGTGTTGATGGCAGAACCGTTTTTCTGCGCCAGAGCAACACGGATATCTTCCAGATTACGGATATAATCATCCAGTACTTTCAGGATATTTTCTGAGTTTGTCATACAGATCTGTTCCCACATCTCAGGGGATGAGGAAGCAATTCGGGTAATATCCTTAAAGCCACCGGCTGCTACCATACGCATAGTCTCAGAAGGAGTATCCTCATTGTGCACCAGATTCACCAGAGCGGCGGCAATCAGATGTGGCAGGTGGCTGATGGCGCCTGTTACAAAATCATGTTCATGATAGTCCAGAACCAGTGGAAGTGCTTTCAGGCTTCGAACCAGTTCTACATAAGCTTCCACGGATTCCTGTGAGACCTGGGAAGTAGGTGTAATAATATAGTAAGCATTCTCCAGAAGATGACGTTTGGCATTGTTAATGCCGGTTTTTTCAGATCCAGCCATTGGATGACCTCCAATAAACTGGGATTCCAGACCAAGTTCGGCTACATGAGTATGAATATCCGTCTTGGTGCTGCCTGCATCAGTAATGATACATCCTGGTCTGATCAGAGTTTTCAGAGTCTGGAGATAGGATGCATTGGCTTCCACCGGCGCACATAAAAAGATATAATCACAGTCTGAAAAACGTTCATCCACCTGCTCACAGGCAATATCAATGATCTGCTCTTTGATAGCATAATCAAGAGTGATATGGCTTCTGGTATGGGCAAGAATCGTAGTGTCCGGGTAATAGTATCTGATGGCTTTTGCGATGGAACCGCCGATCAGTCCCAGTCCGATAAAGCCAATGGTAAGTGGTTGTTTCATGGAATGGTTCGTTCCTTTCTGTAATATAAATGTAATATTCCGGGAGGTATTCTGAACCCGGTAGTATTCATTCTACTATTGGCAGGAATGGATGTCAACGATTTTACGCTTTAAAGTGTAAAAATATTAAAATAATAAATCGTGAATGTTCATATCGGGGTGTGTCACAAGGTCATCCCACATCATTGTGCAGGTATAGGCAGGATCAGACCTTTTGAAACAGTAATCATATATATTAAATTGTATGAATTGAACACAAAATTTGGAAAATACTAACATAGTTGTTGAAAAAATGAAAAAATAATATGGTAAAAATGAATAAATTGCTTGAAAGTTTTAAAAATATTTAGTAAAATATACCCATGGTGCTGAAAAGCATAATTAATTCTTCATAGTGAGATGATTCGCATCTCAATAAACTAGAACTGGAGGAAGGCATATGAAGGTTTATACAACAGACAGGATTCGTAACGTGGTAATCTTAGGACATGGCGGATCAGGAAAAACAAGTTTGGTAGAAGCAATGGCTTATTTATCAGGTGTTACCAGCAGAATGGGAAGTGTTTCTGAGGGAAATACTGTAAGCGATTATGATAAAGAAGAGATTAAGAGGAAATTCTCAATTAATACAACCGTAATGCCGATTATCTGGGGTGACATCAAAGTAAATGTGCTGGATACACCAGGCTACTTTGATTTCGTTGGAGAAGCAGAAGAAGCGGCAGCAGCAGCAGATGCAGCAGTAATCGTAATCAATGGCAAGAACGGAGTTGAAGTTGGTACACAGAAGGCATGGGATTTATGTGAGAAGTATAAGCTGCCTCGTATGTTCTTCGTATCCAATATGGATGTGGACAATGCAAGCTTCCGTCAGGTAGTAGAGGATCTGACGGAGTTATATGGAAAGAAGATCGCACCAATCCATCTCCCGATTCGTGAGAATGAGAAGTTTGTCGGTTACGTTAACGTAGTAAGACAGGAAGGAAGACGCTGGCTGGAGAAGGGCGAGAAGGAGCCGTGTGATATTCCGGATTATTCTATGGAATATCTGGAGAAGTACAGAGAGAATCTTCTGGAAGCAGTAGCAGAGACATCAGAAGAATTCATGGACCGTTATTTTGCTGGAGAAGAATTCTCACCGGCAGAGATCATGGCTGCACTGACCATGAACGTTGATGACGGGTCTATCGTACCGGTAGCAATGGGTTCACCTGTGAATTTCCAGGGTGTTATTAATCTGTTGGATGATATCGTACAGTATTTCCCAAGCCCGGATAAGAGAAAGATCGCAGGTATCAATATGAAGACCAGCGAGATCTATGAAGCAAATTATGACTTTGCAAAAGCAAAATCTGCATTTGTATTCAAGACCATTGTGGATCCGTTTATTGGAAAATATTCACTGGTAAAAGTAGCGTCCGGTGTTATCAAGAATGATGACCTCCTTTATAATGTAAACAGAAACGAAGAAGTGAAGTTAAACAAGCTGTATGTAATGGAAGGCAGCAAGCCAATCGAGATCGCGGAATTACATGCAGGTGATATCGGTGCTATCGGCAAGCTGAATGTTACCAGAACAGGCGATTCTCTGGCAACTAAGAATACACCGATTCAGTATGCAGGAATTGATACTTCCACACCGTATACATATAAGAGATATTTCGCAAAGAATAAAGGTGAAGAAGATAAAGTGGCACAGGCACTGGCTAAGATGATGCTGGAAGACCTGACTATGAAAGCTGTCAATGATGCTGAGAACAGACAGACACTGATCTACGGTATGGGAGATCAGCATATTGATATTATTGCAAGTAAACTTCTTACCAAGTATAAGGTGGAAATTGAACTGGCAAGACCAAAGGTAGCATTCCGTGAGACCATTCGTAAGAACTCAGATGTAGAAGCTAAGTATAAGAAACAGTCTGGTGGTCATGGACAGTATGGTCATGTTAAGATGAGATTTGCCAATTCCGGAGATATGGAGACTCCATATGTCTTCGAACAGGTAGTAGTCGGCGGTGCAGTTCCGAAGAACTACTTCCCGGCAGTAGAAAAGGGTATCCAGGAATCAGTACAGAGAGGACCTCTGGCAGCATATCCGGTAGTAGGTGTGAAGGCAACTCTTTATGATGGATCTTACCATCCGGTAGACTCTTCTGAAATGGCATTCAAGACAGCTGCTATGCAGGCGTTCAAGAAGGGCTTCATGGAAGCATCACCGGTACTTCTTGAGCCGATCGCGTCCCTGAAAGTTACCGTTCCGGATAAATTCACAGGTGATGTTATGGGTGATCTGAATAAGCGCAGAGGCCGTGTACTTGGTATGAATCCGGATCATAAAGGCAGTCAGATTATTGAAGCAGATATTCCTATGATGGAACTGTATGGATATTCTACACAGCTTCGTTCTATGACAGGAGGAGCAGGAATATTTGCATATGAATTTGCAAGATATGAACAGGCACCTTCTGATATTCAGGCAAAAGAAGTGGAAGCAAGAGCGAGCAAAGTAAATACACTGGAGGATTAAGTTCTGTATTATTTGATAATGAGATCTTGAGAATAAAGCAAAAACTTCGCGGCAGTTATTTGACCGCGGAGTTTTTGTATGCTCAGACATAAGTATTTGGCGACACAATTTGAAAAGAAATAGATAGCTTTTCCCAACGGGATAGGATAGAATAGAAAAAGAGTAAAAAAGAAGGGTGACATCAGAATGTTTCATTTAGTGATGGCAGCGGCTGTTGCGGTCGTGCTGACGGCCGGTACGGTGGCAACAGGCGGTAATACTTTGTATGAACAGAGACAACAACTTGAGACAGAACAGAAGAAAACAGTGAATCCCTATGAACTTGGGGGCACCTATGAAAATATGAAGATTATTTATAAATTTGGGAAGAGCAGAGTGGTTCTGACTGCACAGGATGTTGTAGACTGGGTGCGATACTGGCCGGATGGACACTGGGATATAGATGACGCCAGGATTGCAGAATACATAGAGAGCCTTCAGAAGCATTTTGACACCTGGGACCGCACAAAGGTGTTTGAGACAACAGGAAAGAAAATCATTCACTTGACGGGTGATTATGGATGGAGACTGGATCGGGACAAAGAGGTGAAAGAGATCTCAAAGCTCCTGCGAAGAAATGGAACAACGGTACATCCGCTTCATTTTCTGACAGAAGCAGCAGTGCGTTATAATCCTGCAAGAGACTATGGGGATTCTTATGTGGAGATAGATCTGAGCCGTCAGGTACTATGGCTGTATGAAGAAGGCAAAGTGACGGTACGTACGGATATAGTTTCTGGGTTAATGAACACAGACCGACAGACGCCAGGAGGAATTTTCTGTGTAAAATATAAGCAGTCACCAGCGGTACTCAGGGGAGCTGACTATGCTTCGCCGGTTACCTACTGGATGCCGTTTAACGGTGGAATCGGACTGCATGATGCCACCTGGCAGCCAGCTTTTGGAGGGGATCTCTGTTATACCCGCGGGTCACATGGCTGCATTAATCTGCCTCTGGATAAAGCAGAGAAGATATACGAAAAGATAGAGAAAGGATTTCCGGTGATCTGTTATTATTCAGATTCGGAAGATGAGTAATATGAATCAATATGATGTTGCTCCGCTGGAAGGAATCACAGGATATGTGTTTCGAGGTGTACACCACAGGCATTTTCCAGGGGTGAGAAAATATTATATTCCTTTTATTGAGCCTAAGCCAAATGCAAAAAAGATCTTTACAGGAAGAGAACTGGGAGATATTCTGCCGGAGCATAATGAAGGCATTCCGGTGGTGCCACAGATTCTGACCAACAAGTGGGAAGATTTTTTATGGACCGCAGGGCATTTGCAGGAATATGGCTATACAGAGATCAACTGGAACGTGGGATGTCCGGCAAAGACGGTGGTATCCAAGAACCGTGGTTCTGGGTTTCTGGCATTTCCGGAGGAGATCGATGAATTCCTGTATCGGGTATTTGAAAAGACAGATCTGAAGATCTCTGTAAAGACACGAATCGGCAGAGATGCAGCAGAGGAATTTGATCAGCTTTTAGAAATCTATGAGAAGTATCCGCTGGAAGAACTGGTAGTCCATCCGAGAACTCAGAAGGACTTTTATGGCAATACGCCAGATCTGGACGCGTTTGAGAAAGCTGCAAAATGCCGGAAGTTCCCGATTATTTATAACGGGGATATCCAGACAGCAGAAGATCTGAAACGGATTCAAACGCGTTTCCCGGATATCACGCGCTACATGATGGGAAGAGGTGTGCTTCGTAATCCACAACTGATAGAGAATCTGCAGCAGAGTACGTTGCCGGATAAGCAGAGAATATGGAATTTCCTGGATGATCTGGAAGAAGTCTACAGCAGGGAACTGTCAGGAGAGACAGTTGTACTCTTTAAATTAAAAGAGATCTGGTGCTATATGATAAAACTGTTTGATAACCCGGGAAAACAGGCTGGGAAACTGAAAAAAGCAAAACATCTGTCGGATTATAAACAGGCCGCCAGATTAATATTTGAAGAATGTGAGATCAAAGAAAATGATATCTATTCAAATTGCTGATATAAAATTATTTATGAATAAGCTGTTTCTATCAGAGTATTTTGACGCATTTTTGCTGTCTGAAGCAAACTTTGTGACGTTTAATACTTTTCATATCGATGGCATATTACAGCATGCCTATTATTCCGGAGAGGAATTGAAAGAATCCGGTATGGGAGAACAGCGTTTTTCCCTGTGGAAACAGATCCGGCCATTTGCGCTGAGTCTGATAAAGGGAACGCACACACCGCTGGAGTTTAAAATTATCTTTCGCCTCTCAGATTCAAATGTGGAAAAACTCCTTCTGCAGACAGGAATTACAGCGTTTTCCCCGGCAGATGTAGATGGTCTGTTTCTGAACCTGAATTTTTCCAGAGGGGACTTATATTGTATTTCAGGAACATCACTGACCTTGTTTTCTATGGATAAAACTGTAGAGCATGCCTGGGATGATGCAGTGAAAAAGTATCTGAACGCTTTTTTATAAAAAGAAGATAAAGTATTTTATAAAAAGTTTATTAGCACTCGCCATAGATGAGTGCTAATTTTCTCTTGACATCTCATTTTCCTGGTATTATACTCTTGTTAAATGGTGAGGGGAAGAGACCCCGTAAGAATACAACCAAATTTTACGAGAGGTGATTACTATGAACAAAACAGGAAGTCTTTCTATTAACAGTGAGAATATTTTTCCGATTATTAAAAAGTGGCTTTATTCCGATCATGATATTTTCATGCGTGAGCTGGTATCTAACGGATGTGATGCCATTACGAAACTGAAGAAGCTGGCACTGATCGGTGATTACACTATGCCGGATGATTACAAGGGAAAAGTGGAAGTGGTCATCAGCGCAAAGAATAAGACCATGAAGTTCATCGATAATGGCCTTGGTATGACACCGGAAGAAGTAGAAGAATACATTACACAGATAGCTTTTTCAGGTGCCACAGATTTTATTGAAAAATACAAAGATAATGCCAATGGAGATGAGATCATCGGTCATTTCGGACTGGGATTCTATTCCGCATTCATGGTAGCAGATGAAGTACATATTGATACTTTATCTTATAAGGAAGGTGCAGAGCCGGTACACTGGGAATGTGATGGTGGTACAAGCTATCAGATGGAGACTGGCAGCCGTACTACAGTCGGTACTGAGATTACCCTGTTTCTGAATGAAGAGAGTCTGGAGTTTGCCAATGAATATCGTGCACGTGAGGTACTGGAAAAGTATTGCTCCTTCATGCCGACCGAGATTTTCCTGACCAATGCAGATGCAGAACCACAGTACGAGACAGTTCTGAAAGAAGAAGTACTGGATACGGACGAAGTAGTGGAATATATTCATGAAGACGCCAAGACAGAAGAAAAAGAAAACGAGAATGGTGAGAAAGAAGTCGTAGAAGTATCTCCGGCACAGGAAAAGGCGAAGATTAAGAAGCGTCCGGTTTCCATCAGCGATACGCATCCACTCTGGACCAAGCATCCAAATGATTGTACAGATGAAGAGTATCTGGAATTCTATCGTAAGGTATTCCTGGATTACAAGGAGCCGCTGTTCTGGATTCATCTGAATATGGATTATCCGTTTAACCTGAAAGGTATTCTGTATTTCCCGAAGATCAATACTGAGTACGATTCCATCGAAGGAACCATTAAGCTGTACAATAATCAGGTATTTATTGCAGATAACATCAAAGAAGTAATTCCGGAATTCCTGATGCTTCTGAAAGGTGTGATCGATTGCCCGGATCTGCCACTGAATGTATCCAGAAGCGCACTGCAGAATGACGGATTTGTAAAGAAGATCTCTGATTATATCAGCAAGAAGGTAGCTGACAAGCTGAGTGGTATGTGCAAGACAGATCGTGAATCTTATGAAAAATACTGGGATGATATCAGCCCGTTCATTAAATATGGTTGTATCAAGGACAGCAAGTTCAGTGACCGTATGATGGACTACATTCTGGTTAAGAATATCGAAGGCAAGTATCTGACTCTGGATGATTTTATTGCAGAGAATAAGAAAGAAGATAGCACAGAAAACGCAGAGACTGCAGACAAGAAGGACGATGCAGAATTTGAAGAAGATCTGGATAAGAAAGAAGATGCACCGAAGACCACACTGTTTTATGTGACAGATGAAGTACAGCAGAGCCAGTACATCAATATGTTCAAAGAAGAAGGACTGGATGCGGTGATTCTGAAACATAATATTGATTCCCCGTTTATTTCGCTGGTAGAACAGAAGAAGGAAAATGTACAGTTTAAGCGCATTGACGCTGATGTAAATGATACCTTAAAGGCAGAAGATGCAGAAGAAATAACGAAGGAAACAGTAGATACTCTTATTGATGTATTCCGTAAAGCATTGGATAAAGAAAATCTGGATGTGAAAGTAGAGAACCTGAAGAATGAATCTGTTGCATCCATGATTACCCTCTCAGAAGAGAGCAGACGTATGCAGGATATGATGAAGATGTACAATATGGGTGGCATGGATCCTGCTATGTTCGGTGGAGCGGAGACACTGGTGCTGAATGCGAAGAACCATCTGGTACAGTACATTCTGGAACATAAAGATGGAGAATATGTACCGATGATCTGTGAACAGTTGTATGATCTGGCTATGCTCAGCCATGCACCACTTTCACCAGAAGCCATGACTAAATTCATCGCAAGAAGTAATGAGATCATGACAAAACTGGTACAGTAAGAAGATATCAGGAGAATATCTGAATAAGGACAGCAAATCAGGAAGACCATTCAGTTGGAACTCATCATCCGACTGAATGGTCTGTTTGCTTTTAAAGAGTTAAAAAGATTAGCAGGAATTCCCCCTTTTCAAATGGGAATATATGTGTTACTATAATGTAGTATTAAAAACTAGGTCTTAGAGCCGGAGGATGAAATAAATGAGTTATAAGATTATTATTGACAGTTGCGGTGAATTGACAGAGAAGATGAAAGAAGATGGTCATTTCGCATCCGCAGCTTTAACATTATACGTAGATGAACATACGATAGTAGACGATGAGACATTCCGGCAGTCAGAGTTCCTGAGACTGGTAGCAGAGAGCCCGAACTGTCCGAAGTCGGCATGCCCGTCACCGGAGAGTTTTCGTGATAAGTTTGACTGTGGCGCAGAACACGTTTATGCAGTGACACTTTCTTCTGAACTGAGTGGTTCTTACAACAGTGCAGAACTTGGAAAGAACCTGTTTCTGGAGGAACATCCTGAGAAGAAAGCGTATGTATTCAATTCCCGTTCCGCATCTGTGGGAGAGACATTGATTGGTCTGAAGATTCAGGAATGTGAAGAAGCGGGCATGAGTTTTGAAGAGGTGGTAGAGCATGTGGAAGCTTATATTGCGAAGCAGAAAACCTGGTTTGTGCTGGAGAACCTGGATACTCTTCGCAAGAACGGTCGCCTCAGCCATATGAAGGCAATTCTGGCAACGGCTCTGAAGATCAAGCCGGTTATGACTTCCACACCAGAAGGCACCATTGAACAGCTTGCTCAGGCGAGAGGCATGAACAAAGCACTGGTGAAGATGGTAGATTCTATTGTGGAATATGTGGGACATGATCAGGATCGGATTCTGGCAATTTCTCACTGCAACTGTCCACAACGTGCAGAAATGATGAAAGAAGAATTGAGCAAAAGACTGCATCTGAAGGATATTATTGTAGTAGATACTGCGGGAGTCAGCAGCATGTATGCCAACGACGGAGGAATTATTGCCGTAGTATAAAACAATAAATATGCATTATAAAACAGAAAAATATTGACATTTTTTAGCAAAATTCTATAATGAATTTATGAATAGTTTTGGCAGGTTTGACTATTTAATAAATTCGGAGGGAGAAAAGAATATGAAAAAAATGTTAAAGAAACTTTCAAGTGTATTATTGGCAGTTGCAATGCTGGTTACCATGATGCCGGCTGTTGTCGGTGCATCAGGTGGATTGAGTTATGAAAAAAAACAGGTGCTTTATCTTAGCTCAAAAGATAAATATGCGTCAACCTGGGGAAATATCTATGTGAGCGGACTTTCAGCAAAGCAGAAAATTGCCAAGTCCAGTGTAAAGACCAGTAATTCTTCTGTAGTTGCATTAGAATCTCTTAATCATTCGATTTATAATTCTCAGAGCGAGTCTTTTATAAAAGGAATGAAGGGATATAAGAATAGCGGTAAATCAGCAAATATATCTTTTAATGCAAGGAAGACCGGAACAGCAAAAATATCTTTCAAAGTAGGAAATAAGACTTATGCATCTACAGTGAAAGTATTGCCATACTCTAATCCGCTTTCCAGTCTGACAGTAACAGGATTAAAAGGCAATAAGAGTACTAATTTTGCAACGGGAATGAAGAAACAGGCATATGTTTCCGGCGCAAAAGTAGTAAAAGCAACAAAGGGTGCAAAGATCACTTGCAAAGCGGCAAAAGGCTGGGCAGTATCAGGTGTATCTGTGAGCTTCAATAATGAAAACGAAAGCAGATTATACTGCACATTAAAACCAGTATCTTCTATTACACTTCCGATAGGCAATATTTCAGCCAAAGCGCATGGATATATTAATGTGTATATGAAAAACACAAAGACCGGTGGAGCGTTGAATTGCAGTGTTAGTTTTTAAATCTGATATTTTGTAATTGTATTCCACAAAAGAATAAGAGAACCTGCAAATAGATTCTGATTCTGAAAAAAAGGGATGAAAAGTCAGTGACACTGTGATATAATAAAAAAAGGAACTGAGATTTCCGAGTCTGGTCTGTAAAGTGCAGACAATGATAACAGGAGTAATAGTATGAGTCAGGCAAAGGTTGATAAATATAAGCAGGAAAAGGCGAACAGACAGAAGATCATGCGTAAGAAGAAGAGAGAGCGTTTCGCATGGAAGATTGGTGGCTATGTGGTATGTGCACTGGTTGTCTGCTGGATTGGATTTTCTGCATATAACAGGTTTCATGTACCGGTAGCAAAGAGCTATGAGGTATCCACAGGTGTCATTGATGATTATCTGGATGGACTGGATGAAGAATAAGAGAACAAGAAGGCGGGGAGAATGGTTCCCCGCCTTTCGTAGTGAGTGGAGCAGCTATGGAATTTGAATATGACGTAAAAGAAAATGAGATTTTGTTAAAAAGATGTTATGGGACAGAGGAACGGATTGAAGTGCCGGCGCAGATCGAAGGTATGCCGGTAACAGTACTGGCACCGTATATTTTTTCACAGGCAAGGAGGAAACCGGATCAGAAAGCAGCAATTTGTGGCAATCAGGTAAAAGAAATTGTACTCCCGGATACAGTACGGGAGATTGGGAATTATGCTTTTTATGGATGCTATTATCTGGAAGCATTGACTCTCAGTCATCGTACCCATGATATTGCAGGAGGAGCATTCACAGGATGTCGTCATCTGAAAAATCTGACCTTCCGGATGGAGCAGGCAGAAGGGTATTGCATGAAGGATGTGCTCAGTGAAGTACATCATGAAATGAAAGTAAAACTAGTTTATCCCAATGCGGTCTGCACACTGCTGTTCCCGGAATATTATGAAGAAGCAGTAGAAAATACCCCGGCACGTCAGCTGGAGACTCAGTTTCATGGCTCTGGATACAGTTACCGCCAGTGCTTTCAAGATGGTGTATTCCAGTTTGGAGAATATGACCGGCTTTTTCAGGAAGCACAGAATCTGGAGAGTGAGGATTTCTGTATCGAACTGGCAGTGACCAGACTGATGGAAAAAGCGAGATTATCTCAGGATGCAGAAGGCGTCTATCAGTCGTATCTTATGGAGCATCGGATGTCGGCAGCAGGCTGGTGTATTGAGTTCGAACAGAATGAGACGCTGGAGTTCCTTACCGGATTTATCGACTGGCAGGAAGAGGAACTGTCAGACCTGATTGAAGAAGCCAATGCAAAGGGACGGCTGGAGATCCAGAGCGTTTTGATGGATTACAAGCATCATCATTTTGGAAAAAAGAAGAAAACATTTGATCTGTAAAAGGAAAGCGGATATGAAAAAAGAAAACGAAGTAAATATCCACAAACGTCAGTCGGTGGAAGAATGGGAAGAGGCGCAAAAAGAATTCACTCGGCGTATGGAAGCTGTTGGACGGCATATTCTGTTTACCGCACGAAATGAACTATATCTGCATATGCGTTTTCTGGATGTGGCGCTGTCTTCTCTGGATTATGCTATGGACAGCACGGTGGATACCATTGCCACAGACGGGAACGTGATCTATTATAATGCCAGATATCTTGGGAGCTATTACAAAGATGACCGAAAGCGTGTGAACCGTGCTTATCTGCATATGGTACTGCATTGTTTGTTCTGTCATGTATTTACGCCACCTAAGGAAGAAGAGATTTATTGGAATCTGGCATGTGATATTGCTATGGAGTCAATTATTGACGGTATGCAGATCCGTTGTGTCACGGTACCCATTTCCTGGCTGAGAGAGAGTACCTATAAGGAACTGCGAAAGAAACTGAATGTGCTGACGGCAGAAGGCATCTATCATGTGCTGACTACAGAACTGCCTGGAGATAAGAAACTGCAACAGTTGGTGCGGGAGTTTACTGTGGATGATCACCGTTACTGGGTGAATCATCAGGATCAGCAGCCAAAGACCGAACAGCAGCGGGACAAGTGGAAAGATATCAGCGAGAAAATGGAGACGGATCTGAATTCCTTTTCCAAAGAGGCAGTGGATGCAGAAGGGAATCTGAGGGATCAGCTGAAGGTGGCAAACCGTGAAACCATCGATTACCGGACATTTCTGCGGAAGTTTGCTGTGCTGCGGGAAGAGATGCAAATTGATCCGGACAATTTTGATTATATTTTTTATAGTTACGGCTTGTCCATGTATGGCAATATGCCACTGATCGAGCCACAGGAATCCAGAGAAGTGATGAAGGTGGAAGAGTTTGCCATTGTCATCGATACTTCCATGTCCTGTTCCGGGGATCTGGTAAAGGCATTTCTGGAAGAAACCTACAGCATTTTAAAAGAGCAGGAAAGCTTCTTCCGGAAGATCAATATCCACATTATTCAGTGTGATGAAAAAGTGCAGGCAGATGTGAAGATTACTTCCGAGGAAGAATTAAAAGACTATATGGAGCATTTTGAAGTAGCAGGAGGAGGCGGAACCGATTTCCGTCCGGCATTTACTTACGTACAGGAATTATGCAGAAAAAAAGAGTTTTCCAACCTGAAAGGACTGTTGTATTTTACCGACGGATTCGGTACTTACCCAAAGCGGATGCCGCCATTTCAGACGGCATTTATCTTTATGGATGAGGAACAGTCGGAGACAGATGTGCCGCCGTGGGCAATGAAGGTTGTGTTAGACAGAGATGTACTGGAAAAAGCTGCCATGAAACAGAAGCTATAGAGGAGTCAGATTATGAATATCAAGAGAGCAAAAGAAGAGATCAAGCATTCTATTTGTGCTTATTTAAATAAAAATGAATATGGAGAATACCGTATACCGGCGATCCGTCAGAGACCGCTTCTGCTGATCGGTCCTCCTGGAATTGGAAAAACTCAGATCATGGAGCAGGTGGCACGGGAATGTAAAGTGGCTCTGGTATCTTATACTATCACGCACCATACCAGACAGAGTGCCGTGGGACTGCCATTTATCCGGGAAAAAGAATTTGGTGGAAAAACATATTCCGTGACAGAATATACCATGAGCGAGATTATCGCATCTGTGTATGATAAGATCGAACAGACCGGGTTAAAAGAAGGAATTCTTTTTATCGATGAAATCAACTGTGTATCCGAGACACTGGCACCGACCATGCTGCAGTTCCTGCAGTGCAAGACCTTCGGCAATCAGAAAGTGCCGGAAGGCTGGGTGATTGTAGCAGCAGGAAATCCACCGGAATATAACCGTTCGGTACGGGAATTTGATGTGGTGACGCTGGATCGTATCAAGAAAATCGATGTGGAAGCAGATTTTTCTGTCTGGAAGGAATATGCATATCAGGCAGGGGTTCATCAGGCGGTGATCTCTTATCTGGAATTGAAGAAAGAGAACTTCTATCGGGTGGAGACCACAGTAGATGGTAAGATGTTTGCCACTGCCCGTGGATGGGAGGATTTGTCCCAGATGATCAGTGTCTATGAAGAACTGGGGCTGTCGATGGACAGAGAGGTGATCTATCAGTATATTCAGCACTGGAAGATTGCAAAAGATTTTGCCAATTATCTGGAGCTGTATTACAAGTACCAGAGGGACTATAAGGTAGAAGAGATCCTGCAGGGACATATCACCGAAGAAGCCTGCGATAAGATCCGCAGAGCTGCTTTTGATGAAAAGCTCAGCGTTATTGGTCTGTTGATCGCAAGACTCCATGAATACTTCCGAAAGTCCTCTGAGGTGGATGCGTTGGTAACAGAATTATATGAGAAAATGAAGCAGGTAAAGAGCCGGATGGAGGCGGAGCAGGTATTCGGCATTTTGGAAGACCTGTGCCAGCAGTATGATTCAGAAACGGAGCAGCTGAAAAAGGCAGAACAGCTGGATAAAGACAGCCTTCACAGGAGGATACAGATTCAGCAGAGACTGGAAACATACCGGGATGAAGTAAAGACTGCACACCGGGATGGCGAAGATGCCTTTGTATGTATCAAAGAAAAATTCGTAGCAGAGACACAGCAGAGAGAACAGATCATCGAAGCTACCGATCAGATTCTGAATTACGCTTTCGATTTTATGGAAAAAACCTTTGGAGACAGCCAGGAAATGGTTATTTTCCTGACCGAATTAAATACCGACTACTATGCAGTCTGGTACGTGGATCAGAACGGCTGCGACCGCTACTATCAGTATAACAAAAGCCTGCTGTTCAGCGAACGCCAGAAGGGAATTATGCAGGAACTGAATGAGATCGAAGAGATGATAGAGTAAATACAGAACCTTATTTCCGGGAGATTGCACTGGTGATGAAGGACAGAAAAACTGGCACCGGCAGCAGAAAAATTTACCGAATATTTGAAATACCGGAAAAGTATTCAATGAAGCGGAAAGGGGGAAATATGGTATATATATGCAAATATAAGTCACCATTAGGGGATGTTCTATTGGCTGCGGATGAAATCGGGCTTACCGGTTTGTGGTTTGAAGGACAGAATTATTTTGCAGACACACTTCCGGATGAGCATATCCAACAGGAGACAGAGATTCTCACAGAGACAAAAAAATGGCTGGATATGTATTTCGCCGGGGAAGAACCGAAATTTACTCCGCATCTTCATCCTGCCGGATCAGAATTCAGACAGGAGGTGTGGGAAATCTTATTACAGATACCCTACGGTCAGACGATTTCCTACGGAGAAATTGCCCGAAAAATAGCTGAGATGAAAAAAATCAGCCATATGTCTGCACAGGCAGTTGGTGGTGCTGTTGGCCATAATGAAATAGCCATTATCATACCTTGCCATCGCGTAGTGGGAGCAAATGGAAATCTGACAGGATATGCAGGAGGAATTGATAAAAAAATTTCACTGCTTGAACTGGAACATGCGGATATGAGGCGCTTATTTCTTCCTCAAAAAGTAACAGCCGGTGAGATGGTTTCTTTCTTAACAGAAAATTTATGATATTCGTTGGAGGTGTATATATCATTTACATTTGGATTGTAAAAATACGAAATAAGACAGAATGATAAAAATATTGTAACAAACTCCATCTTGGTGTGTTATATCTATAGAAGAACCAAAAGAGGAGGGAGGAGTGCTTATGGACAGTGAGATGCTGCGGCAGTTTTACGGACGCTATGCATCGGAGATCTATCTGTATCTGTATTCTCTGTGTAAGAGCAGGGAGCTGGCAGAAGATCTGATGCAGGATGTATTCTTAAAAGCGCTTCTCTCTCTTTCAGATTCTCATACCAACATACGAGCCTGGCTTTATAAAGTAGCCAGAAATACCTGTTTGAATGAATTACGAAAACGAAACCGGGAGACAGAACTGGATGAGCAACTGGCGATATCGGAAGAGACCATTCTTGGAAATGTCATACAGAATGAGCAGAAAAAGCAACTGTATCAGGCAATGATGAAACTGCCGGACAGACAGAGGGAGATACTGGAATTGTTTTATTTTTCAGAAATGAGTATTAAAGAGATTGCAGCAGTTCTGTCATTGACATCTGAAAATGTACGAGTGCTGGCATATCGGGCGAAAAAGCAGTTACGAAATGAGATGGAGGGTGATGGATATGAGCTATAGAGAAAAGATAGAACGATATAAGAAACAGCAGCTGACGGAAGAAGAAACAAAAGAAGTAGAAGCAGAGATTGAAAAGACAGAAGCCATCAGTGATTATCTGGCAGACCGGCTGATGGACGATCTGGATGAGGATTTTTTCGCGAAAGATGGTGATGAACAGGCAGATACAAAAGAGAAGATGGAACAGAGCACAGCTTCGGCAAAAGAGTTTGAAGCCTATGTAAAAAAATCCATTCACAGAAGCTTTCGAAGAATGGGAATGGTGGTAGGTGGAGCGGTGCTGGCAGTAGTTCTCTTTGTACAGTTTGGCATGTCACCGCTGATGTCTTCTCTTTACTATAATCCGACGAAAACTGATATGGTAGAAACAAAATCTGGAGATATCACTTATGAGACTTCCTATTCTCAGATCGGTATGGATTTTCATGTGTATGCAGAGCTTGGGCTTCCGTGCAAGGGAAGTGATAATTTACAGGCATTTTCCAATGGATACGGAAATTATCAGATTCTGATTACGCCGTCCATCAGTTTTGGAACGAAGCGGGGAACTGCTACAGCCGGACAGATTCGAAAGGGCAAACTGGAGCTGTATAATCCGAATTATCTTCAAGGACCACCAGTCAATTATTTTGCAGGATACGGTCTGGACCGGGATCGAGATTTTGTATCCCAGATGAAAGAAAATGTGGTCGAAGAAGATGGAGAATTGACGATTTACAACCAGTGGTTTTACGGAACATTGGAGGACGGACAGGAGGCCATTGCTGAGTTGGAGGATGATAATACCATGTATCAGGCTTATGTATCCTTTGACCGGCCAAAGACATTTACAGAGGTAAATGAGATCTTGAATTCCCTGAAAGAACAGGATGCCTGGCCATCGCTTGTATGGATTGCTGTCTATGGCAGTGAGGACGGGGGAGTAACGGTTGGATATGACTATGATACACCGCAGTCCATGACACCGGTATCATTGAACGAAAAATATCCGGAACTGAGCTTATATGAAAAAGAAGGATACGATGATGCGGACTATGAAAATGTAAAGAAAAAAATGCAGGATGAATCGGTGATGACTCAGCATCTGGTCAGCATGCTGCGGTATATGGGAGACCAGCACAAATTTGTCAATATGATGGAGGAATATACAAGTGGCATATTTGACAAGAGTATAGCGGATTATATTGAGGAGAATGGCATCAGCTCTTATGGATTTTCCTGCATTGCAACAAAGGCAGATATGCAGAAAATGCTGGAGATGGATGATATCATAGGAATCGTGCCAGAGAGTTGGAATTAAACAGAAATCTGAAATTAAACAGAAAATATTTAATAAAAAGCCGGGTGCATCTGATGGTGCACCCGGTAAAATTTAGAAATTAGTATTCTTCCCCAACTACATGTACGTTGATCAGGTTAGTGGTTCCAGGACATCCAAGAGGAACACCTGCGGTGATAACTGCCACATCCCCTTCTTTTAACAGTCCTGCGCGGGTTGCTTCATCAATGGAGTGTTCAAACAGTTCGAAGGTATCCTGTTCTTCCTTGGTCTGGATTGGGATCACGCCCCAGCACAGACTTAACTGTCTACATACATGTGGGTGCGTCGCACATCCGATAATTGGGCTGTCCGGACGGAATTTGGCAATCATCTGTGCAGTGCTTCCTGATTTTGTTACTGTTACGATAGCTGCTGCATTTAAGTCATGAGCTGTGGAGCAGGTGGCATAGGAGATGGCTTCTGTCACGCTGTCATGGTTGGCTTCTGTAGAACGATGATTAAAACGGTTGACATAGTTAATGGAACTTTCTGTTCTTTCTGCAATACGAACCATGGTCTGCAAAGTCTCTACCGGATATTTACCGGCAGCAGTTTCGCCTGATAACATGATAGCACTGGTGCCGTCGTAGATAGCATTGGCAACGTCGGTGGTTTCTGCTCTGGTCGGACGAGGATTGTTGATCATGGAATCCAGCATCTGTGTAGCAGTGATTGCGATCTTTCCTGCAAACATGGCTTTTTTGATCAGACGTTTCTGAATGGCAGGAAGATCTTCCAGAGGAATCTCCACACCCATATCTCCACGGGCAACCATGATACCGTCGGCAACCTTCAGGATCTCATCAATATTATCTACACCTTCTTTGTTTTCGATCTTGGCAATGATGCGAATGGTATCACAGCCTTCTTCTTCCAGAATCTTGCGGATCTCCAGAATATCGTTGGCATTTCTGGTGAAAGATGCGGCAATAAAATCATATCCCATTTTGATGCCGAACAGGATATCGTCGTGATCCTTCGGACTGATAAACGGCATAGTCAGGGATACATTTGGAACATTAACACCTTTGTGATTGGATACAGGTCCCGGGTTTTCTACAGTACAGACAATATCGGTATCGGTAATCTCTTTAACGGTCAGCCCGATCAGACCGTCATCGATCAGGATGCTGTCACCTGGCTTCACATCGTGAAGAAGATTGGTGTAAGTAATGGCTACAGCAGAAGAATCTCCTTCGATCTCACGTGTGGTAAGAGAGAAGGTCTGACCCTTTTCCAGAACAACTTTTCCTTCTTTGAAATCTTTCAGACGGATCTCTGGTCCCTTGGTATCCAGAAGGGCTGCAATCGGTTTTTTTGCTTTATTTCGTGCTCGTTTCAGTTCCAGAAAACGTTTTTTCTGTTCTTCATGATCTCCGTGGGAAAAGTTAAATCTTGCAACGTCCATACCGGAATCAATGAGGGCATCCAGAACACCCGGTTTATCGGTAGACGGTCCAAGAGTACAGATAATTTTTGTTTTTTTCATAAATACATCCTCGCTTTCTTGTAAATGAAATAGATATTAACGGATAACAGATGCTGCGCAGACTGCCTCATACTTCGTACTCTTACAATCTTACAGCATAAATTTATAGATAGCTTCTGCAACTCCGTCATGATTATTATCCTGTTCGGTAATATAAGTGGCGTAAGCATGCATATGCGGATCTGCGTTTTTCATAACTACGCTGGTATGGGTAGTCTGTAACATGGAGATATCATTATCTGCATCACCTGCTGAGATGGTAGCCTCCAGTGGAATCTGAAGCTGCTCACACAGACGGATGATCGCATTGCCCTTTGAGATATCAGGTGCGACAATCTCCAACAGTTCATTACAGGAAAAATAAAAATCAATTTTTCCTTCAGCCCAGGTGCGTATTTGTTCCTGGAACTGAACCAGAGGTTCGTGATGCTGATAGTCAATCACCAGTACTTTGTAAGGGGAAAAAATCAGTTCGCTACGGACAGAGGATATGACTTTATATTCCATGCCGGTGTTGTGACAGTAACGGAACAGGTCGTCATTTTCAGATTCAGTGAGAACCTGTGTGTCATCATAAGTCTGAATATGAATATTCAGCTTGTGAGCCTCTTCAAAAAGATGGTACACATAATCCAAAGGGATTGTTTCTGAGAAAATAATTTTTTTCTCATGAATGTCATAGATGCAGGCACCGTTAAATGCGATAATATAGCATCCTGGCATGATAAGTCCCAGAGTCTCAGCCTGTTTCTTTGCGCTTGCAAGAGCGCGGCCTGTGGAGATGACAATTTTATGTCCATTTTCCAGAGCCATATGAATGGCAGTCAGATTTCCCGCGGAGATCTGCTTCTGGTCATTCAACAGAGTGCCATCCAGATCGGTAAAGAGAATTTTTGTGTCAGTATTCATGGTGTCTCCTTCTTTCTCGCAGTCTATCTAAGAAATCATATGGAACAGACAGATGCCCATAGCCACAGCCCAGATCAAGTCCGGGTTTATTGGCTCCGTGAAAATCAGAACCTCCGGACTGACAAAGACCAGTATCAGATGCCAGATCCTGGATATAGGCAGTTTCTTCTTCGGAATAAGTCGAGTATACAGTTTCGATTCCAATCAGACCACATGGTTTTAATGTATGAATCAAATCTTTAAGCTGTGCGTCGCTGAGATGATACAGCATTGGATGTGCCAGTACAGGAATTCCACCGATAGAAGCAATCAGGGATACAGCCATCTGTGGAGTGACCTTTTCTCTTTCGATATAATAAGGACAGCCGGGACTTAAGTAACGGTCGAATGCCTCTGACATCTGTGCTACGTAGCCATGTTCCATGAGAAAACGGGCAATGTGTGCACGGGTCAGGACCGTATCACCGAAACGTTCCTGCATCTGTTCCATAGAGATCCCAATGCTGTCCTTTTGCATTTTTTCAATCATTCGGACATTCCGTGTATCTCTGGAAGAAAGAAAGTGTTCCAGATGTGATTTGAAAACTGGGTGTTCTGGATCAATGTCCAGCCCTACGATATGGATGTCTCTGCCCTTCCAGACAGTGGAAAATTCAATGCCCTTTATCACTTCCAGAGAAGTGCCACAGGCGGCCTCCAGAGCCTCTTCCAGACCGGCAACACTGTCATGATCCGTCAGTGCAAATGCAGACAGTCCTTTGGAAAGTGCATATCTGACCAGTTCGGATGGGGAAAAAGTCCCGTCAGAAGCAGTAGAATGCACATGTAAATCAATCAGTTTTTGTTTCATAAATGTCTCCAGATATGTAAAGATACCATCAGGTTTGCTTCGTACTCTCACAAGCCTGTCCAACATTCGCATATCGTGTTTTCTGGCTTATGACTCTGGTATCATCATAAACGAAAAAGTGATCAAATACAAGTAATTAAAAAATTGACAAAGTAAAGCAGGAACGATACCATAGAAAGAGAAATGAAGTAGGGAATGAGGGGGGAAGAGGTTGAAAAATAGTGGATGGACCATGCGCAAGGCGATTATGATATTTTGCGTAGGCTGTGTCATGGCAGCACTTCTGATGCAGACCTTTCTGTTTCAGCAGTCTCTGAAGAGACAGATCCGAACGGAAAGTATTGCGGATAATGAAAATACGCTGACTAAGATGCAGGCCGAGCTGATGACCTTTGTCCGTAATATCAGGACAGAGATGCTGACTATATACAGCGAGTATGATCTGATTGAGGAATTACGGTCAGTTGCAAAAGGAAGTCAGGAAAAGGTGCCGGCAGATGGCTACTGGTGGAGAAACTGGTATCTTGGAAGAAAGCGTTTTTCTTCGGAAGACCGACTGATGGCCATGTATCTGTATGATGCAAATAATCAGCTGGTAAGTGCCTATCGTTATAACTGTCAGATGTTTCCGCGGGATATTTACAAAAGTGAATATGATGCCAATACGGAAAGGGTGCTGGAATATGTCAATGGGGAACGGACGGATCTGATGATCTCCGGATATTATAATCCATTGGAAGAAAAAGATATTATACGGTTTGTGTTAAAACTGCATAATTATGATGAGGAACGGCAGAAGATTGGTTATCTGGTATGTGAAATTGACAGCATGGCATTTGCGTCCATTATGAATAAATACGTGGATTTGTCTCATGTATATCTCTGGATGCAGCCTGTAAATGATCGAACTATTGTGACTACGGGAGACGCAAATGACGATCAGAAACGGATCCAAAAGCAGTTATCCCGTGTAATCCAGAATTACTATGACAGCAATACACTGGAGCAGGAATACGAAGATTATTATCTAATCCATGTGGGACAGACAGAAAACAATCTGGAGGCATGTGCACTGGTTTCCCAGTCACTGCTGACAGCCACACAGAGATCTCTGACCCGTTCCCTGATGGTAATTATGGGCATGATGCTAGTGGTAGTGTGTGTTTTTGTGATGTTTTTGTCCCAATGGCTGACCAGACCGACAGAGCAGATGCTGGAGACAATTGAACGTATCAAAAATGGGGAGACACAGCTTCGTGTACAGCCTGTAGGCTGGTCGGAAGAACTGAAGGTGCTGGGAACGGAATTTAATGATATGCTGGACCGGGTACAAGCCATGGCGCAGGAAGAGTACAAATACCGTCTTCTGGTGGAGCGGACAGAATACAAGATGCTACAGGCGCAGATTAACCCGCATTTTTTGTATAATACCTTAAATACCATGAGTGGGATAGCTACTGCACAGAATTGTCCTCTGGTCAGTGGGCTGTGTCATTCCCTGTCAGCGGTATTTCGGTACAGTCTGAATATGACAGATGAGTTTTCCACAGTTCAGAAAGAAATGGAACACGTAAAAAATTATCTGTATGTGATGGATGTACGCAGTGGATCAGATGTGTCATATGAATATCAGATTGCAGAAGAGACCCTGCAGGATCAGCTCCCACGCATCTGTCTGCAGCCAATCGTAGAAAATGCCATCACCCACGGACTTCGCAATGTGCGCAGAAAAGATAAGAAACTGACCATTTCTGCAGTTCATGAAAACGGACTTCTGTTGATTTGTGTGGAAGATAACGGAACAGGAATGGACGCAGAGGAGATGAATCATCTTCTGGAAAAGAATGATCCGAAGAGGGTGGAGACCGGTGTATCAATTGGTATTTTAAACGTAAATGCAAGGCTGAAAAGAGTTTTTGGAGAGGAATATGGAATTCTGATTGACAGCAGGATGGGAGAAGGCACAAAGGTAAGTATCCGAGTTCCGATATTGAAGAAAAAAGAAGAACAAGAAGGAGAAAATTATGAGCCATATGGAAAAAATCAGAGTACTGGTTGCAGATGATGAGTACTGGAGCCGGGAGAATTTAAGAAACCTTTTGCCGTGGGGAGACTACGGAATGGAATTCCTGGAACCTGCATGTGACGGGGAAGAAGTATTGGAACGTATGGCACAGGAGCATCCGGATATCCTTCTGACAGATATTAATATGCCATTTATGGACGGGCTGGAGCTGCTGTCGAGAATGCAGACAGAGTATTCTGAGGTGGTGACGGTTGCAGTCAGTGGATATGATGATTTTGAAAAAGTAAAAGGGACTTTTTTGTCTGGAGGAATTGACTATCTTCTGAAACCGGTAGGGAGAGAAGATCTGGAACAGGTGATCCGCAAGATTATGGATATCCTTGAGAAACGTAGGAAGCAGAAAGAACGGGAAGACAGGACAGCTTCTGTTCTGTCAGACGGAGCTTTTTCTGCACTTCTGAACAATCAGCTATACGGAAGAGAATATACGGTGGACGGTTTTGACAGCCAGATGTCTGGGAATACAGTAGCACTGATAAAATATTATGACATAGCAGATATTACGGAGAAATCAGACCATGATATTTTGCAGGCTGCCTGGGATATTAAGCAGAAGCTGTTACAGGAATGCCTTGAAAAAGAAAAAATTCAGGTTTTTCATTATACTCAGAAGATGAGTGAATTTATTATGGTTGGAAACAGTGACCATCAGAGGGTACAGGAGTTCGCCCATCGGGTAGAAGAGGCATTTCCGGTGGAACAGTATGGTCCGGTTTCAGTGGTTCTATATCAGAATGACAGGCAGTCTGAGGAGAACATCTGGAAGAATCTTGGAAAAATCTATCGGGAACTGATTTCGGTGCTGGTGCTTCGCCCATTCCGGCGAGTACACAGTATCCAGTTCTGCACAGAGACAGATGCGATAAATCAGCGTATGACTCCGAAAAGCATGCATTCCAGAATGGATGAAGAAATGCTGCGCTACTTGCGGGAAGGACAGAACGGCAGCATACAGAAACTGATCTTTGAAACGATGGGACTGGAGAAATGCGTGGAAGCAGGCTGGACTTATCTGGAAGTAAAACAGTTAATAGGAAGAATTAATAATGTGTTTTATGCCTATGTCCGGAAGGAACGGCCTCAGTTTCAGAATCTGATGGAAGAATCTATGGAGACGGCAGACTATTATCTGAAGTGTCTCAATGCCAGAGAACTGATGGTCACTTTGAACATTATGCTGGAAAGTATGAGTGAAAAGGAAGACCAGAGACAGTCCGATTCGGTACCGGATCTTATGGATCAGATTCACCGTCATATTGAGGAAAATTATCCAGAGAATATTACACTGACTGAACTTGCAGAAAAGTATCATTTGGATGCCAGCCATCTGTCCAGAACCTTCAGCCGCACTTACGGAGAATCCGTGATTGCCTTCCTGACAAGAATCCGCATGGAAAAAGCGGCAGAGCTGATGAAAGAGGCAGATCGGAAGCTGGAAGCAATTGCTTTCCTGGTGGGATACGACGATTACCACTATTTCAGCAGAGTCTTCCGCAAAAAGATGGGAATCAGTCCCAGTGAATACCGTAACAAAAATGTGCAACATTAGAAACGCAAATATGTCCTAACAGATCCAGCCGGATTGTGATTTAATAAAACCATACTTAGTCGGGTAGATAAATCACAGTCCGGCTGAAAAAATAAGGGAGGGTTTTTGAAAAATGAGAAAATCAATGAAAAAAGTCACAGCAGCTATGATGACAGCAGCTATGGTAGCATCCTTTGCTGGATCCGCAGCAGTTCCTGTAGCAGCAGAAGATGACATCACAATCGGTGTTTCTATCTGGAGTTCTACAGACGTTCTGGGAAGCCAGTGTAAGAAGATCATCGATAAAGCCGCTGATGCACTTGGCGTAAACGTAATGTACGTAGACCAGGGACATGTATCTGAGCAGGTTACCGCTTCTGTAGAACAGTTATGTGCAGCAGGATGTGATGGTATCATCATCTGTAACTCAGCAGACTCCGAGATGACATCTGCAATTCAGACATGTGATGCTAACAGCGTATACCTGACACAGTTCTTCCGTATTATCTCTGAAGAGAACAGCCCGGAAGTATATCAGACAGCATGCAATTCTCCATATTACCTTGGAGCAGTTCATGAAGACGAAGTAACCAATGGTTACACATTGGTAAATCTTCTTCTGGAAAACGGCGACCGTAACATCGGTCTGGAAGCATGGACCGTTGGTGATGCTACATTCCAGCAGAGATGGACAGGTTACAAGAAAGCCGTTGATGAATGGAACGAAGCAAATCCAGATGATCAGGCAACTTTAACTGAGCCGGTATATGCAAATACTTCTTCAGAAGAAGGCGCAGCAGCAGCATTATCTCTCTATAACTCTAATCCAGATATGGACGCTCTGATCGTTGCTGGCGGCGGCGGAGATCCACTGGTAGGATCTATTGGTGCATTTGCTAACGAAGGACTGACAGGTAAGATCGACGTTGTATCTACAGACTTCCTGGATGACCTGGCTGCACAGCTTGAAAGCGGCGGAATGTTTGCTGAATCAGGCGGACATTTCTGTGACCCTCTGTTTGCATTCCTTACCACATACAATGCAATCAAAGGCAACTATGTTAAAGATGAAGGAACATTCGGTTATGAGATCCTCTTCCCATACCTGTATGTATCTTCCCCAGAAGATTATGCAAACTATGAACAGTACTTCGTAGATGCTGATCCTTATACAGATGAAGAAATCGTAGAAATGGCAGGTTACAGCTTTGATGATCTGAACAAAGCAGCAACATCACTGTCTATCGACGACGTAATCTCAAGACACAGCAACTAGTATGGCCTGATGAGGTTGTCCTCATAGCCAGGCAGAATTCAAAACGAGCCACCGGATGACCGGCTGTATAGTGGCAGCGGCCCGTGTGGCTCGTGTTGTGTCCTTCTCTGAACACAGAGAGGAAAAAGTTCCGCGTAGATCCCTGCGTCGGATCACCAGAAAGGAGAAAGAGAACAGATATGAAAAAACTGAAACAAAACCAGTATTTCGGTATTATACTTTTGCTGGTGATGCTGGTGGCTTTTTGGGCCATATTTAAACTTCTGGCTCCGGCGACATTCGGATCACCGGACAAGCTGGCAACTTATATGAAGTCGGCACTGATTTATGCAGTAGGCGGCTGCGGTCTGTATTTCATTTGCGTAATGGGACCTTTTGATATGAGTGTGGGTGCGAACATTGTACTTTCCTCAATTATTGCATGTAATGCAAGTGTACGTTTTGGATACCTGGGACTGATTATTGCACCGATCCTCTGTGGTACCCTGATCGGACTGATCAATGGTCTGGTTTATATTAAGTTACATATTTCTTCCCTGATCGTTACCGTTGCACTGTCTCTGATCTATGAGGCATTGAGTGTATATGCTACAAATGGTAAGAATGTAATTCTGGATATTGGTTTCCGTGCTTTCGGTGATTATCCGGCAAACCTGATTCTGGCTGTGTTTGCATATCTGCTCTGTGCATTTATTCTGAAGTACACAAAGGTTGGTACTTATACTTACGCAATTGGAAGCAACGAAGTTATTGCTAAGAACATGGGTGTAAATGTACCAAAGTACAAAGTAGTGGCGTTCACTCTGGCAGGTCTGTTCTTCGGACTTCAGGCAATCCTGACCATCAGCTTCGGAACATCCATGACATCTGCATCCAACCTGTCATCCATGAGCCGAAACTTCACACCTCTGATGGGAACTTTCTTCGGACTGGCATTTAAGAAGTATGGTCATCCGGTAATCGCCATTGTCATCGGTGAAATGATCATTCAGTTGATGTTTAACGGATTCGTAGCACTGGGAGCACCAACCACTATTCAGAATGTGGTAACCGGTGCAGCACTGCTTCTGATTGTAGCACTTACTACCAAGCCGGTTAAAGGCGCGGTTGTGAAATAGGAGGGAGACAGTATGGGTGAAGTATTATTAAAAGCAGAAAAAATTGATAAACATTTTGGAATCACACATGCTCTGGATCATGTCTCCATTACCTTTAATAAAGGTGAGATTCATGCACTGATCGGAGAAAACGGATCTGGAAAGTCCACTCTGACTTCTTGTCTGACTGGTATTTATAAAAAAGATTCCGGCACCTTTATTCTGGATGGCAAAGAAGTCTCAGCAGCAAATCAGGTTGACGGTAATCATCAGGGTGTGGCAATTATTGTACAGGAGATCGGAACCTTGTCCGGTCTGACCGTAGCAGAAAATATTTTCCTTGGCAATGAGGATCAGTTTACGAAATTTGGTATCAAAAATACCGCAGCTATGAACAAAAAGGCTCAGGAATATCTGGACAGCTATGGATTCAACTATATCGATGCGGCTAAGACCATTGATGATTATAATTTTGAAGACCGTAAGCTGATTGAAATTGTAAAATCTACTTATTTCAATCCTAAGATACTGGTTGTTGATGAGACTACCACAGCACTTGGACAGAAAGGCCGTGAAGAACTTTTCAAGGTAATGCACAAGATGCGTGATATGGGAAGTTGTGTTATTTTTATTTCCCATGACCTGGAAGAAGTAATTGAACAGTCAGACCAGATCAGCGTACTGCGAGACGGTGTTTATATTGGAACAATTACCAAAGAAGAAGCAACAACTGACCGTTTGAAACAGCTCATGGTAGGACGTGAGATCGGTAACAATTATTATCGTACCGATTACGGCGAGAAGATCTCAGATGAAGTAGTTATCTCCGTAAAAAATGTAAGCGTAAAGGGGCAGATTGACAACTTATCTCTGGAACTTCACAAGGGCGAGATTCTTGGTATCGGCGGACTTTCCGAATGCGGTATGCATGAAGTTGGAAAAGCTATTTTTGGAGCGTCTTACTTCCGTGAGGGAAGTGTAACTTTGGGTGATGGAACACCGATCAATTCCATTCCGGATGCCATCAAACACAGTATGGCTTATGCATCCAAGGACAGAGATAATGAATCTCTGGTCATTAATGATACCATTTGTGAAAATATCTGCCTGCCGTCACTGGAGGATTTGAAAAAGGGCGGCGTTTTAAGTGGCAAAACAATGAAGGAATTTGCAGACAAATTTGCAAAACAGATGAGTACCAAGATGACTGGTGTAGACCAGTTCGTTTCCGCACTTTCCGGTGGTAACAAACAGAAGGTTGTTCTGGCAAGATGGATCGGTAAAGATTCAGACCTGATTATTCTGGATTCCCCGACCCGTGGTATCGATGTCAAAGTAAAAGCAGATATTTATGCGATGATGAACCGTATGCGTAAAGAAGGAAAGTCCATTATCATGATTTCAGAAGAGATCATGGAGCTGCTGGGTATGGCAGACCGTATTCTGATTATGAAAGATGGTAAGATAAATGGCGAATTCCTGCGTTCCGAAGAACTTCGGGATACGGATTTGATTGATAATATGATTTAGGGGGTACATAGAATGGAATCAACAGTAAAAAAAGAGTCGGCAGAAAAGATTCCTTTTCTGGAACGGCCCATAGTAAGAACAATTCTTCCGATCGCGGGATTTGTAATCATCTGTGTATTGTTTGCAATTCTGACAGATGGAAAGCTGTTTAAACCGAAAAATATTTCTCTGCTGCTGAGTCAGTCCTATATGCTCCTGATTTCATCCATTGGAGTATTCATGGTCATGACCATGGGTGGACTGGATTTCTCGCAGGGATCCATGCTGGGCGTATGCTCCATCGTAGTATGCTGGCTGTCACATTATAATATTATTCTTGCTATTATCGGTGGCGTGGTGACCGGTGGACTGATCGGTCTGATGAACGGATATTTTAATGTAAAACGTAAAATCACCAGCTTCATTGTAACAATCTGTAATATGTATCTGTTCCGTGGAGTGTGTGCATATGCGACTACTAACTCCCCTGTATATGGTGTCAGTGATATTTCCAAATATAATACACTGCCATTTATGCTGACATTTACGATTGTAATCTTTGTAGTAGCTTATCTGGCATTTACTTATACAGGACTTGGATCCAGACTAAAAGCCATCGGAGCAGGAGAGACTGCAGCAAGATTTGCAGGTATTCGCGTAGAGCGCACCAAGATGCTGATCTATATGACAGCAGGATGCATTACCGGACTGGCAGCATTTATCAACTCAATAAAAGTAGGATCTGTAACATCTACAGCGGGTAATCAGCTTGAGACACAGATTATGATCGCATTGGTACTTGGCGGAATGCCGGTAAACGGTGGTGCAAAAGTAAGATTCTATAACATCATCCTTGGTGTTATGACCTACAAAGTACTTTCCAGTGGTCTGGTTATGCTGATGATCCCGACACAGTTACAGCAGCTGATCCTTGGTATCATCTTCCTGATCGAAGTGGCACTGTTCAGCGACAGAAAGACAGGAATGATTGTAAAATAAGCTATTGAGGACGGAGTTTTCTGGCTTTTTTCAAGAATGCCTCGGCATTCTTGCTGCGAGATGCGCGTCATGCAAAGCATGACATATTTCTTTTGCGCATCTCTGCAATCCTGCCGGAGGCTATATCAGATGGGGATTGACTCCCACCACTGATACTAATTTGTTCCTCGCCACCTAAAGGACGCCACTGAAAAAGTGGTCGTAAAATCATATATCTGATATAATTAAGGTATCATAATTGTCGGAGGTTGAAATGTTATCATCCCAACTTAAACTTAGCCTT